>CAWVSB010000001.1:0-348259 GCA_963933215.1 uncultured Cellvibrionales bacterium
TTTTTCCTTTTTCCTTTTTCCTTTTTCCTTTTTCTGTTGCTGTCTGTGAATTTGGACATTTTTAGTCTTCTCCAAGTGCTCTTTGTCCGCACCGAATAAGCTCCAGTAAGCTATGTGTTCTTCAATGGTCGGAACTTCCGATGTTGGAAGCAATGCAAAAAGGCTTTCTAATTTACTTTGATGTTCAGGATTATTAGCCAAATTATGCCACTCATGTTGACCTTTTGTATGGTGATAGAATCCTATCTGCCCATCAAAATACTTAATTAATCGCCAATCTCGAGTGCGCACCGAGTAGTTGCCTCGGCCTAGGTCGAAATCGCTGGCTCTGGAACAGGTGAATTCTGATTCTGTAATTGGGGCAATAAACTATAACCATCAATGTGATTTGGGGCGCGCAGGTTGGCCATATCCGCAACAGTAGAATAGATATTGTAACGTAACCGACTGTGTAACTTTTGTGCCTATAGCTGCCTGTTGCCTTTTATCAAGAATAATAAAGGGCTCACGTGATACTTCTTCCCAAAGAGTGAACTTTTGAAAAGTTTTTCTCCTAAGTGGTAACCATGGTCAGACCATAAAATCACAACCGTATTATCCGCTTCTGGGCTTTTTCCACCGCTGTCATTATGCGGCCAATATTATAATCAACCCAAGAAATACATGACAAATAAGCACGACGAACAGCTTGTCATTTATTATGCCTTTTGAACTCTTCAGCGATGTCAGGGCGACGCATGCTGTTACCTTCTTTGCCTATATCGTCAAGGTCGTTGACTAATAATTTCGGTGGCTCAATGGCTTGCGGTAAGGTATCGGAAAATTGCACCGGGCAATCAAAAGCCAAGTATGGTTTTACCAAGCCTATAGCAGCAAAATAAGGCTTATTGTTTGCGTTACTGCCATGCTTTGCAATTACATCGATACCGTAAGACGTAGCCTTATGATTAAACAGTTTCTCTAGCGGATTAGTGACAGGTCGAAACGAGTGCTTGTTGTTAATATTAAAGCCCTTGTTTTTAGCAAAAACCTTAGTATACAATTTGCTAGCCAAATAATCAGTCCATGAAAAATCATCATATTTGTTGCTGTGATAGATTTTTCATGATCTAAAAGTTGAATAACCATTATCTTTTAGAAATTGCGGTAACGAGATGTATTGTTCATGTAGCTGCTTATAAATGTCGTGGTCATAAAAAGTATACAAGCCTGATTTATAGAGCTTCACACCACACAGCACAGCATTACGGCTCGGTGAGCAGCGTGGACTAAACGCTTGCACATTCTGAAGGCAACTCCTTGGTTAGCTAAGCTATCAATATTCGGCGTAATTGCCTGTGGATGGCCTGCCATAAATCCCACCCAGTCATTCATATCATCAACAGTTATAAAAAAAAGTTGGGCTACTTTGCTTCATTTTTTTATCGGCTGTCATGCTTAGAGAGACAAAATCACCAAGGATTATGCATAGAGTTACAATGTGAATCATTTTATACATAACATTTCCTTGGGCTACTGCTACTGCTGTTGGGTTTAGTTTATTTTTTGTTAATAGTCAGGATTAACTGTTGTTTATAATGAAGCAATATCAACTTCACCATACTATAAAGTATGTTAAATAAACCCTAAGGAGCGACATCACACCCACTCAAAATTCTTGCGACAATTTTTTGGATTTGCCCATATGATAGCGTTGCATTCTTTTGGTAAAGTGTTTTTGCTACCACCACGCCATTATTATGCAGAGTAATAGTGGAAATAACGCAAAGGCACTCCCAACACATTAAAAAATCTCTACGGATAACAAACTATTATAGACGTTTTAAATTCGTGAATACCTCAGGTTTCCGATGTGGTATTACAATAATATCAAAATTCTAGATTGTGGACCCTGAGATAAGATAATAAGTGATCTAAGTCGACGTTTAAGGCAAGCTTAAACTAGAATCAAAGCTCATTTAATATAGTCCTAAGACAAAGACTTTTTAACTACGCCGCATAGGCCAAGCTATAGTAATAACCAGCGGCCAGCTTGTCGCATGATGACCATTCATTCTAGGGTGTTGCATAGCTCTTAGCCTGCTAAGTTATGGCGTATTATACAGGCACGGATTATTTAAGCGAAGCTGCCAGATATTCTTATCATGGGGCGGTGGCCGTAAGTTAGCGTGGCATACTTTGTATAAAGATTGGCATGGATTGTCAATATATAAAATACGAATAATCTTAGCATTACACTCTTATGATCACAGCGTTTAATGCGGAGTAGCAGTTTATGGGTATTCAAGTAAAGCCAACAGGGCAGGCTTGTGGCGCAGAAATACGTGGCGTCGATTTAACGGCGCCGTTAGATGCAGCTACGATTAAAGAAATCAAAACAGCATGGCATGAGCACCATGTGTTGATTTTTCCTGAGCAAAAAATGAGTGATGATGATTTAGAGCGTTTTACTTATAGCTTTGGTGCGGTGGCAGAAGATCCCTTTATTCAACCCATTGCCGGGCGCGAGCATATTATTGCGGTGCAGCGTAGGGCTGACGAGACCACCAGTATTTTTGCCGACGTGTGGCATACCGATTGGAGCTTTCAGCAAAATCCGCCGATAGGAACATGTTTGTACGGCATTACTATTCCACCTATTGGTGGCAATACAGATTTTGCTAATCAAAAGTTGGCCTATGCGAATATGCCTATAGCGTTAAAAGCTAAGCTCGCGGGAAAGCTCGCAATCCATTCAGCCGCTGGCGGCTATTCGCCAGATGGTTTATACAGCGATGCCGACTCCGAAGCTGACCGCAGTATGAAAATTGTGGTGTCAGATGATGCCCGAGAAACGCAAAATCATCCGTTAGTGCAAGCTCATCCCGAGTCGGGTAAAGAAGGAGTGTATGGTTGCTTAGGTTACATTATGGGTATTGACGGGCTTGACCAAACAGACACCTTTAATCTTTTAATGGAGCTACACGAGTGGCAAACCAAAGCTGAGTTTGTGTATTCACACCCGTGGCAAGAAAACATGTTGGTGATGTGGGATAACCGCAGCGTATTGCATAAAGCCAACGCAGGATACGACGGCTATGACAGGTTGTTGCATAGAACAACGATTGGCGCGGTTGTATGAATGACGGCGCTGGATTAGTTGAAGCAGTTGCAGGCGCAATTATTAGCCATCAAAAAATTAGTGCGCTACCTAGCGGCTTAAGTGTAGAGCAGGCTTATGAATTTCAACATCGCGTCGCTGAAGTGGTAAGTGGTAATAATATTATTGGTATAAAAGCCGGGGTAACCGCCGCGCCAGTGCAGCAGTTTCTTGGACTAAGCTCACCGGTTATTGGCTCTTTATATGGCGGTGGAAAATTACTGTCGGGTTGCCGGCTTAAGGTAGAAGAAGGGTCACTACTTGAATGTGAAATAGGCGTTTTATTGGATGGCGATGGCAAACCAAAAGCTATATTGCCTGTCATTGAAGTGGTGTTATTAGGCTTTGAGCGTGATGAAGATTTGACTGGTGCAAATGTGATAGCCGCCAATATAGGTGCCGACCGAGTTATTTGCGGTGAGCCAATTGCGTGGCAAAGCAGGCCGGCGCAAATTGATATTCAGCTAGCCTTTAATAAAAGCATTGTCTGCACTGCCTCGTCCAATGACTCTTTAGGTGGTGTTGAAAGCGGCGTGAACTGGATGCTGGCAGAGGCTGGTAGAAGAGGGTTTTGTGTTGGTGAAGATAGTTTATTAATTTTAGGTACTTGTGGCCCTGCAGTCCCGGCGTTATCAGGTGATTATAAAGCTAACTACGGTGAGCTTGGCGGCATAGAGTTTACGGTTATATAGTTTCTACTGTGCGCCTTCAAAACCTTGTTGTCGCCACGCTTCATAAACAAAAATAGACACACTATTAGATAAATTCATGCTGCGGCTGTTGGGTTGCATAGGTATTCGCAGTACATGCTCATGGGGTAGGCTTTGTAAAAAGTGGTCGGGTAGGCCGCGAGTTTCGGGGCCAAAGATTATAGCGTCGGCTGGTTCAAATTTTGCATCGGTAAAAAATGTTGTACCTTTGGTGCTGGCAGCAAGCATTCGGGCAGGTTTTACGCTGCTGATAAAATCTTCTAGATTATCGTGCTCAGTGATACTAGAGAACTCGTCGTAATCAAGGCCAGCGCGGCGCAGGCGTTTGTCGTCAAGCTCGAAACCAAGAGGGTGAATAACATGCAACTTGGCCCCAGTATTGGCGCAAAGGCGGATGATGTTGCCAGTGTTAGGCGGGATCTCGGGTTGATATAAGACAATGTGAAACATGAGGTAAGTTAACTGCCGCTAGTGTTGAGAATGTGCCAAGTATAAAGATGGTGTGGTCGCAACACTAGTAAGATTTAAAAGTCTAATCTTCTGGCGTAATATCGCTCATACTGAGTTCTTTAATTTTGCGAGTAATAGTATTTCTGCCCCAGCCCAAAAGCTCTGCAGCGTCGCGGCGGCGGCCCTCGGTATGCTTTAGCGCAGCGTCAATCATAATCCGTTCAAACATAGGGGCGGCTTTGTCTAGTAGGCGCTCGGTACCCATAGCAATTTCTCGATCTGCCCATTGGCTTAGCAGGGTTTCCCAGTGGCCATCGCTGGAGGTGTTTTCTTTTTCGCCACTAAGCTCTGGCGGTAAATCATCGAGTTGAATTTCTCGCCCAGCGGCCATAACCGTTAGCCAGCGACAGGTGTTTTCTAGCTGGCGAACATTACCAGGCCAGTTTAGTTGGGTTAAATACGTAGCGGCCTCCTGACTCAGTTGTTTACTTTCAACCTCTAGCTCTTTCGCTGCGGAGGCTAAAAAATGTTTGGCTAGTTGTACAATGTCTTCGCGTCGATCGGCCAGTTTTGGCAGGTGGACACGAATAACGTTTAAGCGATGAAACAAATCTTCACGGAAGCGATTTTCACCAACCAACTTTTCCATATTTTGATGAGTGGCAGCAATGATGCGTACGTCTACTTTTACTGAGGTATGGCCACCGACGCGGTAAAATTCACCATCAGCTAAAACACGTAGTAAACGGGTTTGGGTATCGGCGGGCATATCACCAATTTCATCTAAAAATAGGGTGCCGCCGTCGGCTTGTTCGAAGCGGCCGCGGCGCTGTGAATTGGCGCCGGTAAAGGCACCTTTTTCGTGACCGAATAATTCTGACTCCATTAGCTCTTTTGGAATAGCTGCCATGTTAAGCGCAATGAAGGGATTGCTAGCGCGTGGGCTATGCGTATGTAGCGCTTTAGCAACAAGCTCTTTACCGGTACCTGACTCGCCATTGATAAGCACCGTTATATTAGAATGAGAGAGACGGCCGATGGCGCGAAACACTTCTTGCATGGCAGGCGCTTCGCCAATAATTTCAGCGCTAGCTTCTTCCTCCTCAATAACGACAGCAACGTCTTTGCTACTGGCTAGTTCTTCGCTATGAGTAATGGCGCGTTTTACTACGGCGACCACTTCGTCGAGATCGAACGGTTTGGGCAGGTACTCGAAGGCACCGCCTTGGTATGAGGCAACGGCGCTGTCTAAGTCAGAGTGAGCAGTGGTAATAATGACCGGTAAATCTGGATACTTCTCGATAATGCGTTTTAATAGCTTCAAGCCATCAATCCCGGGCATACGAATGTCGCTAATGATTGCCGTTGGACGACTTTGCTCTAAGCGGTTTAATACGCTATCGCCTTCGGCGAAAGATTGAGTGGTGATTGATTCGGCATTCAATGCTTTCTCAACTACCCAGCGGATGGATTTGTCGTCATCGACAACCCATACTGTATTGTTAGTTTGGCTCATTGACTGGCTCCAGTGGAATATAAAGTGAAAATCTTGTGTTACCAGGCTCGCTTTCGCATTCTATTAAGCCTTGGTGGCGGTTGATAACCGATTGTGACAGGGACAACCCTAGACCAGTTCCTTCAGCGCGACCGCTAACCATGGGCATAAAGACAGTATGGAGTAATTGTTTAGGTACCCCAGGGCCAAGGTCGCAAATATCAATTTTAATGACATGCCTGTGATGATATTTACCGATGGTGAACTGCCGTAAAATACGGGTAACAATCGTGATGGTTTGATTGCAGTGTGGATTGCTTTGCAATGACTGCATAGCGTTACGAGTTATATTTAACACCGCTTGGATAAGCTGCTCATTGTCGCCTAAAATATCTGGAATACTGGGGTCGTAATCACGCTCAAATTCAATCTTGCCAGAAGTTTCTGCGCTAATAAGCGTAATGACTCGTTCTAGAATTTCGTGCAGATTAGTAGGCTGATAGGTTTGAGGCTTGTGAGACCCAAGTAGCTTGTCTACTAAGTTACTTAAGCGGTCGGCCTCTTCAATGATAACGTCAGTATAGTCTCTTAGCTCCGCATCGGGTAACTCTCTGGCGAGTAATTGTGCAGCGCCGCGCAAGCCACCTAAGGGGTTTTTAATCTCATGGGCCAAGCCGCGAATCATGGTGCGGGTGGTTTCCTGATTTGAAATTATGCCTTCTTCACGGCTAATTTTGAGGATTCGATCTAGTGGTTGTAGTTCTAGCAGAAGCGACAAGGCGCCGCTTTCAATAATTGGGGTTGCCGAGCAATCTACCGTAATATCGCTGCCATCATGCAGTGTCAGCAAGGTTTGTCGTTTGATAAACGGTGAACCACTATGAATGGCATCGAGCATTTCTTGAGTGCTAATTTCGCAGCTAGGAAATAGCGAGTCAAATGGATTGCCCACAACGCGATTAGCGCTTACTTTCAGCGCTATTTCGGCACCGGTATTTAGATAGGCGATATTGAGCTCACTATCTAACAGTAAGACCGCGGTGGCTAGATTGTCTAGCAGTCGGCGATGTAAGTTGTCTGAGTTCATGATGAATTTTCTTTAAGACAGTTAAGAGGTTAATGCAAAAACTAAACCAACTTTTTACTACCGAAAAATTAATTTAGGAGGTTATTATCAGGGTTTAAAGCTCTTTAAGCCCTGTAGCTACTCCGGATTAATCCTTCATGCACTATATTAGTGCGGTCGTATGGAGTCAATAAAAATAGTCAGTTGAGAGAGCGTTATGGTTGGACAAAAAAAATCCCACTTGATTCACATCAAGCGGGATTTCAGCTGCGCTAATTAATTAGCAGCTGTAGTACATTTCAAACTCAACAGGGTGAGTGGACATGTTCAAGCGCTCTACTTCTGCAGACTTAAGTGCAATATAGGCATCGATCATATCATCGTTCATTACACCGCCAGCAGTCAAAAATTCACGATCTGCGTCTAGTGCAGCTAGTGCTTGCTCTAGGCTTGAGCATACCGTTGGAATCTGTGCTGCTTCTTCAGCGGGAAGATCGTAAAGATCTTTGTCCGCTGCATCGCCAGGGTGAATCTTGTTTTTGATGCCGTCAAGACCAGCCATCATCAAGGCGGTAAATGCCAAGTATGGGTTGGCTGTAGGATCTGGGAAGCGAACTTCTACTCGTGAAGCCTTAGGGTTTTGTACGTAAGGAATACGGATAGAGGCACTGCGGTTGCGTGCTGAGTAAGCAAGCATAACTGGCGCTTCAAAGCCTGGTACTAAGCGTTTGTAGGAGTTAGTAGATGCGTTAGTGAATGCGTTTACTGCACGAGCGTGTTTGATGATACCGCCGATGTAGAAAAGTGCAGTTTCACTTAGGCCAGCATAGCTGTCGCCTTGGAATACATTCTTGCCATCTTTGCTGATAGACATGTGAACGTGCATGCCGCTGCCGTTGTCGCCAACTAATGGTTTAGGCATAAAAGTCGCCGTTTTGCCATAAGCGTGAGCAACATTATGAGTGCAGTATTTAAAGACCTGAATTTCATCAGCTTTTAGCGTTAGGCTGTTAGCGCCAACACCAATTTCACATTGGCCAGCGGTACCAACTTCATGGTGATGAACTTCGATTTTTAAGCCCATTGCTTCCATCGCGCCACACATAGCGCCGCGTAGGTCATGTAAAGAGTCAACTGGAGGAACTGGGAAGTAACCGCCTTTTACAACTGGGCGATGGCCAGTATTGCCACCGTCAAAAGACTTATTTGAAGACCATGCAGCTTCTTCAGAGTTGATTTCAAAGCTAGATCCGCTGATATCGTTTTTCCATTTAACGTCATCAAATACGAAGAATTCTGGCTCTGGGCCAAACAAGCAGCCGTCACCGATACCGGTAGACTTTAAGTATTCTTCCGCGCGTTGAGCAATAGAGCGTGGGTCGCGATCATAGCCTTGGCCAGTAGCCGGCTCGACGATGCCGCAACGAACGATTACAGTGTTCTCGTCAGTAAATGGGTCAAGTATTGACGCGTTGTCGTCAGGCATCAGAATCATGTCGGACTCGTTAATGCCTTTCCAGCCAGCGATAGATGAGCCATCAAACATTTTTCCGTCTTCGAAAAAGTCGGCGTCAACCTCAGAAGCAGGGATAGAAACATGCTGCTCTTTGCCTTTGGTGTCGGTGAAGCGCAGATCTACCCAAGTAGATTCGCTTTCTTTAATGAGATTAAGGGTTTTCTCAGACATTTGATGTCCTCCATCTTTTAAGTTCAATAAGCTATTAAGCTATGTGATAACAGCTTGCCAGCACGGCTAAAAATTATTTGTTATGTCACTATTGTTGCTCGCACTAAAATAAAGCAATTTATGTGCCAGTTCATAAAACCTAGTGCTGGCGAGCTTTTGCAGGCATTACAATGACATTTCATATCGCTAAGCATATTTTTACGCACCGCATGAGTGCGCAAGCACAATAATAGTGCATTAAGTGTTGCTAGCAGGCTACACAGTAGTGGTATCAAAGCTAACAGGCAAGGTCTTTGCTGCATTAATAAATGAATAAAAAGTGCCTTGCACCGTAAAAACTTAAAAAGCTCCAAATAAGGGCATAATACACTAGCCCTTTTAGTTGACTCAGTACTGCTGATATTATTGAGTCTTTTGGCGCACTATATTGCCATGCAGTTTTCTGCGCAGATTATCGAAAATAGGCCTGCACCACTAATTTTTGCTAAGCGCGGCGTTGGCAGGTGTAATAGTTGATCTGCAGTGGCCAGATGAGTAGTCATTTACATGCTATGTTTTAACGGCGAATCAAGCCCTAGAGTCATCTTTGTATGAGTGGCATAATTATTTTGCAACCTTAGTCAAAAACACTGTCTATATACTGTGCTTTGCTAAAGGTGAGCTGATTGCCTGCTTCGCATTAAAAACAACAAGGATTAGATAATGTCAGCGTGTATAAACTCATTGATTAGAAAGGCTATTAGTAGAAGTGTGTGCTTACTTCTCAGCAGTTTTTTGTTGCTGTCTTGGCCGACTGCTGCGGGTATTGTTGATAGAAGTAAAGAGGTGGAGCAGTACACCAGGCTTATAATGTCTGAGAGTGAAACGCTGCGTTTTGCTGCGCTTAAAGAGTTAGCTTGGGTTGGGCTGTCAGACCAAGCCTTGTTTGAGTTGGTGGCCGCACAGTTGCAAGCGAAGCTGGCGGCTAAAACATTAGAAAATGATCTGCTGGAAACTGAGTTATTGATGGCGGCGTTAAGTGGCTCTGGGCTGATTCAGTTTGATCTATTGATTAGCCAAGTTGGCGAGCAAACTAAAACTAAGCAGTTAATAGCGGCCGGCGAATTAGCCAGTGAAGCTTTAGTGCGTTCAGCGCAATTAAATCCTATCAAAAGCAGCGACCAATACGTTAGTCCACAAGTACCGTTTTCAGTAGCCGTATTCTTAAACTTTATTTATGCCGATGAATTGGCGATGAAGCGCCAGGCGGTAGAAATAATTGGTGCTGATAGGATGACTAATCATCATATATTAAAAGCCTTGGAAACCAATATTAGTAATAATTACCTGTTGGAAAACGATACTGATGAATGGGCTGAGACTTACTTACAAATGTGCGACGTGTTGGTTTATGCCGGCGGGGTGGGTTACGCGCCACTGATAACAGATGTGGCACGAAATGCTGCTAATGCTAGGTTGCGAAGTGACGCAATGGGCTTAATGCGCAAATACGAACTGCATCAGAAGAAAAGGTTGTAAATAAATACCACTAAAACCAATGTGGGAGTGATGAAACGGATAACAAACTTCCACAGTTTATATGTCGTTTCGCTAAACTGTAGTTCGTCTTTTGAGTATTCTGCTTTCATAAACCAGCCGCAAAATATCGCAATACCAAGGCCGCCAAGTGGCAGCATAATATTAGTGGTTATGTGGTCGAAAAAGTCGAAAAAGGTTAGGTTAAGTAGCCACCATGGCTTAAATTCGGCAAGGTCACTGAATGAATAGATACACAAAATACCGATTGCCCAAGCGGCAAAGCCCACTAACCATGCGCTAGCTTTACGGTTCAATTTCTGGGTGTCGATAACGCGCTCTACTGATGGCTCCAGTACTGAGATAGCAGATGACCATGCCGCAAACAGTAATAAGAAGAAAAATAGGATAGCTAACGCGTAGCCACCAAAAATGTTACTAAAGGCGATTGGAAGGGTGACGAAAATAAGTCCCGGACCAGCAGCAGCCTCTAAGTTATTGCTGAATACGATTGAGAAGATTGCAATGCCCGCGCCGAGCGCGACGAAGGTGTCGACAAGAGCGACTTTAATAGCAGCATTGCCGATTGAAATGTCTTTAGGTAAATGAGACCCATAAGCCAGCATAATGGCTAAACCTAAACTGAGTGAAAAGAAGGCTTGTCCAAGAGCGTTGAGAACAGAGTCAGTACTTAGTTTTGATAAGTCTGGTGCAAACAAAAATTTGAATGCATCGCCAAAACCCGTGGTAGTAGTGGCATAAAGAATTAGCCCAACCAAAATGATAAATAACGCGGGCATTAATATCGTTACGGTTTTTTCAATGCCTTTACTAACCCCCTTGGCAACCACCACTACAACCATAAAACTAAAAATAGAATGCCAAAAAAGCATTGTTATCGGGTCAGATAATAAATTATTAAAATGTGCCTCACTGCTGACAGCGGTAATATCATCAAAGCCTTCAGTGATTGCAAAGTGCAAATAAGACAATGACCAGCCACCAATCACGTTATAAAAGGCCAGTACTAAAAACGAGGCCAAAACACCTATTGCACCAGCAAACCCCCAATAAGGGCTTTTGCCACTTTCTTCGGCGCAGGCTTTAATGCTTAAGCTCGGGCTTTTGCCGCCACGACGGCCGAGGCTAATTTCTGATACCAGTAATGGTAGGCCAATTAACGCAACACAAATAACGTAGACCAATACAAACGCACCGCCGCCGCCTTGGCCTGCTTCATAGGGGAATTTCCACATATTGCCGAGGCCAACCGCGGAGCCAGATGCGGCCAAAATGAAACCTAGCTTAGAAGACCATAAGTTATTATTTGATGGATCTGACACGTTGTACTCACTATGATTATTTTTATTTAGTTTATAGCATAAATTGCATTAGTGTAGCTAAGGCGGGGGGTGAAACTTTGAAAACAAAGTTGGCGCTATGGAGCCCTAATGTCTATTGGACTATTTGGCGAAAAAAAGACGGTGGTTTGCCGGTCCAGCTTTTGAATGCGCGGCGAAAATTTGAGGTGTCACTAAAACCTAATTCTGCTGCAATATCACATATCGTCATTTCTTGATTTTTAATATAAGTGAGGGCTTTACAGCGTCGAACGTCATTAAGTACCTTTTGAAAGGTGGTTCCGCCATGGGCTAGTTTTTTGCCCAATGTGCGGGGAGCAATATTAAGTAACGTAGCGATGTCATTAATGGTGGATGACATATTGTTAGTTGTCATTATCGCGTCGGCTACTCGGCTAGAAATGGATTCTAGCTGTTGCAGTTTTTCCAGCTCTTCACTGCAGGCTTTAATTAATAACTTCTTGGAGTGTTTATTACTGCTGCGCAGTTTTATGCTGTTATAGCTATTGACATAAGCTACTTCGTTACAGTCTGCGTTGAATTCAATTTTCTTAACTAGAATATCGTTGTAAAAAGTAGAGTGCTTTGGCTTAGGGTAGGTCACTTTTATGGTGGCAAAATGAAAATCAGTGCCGAGCATGAATTGGCTATGAGATAGCCATGATGTTATCCACGATTCAATCAAAAACCGTTGTGTTTTATGGTCTACCGGAAATCGGTTGATCAAATGGATGTGATTTAAGTCATTGCTTAGCTTTGATTCAAAATCGAAGACAACGCCACTAAGGCGAATATATTTTTGGGCATAAAAAGCGGCTTCGCCAAAGGTGCTACAGCAAAGCACCAGTGAGGCCATTTGGCCAGTGGCGGTGACATCAATCAAACGGCCATGCAGCTCGCCCAAGCCCGGTGACTTGGTGGCTTGCATAGTTTGTTCAATTAGCGCTATATATTGTCTGGCAGAAATGCGCGCAGTGCTGCTAGCGATAGTGTGCTTACTAATGCCTGCTAGGGTCAGTAGCTTATTTCTGTTACCGCCAAACTCTTCTGCTAGGTCTAATAGTATTGACGGATGTACAGTACGGATGCTCAGATCATCCAAATTATAATATTGCCGGTTTACTAACAACTTGCAAACTCCTTCAGTCAGCATAATTTTTATTATTTATAAGACTAATTTATAGAAGGCTGTGGTGTTATTGTCTAATTATAGACTATTTCTCTGATTTAGGAATGACAAGTGGGTCACATAATTGCGCAGCCCCATTTATATCTAGCTATGCCGGTGTTGTACTTGCGACAAAAGAAGGGGTCTTTACTTACCCAGAAAATGTAGGTAGCTGACAAATGTGACCTCTTGTGACCAATAGAAAGTTGTTATTATAAATAATATAATAATAACGATGATTTCTAGAATTAGCGGGTAGGTAGCTTGACCAGCTGATGAAATATAATTGGGGTATCTCTGATTGTCTGCGCGCGCTAAATTAATTGCTGTTGTCTTGTTGCTGGGTGTTGCCGGCCTAATTTACGGGTTTGTAAACACTGGCGACGAGCTAGATTTTGCGGTTGATTCGAACCAGGCAATAGCCGCTGAGTTACTAGCTGTAAACTCGTCGTTACGATCAGTGAAATCTACTAAGACGGTTGCCGTGGTTAGTCCGCAAGAGATCAATGTTTACCAAGATGAGCAGATCAAAGCGCAAATTATGCAAGTTGCTGAGGCCTATGCAGAAACGGCTAAATACCCACACTTTTCGCAGCCAATTACTAATCCAGACCAGGTAGCGATGCCGCAACCATTTCAGTTCACTGAAGTTGACACTCCGTTCCCTGTTGATAGCCAAGAGCAACCGTTACGTCTGTCTTTGGCGACTAATAAAAGCCAGTACTTTTTAGGTGACATTATTGTCGCGCGTTTAATCGTACGCAATGCCCCAGACAATGCTGGCGTTGAGGTCAGTGCGATATTAGCCTCTTTGATTGTGGGTGATACTGACGTTGAGGTTCAATTTGATTTAGTTGAAGATTCGGCTAATGAGTATCGGGCGAATATTGATCTTAGTGCTGTGTCTGCTGAAGAACTTGGTGCAGAGCTGTTATTAAAGGTTAGCGTCGATATTGACGACGAGGCCTTAGCTACCACTGTTGGTATCCGCTATGACTCGGCGGCTGCTAGATTAACAAATATCTCTTATGTGCGAGTGCAAGGCGAATATTTGGATATTCAACTGCAATATTCAGTGCAAACAGAGGGCTACTTTTTCACTAATGCAGTGTTACAGGATGCTGTTAGTGGCAAGCCCTTGCTGCGCCTGCAAGCTGAGGGTGCGATGACAGGTAACAATAATTTCAAGACTATGCGCGCGCATATTCAAGCATTAAAAGCGGCTGGCTCTGAAGGCCCCTACTTGTTGACCAATATTACTGGCTATCGCGGGGCCGAAAGAGGGGAGAGCTTGGATACACCTATATCTAGCGCTCAGCAAAGCTATCAGATTCAAGGTTATCGATTTGATCTTTACGATGATGTGGAATTTGAAGATGAATTAGCAGAAGAAAGAATCGAATTTTTAACTAAATTAGGTGCGGTAGATAGCGCAGAGATTAATTAAGCAACAACTCAATAAAGCAATAAAGCAATAAAGCAATAAAGCAATAAAGCAATAAAGCAATAAATCATAATAAAATAAAAAAAAGAGGCGAATATGAAAAACAAAATATTAATTTTTCTTTCCTTACTTATAGTTAGTGTTGGTGTACAAGCCAAACTAGCCGGTAAAAACGTAGTGTTAGTTCATGGGTTTAACCCTATCGATTTACTTGAGCGGCCAGCAGACAATTTGTTACAAGGTAGAGCAGATGACTACTGGAGTGAATACTGGCTAAGTAAAGCAGAGGCGAACTTGTATTGGGCTTCTACTGACCGTATAACGGGCGGTATTAAAGACGATATCCAAAGTCAGTTTCAAGAGCTGGCAGCCAATGGTACCTGCCAAGCTGGCTGTGTTTTTATTACCCATTCTACCGGTGACTTGGTTGCGCGCTATGCGCTGTCTAAATTAGGGCAGTGGGGAATCAGCTCTAATGATTTTAAAGTACTAGCGGTTCTAGACTTTGCTGGTGCTGGCGGTGGTACTGAGCTCGCCGACCTTGCTGTTTCAGTGACATCTGGCTTTGGCCTGGTTAACTCAATGCAGCGGGCAGCCATCAATAGCTTTTTAGGCTTTGATGCGGATGCCGGTTTACTTGGCGTATTATACGATTTGCGTCCAGCAACTGCGCGCTCCACTGCAACCGCCAATAACAGTATTCCGCGCTTACGTTTTGTAGGGGCAGGCTCGCAATATTTGGGTATAACTAAGCCATTTATTTTGGGTTCAGATGATGCGGTGGTGCCAATGCATAGTGCTTGCGGCGCTAGCTCTAAGTCGTCTTATGATTCTTGCAGTCGCTCGATTAAAAATAATGGTGTGATTAGTTATGTTTCAAAAGCACCAAGATCATTAATGTATAACCACTACGCTGTATTAATGGGTGAAGGCACTAACCATAGTGATGCTATTACCAATAACAGAAGTGGTAACTTTGCCACTGTGAGTAATAATACGACTAAAGGCGTTAATGTAGATTTTGCAACGACAACTAGCCGTAAATGGTGGAGTTGGGGTAAAAAAGTACGTTGGGTTAAAAATGGCGATCGTAAAAGTATGTCGGCTAATGTTTTTGATACATTGAATAACTAAAAAACACACAGTCATCGTTTTTAGGGGAGCATATATGCTCCCCTTTTTATTGGTACTTAAGTTAACTGCTGATTAGCGAGCGCTATCAGCAGCTCTGCATGCTGTATTGAGTAGTTATAAATGCTGCAAATATAGGTAACAGCGCCACGCTCTAATAAAGCGAATATCAACCAGCCGATAAAAAATAAATTGGCGCCAGGTAAAAAACACCAGCAAAATGACAGCCCCACTTTGATCAGGTCTGGTTGCTTAGCATTAGTTTCAGTCAGTGTTGAGATCACATGAAAGCTCACCACAAAACCCAGCATCAAGATAAATAAGTCGCGCTGTAACAGCGGCAAGTAAAAATCCAGCACCAGCAGTAACGCTACAAAGGTAGGGAAAAAATACGGGGCAATAGTAATTAGCCAATTGCCGGGGCCACCTACATATTGAACATGGCCGCCTTTTTCGTAAGAAGTATGAAAGTTGGTAACTTTGTGCAGCGTTATTAAGGCGAATATGGTGTGGGTTAGCTCGTGCTCAAGGGTAGGCAGCCATGAGCCCCAAAGCCGGCGGGTAAATAACAGTTTCCACAGAACAAAATAAGCAGCTATTCCGACAGTAAGTGGGATGAGTACTTTGCTAGAGAGCTTGGCTATCTCGTCGCCTATGGCTAGGGTAATAGCTGGCAGTAAAAATAATGTCAGCAGTGCAATCGGCCATTTTAATAGATTGATTAGGTTATCAACTAGTCGCGTGAGCATGATTGTCTCAATAAAGTTATTTTGATAAATGATAAGTTAATGAAAGATTAGCGTATTTTGATAGCTTCAAACACTGGTAACAAATAATTTTGTGGAAACATCTGAGTGTTGGGTGGCTGCGTATAAATGAACCTAATGCCAGAGTGAATGCTGGCGCCTGCTAATTTTGAGTGATTGTTAATGTTGTTTGATGATGTTGTAACTTCCCCCAGTCCTAGTAGTCCGCCCAGTAAATTTCTGATGCTGGGGGAGTCTCGAGTTTTTTTGGATGTGGCTGGAATGGCGAAAACCTTAATGGCAGGGGCGTTTAAATCGGCTAAACCCAGTAATGGGAGAACGATAGTTATGTTGCCCGGTTTTGGTTCAGATGACAGATATATGGAGCCATTGGCAAAGTTTTTACGTAAAAATGGCTACGCAGCCGAAGGTTGGGGTTTAGGCTTGAATATGGCAGGTGCTGACTTGGAGCATACGTTAGACGACTTGTCCCCAGCTTGGAATGTAGAGCCCATGCCAGGCTATGACCCAGCAACTTACAAGGGTGAAGGCGGGGTGCCGTATTTATGCGACCTAGCCATAGCCAGCATTAAAGCTAGGGCGCAACAACTTGGCACCAAGGTCACTTTGGTGGGGTGGAGCTTGGGCGGTTATATCGCCCGCGAAGTCGCTAGGGATTTGCCAGACTTTGTCGACCAGGTGGTCACTATGGGTAGCCCAGTCATCGGTGGGCCAAAGTACACCGCCGCAGTCATGTTTTTTGACCGCAAGGGCCATGATTTAGATTGGGTTGAGCGCGAGGCTGGTAAAAGAGATTTACGGCCAATTCAGCAGCCAATCACCGCAATTTACAGTAAGTCAGATGGGATAGTTGATTGGCGCGCAGCCATCGACAAATTCAGTCCCAATGTTGACCATATAAAAGTCAGTGCGCCCCATTTGGGAATGGGTTTTAACTCACAGATATGGAATTTGGTGTTGTCAGCGGTTAATGAGCGTAACTAGAACGCTATCTAACCTTGTTGCTAATATAAAGCATCGGGTTTTGCTCCCGCTTAGTGTATAATCGCGCGCCTGTAAAGAAGGGACTGGTATTTGCCCGCGCATTACTGCCATATTTGAGCTGTTTGCGCAGTATTCTTCTCGTCTGTTTTGTTAGCTAACCTATTGAAAGTAATCAAAAAAATGACTGATCATATCCGCAATATTGCAATTATTGCCCACGTTGACCATGGTAAAACCACTCTTGTAGATAAGCTGCTTAGCCAGTCTGGCACCTTAGAGCGCCGCGACGAAGGCGTTGAGCGCGTGATGGATTCTAACGACCAAGAGCGTGAGCGCGGTATTACCATTTTGGCCAAAAACACCGCGGTAAAATGGGGCGATTATCACATTAATATTGTAGATACCCCGGGACACGCCGACTTTGGCGGTGAAGTAGAGCGCGTATTGTCGATGGTTGACTGCGTATTGCTATTGGTAGATGCGGTTGATGGCCCAATGCCTCAGACCCGGTTTGTTACCCAAAAAGCGTTTGATAAAGGTTTGAACCCAATTGTTGTTATCAATAAGGTTGACCGTCCTGGCGCACGTCCTGATTGGGTAATGGATCAAGTCTTCGACTTGTTTGACCGCTTAGGCGCAACTGACGAGCAGCTAGACTTCCCCGTTATGTTTGCCTCTGCATTAAACGGCATTGCTGGTTTAGATTACGAAGACATGGCCGAAGATATGACGCCATTGTTAGAGATGATTGTTGAGCGGGTTAAGCCACCTGAAGTAAATCTTGAAGGCGGGCTGCAAATGCAAATTAGTGCATTAGACTACGACAGCTATGTTGGTGTAATCGGGGTTGGTCGTATTACTCGTGGCACCTTAAAGCCTAATCAGCAGGTTGTGGTTAAGTCTGCCGACGGCGCTGAGCGCAAAGGTAAAGTATTAAACGTAAAAGGCTATATGGGTCTTGAGCGTGTAGACACTAATGAAGCCTCGGCTGGTGATATCGTCTGTATTAATGGTATTGAAGGTTTGAGCATTTCAGACACCTTATGCGACCCTGAAAATATTGAAGCCCTGCCGCCGTTGTCGGTTGATGAGCCGACAGTGAGCATGACCTTTTTGGTTAACAACTCGCCATTTGCTGGTAAAGAAGGTAAATATGTTACTTCACGAAACTTGAAAGAGCGTTTGGACCAAGAACTTATTCACAACGTTGCATTACGGGTTGAGCAAGGCGAGACTCCAGACAAATTTAAAGTATCGGGTCGTGGTGAGTTACATCTTTCTGTGCTGATTGAAAATATGCGCCGTGAAGGTTACGAAATCGGTGTTTCTCGCCCTGAAGTAGTTCAGAAGGAAGTTGACGGAAAAATTCACGAGCCCTATGAAAATGTGGTTATCGACGTTGAATCTGAGCATCAGGGTTCTATTATGGAAGAGATTGGTTTGCGTAAAGGCGAGCTAATCAATATGGAACCAGATGGAAAGGGCCGTATTAAATTAGAGTTTATTGTACCCGCTCGAGGCCTGATCGGCTTCCGTGGATTGTTTTTAACCTTAACCTCTGGCTCAGGCATTATGACCAGCGTTTTTGATCACTACGGTGAAGTGAAAGAAGGCGAAGTTGGTAAGCGTCAAAGCGGCGTATTAGTCAGTATGGTTAATGGTAAAACGGCGGCTTTTGCGTTGTTTAACCTACAAAGCCGTGGCCGTTTGTTCTTAGGGCATGCGGTAGAAGTTTATGAAGGCCAAATTGTTGGTATTCACTCGCGCGATAACGACTTAACGGTTAACCCAATTAAAGGTAAGCAGTTAACTAACGTGCGTGCATCTGGTACTGACGAAGCCTTAACGCTGTCGCCACCAATTACGCATACTCTTGAGCAAGCGCTTGAGTTTATCGAAGACGATGAGTTAGTAGAAGTAACGCCAGTATCTATTCGGTTACGTAAAAAATTATTGAAAGAAAGCGATCGTCGTCGTTTTGAACGCGGTGCATAAAACTTGCGAGCACTCATTCAGCGGGTTAGTGAAGCACAGGTAACTGTTGACGGTAACGCGGCAGGAGCAATTGGCCAAGGTCTATTAGTGCTGTTGGGTGTTCAAAAAGGCGATGATGTCGCCTTAGCTGATAAGCTTATGGATAAGTTGTTGGCTTATCGTATATTTAATGATGATGCAGGAAAAATGAACCTCAGTGTTAATGACCTTAATGCTGGGGTTTTATTGGTTTCACAATTTACTTTAGCAGCTGATACCAAAAAAGGATTACGGCCGGGGTTTTCAACTGCAGCGGCGCCCGCTGATGCAGAAGTACTTTATGATTATATTAAAGAGGCGCTAGCGCCCAGATGTAAAACCTTCGGTTCAGGTGTTTTTGGGGCCGATATGAAAGTGGCACTGGTGAATGATGGGCCAGTAACGTTTTTGTTAGAAGTCTGAGTGTATCAAGCAAATTTGTATAAGCCATTTGTCCAAATAATTCGTCGTTATGGTTATGCTCTGTCAGGGTAGGTTTTTTTACCAGAGGGCATAGCAATCGAATATCTTAGAACTCCCGACAAATGCTTCGAAAATTTACCCAGCTATTTATTTGCGGCAAATTATAGGGCGGTTGCCGGCGGCGAGGGTGGTGAGCTAAGGGTTCATTATTTAGATGAAGGTCCCAGCGACGCTGCGCCAGTTTTATTGATGTATGTCGAACCGTCTTGGAGCTATCTGTATCGCAAGATGATTCCTATTTTGGTGGCTGCTGGGCACCGCGTTATTGCGCCAGACTTAATTGGTTTTGGTAAGTCAGATAAGCCAACTAAGCGCGATGATTATACCTATCAACGCCATGTTGATTGGATGACATCAATATTAACTCAGCTAGATTTGAAAAATACGACGCTGGTTTGTCAAGATTGGGGCGGTCTGATTGGGTTGCGCTTACTGGCGGAAAATAATGACCGATTTGATAGTGCTGTTGTAGCAAACACTATGCTGCCAACAGGCGATGAGCCTGCCAGCGCGGTATTTATGAATTGGCTAAAATTTTCACAGGAACTTGCTAGCTTTCCGGTTGGGAGAATTATCAAAGGCGCTATTGTTACTGATATTGCTGACGATGTATTAGCCGCCTATGATGCACCGTACCCAGATGAAAGCTACAAAGAAGGAGCACGCCAATTCGCGGCCTTGGTACCGATTACTCCTGACAGCCCCGCTGCAGCCAATAATAAAGCGGCATGGGCGAATTTAACCCAATGGACTAAACCAATGCTAACAGCATTTAGCGATAGTGACCCTATTATGGAGGGTGGCGACAAAATATTTCAAAAGTTAGTGCCGGGTACTGCGGGCCAAGACCATACTACTATTGTTAATGCAGGGCATTTTTTACAAGAAGACCAAGGTGAAGACTTAGCTAATGTAGTGGTGAAATTCATTACTGCTAATAGTTAACAGCTATGCTGTTGTTTTGGCCACTACTAATGGCTGTATAAGTGCACTTTTGAGCCAGAAATAAGCCAGTATACCGGTTATGCCATTGGCTGCTGTCATGCCAATAAACAAACCCGGCAAGCCCCAAAAGTGTTGCGCCACCAATGCCAGCGGTAAGTAAATTACTAAGGCCCGCAATATTGAAATAGCCATGGCAGGGAAAGGCTTACCCAAACCATTAAAGCTAGCGTTAACTGACATGACCAAACCATATAGCCCATAACTGACTGGGGTAATAGTTAAGTAAATAGCAGCGACCTCGATAACCTCGGGTGAATCAGTAAACCAGCCGACGACAGTATCTTTAGCTAGCCATAGTATGACTGCCATTGCCGCGCCAAATAATAAGCAAAATTTTACAATACTATTTAGTGCTTGTAGCTGGCGATGACGATATTCTCCCGCCATATTTTGCCCCATAAATGGACCGACCACGCCCGATAGTGCAAAAAAAGTGATTAACATTATAGGCTCAATTCTGATCGCCACCCCAAAGCCAGCGACAGCATCAACTCCGTGTGTCGCGATTAGCGCAACGCTTATGCCACTGGCTAATGGAATAATCATATTAGTGCCCATGGCGGGCAGGGCAATGTGAAGAATGCCTTTCCAGGCATTGGTCAAAGCTGACCACTGAACATGGGGCCAAGAAATTAAGCGATAGGTTTTACCCGCTAGATATAAACCTGCAAAAGTCATCACCCCGCGGGTAATAAACGTCGCCCAAGCGGCGCCAGCAATTTCCATGCGAGGAAATATTCCCCAGCCAAAAATTAATAGTGGATCTAATATGGCATTAAATATTGCCGAGACAAACATCAGTGTGCCAGCGATACCGTTATTGCCGGTTGATCGAAAGGTTGCCGATAGTGCCATTGATGCAATAACGAAAGGAGTGTTCAAATACCATATCGACATATAGTCGTGAATTAGCGGCAGTAGTTCAGGCTTAGCTCCCAGCAATAAAAATAGCGGGTCGATAGTGAGTAGGCCAAGAAGCATCATGGCGGAAGACAAGGCCAGCGAAAGTAAAATCGCATCGCCTGCCATTTGTCTGGCTTCACCAATTTTAGATTGCCCTAACAGCCTGGCCATCAGTGATGAGGTGCCGGCGCCCATGCCTATAGCCATACTGGTAATGACCATAACCACGGGGAAGGTAAAACTCATGGCGGCCAGCTGGTCGGCGCCAAGTTGAGCTACAAAGTAGGTATCCACTGCATTGAACGACATCGTAGCCAGCAGCCCCCATACCATTGGCAAAGCCATGCGGTATAAAGTATTGGTGGGGTCGCCACTGGTAAAAGATACGCTTTGTTTCACTGGGAACTCAATAATTAAGAAGGATTATCAACCTTGGTATTAAAGCATATTTAGCGCTGTTGCTCATGGGGTATTCATACCCCATGACGAGGTACTAGATCAGAAAGCGAGCCAAAATTGACTTACTGCAGCTTCGTTATGAATATCAAACACACTCAAATGGGTGCCAGATTCAGTAATGTTCAACTCGATAAAACCCTCTTGGGCGAGAGCAAAGCGGGTGTTTTCTGAATGCCATACCCCAGTTACCTTACTGGCGTTACCCGCACCGCTAACGATAGTGTATTCTGGGCCATTGTCATGAGGGCGGCGAAATACCTGCAGGCTGTGATCATGGCCGGCGGCAAAAATAACATGGTCGTAAGCAGCGGTGATTTCGTTGATGCCAGCTATCATCGACGCATAATCTGGGTGAAATATATCTTGTGCGGTAACATCATAAAATAAGTCAATAACGTTAATAACAAACCAATAACCGAAGCTAGTGATATAGCCGTTGTGCGGGCCATTAGTTTCTAGTGGATGGTGGGCGGTAATCAGCGTTAAGTTGTTAGGCTGCTCAGATTTTATTTTTGCCAAAATAGTGTCCAGGGCTGTAAAGGCAACTTTTCTGTCGTTACTGTTTGCTGAGCGCAGCCACTCAGAGTCCAAAAAAACAATGCTCACGCCATCTAAGTCAATACTTTGCGGCATTGGCTTGCCGCCTTTGCGGTATGGTTTGAATGCGGTGTCGGCGTCGTTTTTAACCGAATAGTCATAAATATGCTGGGCTTGGCTGTCTACTTCGGTGGCATACCAGTCATGATTGCCAGGCACAAAAAACATTTTAGCGCCAGATTGTGTTGCCGCTTCTAATTGTGCATCTAAAAAAGAAATACTTTCGAGCTGGCCTTGGTTAAATTCTGTTTGCTCATCTTCCAGCTGTGGGTAACCTGCCATATAAATGTTATCGCCTAGGGCTATGATCGTTGTTTTTTCTGGCACCATTTTGGCACGGTCAATAATTTTTTTAATGCTGGGCTGAAGCGGGTCTAATACAGAATGGCCTCCATCGCCAAGCAAAATAATACGCTGTAATACTTCATTGCCAGTTGGCGCTGGCGCAGCCTTTTCGTTAATTAGTGCCAAATAAGGTTTGTCATGAGATGGTGCGATAGTTGGATTGATGATCACCGCTAGAGTAAGCAGTAAAATGACTACAAGTAGACTGAGGCTAATTTTTTTCATTATTATTGCTCTAATAATTCTATAGAGGTTTTATATACTGGTCGCAGTTAGATGTGTACTTACTGTTTTGTTATAGCCGCTGTTAGTTATTGAAGCTGCCATTCAAGGTCCAATGATAGTCATTGTGCTCAATTTCATAAGCACCTTGGCGTAATTCAGTGGCTAAGGTTTTATCATCAACATGGTCGGCGACAAAGCTAGCTACCGAGCTACCATCTAATTCAAAATCTTCACTAAACCACTGAAATATTTTTGATAGATGAGCAGTTTTCTCTACCTTGTCAAAGTGATTTCTATCAACGTTGTTGATGAATTGGCGAGTTGCTGTATTGAACTGTTGTTCAAGATTGGGGGCGGTATATATTGCGTTGAGTAATTTTGGACAAGATAGCGCTGCGCATACTAGGGTGAAGTGAATTCGAGGTTCGTTTAGCGGGCGAATTATATTGTGTTCTAGATCACTAAGATTAACATTCTGTCCGGCTACATTATATTTAGGACCTTTAAAAAAACCTATGCGACTAAATACATTGCGCGGTGACTTGCCAGCTAAAATTGTTTTAATGACTAAAACATTATAGCTGTTAATATAGAAAACCAACTGCTCGGTTGTTGAGGTTAAAGACTGTGCATCAGTTGCAGCGATAACTTCAATGATGGAGTCAATTTTACCTGTTGCTGCGATCGCACCGTAATCAACAAAGCCCTTGTCAGTTACTGTTGTTTGCAGTATTTCATTCCATGTGGTCCAACTAGCTGCGTCGGCACGAGCAAAACTGGCTGCAAGGATGGTAAAACTTATCCCAACAATGAATTGAATTTTTTTTGACAATGCCATATATGTAAGCCTTGGTGAGCGATAAAAAGTAGATAGTAAAAGTAGCTTATTAAGTGACAACAAAAAAAAATATAGTTGAATGCTTGAGTGATTGTTAGGATTTGAGCGTTAGCAGGGTTTTGGTTACCGCTCTACTAGCCGGTAAATACGGTAAAAATAAACTCTCAACTATCCCAGTTGCCAATAAACGTCGCGATACCTTCTTCTTTGATGGCACTACGGCCCTCTGCAAAGGCGTCGTCACTGCTTGTAAATGGGTCTTCCCAGACGGTGTTGTTGCCATCTTTATCTACCAGCTGCAACCACCACTTTTCATCTTTGTCGTTAGACACTTGTAGCTCTATAGTTTGGTCGTCTTGGGTAATTGTCTCGCTAATAGTCTGCTCGTCACTCACGATGCTTCTCCAGATTCGTTTTTAGTTTCACTATCAGGGATATTTTTTTTTGTTATGAATCGACTAGCAATAATACCGATTTCAAATAATAACCAAACAGGAATTGCCAGTAAGGTTTGACTGATAATGTCTGGTGGTGTTAGTAGCATGCCAACAACAAAGCAGCCGATAATTACATAAGGTCGCTTAGCTGCTAAGGAGTCTGCAGTAGACATCCCCGTGGCAACTATCAATATTGTCGCTATAGGTATTTCAAAAGCGATGCCAAAAGCAAAAAATAATTTAAGGATAAAATCTAAGTAGCTATTAATATCGGTCATTATGGTAACGCCTTCAGGCGCAACGCTGGTAAAAAAGCCAAATACTAATGGGAAAACTACGTAATAGGCGAATAAAATACCTGCATAAAATAATAATACACTAGAAGCTAAGATTGGAATCGCCAGACGCTTTTCATGGCGGTACATGCCGGGGGCTATAAATGACCAGACCTGATGTAATAAAAATGGAATGGCTAAAAATATTGATGCAAATAGCGTCAGTTTAAATGGTGTTAAAAAAGGTGAGGCAACCTCTGTTGCAATCATTGATGTGCCTTCAGGTAAAAACTGTCGTAATGGCTCTGAGGCGATGGTGTAAATTTCGTTAGCGAAAGAAAATAAGCATAAGAAAATAATCAACACAGCTAAGATCCCGCGCAGCAGACGGTCACGCAGTTCAGTTAAGTGCGCAACTAATGGCTGGCTAACATCGTCAGGTTTAAGGTTATCGTCGCTCATAGCTAATTAGCTTGCGAGCTTTTATCGCTACTGTTTGTGTCACTGTTGTCGGTATCTGTATCGCTATTGTGAATGTCATATTCTAAGTCGCTAAGGCTAGAGCGCACTTCTGCCAAGTTTTCTTTGATGTCTTTGCCGCCTTCTTCTAACTGTTTCATTATAGCGCTGTTATGTGCATCCTGACGCAATTCTTCGATATTAACTTCTTTGGCTAACTCTTCTTTTAAACTATTAAATGAGCGTTTTAATTGACTAAGCTTCCTGCTAGCCGAGGTTATGGCGCCAGGTAAGCGCTCAGGCCCAAGTACCAATAATGCAATTACCGCAATAACCAGTAATTCTGTAAAGCCGATATCAAACATTAAGCGCTTTTTTTCTCGTCACTTTTTTCAGCGTCAGCGTCAGATTCATCTTTTTTATCATCTGGATCTTTGACTGATTTCTTAAAGCCTTTAATAGCTGAACCTAAGTCGCTGCCTATGCTGCCTAAACGTTTAGTGCCAAATAATAGAACTACAATAGCCAATACAATTAATAACTGCCAAATACTAATGCCGCCTAAACCCATGATATTCTCCTAGTTGTTGTTTTGTGTGTGGTTTGAACGAGAAGCTTTTTCTTCTAGTCCAGATAAATCAAATCGTTTCTCTAGCTCTTTCAAAACTGCCGAGGAATCTTCACCTAGGTTAGACAGCATCACTAAGGTGTGAAACCACAAGTCTGCTGTTTCACCAATTAACTCTTTGGTATCGCCGCTAGTGGCTGCATCTTTTGCTGCCAGAATTGTCTCAGTCGCTTCCTCACCAATTTTCTCTAAAATTTTATTCAAGCCTTTATGATGCAAGCTTGCCACATAGGAGCTGTTTGGGTCAGCATCTGCTTTACGCTGATTAAGTACTTCAGTTAATTGCGTGAGTACATCGCTCATATTATTTTCCGTAAATCTCAATTGGATCTTTGATTACATTACTGACGGTTTCCCATCCACCGTTTTTCCATTGCCGATAAAAACAGCTTCGTCTACCAGTGTGGCAGGCGATGTCGCCAAGTTGTTCTACGTTAAGTACCACCACATCTGCATCGCAATCTAGGGCAATACTTTTAACTATTTGCACATGGCCAGAACTTTCACCCTTGTGCCAAAGCTGTTGGCGTGAGCGCGACCAATACACCGCCCGGTTCAATTCAGCTGTTAAGCTTAGGGCATCACTATTCATCCAGGCCATCATCAATATTTCACCACTTTGCCAGTCTTGGGCAATGGCAGGTATTAGACCATCGTCGGTCCATTTTATCGGGTCTAGTAATGCGCTCACTCGAGTGCTCCGGTAATTAAGGGTTTATTATTGCACAACCAGCGGCTAACAGTTAACAGCTGTGCGTTAAGTTATGGGCGCAATAATACTATTGCAGCAACTACAAATAAACCAATACTCAATGGCGGCAGGGCAGCAATGCTTGCCAATATTTGGGGCTGGGCAACAACCATGCCTGCAGCAATAGTGATGATGCCAGCTAGCAGGCGTTTACTGCGTTTGTGTTCGGTTTTTAGCTCGGCGCGAACGTTGTTTAGTTGGGTTTGTTGGCCGCTAACTAAGTCGTTTAAGTTGCTACCTTGATTTAAGCTTTCGAACACCATGTCGGGAACTTGTGGCAGTTGCTCTAACCATTGTGGAGCATACTGACGTAGTTGCTCGATAATGTTTTTTGGCATAAAGCGGTCTTGGTGCCATTTTTCTAAATAGGGTTTGGCGGTATCCCATAGTGATAGCTCGGGGTATAGCTCGCGCCCTAGTCCTTCGATGTTAAGCAGTGTTTTTTGCAGCAGTACCAATGACGGCTGGATTTCCATGTCGAAGCGGCGCGCAGTTTGGAATAGATATAGCAAAATTTGCCCAAACGAGATCTCGCCTAAAGGTTTTTCAAAAATTGGTTCACAGGCAGAGCGAATTGCAGTTTCAAATTCCGACACTTTTGTTGTAGGAGGCACCCAGCCACATTCCACATGCAGTTTGGCCACAGTGTGATAATCGCGATCAAAAATTGCCATTAGATTTCGGCCTAAATAATAGCGCTCAAAATCAGATAGGCTGCCAATGATTGCACAATCTATACCAATGTATTGGGGGTTTTTAGGCCCGCGACGTGAGATAAAAATGTTGCCAGGGTGCATGTCGGCATGAAAAAAATTATCACGAAATACTTGAGTAAAAAATATTTCTACACCACGTTCGGCTAACAGTTTCATGTCAGTACCTTGGGCCTTTAAGGCTTCAACGTCTGATACGGGGATGCCTTCAATGCGCTCTACCACTAGTACATTGTTACGGCAGTAGTCAAAATACACCTCTGGTATATACAGTAAGTCTGATTCAATAAAGTTACGTCGTAGTTGCGAGGTGTTGCCGGCTTCACGTTGTAAATCTAACTCATCTAATATGGTCAGTTTATAGTCGTTAACCACTTCCACTGGATGCAGGCGTTTGCCGTCGGGTATATATTTTTCAACTAGCTTAGCCAGCGAATTCATTAACGCTAAGTCTTGGTTAATTACTGACTTAATATTTGGCCGCACTACTTTGACTACGACTTCTTGCCCGCTGTGCAATGTAGCTGCATGGACCTGAGCGATAGATGCCGATGCCAGCGGCATGTCGTCAAAGTGTTTAAACATGGTGGCAGTGTCTTCGCCTAATGCTTTTTCAATAATTGCTTTAGATAGCTTAGCGTCAAATGGCGGCACGCTGTCTTGCAGCTTAGCGAGCTCACGGGCGACGTCTGGAGCTAATAAATCGGGGCGGGTTGACAGTGCTTGGCCAAATTTAATAAAAATAGGGCCTAAGTTTTCTAGTGTTAAGCGCAGCCGCTCGGCGCGCGCTATTTTTGGCTCTGGTAATAAGCGCAGTGGTGAAATAGCGAATAAAATACGCAATACAAGTGGCAGTTGTTGCTTGTCTATCAATACATCAAGGCGATATTTGGCCGTGATTCTGATGATAGTAATAAGGCGTCTTAGTTGGCCCACAAATACTCCGTGTTAATCAGGTTTGCTGGGGCTTGCTAGGTTACGACTGAGCTTAGTAATTTTTGCTGCCAGCCGGTCACTGTCATCTTTTAGTTTGCTAACACCAGCAAAAAAATCGTCTATCTCAGCCCGCGGCGGCAGCAGGCGACCTTCCTCATGGATATATTCTTCAACTTGACGCATTAAGCTGTTGTGGGTTTGTTTGCCCCATTGCAAACCAGTGCGCACGGCCTTGCCTATTTGGTGAGCAGGAATATCACCAACCACTTTGGCTAACTCTGCTTCCCAATCTAGCTCTAGATTATGCAAAATTGCTTGCAGCGCTAGTAAGGACGCGCTGTCACCTTTTAAGGTTATGTTGCCATTGATCAATGCTGAACCTGCATCATCGGCGGTTAGCAATTCGACAAAGTCAGACGGATAGCCCCGAACTTGAGTAGTAGCTGCGCCCTCAAAATGGCCCATTAGCATTAATGTACTTTCACTTGGCAGAATAAAAAATTGTAAATCTGGACCATCTAAATCGATGCGAAATATTTTGCCATCTAATGCTCCCAGCTTTTTGTAGCTGGCGGAATCAAGCTTTAGCGCTTGGTTAATCACCTGTTCAAGGGCCGCAATTGCCGCGGTATGTAAAGCGGGGTTCCGGGTTATCAAGGTTTAATGCCTTTGTGCAGCGCCACCACACCTTGGGTCAAATTAAAGTATTCGGTTTGGCTGAAACCAGCGTCATCCATCATTTGCATTAAAGTGTCTTGGTCTGGATGCATGCGTATACTTTCAGCCAAATAACGGTAGCTGTCGGCGTCATTTGTTACCAGCTTACCCATAGCAGGTAGTACCGAAAAAGAATAAGTATCATATAGCTTTTCCATTACTGGATTAGTCGGCTTAGAAAATTCTAGTATTAATAAACGTCCGCCAGGCTTTAGAACTCGTAACATAGAACGCAGTGCTTCATCTTTGTCGGTGACATTACGCAGGCCAAAAGCGATTGTTATACAGTCAAAAGTGTTGTCAGCAAACGGCAGGCATTCAGCATTGGCTTGGGCATATTCGATGTTGTCGCACAGCCCCATATCAGTAAGTTTGTCGCGACCAACCGCTAGCATTGAATCATTAATATCGGCCAGTATCACTTGACCGTCTGCGCCCACTAACCGGGAGAATTTAGCGGCTAAGTCACCAGTGCCTCCGGCAATATCTAGTACGGTGTCGCCACGACGCACTCCGCTGACTTCAATAGTAAAACGTTTCCAGACCCGATGAACACCGGCTGACATTAGGTCGTTCATTACGTCGTATTTGGCAGCCACTGAGTGGAATACGCCAGCAACTAAGCTGACCTTCTCATCATTAGCTACGGTTTTATAGCCAAAATGCGTGGTGTCTTTATCACCCATAATTATCGTCGCTTTATGTTCTGTAAAGGCGCTATTGTAGCCATTTTTTGCGCTCTACGCAGCGATTATGTTGGCCGCGTAGTTGGATGCTTAATTGGGATCAATATCCTCTGCCATTGAGCCGCTCGCCCAGTCATGTGGATCTTATCTGCTGCTTATAGCCAAGTAAGCCGAGGCAATAAGGGCCTTTTTAAGATTTAAAATCTCCTCCGTAGGCCAATCTAGATGGCATTGGGATGGCGAGTGCCACTAAAAATATTAAATACGAACAAAATACCTAGTAAAAGTGCATGGTTAGATAATATAAATGCCATAAAGAATTAGTCTTAGCGGTCAGTTTCAGCGGGTTATCAACAACTCTGAGGCTAAACCCTGCGGTTTTGTCGATTAGCTAGTTGGCGCTGAGTATCTGCAAGGCTCCCATAATCACTCCTCTTAGCAGCAACAGAACAACAAAAGGTAGGCTGATACGCTTTAGCGGGCTGATTAATACGACTTCTATCTTGTGTTTGTCGACAACTAAGGCAATAACAACCAGAAAGGGAAAAGAATATAGGCCTCCGAAAGTAGTTGATAATGACCGCATCGGGTCTATAGAAGGAGCCAGTGATGGCGATTTCTGCCAAGTACATTTGGGCTGTATGTAATACAATGCTTAACATCATCATGGTGAAGCGAAGAAAATTTAAGCTGTGATAGGGTTGCTACATTATGTAGAGTTGTTCTAGCAATTAGTATCGGCAAAAGTTAGCTAAATAAAAACTATAATGTTGACGTATTTTGTTATTAGTTATACTGCAATAAAAATATGATACTTCAACTAGCATCAATAAAAATTATATGTCTGTTTTCGACGCATCCTAAGTTACGCGTTACTTCAACGCTGCTACCTTTGAGGCGTGTGGTCTAACCAAGAGATAATTATTAGATGGAAATACCTAGTTTATTGTTGCTCAGTCTTATTGGCCTGTTGGGGTTGTTATGCCAATGGGCTGCTTGGCGAGTGAAGTTGCCGGCTATTTTGTTTTTATTACTCACCGGTATTTTATTGGGTCCCGTAACAGGCTTGCTTGACCCTGATGCGCTATTTGGTGATTTGTTATTTTCTTTTATCTCGTTGTCAGTTGCCATCATTCTGTTTGAAGGCAGTCTGACTCTGAAGCGATCAGAATTAAGTGAAGTTGGTAGTGTAGTAAAAAATTTGGTGACCTATGGTGCCCTGCTTAATGGGGTTATTGTCACCATCTGCACACATTATTTAACCGGCATTAGCTGGTCTTTATCGGCCTTGTTCGGAGCTATTATGGTGGTCACCGGTCCCACGGTGATTATGCCAATGTTGCGTACGGTAAGGCCCAATGCAGTACTGGCCAGAACTCTGCGCTGGGAGGGTATTGTGATTGATCCGCTGGGCGCGCTGCTGGCAGTATTGGTGTTTGAATGGATTGTAGCGCATCAAATTGGTACTAATTTACTGCATGTGTTTTCGATCTTTGGTCAGACTATTGCGGTGGGTTCGGTCTTGGGTGGCGGGGTCGCTTACAGTTATGGCTTACTATTACGGCATCGGTTCATCCCGCTTTATTTACATAACTTTTCCGCTATTGTGGTGGTTACTAGCACCTTTGCGGTGTCCAATATATTGATGCATGAGTCAGGTCTGTTAGCAGTGACAATTATGGGGATTTGGCTAGCGAACATGCGCGGCGTGCATACTCGTGACATTCTGAACTTTAAAGAAAATTTGACCTTAATGCTGGTATCGACATTGTTTATTGTGCTGTCTGCCAGGCTGCAGTTTGACGGTTTGATTACGCTGGGTTGGGGCGCACTTGGAGTACTGCTCGTTATGCAATTTATTGCCAGGCCTGTCAAAGTGTTTCTGTCCACAATAAACTCGACCCTTAGCCGTAATGAACGGCTGCTACTGGCATGGGTGGGGCCGCGCGGAATCGTGGCGGCAGCGATCACCGCAGTATTTGCCTTAAAGCTAGAGTTGATGAATATACCTCATGCAGAATTATTAGTGCCGCTTGCTTTTAGTGTAATTATTGGCACTGTGGTTATTCAGAGCGCTACCGCCAGGTATTTAACGGTGAAGTTGGGGGTGAATGCGCCAGCTGTTAAGGGTTATTTAGTTATTGGCGGTAACCCCGTAGCTATTGCTATTGGCAAGGCCTTGCAAGAGGCGAAAATAGAAGCTGTTATCTGTGATTCTGACTGGACCAATATTAGTACTGCCAGGATGGCGGGACTAAAAACCTATTATGGCAATGCGCTATCAGACCATGCTGAAATGTATTTGGACATGACTACCATGGGCGGGATGATTGGTCTGTCGCGTAACCATGCAATTAATTCGACCGCTGCGCTGCGCTTTCGTGAAGACTTCGGGCCGAGAAAAATATTTGTATTACCCGAGCTGCACCATCAAAAAGAACATAGTAAACACCATGCTGGTGAGCTCTATTCTGGGCGCGTACTATTAGGTAACGACTGGAATTACCGTAAACTTTACCGCTTAGTTAATGGCCATGAAACACTGACTAAAAGCACGCTGTTGACTGAGGCGTATGTATATTCTCAGTGGCTAGAAAATAATGACTTGGACACTACTGTGCCATTATTTGCTCTCGATGAAAGCGGTAATTTATTTTGGTTTACTAGCGACGACGAGTTACAACCAAAGCCTGGCTGGAAATTGTTTTCGCTGGCGGCGCCAGTTGAAGAAACTGTTACCGGTTAGTATTACTTAACAACAGCAATTGGCAGCAGTTTTACTAGCACTGATAGTGTGTTTGGATGGCAGATAGATTGTTATTAGCTCGCTTACAGTAGTCTGCTAAAGTTTTAATATCTGCATGTTGATATCTCGCGCTAAGCCAGCGTCACTAAGTTTGGTTAAATAGCCTTGCCAGTTTTGATCAAAGTTAAAAGCTAGCTCAAACAGATAATCCCAAGAATAAATGCCGCTATCGTGACCATCGTCAAAGACTGGTTGGATGGCATAGTTGCCGACTGAGGTAAGAGCAATAATTGCCACATCTTTTTTACCAAACTGCAAAACTGATTGGCCTTGACCATGGCCACGTACTTCTGCTGAAGGTGAAAATACCCGTAAATATTCGCAACTTAACTGGTAAGTTGTATCACCATAACGAAGCTCAAGTAGCTTAGATTTTTTATGCAGCTTTACTTTGCTTGGAACTTTTAGGTTACTCATTACCTTTGCCTAGTTAGGTCGCGGTTATAAAATAAAACGACTCAAGTCTTCGTCTTTGCTTAGTTCGCCTAAGTTGTCATCGACAAAGGTTTTGTCAATGACAATCACTTCACCCTTAGCAGCAAGATCTGCTGCCTCAAATGAGACAGTTTCAAGCAGGCGTTCTAGTACTGTGTGTAAGCGACGCGCACCTATATTTTCGGTACGCTCATTCACTTCCCAGGCCACTTCGGCAATGCGCTCAATACCATCATCACTGAAGCTAATCGTTAAGCCTTCGGTGGCTAACAGTTCAATATATTGGGTTGTTAAGCAAGCGTTTGGCTCAGTAAGTATACGTTTGAAGTCGTTTGTCGACAGAGCTTGCAGCTCGACCCTAATTGGCAGACGGCCTTGTAGTTCTGGTATTAAATCAGATGGCTTACATAGGTGGAATGCGCCAGAGGCGATAAATAAAATATGATCAGTTTTCACTGAGCCATGCTTGGTAGTTACAGTGCAGCCTTCAATTAGTGGCAGTAAATCTCGTTGCACACCTTCACGTGATACATCACCGCCAGTACTCTCTTGACGCTTGGCAACTTTGTCTATTTCGTCTAAAAAAACGATGCCGTTTTGCTCGGCGGCTGCTACTGCTTTACTTTTGATGTCTTCTTCATTGACTAATTTGGCGGCTTCTTCATCGCGTAATTGCTCAAAGGCAGCTTTGACGGTTAGGCGTTTATTGGTTTTTTTGCCGCTAGCCATATTTGAAAACATAGACTGTAATTGGTTGGTCATGTCTTCCATACCTGGAGGACTCATTATTTCTACACCGACTTGTGATGCAGCTACTTCAATATCTATTTCTTTGTCGTTAAGCTCACCTTGGCGCAGTTTTTTTCTAAAGACTTGGCGGGTTGAAGAGCCACTGTTGTCTTCATCGCCGCGGGCGGGAGGAAGTAGTGCGTCTAAAATTCTTTCTTCGGCGGCGTCTTCAGCGCGGTGGCGTTGTTTTTCTATTTGTTGTTCACGCAACTGTTTAACCGAGACATCAACTAAGTCGCGAATAATTGACTCTACGTCACGGCCAACATAGCCGACTTCAGTAAATTTTGTGGCCTCTACTTTTATAAAGGGAGCATTAGCCAACTTAGCAAGGCGTCGGGCGATTTCAGTTTTACCAACGCCAGTTGGGCCAATCATTAAGATATTTTTAGGCGAGATCTCGGCGCGTAATTCTTCATCTAACTGCATCCGGCGCCAGCGGTTGCGCAAGGCAATGGCGACCGCGCGCTTGGCGTCACTCTGGCCGACTATGTGTTTGTCTAATTCGTGAGCTATTTCGCGTGGGGTCATATTCGACATCAGTGACTGTATTCCTATTCTGTGTTCTAGCTAGCCTTAAGTATTGCTATCTAATTCTTCAATAGTGAGGTTTTCATTAGTATAAATACAAATGCTGGCAGCAATGCCCAGGCTTTTGGTAACAATCTCTTTGGCGCTTAAATCAGTATTTTCTGCTAAGGCGCGAGCAGCCGATTGTGCGAAGGGGCCGCCAGAGCCAATGGCAATTAAGCTATTCTCTGGCTCGATAACGTCGCCATTACCAGTGATAATTAACGACGTTTCAGCATCGGCTACAGCCAGTAATGCATCGAGCTGGCGCAAGGAGCGCTCGGTACGCCAAGCTTTTGCCAACTCTACGGCAGCACGGGTAAGTTGGCCTTGATATTTTTCCAGCTGAGCTTCAAATAGCTCGAATAATGTAAAGGCATCAGCGGTGCCGCCGGCAAAGCCAGCTACAACATTGTCATTATAAAGCCGGCGTACTTTGCGGGCATTGCCTTTCATTACGGTGTTGCCCATGGATACTTGACCATCGCCGCCGATGACGACTTTGCCGTTGCGTCGGTAAGATAAAATTGTGGTGCCGCGATATTGCTCCAAGTTGTACTCCTTGGCTAAAACTAAGATTGCTAAGAATAGTAAAGTTGGGTTTGGCGACAGGATTTCAAGGTGTGGCGCAAAATCAAGCAGCTGGTTAATTAACTTTGCGCTTAATAACCATTGTGTCGATACCTTCTTGTATTAACTGACTTCTTGCCGCTGACAGTTTAGAGCGGCTAGCAAGTGGGCCCATCTGTACTCGGTGCCATGTGGTACCTTTATTACTGAATTTTTCAATATTGGCTTCGAATCCCAGCAAGCCTAGCTCGGCGCGGCGTTGTTCCGCGTCGCTATCTTTTACGAACGACCCGGCTTGCAGGAAGTAAACATATTTAGTCTCATCCGCTTGCGTTGCGCTACTGCGGTCTACAATGACTTCGTTTTCAGGCAATAGAGTATAAAAATCAAAGCGCGTGTCTGACGCATCTGCAGTGGGTTGTTGCGGTGTAGACTTTTCAACTATGGTGACTCCAGGGGTGGGCAGAGTTGCCAAATGATACAAAAATGCAATTAGTAAGCCCAAAGCTAGACCGGTGAAAAGCCAAACCCAGGCTGGCGGCGTGCTGCTTTGTTTTGGTGCAAACTTCGTCTTGCGGCTATTTTTCTTGGTCGCTGGCGTTGCAGGCGCTTGTTTTTTTGCGTAATCAATTGTCATGGTGAATTCTGTAGTTTTGCCGCCGATTTTAGCCAATTTTGGCAAAGATTTGTGAATAGCCGCTTTATGCGAGGGACTATAACTGCAGCGCAGGGCCCTGAGCAAGTGACGGCTGACTTGCATTGTAAATTTGTGGCACTACAATCGCCGTTCCTTACTAAGTGAGCATGTAATGAACATTAAAACCCTACTTTCAGACCGTATAAGCGCGGCAATGGTTGCCGTTGGGATTGATTCTGCCTGTGAGCCAATGGTGACGCTGAGTACGCGTGCTGAATTTGGCGATTTTCAAGCTAATGGTGTGTTGGGTGCGGCAAAGCGCATGAAGACAAATCCTAGAGCGCTGGCTGAGCAAGTGATAGCTGAATTAGATCTTGACGGTATTGCCAGTAAACTTGAATTAGCAGGGCCGGGGTTTATCAATATTCACTTGGCTGATCAATTTGTTGCTAGTCAGGTATCTAGCCAGGCCCAGCATCCGCGGTTGGGCATCGATGACGCTCGGCAGATGAAAAAAGTTGTGGTGGATTATTCGGCGCCTAACCTTGCTAAAGAAATGCATGTAGGTCATTTGCGTAGCACAATTATTGGCGATTCTGTTGTTAAGGTATTAGAGTTTTTGGGTTTTGATGTGGTGCGTCAAAATCATATGGGTGACTGGGGTACCCAGTTTGGGATGTTGATTGCTGAGTTAGAAGCACAGTTGGGCAGAGATGAATCGCCGGTAATTGCTTTGCATGATTTAGAAGTGTTTTATCAGCAAGCGAAGAAGCATTTTGACGAAGACGAGGCTTTTGCCCAAACCGCCCGCGATTATGTGGTTAAGTTACAAGGGGGTGACACCCACTGTCGTAAACTTTGGCAGCAGTTTATTGACATATCGGTTGCTCACAGTGAAGAGTTGTATCAGCAGTTAAACGTTAGTTTAAGGTCTGGAGATGTGCGTGCTGAAAGCTCTTATAACGACGACTTGGCAGGCATTGTCGCAGAGCTAGAGCGACAAAACATTACTGTCGATAGTGAAGGTGCCAAGCTGGTATTTTTACAAGAGCTGGCAGATAAAAATGGCAACCCAAGCCCGGTCATCGTGCAAAAATCCGGTGGAGGGTTTTTATATTCAACCAGTGACTTAGCCGCAGTACAGTATCGTGCCAATGAGTTAAAAGCTGATCGGGTGATGTATTTTATTGATGCCCGCCAGTCACTGCATATGAAACAAATATTCTTGATTTCAAAGAAAGCGGGCTTTGCACCAGAGGCAATGCAATTAGAGCATCACCCGTTTGGTACTATGATGGGCAAAGATGGTAAGCCGTTTAAAACCAGAGCTGGTGGCACCGTTAAATTAGCTGAACTATTAGTAGAAGCGATAGCTCGAGCAACTGATCTTGTGCGTGACAAAAACCCGGGCTTGCCGGCTGATGAAATAGCTGAGATTGGTCGCAAGGTTGGAATTGGCGCGGTTAAATATGCAGATTTAAGCAAAACACGCACTAACGATTATATTTTTGACTGGGACTCAATGCTGAGTTTTGAGGGGAATACCGCACCATATTTGCAGTATGCCGATACCCGTATTCGGAGTATTTTTAGAAAAGCTAATATCGATAAAGACAGCTATGCTGCTGATATTATTATTGCGCAAAATCAAGAAAAACAATTAGCTTTAAAGCTATTACAGTTTGAACAAGTATTACAGCAAGTAGCTAGTGATGCCTATCCGCACACCTTATGTAACTACGTTTATGACGTGGCCAGTTTGTTTATGTCGTTTTATGAGCATTGTCCTATATTGAAAGAAGGTGTGAGCGAGCAAAGTAAAAATAGTCGGTTGATGTTAGCTAAACTGAGTTCTGATATTTTATCAACAGGGCTTGAGTTGCTGGGTATTGAAACGATGGAGCAAATGTAGCTAGTTAAGCGCTAGCCCATTTCCTGCGGGTCTACATCGATTGACCAGCGGATGTGGCCAATACGTTTTTTAGTGGCTAGCCGTGCTTCGGCAAGCTTAAGGGCGTAGTGTAAAACTCTGCGTTCACTCGATTGCACAATCAGTTGCGCTCTAAACCTGCCCGCGCGGCGGATCATCGGAGCGGGCAGTGGACCAGTAATGTGGGCGCCACAATTGGCCGCATTCTTTACTTCTAATAATAGCTCATCTAGCTGATTGGGTTGAGTGCCTTCGGCGCGAATCATGGCCATATAGCCAAATGGGGGCAAGTTTAGCAGCTTGCGCTCGGCGACTAGGTCTTGGGCAAATTGTTGATAGCCATTGGCTAATAAATTAACCAGTTGCGGATTGTCGGGGTAATGGGTTTGCAGCATTACTAAACCTTGTTTCTCTTCCCGGCCAGCGCGGCCTGCTACCTGTATTAATAGTTGGGCGGTTTTTTCTGGGCCTCTAAAATCTGCGCTAAAAAATCCGCCGTCTGCGTTGACGACAACAACCAAAGCAAGTTTAGAAAAGTGATGGCCTTTGGCAAGCATTTGCGTGCCAACCATGATGCAGGGCTTCCCGGCATGTACTGGCGCAAGTAGTTTGTTGAGGGCGTCTTTGCCGGTGGTGGTATCGCTGTCAATTCTGATAACTGAATACTGAGGAAAGCTATTGTTTAAACTTTGCTCGATTTGTTCAGTACCTTCGCCTTTGGTAATGAGTCGGGCGTCGTTACAGTTGGGGCAGGTTGGAGGCAGCGGCCGCATAGTATCGCAGTGATGACAGTACAGTTTGCGCTGGCTTAAATGCAGAGTCATGCGCGCGTCGCAGCGATTACACTCGGCTAGCCAGCCGCATTGATGGCACAGTAAGGAGGGGGCAAAGCCACGCCGATTTAAAAACACCAAGGCTTGTTCGCCCTTGCTCAGCGTATGCTGTAATTGCTGCATACATTGTTGAGAGATCCCCGCTTGTAAGGGTTGGCTTTTAATGTCGACTATTTTAAATTGTGGCAGTTTGGAGTCACCTGCGCGCTGGGTGAGTTTGAGTTTTATTGACCTGCCGGCAGCGGCATTTTGTAAGCTTTCTAATGACGGAGTGGCGCTGCCCAGCACTATAGGGATGTTGTTGTTACGGGCGCGGATAATAGCGGCGTCGCGGGCAGAAAAACGAAAGCCATCTTGTTGCTTAAGTGATATATCGTGTTCTTCATCAATGATGATCACGCCTAAACTTTTAAAGGGTGTAAATAGTGCCGAACGAGTGCCGATAACAATGGCCGCTTGACCGCTTTTGGCACTGAGCCAAGCATCTAATCGCTGGCGCTCGTTTAGGCCAGAGTGTAGCACTAGCACCGGACGCTTAAAGCGCTCGGCAAAGCGCTGTTGAGTTTGCGGCGTCAGTCCAATTTCAGGGACTAATACTAGTGCTTGCTTACCTTGGTCTAAAATATGGCTGATAAACTGCAGGTAAACCTCGGTTTTACCACTGCCGGTAACACCTTCAAGTAAAAAGCTTTGATAATTGTCACTGTGTTCCAATAAGACTGTTAGCGCGACTGTTTGTTCTTGGTTTAGCGTTAATGGCGGTTTTGTCTCATCAATAGCGCTAAGAACAGGCTCTGCAATAATTTCGATCTCTTCTGCTAAACCTTTATCGACTAGGGCCTTGGCCGCGGTGAGATTAATGCCGGCGTTAGTTAAGTCGTTTCGGCTTACTGCATTTTGTTGGCGCAGCAGGGCAAGCAGCGTTTGTTGGCTACGGGCATTACTAAGCGCGTTTTCAGCTAAACCCTTGCCATGGTTAGTTAGTTGCCAGGCCCGCTGTGGTTTGTAGGTAGCGGCTAAGCCATCGCGCAGTAATGCTGGTAGGGCATGTTGTAATACGTTGCCTAAAGAATGATGGTAGTAGTCGGCGGCCCATTTACAGAGCGAGAATATATCCGGGTTAAATACTGGTTGTTGGTCAATAATAGCGAGGGCAGGTTTTAGTTTATCTTGGGGGTAGTCGCTAGTGTGCTTTACCGCTAATAAAACTCCCACCAGGGTTCTGGGCCCAAATGACACACTGATTCTTATCCCGGGAGTTAGCGCGGCAATGTCTAGCTCGGGGCAGCCAGTTGGGAGTAAATAGTCGAACCCGCCGATTAATGGCGTTGGCACAGCTATTGATAGAATTATGGCAGGCATTAAGGCTCAGAGGTTGATTGAAAGCAGCCAAATAGTTTAGCACGATGCGAGCCACGCATGCTTGCCTAGCCGGTTGATAGTGCGTATGATGCGCGATCTTTCTAAACGGGTAGTCTTATTGCCCTGAGAAAAGCTCTGATTAGATGCAATACGGTGCCTAACGAGGTTAGGTGGCGGTGTTGCCAAACACAGGAATTAGTACCATGAGAAACGATATTCACCCAAAATATGCAGCTATTTCTGCAACTTGCAGTTGTGGCAACGTGGTTGAAACTGCTTCAACCCTAGGCAAAGACATTCATGTTGAGATTTGTTCTGCTTGTCACCCATTTTATACGGGTAAGCAAAAGCAGGCAGAGGTCGGCGGCCGTATTGATAAGTTTAAGAAACGTTTTGGTGGCAGAAGCGTACGCAGCTAAATGCTGGGTTAAGCTTTTGTGCGAGAGCAAGGCTGGTAACACAGCAATGCTAAAAAAAGCGCTAATAACATTGGTTATTGGCGCTTTTTTATTGCCGCTAGAAAAGGTAACAGCAAGTTGCGAGTATTCTGGCGCGCTTGAAAATGTGGTTATTAGGTCAATCACCGACGGTGACACCTTGGTGTTGGATGACGGTCGCAAAGTAAGGTTGCTGGGAGTCAATACTCCAGAGCTGGGTTTTGGCAGTCAGTTAAGCGAGCCATATGCGCTTGCTGCTAAAAGCTATGTTGAAAGTTTGTGGGTTAGTGAGCAGCGCGCAACAATTGGTATTGGACAGCAAGGTAAAGATAAATATGACAGAGTTTTGGCGCATGTATTTATTGGTGAGGTAGATGTTGTACAGCACTTGCTAGCCAAGGGTTGGGGATTTTCTAATGTTAGGCCGCCGGATCTTGAGTTAGCTGGTTGTTATGCAGATATTGCCGCTAAGGCTCGACAGGCCAATTTAGCTGTTTGGGCTAATGGTGCCTTTTACTCAGATAGTCGGGCTGATTTAGCCGCAGGTTTTACCGTATTAACTGGTACGTTGGTTGATGTGAATGTTGCTGGACGCAGTTGGTGGCTGAGGCTTGATGGCGATGCAGTGCTATTAATTAATAAGGCCAGCCAGGAATATTTTTCCAAGCGTGAGTTAACAGCTATGCTGGGTAAAAAAATAACCGTACAAGGTTGGCTGGCCCCACGACGAGGCCAATCTAAGGCGGGGTATGCCAATTGGATACTGTCGGTATATCATCCGTTTGCCGTATTAGATGTAGTCGAGTAGGCAGTTTTTATCATTATTATAATTTTGTAGTTAAGCTACGTAGCTTGTAGAGCTAGCCCTATTTCTATATGATTCGTGCCTTTAAATTTCAGATTCAATATCGGTAATTCATTATGTTAGACGCTAAGCAAGCAGCGCTCGATTATCACGCTAAGCCATCGCCCGGCAAAATCAGCATTGAGTTAACCACGGCGGCCGAAACCCAAGCGGATTTGGCTTTGGCTTATAGCCCCGGTGTGGCAGAGCCAGTGCGTGAGATAGCAAGAGACCCTGAGCTGGCTTATGAATACACCATTAAAGGTAATTTGGTTGCGGTGATTTCTGACGGTTCGGCTATTTTGGGCTTGGGTAATTTGGGTCCGTTGGCAAGTAAGCCAGTTATGGAAGGTAAGGCTTTGTTATTTAAACGCTTTGCTAATATTGACTCTATTGATATTGAAGTTGAAGCGGAAGACTACAAAGCATTTATTACAACAGTTAAAAGTATTGCGAATACCTTTGGTGGGATAAATCTGGAAGATATAAAAGCTCCTGAGTGTTTTTATATCGAGAAAGAACTGATTGAACAGTGTGATATTCCGATTTTTCATGATGATCAGCATGGTACGGCGATTGTTACTGCCGCCGGGATGATTAACGCGTTGGAAGTGCAAGGTAAAGATATTGCTCAGGCAAAAATAGTTTGCTTAGGCGCGGGTGCAGCGGCTATTGCCTGTATGCGGTTACTATTATCAGTTGGCGTCAACCGCGAAAATATATTTATGCTGGATCGAACGGGTGTTATTTACACTGGTCGAAGCGGCGTGAACGAATTTAAAGCTGAATTTGCTAATGACACTGCCGCGCGCAGTTTGGCTGATGCCTGTATAGATGCCGATGTGTTTATTGGTTTGTCTGGGCCTAATTTATTGTCGCCAGATTTATTGAAAACGATGGCGCCAAACCCAGTGGTATTTGCCTGTTCAAATCCGGACCCAGAAATTACCCCAGCGCTAGCGCTTGCTACTCGTGATGACTTGATTATAGCCACCGGCCGCAGCGATTATCCCAACCAAGTAAATAACGTGCTGGGCTTTCCGTTTATTTTCCGCGGGGCTTTAGATGTGCGCGCTACTGAGATAAACGAAGCGATGAAAGTGGCAGCCGTAAAAGCTTTGTGTGAGCTAGCGAAGTTACCAGTGACGCAAGAAGTATTAGATGCCTGCGATGAGAAGTCTTTAACGTTTGGGCGTGATTATATTATTCCTAAGCCAGTAGATAGTCGCTTGTTGGGATTGGTAAGCGCCGCTGTTGCTAAAGCAGCCGTTGATTCTGGTGTCGCAAAGCTGCCATATCCGGCGCATTACCCGCTTAACTAATCAGTGTTGGTGGCGGCTTAGAACAACCCGCCTTCGTCTATTTGATTATAACTATTAGAGCCGCCATCCGACGGCTCGGATGATACACCTTCCTGTGGCATATTCTCTTCTAAGAAAACTTCGAAGATAGCGTTTTCCTGATCTGGCCTGGCCAGTGCGCCGGTTTCTGGGTCTATTCTTACTGAGACTAAACCGTTGGGTCTTGGTCTGGGCGAATCAGGTTTTCCGGCAAGCGCTATGCGCATGTAATCAATCCATATCGGTAATGCTGCACTGCCGCCATATTCTCGCTTGCCGAGCATTTCGTATTGATCAAATCCTACCCAAGTAGTGGTCACTATGTCTGGATTGTAGCCAGAAAACCAAGCGTCAGTGGGGCCGTTGGTAGTGCCTGTCTTGCCGGCTATATCTGTTCTTGCTAAAACCAAAGCTTTTCTTGCGGTACCTTTTTTAACCACGTCCATTAGCATTGTGTCAATTAAGTAGATTGTTCTTGGGTCCGCAATTTGGGGAGCGATGTTAATAGCCTTACCAATAGTTGCGGTAGTTTCTCCCGCTAACGGCAAGTCTAGTGGCTCTTTATTTGCTAATAGTTCGTCGAGTATCTCATCTGCTAATGGGTTGGGCTGATTACAGCTGCCACAAGCAATGGCAGGGTTGGCTTCAAATAACACCTGGTTATCGATATTTTCTATTTTGTCGATAAGATAGGGCGATATTTTGAAACCACCATTGGCAAGACTGGCGTATGCGGTTACCACTTCAATCGGGGTACTGGCTTGAGTGCCTAATGCTAGTGATAGGTTACGAGGTAATTCTCTGCCATCAAAGCCGAAGTTTTCGGCATAGTTAATGACTTTGTCTACGCCGAGAGATCGCAGTAGCCTAATAGATACTAGATTACGGCTTTGATACAAGGCTTTTCTAAGGGTTGTCGGACCATAGAACTTACCGGAAGAATTTTCCGGTCGCCAGGTATTTTCAAGTCCAGTGTCTTCAAACACTACCGGCGCATCGTTGATAATGCTGGCGGGGGTGAAGCCGTTTTCAAGTGCTGCAGCATACAAAAACGGCTTGAAGTTTGAGCCTGGTTGGCGCTTAGCTTGAGTGACTCGGTTAAAGTTACTACGGCTGAAATTAAAGCCACCGACAAGTGCTTTTATAGCTCCGGTTTGTGGTTCAAGTGATACTAGCGCGGCTTGTGCTTTCGGTATCTGTGCTAGTTGCCATTCACCATTAATTTGCTGCACTCTGATAACATCACCAATACTAAACACCTCGGCTGCGGTCTTCGGTGGCTGGCCCATGCGGTTTTCGCTGATATACGCTCGTGCGGTGCTTATCCCTTGCTCCCATTGCAGAGTTATTTCGGACTGGTCGGCTAGCAATAGCTGGGCTTGCTGCTCCGCTAGACTTAATATTAGTGCGGGATAAAGTTCAGCTATTGGCTTTATCTTTCTTAACGCTATTGCTAGCTGTTCTGGATCAGGAGTTACGCCGACAGTGATAACTGTTTCTGAGCCCCTGTAGCCGTGACGCTTGTCGTAAGCGATCAACCCGTCCTCTATCGCTTTATTTGCCTGAGACTGCAGAACTCCATCGACGGTGGTGTAAGCTCGATAGCCGTCGGTGTAAGCTTTTAAGCCATGCTTGACAATCATTTCTTGTCGCGCCATTTCTGCCACATGCGGCGCATAAAGCTCTACCATTGTGCCGTGATAAGTGGCAGTAATTTGCTCAGTTATGGCGTTTTGTTTTTCTTTCTCGGTGATATAGCCAAGTTTTTCCATCCGCCCGATAATCCAGTCACGGCGCATTAATGCCCGTTCTGGTCTGACAATCGGGTTATATTTTGATGGTGCTATTGGCAGGCCAGCGATCATTGCATGTTGAGCAAGAGTGAGTTCATCAATCGATTTGCCATAATAAACTTGAGCGGCTGCTTGAGCACCATAAGCGCGTTTGCCGAGAAATATTTTATTGAGGTAGAGTTCTAGGATTTGCTCTTTTGACAGTTCGCGCTCTAATTGCAGTGATAATAATATTTCAATGAATTTTCGGGTGAAAGTCCTTTCGCGAGTAAGAAAATAATTTTTGGCAACCTGCATGGTAATAGTTGATCCACCGGACTGAATAGACCCAGTGGTTACAAGGTCTACCGCCGCTCTAATGAGGCCAATAATTGACACGCCCTCATGTTCAAAAAATCTATCGTCTTCGGCGGCTAATATAGCTTGGATAAATCGTTGGGGGATTTCTTCATAACTAAGAGGTGTGCGTTTTTTTTCCCCGAATTCCCCTATTAAAAGGTTATCTGCGGAATAGACCCGCAGCGGAACTTGCAGGCGAATATCATTTATTTGATCGATATTAGGCAGTCTAGGCTGTAGATATAAAACAACTGCTGCGCTGGCTGTCAGGCCGCTAAATACTCCAAATAGAGCCAAGTAGGCAAAAATTGCTAATTTGCTTGCAGATTTGGACATATATTCCTTGTAGAAGTTATTTTTCTTACAATTTGACGTAAAAATGTATCAAAGTCACATTATAGGCTTTTTTTCAGGTTTATTATATTTGCGATTTTACATAAGCTGAACTTTAATGTATTACTACACATATAAGGGCTAAGTATCGGTAACTGGCGAGAAAAATTATAGTGCTAGGATTATTTGGAAAGAAAAAAAATACAATAATGTTGGGCTTGGACATCAGCTCATCGACAGTCAAGCTATTGGAGCTGGGCCAAGATGATAATGGCTATGTGGTGGAGTCTTACTCCGTTGTTCCCCTGCCGGCTAATGCTGTGGTCGAGAAAAATATTCAAGAAGTGGGTGTAGTGGGCGATATGCTGCAACAAGCCTTGGATAAGTCTAAGACAAAAGTGAAGTTTGCAGCAGTAGCTGTCTCCGGTGCGGCCGTGATTACCAAAGTCATCGAGATTGATGGTGGCTTAACTGACTCTGAGCTAGAACTTGAGATTGAATTAGAGGCCGACCAATACATTCCCTATCCGCTAGACGAGGTTGCAATAGACTTTGCCTTGTTGGGCCAATCTGAGCGTGATGAAGCGCAAGATCAGGTTTTGCTTGCCGCTTGTCGTCGAGAAAATATAGAAGCGCGTACTGATGCTTTGGACATTGTATCGCTTACGCCAAAAGTCGTGGATATTGAGGCTTATGCGCTACAGCGAGTTGTAGAAATGGTACTGCCTCAGCTAGAGCTTGACTATGAAAAGGTAGTGGCAGTTGTAGATATTGGCAATACTACAATGACCTTAAGTATCTTCAGCGAAGGTGAAACAAAATATACCAGAGAGCAAAGCTTCGGCGGCATTCAGTTAGTTGAAGAAATTCAGCGCAGGTTCGGTTTGTCGCAAGAAGAGGCGGCCTCAGCCTTACGCAGCGGTGGGCTGCCAGAGGGTTATGACGAAGAAGTTCTGCACCCTTTTAAAGATTCAATCGTTCAACAAATTACCCGCTCGCTGCAATTCTTTTTTTCATCAAGTGCCTACAGTGATGTTGACTATATATTGTTGGCTGGTGGCGTATCTGTTATCCCAGACTTAGATAGCGTGGTGAGCGAGCAGCTTGGCAGTGCTTGCTCAGTGCTTAATCCATTTGAGAATATGAACCTCGCAAAGGGTGTAGATGCACAAGCTTTAGAAAATGATGCTCCAGCAATGGTAATTGCCTGTGGTTTGGCAATGAGGAGTTTCAGCTGATGCCAAATATTAATTTACTGCCATGGCGAGAGGAGCTTAGAGAAGAGCTGAAAAAGCAGTTTATTGTTATCACTGCGGTCATCGCTGTTTTTGCTGTTACCTCTGTCGGCCTAGCGTGGCTTGTCATGCAATCGAATATTGACTATCAGCTACTGCGTAATAATTATGTGCAAACAGAAATTAATCGGGTGTCTTCTCAAGTAACAGAGATAAAAGAATTAAAGGCAAAGCGTAAGCAGATGCTCGAGAGAATGCGAGTTATTCAAAGCTTGCAAGGCAATAGGCCTGTTATTGTCAATTTGGTTGATGAGTTGGTTAGGATTATTCCTGACGGAGTATTTTTGACTCAGGTTTCGACAGTAGATGACCTAATTAGTATTAAAGGTACTGCTGAATCAAATAACCGGGTAGCTAGTTTGATGAGAAACGTGGATCGCTCAGTGTGGTTTAGAGAGCCTAGCTTAACTGAAGTTACTGCCAATAAAGCGTTTGGCCCCAGAGCTAATAATTTTTCGATGTCGATGGTTCTTTTTCCTCCAGAGCTAGCTTCGCAAGCAGATAAGGAAGAGCGCTAGATATGGCGATTGAAGATATTATAAAAAGTCTGCAGGAAATAGAGTTAAGCGAGCTTACTGTTGATAATATTGGTTCATGGCCAGTTGTGGTTAAAGCAGCGGCCTGGGTCTTGGCGTTTGTGCTTATCGTGACTGGCGGCTACTACGGCCTTATACAGTCAATGGAAGGCGAGTTAAAAAAGTCTCAGGCCCAAGAGCGGTCATTAAAAGTAAGTTATACCAATAAAGCTCATGAGGCAGCGAATTTAGAAGCCTACCGTCAACAGATGGTTGATATTGAAGAAAATTTCGGGACGTTGCTAAGTCAGTTGCCCAGCGATACCGAAGTTCCCGGGCTGTTGGATGATATTTCTAATGCGGGGGTTAGCAATGGGTTACAGTTTAATAAAATCGGGTTGCTGCCGGAAAATAAGAAAGAATTTTACATAGAGCTTCCAATAGCTATTTCAGTTGAAGGAACTTACCACGACATAGGTGCATTTGTTAGCTCGGTGGCTGCGTTGCCGCGAATAGTGACCTTGCATGACTTTACTGTGGATAGAGGTAAGACTGGCGGCAATTTAGTGATGAAAATTCAAGCTAAGACTTATCGGTACAAGGAGTAATGAACTTGTTTGATATAGTTAAAAGACTGGCATTAGCGAGTGTATTTATAGTAATCGCAGCCTGTGCTGGCGATAACGTAGATGATTTGCGTGATTTTGTTGCTGAGGTTAAGGCTAAGCCTGGTAAAAAAATAGACCCGATACCTACCTATCCGCCTTACCGATCATATACCTATCAAGTGATGACTATGCGGGCGCCGTTTTCTATTCCGGTGAAGGTGAAGCCTGTTTCAAAAGAGCAAATGGCGGCCACTGATGTTAAGCCTGATGAGAATCGTGCAAAAGAGTTTTTGGAGGGGTTTCAGCTAGAGTCCCTTAAAATGGTGGGTACTCTCTCGATCAAGGGTGTTATGACGGGATTAATAGGTGATAGCAGCGGTGCGGTGCATCCAGTATCGGTTGGTAATTTTGTTGGTAAAAGTCACGGGCGAGTTGTTGAAATCTATGATGGCCAAGTCGATGTAGTCGAAATAATTCCCAATGGAGCAGGTTCTTGGGTGGAGCGGCCTAGAGTGATAAAGTTGAGAGAATCAAAATAATGAACAGGTTGATCAAAAGTATAGATGTAGGGGTAAGTTTTGGTGTTTCGATTAACAAATGGGTGGGGCAAATGTGTCGATTAAATATAGCTGTTTTACTTGGCCTATTACTGTGTGCTCAAGCTGTTCAAGCCTCGATAATTCAGACTATAGATTTTAATTCTCTTCCGGGCGGGGTTTTGGAAATTCGTTTAGATATGGACGGCACACCATCTGAACCTAAGGGGTATACGATTGATAAGCCGGCGCGAATAGCGTTGGATTTGCCAAATATAAAAAGCGCACTGGCTAAAAAGAAGCATACAGTTGATTTTGGTAGTGCTGATAGCGTCATGGTTCTAGAGAGCGGTGATAGGACTCGAGTTATTATTAATTTAGTAGAGTTAACGGAGTATTCCACCCGGATTGAAGGCAATAGTTTATACATCCTTGTCGGCGGCGGCGGCAAGCAAGACTTTCTTAAACGCGGGGAATCTAAGCTGGCCTCGCAATTTGGGGCTACTGAGGATGTTGACTCTATTTTAGGCTTGGATTTTAAGCGTGGTGAAGAAGGTGAAGGAAAATTACTCATTAAGCTCTCCAGCTCTAATATAGCTGCGGATATATCAAAAGAAGGGCGAGTTATTACGCTTAAGCTGCCTGGTGTTGGGATGATGGAAGAGTTGAGAAGGAACTATGACGTAGTTGATTTCGCTACCCCTGTTACCATGTTTTCAGCTGATTATCGTTCAGGTAATAGCATAATTGAGATTAATCCAGTTGGTGATTTTGATTATTTGGCTTATCAGACAGATGATGTTTATGTTGTTAGCGTCAGGCCATTATCTGCTCAGGACATGGAAAACAAGAAGAAAGATTTTCTATTTTCCGGTGAAAAGCTATCGCTTAATTTCCAAAGCATAGAGGTTAGAGCTGTACTGCAGTTAATAGCAGATTTTACTGATTTGAACCTTGTTGCCAGTGACAGTGTTGCCGGTAATATTACTTTGCGGTTAGAGAACGTTCCTTGGGATCAAGCTTTGGATTTAGTGCTATCTACCAAGGGCTTAGACAAGCGTCAAATTGGTAATGTGTTGATGGTGGCTCCAGCTGAAGAAATTGCGGCAAGAGAGCGTCAGGAAATAGAATCGTCTAAGCAGCTGGGTGAGATCTTGTCTCTTCAGACTGAGCATATAAAAGTGCTGTATGCGGAAGCTTCAGATTTGGTGGGATTGTTACAGGGCGACGGCGATAATGGTTTGGTTTCTGAGCGTGGCAGTGTGTTGGTCGATGCTCGCACTAACTCGTTGTTGATTACCGAAACTAGCATAACTTTAGAAGAAATTAGAAGAGTTATTAAGCTGGTTGATATTCCGGTTAGGCAAGTGCTAATTGAAGCGCGCATCGTCATAGCGAATTCTGATTTTTCGAAGGACTTAGGTATTCGCTGGGGCGGACTCAACCTCGGCTTCGGATCATCTGACACTCGCAGTCGTTCTTTTGCGGGGAATTTGGAGTCAGCGACTGCCGCAATTACCAATGGCGGCGTTTCTGCGATAGATGTGCCGGGCGCATTGGCCGTTGACTTGGGCGTTTCAGGTACCAGTGCAAGTAGGCTGGCGCTGGGTTATCAGAGCAGTAATATTTCGCTGGCGGCGGAGTTGTCGGCACTAGAGAGTAACGGTCAGGGTGAGGTAGTATCCCAGCCTAAAATCATTACCGGAGATAAACAGAAAGCGGTAATTAAGTCTGGACAACAAATCCCTTTCCTTCAATCCGCGCCAAATGGTGGGACTACCGTTAATTTTGAAGAAGCCGTGTTGAAATTAGAAGTAACGCCAAATATTACGCCAGACGATAGAATTTTGATGGATCTTGTGATTAATCAAGATTCTCTCGGTGATTTTATCAATGGTCAATTCAACTCGCAGATTCCTATTATTGATACCACCGAATTGATCACACAAGTTCTAGTGAAGAATGGTGAAACCATTGTTTTAGGCGGTGTATTTCAAATCTCTGATGTAACTGAGACAACACAAACTCCATTTTTAGGTGATATTCCTTATTTGGGCCGGTTGTTCAAGCGGACTACTGAGCGAAAAGATAAAATTGAAACCTTGATATTTATTACTCCACGTATATTATCCGATGATTTATTGGATTGAGTGGATCGTGAATGGCTAAGGCAGACAATATATTCCTGATTGGTCCCATGGGGGCTGGTAAATCGACAATCGGCCGCCTTTTGGCGGCCGAATTGCATTTGCCGTTTTGCGATACTGATAAAGCAATAGAAGATCGCTGTGGGGCTGATATCCCTTGGATTTTTGATGTCGAGGGCGAAGATGGCTTTCGAGCTCGAGAATCATCAATGTTAGCTGAGTTATCCGAGGATAATGGGCTCGTGTTAGCCACCGGCGGCGGAATTATCTTATTAGCAGAAAATCGCAAAATGCTCCGCAGTCGTGGTTTTGTTGTCTATCTCCGCGCTAGTGTTGATCAACAAGCTGCGCGAACGGCTAAAGATAAGAATCGACCTCTGCTGGAGTCGGGAGAGCCAAGAGAAGTTTTAGAGCAGCTGATGTTAGTGCGAGACCCGCTGTATACTGAAGTTGCTGATATGATGGTAGATACCGACTCGCGCTCGCCAAAAGATGTCGCTAAAGATATCGCTAAAAAGCTAAGAGAAGAACGGGTGAGGGGTATTCAGTAACTTGATATGGATACGTTAACCGTAGATTTAGGCGACAGAAGTTACCCTATATATATTGGCGAAAAAGTATTTTTAGACGGAGATCTTTTAGCTAAACATATTCAGGGCAAGCAGGTAATGGTTGTTACTAATACAACTATTGCTGCGTTATACCTTGACCAGTTAACCGCAGTATTAGCTAATTTCTCGGTGGCATTTTGTGTGTTGCCAGACGGAGAGCAGTATAAAACCCTAACTGTACTGAACCAAATCTTTGACAGCTTGTTAGAAGCTAAGTTTGACCGCACGGCAACGTTAATAGCGCTCGGCGGTGGAGTGGTTGGAGATATGACTGGTTTTGCCGCCGCTAGTTATCAGCGTGGAGTCAACTTTATTCAAATTCCAACAACGGTGCTATCGCAAGTTGACTCATCTGTTGGTGGGAAAACCGGGGTAAATCATGTTCTAGGTAAAAATATGATTGGCGCTTTTTATCAGCCACGTGCAGTGTTTGCTGATATTTCTGTTTTAGCCACATTGCCTGACCGTGAGCTTTCTGCGGGCATTGCTGAAATCATTAAGTATGGGCTGATACAAGATGAGTCGTTTTTAGGGTGGCTAGAACATAATATGGCAGCCTTATTGGCGCTCGACCCGCCAGCAGTAACTTATGCTATTAAGCGGTCTTGTGAATGCAAGGCTGAAGTTGTTGCTCAAGACGAGCGCGAAGGCGGAATTCGTGCGATTCTTAACTTTGGGCATACTTTCGGTCACGCTATCGAGACTGATCAAGGTTATGGTAATTGGCTCCATGGTGAGGCCGTGGCAGCTGGGATGATAGTGGCTAGTGCTTTGTCTGAGCAGCTTGGTTGGATTTCTAGCGCTGATTTAGACCGAGTTATAGCTATTACTAAAGCGGCTAATTTACCGACTACATTGCCAGCAAATATTACTCCTGAGCGTTTTTTGGAGCTAATGTCGGTCGATAAAAAAGTTATAGACGGGCAATTACGCCTCGTTTTACTTAATAGCCTAGGTGAGGCAGTAGTTACCAGCGAAGTTGACTGGAAATACGTTGTTGAAGCCATAAAATCCTGCCAAAAATAATACTAAATTAGTGTTAAGTTAGGCTTGGTGGTTTAGCCCGAAAGCCCAATTTGTTTACATCGATTCTTACGTGTAGAATAACCATCCTTTTCGCGGGCTGAGAACTTTTTTGTTCTTCAATCAGCCGCTATCTGATTGATATTATTTGTTTTTTTAGTGAGCTTCTTATGAGAACAGGCCTTTACAGTTCTGATCAATTTAAGGGTAACTGCGGCTTTGGGTTGATCTCCCATACCATTGGTCAGACAAGCCATAGACTATTGAAAGCTGCTATAGAGTCATTAACGCGTATGGCCTATGGTAGCGGCATCGCCGTAGCCGGTAAAACTGACGATGGTTGTGGTTTTTTGGCGCAAGCATTAGATGCACTTCTACGCATTGTTGCACGAGGACAATTTGATCATCGATTAGCTGACCATTTTATTGTTGGTCAGATGTTTTTAAGTCCTGACGAAAATGAAGTTCTTAAGGCTAGGAAAATATTTGAAAGATAGCATCGCTAGCGCCATGGTGCATGGTAGAGAGCTTTTGGTGACGGGTATCCGAGAAGGGCGCCAAGCTGCTGAAGATATTTGAACCAACTTGAAGGTTAATGTTAACTGTATAAGTAACTGTAGTGGATTGATTAATGAGTGAATTAAAGAACGATCGATTTTTAAAAGCATTATTACGCCAAGACGTAGATGTGACTCCAGTGTGGATGATGCGTCAAGCGGGGCGTTATCTACCTGAATATCGTGAGTCGAGAAGCAGAGCTGGTGATTTTATGGCTTTGTGCAGTAATCCTGAGCTTGCCTGTGAAGTTACCATGCAACCACTTGCGCGTTATCCACTTGACGCCGCTATTTTGTTCTCAGATATTTTAACGATTCCCGATGCCATGGGCTTAGGTTTGTATTTTGAGACTGGCGAGGGCCCACGTTTTAAAAAGACAGTTCGCACTGCCGCTGATGTTGAAGCGCTACCGATAACTAATGCTAAGAAAGATCTGCCTTATGTGTTAGATGCTGTCAGCACTATTCGTCGCGAGCTAAACGGCAGTGTGCCGCTAATTGGCTTTTCTGGCAGCCCATGGACTTTAGCCACTTATATGGTTGAAGGTGGCTCATCTAAAGATTTTCGTCGCGCTAAAGCGATGGCTTTTGATCAGCCTGAAGTTATGCACATGTTGCTCGAGAAACTGGCCTTGTCGGTTATTGATTATCTCAATGGTCAAATTTTAGCGGGTGCTCAAGTAGTACAGATCTTTGATACTTGGGGAGGTGCGTTAAGTCCCTGGGCATATAAAGAATTTTCCCTCGATTATATGCAAAAAATAGTCGATGGCTTGATCCGTGAGCATGATGGTCGTGAAATCCCCGTAATTTTATTTACTAAAAATGGTGGGCAGTGGCTGGAGCAGATGGCAGCTACAGGGGCCAGTGCCTTGGGGTTAGATTGGACAACTGATATCGGTAATGCGCGGTCTCGGGTTGGCGACCGTGTTACATTACAAGGCAATATGGATCCAACTATGTTGTATGCAAAACCTGCGGCAATCCGCGCTGAAGTTGAGCGTATTTTAAAAAGTTTCGGTAATGGTAATGGTCATGTATTTAATTTAGGTCATGGTATTACTCCAGAAGTATCGCCAGAAAACGCAGGTGTTTTTATTGAAGCGGTGCATGAATTTTCAGCTCAGTACCATCAGTAGCCTTTACTAAGTGGATATTAAATAGTGTCAATTCGGTTTATATCGTCAGCAGCATTGCCAACCCCATGGGCGGTATTTGTTATGCATGGTTTTGAAGAAGAAAGTAGTGGTAAGGAGCATGTTGTTCTAACTCTAGGTGATGTGTCGACTGCTGAGCCAGTTTTGGTAAGAGTTCATTCAGAATGTTTAACCGGAGACGCACTATTTAGTATGCGCTGTGACTGCGGAGCCCAGTTAGAGGCGGCTATGCAAGCTGTTGCTAAAGCAGGACGGGGCGCTATCTTGTATTTGCGTCAAGAAGGTCGCGGTATCGGATTATTGAACAAAATTAAAGCTTACAAATTGCAGGATGCTGGTGCTGACACCGTTGAAGCAAACGAGCAGTTAGGCTTTGGCGCAGACATGCGCAATTATAGTATTTGTGGAGCAATGCTTAGTCATTTATCTATTACTCAAATTCATTTAATGACTAATAATCCGCGTAAAGTTTCCGCTTTAGAGGAAATGGGTATAAACGTTGTAGAGCGCATAGCGCTGAGAAGTGGACAGAATCCACATAATGAAAATTACTTAAAAACTAAAGCAGGCAAGCTTGGCCATTTAATGAGCGACGATTAAATATTCAGGTCATTTAGCGACTGTTTGAGTATTGTTTTTCTCTAGCCAGTTCATTCTTTTAGCAATCGAATGGTAAATGCCGTCGCTGTCTAAACCCGATTGAGCCAGTAATTCTTGATGGGTACCATGATTCAAGAATTCATCGCGCAAGCCTAAATTCAGGGTGGGGAATACAATTTCCGCCGCGGCTAAATACTCGTTAACACCGCTACCAGCGCCGCCAGCGGTAGTGTTCTCCTCTACGGTAACAATCAAGTCATGACTTTCTGCTAGTTGCGCAATTAATTTTTCGTCAATTGGTTTAACGAAGCGCATGTCGACAACGGTGGCATTTAATTTGTCGCCAGCAGCGATGCTTTCACTAAGAAGGCTGCCGAAATTAAGAATGGCAATATGAGCCCCGTCGCGGCGAATAATACCCTTGCCAATAGGTAGTGGGGCCATTGCTGTCACTGTCTGAATGCCTGGCCCGGTCCCGCGCGGATAGCGCACTGCAGTTGGCCCTTGATGAAGGTAGCCAGTGTACAACAGTTGCCGACATTCATTCTCATCGCTAGGTGCTATCACCACCATATTCGGAATGCAGCGCAAATAGGTTAAGTCAAAAGCCCCTGCATGAGTGGCGCCATCTTCGCCAACTAGGCCGGCTCTATCTATTGCAAACAGCACATCTAGATTTTGCAGTGCTACGTCATGCACTAGTTGGTCGTAGCCGCGTTGTAAAAAAGTTGAGTAAATGGCGACCACTGGTTTTAGTCCATCACATGCCATGCCTGCGGCTAATGTGACAGCATGCTGCTCGGCAATGGCTACATCGAAGTAGCGATCAGGGAAGCGCTTGGCAAACTCAACCATGCCAGAGCCTTCGCACATAGCCGGAGTGATGCCTATTAGTTTACTGTCTTGCTCAGCCATGTCGCACAGCCATTGACCAAAAACATCTTGGTATTTTTTTGTCTGAGGGCTAGAGTTTTTAGGCTTTACTTCAATTTTATTAATTGCATGATAGCCCACAGGATCTTTTTCTGCCGGCGCAAAGCCCTTACCTTTAGTCGTCATAATGTGGAGTAGCTGTGGGCCTTGAAGGTCACGCATATTTTTTAGTGTATAAATTAGAGTGTCAATATCATGGCCGTCGATCGGGCCAATATAATTAAAGCCTAATTCCTCAAACATCATGCCTGGTGCAACTAGACCTTTAACATGTTCTTCCGCTTTTTGGGCAAGATCTAAGGCTGACGGTATCTTGGCTAAAACCTTTTTACTACCTTCTCTAAACTGAGTGTAAGGCTTGCTGGCCCAAATACGGCTAAAATAAGTATTAAGACCGCCTTTGTTATGTCCGATAGACATTTGATTATCGTTCAGCACAACAAGCATATCAGCATCGGTGTGAGCCGCGTGATTCAACGCTTCAAATGCCATGCCGGCGGTCATTGCGCCGTCACCAATTACCGCAGCCACTTTTCTTCCGCTGCGGTTATGTTTTGCGGCCAAGGCCATACCTAATGCGGCGCTAATACTAGTACTTGAATGACCAACCCCAAACGTATCGTACTTACTTTCACTGCGTTTTGGAAAGCCCGATAGGCCATCTTTTTGCCGAATAGAGAGCATTTCCTCGCGCCGACCAGTGAGTATTTTATGAGGATAGGCCTGATGTCCAACATCCCAGACAATACGATCTTCAGGCGTGTTGTATACATAATGTAGGGCGATTGTTAGTTCAATAACTCCAAGTCCAGCGCCAAAGTGGCCGCCTGTTTGGCCGGTGCTATAGAGCAAATATTCGCGTAATTCGTCGCATACTTTATCAAGTTGATTTTCTGATAACTCGCGAAGCTGCTTAGTATCATTCACCGTGTCCAGTAAAGGGGTTGCTGGGCGAGAAGCGGGAATAGTTTCAAACAGTTTACTCATAAGATCTCAAAATGCGTTGGCACCCAGCTGAATACCTTCAATAACACAATTTTACCCCATGTATGAGTGAAGTGCGCCTAAAAATTTCGCTGGATGATATAGTCGGCCAACTGTCGCAGCCCATTGGCGTTAGCACCAAAGCTAGCTAAAGCCGCAATTGCTTGTTTATGCAAATATGCCGCTTCGGCTTTGGTTTTTTCAAGCCCCATTAATGAAGGGAACGTTGATTTTTTCTGCCCGATATCTGCGCCTTGTTGCTTTCCAAGTTGTTCAGTGGAGGACTCAATATCCAAAATATCGTCTACCACCTGAAAGGCCAACCCAATGGCATTAGCATAGTCATCTAATGCTTTTAACTGAGCATCGCTAGCACCTGCAGCGGTGGCCCCAAGGGCCACTGCTGCGCGTATAAGCGCGCCTGTTTTTAGCTGATGCATGTTGCGAAGATGCTCAGTAGTGATGGATTGGCCGGCTGCCTGTAAATCAATATACTGGCCTGCCACCATCCCGCGCACGCCAGCGGTAGCGCTCAGTATTTTTATTAATTCTATTTTAGTGTGAGCAGTGCTGGTTGCCAAGTTCGCGAGTATTTCGAATGCAGCAGTATTGAGAGCATCGCCAGCTAAAATAGCTGTCGCTTCGTCAAATTTAATATGATTTGTTGGCTGACCGCGGCGCAAGTCGTCATCGTCCATCGCGGGTAAGTCATCATGGATTAGTGAGTAACAGTGAATACATTCAATAGCTGCGGCTATACCATCAAGGTCGGTGATTAAATTTGTGCCTGTAATGGCTTCAGCCGCAGCGTAAACTAATAGCGGACGGACTCTTTTACCACCTGACAATAGACTGTAATTGATGGCTTCGTTAAGGGCCGCCGACAACTCAGTGTTTTTTAAGCTGCAATATAAAGAGCTGCGGTTATCAAATAACGAGCCTAATTTCGTTTCAATGCGAATTGAGCACTGCGCTTGATAGTCTGAAAAAGGCGTAGACATAAGTTAGTCTTCGTCAGCTTCGGTAAAAGGTTTTAATTCGATATTGCCTTGTTTTTCAATTAGAGTCTGAATTTTTTGCTCTGCTTTATTAAGCGAGTCTTGGCAGTTCTTAGTCAGATTTACCCCATGTTCGAAGGCTTTTAGCGATTCCTCTAGCGACAGATCACCTACCTCTAACTGCTGCACAATTGCCTCAAGTTCGCTTAAGGTATCTTCGAAATTGGGATTAGATTTTGCTTTGACCATTGGCTGTTCTCTTTTAACTATGGTTTCGTTAGATGGTAAGTTTAACAGGCTTTCTATGTTTTTAGCGGGGTGGAAATTTGCTAAGAATTTTCGTCACCGTTGATGATAATGCGGCGCTCTTTTCATCTGGGTCACCGCCACCATTAAGTTTAACAGTGTCTTGTCCTTGCCACACTAATTGGCCAGCAGACGTTGTTATTGATATTTTAAGTACATAAGAGATTTTGTTGCCGCCGATGGGCACACTGACTCCAACGCCTAATCTGGGTTTCCAGCTGCCAGCTGAGGCTCCAACCGAGACGATAGGCTGCTCTTTCGTTTGGTGCATGCCGTCAGCTAAGGCATGGATTACCCGAAAGTCGGCGCGCTGATCATTGCGACTGAAGTTTTTTGTTGTCAGGTCATCGCTTATAAGAGAGTTCAGGCGTTTAGCTATTAAATCTTCGCTTGCCCTAGCGGCGCCGACTGTAAATGACTGTAGTTGCGAGAAGGCATACTCGGTGTCGTAGTCGTAAGATACTGCTGAGGTGCAGGCGCCAACTAGACTTAATAATATGGCTAAAACACTATATTTAGGTAGCAATGTCATTGGCTATCTCTCTAAGGTTGTTAGTTGTCTGGTGATGTCTTTAATTTCCCCCCGCGCGGGCTGGAAGGTATAATGATCGCCTTTATATTTACAGTAAGAACTTTCAATGATGGATAGTCTCATAAAAAGCATTAGAGGAAAATTAACGCGCAGTATTTTATTGCTAGGACTAATGGCAATAAGTGGCTGCGCGAGTCTGATTTCGTCTCAAGTTGGTGGTCTTGCTAATAACTTGTCAGCGGCTATTTATAACAATAATGACCTAGAATCAGTTGGCCAAGCTATCCCAACGTTTTTAATTTTAATAGACAGTTTAATTGTGTCTAGCCCTGATAGTGAAACAATGCTTAGGGCCGGCGCACAACTTAATGATGCCTATGCTGGCGGTTTTGTCAGTGATGCTGAGCGCAAAAAGAAGCTGACTGATAAGTCATTGGTTTACGCAAAAGCAGCTTTGTGCGCTAATGATGACGATTTTTGTGAATTAGCTGAATTGCCGTATCAGGACTTTTTAGAGCAATTAGCTAACAGTGACGAAGGTAATATCGACTATATTTATACCTTAGGTGTTAGTTGGTTAAGCTGGATTCAAGCACATAGCGATGACTGGTCTGCAATTACTGGCTTGGCAAAAGTTGAAGCCTTATTGAAAAGGGTGGTAGAGCTGGATGATAGTTATGACAACGGTAGTGCTCATTTGTATCTAGGAGGTATTGCCACCTTGCTACCACAAGCTTTAGGCGGCAAGCCTGAAGAGGGTAGAAAGCATTTTGACAAGGCCATAGAGTATTCAGGCGGCAAGAATTTAATGGCAAAAGTTGTTTATGCGCAAATGTATGCTCGCCTAGTGTTCAACCAAGAGCTCCATGACAGCTTATTAAATGAAGTGTTGTCAGCCGACCCTAATGTGAAAAATTTTATATTAATGAATACTTTGGCCCAGCGAGAAGCTAAAAAATTGCTGGCCAGCTCGCCTGATTATTTTTAAGGAAAATAGCATGAAAGGAAGATCAATTGTTAGCAGCTTTATCGCTGGCGGGCTAATGGCGTTGGCGGTGAATTCATCGGCGGCAGTATTTAAGATAGCGACAGTATCACCAGATGGCACTAGTTGGATGAAGTCGATGCGCGCAGCTGCAGCTGATATTACCGTGCAAACTGACGGCCGAGTTAAGTTTAAGTTTTACCCTGGTGGTGTTATGGGTAATGACAAAGCGGTGATGCGAAAAATACGTATTGGCCAATTACAAGGCGCAGCAGTTCCCGGTGGAGCGATGGTGGGCGCAGCGCCAGATTCTCTAATTTATACGTTGCCATTAAAATTTAAAAGCTTTGCGGAAATCGACTATGTCCGCCAGCGTATGGATAGTCAAATTGTTGCCGATATCGAGAGGGGTGGCTTTGTGAATTTCGGTCTAGCCGAAGGCGGTTTTGCCTATGTAATGGCTAAGCGACCAATTGCCAGCGTCGAAGAATTGAAGAAAGGTAAGGTTTGGATTCCTAGCGGCGACAAGGCTGCGCTCGATGCAGTACAAACTTTTGGTGTCTCGCCGGTACCGTTATCACTGGCTGATGTGTTGGCAGGTTTGCAAACGGGGCTTATTGATACCGCTGCCACTTCGCCTATTGGCGCTATCGCATTGCAGTGGCACACGCAGATTAGCCACATGACTGATTTACCAATAATGTATTTCTACGCTTTGTTAGCGATCGACCAGAAGGTTTTTAAGCGCTTATCAGATGGCGATCAACTCATCGTTCGGATGGTAATGACGCAGGCATATAAAGATATCGATGCGCAAAACAGAAAAGATAATGAGTCGGCCTACAGTGCTTTGTTAAAGCAAGGTATTAAGCTTGTAACGCCGTCAGCTGAAGAAGTTGCCGTTTGGGATAGCAAGGCTGAAGTTGCACAACAAAAAGCTATTGCTGGAGGATTCTTTTCGCCAGCCATTGCCGACGAGCTAGATCGGCATTTACAAAACTATCGTCAGCAGAGCTCGGCGCAAGAATAAGTCGGTGAATTACTTAGTGATACTGTTTCACAAGCTTGAAAATGCGCTGCTTTATAGTGTAGTTATTGGCTTAGTGTCGATTTCCCTATCGCAGATATGGCTGCGTAATGTGCACGATAGCGGTATCTATTGGGGTGATTCTGCGCTGCGAGTGTTAGTTTTTTGGTTGGCAATGGTCGGGGCCATGGTCGCTAGCCGCGAAACAGGGCATATTTCTATCGACGCTCTATCGCGTTATTTATCGCCTTTATGGCGTAAAATAACTGCTACAAGCACAAGTGTTTTTAGTGCGTCGGTATGTTTTATTGCTGCATGGCAAAGTTATCTATTCGTTAAAGATGAACGTGAATTTGGTGATATCGCCTTTGCCAATATCCCGGTCTGGTGGTGTGAAGCGATTATGCCAGTAGCGTTATTTGTGATCGGTCTACGTTTCTTAATACAACTATTCTTTCCCATTCCTCAAGCGCCAGAGCAGGACACTTGATGGAAACATATTTTGCTATAGCGGCCATTTTACTATTGGCTGTAATGGGCGCGCCTATATTTGTGGTGCTGCTGTCGCTAGCTATGTTTGGGTTTTATATAGCTGACGTGCCATTAATGATCGTCTCGGTAGAGCTTTACCGTATCAGCGACACGCCACTATTATTGGCCTTGCCATTATTTACTTTAGCAGGTTATTTGTTAGCAGAAAGCCAAAGCTCTACTAGGTTAGTCAATGTTACTCAGGCATTAATTGGCTGGCTACCAGGTAGCTTGTCGATTATTGCCTTCATCACCTGTGCCCTATTTACCGCATTTACCGGTGCATCCGGTGTCACAATTGTTGCGGTTGGCGCTCTGTTATATCCAGCCTTGAAACAGGTTGGCTACAGCGAGCGCTATAGTTTGGGTTTGGTGACAACCTCTGGCAGCTTGGGGTTGTTGTTAGCGCCGTCTTTGCCGTTAATTTTATATGGAATTATTGCTCAGCAATTAGGCGTTGGGCCGTCATTTACTATTCAGCAGTTATTTTTAGCCGGCTTAATGCCTGCAGCATTAATGCTAATTATGCTATCAGTTTGGAGCTTGTGGATTCATCGCGGCAAAAATATTGCGATGCAAAAGTTCACTATTGAGGAATTAAAAGCAGCGCTATGGGCTGCTCGTTGGGAAATTCCTCTGCCGTCATTAGTCATCGGGGGCATTTACGGCGGTTTTTTTGCAGTATCAGAAACCGCAGCGGTTATTTTACTCTATGTGTTTATTGTGGAAGTTTTTATCTACAAAGAAATTAGCCTTACGCAGCTACCGGTTGTCGTTCGTAAAGCGGTAGCAATGGTAGGCGGCATTATTTTGATTTTAGGCGTGTCGCTAGCGTTGACCAATGTGTTAATTGATGCAGAAATTCCGACTAAAGTATTTGATTTAGTGCAGTCAAAAATAGAGAGTAAATGGGCATTTTTAGTATTTCTGACAATATTTTTACTGATCCTCGGAGCGATATTAGATATTTTTTCGGCCATTGTAATAATGGTGCCTATTTTGCTGCCTATAGCCGTAGCCTATGGAATTCACCCGGTTCATTTGGGCATAATATTTTTAGCCAATATGCAAATAGGTTACTTTACGCCGCCGGTGGGAATGAACTTATTTATTGCCAGCTATCGCTTCAATAAACCGATAACCGAATTATATAGAGCGACTTTGCCGTTTATGGCTGTATTGATAGTAGCGCTGCTATTGATTACCTATATACCGTGGTTGAGTTTAGGGTTGATTTAAACGGTAGGTTTTAGTCGCATGTATAAAAAAGCTCGCATAACGAACCTTTTTATACAGTTTTCAGTTACTAGCTTTCAGTTACCAGTTAAAGACCAACTCCGCGCCATACATCTTTGGCGGATTGAAAACTATACCGCCAACACCTGATGTGTCCGCAAGTGCTGTGCCACCAATGATGTAGTCTTCATTGGTCAGATTAGTGCCATAAAAAGCAACCATCCACTGATCGTCTGGAATCCATGTTAGGCGCGCATCAACATTATATTGTTTGTCTGCATACCATAGGTCGCTGGCACAGCTGCTGGCATCAAAACAATACTCAACACCATATTTCCAGCTAGCTTGGAGTCTAGGAATGATGGCACCAATAGGGGTGAGAAATTGATACTGTGCGGCCAAAAATACGCTTTTATCCGGCAGCCTAACCATGTTTTCATCACTTCTATCAATCTCGCAAGCATCAACCACTACTGCGGTTAAATCACTCTGCATACACCCTTCAGGTACTACGCCTGGAGTGCCCGAAGTTAATTGAGTGTCGGTAAATTCATCAAACTTGCCATCATTAAAACTAGCATTTAGAGTAAGTTCTAAATTTTCGATGGGTAAAAACGTAGTCTCTAATTCAATACCTTGAATAGTTGATTCATCAACATTGATGGTGGCGCCTGACGGGTTGCCGGTATCGGGGTTAATAACAACGGTGGTGAATTGTTGGTCTTGATAAGACATATGGAAGGCCGCGATGTTTACCCGCAAGCGATTTTCAAGTAAGTCTAATTTCAAACCTAACTCAAGATTTGTTACCGTCTCAGGGTCAAACTCTTCAATATCTCCAGTAGCCGCCTCAGATAAACCGCCAGAACGGAAACCTTCACTGTAGGTAAAGTAGGTACTACCACTATTAATAAATCCCTCGCCGTCAAAAATATATTGAATACTAGCTTTAGGGCTAAAGTCGGTGTTGGATACATCGCCTTCAATGGTACCGCCTTGGGTGAAACCGTAATTAGGATTGAAGGAGAAATCAGTCCCGACAAACCATAAACCTGCGCCAGGGCTAAGTTCTGTAACCAGATCAGACCCGGTTGATAGGCTATTGCCATCGACCAACAGCTCTATTTCTTTATATTCTCTAGTTTCCCAAGTGTATCTAGCGCCAAGTGTTAAGCGCCATGACTCGGTAAAATCCCAATCTATTTCGGTATAGGCTGCTGCCGACTTGTTGTCGGTGGATGCAATATTTGAGTCGCCGCGAAACCCAAAACCAACTATGGCGGTATTATATGGGCCAATGTTAGTAACTGTGCTCGAGGCATTAGTTTGCTCTTCAAAATAATATAAGCCGCTAACATATTGCACGCTGCCATCGAGTGCTTCGCCGGTTAGTTGGAACTCTTGGCTAAGCTGGTCAGTGTCGCGGCCACCGCGACTGGGATGTACATTTTGGGTGCGATGCAAAAACGCCACAGCGGTGTGGTCAAGTTCATCATCTTGTGCTGCCTCAGTGTTACGCCATGCAGTTATACTTTTCAACGATAGCTCATCATTGAGCTCCCAATCTGCAGTAAAGCTCAGTCCTTTAGTTTCAGCGTTATAGTCACCGCCAATATCACTTTGTACGGTACGCGGGTCGCCATCACCAGCATTTTCGCCATCGCGGCAAAAGTCCACGTAAGTTCTGCCGGTATCTGGTGTTATATAAAGTATGTCAAAAAGTTGCGATTGCCAGCCGCCAGCCGGATTTAGCACTTTACACTTTTGTGGTCGCGCTTTTTGAGCGGTCTTCGACCAGTTGGCATTTAAATCTAGCGTTAACTCGTCAGAGGGTAGCCAGCGAAGCTGCCAAATGGCGCTTAGTCTATCGGCATCTACATAGTCGTCGCCGTCTATCTCATTTTTAATATAGCCGTCACTGTTCTTCGATACCATCGATAGACGCGTCATCCATCGGTCATTGATGGGGACGTTAACTGCTAAATTGGCGTCATTGGTACCATAGTTACCAACCTTAACCCCTGCGTTGCCCTCAAACACCTCAGACGGTCGGTTAGTGTTAAATACTAACGCGCCACCAGTAGTGTTTTTACCAAATAATGTTCCTTGTGGACCTCGTAATACCTGCACACTTTGTAAATCGTTGACGTCTAATAGTGCGCCGTCGGCTCGCGATAGGTATACCCCATCTATATAAATGCCTACGCCAGAGTCTAAATTTGGTTCGGTGTTACGTTGACCGACGCCACGAATATATATATTAGCGACGCCGCCGGTGCCATTACCGTTTTGCACCTCAATATTAGGGACAAGTTGGTTTAGGTCGGCAAGTGTGGATGCACCCGCTGCGGCAAGTTTAGCTGCTGAAAAAGCACTAACGGCAACCGGTGATTCTTGCAAACTCTCAGCTCGCTTTCTGGCGGTAACAATAACTTCTTCCAAGACTAGTTGGGACTGAGCCAGAGCTGGAATGGATATAGTTGAAGCGATCGCCAGTGGAATTGCCGCTAGCTGAGGGATAAGTTTTCTAGCAAAATTAGTGCGCACCAGTTTATTCATAGCAAACCTCATTATTATAATTATTACTTACGCCCTGTTACTAATAGTAAGAGAGGGTGAGCACAGTTTATAAACTCGCTAGGGTTGCCTTAATATCTACCGGCGGTTACTGAGTAAAACTAGCGAGCTATTACTATTTTTATTTTCGTCTAGTTGTTGTTGCTAACTAATAGTAACGCTACCGCTACTAATAACAAGGTACCGCCTGCTGGGAAGATTACCTTCACCCATTTGGGTTATAAATTACTTATCTGCAATATAGGGATTATTTGGCGTCAAGACCAGCGCCAATAAAGGCCATCAGCTGGCTTGCTTGGGAGGTTAATACAGTTTCATCAACTGACCAGTCACCGGCGCTTTGCAGAAGCGTATGGCTAGCAAAATTGATGCGCAGCGATAACTGCTCGGCGGATAGCTGCCCACAGCTTTTATTGAATAGCTGGAGTAAAGGGTTAACTACCTGATCTTGATAGCGCTGGGTAACGGCAGAAAGAATTTGAGAGTTATCACTGTGTAATCTGGCTATCAGCCTAACGTATGACAAACCGCTTTGTTTGTTGTTAATGACAAAGTGCGCCAATGGAGTGACTAATATCGCTGCCACATCGTTTGTTGTCGGGGTAGTGTTTTCGCTTAGATTACTAATCATGGCGTATCGATGCGCCATGATTTCATCCATGCGCCGGGCAACTATAGCTTCGAGTAAGGTGTCTTTGTTACCAAAATGATAGTGCAAAATACCGGGGCTCAATTGTGCGGCTGCATTAATTGAACGAATAGATACGTTATCGACACCTTTATCGGCAAATAGCCGCTCCGCAACATCTAGTAGCCGTTCTCTAGTGCTTAAATCTCTAATGCGGTCAGTCATGCAATCTGCCTTTTACAATTGTAATGTCGCCAGCTAGTATTCTATTCGATCACTTGATTAAATCAATGAGAAAATTTTATAAATGCTGTTTAGCTGTATCAAAGTGCTAGTCGTCGCTACGATGAGTAAATTCCAGACTGGTTATTGGCACAGAAAGGTATTGGATCTGATGCTTATGAGTAATTGGAATCAAGATAGGAATTATAGCGACTGCTTAGTTTGGGGTTCTTTCAACTTATTGCGCTAAGTTGTTTGCACATGACTGTGCTTCTTTAAGTATCTCGAACAGTCTCTCTATAATACCGTTCAGCTCTACGTTGACTATGATATGAACTGAAACTTAGCTTGGCGCTAGCACGCACAATACTACAGAAAGTTAATCACCTAATGAATTGGTTTGATGTAGTGTTTTAATTATCGTCAAATTAATTGTTGGAGCTGTTATGAAAGTTGGTATTTGCCTACCTTACATGAAAGAGAATTTGGACAGGGCTACGATGATTCAGTGGTGCAAGCGTATTGATGAGGGGCCCTTTCACAGTTTGTCTTGCGGCGAGCGCATTACCGGGCCAACGCTAGAAATGCGTTCAGTACTAGCTATGGCAGCTGGGTTAACAGAGCGTGTGAGAATAAACGCTTCACTATATGTTTTACCGATGCATGATGCAGTATGGGCGGCAAAAGAGATAGCAACACTAGATGTGTTGTCTGGTGGACGGATGGACATAACTGTCGGCGTAGGTGGTAGGGAGCTAGACTATAAAGCCGTTGGCGCCAGCTTTGCAAAACGGCATCAGCGGATGGATGAGCAAGTTGCGGTAATGAAAAGTATTTGGGCAGGTAATCCCCCTTTTGAGGGTATTGACCCCATAGGGCCTGTGCCATTACAAGCTGGGGGGCCTCCGATTTTAGCGGGCGCCATGGGGCCTAAGAGTATGGCCCGATGTGCGCAATGGGCAGACGGGGTTTATGCCTTTTCGATGAATGGAGAGCGCGAAGAAATGCAGCGCTTGTTAGCGCTAGCGGATACTGCCTGGTGTGATGCCGGTAGAGAAAAACCTCCCTATAAGCTGGGTGGTTGTTGGTACACCTTAGCGCCACAAAATGCGCAGCAAAAAATGACCGATTATGTCTATAGTTACTTAAAAATTATGGGCAATGGTATTGCTAAAATGGTGGCTGACTCGATGACGCGATTCACCCCTGATGGCGTAAACCAAGCTCTAGATATAATGGAGGAGTTAGGCTGTGAAGAAGTTTTTATGGTGCCTGCTACCGCTGAGATTGCCGAGGTAGATAGTTTGGCCGAGCTACTAGCCAAGCGCTAGTAGCTGAATCATAAGTTATAGGTTTTCTTCCGCAAACGCCGCTAAGCGTGAGCGCTCTATGCCGCTGATATGAATGACACCAGAATGCTTAAAGGTTTTACTTTGCTCAACCAAATAGGTTAACCCCGATGTAAGTGGCGTAATGTATTTATTATCAATTTGCGCAAGGTTACCTAATACCACTATTTTGGAGTTTTCACCGACCCGGCTAATAATCGATTTTAATTGAAACTGAGTTAAACCTTGGCACTCATCAATAATAATATAAGCATTATTGAATGAACGGCCGCGCATAAAGTTAAGCGATTTAAACTGAATGTTGGCGCGTTCTTTTACATATTCCATGCTACCAAAAGGCGATTCGTCGCGGCCATGAAGTATCTCCAAGTTGTCATCAAAGGCGGCTAACCATGGCGCCATTTTTTCCTCTTCGGTGCCAGGTAAAAAACCGATATCTTCAGCAATAGGAGGTGTATTTCGAGCGACAATCAATTTGTCGTAGCGATGATCTTCTAATATTGCATGCAGACCGTGAGCAAGCGCCATTAAGGTTTTACCAGAGCCTGCGGGCCCAGTTAATATTGTCATGTCGATGTCGTCGTTAGCAAGTATGTTAAGTGCTATTGCTTGCTCTAAATTACGTGGTGTTAAGCCCCATACAGTTTTTTTCATTAATGAATCAGTGTTTAAATCAGCAATGTAAATATCCTCTTCATCCACATGTTTTACATAACCCAAAAACCCGTCGTCATCAGCGACAAACATATTTACGTAAGCATTAGGTAAAATGTCGCGGCTGGTGACATGTACAGTGGTCGAGTCCACCATCCGTGTTTGCACTCTTTCAACATTGCTCCACAAGCTGCCTTCAATTTTTGTAAAGCCGCTAGCAAGTAGAGCAATATCTTCAAGTACCCTGTCGCGGCGGTAGTCTTCAACATTCACTAAACCAGAGCCCTTGGCTTTAAGTCGCATATTGATATCTTTGGTGACTAGGCAAACATAAGCGCTAGGGTTTTGCTTTTGTAAAATTAGCGCCACATTAATAATACGATTATCGTTATCGTGTTGAGTGCTGGTACTTAGAAACGGAATGTCTGCGTTATCAACAACCAGTTGTTGGTCGGGATAAATTGCCAGCTTGCCTAGCCTCAGTTGGTTTTCACGAGCACTGGGTATATCGACGCCATTTTGAATGTCATTGCTGCTAGCATTAGCGAGAATTTTATCTATTACACCGATGGCAATACGTGCCTCGCGGCTTACATCTTTGTCTTTACGATCTTTTATATTGTCTAGCTCTTCCAGTACCGTCATCGGGATGACTATTTTATGCTCGTTAAACACCATCACTGCATTTGGGTCATGAAGTAATACATTGGTGTCTAGTACGTAAATTTTCTCCATATAACTATTATCAGTTGGGGTTATTGAAGCGAGAGTGTCTGACTTGCGGGTAACGTTGTACATAGGTATTGGCCTCTTTAAAAGACAGAAGATGACTAACTGATACAAAGGCTAAATTCAGGTTGTTGCTACGGGTAAGACTTGTGCGAGAAGTTGTTCTCGCCGAGAGGGGGGGTTGGTTTTCGATTAATGCGTAAACTAGACTGTGCAATTTACCGCCTTTAAAAAGTGGGTTGCGTGTTTAAGCTCGAACACAACTTTAGTGTCTAATGGGATGCTTGTTTTGTCAAATGTTTAGTTAATAGTTGTCAAAATACATGTCCGTTTTAATTTTGGCATTAATTACACTGCTATTTGCTAGCGCTAGCTCAGTGGGGAGCTGCCGGCTAAGCTATATAAATACAGATAATAAATAACAGCAGGAATGGCCTCGATTAAGTGCATAACGACAATAGATTGTTTTAATGGGCGTGGTAAGCGGTTTTCAGCGACGACTATTAATAAATATTGTGGCTGTAAAAATATCATCTAACAATAAACGTGAGCGCAAAAATATTCCCTGTCTGCAATGAATTGACAATTATTGGATGAACAAAGGAAAGCACTAAAGTTGTAAGCACGATATAGCTTGTTGGCAGAAGCTGGATAGCGGTTAACTAATGCAGCAAGAGTAACTGCTTGAGATAATTACGCTGGTTGGAAGCTTAAAAATGGGTTCATTACGCGGCGCCAACCTTTAAAGCGCACTGGCGCTTCAACCGCTGTTAGGCAAATACATTCCATGTCCTGTGTTGCCATTGGTTGATGTTGATCGTCGGCGTTACATGCCGAAAAGTCACCAGCTTTATAAACGCCATATTTATCTGATAAAACACCTTTAAGCACCACCGTCATTTCTAAGCCCTTATGAGTGTGCTCGTTTATCGTACCGCCGGCTTGCATTCTAATTAGCGATACTTCGTATTTGTCTTCACCAACGCTTAGACGGCATGTTTCTAAATCCTTACCATATTTTTTCCAAGGCAGATCTTCAAAACCGTTCGGCACAAGCTTGCCGATTGCCTTAGGAATTTCACGGCAGTAAGGTAGCACTTGAGGAGCTGATTTTTGTTCGGTATCCAAATTGGCTAAAACTTTTTCAAATAAACCGGCACTTACATTGGCAGGTTCCAAATCTTCGATCATTGCCGCTCCATAGCTGTTTAAAGCATGAATCTGTTGTCGACATTCCTCGCAATGCTCAATATGAGCAGCTACACAGATAGACGGGCCGATAGATAAAGTGCCTGCGGCATACTCTACTAAATAATGTGCGTCAGGGTGAAAATTTGTCATTACTACTACCTTTCTAAAACTAATTTCAACTTGCCCATAGCAAGTCTAACTCTTGATTTGACTGTACCCAATGGAAGGTCAAGTTCTGCTGAAACCTCGCTATGAGATTTTCCTTCCAGATAAACTTTTGCCAGCACTTGGGCTTGATCGACCGGCAATTGACTAATTGCCTCTCTTACCAGCTGCTGCGTTCTTTTTTGTTCAAATTCTTTGTCTAAGTCTGCGTTTTCATCTTCTAACCATACATCGTCGGCATCTAGCTGATTTGCATGACGGTTGTTACGTCGTAGCAAGTCAATACGTGCATTACGCGCTATAGTAAATATCCAAGTAGAAACGCCGGCTTTACTAGAGTCAAATTGATGGGCTCGATTCCATACCTTGATCATTACTTCTTGCACTAGGTCGTCAGAAAACTGCTGTAAGCTGACACCTGAAGTTACGGTTGATAAACCATAAGCCTTAAGTTGCGGGGCGAAGTGACTGAACAGTTTCGCAAAGGCTTGGCGGTCACTATCGCTGGCTACTGCCTTTAATAGAATTGTCCACTGGTCCTTATCTCTAGCTGTATTTTTTTCCATATAGTTGGGTGCTTTGGTTATGCAAGTAATGTTACTTGCCCCCAATTGTAGCGGATTTTTAGAGGTTTCAACCATCGTTTCACTAACTTATTTAGCAGGTAATTATTTTATGTGAAAAAATATACGGAGGTAACAGCGTGCTGGATCACCCAGTTTTGATAGTTGGTAGTAGAATTAGCAGCTTGAGTAGCTAGATAATGTGGCAGTTAGGTGCTTATGGACTAACGTCATGGTAGTTAAGGCAAGCTTTTACTTCATCGGCTGAGCCAAGGATGACGGGGACGCGCTGGTGGATTGCAGTCGGAATAATATCCATAATTCGTTGGTGATCGGTCCAAGCCAATCCTCCAGCCTGTTCAACTAAAAAGGCCATCGGGTTAGCTTCATACATCAGGCGCAGCTTGCCGGCTTTTTCTGGCTCGCGCTGATCCCATGGGTAAGTGAATATTCCGCCACGACATAATACGCGATGCACATCGCCCACCATGGCGGCTAGCCAGCGCATATTGAAATTTTTCTCTCGACAGCCGCTACTGCCCGCCAATAAGTCACTAATATAGTTTTGCATCGGCAGCGCCCAGTGGCGTTGGTTTGACATGTTGATTGCAAACTCACTAGTCGCTGGTTCAATTTTGACACCGGCATCGGTTAACACAAACTCTGAGCTGGCAGGTTCTAAAGTGAACATGTTAACGCCGTTGCCAGTGGTTAATACCAGTATTGCAGAGGGACCGTAGAGCACGTAACCAGCGGCGACTTGTTTAGTGCCGGGCATAAGGAGGTCGGCCTCGGTTAAGTGGCTTATCGACGGAGCTTGATAAATAGAAAATATAGTTCCCACTGGGGCGTTGATGTCAATATTCGATGAGCCATCTAATGGGTCAAAATGTACGATATGCTCGCCATCAGGGTTGCCATCGACAAATTCGTCCTCTTCTTCTGAAGTTAATGCGCGTACAGAAACCGTGGCTAAAAGTTTCTCTTTAAGGATGTTATTAGAAATAACGTCGAGCTTTTTCTGAGTTTCACCTTGTACATTGGTATGCTCTGCCGAACCTAAAATGCCTGCTAGTGCACCATTATGTAATTGGGCACAAATACTTTGGCAAGCAGTACTGATGGTATTAAGTGTGGTAACTAATGCTATATCGGTGTTGTTGTCACTTAATACGGTGTTCAAATTGCTCATGGAAGTGGCTCTGATTAATAGGTAGGTCATTTTAAGGCGGCGATTATCGCACTCAAGGGCATTAATGTCAGTAGCAAATATGTGTAAGTCAGCTAAGAAATGGTAGGGTAGGAATATAATAATAGTGGCTAACACTTGGTAAGCGAGATTTATTTTGATTAATACTATTGTCGATGTAGTAAATAATGTTCTTTGGGGTGAGGGGCGGGTTTTAATCTATATGCTGGTAGTTGCCGGCATATGGTTTTCGGTAAAGCTACGGTTCGTTCAATTTCGTCACTTTACTCATATGTTCTCTATTATGCGGGGCAGCACGCAGAGTAACGAGTCGGGCATTAGTTCGTTTCAGGCTTTATGTACCAGCTTATCGGCACGGGTTGGCACGGGTAATCTGGCTGGCGTAGCAGTTGCTATATCCCTTGGTGGTGCTGGTGCGGTTTTTTGGATGTGGGTTATCGCCTTTTTGGGCATGGCTACGGGGTTTGCCGAAAGTGTCTTAGGGCAGTTATACAAGGTACGCGACGACAATAAGGAATTTCGAGGTGGTCCAGCTTATTATATTAAGCAGGGCTTAGGTCAGCATTGGCTAGCTGTTTTATTCTCGTTAAGCTTGTTTTTGGGCTATGGCTTAATGTTTGGCTCGGTGCAGGCCAATACCATTACCGATGCTATAAACCATGCCTATGCTATTCCTACTAATTACACCGGCATTGTTATTGTTGTTTTAGCTGCCATGGTTATTGTTGGCGGCATTCGTGCTATCGCCAATTTTGCTGAGTGGGTTGTGCCAATTATGGCAGGTGCTTACTTACTGGTAGTTGTAGTAATTACTCTGATGAACATTACTGCGGTGCCTGGAGTGCTAGCTGATATTGTCAATTCGGCTTTTGGCTTAGGTGAGGCTGGCGCAGGGGCCATGGGCGCCGCAATCAAGCATGGTATTCAGCGAGGCCTTTATTCTAATGAAGCCGGCTCAGGTAGCGCGCCACATGCGGCTGCATGCGCAGCCCCGCAACCTAACCACCCAGTTAGTCAAGGTTATGTGCAAATGCTGGGAGTCTTTGTAGATACTATTGTGCTATGCACTTGTACTGCCACAGTTATTTTACTGGCGGGTGTTGGCGGCGGGGAAGAGATGGAGGGCATTCGTTTAACGCAGGATGCCATGACTTCTCATTTGGGAGTGGCGGGTACTCATTTTGTTACTGCGGCAGTAACTTTATTCGCGTTTACCTCGGTTGTTGCTAACTATGCTTACGGTGAGAACAATCTGCATATGTTTAAGTTAGATCATAAAGTTGGACGTGGTTGTTATATGGTTGTTTATTTGGCAATGGTGATGTGGGGTAGTGTAGCGTCACTTAAAAGCGCTTGGGCCATGGCCGATATGGCTTTGGGCTTGATGACGCTGATCAACATTGTTGCCATTATTTGGTTAACGCCAACGATCGTTGCTATTAGTAGTGATTATTTTAACAAACATGAAACTGGTGGAGATATGGAATATAAAACTGGTGACTGTGAAATACAGGGTAAAAGTGAAAAAGACGTGTGGGGCTAGTTTCATCGTTGCATGACTAAAAAAGCCTCGCTTAGCGAGGCTTTTTTAGTCACATATTAGCGCGCGATAAACAGGTATTAGCGTCGCCCCCGCATACCACCGCCACTGAAGCCGCCTCTGCCTCTAGCGTTAAACTGTCTATTCATGCTGCTATGATTAAAGCTACTGCGATTAACACTACTGGCTCTACTTTGTACCTTTGAACGATCAATGCTGCTCGCTCTATTCTGTACATTTGAACGATCAAAATTACTGTTGTTAATCCGAGTATCGCTACTCCGACTGTCTCTATTAAAGTTAGTTGCGCGATCTTTAATTTGGCCCCTGGAAATATCACTATTTCTAATATCCTGCCATCTGCCATTGTCCATTGACTGCCATTTATCATTGTCTTTGCGTACCACATTACCATTGCGGTCAGCTAAAACATTGTTGGCTTTACCGGCAGCAGATGACGACTTAAAATCTGCGTCTTTTAGATTTTTGCTAGTAGAAATCTTATCTTTTACACGGCTATCTTTGTAAATATTATTAGCTCGATCACTTTTTATGCCGTTAACACGACTTTTATTAACATTTACATTGTTGCCAATATTTATATTGCCAGTGTTGTTAATTACAATATTGTTGTGATTATGGTAACCGCCATAATAACCATGACTATAGCCGCCCCAGCTAACCCCGACCCTAAAGAACGGGCTGCCCCATGAAACGCCGTAATGCCAGCCACCACCGTAGCTATAGCCTACATGCATACCCCATGTACGTGGGTATGGGTAATAATAGTAAGGACTATAGTAAGCTGGGTAATGCCAACCTGTGCCATAGACGGGCACACCATAGTAAGGGTATGACCAGTAATATCCTGGGGTATAACCGACGTATACCACTTCTTTTGTTGATCCATAAATATTTACAAAAGAGGTGTTATAAGCGGGCGAGCTAGAAGGGATTGTGGCAATTTCATTGGCGGGGATTTCTTCTGCGACTACCCATGGGCCCTTAGCGTTACTGGCTGCATACCAGATGGCATCTTCTACCGCATAGTATTTTTGATCGACCATTAATACTTGCGATGCAGTGTTTACTGCAGAGGACACTTCTGTACCTTTAATAGGCTCAAATTTCGGTTCGCCATCATAGTCAACGATTATCGTTGTGCCACTGCGTTTTACTGCTGCGGTTTGTGGGATTTGCGTATCCATAACCGCTTCGTTGGCTTCGTCTGTGCCTGCTATGGATGTGCGTAAACCGCCAAGTTCAGATTCGGCTGGAATTTCACTAAAGCTTTTGGGCAATTTGTCAGGCCGAACAAATTCCCATGGTCCATCTTGCGTTTTACTCTCAAACCAGCGCCCCGATAGCAGCACATACATATAGCCACTAGCTAATTCGCGTAGCCACGGTGTTTCAGTATTTTCTACGTACATAATTTTGCCGCCAACTAGGCTTACCCATTTGGCGCTGCCATCGGTAGAGATTAATTCAGTCGCCTCGGTAGTAGTAATAATAATAGGCGTCTTAGTATTTTTACTGTCTTTTTGCTTAACTAGTGTTACTAAATCACTGGGTACGTCTTTGGTTGTTTTCCAGGGACCCATAGCATCGTCGGCGGTATACCATCCAGTGCCACTGCTTAAGTAAAATTCGGTTTCTGTTTGATTGCTGGCTACAGCTAACGGGGTATTAACTGCGCGTAGATATTTCGTTTGTTCTATAGCCTGAAATTTTGGCTTGCCGTCATAACTTAGTAATACTGCCAATTCATTTGAAAATATAATATCTGGCGCATCGTGTTTTAAGTCTTCTAAACTCTTCTGCGCTTTATCAGAGGCTGCTAAAGTAGCGTTTAATTGACTAATAGTTGTTATAAAAACACTGTCTTCTAATTCTTTTTCCACAAACGCTGAAAAACGTTCTTCGCCAGCATCTTTTGAGTCAGGCCAGCGAACTTCTTTCACTTCAAGTTTAGAAATCGTTGCAGAGTCATCGCTGCGATCGGTTTCTATATCAGCACTAAACCAAAATACGCCCCAGATAGGATCTTTTTGGTTGGTTAACTTAATCGACATGGCGGCTCGGCCAGTTATAGTTTTACCACTCAGCGCTTCTGGCTGCGGTTGATATACTGTTACGGTACCGCCTTGACCATCGATAGATTGAGGCCACTGTGCGGTGTCATCCGCGTTAGATGAGACGGAAAATATACTAAGTATTAAGCTGATGGAGAGAGAATTAAGTATGGCTGAAGAGTGTTTTAGCATTGTGCATCCAGAGTGTTTTATTAAATTTTTATCTGTCAGGGCTCCAGTATAACGACTTACGCCATAGAGTCATTAGCTTGCGCCCTTAGATTGGTTGGCTTGGTAGTCAAGCGAGCGCAGAAGTAAGCAGTCTATTAGTGCTCTTGAGGGCTGATCAGTTCGAATTGTTGTTTAGATAAAAGTCAATCTTCTTCAAAGATCAAAAAGGTCCAAGTCCCCTCCATTTGCTCATAGGTTTCGGTCATTTCGAAGGTCATTAGATGATCAGATAAGCTGGGGTTAACTATATACAATGCTTCATATTTATCGGGTCGGTAGCCTTTGTCATCAACTACGCCGGGAGTGAGATATAACATTTTAATTCTAGCTTGGTCGCGGCTTTTACCGCCAGGGTTAAACCTTACCCCAAACTTAGTGCCGATTTCGGCTGGTATTTGTTTGATGGCGGTGACGTCCTGAGCGATATTGCCATAAAACTATATCGCCTTCTTCGACTTCAGTCTTGCTTGCACGGGTGAAGACCCCGGTTTCTTGATCGGGAATACGCAATTCAGTTCTAATAACTTCGGTTTGAAGCTGGTGAATTTTAGTGGGTGCAACCGATGGGCTTGGTGCTAGGCTTGAAATAATAAATGCAGTGAATAATCTTATTATTTTTATAAATGGCTAACCCTGCATATTTAAATTGATGTCCTGCAGTATTTTTGCAGAAGGTACAGGCCGATTATGACAGCTTGATGTGATCTCCGTAAGCTCTGATGTTAGCTTTCGGGGCTATATTTGGTTTAGGGTTCAGATATTGTAAACGGCTTGCCTAATACAGGTTCGCTGCGCTTGGCTTAGGGTTTAATAAGCGTAGCGAGGGTTTGCGCTACCATTGAGAAGGCAGCTAGTGTGTTGACAAATGGCGCGGCAAGTTAGTGCTCGGTAAAATACCTAAGGTTTCACTGCCTGTACTATAGTTAATAGTAAACGAGGATCGCTATTAAAATATTATAATTTAATATCTCGCCATTTTTATTTATGATACTCACTGTGGCGCTGAATGCTGCAGGCTAAGCTCAATTTTTTAGCCAGTTAAGGGCATTTTGTTTACTTTTAAGAAAGGAAGTTTTTTGTATGAAGCTGGCTTTATATGCGGTGTTGGTCGCTAGCGCGTGTTTTAGTATTAAGTTAAACGCGGCTGAGAATATTATAATAAAAACAACTGAAGCTGAGCTGAATCAAAATTGGCGGCCACCTGCTTCAATGTTAAAAAACTATGACTGGTTAAAATTGACCTCTGAGGAGTGGCTGAAAGGTGAACTGATTGCAATGTACGATCGCGAGTTTGAGTTCGACTCCGACGAGCTAGGTTTACTAACATTTGATGAAGAAGATGTGGCTGAAGTGATAACCAATAAAGAGCATAGCCTTAGATTACTTGATCGACGTATTATTCGCGGCAAGCTTGAGATAGACGGCAATTCTGTAAAAGTACGCAGAGGTGACAGGACTGAAATAATAAAGCGCTATATGGTTGTCTCTCTCGCCGCCACTAGTGGTTTAAAAGAAATTAATTATTGGTCAGGCAATGTGTCTCTTGGTATGACTTTACGTGAGGGAAATACTAATCAAAAAGACCTGCTTATTGATATTGATACTCAGCGTCGAACAGCTCAGTCTCGTTTAATAAATACCTACATCGGCAATTTTTCCGAGCAGTCAGGTTTTGAAACAACCAATAATCATCGTTTAAATAGTGGCTTTGATTGGTTTTTAAGTCATCGCCTTTTTTGGCGTGTGGCGAATATTGAATATTTCCGTGACCAATTTCAAAATACTGATTCGCGCATTACCGGATCAACTGAGATAGGTTATCTTTTCTTTGATGACCAGAAATTTTCTTGGGAAATAGCTGGTGGGCCGGGTTATCAAGTAACAAAGTTTGATAGCGTAGAGGTGAGTGAGGAAGATAAAGAGAAAACTTTTATCGCTACCATGAGTACAGAGCTTGACTGGGATATCACTGACGATATCGAATATACTTTTGCTTATGATATTCAAGCTGTGAGTCGCGCCGCCGGCGGCTTAATCCATCACCTTAAAACAGGTATAGAGATAGAGCTAATTAAAGACTTTGATATTGAATTAATGTACTACTGGGATCGGATTGAAGAGCCTATAGCAGATGATATAGGAAATCTTCCGCAACAGGATGATAAGCGTTTTGTTGTCAGTGTCGGTTATGAATTTTAATGGTTGCTGAATTTACCGAAACATTTCGTTACCTACGCTGTTAGTTCTAGAATTTCAATCTAGGTTAAACCTTATTAAAAATGTGCGAATTATGATTAAATTTAGTAAAAGAGTGGTCTTTGTGTGTGTCAGTTTTTGGGCTTTATTGCTTTCACCGATCAGTAGTGCAGTAGATAACTTTGTACTGTTGGACCAAAACGGTGAAGCTCAAGATTTGTTTTATGACAAACAGTCAAAAGCGATTGTGGTGATGATTCATGGCAACGGCTGCCAGATTATTCGTTCAATTTTGCCTGACTTCAACGCTTTGCGCGATGAATATGAAGCCAAGGGCGTGCGTTTTTTAATGCTTAATGCGAACTTACAAGACAGCCGCGAAACTATTGCTAGCGAAGCACTAGAGTGGGGTATTGAGATGCCAATATTGATCGATAGTGCACAAATTATCGGGCCATCATTAGGGGTGACCCGCACTGCTGAAGTATTAGTGATCAATGCGGTTAGTCGTGAAATTAGTTATCGAGGTGCCATTAATGACCGAGTTTATTACGAGCGACAGAAAAAAGAAGCCAGTGAGCACTATGTAAAAAACGCGTTAGATGCAGTATTAGCCGGAGAGCAAGTTGCGGTATCTGAAGTGAAATCAGTCGGCTGTATAGTTAATTTCCCGAGTCGTGATCAAGAGATCAGCTATAGCGATACCATTGCTCCGCTACTAGTAAATAACTGCGTGGCTTGTCATCAGCAAGGTGGTATTGCGCCCTGGGCAATGAGTGAGTATCGAATGGTGCAAGGTTTCGCACCGATGATGCGGGAAGTGGTGCGTACTAAACGCATGCCACCATGGCATGCAGATCCAGAGATAGGTGAATGGCAACATGATGCGGGTTTAAGCGCCGAAGAAACCAACATACTCATCAATTGGATTGAAGCCGGTGCAAAACGTGGTGATGGTGAAGACCCGCTAGTGGCGTTTAAGCCTAGTCAACAGCAATGGCCATTAGGTGAGCCTGACTTGATCGTCGAAGTACCTGCATTCGACGTACCAGCAAGCGGTATTGTTGAATATCAGTTCCCGGTAGTCGCCAATACTTTGGACAAAGATGCTTGGGTAGTCGCTGCAACTGTAGTGCCTGGCGATACGCAAGCAGTGCATCATGTGCTGCTTGGTTCAGCTGACCAACCGCCGCAAGCAGATGACTTAGAGAATGTTTTTCAAAACTATATTATGGGTTATGCTCCAGGAAATGAATCAGCGCATATGCCTGAAGGCACTGGCGTGTTTGTACCTAAAGGTGGTGTGTATTTGTTGCAGATACACTACACGCCCTACGGCAAGAAGAGTACAGATACAACTAAAATCGGTTTGTACTTTGCCGACAAGCCGCCACAGAATTTTTTGCGCAACCATGTAGTGGCAAATTCGCGTTTGAGTATTCCACCTTATGCAGCAAAGCATGAAGAAAAAGCTTATTTTGAATTTTGGAATGATGCCGTTATTTATGGCTTGGTGCCGCATGCGCATTATCGCGGCCGAAGTTCTAGCTTTGATTTAATCTACCCTGATGGCAGTAAAGAAACAATTTTGTCGGTGCCTAATTATGATTTTAACTGGCAGCGTACGTATGTATTTACTGAACCTAAATCTGTACCCGCAGGTACAAAAATTATTCATCGTACTCTTTATGACAATTCGGCGAATAACCCCGGCAATCCAGACCCCGGTCGCAGAGTGCCTTGGGGGCTGCAGTCAGAAGATGAAATGTTGTACGGATCGGTTAGTTATTCTTGGGTAGATGAGACTTCTAGCAAACCTATACATAGTTATTTGACTAGTGAGACGGCTCAATGGATGGGCGTGATCGATACAGATATGGATGGTTTAATTAGTGAGACTGAAATGCCAAAACGATTGCGAGATTCAATCGGCTGGAAATGGAAACTGCTTGATGAAGATGACGACGGTCAGTTAAATTTAGCTGAAATGGAAGTGTTAATGGCTAGAATGATGGAGCGAAAAAAACAACAAAAAACTACTAATAAATAACTAACTATACTAAAAACTAAAAGATGCCGCTAATGCGGCTTCTTTTTATCTTTTAAGTGAGCGTTATAAATAAGCCACATGCCTGCAGCAAAGGATAGCTGAGTTGCGGTATTTATAACGGTGGTAAGCCATGGGAAATTAGCAAATAAGTTCAAGTTTTGTATTAATAGTGGCGTAACTAAATTCATACAGAGGCTTAAAATCAGTAAGCTTACAGAGAAATACAGTTTTTTCCTGATGCCATGGCCAATGAAAACAATTATTACACCACTGAAGAAGACTACCGTTGCAGCTAATAATATAAAAAAGCTCAGTAGGTTTTCAGGGTTAGAATCATCTAGGCCTATGGCGCTGCTCAATACGATTACTGCCATTAAAGCAGGCAGAGCTTTTGGTGCTTTATGACTCGCATGTAGTGACCACTGTAAAACGGCTGCGAAGACTAAGGTATAACCAGGCCCCTTCAGCAGCCACAATAGTTCGCTAAGAAGATCATGCTCGCTATTATTTAGCGTACCTAAAAGTTGCGATGTTGCATTACACAGGCCACCAGTAATAATCAAAAGCGCACCAAACATCGCTGTTTGACCTGCTGAATTACTGCCTCGATAAATAATTTTGGCAACGAGAAGCAGTCCTATGCCAGATAAGATTACGGTTAAATATTCGATTAAAATCAAGCTGGTGGTAAAGCCTTCATACATAGTGTGAGCCGCTCAAATATTTTGCTAGTAATGAAAGGCAGATATTTTACGCTATTTCTAGCTTTTTTCCTGCAGGCTAAGTACTTTTTCTACATTATTTATCCCGACTGCAGCTTGCATCACTGCCGTCGGGCATTATTAATGTCAGCTACCTTAAATCATCAACTCGGGGCATTAGCCACATCTTGACGCAAGGTTTTTGCTGCCAAGTAAAAGCAGCAAGCCGATAAAAATACCGCTGCCGGTATTACCGATAGCATTGCATAACGCAAGGACTCAACACCAAGACTTGGTTGTAAAAAGTCACTTATAATACCGACCGACGACGGGCCTAATCCAAGGCCTATAATATTTAAAATCAAAAACAAAATTGCCGATGCAGTAGCGCGCATACGTGCGCCAACTAAGCTATGAGTGGTCGCAATAGTGGTGCCTAAGTAGACATTGAACAGTAGGCCGGGGATTATTGTTAGCGATAATACTAAATAAACGTCATCAACTAGAAAAGAAGCTATTATAAACGGCACACAAATAAAACCGGCAATGGTTGGTAACCAGGCATACCAGCGTTTGTCTGTTAACGCTAATTTGTCAGCTAAAACTGCACCGCCAAAGACACCAATAGCGCCAGCCAGCCCCATGGTTAGCGCCAGCCAAGTGCCTAGTTCACCAGTTGGCATGTTATAACTGCGAATAATAAAAGACGCCATCCAGTTAGATGATGCATACGAAGCAAATGCTTGTAGGCTAGCGCCTAAGGCTAAATATCTAAAACACCGACTTTGCCACAATAGGCTAATGACGTCTTTGAATGAGGAGTGCTCAATTTCTTTTTGCTTAGCATCAGCCATCCCCCTAATCGGTTCTGGCAAAGTAAGCCAAACTAGCAATGCCAGTAAAACTCCCGGTGCGCCTACTACGATGAAAGCTATCCGCCAGCCAAAGAATTCGTTTAACCAGCCACCAAGTAAAAAGCCAAATAAAATGCCAATATTTACCCCGGTTGAATAAAAGCCCATTGCACTGGCTCTTTTTTCCGGTGGAAATATATCAGAGATTATTGAATGCGAAGGAGGACTGCCGCCGGCTTCGCCGACGCCCACACCAATGCGCGCTAACAATAAATGCCAGTAGTTTTGCGCGAAGCCACTAAGGGCGGTCATAAAGCTCCAAGTGAATAGCGAAAGCCCTACAATATTACTGCGGTTTCCTCGGTCGGCCCAGCGCGCAATAGGCAGGCCAGCCGTTACATAAAAAACTGCAAAAGCAAAACCAGTCAATAAACCTAGCTGCCCGTCAGATAGGCCTAAATCAGCTTTTATCGACTCTTGCAGAATAGCCAGCAATTGTCTGTCGATAAAATTGAAAGAGTAAATAATGGTAAGTAAAACGAGGGCGTAATAACGGCTACTAGCCTTCGCATAAGGATCATTGTCTTGGGGCACTTGCATGTCTCCGAGTTCTATTTTTTTTATCGTGTGGCTAATATGGCTTAGTTTGTTGTTAGAGGCAATATTAGGAGTATTGTTTGTAGTTATGACAGTTCATAGATACAAAGTTCGAATATTTGTTGTTTAGTTGTGGCTAGTCATCAACGTAAATGGTCTTCTTTGTTAAGTACATTGTTGTTAGATTGATAATTTTTTATAACCCAGTAGCTTCGATTTTTCTTCTAATGAGCGTCTTTAAATAGCTATGGCTTCTATGTCACATAAAAACTTTGCCCACAAAATTCTGCTGCCTTCATTTATATTGAGTAATATTTTTTAGGCTTAACTATTAGTGTTAATGCGGCTGTTTTGTCGGTGCAATTTTTTGGCCCAGTAGATGAAAGCTTTGATATATCACACTATTTAACCGACTATGCCTATAGTTTTTTGCCGGTGCCTGTTGTAATTACAGAGTCTACAGTTGATGGCGGGTTAGGCTTAATGGGGTTTTTTCGATGAAGATAAAGCGGCAGCTGCAAGCAGAAAAAAGGGCATGTAAAGTGACAATACTGCCAAGTACTTAATTCCTCCAAGTGTGTCTGCTGTCGGTGTTGCCTATATAGGTAACTGCTCTTACGCAGCAGGATTTGATCATTTAGGTTTTTTTAATGAGGGTAAAGTACGTTATTCAGGTGGAGCTATCTATTCAGATATAGACCTAGATTATTATAATTTTGGCGCCATCGATTTGACTAGGCCGCTGTCAATTTCTACCAAAGGTTATGGCATATTTCAGACTGTGAAATTTAAAACGGGGGGCTGGCCATTATATGTCGGACCAATACAGCGTTATATAAAGGCTGATTTGGCCGTTAATGCTGCCTTTGCTGAGAGTATGGTTACTCTAGGTGTTCAAAATGTCATTGCTGAGCTAAGTGGCTTTTTAGCTCAAGAAGTGGCAACTTCTGGCTTAGGTGTAGGTATTGATTATGACACTAGAGATAATATTTTTACTCCAACCAGGGGTGCGCTGTATCAGCTATCTTATGTTGCTTATCGGGATTCTATCGGTAGTGATATTGAATATGACGGGTATCGATTAGATGGGCAAAACTACTTTCAGCTCAGCTCAGCTCAGCTCAGCTCAGCTCAGCTCAGTGCGGATTGGCGTATGGGTATTCATGTTGTTGCTGAGATAGCCGATACAAATGAGCGGTTACCTCCCTTCGCTACACCGGGTATCAATATGCGTGGAATTCCAGCTGCACGGTACCAAGGCTCTCATGTGGCGACGGTAGAAGGCGAACTGACATGGCAGGCAAATTACCGTTGAAGTCTATTGGGTTTTGCTGGCGCAGGGAGGGTAGCAAATTCAACCGCTGATTTTTCTGATGAAAGCTCTCGGATCAGTAAAGGGGTTGGATTTCGTTATCTGATTGCTAAGCAGTATGGCTTTAATATGGGGTTAGATGTGGCAAGAGGGCCTGAAGATACCGTCTGGTACATTTAAGCAGGTTCAGCGTGGTAGCAAAGGTTTAGCGTAATGAATGTTGTCTTCAGCCCAGCGCTTATTGCTGATGAAGAGATCGCCGTACCGCTGATTTTTACCTCTGGTGCGGCCGCTTTAAGGATGTATTTTCAGTCGATTATGAAGTTCAAGCCTTAGCTTTGCTAGTCTATTGATTTAGGCTTGGCAGCGGTGAATTCGGTTGAGATAACCATATCGAGATGGAACATGATGGCGAAGTAGTCGCGATTACAGCTTATTATCATAACGGTAATAATTCGGCGTTTGTGCTGACAGCTATTTATCATATGGCGGTTTTTACGGCTGCGCAGGACGATAGGGGTGTTGATGAGAGAGTTTAAAATCGAATCAGTGATTAACCCTACCGGCAAGGATGTGGTCTGTATTAGGCATGGTGGCGTATTGTCTAGCCAGCAAGGGCTTGGTTTAGATGCGAAGTTAATGAATCATTTAGCAAGTTTGGTAAGAGATGCAGGCTGTACTTTGGCAAGCCTAGATGTTACTGAAACTAACCTAACAGCTCACTAGTTATAGAAACGCTTAGGCTATATCGAAGTAGCGTTTAATAAGAAAGATTTGCGCAGTAAATTTGGGCAAGTATACGCACATACCTATATGGAGTTGAAATTGTCTTAGTAGCCCCAACAAAGAGTAGGCGTGATTGTATTGGCGAGGTATGATTGGTTTTTTTAGTCATTGCATAACAAAAACCCTGTGTTTGGCAGGGGTTTTAAAGTGATAGAAAATAATTATTAATTGAGGAGATTTAAAATGGCAGTTTTAGTTGGTAAGCCAGCACCAGATTTTACCTGTGCAGCAGTATTAGCAAATGGTGAAATTGTTGATGAATATACACGTTCAGAAGCGATGAAAGGCAAATATGGTTTAGTGTTTTTCTATCCCTTAGATTTTACTTTTGTCTGTCCGTCAGAGCTAATCGCTCTTGATCACCGTATGGATAAATTTAAAGAGCTAGGTGTTGAGGTAGTCGGTGTTTCTATTGACTCTCACTTTACTCATAACGCTTGGCGTAATACCGATATTAATAACGGCGGCATCGGCGCTCTTAGCTATACTTTGGCAGCTGATATAAATCATGATATCTGTCGCGGCTATGATGTTGAGTCTGAAGGCGGTATGGCTTTCCGTGGTGCCTTCATTATTGATAAAGAAGGCAATGTACGTTCACAAACTGTTAATGACTTGCCGCTAGGTCGTAACATCGATGAATTAGTGCGTCTTATTGAAGCTTTGCAGTTCCACGAAGAACACGGTGAAGTTTGCCCTGCTGGTTGGACTAAAGGCGACAAAGGAATGGTTGATTCACCAGAAGGTGTTGCTTCATACTTAGCTGAGAACGCAGACAAGTTATAAGTTAGCCTAAATGTTGCAGTTAAGAATGTGGGCTTGCCCACATTTTTTTTACTTTAAGAAGAGGTTTATTTGGTTGCCAGTTTTTTTAAATCTATTTTAGCCATGCGCGTAGCGATGAGTATTTTAAGTTTATTGTGGATTGCTGCTTGTTCTTTCTCCGTCAATGCTCAGTCCATCGACTCATCACAGTTGTTTAGTAAATTACATGACAGTGTGTTTCAAATTCGTATTATCGATATTGCCTCTAATCAAAAGTCATCCACCGGCACTGGTTTTGTGGTCGATGAAAAAGGCACTGTGGCGACAAATTATCATGTGGTATCTAACTATATCGAGCGGCCAGAAAAGTTTCGCATTGAATATGAAACTGATAGCGGTAAACAGGGTGTGTTAACGCTAGTTGATGTGGACGTAGTGAACGATTTGGCACTACTTGCCGGTAAAAATCTAGCAAGTCAGCCATTTGTTTTGGCAGAGAACATGCCCGCTAAAGGCCAACCAATTTATTCGATGGGATATCCGTTGGATTTAGGTATTACTGTTATACCCGGCACCTACAATGGCATCCCTGCCGCGAGTATTGATCGTGTTCATTTTTCTGGTTCGCTTAACTCTGGAATGAGCGGAGGTCCATCAATGAATGCGGCCGGCCATGTGGTGGGTAGCAATGTGGCGACCGCTGGCAATCAAGTAAGTTTTTTAGTGCCAGTAACAGCGTTGAAAAATTTATTAGCGCATTACTATGTAAATGATATGGTGACTGATTTTGATCAGCGGATGACTGAGCAATTAACTACTCAGCAGGCGCTACTAATTAATAGTATGTTAGCGCAACAGTGGCTAACTAGCGCTATTGGCGAAGCTACGGCCGTTGGAGAGATACCGCCTTTTATAAAATGCTGGGGTTACACTGATGATAATAAAAAGAATTTATTTGATTCGGTTTCTAAGCGTTGTGAGACGGAGCAAGATATATATGTTGGGCGTGACTTTAGAACCGGTAAGTTAGAGCTAGAGTTTTTCTGGCTAGAGTCTGCTGAGTTAGATATATGGCGCTTTAGTCACGAATATGAAAGGATTTTTTCTTCTTTTATGCCGGGCAATCGAGCCACTAGTGATAATGTTGGTAATTTTTCTTGTCAGCAAAAATTAATATCAGGCAGCAATCATAAGGCTGACAGTAAGGCAGTGTTTTGCACACGAGCGTATAAACATTTTGACGGCTTATATGATGTGTTGTTTGTGCAGGGGTCGCTTGCCAATAATACCAAGGCCTTTGTTAGTCATTTTACTTTGTCGGGTGTCGGTATGGATGAGGCGACTCGGTTTATCCGCCGGTTTATGAAGGTGGCACGATGGGACCAGTAGTCGAAGTACACTCAAAAGCGGGCCGGCTGTTATCTCGCCAGCGTATGCCAGGTGATAGTTTTACGGTAGGACGTGGTTACAATAACGACCTACTGCTAGATGATCCTTATGTTAAGGCCGAGCATGTTCACATAAAAGCCAATGAAAACGGTGACTGGCGCATCGTTGATGCTGATAATCCTTATCAAGAGGCAGTTGTTAAATCAGGTGAAGCGTTGGTTGTTGGTAAAACGCGGTTAAAAATCTTCGACGCAACTTATGCAGTGCCGGCAGCCAAAAATGTCAATGATTTCGAATCTAGTTTAATTAGTAGCGGGCGGTTATCTGTTTGTGTGGGCTTAATGCTACTAGCAGTGGTGTTACAGGCGGCTGAGGCTTATGTGTCATCTGCGAGTGAGGTGCGCTGGACCATTGTGTTTACCGAGGCACTAGTCGCCGCTGCTAGTTTTATGTTTATTGCTGGATTCTGGGCTTTGTTATCTCGTTTACTACGCCACGAAGAGCGGTTTTTACCACTGCTAACTGTGTTGTTAAAGGCCAGTGTGTTGATGTGGTTATTTGATCTGGTGATTAGCCTGTTAGGGTTTAATTTAAACGACCCCAAGCTAATTTTCATCATTGGTTCATTATTAGCTGGCGTTATAACTGCTTACTACTTTTATGCGTGCTTGGTATTAGTCACTTCACTGCGCCGGCGAGTTCAGTCAATAGCGTCGTTAGTGATGGGTGTTATGGTGACTTTGTTAGTCAGTGCTGATTTAGTGATTGGGGTAGATAAGTTTAGTGCTGGTGTTAACTATTCAGGTTCAATGTATCCACCAGTGGTTATTGTGGCTAATGGTATTAGCGTAGAAGATTTTATTAGCGCCACGGCAGATGTATTTGCTAAAGCCGATGAGAACATATTAGCTCAGGACTAAATAATACTGTCGCGCCAGCCACCTAGGTCTTTCCAGCGATTAACGATTAGGCAAAATAAGTCTGCGGTTTTCTCTGCGTCGTAGTCAGCTGAGTGCGCTTGTTTATTATCAAATTCTAAGCCGGCGGTTTCACAGCTTTTAGCCAATACTGTCTGGCCGTAGGCAAGGGCCGCTAGGCTTACCGTGTCAAAGTTTGAAAACGGATGGAAAGGGTTGCGCTTGATTAATTGCCGCTCGGCTGCAGCGTTTAAAAAGCTTTGATCGAAATGTGCATTGTGGCCGACTAAAATAGCGCGTGTGCAACCGTGCTTTTTAATTGCAGTACGCACATGGCCAAACATTTCCTTAAGCGCTAAATCTTCCGCCATGGCTTTTCGGCTAGGAGCAAAAGGATCGATGCCGGTGAACTGCAACGCTGCTTGTTCAAGATTGGCACCCTCGAATGGCTTCACCTGGTAGAAGAAACTTTGCTCTCTAAACAGTTTCCCGCTGGCATCCATGTCTACCATGCTCATGCCTATTTGCAGTAAAGCATCTGTTTTACTGTTAAAACCTGCTGTTTCTAAATCGACTATTACGGGTAAAAAACCACGAAATCGTCGGCCCAGCTTAGTTTTTTTTGTGTCACTTTCAAATTCGTTAGACATTAAGTTTTCCGTTAAATAAGTTCGGCTTGCCAAGAGATAGTTTGGCCCCCAAGCAAAGGTACGAGTTCTTCTCCAGCAAAATCTAAGCTAGCAGGAATAACTTGGGATTGGCGGCTAAGTTTTACTTTGGCGGTATTGCGAGGCAGATTATAAAAGTCTGGACCATTAAAGCTGGCAAAGGCCTCTAGCTTATCTAGCGCGTTCGCATCTTCAAATATTTGCGCATATAGTTCTAGGGCAGTATTTGATGTGTAGCAGCCAGCACAACCACAAGCTGCCTCTTTGGTATTCTTGGTATGTGGCGCTGAGTCAGTGCCCAAAAAGAACTTTTGATTACCGCTGATTGCAGCAGCTATTAAGGCTTGCTGGTGAATATTGCGCTTTAAAATCGGTAAGCAAAAATAATGGGGACGAATACCACTAGCCAGCATGTCGTTGCGGTTATAAAGCAAATGTTGTGGAGTAATGGTGGCACCAACGTTAGCTGGTGCATTGATAACAAAATCTACAGCATCTTTGGTAGTAATGTGCTCAAACACGATTTTCAACTTTGGGTAGCGGTCAACAATATCGCCCAATATAGTTTCTATAAACACCCTTTCTCGATCATATATGTCAATATGATTATCGGTAACCTCACCATGTATCAACAGCTTGATTCCATATTCTTCCATGGCAGTAAGTGCTGGATAAATTTTCTTTACATCAGTTACGCCACTGTCTGAGTTGGTAGTAGCACCGGCGGGATAAAGTTTGGCAGCATGAATATACGGGTTCGCTGCCGCTTCTCTAATGTCTTCTGCGCTAGTGTTGTCAGTTAAATAAAGCACCATTAAGGGCTCAAAGTTACGGCCGCTGGGTAAGGCGGCCAGTATCCGGTCGCGGTATTTCATTACCGCGGCTGCCTTAGTAGCTGGTGGACTAAGGTTTGGCATAACTATAGTGCGGGCAAATATTCTGCTAACATCGTCAACAGTGCGCGCTAAACCAGCACCGTCACGGAGGTGAATATGCCAGTCGTCGGGTTGGATAATAATTAATTCTTGCATGGCTTTCTCGTTTTGCTGTCTGACTCCATTCTATCGTATTAGGGCAATTGGCAACAGTGTTGGGGCCTATCTGGGTGGGAAAACCATTGTAAAAAGTATAGAATACGCGCCTTTTTGGGCATAAGCGTTAAGTTGGCCTAGTTTAATCATTGGAGTAGAACATGTCGGATATCAATAAAGTCGTTTTAGCCTATTCAGGTGGCTTGGACACTTCGGTGATTGTTCGTTGGTTGCAAGATACTTATCAGTGTGAGGTAGTAACATTTACTGCCGATATTGGTCAAGGCGAAGAAGTCGCGCCCGCCCGCGCTAAAGCTGAAGCTCTGGGTGTTAAAGAAATTTACATTGATGACTTGCGTGAAGAATATGTACGTGATTTTGTCTTTCCAATGTTCCGCGCTAACACTATTTACGAAGGTGAGTATTTATTAGGTACTTCTATTGCGCGCCCACTAATTGCCAAGCGTTTAATTGAAATTGCCAACGACACCAATGCTGATGCAATTTCACACGGAGCTACCGGTAAAGGTAATGACCAAGTCCGATTCGAGCTAGGCGCTTATGCGCTTAAACCCGGTATTGAAGTTATAGCGCCGTGGCGGGAGTGGGACTTAACCTCCAGAGAAACGCTAATGCAGTACTGTGCTGACCGTGACATTCCGGTTGATTATGCTGGCGGCAAGAAAAAATCACCTTATTCAATGGATGCTAATTTACTACATATTTCCTATGAGGGTGGCAACTTAGAAGATCCATTCTGGGAGCCAGAAGAAGAGATGTGGCGTTGGTCGGTTGCGCCAGAAGCGGCGCCAGACACGGCAACTTATATCGAGCTGACTTATCGACAAGGTGACATCACCGCCATTGATGGTATCTCAATGAGCCCAGCTACTGTACTTGAGTATTTGAATACTGTCGGCGGCGCCAATGGTATTGGCCGCCTAGATTTGGTTGAAAACCGTTACGTTGGTATGAAGTCACGCGGCTGTTACGAAACGCCAGGCGGCACCATTATGATGAAAGGCCATCGCGCAATTGAGTCAATTACTTTAGACCGCGAAGTAGCGCATTTGAAAGATGAGTTAATGCCGCGTTATGCCAACATTATTTATAACGGTTACTGGTGGAGTCCAGAGCGCGCCATGCTCCAAGCTGCTATTGACGATTCACAGCAGTTTGTAAACGGTGTGGTTAGGCTTAAATTGTATAAAGGTAATGTTGTTGTGGTTGGCCGTAAATCAGAGAATTCATTGTTTGACGAAAATATCGCCACCTTTGAAGATGATGCCGGTGCTTATGATCAAAAAGACGCCGAAGGCTTCATCAAGCTAAATGCATTACGTCTGCGTATTGCCGCTAATAAAGGCCGTTCGATGTTGTAATAATGCCTTTATTTAGCAGCCTGCAAAGCTAGCTTTGCGGGCTTTTTTGTTCATGGTTACTATTGTATCGCCCCCGCAATAAGCTATGACTGTGCCGCACAATACTAAACGGGACTAATAGGCGCTAATGCCTTTACATGCAGCAAACAGCAAACAGAAATCTATACTGACAGATAGTCAGCGTGCTTGGGTACTTGAAAAAACGGCGAAAAAATGTGTGCGGTGATCTATTTATTTTATCGGTTATTCTACCGCTGTTAATCATTACCAATTTGCAGTGGTATTTAGTTTACAGCAACGAAAAGTACTTTTGCAGCAAGCTAGACTGATTCTAAATAACGCGGCCACCGAGTTATACCGAATGTTTGTTGAACAAAGTGGTTAGTTAGGCACAAGTAGGCGAGGGAGTAGCTAATATCTCGGCCATTAATGTCGAACAATTTCACCCCTCGGGGTTAGTAACTATTTAGTGTGCAAAAACCATATGTAAAAAATAGCTAATTTGGGCGGCGTAGCATTAATCGCAGTTTTCACCGTCTATATATCTCAAGACTGCTCAACTTTCTTAGGACCATGCCATGACTGATAAAATTTCAGGGCCCACCGCATTAATTAACGTCGCGGACACTTCGTCTGAAATGCTCGCACCTCGGCTTCGAACGCTGCTTCAATCGTTCGCCAGGCGGCGCTTACCGATTATCTATCGAGAGGTCGCCAAACAGCTGCTACTGTCCCCTCCGAACACTATTCATCAGGTCACGGAGGCATTACAGCAACTCATGGCCGAGGATGCAGCAGCTGGCCGGCCCCTCATCGCGGCAATGGTCATTAGTAAGTGGCGCGACGGCTTGCCTGCACCAGGCTTCTTCGACTGTGCTGCTCGCCTTGGACGTTTCAGTGGCGATGCAAAGGGACCGGAAGCAAGGGTATTTCATACGGTCGAGTTTAATGCCGTCCTCGACTTGTGGGCATCGTCTATCGATTCGCACTGACTGAGCTGGCAAAGAACTATCAACTTCAATGGTGTGGGTGGCGCAGCCTACGTCCTATAGTTTTTTGCTGACACATGATGGGGAGATTTATCGTTTATTTAGCGGCCTGAAGCTAAAGACAAAAATATTCAAGGTATCTCTCTAGTCTTTTTTAATGACTGCCCCTTTATAATCAAGGCTTTAAGCTCTGAAATTTCTTTATGTAAATCAGCCAGAGTTGGTTCTTCGGTAGCTTCTAACTGTCTAATGTTTGTCCGTTCTTGTTCCATAACGTTAAGTAGAATTCCAATTACCATATTTAAAAAAGCGAAGGCAGTCAGAAAGATGAATGATAAGTAGTAGATCCAGCTAAAGGGGTAGGTCTCCATTGTTTCATATTGAATATCTGTCCAGTCCTCAAAGGTCATCACTCTAAATAGCGTAAGCATTGAAATTGCTATGTTGCCCCAGAGTACTGGGTTGATATCTTCAAATAGAAAGCTGCCTATAGCCGCATAGATATAGAAGATAATAAACATCAATAACATCACGTAACCCAGCTGAGGCAGAGCTTTTATTAGTGAGTTAATGAGAATCCTTAGCTCAGGGACGATAGATATCATCCTCAGCACGCGAAATACCCGGACTAATCGAGCGAGCAATACCATTTCAGTATCATTAATGGGTATAAGGCTAATGACAACAACTAGTGTGTCAAAGGCGTTCCACCCATTGTTTAAAAATAGTCGTTTTTGCTCTTCTGCTGCGAATCTTATAGTGATTTCTAAAAGGAAAAATAGAGTGATAAATATATCAAGCGTTCTTATAAAAGAAACCGTAACAGCTGATAGCTCATATGTTTTTGCGCCTATTTGAAGAGCGGAAACAATAATTATAAAAACTACGAAGAACTCGAACTTCCTATTGTTCTTAACTCTGAGGAAGATACTTTGCGCGTTATCACTATTCATATGCTTGTTAGATATAACTATCTATTTAAAGGGGGTCGCATTCTACCCAGATATCTAATTATTTTGCGAGGATTTATGTGTTTTGTCTGAGTAATTATTGCTGTGTATTCAAAGATAAAACGTAATGTGTTGAGACTTTATAATGGTCTGGATTTAGACTCTTTGCGGCTAGGACAGTGGTAACTATGATGGAAAACGAATACAAAATTAACTGGACTCTATCGCTATAGAGACTCGGTGGTGTGATGAATAACAATAGAAGTCTAATAATAAAATTCCAAGAGCATTAAGTTATCAAAAAAATCTTAGTTTGTAGGGAATAGCTGTTTATTTTATTTGTTATTTGTTATTTGTTATTTGTTATTTGTTGGTCAATGCTGACAAGATTAACTTTCTATTTTATTTGCAATATAGACTGTATTCAAAGTGTATTATGTTATTTTCAAAAAATTAATGTCGCATAAAGTCTACACGATATATGAGAAAATAAAGGTCTGTTCTATGCGTAGACATTCTATTTGTCATTTATTTAACTGCATTTATATTTCTGAATATGACAGCGGCTACGATATTAGATGTGATTGGTAAGTCGGCCGATACATCCCGCTTAAGATTTCAATTGTGGTGCTACTGCCTAAATAGTGATGCATTTATTCTAGTAATTAGATTGCATTTAATTAGCATTTTGTTTGATTTTAATTAGCAATTTGGTTGCATTTAATATTTTATTGAATAACAATGATTCGCATTACGATTTATGGCAACGACATCTACTAGTAACACCCCAATTACAATTTCTACTCAGAGACCTACTAATATGCATATCGCCCGATTTGCGGCAATCGCCGCGCTTTCCACTTCGCCTTTTGCCACCGCCAATGACGAAGTGGATACAGAAAACTTAGAAGTTATAGAGGTTTTTGGCTTGTACCCAGAGGCCAGAGTGTCAGGGACTCTTCCTAGCCTGCAAAATGGCAAGATATTTGAAGGCAAGAAAACCACACTGGTGAACTTAGACGAGCAACCGGCGTTCGTCGAGCCGAATCTGCGTCAGATGTTCTCCCGCTTGCCCGGATTATTCGTGTCGGAGCAGCAGATCCCGAGTATCTACAACATCAACTACCGGGGACTGGGCAATCCGCATGAATCCGAGTTTGTAGCGTTCTTCCAAAATGGCGTGCCGCTGGCGGCAGACCTGTTTGGCTACCCCACAATCTATTATATGCCTGCCGCGCAGCGGGTCGAACAAATCGAGTTCGTCCGTGGTGGTGGCGGATTGCTTTACGGTCCTCAGATCGGCCCCGTGTTGAATTTCGTGACCCGCCAGGCTAATTCTGATGCGGAAACTTCTTTCAGAACCGACCAGACAACGGGTAGTGATGGCTTGTACAGCACCTATAACGAGCTGAACTGGTCTCACAACGATTTCGGTGTGCTGGCCTCATTCGACCATCGCAGCGCCGACGGTCCGCGTGACAATGAAGACTATGAGGTCAACTCCGGCTATATAGGCGTCTCCTACGAAGGCTTCGAAGATATCCGATTGGGGTTTGACGTGGACCTCTATCAGTCTGATTCCGGCGAAGCGGGACGGCTCACGACGCAGGAGTTTGCAGATGACCGTGACCAAACCAAGTCACCCTATAACCGGATAGAGATCGATCAACTGATCGCCACCTTCAACTACGAACAGCAGATTAATGAATCCTCCACGCTGGATGGCAACATTTGGTACTCCTCTATGGACCGCTTAAGCCGCCGCTCAGCTATGTTCACAGACCCCGCCAACGAGCCTTCAACAACGGCTATCGACGAGCAGAATTTCGCAAACTATGGCTTTGATCTGCGTTACACCCAGTCTTGGGGTGGTAGCCACGTGCTAACGGCCGGCACAACTGGCTATCTCGGTAACAGTCCACGAACTCGTCATGTCAGTGATGATATTCGCTCTAACAGCCAGAATTCTCAGGATCTGGTCTTCGAGCAAGATCGAGTTATGAGCTATAATGCAGTGTTCGTCGAGAACTTGTTTCGCTTCGGCAACCTCAGTATCGTACCTACCATGCGCATTGAACGGATCAACTACAATCTTGAAGAAGAGGTGAAAAACGAAAGCCTCAACCGTGACGCCATCGACCTCGACGAGACGTTCAATGAAACTCTGTTCGGCCTGGGTCTGGCCTACCAAACCGGCGAACGCTCGGAAATGTATGCCAATGTGTCGGAGTCGTACCGCCCCCAGCGCTTTGACGATCTAATTAATCCGAACTCGGAATTGGCGGGCGCTAACGGTCCAGACGCATCGAGCGCCGTCAACTATGAGATCGGCTTTCGCAGCCAGCCGATCGACAATTTGGTTTTCGACATTAGCGTGTTTCGTATTGATTTCGATGACAAAATCGAGCAAATACAGACGAACATCACCGACGTGGAACGGGTGAACAGCGGCGACTCGCGCCATCAGGGCATTGAGTTTAGTGTGGAGTACGACATGCTGGCCGACGCATCGCGTTCATTCAAGGTGTTTGCCAACGGTTCTTTGCTTGATGCGGAGATACGCAGCAGTGTTAATCCTACTCTTGTCGGTAACGACACCGCATTCGCACCCGATTACCTAGTTCGCACCGGTTTCCTCTTCGACAGCGCAAAGTGGAACGCAGCCTTGACCGCTACTCTCGTTGGAGATCAGTACTGGCAGGACTCTAACTTGCCGCGTGGCAGCGGTGTCAGCGAAATCGAAGCAGAAATTCCGGCCTATGAAGTGGTCGATTTTAGTCTCGAATATCGACCCAGTGATAAGTGGGCTGTGCATGGCGGCATTAACAACATGTTCAACCAAGACTACTTTAGTCGGGTGCGCAACGACGGTATCGAGCCAGCGCTCGAGCGTACATTCTACGTTGGGGTCCGTTTCGACATCCGCTAGCGCTGCAATTTTGGCACGGCCGGCGGAGGACAGAAAATACTTCTATACTCGCTGGCCAGTGCTTAAGGACCTAGCAATAAAAACATAGCCTTGCTGACAGTGTGAAAACTGTCAGCGGGATATATAAACATACTACTTTGATAAGAGAGACTGTAGAGTCGTCAGTCAAAGTATGCTGAGAAATATCATCGTCTATTCCTGAGTCTCTTTAAAACACCATCTAGCAATTCATAACGAAGTGTTTAAACGCCCTAGCTTAATCGTAATCTTCAGTGCTCTACTCATCGCCTACTCATCGCCTGCTCGGATGGCCGCGAACGAGACCAGCGCGAAACGAGTGCCGGATATCAGTTTTATAATAGATAGCTTCCTTTTTCGCAATAAGATTCAGTGGGATGAGTTTTTCGAGGGTGTTGCCACTAACGCAATCGGCTTACTTGGGCATTGATTTGGCGGGGAAACCTCTTTGGGTGTTGTAGCAGCTTACTCTGACGTTCTTGGCAGATGAGCGAGACGAACGAGAAGCCTATAGAGCGCTAGTCCGCAGCGAGACTGATCCGCTAGTAGAGAGTAAATATAATTACTAGAGTGGGAAAGAGCAGAGCTGAAAAATTTGGTGTTGAAGCAACAAAACTTACTGTTAAACTTAAAAGCTAATAAAAACTAATAATTGTTTAACTTGGAGAATAACTAATGGAAAAAGACACGCATTCAATAACAATGGGCTATTTATTATGGATATTTGGTTTCCTCGGCGCCCATCGCTTTTATTATGGTAAGCAAATTACCGGTGTTATTTGGTTTTTTACCTTAGGTCTACTTTTTATTGGTTGGATAATTGACTTGTTTCTCATTCCGTCGATGGATCGTGAGGCGGATAGTCGCTTCGCCGAAGGCGCCATAGATTATAATATCGCCTGGATATTTTTAACCTTCTTAGGTGTGTTTGGTATCCATCGTTTTTATCAAGGTAAGATTATTAGTGGAATTATTTATTTACTAACGGTTGGTCTGTTTGGTTTTGGGGTGCTGTACGACTTCTTTACGCTGAATGAGCAGGTGTCAGCGATAAACAGTAATCAGGCTTAATCATATAAAAGCTACCTAACGCGGGTTTTTTATTACTATGCAAAAAACGCCTACAGACTCGCTTATCTCTCCTTGCATTCGCCATTGCCAGTTAGATGACGATGATGTTTGTATCGGTTGTCATCGGTCGTTAGATGAAGTCAAAAGTTGGCGCTTAGATGGGATCGATCGACGTAAAGAGATTTTGGTTAATTGTGCTATACGAAAAAAAGACTACTCAGAAAATCTAGGGCCGAGTGGGTGACTAATTATTTATTATGAGCTAGATCAGGAAAAATAAGACCTCTCAAATAAGAGGCCCGATGCAGATTAAGTTAATTTTTCTGCAGCCTCGTCACTGATCGACTTTTTACTCAAGCGAAATATTACTGGGCTAAGCAGTAATAAGGCTATTAAATTTGGTATTGCCATTAACGCATTAAAGGTATCGGCTAACAGCCAAATAAAGCCTAGCTGTGCAGCTGCACCAAACGGAATTGCGCCAATCCAGAGTACTCGAAATGGCAATATGGCCTTAGTGCCGAATATATATACCACACAGCGTTCGCCATAAAAGCTCCAGCCCAAAATAGTAGTGAAGGCAAAAAAGCATAAGCCTATCGAAATCATGACGTCACCATAGGGTATCTGGGATGCAAATGCTGCAGCGGTTAGCGAGGCGCCGCCTTCACCAGTAGTCCATACGCCAGTTATGACTATAACTAAGCCAGTTATGGTGCAGACGATTAAAGTGTCAATAAATGTTCCTAACATGGCGATAGTGCCTTGTTTTACTGGATCGTTAGTTTGCGCTGCTGCATGAGCAATCGGCGCACTACCCAGCCCTGCTTCGTTTGAGAACACCCCACGGGCAACACCAAACTGTATAGCAAGCATTATGCCTGCGCCAACAAAGCCGCCAGTGGCTGCAGTGCCATTAAACGCGCTGTCAACAATTAGAGCAAAAGCAGCGGGGATATCGCTGAGATTAAGCGCCAGTACAGTAAGGCCTAAGGCTAAATAGCTGACCGCCATTAGCGGCACCAATACTCCAGCAACGGTAGCAATACGCTTAACCCCGCCCAGTAATACCATACCAACCAAGATTACCATTACGGCGCTAGATATTATCGGATCGATATCGAAGGTGCTTTGCATCGCGTCGGCGACAGAATTGGCTTGCACTGTATTGCCCATGCCGAAGCCAGCGAATATAGCAAAGAACGAAAACGCCCACGCTAACCAACGCCAATTATCACCAAGGCCGTTTTTAATATAGTACATAGGGCCGCCAGAATAATTACCCTGTTCATCCACTTCACGATACTCAACGGCCAGCACTGCTTCGCCATATTTTGTTGCCATGCCTACCAGTGCGGTACACCACATCCAAAATAATGCGCCTGGGCCACCGATACTGATCGCGGTTGCAACTCCGGCAATATTACCGGTGCCAATGGTGGCAGAAAGCGACGTCATTAATGCATTAAATGGCGATATTTGACCTGCGCCACCGTCACCTTTACGACCATCTATCAAAAGTTTAAAGGCTTTAGGTATATTTCTAAGTGGAGCAAATTTTAGCCCTGCCATTAAGTAAAAACCGGTACCTAAAATAAGTATTAGCATTAACGGCCCCCAGACAATACCGTTAATTGATGTTACAAAATTGGATATTTGTTCCATTTAAAACTCCGATTTGGATAGTGCTCTAGTTTATTATTTTTTTTATAAATAGCATCTTTAGGTTGATTATAGTGATGCTCAATATGATTTTGGACAGAGTATAGCAGTAGGCACTAGCGCTAAGTAGTTGAATTTAAACAGCCGGCTAAACTAATTATTTAGATAATTAGCGACATGTTAGACAAGTTGGCGAGCCATCGTCATACCTTAAACCAAGAGTGCGCAACAATATTAATAGCTTATACGAGATATTTTACAGCCTCGGCGCAAAGATAGGGCCGCTAACCCAACCAGACTTTTTGCACCAGATTATTGCGCTTAGATAGTACAGAAGACATTCCTTAGAACTAAACTTTACGCCAGCTAAGGGTTTGCAAAAGACTTGGTAAGCTACTTAGCTTTGCTTGCTATAAAAATTAGCTTTGAGTGTTTCGTATAAATTGATCAAGCTTTGCGCGGTATCTTTGTCGTATTCACGAAGGCCGCTTAGCACTAGTTTTTTATAACCTTGACCGATCTCTACACCATTTTCTTTAACCACAAAATGTAGCTTTACATCGCCGCGTTTGCCGTTGACTTTTAATTCAGAGCCATTTAAACCCAGGGTTGGATTAGTTAAATTGACGGTTTCCAAAGCTAAGGTCATGCTTTCATAGATAACTAACGGTCTTGCCGGGTTAATAATGACATTATGTTTTTCCATCAGCGGCATTAAAATGTGTGGAAAATTTTGACCAGAAAAAGCAACATACTCTCTAGTAAGTTGCTCAATCATCGTGGCATTGGCATTGGGCTCGCCGCTGCGAGTGACCGACATAAATGATTTTCCCACCGGATTGGTGATAGAGAATTCGCTATCAGGATTATCTGGATAGATTAACGGCGCGTCGCTACCCACCATTCCTTCAAAATCAAAATGCATGTCAGCGCTTAAGCCATACTTGCCCAATACCATTGCGAATAATAAATCGCCGGGCACACAGAAGCGTTTTGAATCTGGATCATGGATAACATTAAAATCCCCAGCAATGGTTTTGGCGAATAAGCTACTTTGCTCAGCGCTAAATGCGATGCCTTCTGATGTTTGAGTATAAAACTGATCTAAAAACATATTTATTCCATTGGCTTTTAGTGGATTTGTAATGGCTTAACTGCGGGCACCATTATCGAAATTGTGAGCCAACATGCAAGCGCAGAAAAGACAGTTGTTATAAGGATGCAGACTCAGTCCCGAAATAGCTGGCTGATATCAAAACCTGTAGTGCTATGTATTATTTTTATTTGCGTCTCTGATAGGCATGACCATTGACGTTGCAGGTCTTTCCATACTTCTACTTGAAACGATTTTATTGCTGATTTGAACGGTAGTCCTAAAATTTTACCGCTATAAATATTACGGCGGTTATCAAAGGCTATCTCATTAAATTGTGCTTCACCCTGTTGTCTTGCCCTGCTGAAGGCCAGTGCATTTTGGGTCATCAATGGCGTGAAAGTCTTACCGATAATAGCGAGTAATGGTGATAACTGAGGTGATAAAAACAACCGCCCGCTATCAGTGACGTGTTGGCCTTGATTTATATTGATAAGCCATTGGTGAGTGACCGGAGCTAGTTCCTTAATGCTGTTAGCGGCACTGGGGTCTGACATATTCATATAGAGCTGGCCATAAACGCTAGCGTCTGCGACGGTGAATTGATCCCCCAGCAGGTAAGCTTGCTGAGTGAAAATATTTTCCAGTGCCGCTAGGTATTCGCGCCATGCAAAGTCGAGCAATGCGTGGGTAGCTGGAAAACCTTCAACTGCAGGCGGTGTTAGTTTTGCGGGTATATCGCATTGATAGCCGGGCGGGGCAATGCTAAATAAATAAGGCAGTCTGCGGACTTGCCGATAAGGAAAACTTTTTGCCAGAATTTTGTTCAGGCCCAAGGGTAAAATACGTCTAAATTCATGGCTTAGCCTTTCGCCTGCATCGTTGTCTTGGGCGGCAGTTACCCAGCGCATATGATGCGCCATATATAAGCCAAACTCGTCATAGGCCTCATCTATTAGGTTAGCCACGAAAGCTACACTCAGCTCAGTGGGTATTACTGGAGTTGTGGAATAAGAGGCATCCAGCCAGCGAGCTATACTGCTTGAATCATACTGGATATGAGAGTCAGTGATTAAATAAGGCACAGTTGGGTATTCGTCTAGAGCGGTCATTTGTGGGTAGCGAGTAATACTGCGGGTCTTTTTACCCTTTACCAAGGCAAGGTTTATTTTTAAATTTTCTAGCCAGCTGCCGTCATTCGGTAACAATCGATAGGATTGTTGTTTGAACTGTAATAAAGAACTTATTTTCCAGGCATAAGGTGACAGCTCTGATGACCAAATAATATGTGCAGACATATGTCTCTCTTAATTATTTTTATTAGGTGGCATAAATCGCTTAACAAAGTCACTATCGATTTTGTTTTTCCAGTGCCACACCCAACTGCCAGATAAACATAATAGCCCACGAGACAAAATAGCGTGTTTACCGCCAGTCGTTAACAGGCTTAAAAACTGTTGCTGAGGTGTATATATTTGCATTTTGGTCTTAGTTGGTTCTATCAGTGAGCGAATATTGTTGCTGAGTACCGGGCCTTGGCGAACCGCGTAAACACCCGCTTTCGGTAATGTCTGGCTAATAAAATTAATGGTATCACCCGCTGCAAATACATTGCCGTGTGAAATGCTGCAAAGAGTTGGCTCAATATTGATGAAGCCGTCTCCATTACATGCGAGGCTAGTATTGGTAAGCCATGGTTTTGCCTGAGCATTAACTGCCCATACGGTAAAGTCGGATAACAACTCTTTTTCGTTGTTAACAATTATTGCGGACGCAGTTGCCGAGGTGACGGTGCTATTGTAATAAACTGCTATGCTTTCTGCGGCCAAGTGCTTCTCAAACTGCTTTTGTACTCTTTTATTGTGGCTAGCCAGCAGCTTATTCGCGCCGCAAATAAGGCTGAGCTTGGCATCAATTTTAAGTGTTTTAAGCCGCTGCTTAATTGCCAGTATCACTTCTATACCGGCCGCGCCCCCACCAACTACGGCTAAGCTGGGCATTAAGCTATTATTTCCACGCTGACTTGCCAGCCAGCTTTCCCAATCAGCAATAAATAGTTTTATCGGTTTGACGGGATGCCCAAAGTTGGCCCCAAATATATTATTAAGATTAGGCTGTGACCCAGTATTAATGGATAGTACATGGTATGAGACGGTGTTGCCGTTAGAGCATGATACTGCGTTATTATCAGCATCTATAGCCGTAGCGCTTGCTTGAATAAACGCCACTTTGGCCCATTGGCAAAGGGCAGCAAGGTTGATATGACATTCATTAAAATTGTAATGACCCGCAATTAAGCCGGGCAGCATCCCCGAATAAGGCGTCTGTAGGTCTTCACTAATAAGCGTCACTTGCACGTTTGCTATTGGGTTGACAGCCAGCTGCCTTATCACTTCGATGTGGCTATGGCCGCCACCAAGCAATACAATTGATTTTTTTGTCTTGGTTAGTACTTGTTGCATATAAAACGACACGATAATTTGGCAACCTAATGATAGGCTAGTAGTCTTACTCTGTAATCTGTTAGCTTAACCGAAAAGAGTGATTTAAAGTGGCAAAACAAAAATCGAGTGGTTTGGTTTATTCCACTGACGGAGGACGCAGCTGCCCTCAATGCAGGCAACCGATAGGACAGTGTAATTGTAAACGCAGTAATACCGTCGCCAGCGGCGATGGAGTGGTAAGAATTAGCCGCGAAACCAAAGGCCGTAAAGGCGCTGGTGTTACGTTGATTAAAGGCGTTCCACTAGCCGCTGACGCGCTAAAAGTATTGGCTGGTGAGCTAAAGAAAAAGTGCGGAGTGGGTGGCGCAATAAAAGAGGGTATTATCGAAATACAAGGCGATAAACGCGATGCTGTTAAGAAAGTACTTGATGCTAAAGGGTGGGTTGTGAAGTTGGCCGGAGGCTAATTCCCCGCACTTTATAAATTGAAAATATTATAGCTGGATTAAATATGCGAGATACCAAACCATTATTACTGCCTACCGCGTTCCCGGCGATTAAGCGCGCTAGTTTAGATACGCTGCAAGTCAACTTAGGTTATCTATGTAATATGACGTGCATGCATTGTCATGTAAATGCAGGGCCAACTCGCACTGAAATAATGACGCTTGATGTTATTGACTCAATCATCGATTTCATTCGTGAACATGCTATTACTACTTTGGATTTAACTGGCGGTGCACCAGAAATGAATCCGCATTTTAGATATCTGGTTGAGCAAGCCCGCGCTATGGACGTGGCAGTCATAGATCGGTGTAATTTAACTATCCTGCTCGAGGATGGTTATGAAGGCTTAGCTGAATTTTTGGCAGCTCAGCAAGTGATAATTTCGGCGTCATTACCCTGTTATGAAGAAGAAAATGTTGAGCAACAGCGCGGTAAAGGTGTTTATTCAGATAGCATTACGGCATTGAAAAAATTAAATAAACTAGGCTATGGGCGCAGTCCAGAGTTGGTGCTTGATTTAGTTTATAACCCGACTGGAGCTGTCTTACCGCCACCACAAGTAGCGCTTCAAAGTGATTACAAACGAGAATTAAAAAAGCGCTTCGATATTGATTTTGACGGCCTATTAACCATAACAAATATGCCAATTAGCCGCTTTGGCAGTGTGCTACTGGCGCATAATCAATTCGATGATTATCTAAATTTATTAAAAGATAATTTTAATAAAAGTAATTTAGCCACGCTTATGTGTAAGTCACTATTGAGTGTAGATTGGCAAGGTTATATTTATGATTGTGATTTTAATCAGATGTTAGATATGCCTTTGGTAGCACCGAGTAGTGCCACAGGACTTTTAGCCAGTGACAAGAAAAAGCTTCATATAAGTGAGTTGGTGGGTAATACCAAAGACTGGCCGATAGCGATAGGCGAGCACTGTTATGGCTGCACTGCCGGACAAGGTAGTAGTTGTGGCGGAGCATTGGACGCAGCCTAAATGCGTATTTCAGTAATTATTCCAGTACTCAATGAACAAGAAAACATAGCACATCTGCTTGCTCAATTGGCAGCGCTGCAAAGTAAAGATTGTGAATTAATTGTTGTTGATGGTGGCAGTCGTGATACCACTGTTGCCAATGCTGTTAGCGCTGATAAATTACTAGATTCTAAACCAGGCAGGGCTATGCAAATGAATGTTGGCGCAGCCCACGCCAGCGGCGATATGCTGTGGTTTTTGCATGCTGATTCATTATTTGATGGCGATATTAGTAAGTATGTCGATAAGATTAGTGCTGGCCGTTCGTGGGGGTTTTTCTGTATTAAGCTCGATGGCAGTCATGTTTTTTTTAGAGTGATAGAGCGAATGATTAATTTACGCTCTTCACTGACTAAGGTCGCTACCGGCGACCAAGGTATGTTTGTATCCCGTCATTTATTTGACAGAGTGGGTGGGTTTCAAGCTATTCCACTGATGGAAGATGTGGCCTTGAGCAAAAGTTTAAAGCACTTAGCTAACGCCAGTATAATCAGGGCTCGTAAAATTATTACCTCCAGCAGGCGGTGGCAACAGCGCGGTATTTTAACTACCGTATTACTTATGTGGTCGCTGCGCTTACAGTATTTTTTAGGCGTATCGCCCGCTCGCTTGGCAGAGAAATATCGCTGAGAAAATGGCATGAAAGATATTATTAAAATTTTACTATTTGCAAAAGCGCCTGAAGCGGGGAAAGTTAAAACCCGTTTGTTGCCACACTTGTCACCAGTGCGAGCGGCGCGGTTATACCAGCTGTTGTTAGACAAAGTGGTTGCCAATATTACTGCTGCTAAGTTGCCGATAGCACTATGGAGAGCAGGTGATTTAGACCACCCCTGTTGGGAAACGTACGCTAATAATTCCTTGGTAAATTTATATGAGCAAACCGATGGCGATTTAGGTGAACGGATGAAATATGCTGCCTTAGAAGGTTTAAATAGCTCTGGTAAGGTGGTGTTAATTGGCGCTGACTGCATTGATATCGACAAAGCCTATCTAGATTTGGCAGTTAATAAACTAGACTGTGTTGATGCTGTCATCGGCCCAGCTACTGACGGCGGGTATGTGTTGCTGGCGTTGAAAGCGGTAGATGATGAAATATTTTGTAATATAGACTGGGGTAGTGCACAAGTCTTGGCGCAAACACTCGCAAAAATGGATAGGCTAAATTGGCGCTATGAATTACTTGACCCACTAAGCGACATTGATAGACCAGAAGATTTAGCTAGTTTAAGCGATATTGGCGACTGGTAAATACCAGTTGGCAGTATTGCCTTTGTGAAAATAATGCTGCCAAAAACTTGCTAATGTGTCGTCCATAGCTTGGTCTGGTAATGCCTCTTCAGCCATCTCATAAATTATCCAGGCTATCGCTGTGGCATAGGCTAAATTTTCCCTAAGCTCTTCATCTGGATTTTGTAAAAAGCGTTGGCGGCTGGCAAGGCTACGAATTTTACTGGCAAGTTCTGGCCGGTAGGCGAGATATTGATCCCATACTTGGCGATGTTGGGAGCTAGTAATACCGTAGATGCCTATACCGCCGCTAGCGGTGTGAGATTTCATATCGGTTTCTGATAGGGCCGTGCCAAGCAGTAGCTTGATGGCGCTGCTGGATTTTATATTAAGGCAACAAAGGGTAGGACGAATTACTAAGTGTTCAAAAACACTGCACCTTCCACTCATAACCAACTCCCCGTTGGTAAGACAATGAGGCTAAAACCATTAGTTTAAAAATACGGCTTAGAACAATGGTTGTTAGCAAGGCTGACTACTGTTTAATCAGCTCTTGGGCGGTCAGTTTCCTCTTTTGAATCAAAAAAGCAAGTATTTTTAGTGGCTTAGCGTCATCTTCTAATGTTATCTGGTGAAGTTGGCGCTATTTAATTGGATTTTATAGGTTATTTTAAGATAATTTCTAGCGCGATACAGCTTTAGTCAGTAAATATCGGCGCGAAGCCCATATCCCATAAAATGACGGTTGCACACATAATACAAATAAGTATAACCATCCCGACTGCAATCATTGCACTGGCAAACAAAAAACCTTGTTCAGCAGGTATTTTCATCACAATAGGAATACCTTTGTATAGTAGGTAAACGCTTTGGGTTACCGCTAACAAAGCGATCAGTATATCTAGCCAAAGAATTGGGAACAAACCAACAGCACCGCCAATTAAAAATGGCGTAGTGGTAAAGCCTGCAATCGCTACGCCTTTGATTAGCGTTGATGTTGCATTGTAGGTGGCGGACATCCAATGGATGAAACCGCCGATAGTCCAGATAGCTAAAATTTCGGTTAGATAAAATAATATAGCAATTCTGAGAGCGCTGGCGGAGGTCAAAAATATAGGCTCGTCAGTACCCACCGTCCAACCTGTGTTAGTCGTGCCGTGATACCAGGCTACTGCAGGAATAATACCTAAAATCACAGGGTATAATAGATAGATACGGAGTTTTTCATCGCTTAGTGCGGCAACTTTTTTCCATTGCGCAGTGGGCGAAAATAAAAATCCAAATGCTGTGGCTATCATTGCTTGCTCCTTATCGGTGGCGCTATATTACTAAATCTCACTTATGGCAGATATTGATTTTAGTTCGTCGAAATCCAATATCTTTACTTCTTTGCCGTCTACGCTAAGAAGGTTTTGTTTTTGAAATCGACCAAATACGCGGCTTACAGTTTCTACGGTTAGGCCCAAGTAGTTTCCGATATCGGTGCGTGACATGGGTAGTCTAAACTTTGTCGATGATAATTTACGCTGGGCGAATCGAGCCGATAAGCTAATTAACAGTGTTGCTAGTTTTTCTTCAGCTGAATTTTTACTAAGTAAGGTTATTAATTGCTGATCAGATGAGATTTCATGGCTCATTATCTGAAAAAAGTGTTTTTGTAGCTCGGGCAATTGCGTACTTAATTCGCCAAGTTGCTCAAACGGGATTTCACACACGGCTGACGTTTCTAATGCCTTGGCAGAACAGTTATGTTTGTTTTTTCCGATGCCGTCCATACCAAGAATTTCGCCGGGAAAATAAAAGCCAGTAATTTGCTCTTCGCCATCATTAGTTAAGCGATAGGCTTTTAAACAACCTGAGCGGACGGCATAAACTGATGAGAATGGACTATTTTGTTTGTATAAATACTCGTTCTTATTTATTGGTTTGCCACGTTGAATGATTTCATCGAGGCGAGATATATCGTCTGTTCGCAGCGCGATAGGTAGACAAAGAGTATTAAGTCTGCAGTTGCCGCAAGAAACGTGCGAATTATGTGGGCATGCTGTCATTGTGTCTTTAAGCTTAATTGATGTTGGCATCGCTTTAATCCCTGATGACGATTATATCGTCTAAATAATAATACAATTAGCAGTGAATAAGGTTTATTAAATTGGTCAAATTGTCCTCGAAAACGAGTTTTCATTAGGATTTGTCGACAAATACTCGTCAAACAACATACATATATTCCGCAGCACAAGTTGGCCTTGTTCTGAGATGGATATTTCAGATTGACTAATAGTTGCGAGTCCATCGTCAATAAATGGCTGCAACTGTTTAATGCTGCTGGCAAAATGTTGCTGGAAGTCGATATCAAATTTTTGTTTAACCTCTTCAAAGTTAATCGATAGCTGGCAGGCAATATTCATAATAACGAAGTTGCGTAGCCGATCTTCCTCACTCATGGTGAAGCCTTGACTTACAGGCAGGCGCTGATTGTTGAGTGCATTGTAATAGTCATCTAGATTTTTCTCGTTTTGAAAGTAGCTGCCCGCAAACTGTGATATCGATGATGGGCCCACGCCAATCAAATCGGCGGCGAGGGAGGTCGAATAACCTTGAAAGTTACGCTGCAAACGTCGATTTTTCCTAGCTTGTGCCAGTTCATCATCAGGTTTTACAAAATGATCCATGCCAATGTATTGATAGCCAGCAGCGGTTAGTCTAGCAATAGTCATTTCAAATATAGCTAGTTTTTGATCAGAGCTAGGCAACGTTAGACGGTCTATCGAGCGCTGGGATGGAAAGCGCTTAGGTAAATGCGCATAGCTATAACAAGAAATCCGATCTGGGTTTAGCGTAATAACTTTGTCTAAGGTGTCGTTAAAGGAGGTGACAGACTGCTCCGGCAAGCCATAAATTAAATCGAAACTTAGCGATGAGAAATCGTGGTCGCGAATTGAATCGCTAAGCTGTTTAACTAAATCGTAGCTTTGCTCTCTGTTTATGGCTTGCTGTACGAAGGGGTCAAAGTCTTGAATACCCATGCTGATACGATTGAAACCTATACCCTTGAGTAACGCTATGGTTGATTCTTCTACCGCACGTGGGTCTATTTCTATCGAGTACTCGCGGTTAATACCATCATCCAAATTGAAATGACAGGCAATTAAATGCATTAGCTCAGTTAGTTCGCCGTCGTCGAGAAAGGTTGGCGTGCCGCCGCCCCAGTGCATTTGAGATACTGGCCGATGGCCGTGTAATGCACCGCGAGCTTTGAGTTCAATGGCTAGCATATCTAAATATTTTCGACCGGCATCGCTCTGTTTGGTGACGACTTTATTACAGCCGCAGTAATAACAAATGTTCTTACAAAATGGTATGTGTACATAAAGTGACAATGGGGCGATAGATAAATGCTCATTGCTAGCTAAGTCCAAATACTGCTGTTGGCCTATGTCTTGACGAAATAAGTTTGCTGTTGGGTATGAGGTATATCTTGGCCCAGGTGAGTCATACTTACTTAGGCAGTGTGTAGCTGCCACAAGACTTGGTGAGTTTAGTCGTGCAATGTTCATAGCTATGGCTCAGGCGCAATAATATCTGTCATATTATTTTACTGCCAAGCCATCAAATATAGATTTGATGCATATCAAAGAAGCGATGCGTAGCTAAAAACTACCGGCTTCTAGGAGAGTTTAGTGATGCTGGTGGGAGTTCATTTCGCTATCGCTTGCTGATGATTGGCTATGAGAGCAGTGCATCTGATAATGCTGAATTGGCGTGACCATTGTCCATAATCCAAAGATGATAAGTGATGCCGCACTTATAGATCGAGTGAATTTATTGCGCATGAATTGCTGAACTTTTGCACCAAACCAAGCAATACCAAGCATTGCAGGAAGCGTTCCTAAGCCAAAGGCCAACATTAGTAACATTGAACTGATAGCGTTGGCGCTGGTAGCGGCCCAAGTTAAGGTGCTATAAATCAAGCCACAAGGTAATAAGCCCCACAGTAAGCCAAGTTTGATTGCATTACCGGCAGATTCAATCGGCAGAAACTGACGAGTTAGTGGTTGTACTTTGCGCCAGATAAAATGCCCAGCGCGTTCGAGTTTGGTTAAACCCATCCACCAAGTACCAAGATAAAGACCCATGGCTACAAGTAGCAGCCCTGCGACAACACGAAAAACTAGCATCATCGGTGCCAGATTAGCTGATATAACTTGGGTGAGCCCACCGAGTAATAAACCGATAAGGGCGTAGCTGCTAACTCTACCTAGGTTGAAATAGACACTGTAATTTTTATCGCCACTACCAGTGGCTGCCGCGATACCGCCGCACATACCTAAGCAATGGCCGCTACCCAATAAACCCAGACCAAATGCTGTGGCAAGCTGAGGTAGTAATTCACTCATCAGCTTTATGCTCTGCGTCGGCATCAGTAGTGTCTTCATCGAATAATATCGATGAGGCTGACTTATCTAGATCTTCATATTGATCGCTGCGCACAGCCCATAAAAATGCCGCTATGGCGATACCGGTGAATGCCAGAGCAATAGGAACTAAAATAGCTAAGCTTTCCATTATCGAGTGACCTGTCTGGGTTGGTTGGTCTGATTGGAGTGGAGGGCTTGACTAGATTGAGCCAACTGAGTGGTGGGTGTTTTCCATAGCCTCATGGCGTTAATTACAACGACTAATGAGCTAGCGGACATACCTAATGCGGCTATGTAAGGTGGTACTAAGCCCATGCTGGCTAGTGGCAGAGCGCAAACGTTGTAAGCCAATGCCCAGCCTAGGTTTTGTCTAATAATTTTCTGGGTTTGTTTTGATTTTTCGATAAACAAAGGAATATTTCGTAAATCATTGGCCAGCATAATACAGTCGGCATTGTTACGAGTTAGGTCGGTGGCATTAGCTACCGCAATAGAGATATTAGCTGTGCCTAGCAGCGGCACATCATTAATGCCGTCGCCAACAGCAATGCAAATACCATTGTTGGCCTTAACTTTTTCTATATATGACAGTTTGTCTGCTGGTTTTAGTTTGTTTTGCCAGTCAGAGAAATCAAGCTCCTCGGCGATGCTTTTAACCATGTTCGATGAGTCGCCGCTGAGTAATATGGTCGCAATATTCATTCGATTAAGTTGGTTAATTGCTTTTGCAGCAGATGGGCGAAGCTGGTCTTGCAGATAAAAAATGGCGGCAAGCTGACCATTTTCGCTTAAGTAAATTGGCAACATATTTTCGTTACTACTTAACTCTGGCAGTTGGCAATGGCTAGCAATAAATAAGTCACTACCAATGCAGTATTCGCGTTTCTCGATCAGTCCCCTAATTCCTTGGCCAGGAACTATTTGCGGATCTGTTACTGTTAATAGTGTTTGTTTTTCACTAAAGGCGCTAGCGATAGGGTGTGATGAATAGCTCTCTAGCGAGGCAGCAACATGGCGATAGTAATCCGCCGATTTATGGCCCATTATTTTTGTGTCAGCAATATTTAGTTTACCTTCGGTTATAGTGCCTGTTTTGTCAAAAATACAATGGGTAACTTTTGTTAAGGCTTCTAGGCTATTGCCATCGCGAACTAATAAACCTTGCTCGCGTAGCGCCCCGGTTGCTGCTGTTAATGCAGTTGGCGTAGCCATTGATAAGGCACAAGGGCAACTAACCACCATTACCGACAGTGCGATCCAAAATGCTTGCTCTGGCGCAACAAAATGCCAATAGACATAAACGCAGGCCGAGGTAATTAACACCACGCTGACAAAAGATTTAGTACCTTTGTCGGCCAGTATTGCTATTGGTGGTACACTTTGCTGAGCTTGTTCTAATAATTGGTTGATTATCGACAGCAGGGTGTCTTTACCGATAGCGGTGACTTTACATTCCAAAAATCCATCGCCATTTAAGCCGCCAGAGGTAACTGCGTCGCCACTGCTTTTCTCAGTAGGTAAATATTCACCATTAATAACTGACTCATCGACGTTACTGAGGCCGCTAGTTATTACAGCATCGGCGGGAATTCTCTCGCCGGGTTTGATAATAATATTGTCACCCACAACTAACGTTTTTGGCAGGACTTGTTGCTGCTCGCCGTTAGACTTTATTTTCCAGGCGAACTCTGGCGTATGCGTTGCAAGGTTGGCACTTTTGCGGTTTAGGTTATGTCTGCTGCGCATTTCCATATGGCGTGATACCAGTAAGAAAAACGTAAACATAACCACTGAGTCAAAATAGACCTCACCGCTGCCCTGCAGTGTCGCCCAGCAGCTAGCAATGTAAGCAAAGCCGATAGCGATAGCGACCGGTAAATCCATGCCAGGGTGGCGGTTCTTCATGCCACGCCAAGTGCCTTCAAAAAATGGTCTGGCTGAAAAAAGCACAACTAAAGTTGCCATTATCATGGCGCTATAGCGCATTAGATCGCGGCTGGTATCTGCAATGCCTTGTAAACTGCCCGCGTGCAAGGCTATCGAATACATACCAACTTGCATCATGCCAATGCCGGCAACACCAATCCGTGCCATCGAGGCCTTATTTTCTTGTTTGCTACGGTGAATCTCTTCGTCATCTAGCCAAGGTGCAGTTTTATAGCCGATAGCATTAATGGTACGAAATATATCGCTAAGTTTTAATTTTGAATTATCCCAGCGAATAGATGCCTTGTGGTTAGCCAAGTTTACATTGCTAGAAAAAATACCATCAGTTTTACTTAGTTGATTTTCAATAAGCCAAGTGCAAGCAGCGCAATGGATGCCTTGAACGCTGAGCTGAGCGATGGAAATATTATCCTGTTGCTCGACGAAGTCTTGTTGAAAATCCATATTGTCATAGAGTAAATAGTCGGTATTACTAAAGCTCAAGTCCACAGTATCGGCGAGACGGTCACGATAATTATAATAATTGTCTAGACCTGCAGCGTTAATTGTTTCCGCCACAGCTTGGCAGCCAGGGCAGCAAAAATAAACCTCTTGCTGATTAATGTTGGCACTAAATAAACCGCCGCTAGGATTATCTAATCCGCAATGAAAGCAGTAGTTAGTAGCCGCCAAACTTGTTGTCATTGTTATGGCTGTAGTTGAAGTTGACGTCTAATGTTTAGATCAATTTCACCATCAATACTCCAGCCACCAGTTAGCTGATCGCTACTGCCGATTAGTTTTAAATACCAGCGGCCGGAAAGACTAGGGACTGAACCGTTGAATACGTTAGGCGCGACATTACTGAGCGAAATGATGTTGTCTTGCTTGGAATCAAGTGGATGAGACAGCGTTAAGACTAAATCTGACAGCGCAAAGTCGCCACTGTCGACATTACTACTATTGGTAGTGACGGTGACAGTTTGCGTGCTGAAGTCAAAATTGACCTGAGCGATAATAGCTAGTTTTTTGGCAGCCTCACGTTGTCCAAGTGATTGGTTAATCGCCTTGCCTACTTTGTAATAGTTGTCATTAACTAGCGAGTCTTGATGTTGAAATGCCAACATTACAGTGTAGATACAGGCGACCACTACGATGGCCGGTAAGCCCATGATAAACCATGGCCAAAACTGTTTATACCAAGGAATAAGCGCTGGGTTATTAAGGTCTGAATGGTCCAATGAATCTGCTCTCCTGGGTTTGTGTCACTTTGCTATCGCGGGTACTAGAGACAATAAAGTTTATTTTGCTACTAGGTGATTTTAGTAGTGTTGGATCGGCTTGTAATCTGGCCGGTAGTTTAAACACCTCACCGGGTGCCACGGTAATTTTTTCTTTACCAAGGTATTGTAAGCCCTCAATACCGTTAACCGTAATTGTATAGTCTTTTGCTATCTGCCCCATATTCATTACAGTGATGTTATAGGTGTTTTGAACCATGCCAAGGCTAGTTTCGTGATACAGCTGCATGCGTTCCCGTTCAACATCAAGCCTGAGCGGTATGCGATTTATTAGGTTATAACTAAACAGCGATACCATCACGACAATTGCTAACGAGTAACCAATAAGTCTTGGTCTTAGAAATTGAGTTTCCTTACCTGCCATGGCGTTTTCAGTGGTGTAGCTAATCAAGTGTTTTGGATAGTCCATCTCTTCCATAACGTGATTGCAGGCGTCAACGCATAGTGCGCAGCCTATACATTCAAGCTGAAGGCCATCGCGAATATCTATGCCGGTCGGACAAACCTGCACGCAAAGCATGCAGTCTATGCAGTCGCCAAGTCCGTGGTCCTCCTTAGCGGCATCTTTTCGGCGTGAACCGCGTTCTTCACCGCGTTCTTTGTCATATGAAATAATTAAAGTATTTTGATCGAACATTGCTGATTGAAATTTTGCGTAAGGGCATACGATGGTACAAATTTGTTCGCGCATCCAGCCAGCGTTTATATAAGTAGCGCAAGTAAAAAATAGCGACCATGCGTATTCCCATGAGCTTGCTTGACCGGTAAATAAGTCAATCACCAAGTCTTCTATAGGTGAGAAAAAGCCAATAAAGGTAATGCCCGTAATCACCGAAATACCGACCCAAAGTGAATGTTTAGCGGTTTTTCGGACTACTTTATTGGTGTTCCATGAGCCCTCATCGAGCTTAAACCGTTGGTTCCTTTTACCTTCGGTCATTTGCTCAGACCACATAAAAAGACTAGTCCACACAGTTTGTGGGCAGGTATAGCCGCACCACACTCGACCTAGAAAATTAGTGACTGCAAATAAAACGAATGCGGCAATTATTAACAGCCATGCCAGCATGGGAAAGTCTTGTGGCCAAAAAGTAAGTGACAAGATATGGAACTGACGGGCGGGCAGATCGAATAAAATAACCGGTTTGTCGTCCCAGCTTAACCAAGGCAATAAAGTATAAATGACTAGTATGGGCCAGCCGGTAAATAATCGCAGGCGCTGATAAAACCCTTTGATATGACGGGTGTATATTCGCTCACGCTTTTGATATAAGTCTATTTCGGCAATTTCGGGGAGGGCAAGTTCTGCTACCGGAATTAACTCTGGTGATCGTTTCATACTCAGCCTTATTCATTCTTAGCAAGGCAAGGCACTACCTTGCCGTGCTAAGAAAAATGGTTTTAGCTCAATATCTTTAAGAGCTTATTTGTTCGATAAACTATATACATAGGCAGTTAATAAATGAATTTTGTCGCCACTTAGTAGGTGGTCTTGGGCTGGCATTTTGCCGTAGCGGCCATAGAGTAAAGTTTGTTTGATCCATACTGGGCTACCGCCATACAGCCAAATATCATCGGTAAGGTTGGGCGCGCCGAACATTTGGTTGCCTTTGGCGTTTGCGCCATGGCAGGCTATACAAAAAGTCATGTAGTTCTTTTGACCTGCCGCAGCTGCAGTTTGGTCGGTTTCACGACCGTTTAGACCGACAACATAGGCGGTAAGGTTAGCAATGTCGTCACCGCTCATAGCCGCTTTCCAGCCAGGCATTACAGCGTTACGTCCGTTGATTAGGGTGAGTTTAATCTGCTCGGGTGAACCACCATATAACCAATCCTTATCAGTCAGATTAGGAAAGCCAAAACTACCTCTAGCATCTGAGCCGTGGCATTGTGCGCAGTTATTTGAATATATACGCTGAGCCATTTTCATGGCTTTTTTGTTTTGAGCTAGTTCAATAACTGGGGTGCTGGCATGTTGTGCAAACAATGGGCCATATTTCTGTTCGGCCTTAGTAACACTTTTTTCGTATTGCCCTGTTTGAGTCCAGTTTAATAAGCCAGGGAAATTACCTAAACCCGGATAGGCGATAAGATAGGCAACGGCGAATATGATGCTGAGCATAAACATTAAAAACCACCAGTAAGGCAGCGGGTTATCATATTCCTCAATGCCATCGTAGTTATGACCAGTTGTTTTACCTTCTGGGTTACTTGTGGTTCTATTGGCAACTAGTATCCATGTGATCAAAATAAGGGATATAACGGTTAATACAATTATCCAACCACTCCAAAAATCACTCATCTTTCAGTCCTCATTCGTCTTCATGACGAAATGCATGCGTTAACTATTTGTTTGCGTCTGACTCATCAGGCTCATCGGCAAAAACCGAATTCGCCGCATCATCAAACTGTGCTTTACGTTTGCTGCTATAGGCCCAGAAACAAATGCCTAAAAACGCCGTCATAACAACAATGGTAGCTATGCCTCTCAGGGTATTCATGTCCATAGGGTTACCTCTTGCTCTTCAATAAGGTGCCAAGTTGTTGCAAGTACACAATTAACGCATCGCCTTCAGTGGTGCCTTCAACGGCGGCTTGTGCGCCAGCAATGTCGGCATCGGTATACGGCACTCCGACGAATCTTAGAGCCGTCATTTTTGCAGCCGTGTCTTCACCAGTTAGGGTGTTCTCAAATAGGAATGGGAATGCAGGCATATTCGATTCAGGCACCACCATACGTGGGTCGATTAAATGTAAGCGGTGCCAGTCGTCACTGTATCTTTCACCGACCCGAGCAAGGTCTGGGCCAGTACGTTTAGAGCCCCACAGGAATGGATGCTCATAAACATGCTCTCCGGCGACACTGTAATGACCGTAACGCTCTGTTTCACTGCGCAGTGGACGAATCATTTGTGAATGACAAACATGGCAGCCTTCACGAATGTAGATGTCGCGCCCTTCTAACTCTATCGCACTGAATGGTTCTAGACCTTCAATAGGTTCGTTAACTGATTTGTCAAAAAATAATGGTACTAGCTCAACTAAGGCGCCGAAGCTAATGGCAACAACGATTAAGGGAATCATCAAACCAATATTTGACTCAATTATGTCATGCTTCATTCTCTAGGCTCCTTGAGCTGCGCTAGGCACTGCGGTTAATGCTCTTTGTTCTCTGCTTGCCTGAGTTGTTTTATAGACGTTATATGCCATCAAAAACATACCGGAGAGGAATAAGAACCCGCCTATAAAGCGGACTACATAACCGGGATAGCTGGCTTCTACTGATTCAACGAAGCTGTAAGTTAATGTGCCGTCAGAGTTGTAGGCGCGCCACATCAAGCCTTGCATTAAACCGTTTACCCACATTGAGGCGATGTATAAAACTGTACCGATGGTCGACAGCCAGAAATGGATATTTATTAGCCTAATGGAGTACATTTCTTTGCGATCATACAGTATTGGAATTAGATGATAGATAGCGCCAATGGTAATCATCGCCACCCAACCTAAGGCTCCTGAATGCACATGGCCGATTGTCCAGTCGGTATAGTGAGATAAAGAGTTAACCGTTTTGATCGCCATCATCGGGCCTTCAAAAGTAGCCATACCATAGAAAGACAGGGATACCACTAGAAACCGTAGGATCGGATCAGTGCGCAATTTATGCCAAGCGCCTGATAAGGTCATCATGCCGTTAATCATGCCACCCCAGCTAGGTGCTAACAGAATTAGTGACATAACCATGCCTAAGCTTTGTGCCCAGTCAGGTAGTGCGGTGTAGTGTAAGTGGTGAGGCCCAGCCCAAACATAAACGGCGACCAGTGCCCAAAAGTGAACGATCGACAGCCGGTAAGAGTAAACCGGGCGCTCAGCTTGTTTGGGAACAAAGTAGTACATCATTCCCAAGAAGCCGGCAGTTAAGAAAAAGCCCACTGCGTTGTGACCATACCACCACTGCACCATGGCATCAGTCGCGCCGGAATATACGGAGTAAGATTTCATTGCGGTCACAGGAATAGCGATGCTATTGACAATGTGCAATACCGCTACAGCGATAATGAAGGCCGAAAAAAACCAATTGGCTACATAAATATGCGGTGTTTTACGCTTCATGATAGTGCCGAAGAACAAGACGGCATAAGCAATCCATACTACCGCGATAAGAATATCAATCGGCCACTCTAGCTCCGCATACTCTTTACTGGTGGTGTAACCCAAGGGTAATGAGATGGCTGCGCAAACAATGACCAGTTGCCAGCCCCAGAATACAAATGCGGCTAGCTTGTCTGAAATAAGTGTTGCTTGGCAGGTGCGCTGTACAATATAAAGTGAGGTGCCAAAAAGTGCTGAGCCACCAAAGGCGAAAATCACCGCATTAGTGTGCAGCGGTCTTAGTCTACCGAAATGAGTCCACGGTAGGCCAAGATTTAGCTCGGGCCAGGTAAGCTGGGCGGCGAGAATAACGCCAACCAGCATTCCTACGATACCCCATACAACAGTCATAATTGAAAACTGGCGGACAACCTTATAATTGTATTTCGGATGTTCTAGCGTACTTGAAAGCGTGCCCATTGATACTATCCTGCGTTCTTTAAGTGGGTGGGGGGGTGTTACTGCTAACGTGGTCAAGCCTGACAATAATTACGTGTCTTTGGCTATTATGAGTGCTATTTTCTATTCTTTGCTGAAGCTTTGCTTTGATTTAAATCAACTATAATTAAAGGTAATTGTGCAAATGGTTTACTAATGAATCAAGTATACTAAGCATCATCAGTTGTTATTAAAAAACACTATTATTCATAAAGTAAGCAGGGTCAAAATGAGCGATGAATTATTACAAGTGCATCAGCAAATAGCTGATCTACAAGAAAAATTGGCATATCAAGAAGTTGGGCATGCAGTATTGGAAAAAGAATTAGTTGCTCAGCAGGCCGCTATTAATAAGCAAGATAGAATTATTGCTGAGCTGTTTGATAGAGTGAAAGAATTAAGATCTGAGACTGGAAGCCAAGGAGGAGGGCAGCAAATAGAGCCACCCCCACCACATTACTAAATTAGCTGTCTTCTACAACAACTGCATCGGCATATAACCCTTTTTCATTTTCTTCTAGGCTAAAGCTCACGCGCTGGCCAGGGGCAAGCTTGCGTCTGTTGCCGTCTAATGAACGCTGGTGAACAAATACATCGTCACCGTTATCACAGGTAATAAACCCAAAACCTTTATTAGGGTTAAACCATTTTACGCTGCCAGTCTGTTGGCCAGAACTACTTGAGCCAAAACTTATAGAAGAAACCAGGTCTAAAATGATGTCTGCTAACGGTGCAATAATTAAAGTAGCAGTAACTGCGCCGATAAATAGTGCGATAGTGAATAGGTCTTGCGGAAAAGCCCATACGGAGGCTGAGTCAGATAAAAAACCGGCTAATAACACGGCTGTAATTGAGCCTAAAAGCCATTGAATAAATGTTTGCATGAAAAAATCTCTAAATTTATGAAAATGTACCTAATTATCGCCGTAAAACAGCGCAATTAGCAGATAATTTTAGCACATATGTTGTAAAAAATGCGCTATTAGATGGTTTGTTAATCACCAATTCAGCTAGTAATGGTCTAATTTACTTCTTTATTTTATTTATCTGGGTAGCTATAAATTTATTATGCTTAATAATACTATTTTCGGTTTTTTGATTATTGCTGTAATGTTCGCTTTGAGCTCAAGAACAGCCGTGGTGGCAGCCAGCGAGTGGGATATTGATATCGCGCGGCAGCTGATTGAGCGCAGCGTTAATGGGAAAGTCCTTTCGATGGAGCAGGTTAAAAGTAATAAAATGGTGGTCAGTTATCGCTTTACGATGCTGACTGATTCAGGTGTGGTACGAATATTTACTGTTAACCAAATCGGTGAAGTGATCAAAGAAGCTTAGGGGAATGCGGTGCGTCTACTGGTTGTTGAAGATGAAGATTTTTTACGTAATCAGCTCAAATCTACATTAGAGAAAGAAGGCTATGTTGTAGATGTTGCCGCCGACGGCGAGGACGCTCTTTATTACGGGCGTGAGTTTCCCATTGACTTAGCAATCATTGATTTGGGCTTGCCAAAAATTGATGGTATTGATGTTATTCGCCAACTGCGAAAGGACGGCTGTCAGTACCCCATACTTATTTTAACCGCGCGTGGCGGCTGGCAGGAGAAAGTTGATGGCTTAGATGCTGGCGCCGATGATTATTTGGTTAAGCCATTTCGCAATGAAGAGCTACTTGCTCGTCTCAATGCCTTAGTTAGACGCTCACGTGGTTTCTCCGCTCCACAGCTAAGTTTTGGTCACGTAGTATTAGACACAAGCTCTAAGAAAGTATTACTGTTGGGTGAGCCAGTTGTGTTAACTGCCTATGAGTACAAAGTACTTGAATATTTAATGTTAAATCCCGGTAAAGCAATATCAAAAGCCGAGCTAGTTGATCACATTTATGACGAAGATACAGAACGCGATAGTAACGTAGTCGAGGTGTTTATTCGCCGCTTGCGTATTAAGCTAGACCCAGATGAGTCGCTTAAACCGATTGAGACAGTGAGAGGTTTAGGCTACCGTTTTACTCTTACGGCGAGTGATGCGTAAGGAATATAGCTTAGCGCAACGGTTGCAACTGGTTGTTGCGGGCGTATTAATATTTACGCTGGGCGCTGTTGGCACAGTATTTGATCGCTCATTTACCGCTAGTGCTGAAAAAGCAGCTATTGATCGCTTAGATTTACATCTTTATGCCTTGCTTGGTTCGGTTGAAATAAGCGACAGCGGTGTAGAGCTTCCCGTTTATATAACCGCACAACAATTTAATAATGTTAATTCTGGACTCTATGCTGTCATGCTTAACTATGACAGTGAAATAGAGTGGGCATCATCGTCGATTCAATATGCTGATACCTTTTTGTCTAATAGTAATATGCAGTTACCTAGGCGTGGACAAAAAGTGATCAGCATAGGAGACGACAGTGTTGAGCCGTTGTTTATGCTCAGTTACGGTATTGCATGGGAAACTGCTGGCCAGCTAAAAGACTACGTTGTGGTGGTTGGCGAAAGTATGGGCAGCTATAACGATTTGGTGTTGTCATATCGGCAAACTTTGTGGGGCTGGCTCTGCGGCGCTGGCTTATTGTTGCTACTGGTGCAGTTTTTTGTGTTGCATTACACGCTTAATCCGCTGAGGCTTATCGTCAGTGATCTGGCTGATATTCAAGACGGGCGCAGAGAAAGTTTAGGTGAAGATTTTCCTCAAGAATTAAGTTCACTCATTACAAGTGTCAATGATTTGGTTGATTATGAAGCCAAGCAAAAAGAATACTACCGTAATAATTTAGCTAATCTTGCGCACAGTTTGAAAACGCCGTTAGCAGTTTTACGGGCGGGGATATCAGAACCAAATTTGGATCAGTTGCGAGGCGAGTTTTCCATCCAGATAGATAATTTAAATCAGTTAATTAACTATCAGTTACAGCGCTCGATTATTCCAAGCGGCAAGTTGATGTCTAAACCAGTGCAACTGCTTACTGTTGTTAGCAAGTTGCGCCGCACCTTGGAGAAAGTGTACGCCGGTAAGCAGCTACAGATTACGGTTAACATTGACAATGCAGAGAATTTTTATGGTGATGAGCATGATATATATGAAGTGCTTGGCAATCTTATGGAAAATGCCTGTAAATACACCGATACCAAAGTTGTCGTTGCCACTGAATCAACACCCGGTCATAAAAAGAAAAAGCAATGTTGTATTATTGTCGAGGATGACGGTTCAGGTATTCCTCCCGATGAAGTGGAAAGTGCATTGTCTAGAGGGGTGCGCCTAGATAGTCAAAATCATGGTCAGGGCATAGGCTTGGCGATGGTGGCAGATTTAGTAGAAGGCTATAAAGGCGAGATAAAAATTGAAAAATCTGAGCTAGGTGGTTGTCGGTTTGTTGTTGTTATTTGAATCTGCTACTAACTAAAAAGCCTGTGCTAGATAATCTAGTACAGGCTTTTTTATTAACTATTAAAGTGCTTGAATAGTTAACTGTTGCTGTTGTAGTTTTTTTAGTGCGACTTGTCGTTTCTCAAGACGCTGTTGTTCTTTGGCAACAACGGCGACTGGTGCTCTATCAACAAAGTTAGCATTGCTTAGCTTGCCTTTTATACTGCCAAGCTCTTTGTTTAGTTTATCAATTTCTTTAGTAAGACGAGCAAGCTCCGCATCTTTATCGATTAAGTCAGCCATCGGCACAAGTATTTCCAATTCCCCTGCCAACTGAGTCGCCGCGGCAGGAGCAATATCATCGCTGCTCAGCCAGGTAACCGATTCCAGTTTTGCCAATGAGTTGAGCAGTTGGGTATTTTGCTCTAGGCGAATTTTGTCAGATTCGCTACCATTTTTAAATAATACTGGGACTTTCTTCCCGGGAGCAATATTCATTTCGCCACGAATATTGCGGATACCTTCAATGATTAACTGTAACCATTGCACATCCGCTTCAGCATTTTCGTCCATTTTACTGGCATCGGCTATTGGGTAGGGTTGCAACATAATAGTGTCACCAGTTTTTCCTGCTAGCGGTGCAACCCGCTGCCATATTTCTTCGGTAATAAATGGCATCAGCGGATGCGCTAGTCGCAAGGTCGCCTCAAGTACTCGAATTAGTGTGCGACGAGTACCTTTTTTGATCGCGGCTGGTGCGGCATCATTCCACAAGACGGGTTTAGATAACTCCAAATACCAATCGCAGTACTCATTCCAAATGAAGTCATATAGGGCCTGTGAGGCGAGATCAAAACGATAGTTGGTAATACCATCGGCAACGGCCTGTTCAGCCTTTTGCAAGCGGCTAATAATCCATTTGTCAGCTTGAGTTAACTCATAGTCGTCGCTGTTGTCTTGGCCGCAATCGTACTCTTCAGTATTCATTAATACATAGCGAGCGGCGTTCCAAATTTTATTACAAAAATTTCTAAAGCCTTGAATACGACCGACGTCAAAATTAATGTCACGGCCAGTAGAGGCTAGTGAGTAATAGGTATAACGCAACGCATCGGTGCCATAAGAAGCAATACCATCAGGGAATTCATCGCGAGTTTGTTTTTCAACTTTTTTAGCAAGCTTGGGTACCATCATTCCAGCGGTACGTTTGGTAACTAGTGGCTCCAGCTCAATACCGTCTATTAGGTCAATAGGATCTAAAACATTGCCTTTGGATTTAGACATTTTTTGGCCATGGCTGTCACGCACAAGACCATGCACGTAAACCGTTTTAAACGGGATCTCATCGGTGAAATGTAGTGTCATCATTATCATTCTGGCTACCCAGAAAAAGATAATGTCAAAACCAGTTACCAAAACATTGGTTGGATGAAAGGTCTCTAGCTCTGGGGTTTTTTCTGGCCAACCTAAGGTGGCAAATGTCCACAGGCCAGAGGAAAACCAGGTATCTAATACGTCTTCGTCCTGACGCAGCGCAATATCGCCTAAGTTATTTTGTTGACGAACTTCGTCTTCACTGCGGCCAACATAAATGTTGCCGTCGTTATCATACCAAGCAGGAATTCTGTGGCCCCACCAGAGTTGGCGAGAGATACACCAGTCTTGGATGTCGCGCATCCAAGAGAAATACATATTTTCGTATTGTTTTGGTACAAATTCAATGCTGCCATCTTCCACTTTTGCGATAGCTTTTTCAGCCAATGGTTTAGTGTTTACATACCATTGATAGGTTAACCATGGCTCGATAACAACGCCAGAGCGGTCGCCGCGTGGCACTTTAAGCTTATGGTCGTCAATTTTTTCTAGCAATCCTGCTATGTCTAAATCAGCAACAACCTGTTTGCGGGCTTCAAATCTATCCATGCCAAGGTAGGTGCTAGGTGCATTGGCGTTTATTTTTGCGTCTTGATCTAAAATATTTATTACTGCTAGATTGTGACGTTTACCCATTTCATAATCATTAAAGTCATGGGCGGGAGTAATTTTTACGCAGCCGGTACCAAATTCCCTGTCGACATAGTCGTCGCCAATAATAGGTATTTCACGATCAGTTAACGGTAGGTTAATTGTCTGACCAATAAGATGTTTATAGCGATCATCTTCCGGATGTACGGCAATAGCTGTATCGCCCAGCATAGTTTCTGGGCGAGTAGTTGCCACAGTTAGGTATCCAGAACTATCGCTAAGTGGATAGTTAAAGTGCCAAAGAAAGCCATTCTCTTCTTCTGATACAACTTCTAAATCTGAAATTGCGGTATGCAGTTTTGGATCCCAATTTACTAAGCGCTGACCGCGGTAGATTAGTCCTTGTTCATGCAGACGAACAAACGCTTCTTGTACTGAATTGGATAGGCCGTCGTCCATAGTAAAGCGTTCGCGCGACCAATCTGGCGATGCCCCCAGGCGTCTTAGTTGTTGAGTTATATTACCGCCGGATTCGTGTTTCCACTCCCATACTTTTTTAATAAAGTCTTCGCGGCCAATGTCGTGACGAGAAATGCCTTGGGCGTCTAATTGACGTTCGACCACCATTTGGGTGGCAATGCCAGCATGATCTGTTCCGACCTGCCAAAGCGTATTGCTGCCTAGCATGCGTTGGTGGCGAACCAGCGCATCCATGATCGCTTCTTGAAAACCATGGCCCATGTGCAAGCTGCCGGTTACATTGGGCGGTGGAATCATAATGCAATACGGCGAGCCATGGCCTGATGGCTTGAAGTAACCTTTTTCCTCCCAGCTTTTGTACCAATTTTTTTCGATTTCACTGGGTTGAAAATTCTTTTCCATGGGATCTCTGTAAAGTTTGTTTTAGCACTATTAAATGGGCGCAAATTGTAGCACGGAGAATGTCTACAATGGCAGTAGCTAGTGCGGCTATTGGCGGATTGTTTTACGCTAGCTATGAGGTTTAATTATTGTTAGTGGAGAGTAATTCGGTGATTTTTTCACGAACTATCGGTTCTAGCTCTGCCATACATTGTTTGACGGCGTCTTCGATCTGCTGAGGAGTTACTGACGGTGCCTGCTCAGTAGAGTGCTGGCTCTGTGCTAATTCCGCATCTAGCTCTTCAACTGGTGGCAAGGTTAGTTGTTCTTCATTAACTTTAGGCTTAGCTGTTGTTAGCGATTTGGTGAGCGTCGGAATTGCCTGATCAATCGTTTCATCATTAGTGGGGAACAGTGATTGAGCTACCATCATGTTATCGACTTTGGTCGTCACAGTATTAGATCCTTCAATAATGTGGCTGAGTATAGGGATTTCTTGTTCACGGCTGTTATCACTTAGTTTAGCGCAATCGCCTTCAATTTCATCCAGTAAACAGGTAATGGATTCTAGTTCTTCAACAATACTTTTGGTTGAATTATTGGCGTTGCTGGGGTCATTAGGCACGGCTTAATCCAAGTTATTGCCAGTTTATGTAGCTAAATAGTATCAGCATTTATTTTATGATGCTGCAAAGGGTAGCCACGATCTTTGTAGTAGCGGAAATTTTTTCGGGTATCCTCTTTTACGCTCTCATCTTCGATAACTATTTCTCTCACATGGTGAAATCGACTAAAAAAATCTGGTACTGGATGGCATAGATTAATCAGTACCTCATCGGTGTCTGGTGTATTTGGCGCACAACCGATAGTAATTGGCGCCGCTCCGCTGCCTGCTAGGTTATGTGGAATAAAGCTGTTGTCTCGGAAAGACCAAAGCGTTTCATCGATCGAGTTACAGTCTTCGCTTGATTGCATATTGAGGTAAACAGTTTTGCCTTGTTTATATTCCAACTCTGCCAATATACAGGCGTAGCGCAGCCGCACAGCGGCGTCGCTACTAGACAGTAAATAAAAATCTACTTGGGTCATTACTTGGCTAGTAAATAATGAGTTAGCAACGCTACCGGTCTGCCCGTTGCGCTCTTGTTGGCGCCACTATTCCATGCTGTGCCGGCAATATCCAAATGCGCCCAGTTATATTTTTTGGCAAAGCGACTCAAAAAGCAGGCGGCAGTGATACTGCCAGCGCCAGGGCCGCCAATATTGGCAATATCGGCAAATGGGCTATCGATTAGTTTTTGGTAGGCATCATTTAATGGCATTTGCCAGATGAAGTCGCCGTTGTCGTTACCGGAGGCTAATAATTCGTCAGCCAGTGGTTGGTGATTGGTATAAAGGGCGGTATTAAGATGGCCAAGCGCTACTATGCAGGCGCCGGTCAAGGTAGCGATATCGACAACCGCGCTAGGTTTGTAGCGCTCGACATAGGTTAACGCGTCGGCCAAGACTAAGCGTCCCTCAGCGTCGGTATTTAAAACCTCAATAGTTTGGCCAGACATGCTAGTGACAACATCGCCCGGTTTGGTAGCAATACCGCTAGGCATGTTTTCAACAGCGGCCACTATGCCAATAACATTAATTGCTGCCTTAGCTTCGATAATTGTTGCCATGGTACCTATTACACTGGCAGCGCCGCACATGTCATATTTCATTTCATCCATTTTGGCGCCGGGCTTTAGGCTAATGCCGCCAGTGTCAAAAGTGACCCCCTTACCGACTAACACTTTAGGTGCTTGCTTTTTATCTTTAGCCCCTTTGTATTCCATGATCACGAACTTAGCTGGCTGGACGCTGCCTGCACTGACCGATAGCAGCGAGCCCATGCCAAGTTCTTTCATTTGTTTTTCTTCTAGCACTTTGGTGTTTAGCTGCGGGCATTTTCGTGCCATGGCCTTGGCTTGATTGGCTAGGTAGGTCGGAGTACAAATATTTGCCGGCAAGTTACCTAGCTCTTTGGCAATATTAATACCATTGCCGATAGCTCCACCTAGCTTTAAACCTGCCCGAATAGCGGAGCTGGCTTTACTACTGCAGAGAACTTCAACTTTAGCGACAGATGGCTTGTTGACTTTGCGGCTGAGCGTTTTGCTGTAGCGATACTGACTGGCAGTTAAAATTTGTGAGATTTGGATTGCTGCCGCTTTGTCGCTATTGGCATAACTAGCGCTTGGATAGACAATGCTAGCATTTTTTATTGGTAGGTTATTGAGCAGACGGCTAAGACTGTTAAGAACTTTAGTCAGATTATCTTGGCCCCATTCTTTACGGGGGCCCGCGCCGATTAACAGCAAACGGGTAGCTTGAATATCATTGGGGTTGATGATTGTATTGCTGGCGCCAATAGTAGTACTGAGGTCGCCGCTGGCCGACAATGACTTAACCGTTAGCGCAACAGCAGAGCCTAGCTCCTGAGATATTTTTTTACCGTCGTCGCCATCGAAGATTAAGGCGACTAAGCAGTCTGTTTTTAGGGTGGCAAGATTTTGATCTGATTTTGTTGTGTATTGCATTTTAGCTCCGCGAGACAAGGCTTTGTCGATTTAAATAATGGTACAATGCACCAAAAATGTAACGACACTAAGTTTATAGGGGTCGGCGCCGGTTGCAAGCGAGTTATGGCATGGTTATGCAGTTAAGAGGAATAGTTGGCGAGTGCTAATTTTTAGATATTTAGCGAAAGAAGTTTTAGTGACGACTTTTGCCGTTTTGCTGGTGCTGTTGCTAGTGTTCATGAGCGGGCGTTTTGTTGGCTATTTGGCTGATGCGGCGGCAGGCGAATTAGCCGCTAACGTACTATTCCCGATTATGTATTATCGCCTGCCTAATTTTATAGAGCTGATATTACCGCTTAGCTTCTTTATTGGTATTATTTTGGCTTACGGTCGTTTATTTGTTGAAAGTGAAATGGTGGTGATGATCGCTTGTGGGATGAGTCAGCTTCGGCTGCTGATTTATACCTTGATCCCCGCTCTGCTGATCGCTGTTATCAGTGGCTCATTAAGTTTGTATGTAAGCCCTGCCGGAGAGGTCAAAGTTGAAGAAATATTAACTGACCCTAATGCTCGCAATGGTTTAAACACAATGGCTCCTGGGCGATTCCAATCTACTGAGAGCTCTGCTGGAGTTTTTTATACCGAACGTTTGTACTCAAACCGCACTAGAATGAAGAACGTTTTTGCGGCAAGTGGCTCACCTGAAGGCGACGCAAAGATGACGGTGGTAGTAGCCCGGTCAGGCAAACTGATTCGTGATGGAAAAACCTCAGCTCGATATATTGAGCTTTACGATGGCTATCAGTACCAAGGTAATCCAGGCGAGCTAAGCTTTGAGGTGGTCAAGTTTGATACTTTTGCCACCTTAATGAAGGAATCTGAGACCCGTGTAAGTCGAGCTCAAGAATTAGATGCCGTCTCTACTCAAGATCTGATCGGTTCCAGCAATCCAGAATATCAAGCAGCTTTGCAATGGCGCTTATCTATCCCTTGGTTAGTCGTAATTAGTACACTGATGGCGATTGGCATGAGTCGAACTAATCATCGCAAGGGACGATATACTAAAATGTTTCCGGCAATATTGTTGTACTTGGGTTATTTCGTGTCCCTAACAATGACTCGAGCGAGTATCGCTGATGGTGAAATTAATGTATTCCCCGGTATGATCCCAAACCATCTGGGGGCTTTTATTGTAGGCTTACTGCTGGTTTTTGGTCCCGATTGGTGGCTGAAGCTGGGAGGTCGTCGCGATGCAGCATAGGTTAGTTACCCGTTATGTAGGTAAGCAAGTGTTGTTAGCCATACTGATGGTGTTGCTGGTTATTTTAGGCCTCGATATTTTAGCTGCTGTTATCGATGAGACGGGTGAGCTAGAGGGAGGCTATACTTTTGGTCAGTCCATTATTTATATATTGATGACGATTCCTCGGCGTATTAATGACTATTTGCCTTACGCAGCATTAGTGGGTTGCCTAGCTGGATTAGGTGGTCTTGCTAATAATAGTGAGCTCACGGTGATGCGAGCCGCGGGCATTTCTACTAAACGGCTAGTTTGGATTGTGATGCGTCCGGCAATGTTGGTAATGATTTTAGGCGTATTGCTTAGTGAATATATAGCGCCGGTTACTGAGCAGATTGCTCACAGCAATCGTCAATATTTGATTAGTGGAGATAAGGTATCTAGTACCAAGGGTGGGGTTTGGAATAGGGAAGGCAATGAGTTTATGCACTTTAACTCGGTACAGCCTAACGGGGTTGTCTTTGGAGTAATGCTGTATAACTTTGATGATGAGCGCAACTTAACTAAAGCTGTTGCGGCCAAGCGAGCCAGTTATCAGGATGGCAGTTATTGGGTATTAGAAAATGGCGCTGAAACCACTTTTCTGGGTGATAAAACAAGTAGTCAAAGTTTCTCTACCCGTCGCTGGAATACTAGCCTGTCGCCAAAACTATTGAACGTGGTGTCAATGCGGCCGCGTTATTTGTCGATATCCGACTTGAATAGCTATGTCGAGTACCGGCGCGCCCAAGACTTAGACAGTGGAGAGTTTGTTTTAGAGTTTTGGAAAAAGGTGTTGCAGCCTCTCGGTACCGCCAGCTTAGTGCTGATTGCGATATCATTTATCTTTGGCCCGCTGCGTGAAGTGACTATGGGTTATCGGATATTTACTGGGGTTATGGTGGGAGTAGTTTTCCGGACGGTACAAAATCTGTTGGGGCCTGCTAGTTTAGTATTTAGCTTTCCGCCATGGCAGGCAGTCGCTATTCCAATAATAATTTGTGCTATTGCTGGCTGTTATATGTTGCGCAAGGCTTAAGATTTTTGTTTTGGTAGTAGTACTGTTTCACTATTTGATGCTTTGTCATGCCATGTTTTACTTTCCTTATCTACTAACACCCATACATAGCCAGCGCCAAAACAGCATAGCGATATGATGGCAACGCCATAGCGAATAACTGCTTGTTTTACTGAAATAAGCGAGCCGTCGGTATTTTGTATTTTTAGACTCCAGGACTGCATGCCTAATGTTTGACCAGCTTTACACCAGAAATAGCTAAAAAATAAGCCAACTATAACTACCAGATATAAGGTAAATAGCGGGCCGCTTGCGGCAGGGGCTATCTCAGTGACTATTTGGCCAGTGTTTACTTCAGTGGCTGAAATATTGTTAAGTCTGCGAGATATCTCGATATAAATCCCGCTGGCGATAAATAATAGCGCGAATACTAGTAGCGAGTCGTAACCCATAGCCGCAAGTCTTTTTCCTAATGATGGTATGTGGTTTTCTTTTGTCATTATTGTTTCTTGGCGATGTAATTTTGATGAACAAGCTTTGATTGGCTAACTATTGATAAAGCGCCCTGTTAATGTGCTAAATATTAACAGAACTCAGCTGTCCCTGCAGGTTACCTTTTTAGTCTAGTTACTAATGGTTAATTTGTTGGAAAGCTTTTGGATAGATTGAATGGGTTAAGGTTTTACTTAATCACAACTACCAAAATAGGGACGACATGATATGCTAGGCTCCAATCAATATTATGGTGGTAGCGATAGCCGGCAAGAACTGTCGCAGACGCTACATAGCAAAAAAAACAAAGAGGCTCCTATGCGGATATTACTGATAGAAGATGATATTAGTGTTGCTGAATTTGTGGTGAAAGGACTGAAAGAAAGTGGCTTTTCAGTTGATCATACCCAAGACGGCAAAGAAGGTTTACTACTAGCGAGTAGTGAGAGTTATGACATTTTGGTGGTGGATAGAATGCTGCCAAATGTTGACGGTTTAGCAATAGTTCAAACTATTCGAGCGGCAGATAATCAGACGCCAGTATTATTTTTAAGCGCACTTGGTGAAGTGGATGACCGAGTAAAAGGTCTTAAAGCTGGGGCTGATGATTATTTGGTTAAGCCGTTTGCCTTTGCCGAGTTGTTAGCAAGAATTGAAGCAATGGCCAGGCGTAAAGAGAGTTCTGCTCTGGTTACTCAGTTAAAGGTTTCAGATTTAGAAATGGATTTGTTGTCTCATAAAGTGACTCGTGGCGGGCAAAATATTATTTTACAGCCTAGAGAGTTCCGTTTACTTGAATACTTAATGAAACATGCCGGGCAGGTTGTTACTCGTACTATGTTGTTAGAAAATGTGTGGGACTATCACTTTGATCCGCAAACTAATGTGATTGATGTTCATATTAGTCGCTTGCGTCAAAAAATTGATAAAGAGTTTGAAAAGCCGTTGCTGAACACCGTACGTGGTGCCGGTTATATGCTTAATGAACCTGAATAAACTTTTATCTAGTTATACCTTTCGATCTAGCGTTAAGTACATGGTGGGGCTCAGCTTCGCCGTGTTCATTGTGCTGTCCATTGTTTATGCAATTTATTCTTATCAGTTTACTAATGAAGTGCATGAGGCAATTGAGACAGAGTGGGAGGGGGTTCAGCAAGCGTATCTCGACGATGGCGCCGATGGCGTCAATGAGTTTATTGATACCCGTATCCACCAACCAATATTAGCCTCTTATTTTTATTTGCTGGTGGATAAAAACGGCAATGTATTAGCCGGGAACTTGCAAGAATGGCCAGCATCCACTCGTTATCCGCAAGGCTGGTTAAGCTTTGAACAAGATATTCTGCAGTCCAACAGTGAAGGCAATGTTGATATTGATTATGTTGGGCGCAGTGAGGAGATGGTAAATGGTGATCGGATTCTGGTTGCTAGAAATTACAATGACGTTATCGATCACATACTGCTAGTGGCTGGGATTCTTACTCAGGGAATGGTTGTGCTGATTTTACTCGGAAGTATTGGCGGTGCGATTATTACCTCTATATTTTTACGTAGAATTGAGTCTATCAATAGAAGTATTCAGCATATTATGGCAGGAGATTTAAGTCGTCGATTGAAAATTGTGAGCGGCGGAGGCGATTTTGAAATACTGGTGGCTAATTTCAATCAAATGCTAGATCGAATTGAGTCACTGATGTTTGGGGTTAGGCAAGTAAGTGACAATATTGCTCATGATTTGCGAACCCCGTTAACTAGATTGCGTAATCATATGGTGCAGTTGCAGGTCGATGTGCCTGCAGCTGGGGAGGAAAGAGTTCAGTTATTAATTGATGAGGCAGACGGTATATTAAGAACCTTTAATGCTTTGCTTCGAATTGCTCGGATTGAAAGTGATAGTCAAAAAGCGGGGTTTTCTGATATTCGTTTAGACATGATTTTAGCTGATGTGGTTGAAATGTATGAGCCCGTTGCGGCTGAAGCGGGGCAGAGTTTAAACCTTCAAACGGAGCCTAATTTAGCGTTATGGGCCGATCGAGATTTATTATTTCAGGTGTTGGCTAATCTTGTTGATAATGCACTTAAGTACGGCAAGAACGATGGCAATATACAAGTTAGTGCTTGGCAGGTTCATGACTATATAGAATTTTCTATCGCTGATGATGGCGTAGGTATTCCGGCGACAGAGAGGGACAAAGCGTTTAGGCGCTTCTACCGGGTGGAAGCGAGTCGGGGAGCATTGCCCGGTAATGGCTTAGGTTTGAGTATGGTAGAAGCGGTGGTCAAATTACATAAAGGTGTCGTTTCTTTAGATGATAATAACCCTGGGCTTAAAGTTCTGGTTAAGTTGCCAAAAATTATCGCTAGCTAATTATTTATCCATTGGTATTAAATAGAGGTCCGGTATTTCGATTAACAGGTAGTCTCTTGCTGGAAGTTCTTGTGGATCTACTAAATATCCTTTTTGTACTACCAAAGAATATGCTGAAAGATCAAGGTTGTTAATAATGCTGACTTTCTTTTCGCTAGGCTTTAATAGAGGCCCGTTCATTGGAGCAAGTGAAAAGCCATAAGTTTCTTCAGTTGGTGACGATTGTGTATCGACAGTTTGACTGGTCTCAGGCTTTTCTTCTTTAGGCTTATTAGGGGTTTCTAGCTGTGCTTTGATGTAAATTTTCAATCCCGCTTTTTTTAACGCCACTTGGTATTTAGCTGCTGTTTCGCGGGTTAAAGATTTTTTCAGATAGCAGGGCTGACTAAAAAATTGTTTGGCAATCTTGTCAGTGGATTGTTTGAAGAGCTTGGCAAGGTTTACTTGTGCGTCAAGTGCTTCAATACCGTCTAAGGTCTCGCCTTTAAAAATAATATTGAATAGTTGCTCGGTCACACTTTTGCCCCCTCTCTTTTAGTCACCATACTATAGCTGTAAAAATTACTGTCGATTACTTTTGGTATATATTTTCTATTTTGTCGTTTTCTTCTAACTAACTGAGCTAATCGGCTTTGCTTTCTTGTGAGTATGGGATAAAGTTTCATAAGATAGGCTTAGAAAAGTATAAATTTATTAGCTATGGATTCAATTGAAAATTTAACAGTGCTAGTGACTGGAGCGAGTGGCTTTGTTGGTAAAGCACTTTGTCAAAAATTGCTAGATTGTGGTGTTAATTTAAGTGTGTTGACGCGTCGGACGCTAGAGTTGGGCCCGCATGTGCTACAGCATGTGTTTAAAGGTTTGGAGGCTATCGAGCCACAGCCTCAATGGTTTGATGGAGTTGATATTGTTGTTCATTTGGCTGCGCGGGTGCATCAGATGCAGGCTGACCCTGAAGACGAAACGGCACTGCAGATGGTCGCAAATTGTGATGCGACGGTGAAGTTAGCGTCAATGGCGGCTAAATGTGGGGTAAAACAGTTTATATATTTGAGTTCTATTAAAGTTAATGGCGAGCATACTGATGGCAGGGAGGCTTTTTCGGAGCTGGATATTCCTGCACCTAAGGATGCTTATGGTTTGGCTAAGTGGAAGGCGGAGCAAGGATTGAATATATTGGCTGATAATTCGAATTTAGCTATTACCATTATTCGTCCACCACTGGTCTATGGCCCAGATGTGAAGGCGAATTTCAAAGCTTTGTTGAAGTTAAGCGCTAAAGGACTGCCATTGCCATTGGCTAGCATTAACAACAAGCGAAGCATTGTGTCAGTAGATAATCTATCTGCCCTTCTCATTCATTGCTGTAGCAACAAAAAAGCCTTTAATCAAACCTTCCTAGTTGCAGACTGTCAGCCGGTGTCTACTCCTAAATTAGTACGATTAATGGCTTTGTCCCAAGGCAAGTCAGTTTGTTTGTTGCCTGTGCCTATTTTTATTTTAAAGGCGGTAGCTTGGTTGTTAAATCGCAGAGCTGTTGTCGAGCGTTTAGTGCAGTCGTTAGAGCTAAACTGCGTCAAAGTAGAGCAGCTTGTAGGCTGGTTGCCACCTGCCGCTACAGATGTTGAATTTAAGAGATATGCAGCTAAATGGGCGAGTTGATTGCAGCGCTTGTGGCCGTTACCGCGGTGGCTGCCTTTACCTTGACTGGCGCGGTATTGTGGCTAGCCAAAAAAGCCGCATTGTTAGATGTGCCGAATTATCGTAGTGCGCATACAGTCCCCACACCTCGCGGCGGGGGCATAGCGTTAGTGATAGTGATTACTGCATCCCTGGCAGCGTTGTCGGCCGCAGGATATTATCCCCCCGAGTTTATGTTACCGCTGATTGCTTGCTCGGTGGCAACAGCTATGCTCGGTTTGTGGGATGATATTTCGAACTTGTCAGCGAAGTTTCGTTTGATACTTCAGTTCTGTATTTCAAGCGTTTTTATTTTGGCGTTGCCAGTAATACCGCTACTTAATGTCGGAGGCTATTGTTTGCCTGTAGAGTTATGCGTTCCATTTTATATTGTCGTTATGGTTTGGTTGACTAATCTTTATAATTTTATGGATGGTATTGATGGCATTGCCATATCGCAGGCATTAACGGGTTCTGTTATCGCGGTGTTGGTTTTAATGGTTAGTGGCAATATTTACTGGTTACTTGCCTTTGCTTGTGTGTTCGGCAGTAGCTTAGGTTTTTTGCCATGGAATTGGCAGTCGGCTAAAATTTTTATGGGTGATGTTGGCAGTAGCTATTTAGGTTTTATTTTTGCTTGTTTAATGTTGTTAAGTGCTGAAGAAATTGGCATTTGGACGTGGTTTATTATTTTGGGCCTATTTATCGCTGATACGAGCGTTACTTTGTCAGTTCGAGTATTGGCTAAACAGAGCATATTTGATGGGCATCAAAGCCATATTTATCAGCAGCTTGCGCGCTATTTGAATTCTCATCAAAAAGTTTGTTACTTGCTGTTGTTAGTGTCTGTAGCGTGGTTAGCGCCGCTGGCGCTGATGGCTTCTAGTGTTAGCGGTAAAGCGTGGCTGATATGTATTTTTGCATACCTTCCTATGCTTTATATTGTATTGAAGTATTCTACCCGCTATTACAAAATAAGCTTAGTTTTTTGGAAATAGCTATCTTTTGCGCTAGAATATCCTCTAATTATATGCCTTAGGAATAACAATAACAAAATCAATTATACGGAAGTTGAAGCTGTATGTTAAATAATATAAGAACATGGTTACTAGACCGGAATCGTTCACAAAAACATTGGATTTCAATGTTTACAGATATTTTATTGGCATGGATCTCTCTTTGGGCTGCGTTTTTTGTACGTCTTGGTTCTTCTCAGTTAGTTAACCCGCTGGACTATCTGTGGTTATTTATCAGCGCTTCAGTTATCACCGTGGTTGTATTTTCTTGGTTCGGGTTATATAAAACTGTTCTGCGCTATTTGAATTTGGAGAATCTAGTAAGTATTGCTAATGCAGTGATATTTTCATCTCTGGTATTAGCTTTTGTCCTCTATTTAGTCCGCAGCGATCAGTTGATTCCTCGTGCATTGATTTTTAACTATGCCTTAATTAATTTGGTATTAGTCAGTGTTGTCCGCTATTCCGGACGAGGGTTTTTAACTAATGAAGCCTTATTAAAAGTCGTTTCTCGCACTACTAATAACAATGGTAGAAAGCCTGCGCTAATCTACGGTGCTGGCGAAGCAGGGTTTCAGCTGTTTGGTTTGTTAGAGCAGGATAAAGAGTATTTTCCGGTTGGTTTTATCGATGATGACAAACAACTTGCTGGCAGAATTATCGGTGGACGCCGGATATATAGTTCATTGAGCATACAAGAGATCATCGATGACACCGCTGCTGAGGATGTGCTGTTGGCGATGCCATCTATCAGTCGGGTAAGACGAAAAGAAATCATCGATAAGTTAGAGCCTTTTTCATTACACGTGAGAGTTGTGCCTACCTTAAATCAAATGGCTGGAGGGGTACTTCGTGTTGAAGATATACATGAAGTAGACATTGTCGACATACTCGGCAGAGACGTTGTTGCCCCGGACCAGAACTTACTCAGCAGCTGCATTTCCAATAAGGCGGTAATGGTGACGGGAGCCGGAGGTTCTATTGGCTCTGAGCTTTGCTATCAGATAATATTGCAAAAGCCTGAAGTTTTAATAATGTTTGATCATTCTGAGTATAATCTTTACCAGATAGAAGAAAGACTTAAAAAGCTCGCTAGCCCGGTACTGTTGGTTGCTGTACTTGGGTCAGTCAAAGATAAAGATACTCTTGAACAGGTGATGACCCAGTATTCAGTAGATACGGTGTATCACGCAGCGGCCTACAAACATGTGCCTATTGTAGAAAGTAATATTCGAGAGGGTTTTATTAATAATGTTTATGGGACGTTGAATACAGCTCAGGTAGCAATTAAAACTGGAGTAGAAAATTTCGTCCTTATATCTACCGATAAAGCAGTAAGGCCGACTAGTATAATGGGCGCAACTAAGCGTATCGCTGAAATGATATTACAGTCGCTGACGCTGGAGCAATCTGTTGCACCGCATCATATTGGCGCTGAAGTGGAAGATGGTTTTCCTAATAATACCCGATTTGCAGTGGTTCGATTTGGTAATGTTCTTGACTCTTCTGGTTCAGTAATCCCCAAGTTTAGAGAGCAAATTGCTAGAGGTGGCCCAGTTACAGTAACTCACCCCAAAGTCACTAGGTACTTTATGACAATTCCAGAGGCCGCTCAGTTAGTTATCCAAGCGGGTTCAATAGGTAGAGGCGGAGAAGTGTTTTTACTGGATATGGGGGAGTCGGTTCGAATTCTAGATTTGGCCGAAAAAATGATTCGTCTATCTGGTTTAAAAGTTAAGTCTGATGAGATGGATGGCGATATTGAAATTGAATTCTGCGGTCTTCGCCCAGGTGAAAAATTATATGAAGAGTTGCTGATAGGAGAGTATGTGTTTCGTACATCTCATCCCATGATTATGGGTGCAAAGGAAGAAAATATTACTTGGAGTGAAGTAGTAAATTTTCTAGATGAAATTAATCAACTGTTTGAAATTAACGATTTAGCTCAAGCCCGCCTAAAAGTATTATCTCTAGCAGGAGAACGTGACGCTGTCAAAAAACCTATTGGCGCTAAAGTGATTGATTTTAAACTGATGAATTAGTGCGATTTCGGTCTTTTACTGGGGCCCCAATTATTAGTAAGATCACTTTATCTATGTCGATAGTCATCGATCTAATGACAAGAAGTTGAGCCAATTCATGCATGCGTAGGCAGTCTTCATCTTTACAGCTAGCGGCATAGCTCTAGTGTTAGCCTAATCATTATCGACGTTACCTATTTAAGTGCGGATAGGCTGGGGCATTTGTGCAGACCTGATATATACGAACTATCTCGTATATATAGTTGGCAGCTATTTGTTTTGCATGTTGTCACCAAGGTTGTATAGTTCGTTCGGGTACTTCTTGCTAACTCTGATTTAGTCGAATGCTTTAAGTATAGTGATGACTTTGCAGATTATGCTGCAGCGGCGCCCTACACTGTTGGTGCAACATGTTATATTGATTATTCAAGCTTAGGCTAAAACAGTTATGAAAATACAACAATCGATAGAACGTAAAATTAATGCAGACTTCTTGCCCACCTATTTACTAGTGGAGAATGAGAGTCATATGCATAGCGTACCTGCTGATTCTGAAACCCACTTTAAGCTGACATTGGTTAGTGACGAGTTGCGCAATAAGCGTAAGGTTGCGCGTCATCAGTCGGTCTACAAAACGTTGGCGGCAGAGCTAGCTGGCGAGGTACATGCTTTGACTATGCATTTGTATACTGCAGAAGAATGGGTGCAAGTAAATGAGCAGGCGCCTGATTCGCCCCAGTGCTTAGGCGGGTCTAAGGCTGATAGCTAAGCCTCTCTCCCTGATTATCCATTATACTAAACTTATAATTTCACATTAAGCTAGATTAATCATATCGGTGGTCTATCTTCGCTATTATGGCTAACTCACATCGTTATAACGCGGTTAACCATTGCGGAGAGTTAGATGAGCGCCAAGGACTATTTGCCAGAAGGAAAATATGCTGCTTTAGACAACGGGCAGACTATTCATTATCTTGATTACGGTAAGGGGCCTGTTGTTGTTTTTTTACATGGTAGTGGCTCGGGCGCCAGTGGGCATAGTAACTTTAAAGGCAATTATCCATATCTAGTTGATAGCGGTTACCGAGTTATTGTTCCTGACCTACTTGGCTATGGTTTTTCCGATAAACCAGAAGATATCGATTATCACCTTGATCTGTTTGTGCAATGTATAAAGCAGCTGCTAGATGGTGAAGGTATTAGCAGCTGTCACTTGATTGGCAATTCACTGGGTGGCGCAATAGCGATTAAATTTGCTTTAGACTACCCTCGGCAAACCAATAAAATATTATTAATGGCGCCTGGCGGTATCGAGCAGCAAGAGTCGTATTTTACTATGCCCGGCATGCAGGTGATGCGTGAGACTTTTATGTCTGCTGAGCCAATGACTCTAGAAAAAATGAAGAATTTTATTAGTGATGCGTTGGTACATCAACAGCATGTTGTTACTGACAATCTTGTTGCAGAGCGATTTGAGGTGATGAAAACTCAAAACCCTCAGGTTATCAAGACCATGGTGGTGCCTAATATGGAAGATAGGTTAGGCGAGATTGAGAGTCCCATTTTAGTCATGTGGGGGCTTAACGAAAATATGATGCCTGAGACAGGTATTATGAAACTTGGTAAAAAATGTAAAAATATACGCATAATATTGGTGTCCAACTGCGGCCATTGGGTAATGGTTGAGCACCAAGATTTATTCAACCGAGCAGCATTAGATTTTTTAGTGAATGGATAGGTTTGATGTTGGATAAAAATAAGATTAATCAACTGAGCGAAGAGCTTTATCAAGCTTTGCGAACTCAAAAAACGATATCACCATTAACTGATAGGTTTGCAGATATTACTATTGCTGATGCTTATCATATTTCATTAGGTATGGTTAATAAGCGAATTGATAACGATAATGAGAAAATTGTTGGCAAAAAAATTGGTGTAACCAGTAAGCCCGTGCAAGATATGTTGGGAGTATTTCAACCCGATTTTGGTTTTTTAACTAATGTTATGCAATATCCTAGCGGCGCTGAAGTTTCAATTGCCAGTGCTATGATTCAGCCTAGGGCGGAGGCCGAAATTGCTTTTAGACTTAAGCATGACTTGATTGGCCCGGGCATTACTGAAACTGATGTGTTAGCCGCAACAGAGGCGATCATCCCTTGCTTTGAAATTGTTGACTCTAGGATTGATGATTGGAAAATAAAAATACAAGACACCGTGGCAGACAATGCTTCATGTGGTGTTTTTGTCTTAGGTGATATAGCGGTTGATCCGCATGATTTTGATTTGCCAAACTTAAAAGTAGTGGTGAAGAAAAATGGTCAGCCACTTAGTGAAGGCTTTGGCAGTGCAGTGCAGGGTAACCCGCTAACCGCAGTTGCTTGGTTGGCTAATACATTGGGTGAATTTGGCATTCCACTCAAAGCCTATGAGATTATTTTGTCCGGTTCATTAGTGCCCCTAGAACCAGTTATAGCTGGTGATTTCATGGAGATGGAATTAGTGGGCGTAGGTATAACATCTATCAAATTCATATAATGTGGTTTCAGCGATGAGTAAGAAAATTAAAGCAGCAATAATTGGTCCGGGTAATATCGGTACAGATTTGTTAGTAAAAGCTATGCGCAGCGATGTGATAGAGCCATTGTGGATGATTGGCGTAGACCCTGAATCGCCAGGCTTAGCTCGCGCTAAAAAAATGGGTTTAAAAGTAACTGCTGACGGTTTAGACGGTATGTTACCGGAGATCGAAGCTGATGGAGTGCAAATTGTGTTTGATGCGACGTCTGCTTATGTTCATGCGGAGAACTCACGTAAGGTTAATGAAAGGGGGGCGGTTATGATTGATCTTACGCCTGCTGCAATTGGACCGTACTGTGTGCCGTCGGTAAATATTGACGATGCGGTTGCTGCTCAGGCGATGAATGTAAATATGGTGACCTGTGGCGGTCAGGCAACGATACCAATAGTCGCTGCAGTGAGTCGTGTTCAGCATGTTACTTATGGCGAAATAGTAGCCACAGTAGCATCTAAGTCCGCAGGCCCTGGTACGCGTAAAAATATTGATGAGTTTACTCGCACAACTGCCGGTGCAATAGAAAAAGTAGGTGGGGCAGATAAAGGTAAAGCCATTATAGTTATTAACCCTGCAGAGCCGCCATTAATTATGCGCGACACAATTCATTGCTTAACCAAAGATGAGCCAGATCAAGTAGCTATCACTCAGTCAGTCAAAGACATGATTAAAGAGGTACAGAAATATGTGCCGGGTTATGTACTGAAAAACGGTCCAGTATTTGATGGCAATAGAGTGACTATTTACATGGAGGTTGAAGGTTTGGGTGATTTTCTTCCGAAATATGCAGGTAACTTAGATATTATGACGGCTGCTGGTCTGCGCACCGCAGAAATGTATGCTGAAGAAATCATCGCCGGTCGGTTTGTACCGACCGCTGTAAAAAGTTAAGTGAGGTAGTTATGGATCTAACGGCAAAGAAAGTTACTCTGCACGATATGTGTCTCCGTGATGGTATGCATCCTAAGCAACATCAGATTTCATTAAATGAAATGGTAGCCATATCAAAAGGCTTAGATGAAGCCGGTATCCCATTGATTGAGGTTACCCATGGTGATGGCTTGGGTGGCGCGTCGGTTAACTATGGTTTTCCTGCGCATAGCGATGAAGAGTATTTAACGGCTTGCGTGAGGGCGGTTAATACGGCAAAAATATCTGCATTGTTGTTACCGGGCATTGGAACTATTGACCATCTTAAAATGGCAGTTGATTGCGGTGTTACCACTATTCGTGTTGCTACCCACTGCACTGAAGCCGATGTATCTGAACAGCATATCGGTATGGCAAGTTCTATGGGTGTCGATACAGTGGGTTTTTTGATGATGGCTCATATGATCGAGCCAGAGGAGCTATTACAGCAAGCGCTATTGATGGAGAGTTACGGAGCCAATTGTATTTATTGCACCGACTCCGCCGGTTATATGCTGCCTGATCATGTCACTAGTCGCATCGGGCTGCTGCGCCAAGAGCTTAAGACAGATACCGAGCTAGGATTCCATGGTCATCATAATATGGCGATGGGTATTGCTAACTCATTGGCGGCAGTCGATGCTGGGGCAAATCGTATTGACGGCTCAGCTGCAGGTTTGGGAGCTGGCGCTGGGAACACCCCATTGGAGGTGTTTGTAGCGGTTTTGGATCGTATGGGTGCTGAGACAGGTGTCGATTTGTACAAGATAATGGATGTTGCAGAGGACTTAGTAACGCCGCTTATGGATAGGCCGATTCGGATTGATCGAGATGCCTTAACGCTTGGCTATGCAGGAGTGTATTCTTCATTTTTGTTGTTTGCTCAGCGCGCTGCCGCCAAATATGGCTTGTCTTCAAGAGATATCTTAGTAGAACTTGGCCGGCGTCGAACTGTTGGCGGGCAAGAGGATATGATCGAAGATTTAGCTTTAGATATGGCGAAAGGACACTAAAATGTCAGAATATATAAAAACTGAATAGGATTAAGGCTTGGTAGACGTTTTTAGTGCTTTTTATCTGCGTAATACCACGGTATATTCGTCTCTCCAAATATTAATTATTGCGTTACTTGGTCACAAATTGATGTTCACAGGCTGGTTTGGTAAAAATAAGACGAAAGAAAAAGAAACGTTGAAAAAACGCGCCAATAAACCGCGCCCTGCTGGCAAACTACAATCCAGCCGCCATTCGGTAAAAACGCCTGTTTCGCAGTTGCAGGTAGGTATGTATATCTCACGCCTAGATAAACCGTGGCTGGAAACCCCTTTTTTAGTTCAAGGGTTTTATGTTAGCAGTGACGATGAGTTGACTGAAGTTACCAAATATTGCGAATATGTTTATGTTGATACCCTCAGGCAAAAAAGGGTTGCGCCGAAGCAAGCGGGTAAGCGTGTTCGAGCTCCAGGTCAAGTAAAATACAGCGATGCAAAGGCAACTCAAGTAGAGTTGGCTGCCGCCAGTAAAACTTATAGTAATGCCTCTAAAATTACCAAAGGTGTACTCGATCAAGTGCGCCTTGGCGGTGGCATTGATGTTAAAAAAGTTAAAGAAACTGTTGCTGAATGTGTTGATGGTATTTTGCAAAATACCGACGCCTTGCTCTGGCTTACTCGGATGGAAGAGTCGTCATTCGGCCTAGAAAACCACTCGCTGAGTGTTTGTATCTTGGGTGTGTCATTCGGTCGTTATTTAGGTTTAGGTCGGGATGAACTTGTTAGCTTAGGTATGGCTGGATTACTCCATGACGTTGGTATCATGCAATTGTCAGAACAGTTAGCAGAAAAGGCTCATTCGAAATCAGACATTACCGACGCTGAGCTAAAGGGTATTAGAGAGCATGCTGGGTTTGGTAGGGACATTATGATGGGCCAAGGTAAGCTGCCGCCGTCAGTAGTTGATGTTGCTTACAGTCATCATGAAAAGTTTGACGGATCTGGTTATCCGCGCGGGCTAAAAGGTTCGGCTATTCCGCGCTATGCCATGATTGTCTCAATTGTTGAGACCTATGATGTATTAACTAATAGCTCTAGCTATAAGCAAACATCGTCATCATTAGAAGCACTTAAAGTGATTTATCAAGGGAAAAATAGCCAGTTTGAACCTGAGCTGGCGCAAGCTTTTATTCGCTGCATTGGCCTATATCCACCAGGCAGTATTGTAGAGCTGCAAAATGGGAGTATTGCGGTAGTAATGGATAGGAACTACCGTCACAAACATTTACCCAGGGTACTGGTTGTTCGTGATAACGACTTAAAGGTTATTAACCCGATGGTGATTGATCTAGAAAAAGTGCACAGTAAACCTAAAGGTTCGAACTTTTTAATTAAAAAGGTGCATCCTGAAAATAGTTTTGGTGTGAGTATTGAGGAATTGACTGACAATGGTCTACTAAAGAAAACTGGTTAGTGGTTTAAGTATTTTAGAAGGCTGTCTTTTGATAGCTTTTTTTATGTCTGTAAATCGGGCTGCTATTGTTATAATAAAAATAACGATGGCAGTGATACTGATGCGCTAAATCCAATACATATGAAAACAGTTGGCAAGTATTTCATTGGTAGTCAAGATTATGTCTGTTGGATGGTAAGTTTACTATAACCGGTGCAAGTTCAATGGCTAATCATCAATATGGCAATATAAATAAGCCTGACCAGATCGCCACTACGACTAAGCTGATTTTTATAGCGTAAGTTTAGGAAGTCATTGTTAATCCAATAAGAGCTAACTTGAGCAGGACTATAATCCTAGGGAAGAGTCGACACAGCAGCCATAAAAAAAGCCTCATCGGTAGATGAGGCTTTTAGAATAGTGGTAGCAAGAAGTGGATTTGAACCACTGACCCCATCATTATGAGTGATGTGCTCTAACCAGCTGAGCTACCTTGCCAATATTTACTATATGGTTATTTTAACCTAAGTAAAGACGGGCGCATTCTCCCGTTTTGACTTAATATTGTCAAGAAGTATGCGCGATCTAAATGTACTTAGACATTAAATCTGAAGTGGACTACATCGCCATCTTGCAGTATGTAGTCTTTACCTTCCAGTCGCCAGCGACCAGCATCTTTAGCGCCTTGTTCGCCATTGTTTGCTACGAAGTCGTCATAACCAACAACTTCAGCACGAATAAAACCTTTTTCAAAGTCGGTGTGGATTACGCCCGCGCCTTGAGGTGCTGTTGCGCCTATGGGCACTGTCCATGCGCGTACTTCTTGAACTCCAGCAGTAAAGTAAGTTTGTAACTCTAGTAGTTCGTAGCCGGCACGAATAACTCTGTTTAAACCAGGCTCTGCCATGCCTAGGTCTGCTAAAAACTCGCTTGCTTCTTCGGCATCTAATTCCGCTATTTCTGCTTCTAGCTTATTGCAAACTGGCACCACGATGGCGTTTTCTGCGGCGGCTATTTCTCTAAGTTTGTCTAAGTACTCATTATCTTCAAAGCCATCTTCATCAACATTAGCGATATACATGGTGGGTTTAATGGTAAGTAGATGCAGGCTTGGGATAACTTTTTGTTCCATCTCATTAAATGACATAGCTCTAGCTGGCAAGCCTTCATTTAGGTGAGGGATCAATTTTTCTAATACCGCTTTTTGGGCTATGGAGTCTTTGTCGCCGCCTTTGGCTACCCGAGCTACTCGTTGTAGTTGTTTTTCACAGCTCTCTAAGTCGGCAAGGGCTAGCTCAGTATTAATTACCTCTATGTCATCGGCAGGGTCTATCTTGTTAGAAACATGAATAACGTTGTCATCAGCAAAACAGCGCACAACATGAGCAATAGCGTCTGTCTCACGTATGTTTGCTAGAAACTGATTGCCTAAGCCTTCACCTTTTGAAGCACCTTCTACTAGCCCTGCAATATCTACAAACTCCATGGTAGTAGCGATAGTTTTTAGAGGTTTAACAATCTCTGCGAGCTTATCTTGACGCGGATCAGGTACCGGTACAATTCCTGAATTAGGCTCTATAGTACAGAAAGGGAAATTTTCTGCGTCAATCCCTGCTTTGGTTAGGGCATTAAATAATGTTGATTTGCCTACGTTTGGTAGACCGACAATCCCGCAGTTAAAACCCATGTGACATCCTATTGCGCTGTAAAGCTGTGTAAGTGATTCATTGCTTTGGCCCAGTCGTTACTTTCGCCAGAGCATATTTCGGGCAGCCATTTTACGGCCTCGCTTATTGCATCTTCGGTCTGTTGGTACTCATTAGCGGGCGCTTTTTTAAGCACATAGCCGATAACTTTACTGGCGTGGCCTGGATGACCAATACCAATACGAAGACGTTGAAAATCTTTGTTATTACCAAGCTTACTAATGGTGTCTCGCAAACCGTTGTGGCCCCCATGGCCGCCACCTTGTTTTAATTTTAAGGTCCCCGGTGCTATATCAAGTTCGTCGTGGGCAACCAAAATATTTTTTGTATCAATTTTATAAAAGTTAGCAACGGCAGCAATCGCTTGGCCGCTTAAATTCATAAAAGTGCTAGGTATTAGTAGGCGGACGTCTCTGTTGTTAACAACAAATTTAGCACCATGACCAAAAAATTTTGTTTCCAGCTGTAATGTGCAATTGTACTGACGTGCAATCTCAGCCACAAAAAAAGCCCCAGCGTTGTGGCGGGTGTCGGCATAATCAAGACCTGGATTTCCCAAGCCTACAATTAGCTTAACCTCGTCACTCACGCTAGGGCCTCTCTAAAGGGGGAAAGGATTTACTCCTCGCCACCCTCTGTTGCTGCTTCATCACCAGCTGCTTCAACTGACGCATCATCTAGCTCGTCACCACCTTTAGGCGCAACAATAGATGCTACCGGAAGATCGTGATCTTCACCGTGAGACAAGGCTACGCTTTCAACACCTTTAGGAAGTTTAATATCCGAGATGTGGATAATTGTTCCTAAAGCAGCATCTTCCATATTTACTTCAATATACTCAGGAAGATCTTTAGGCAGGCAGCTAACTTCAATTTCTACCATGCTGTGCTGAACACGGCCGCCTTCCATTTTAACGCCGTGACACTTATCTTCGTTAATGAAGTGAAGTGGCACATGTACAGTTAACGCTTTCTTCATATCTACGCGTAAAAAATCTACGTGCTGAATGATTTGCTTGGCTGGATGACGTTGTAAGTCTTTAATAATTACATGGCTGATTTTGCCTTCTACATCGACATCAATAACTGACGAGAACAATGCTTCGTTCTCAGCCGCTTTAATCATGTCTTTATGCGGAATTGAGATAGACTCTGGCTTTTTCTTACCGCCATAAATGATAGCTGGCATTAATCCAGAAATCCGACGAAGGCGGCGGCTCGCTCCTTTCCCTAAGTCTGTTCTAGCTGTTGCTTGGATAACGATATTATCTGACATCGTTGTCTCCTTTGTTTAAAGAAACCGCCCGCGACCAGGTGTTTGGTTTCTTGGTTAATGGTATCTAGGAGCGAATGTTCTTAACGAAACATCGCGCTGATAGATTCTTCGTTACGCACTCGACGCATTGCTTCGGCAAGTAATTTCGCCATGCTCAGTTGTCTGATCTTGGTGCAGTGTCTAGCTTGCTCGCTCAGTGGGATAGTGTCGGTTACCACTAGCTCATCAAGTTCAGAGTTATTTATATTGTCTATTGCCTTGCCTGATAAAACAGGGTGCGTACAGTAAGCGACAACGCGCGCTGCGCCACCATCTTTTAATGCTTTGGCAGCAGAACACAAAGTACCTGCGGTATCGACCATATCATCCATCAAAATACAGGTGCGGCCTTCCACTTCACCGATAATATTCATCACTTCTGAAACATTAGCTTTAGGGCGACGCTTATCGATAATGGCCAGCTCGGCATCGTTTAGCTGCTTGGCTAATGCACGTGCGCGCACTACGCCACCTATGTCTGGTGATACAACCATTAAATTGTCATAGTTCCGGCGCTCAATATCGTCAAGCAATACTGGTGAGCCATAAATGTTATCTACTGAAATATCGAAAAAGCCTTGGATCTGTTCAGAATGCAAGTCAACGGTCAGTACTCTGTCCACACCTGCTTTTGCAATCATGTCGGCAACTAGTTTGGCGCTGATAGGTACCCGTGCAGACCGCACGCGACGATCTTGGCGGGCATAACCAAAGTAGGGTATTACTGCAGTGATTCGAGCGGCTGAAGCACGGCGCAACGCGTCGGCCATAAATAGCAATTCCATTAAATTTGAGTTGGTTGGCGCTGACGTTGGCTGGATAATAAAAACATCCTTGCCGCGCACATTTTCATTAATCTCTACCGAAATTTCGCCATCGCTGAACTTAGCAACGTCAGCATCGCCAAGACGGATTGAAAGTTCTTTGGCTACTTCTTGAGCTAATTGAGGGTGGGCGTTGCCCGTAAAAACCATAAGTTTTGACACTGGAGGATTCCTATTATTTTTAGAGGTGGTATCTATGTTACCGCTTATGGATGAATGTTCTCTCTATTACTGCCGTCGCTTTGCTCTGGCATTCAAATGCTTCGCATTTGTCGAACCAACTGTTTTCTTTGAAAACTAGGTTCTCATCCTGCCGCTAAAATTTAGTGCAAGACTGTAAATATGGCTGGGGCGGCAGGATTCGAACCTGCGCATGCTGAGATCAAAACCCAGTGCCTTACCGCTTGGCGACGCCCCAATAGTACTTCTCTTTGCAGTATTTAATAACCTAGTGCGCTATGCGCTGGAGATGAATTAACTCCACAAGCTATAAAACCCTGCCAGGCTAGCGGTAAATCTGCTAAAACCGTTTGCGCGGACTCCTTGTTGGAGAACTCAGCAAATATACATGCACCTGTTCCTGTTAGGCTTGGTTTAGCGTATTGACATAGCCAATTTAAGGCTTTATCAACAGCTGGAAACTTGCTGCGAACCACTGATTCACAGTCGTTGCGACCTTGCCCCTCCAGAAAGGCCGCTAATGTAATGGCTTGGCTGTTTCGTGTCAAATTTTTGTGACCAAAAACAGCTGCTGTAGACACCATTATTTTGGGGTGAATTACCAGATACCATTTAGCGGGTATAACTACTGGAGTGAGTTTTTCGCCAATGCCCTCAGCCCAAGCGGTGCGGCCAAGTATAAACACCGGCACATCAGCTCCCAGTGTCAGGGCAATAGAGGCTAATTCACTTAGTGACAAGCCGCAGTGCCAGAGCTTATTTAGCGCCAGTAAAGTCGTTGCAGCATCGCTACTGCCGCCGCCTAAGCCGCCTCCGGTGGGAAGTTTTTTATGCAGTCTAATAGTTGCTCCATGACTTACGTTAGCGCATTGTTTAAGCGCTGATGCCGCACGATAGACCAGGTTGTCAGCTGCCGCTACGCCAGCAAGGTTGTCGGCTAACCGAATAATGCCATTGCTGGTTAGCTCAAATTGCAATTCGTCGCCATAATCAATCAATTGAAACAGAGTTTGTAGCTCGTGATAGCCATTTGGCCTACGGCCCGTAATATGCAGAAATAAATTTAACTTGGCTGGAGCAGGTGCGATCAGTGTTTGCAGGGCAGACATCAGTTGGGTAGTTTCCATTTTTTGGCTAATATAATCACTTTGTGCCGGCCTTTACTAATAGTGATTTTCCCTGGTAACCATATAGAGTTAATCAGTTGATGCTTTGAATAACTAATATTCCAGTCGTTTTGGCTTAACTCAGTGATATAAATATCTTGTTCTATGTGAGTAATCTTGGCGATTGGCGCTGCTTGACCTTTAACCCAATATGGCAGTTCATTAATCGGTAAGACCCAGCCAGTATGTTGATATAAAAACTGTTCAGGTTGGTCAGATTTAAATGTGCCATTGGCCAGCCTTAATTCTACATGATTGTCATTGCCGATTATTTCCCTATTGCCTTGGCCTAAAGGACCATGTATTCGAATAGTGTAAGTGCCATTGGCTTGTTGCCAGTTAAGATATCCGCTGTGGTTGTCACTGGGGCCACGAAAAGCTATTTTCCCTTCGATTTCCCAAGTACCTAACGATGCTAAGCTGTTATTTTGCTGATCAGCGCTCGTTTGTTGCACTGTAGCGCGCTGATTTGAGGCGCAGGCACTGAGCAGTAATGCTACGACAGTAAAAAAGAAGGTTTTTTTGATTAGAGACATTATGGTGTTATAGCTTTTAGGCGATTCATGGTGCTAGTAATTAACTCATGGTCAGGGTGGTTGATTAACGCCTGGCGCCATATTTGCATAGCTTTCTGTTGTTGATTTTGACTCCATAGTGCCTCGCCTAAATGGGCGGCAATTTCTGGGTCCGGCTGGCGCTTGTAAGCTTCTACTAAATAGATTAATGCAGTTTTTATATTGCCTTGCTGATAGTACGTCCATCCTAATGAATCTAAAATTGCGGGATCACCAGGCTTATTTTTTAACGCTTTTCTTATCAGCGTTAAAGCTTCATCGTAGCGGGTAGTATAGTTAGTTAAGCTGTAACCCAATGCATTTAGCGTAGCAGCATGTTCAGGCCTGTCCTCTAATATTGCCCGCAGGTCTTCTTCAATTAGCTTGATGTCGGCGCGCTTGTCGCTGACTAAAGACCGGCTGTAGCGTAGAGTGTTGTTTTCAGGGTTTTCAATAATAGCTTGGCTCAACAGCTGGTGCGCTAAAGCGTAATTCTCGTCTATCAGCAAGGTTTCAGTTTCTATTAGATATAAAGCTATTTTTTCACTGGGGTATAAACTGCGCTGCTTAGCCATATAGGTCTGTAGCTTTGACAAATCGGTTTGCCATAGTTCATTAAGCCGGCTGACTGCGGGCAAATACTTATTACCTGGGCCAATTTGTTGGTAGTGGGTGGCCGCTTTATTCATAGCACTACTTCTTTGTGCTAACAGCCCTAAATAATAGTGTGACTCATTGATATGTGCATGCAAACTAACTAATTGTTGGAAGTTATCTTCCGCATCGCCCCATAGCTTCAATTGCTTGTTGATTAATGCCAAGGAATATAGAGTATCAATATTGCTCGGCTGCTCCTCATGTAGTTCCATCAAGTAGGCACGGCCAGCAATAATATCTTCTCGTGCCAGCAACCTAGCGTATTGAACTTGTAGCGCAAAGTTATCAACGCCATCGTCAATAGATTGTTTGAGCCGCTCCCGTGCCCCATCAATTTCCCCGTCTTGCTGTAATATCTTCGCTTCAATACTCACCGCATGTACCGAGTTTGGATCAAGTTGTTGTGCTCTTATGATAGTCGCGATAGCAATTTGTGAATCTACCTTTGTTTGTAAGATACCTAGCGCCAGCAAAAACTGAATTTCATCAGGATAGTCGATTGTAGCGGTCTCTATGCTAGGGATCAGTTTTGGAACTTGTTTCGGGTAAGTCTCAGCTGCTTCGGCGGCCAGTAAAATAAAGTTTTGTTGATGCCCGTTGCTATACAGTGCCAGCATCTGGGTTAACGCTAGATCTAATTTACCTTGCTGCGACAATGAAGAGGCATAAAGTTGTTTGGCGGTTTGATCGGTGGGTTGTTTTTGTAACCAGCGATAGGCAAGCTCTTCTGCCGCTGCATTTTCTTCATTAAATAGTGCAAGCTTGGTGGCTCTTGATAGCAGTTCTGTATCATCTAAAGCCAGTGCTTGCTGTCGATATATAGCTGAAGCCTTGGTGAAATGGCCACGATGGCCCGAAAACTCTGCTTCTAATAAAGCATATAAGCTGTCATCACTAAACGGTTCTACTTCAATTGGCAGTGTCGGAGGCTCATCTTGAGTAATAGTCTCTTTACTGGCACAGCCAATGAGACTCAAAACGATAAGTAGGGCGCTAGCTAGCTTGTATAGGGGCATTGATAGTCTGCTGTTTGGGCTAAAATTCGTCAAGGTAGTCATTATAGACCTAATTAGTGCTTAAGGTGTTCATGCTAAACACGGTAAATAGTGTATTCATATCATGCACTTGGCATTAGGTATTGGTAGAATGTCGTTCATTTAGGGGCAGTACAACTGCGTTTGTTGAGTTTTAGATGTTGTTAGTAGGTATTTGTTCCATGCCCTTACAGGCTTTTTATTCATGAGGTTGATAGCTGTTGGTATGAACCATGACTCGGCGCCATTGGTGGTGCGTGAGCGTGTTGCTTTGGCTGCCGATCAGATGGAGGCAGCGCTAGCTGATGCTCAAGCTAATGGGCAGATGAGTGAGGTGATATTACTATCTACCTGTAATCGCACTGAAGTTTTTGCGGTGATTGATGACAATGCCAGTGAAAATTGCGTACTTGAATGGCTAAGTAGTTTTCATGGTATTGAGAAAAATGAACTTACAGAATACTGTTATTGTTTAACTGAACTAGATGCGGTTAGTCATGTTATCAATGTTGCCGCTGGCTTGGATTCAATGGTTTTGGGCGAGCCACAAATATTTGGTCAAATAAAGTCTGCTTATAGTGTGGCGTTGGAGCTTGGTACGGTCGGCAGTGAGCTTAGTCGGCTATTCCAGCATTGCTTTTCAGCTGCTAAAAAAGTGAGAACGGATACCGCTATTGGCGAAAATCCCGTATCGGTGGCCTATGCCGCGGTGGGCTTGTCTAAGCATATTTTTAGCGATTTAAAAGGTACTAGCGCTTTGCTAATAGGTGCAGGGGAAACGATAGAATTAGTAGCCAGTCATTTGTCACAAAATGGTGTCGGCAAAATAGTTGTTGCGAACCGAACTTTGGGCAGAGCTAAACAATTGGCAGATCGATTTTCTGCTGAGGCGGTATTGTTGGCTGAAATACCTGAGCAGTTAGATCATGCTGATATTGTTATTTCCTCTACTGGTAGTCAGTTACCTATTCTAGGTAAAGGTGCGGTAGAGTCGGCATTAAAGCGACGGCGACATAAACCTATTTTTATGGTGGATATTGCTGTGCCGCGAGATATCGAGCGTGAAGTCGGTGATTTGGCTGACGTGTATTTATACTCAATTGATGATTTGCGGGGCATCGTAGAAGAGAATAAGCAAAGTCGTGTCAGCGAAGCAAGCAAGGCGGAAGAGATTGTCGCGGCAGCGGTGGCAGAATACGCTAAGCGACAAAAAAGCATGTCGGCAGTATCTACTGTTAGGGCGTTTCGCCAACAAGGCGAGAGTATGCGTGATGCTGAGTTGGACAAGGCGCTAAAAATGATAGCGAAGGGTGATGACGCGCAGCAGGTATTACAGCAGTTTGCTAAAACGCTAACCAACAAGTTATTGCACGGGCCTAGCATCAAAATGAAGCAAGCTAGTGCTGATGGGCGAGAGGAATTTATTAAACTAAGCCAAGAGCTATATGATTTAACTGAATTTGGCGATGGCGAGTTTGAACAAAACAATAGTGAGACAGAATGAAATTATCAATAGTAGCCAAATTAGAAGGCTTATCTGAGCGGTATGAAGAGATCGGTGCATTGCTGAGTGATCCGGGGGTGATTTCTGAGCAGAATAAGTTTCGCGCGCTGTCGATGGAGTATTCTGAGATCGAGCCAGTGGTTCAGTGCTTTGAGCGTTATGTGTCAGCCCAATCAGACATTGAAGAGGCCGCCAGCTTACTAAAAGACGGTGATGCAGATATGCGTGAAATGGCTGAAGAAGAAATTAAGGATGCCAAACAAACCAGCGCAGCTCTTGAACAAGAATTACAAGTGCTACTGTTGCCAAAAGACGAGCTGGACGGTGCTAATGTATTTTTAGAAATACGGGCGGGTACCGGCGGTGATGAGGCTGCAATTTTTTCTGGTGATTTATTTAGGATGTATAGTCGCTATGCGGATTTGCAAAAATGGCAGGTAGAAGTCATTAGTGAACGCAGAGGAGAACATGGGGGCTACAAAGAAATAATCGTGCGGCTAGCAGGTAAAGATGTCTATTCACGGCTGAAGTTTGAGTCCGGCGCGCATCGGGTACAGCGAGTGCCAGAAACAGAGTCGCAAGGACGTGTCCACACGTCAGCTTGTACTGTGGCGGTGTTACCTGAAGTAGAAGGAATCGGTGCGATCGAAATCAATAAAGCCGATTTGCGAGTTGATACGTTTCGAGCATCTGGTGCCGGTGGTCAGCACGTAAACAAAACTGACTCGGCTATTCGCCTAACCCATATCCCAACGGGTACTGTGGTTGAATGCCAAGATGAGCGCTCGCAACACAAAAACAAAGCAAGGGCGATGTCTTTATTACAAGCTAGGTTGTTGTCTAGTGCGCAAGAAGCGCAAGACAAAGAGCAGTCCGATGAACGACGTTCTTTAGTTGGGAGTGGTGATCGCTCTGAGCGTATTCGCACTTATAATTATCCTCAGGGCCGGGTTACCGATCATCGTATTAATTTGACCTTATACAAGCTTGATGAAGTCACTGAAGGATCATTAGACGATATTGTTCAGCCTTTGATTAATGAGCATCAAGCTGATTTGTTGGCTGCACTAGGCGAGTAAAGTGACCACTATTGCGCAGTGTCTTAAGCGGAGTGAAGAGTTGCTTGGCGTAAGTGATAGCGCACAACTCGACATACAGCTATTGTTGGCTTCTTGCATAGAACAATCTAGAACCTTCCTGATTACTTGGCCTGAGCGTGAGTTAACTGAAGAGCAATTAGCAGCTTTTGGCAGTTTAGTCGAGCGGCGTAAGCACGGTGAGCCGATTGCCTATTTAATTAAGCAGCAGGGTTTCTGGTCGCTTGATTTAAGTGTTTCCCCTACCACCCTCATACCTCGGCCAGAGACTGAATTGTTAGTAGAGCAGGCACTGATATTTTTATCAGCTAAGGCGCACAGTAAAATTGTAGACCTAGGAACAGGTTCTGGTGCCATAGCTTTGGCGCTTGCTAAAGAGCTGCCTGTGAGCGAAGTGTTGGGTGTGGACATTGATCAAGCCTCGGTTGGGTTAGCTAAAAACAATGCGGCTAGAAATAACATTGGCAATGTAAGCTTTATCCTAAGCAGTTGGTATACTGAGGTATCTGGATTGTTTGATCTGATTGTCAGTAATCCACCTTATATAGCAGCTGATGATCCACATCTGACCCAAGGTGATGTTCGTTTTGAGCCAGTAAGAGCCTTGATTGGCGGGATTGATGGGCTAGATGATTTGCGAATAATTATTCATCAAGCGCCTCATTATCTGCACACTGGGGGTGCGTTGATGGTTGAGCATGGCTATGATCAAAAACAAGCAGTTAGTCAGTTGTTTAAACAAACTGAGTTTGTTGATATTTGCTGCTACCAAGATTTAGCGGGTCAAGACCGGATAACAGTCGGTGTAAAAGCCTGAGGTAATGATTATGATGCTGTCAGATCAAGAGTTACTGCGTTATAGCCGTCATATTATGCTTGACGATATAGATATTGTCGGTCAGCAGCAGTTAAAAGAAGCGAAGGTATTGTTAATCGGTTTAGGCGGGTTAGGCAGCGCAGTTGCGATGTATCTAGGGGCGTCAGGCATCGGTAACTTGGTGTTAGTTGATGATGATAAGGTTGATTTAAGTAACCTGCAGCGCCAAATTATACATACGACTGATGATGTCGGCGTGGCTAAGGTAGACTCTGCCAGGGCTAGTATTGCGGCGCTGAATCCTCATGTTGAGATAGAATGTATTCCTCGTCGCTTAGCTGCGAATGAGCTGGCGGAGCAGATTTTACAGGCTGACCTAGTGATAGATGCCACTGATAATCTTGAATCACGACTGGCCGTTAACGGTGCTTGTGTCGCTGCCAAAAAGCCGCTGATAAGTGGTGCTGCTATTGCTTGGGAGGGGCAGGTTGCGGTATTTGATTCGAGGCTCGAATCCGCAGCATGTTATCAATGTATTTATACCTCTTCCTCGGAGCAAAATTTAAGCTGCGCCGAAAGTGGCGTAGTGTCGCCGCTACTAGGGGTTATCGGCAGCGCCATGGCTTTAGAGGCCCTTAAGGTAATCGTTGGGATAGGCGCCACCTTAGCTGGCAAGCTGATGATGTTTGATGCTAAAGCACACCAATGGCAGCTGTTGGCGGTCGCAAAAAAAGATGCTTGCCCAATTTGCCGCTAGTAAAGAATAACCAGAATCACCTTAACAGGGCCGTTGATAGCGGGCCTTGGATTGTTTAATTAGTATTTCTGAAAGATTTATCCAGCCAGTAATCAACGCTGAAGTATCTACCCCCGCCACTAAAAAATAGCGCCAGCAGCATAATAAAATAGGTGATTGAGAATTCAATACCGTTATTTAATATTACCAAATTACCCTTTTCGGTTATCCAGCGATAATTAGCATTTTCTTGTAACACGCTTTTGGCGGCATTGAGTCGAGAAGAAATTTCGTCACTACTTGAGTCAGCAATTGCTGCCCAGCCATTATCCCAGTGAACGCTTATAGCGGCCACAATCATAGTGACCATTAATGGCACCGCTATCCAACGCACAGCTAAACCAGAAAGCAGTAATACTGCACCTATAACTTCCGTGTAAGTGGCCAAATATGCCAATAATTCAGGCGCGGGCAAGCCTAAGCCCCACTCTGAATTGCCAAACCATTCTGCAGTGCTGTCTATATTATTAAGCTTTTGATTGCCCGCCATCCAGAAGATAGGCACTAAATATAAGCGTAAAGCTAAAGCTGGTAGTCCGTCCAAGTGACGTAAACTATTAAACAGCTTGTAGTGTGTTTGGTAGTAAAGAGCCGCTAGTACTTGCATATGTCTAATCCGAATATTTTTATTTGCGCCTACTGTGACCGAGGGTAGTTTAAAAAGTTGCAGATTAATTTTACTAATGGCTAATTTATGAGCAAGTGTTGGATGAAAGTGTTAGCATTCTCCGCACAAAAAATGGTGTTTATCAGGCAGTGTTTAACTAGCTGCCAATATAGTGAGTAATACGTGGTAAAAAATCAGTCTAGTGCTAACAAATCGAAAGCCCCAGTAGTGAACAGCGACTGGGATCTATCTCAGTTTGAAGTACCTGTTGCAGAAGGTAAAACTCGCTTTCACGACTTTGACCTACCTGTACCGCTAATGCGAGCAATTGCTGACTTAGGGTTTCAATACTGCTCGCCCATTCAAGCTGAGGTGTTACCGCATACATTAGATGGTTTTGATGCTATCGGTAAAGCCCAAACAGGAACCGGTAAAACAGCTGCGTTTCTGATCACCATTATTAATGATTTGCTAAATAACCCAATAGAAGAAGAGCGCTATGCCGGTGAACCGCGGGCTTTAATTATTGCGCCTACTCGTGAGCTAGTGGTGCAAATTGGCGAAGATGCAAAAAAGCTATGCAAGTATTTGGATATTAATACAGAAGTACTCATTGGCGGTACAGACTTTAACAAACAGCAAGAGCGTATAGAGCGAAGAGTTGTAGACATAGTCGTGGCAACGCCAGGTCGCTTATTAGACTTTGAACGCCGTGGGTTTTTACATTTAGATCTAGTCGAAGCTTTAGTATTAGATGAAGCTGATCGTATGTTGGATATGGGCTTTATTCCAGATGTTAAACGTATTATTCGTTCAACACCGCCTAAAACTCATCGCCAGACTTTGTTGTTTAGTGCGACGTTTAATCAAGACGTATTAAATCTTTCTCATCAATGGACTAATGAGCCGGTGATGATAGAAATCGAGCCAGAAAGTGTTGCCACTGACACCGTTGTCCAGAAAGTTTATATGGTAAGTGAAGGCGATAAGCTTAAAGTACTGAAAAATATTCTGGCAACGGATGAGGTAGAAAGTGCCATAGTATTTAGTAATAGACGGGATTCTACCCGGCGTATTTTCGAGCGTCTGCAGCGCACCGGTTTGAAGGTTGGGATGTTATCTGGCGAGGTACCTCAGCAAAAACGTACTCGCACTTTAGAAGATTTTAAATCGGGTAAAATAAATGTGCTGATTGCCACTGATGTTGCCGGCCGTGGTATTCATGTTGATAATATTAGCCACGTAATAAATTACGACGTGCCTGATGATCCAGAAGATTATGTACACAGAATTGGTCGAACTGGGCGCGCTGGTGCTACTGGTATTTCAATTACCTTTGCCGGTGAGGGCGATGCCTTTGCAATCCCAGATTTAGAAAAAATGTTAGGCCGAAAATTACCTTACCAGCATCCGCCAGAAGAATTACTCAATTAAATTAGCAGGATGGCTATTACGCTGATACTGTTTTACCCACAGTGATGTGGCGCCACAAACAGCTATTGGCATAATAACCAAATTAGCCAGCGGAATTACCGTCATTAACATAATGGTTCCGCCAAAGCCTAAACTACACAATTTGTTTTCTTTCGATGTGTTTTTCACCTCAGCAAAACTTAACTGATGATTATCCATTGGGTAATCTAAATACTGAATATTCATCATCCAGGCATTTAACGCGAACCAAATTATGGGCGCGAAGAGGTTAATACCGGGAATGAAGGTAATAATCAGCGCACCTATTAGCAATGGTAGATAGTACAACATCTTTTTCACTTCTCGTCCTATGCTTCTAGGGATAAGTAAAGCTAATGTTTTGAAGTCATTGGGTGAATCAACTGGTTTGCCAGTAAGCTGCTCTTCTACTTTTTCTGCTAGTAAACCATTAAAAGGTGAAGCGATGAAATTGGCGATTACACTGAAGCCATACATGATAAAGACCAGCGCCAGTATGAAAAACAATGGGAATAATACCCAAGTCAGCCATGACAGCCAGCCGGGGATATAACCCAGTAAGTAATTATTTAGATCGCTAACCTCACTGTAGCCCCAGTAAATTAAGCCACCAAATAAAACAAAATTAATGGTTAATGGGATAATAACAAAAGGTCTGACGCCAGGGCTTTTGGCAATAGCAAAGCCTTCGATTAGTGCTTGTATACCAGTGTTTAATGTTGGTTTCATTACAGCTCTTTTGTCTTAGGGTTAAACTTAGCAGCACATTTTTTACAAATACATGCTGTGCCGTCAATATCAATGTCAATGTTAGTACTAGTGTTAGTTAAATTATCCCTTTTGCTGAGTTCAATATTATTACACCAGCAGCTTTCAATAGGTTTGTTCATGACTATTGAGCATTGATTGGGCTGCGAACATAGCGGGCAGTTGCTAGAGTTTGACATAGTTAGATTTTGCATTAGTTGACGGTCAATGTGCAAATATTTAAAGGCATAAAAAAAGGCCAGCGAATGCTGGCCTTTTAATACCGATATGTTGCCTAGAGAGAAAAATTATATCTAGCCGTAAGACCTATTATTCTCTCTTGAATCATGGACGGGTTTACATATGATCCACCGCTAGCGTCAGTATCAAAGGTATCGGAGGGAACTTCTGTAATAAGCGCTTCTTCATCAAGTAAATTTTTTGCCCATAATGAAACATCCCATTGACCATTGTTTGTACGAATGCCAGTAAATAAGTTTATTGTATCGTAGCTATCGAATTTCTCTCTAGCGTTGGTTAAACCACTGATGGCGGTGGGGTTAATTCTATCTCCAGTGTATTTATATAAACCGCGGATATACCACTCCATACTATCGAACGGGATCGAGTATTCACTGTTGAGACTAACAGATAGCTGGGGTTGGCCAGCAATACGATCGCCGCCGATGTCACAAGTCAGCAGGTCCCCAGCGGAAGAGCATGGCGATTGCGCACCATCATCATATTCACTTTCGTTATAGCTGAATGAGCCGCCAGCACTCCAGCGCTCGCTTAATAACACTTGGCCATCAATTTCGATACCTTTCATGGTGGCATCGGCGTTATAGGTTAGCCCGCCTGGTATATCAAATGACTCGCCGTCTTCGGCTCTCGCCTGTAGACCAATATTGCGGCTCAGTAGGCCATCAAATTTCTGTAAGTAGAGGGCAATATTTACACTAGCGCGGCCGTCCCAAAAACGCCCTTTCAGACCAAATTCTATAGCGTCACTAGTTTCATCGTCATATTTTAACTGGCCTGCTGCGGCTATTACTCCTACATCAGGATGGGGGATAATTGAAATCCCGCCAGCTCTGAAAGCCCGGCTATAAGACCCATATACGGAGATGTCTGTATCGATGTCGTAGCGAACACTAAACGACCCCGTGGTGGCTATTGCCGATGCTTTAGAGTCTTCATTGGCTATGGCCGATATCGGGAAATTAGCCTCAAAGCCTCCGGTGACTATATCGGCAAGCCCGGGAGCTTGCGCTTCTATGGTTGGATCTAGGGCAACTTGTCCGAATTCCAATAAATCTACATCAGTTAGATTAAATCGGTTAACCTTTTGGCGCCGCAGACCAATGTCGATGGCTAGTTTCTCAGTGAGTCTCACCGTATTAAAAGTAAAGATTGCGAAGTCTTCTCTGTTCACCGGCACGGCGCCACCAGTTAGGTAGTTAACATCACCTATACCTATATCTTGTACAGTCCATGCCTCAAAAGAGGTTGTGGTATCCTGTTTGTTGTAAAACGCGCCGATCATATAATTCCACGTGTCATTATCAACCGATGAAAATCTAAATTCTTGAGAGAATGAGTCAACCGCCGTATTGGTTTCTTGAAAGGTGTCAAGGTTGCCCACCACAAACTCAGAATTAAGGTCTGGTTGATAAAAAGCGCGATCATTTTCTAGGCGGCCGGGCTTAGTACTGTCTTGCTTGCCGGTAATAGAAGTAAGTTGATGACCTTCAAGATCCCAGTTCAACTCCAATGATGCCAGTTTATAAACCAGTGTGTCGAAGTCATTAGTTGGTGATAACGATGTTCGGTCACTAGCCGCTAAAGTTGGCCTTGCGCCTAGACTGTCAGCACCAACTAGAATTTTTGGGTCGTCTGCTCTACCGCGCTCTAAATATTGCATCGCTAGCATAGCACTGAAAGATTCTGTAGGCTCCCAAGCAACTGTTAGCCTGCCCGACGATGCTCTGGTATTACTGTTTAGTCCAGTAGTCAGATTTTCGACATTGTTGCCATTGTTCTCGTCATAAACACCTGCTAATCGAATTGAGAGTTCATTCTCAATGATCGGTAAGCTAGTCGCGAATTGTCCATTAAAGCCATCGTTGTCTGAAAAACTAGTTTGTAGATAACCTTCGATATTAGACATGTCTGGTTTTTGGGTGATTATTTGTATTGCGCCCGCCGGTGATGTCCTGCCTTGCAAGGTGCCCTGTGGGCCACGTAGTATTTCAATTCTTTCCAGGTCATACATTTGCGTAAAAGCAACATCTTCTCGTACCGATATTTCATTGAAGTAAACTTCCACCGCTGAGTCTGAACCAGATTCTGGATCGGTGGTGATACCGCGCATACTGATATTCGAATTTCTAGAATTAATAGTGGTGAGAGAGATGCCTGCAGTAAGTTGTTCTATATCCTTAAAACTGAATACCGCAAAATCATCTATCACATCGCCAGTGACTACATTTACCGTTGCGGCGATATCTTGTTGAGTTTGTTGGCGCTTTTGTGCGGTTACAATAACTTCTTCAAGCACTAGGTTATTTTGAGCCATTGCCGGTGTCGTTAATCCGGCGGCATAAATTACTGCGGTAGTCAGTAGCGTTTTAGTAAACGGAATGCGGGGTTTTATCATGTAGTTCTCCGTTATTTTTATATGATTATCAGCGTTTTAGTTGTTATGCGTAATTTTTATTACAAACTATTACGCGTACCATAGCAAAGCTGGTGGCGAACTGGAATAGATAGATGTTGCTAGCCTAGTAGTTGAAGCCTAGCTATAGCGTCGTTTGGAGAGGTATTGCCTAATAGTAATATTAGGGAGCGGTTAGAATGGCAACTTGCGCGCCGCTGTTACGATGCTGGCTAGCAATAGTAAGAACCGTTTCACCTTCAGGGTTGGTGGCCTTAATATTACCCTTGTCGGCGATAAACATTGCCACAAAACTCTCAAAGTTATCGGGGCGCATAGACTGGTAGGCTTTATGCAGGCGATGAAAGTCGCTATCAACGCCTGCGGGTGGTTCTACTAGCAGAAAGCTTTCCACTCTTTCTTCTGTCCATACTTCATCTAAAACTTTTTCTTTGTCTTTTTTTAATACCATGATGATGCCTAATCTTTTACTTATTTAAGTTATCGCTTGGTTAGTTTGTCAGCGAGTATTTTGTTCACTGCACTCGGGTTAGCTTGACCTTTGGTGGCCTGCATAATGGGGCCCATAAAAGCCCCTAGCATTTTTTTACGCTTACTTTCATCGGCATCTAAATAATTTTGCACTTCTGCCGGTTTGCTAGCTAACACTTCATCGACGATTTTTTCTAGAGCGCCGGTGTCTGAAACTTGCTTTAAACCTTTAATGTCAATAATGCTGTCGGCACTATCGGCTTCTTTGTTCCATAGCGCGTCGAATACTTGTTTAGCAATTTTGTTGGAAATGGTGTCATCAACAATACGGCTGATAAGTTGCCCAAGTTGCGCAGCGTTAATTGGACTGTCAGCAATACTGATATCTTCAGCGTTAAGCTTGGCTGATAGCTCACCCATTACCCAGTTGGCGGTTAGTTTATTATCACCACAGCCTTTTGCCGCAGCTTCAAAGTATTGAGTGATTGCAGCGCTGCCAGCGATAATACTCGCGTCATATTCAGATAAGTTATAGTCATTGACTAAACGCGACTCGCGGGTGTCAGGCAATTCAGGTAATAGCGTACGTAATTCTTCTATGGTTTCTTTATCTACTGCTACTGGTAATAAATCAGGGCACGGAAAATAGCGGTAATCGTTAGCCTCTTCTTTGCTGCGCATAGAGCGTGAAACTTTAGTGTCACCATTATAGAGGCGAGTTTCTTGAATGATTTTACCACCATCTTCTATCACTTCAATTTGACGTTGAACTTCCTTATGAATGGCTTCTTCCATAAACTTGAATGAGTTTAAGTTTTTTGTTTCTGTCCTTGTACCTAACTCTTGTTGTCCTTTAGGACGAACAGAAACGTTCACGTCAAAGCGCATTGAACCTTGTGACATTTTGCCATCACACACTCCAATCGCAGTAATAATAGAATGAAGCTTGCGGGCAAAGGCAACTGCTTCAAAAGAGTTGCTCATGTCGGGCTCGGTGACTATTTCTAATAGCGGCGTACCCGCACGATTTAAATCAATCCCTGTCATGCCATGATAATCTTCATGTAAAGATTTTCCGGCATCCTCTTCTAAGTGGGCGTGATGTATGCGAATTATTTTACTTTCACCATTTGCCAACATGATTTTGACTTTGCCTTCGCCAACTATCGGCTCAGCTAACTGTGTGGTTTGGTAGCCTTTAGGTAGATCAGGGTAGAAATAATTTTTCCTGTCGAATGTCGATAACGGGTTGATTTCTGAGTTTACTGCAAGGCCGAATAGAATCGCTTTGCGCACCGCTTCCTTGTTCAGCACCGGCAGTGTGCCGGGTAGTGCTAAATCAACTTCGTTAGCTTGGGTATTAGCGCTAGCTCCAAACTGGGTAGATGAGCCAGAAAATATTTTTGTGTTAGTAATTAGTTGCGCATGTATTTCTAGGCCGATAACTGTTTCCCATTCCATTAGTCGCCTACCTCCAAGTTTGGTGCGCTTTGCTGATGATGATCTGTTGCCATTTGAAAACGATGTGCGGCATTCAATAAGGTACTCTCATCAAAATAGTTACCAATTAACTGTACGCCTACCGGTAGCCCACCAGCTAAGCCTGCGGGCATTGATAGCGCAGGTAAGCCAGCAAGATTAGTTGAAATGGTATAAATATCTTCTAGATACATTTGTACTGGATCGCTGGTTTTTTCGCCTATTTTAAAAGCAGGGGATGGCGACGTTGGGCCGATAATTAAATCAACTTGTTTAAATGCCTGCTCGAAATCATTTTTAATAAGGCGACGAATACGCTGTGCCTTGTTGTAATAGGCATCATAAAAACCGGCAGACAGTACATAGGCACCAATCAAAATCCGGCGTTTAACTTCCTCGCCGAAACCTTCTTCGCGGGTGCGCATGTATAAATCTTGTAAGTCGGCAGGATCTTCGCAGCGATAACCGTAGCGAACGCCATCGAAACGAGAGAGGTTGGCCGAGGCCTCGGCTGGTGCAATGACATAATAGGCCGGCACTGCTAGTGCTGTATGAGGCAAGGTGATTTCAACAATCTTTGCGCCCAGTTTTTCATATTCTTTAATAGCATCTTGTACTTTGGCTTGAGTATCCGCGTTCAAACCTTCGCTGAAAAACTCTTTCGGTACGCCAATGCGTAGGCCGCTAATGTCGTTGTTTAGCTTTGCAGTGTAGTCATCAACCGGCTTGTCGGCTGAAGTTGAATCATTTAAATCTACACCGGCCATGGCATTAAGCATAATGGCGGCGTCTTCAGCGGTGCGTGCCATTGGGCCCGCCTGGTCTAAGCTCGATGCAAAAGCGATCATGCCAAAGCGGGATACGCGGCCATAGGTTGGTTTTAATCCGGTAAGCCCACAAAGTGATGCCGGTTGGCGAATGGAGCCGCCAGTATCTGTTGCCGTGGCAACCGGTGTTAATCGCGCTGCAACCGCCGCAGCGCTGCCTCCTGAAGAGCCTCCTGGTACCCGACCAAGATCCCATGGGTTTAATACTTTACCGTAAAAACTGGTTTCATTGGATGAGCCCATAGCGAACTCATCCATATTGGCCTTACCCAAAGAGACGGCTCCCGCATCGCGAAGTTTGCTAACCACGGTGGCGTCATACGGTGAGATGAAATTATCTAACATCTTAGAGCCGCAGCTAGTTTTTATTCCTTTGGTGCAAAAAATATCTTTATGGGTGATGGGTGCGCCGCCAAGTAAGGTAGTAATGCCTTTGGCTCGGTTTTCATCCGCTTGTTTTGCATGGCTAAGGGCTTGCTCGCCAGTTACGGTTATATAACTGTTGTAACGTGAGTCGAGCGCGCCAATGCGATTTAAATAATGCTGGGTAATCTCAAGACTGGAAAAGTCGCCTTGGTTTAGTCCAGAGATAACCTGCGCTAGGGTCAGATTGTGCATGAGAAATCCTTAACTCTATTAATCTATTACTTTGGGTACAAGGTATAGGCCATCTTCAGTGGCCGGTGCAACAGCTTGCAGCTGTTCGCGCTTATTGCTTTCAGTGACAATATCTTCGCGCAGCCGCTGGGTCGCATCCAGCGAATTAGCCATTGGCTCAATGCCGCTAGTGTCTACCGCTTGCATATCATCAATCATAGTCAAAATATCAGATATTTTACCGGCTACTTCGGTTTTCATTTCATCGTTAATATTGATACGGGCAAGTGTTGCCAGTTTTTCAATATCAGAATTTTCCAATGCCATGGAAATGCTCCGTTAAACTATTAGTTGGTAGTTTTTATCGCGTGCGGATGCTATCAGCTAAGTGTTTGTGATGCTCGTTTTTCTATTAATGTAGTATAAATGATCTAAATGTGCTGAAACACGCCTGTTTCCCACATAATACGACAAACTTATCATATTTGTGCCTTGCCCAAAATCCCCGCCGTTGTTAGAGTTGCGGCTTAATTAAAAATTGTAGCCATATAAGTAGCTGCGATCTCGCTCCGATACAAAAACAAGCTCTTAAAGAGCTGGCTAAATAAGGTCCAAAACATACATGTTTAAGCGTATCCGAGGTTTTTTCTCAAACGATTTATCCATCGATTTAGGTACAGCTAACACATTAATTTATGTGCGAGGTGAAGGTATCGTGCTTAACGAGCCGTCAGTGGTGGCGATCCGTACTCATAAAGGTCAAAAATCTATTGAGGCTGTTGGTACCGATGCCAAGCGTATGCTGGGTAGAACTCCTGGTAATATTACGGCTATTAGACCATTAAAAGATGGGGTAATTGCTGATTTCCAAGTGACCGAAAAAATGTTGCAGCACTTTATTGCTAAAGTGCACCAAAACAGTTTTGTGCGGCCTAGTCCTCGGGTATTAGTCTGTGTGCCATGCCAGTCTACCCAAGTAGAGCGCCGGGCAATTCGGGAGTCGGCTGAAAGCGCCGGTGGCCGTGAAGTTTATTTGATTGAAGAGCCAATGGCAGCAGCGATTGGTGCCGGTTTGCGAGTTGATGAAGCAACCGGCTCTATGGTTGTTGATATTGGTGGTGGTACTACCGAGATTGCTATTTTGTCGTTGAATGGTGTTGTCTACTCTGACTCAGTGCGCCTGGGTGGAGACAAGTTTGATGAGTCGATAGTGACTTATGTGCGGCGTAAATATGGCAGTTTGATCGGTGATGCTACTGCCGAAAGAATAAAACAAGAGGTGGGGTGTGCCTTTCCTGGCAGTGAGCTGCGTGAAATAGATGTGCGCGGTCGTAATTTGGCAGAGGGCATTCCTCGTCAGTTTACTTTAAACAGCGATGAAGCATTGGAGGCGTTGCAAGACCCATTAGCCACAATTGTACAGGCCGTAAAGGCCGCGCTAGAGCAAGCTCCCCCAGAACTGGCCGCTGATATAGCTGAGTCAGGTATCGTGCTGACCGGCGGTGGTGCGCTGTTGCGTGATTTAGATAAATTATTGTCTGAAGAAACTGGTTTGCCAGTGATTGTTGCGGATGACCCGCTAACGTGTGTGGCTCGTGGTGGTGGTAAAGCTTTAGAAATGATGGATATGCAACGCTTGGACTTGCTGTCGACTGAATGAAACAGTGTTGAGCCAGCTAGTAAACTGGGAGGTATTGTCAACAAAATGACAACTTACCTGATGGAGTTAAGCCATTAAGCCGCTATTTCGCAAAGGTCCTTCTGTAGTATCGCGGTTTCTTGTTATCGCCGTTCTCGCTATCGCGTTGATGATGGTCGATATTAATCTACCTGAGTTTAAATCCGTTCGATCTTTTGCCAACCTTATTATTGGTCCTATCTATCGTCTTGCTGATATCCCTGCGCTAATTACTGATCTAGGTAATTCTTCAGTCAGAAGTCGGCAGCAAATTATTGATGAAAATCAGCGGCTGAAGTCTGAAGTCACTGTATTAAGTGGCAGGGCCCAGCGTATGGCGGCGCTGGTCGCTGAGAATGGACGGCTTCGGGCATTACTTAATTCTACCGCGTTGGTTGCCGACGATGATCTAGTGATTGCTGAAATTATTGGAATTTCTCCACAGCTAGATAAGCATCATATTATTTTAAATAAAGGCAGTCAGGCTGGCGTATATGAGGGGCAGCCGGTGTTAGACGCTGACGGGTTAATGGGGCAAGTGCTGGAAGTTAGCGCGTTTACAAGTCGCGTTATTTTAATTACCGATCAATCTCATGCTGTCCCCGCACAGCTAAGCCGCAATGGTATGCGAGTAGTGGCAGAGGGGGTTGGTAATTATGGTGTAGTTATTTTGTCATATGTTGCGCTGACTGCAGATGTTCAGGTTGGAGATTTATTAGTCAGTTCTGGCTTAGGTGGACGTTTCCCCGCGGGCTATCCGGTGGCCACAGTATCTGAAGTGGAGCGTTTTGACGGCAGTGCCTTTTTAACCGTAAAAGCAAAACCAGAAGCAAAGCTAAATCGCAGTCGCCACGTATTATTGGTGTTTGATGATCAGTCGGTAAGGGTTGGTAATAAGACCTCTGTTACAAGTAAATCTATCAACGAGTTAATGGGCGACGCTGATGCGCCAGAGTAATTTCAGGCCAATAGGTTTTTCATTTGTCAGCTTGTTGCTTGCATTTATACTTGCGGTGATAGCTTTGCCAGATTGGATGGATCAGTGGCGTCCAGCATGGGTTTTATTAGTAGTATTTGTTTGGTTTTTAGTAGTACCGAATAATGTTGGAGTGGTGGTAGCATTTTTCATCGGCTTAGCCTTAGACTTGCTGTTGGGTGATCCGTTAGGGGTTAACGCCTTATGTCTTTGTCTGGTTATAATGATCTGCCATCTGCAGCATTCACGTCTTAGAAGTTATACCGAGCTGCAGCGGGCATTATTTGTTGCGGCGCTAGTTGTGATTTATCAAGCTTGCTATGTATTGCTGCAGTCAATTGTTGGCAATGACATGTCTTTTACTGTTGTCTTCGCTCCGGCATTAACTAGCTGTATAGGTTGGTTCCTCTTCTCTGCTCCAGTATCCCGATTGCAGCGCCGGTTTGGCGTTAGCTAGGCTATGTTTTGATTCAATTGTATCTGGCATCTAAGTCGCCGCGTCGCAGAGAGCTTTTGGCGCAATTAGGGGTAACCTTTGATTGTATTGACGGCAGTGTTGACGAAACTACACATGGAAATGAAGTCCCGCAAAATTATGTATTGAGGTTAGCGATAGCCAAAGCTGCCGCTGGACGAAAAAACATGCAGCTAGGGTTGTCGCATGTTCCGGTTTTAGGTTCGGATACTTCGGTGGTTATTAGCAATGACATTTTAGGTAAACCTCGGGATGAGCAGGAGGCAGTTGCAATGCTTTCTCGGTTATCGGGTAATAGTCATATTGTATATACGGCCGTAGCGGTAAATCATAATGGCGCTATAAGAACTGTTTGTTGTGCGACAAAAGTATTTTTCGCTGCGATGACACTCAGTCAGATTAACAACTACGTTGCCACTGGTGAACCAATGGATAAAGCTGGAGCTTACGGTATTCAAGGTTTAGGTGGCCGCTATATTCAGAAAATTGAAGGCTCTTATACGTCAGTTGTGGGCTTGCCATTATACGAAACAGGCATGTTACTCACCGAATGTGGAGTGTCGCCTTATTAGCAAGAGACATTTTTAACACTAATCGGGGAATAAAAAGAATAGCTGCGTGATTTTAGTGTCCTACTATGGTGTGCAATGCGTGAGTATTTGAGTATTTAGGTTATAATTTTACGAATATGAATCTGCAAAAAATATACAACGTAATAAGTGTATGGCTTTGGTCAACCATCGTCACGGCACTATTGCTACTTGCCTTATATGTCAGTATGGGGCGTCATTATTTACCTCAACTCGAGGCCTATAAAAATCAATTAGTTAGCGCGGTAGAAACGCGTGCCGGTATCAAGCTAACAGTAGGGTCACTTGAAGGGTTTTGGTCGCAACTTTCTCCGGGCATTAGCCTGGCCAACGTTAATATTCCTTCTCCCGCTGATGCGGCACTGCCTGGGATTAGTATTGGTGAACTTGAGGCTACTGTTAATTTTTTTAGTAGCGTGATGGCATTTTCGCCACAGATCGATAGTTTGGTTATTAGAAATCCGGATATTCATTTTTACGAAGGAGAGGGCGGTCAGTGGATGCTGGCAGGTTTTCCGGTGGACGATTCAAACACCGAATCATCATCTGCGCCAATTAAAGAATTAATAGAAGCAGCCAGCTATGTGCAAGTCGAAAATGCTGATATTTATTTTCATCCAAGAGACAGTACAGATTGGGCTGTTGCTGGAATCAATATAGATTTATATCAAGGGGGTGGTGTTCGGTTATCCAAAATCATGATCGAAGATATTACCGGCAAAGTTGTGCTGGAGGTAGATGCGGAGTCAAGGGGGAGTTTTGGCGATAGTAATTTTCGTGTCAAAGCCCATGGAATAATGAATGAACTCGATATTATTCCAGTGCTAACTCTACTTGGAATTAACAATATTGGTACATCTGGTTTGAACGGTGATGTTTGGTTTAATTGGCAATCATCAAAAGGTGGAAGTTTACAGGGTAATTTGGCGACTGATAATTTTCGGGTGAGTTCAAGCAAGCACAATAATGCGACTAAGCTTAGTAATTTAAAAGCTGATTATTTAATCGATATTAATCCTGATGCTAGTTTTCAAATGTGGGTCACAGATTTGGCGTTAGAATGGAAAAATTCCGTTTATTCCTTGGCTGATTTTAATTTAACAAGAAGCGAAAATAATGATTTTTATATTTCGGTGCGTGAAGCTAATATTGCACGACTGCTTAAATTAGTTGGTCGTGTTGTTAAATTGCCAACTAAGCTAGCTGATATTTTGGGGGCTATTAGCCCACAAGGAATACTGCAGAATATATATGTAAATAAAGCAGGTAATGTTGCTGGCGTCGATGGTGTTAGTTTTTCGGCTAAGGTCAAAAGCCTTAATACCCTTGCTTGGGGCGGTGCGCCTGGCGTAGATGATTTATCTGGCTATGTAACTGCTAACGCACTTTCTGGTCGATTTGATATTGACGCCAAGGATCTGTTGCTGGCATTTCCTGGGATCTATGACAATAAAATTCCTGCCTCGCGCCTGCTAGGTTCTGTGGCTTGGAGTGTTGGTGAAACTGAAGTTTTAGTGAATAGTGGGCCTTTGGTTGTTGTCGGCGATTTTGGTAGCGGTAACGCTCAGCTTGATCTAGCCATACCTTTTAAAAAATCGGCTGATAATTATCCACTAATGTCCTTACTTATTGGAGTAAGAGACTTTGATGTTAAATATCGCAATCAAGTGATTCCGGCGGTGGTTGGCGAGTCGCTTATCGAGTGGTTAGACCAAAGTATATTGGCGGGGAATGCCAGTGAGGTTGGTTTTATCTACTATGGCTCTTTGTTAAAAAATGATACTAACAGGCAAGTGGTGCAAGTTGAGTTAGACGCAACCGATGCTGCGCTGAAATATGATCCTGCATGGCCAGTCGCTGAAAATATTGCAACCAAGGTTATTGTTAGCAATGGCGATGCTCGTGGCTATGTTAAATCAGCCACTATTTATGACTCAGTACTTAGCAACATTAACGTAGACGTTATTCCTAAGGACGGAATTATTGATTTAGAGGTGAGTGGTGATATCGACGGTCCTGCCGCAAATATTCTAACGTTATTTAAGGAAACCTCACTAAAAGAAATTCTGGGACCTGCTGTTGATACATGGCAATCAACGGGTAATTACTCTGCCACTATTAACTTAGCTATGCCCTTAGTTAGTGGTGCGGCGCCCAAAATTGTTATTACTGGCGAGTTGCATGATGTTGATTTAGAGAAGAGTGATGCGAATTTACAGTTCACTAAGTTACACGGTGACATTTCATATACAACTGATAATGGCCTCAGCTCAGAAAATATAGATGGTGGTTTATGGGGGCAAAATTTCCAAGCAAATATAAAAACCCTAGATAAGCAAACTGTTGTTAATTTAAAAGGCGCTATTGAAATAACTGAGGTGCAACAATGGTTGCAGCAGCCGGTACTAGGGTTTGCTGTTGGCAAGGCTCAGGTTGAGGGAGAGCTGATTATTGCCAATGATAATGATGGTGGGGTACAGCTGAAAATTCGTTCGTCAATGAATGGGGTGGCGATAGATTTACCTGAACCATTTTTTAAAGCACGTGAAGAAATCATGATATTTAACGCAAATATTGAGTTAGCAGGGGGCAATTATCCGGCGATATTAAGTTTAGGTGATTTGGTAACAATGTCATTAGTTCTCGGTTCGGTAAATAAAGACTTTAAAGGTGTTGTTGCCGTTGGTGGAGAAAAACTGGCGGTCTTGCCTGACGCTGGCATGGTGTTGACGGGTTCAATCAATAAAGTGTCATTAGAAGATTGGTTAGCAGTGATTGATAGATATGACAGATTTGCTAGCGTAGCTGAGCAAACTGAAAATAAAACTACTAATCAATCTTCTAGTCCAGTGTCTATTGATGGTTTAAAAATTGGGGAGTTTGATGCCTTTGGCCAAACGATATACCACTCGATAGTTGGCTTGCAGCTTGTTGATGGTCGCTGGACGGCTGATATGGAGCATGAGCGCTTGCGGGGCCGTGCTTTATTGCCTAATAAAACAGAGCAGTTAAGACTGGACCTGGATTATATTTATCTGCCATTGGTTGTGGACGTCGTGAGCGATGTTGAAACGACGAATCGAGTAGTTGAAAAAACAATAGCCGCAGATATTGATGCGCTAGGTGATGTTGATCCAACTCAATATATGTCTATGTCGGTTGTTTCTCGCTCAACATTTATTGATGATACTAATCTGGGGTCATGGACATTTAAGTTTAGTCCGAGTGACAGCGGTGCAATTATATCAGGTATAAAAGCTGATGTTAGCGGAATGCGCGTTTCAGGTTTCGATGATGAGCAGGGTGGTGATCTATTTTGGACGATTAATAACGGCGTAATGAAATCAGAGTTTTCAGGTATTTTGTCGGCAAATAATGTTGGTAAGATATTTGAGGCACAAGACATGGCGCCGCCGATTGTTAGTGAAAAGGCGCGTTTTATTACTAATGTAAGTTGGACTGGGTCACCTGCCGCAATAACGCTAAAAGGATTTAATGGCGATATCCAAATAGATATGCGTGACGGGCAATTTTTACAAACTGCGGGTACCGCTACCGGTGCGCTTAAGTTATTGGGCGTGTTGAACTTTAATAACTTGGTTAGACGGCTACAGTTGGATTTTTCTGATTTGTATAAAAAAGGTCTAAGTTATAGCAGTGTTGATGGGATTATGTTGTTCAATAATGGGCTGTTAAAAATTGAAGAACCACTGCATGTTAGGGGCCCGTCCAGTGATTTTAAAATGACAGGTAGTTTGGATCTTGATCAGGAAACCATAGATGGAGAGTTGGTAGTAACACTGCCAATCACTTCTAATCTGCCTTGGGTTGTTGCGCTAGTAGGCGGCGTACCCGCTGCAGCGGGTACGTATTTAGCTAGCCTGATTTTCAAAAAACAATTAAATAAATTGTCTAGCGCAGTTTACAAAATTTCAGGAACCTGGAGTGAGCCAGTAATAGCTTTTGATCGATTATTTGATATCAAGTAAAAGAAAAATATTTATATTTTTTGATCTAATTCTCTGAGATAGGTAAATAGCTTGCGAGCACTTTTCGGTGGCTGGTTTTGAGTTGCTTCTTTGTGCGCATTCCTTATCAGTTGACGTAAATTTCCTCGGTCAGCGTGAGGATATTTTTCGATTGCGTCTTGTATTGTTTTATCATCGCCACCAATTAGGTCATCACGCAATTTTTCTAACGTATGAAAGCGGTGATTTTGTAAGCTGGCGTCTAGATCAATTTTTTCAAGTGCCTGAGAAACCTGTTCATGTTCGCCGATACGGAGAAGCTTGCCAATCAGTCTTATTTGGCGGCGCTTGGCGTCTTTGTTTGGCAGTCGCCTTGCCAGCAATATCGCTTCTTCTAATTCCGGCCATAGTGCGACTTTGGCAAAGTTTTTATTGCTAAGCTCAATAACTTTTTCGCCTAGTTTCTGAAACGACATTGCTTCGCGTTTGATTTCGCTGCGGGAGGGAAGACGCTCTTCATCGCTGTCGTCATGGTTATTATAAAATTGTTTTTTAGGCATAAAATAGTGTCGCTAGTCCAAGAAAGGTGAAAAATCCTATGGCATCGGTAAGGGTGGTTATTGCCATGCCGCCAGCAAGTGCTGGATCAATATTCATTGATTTTAGCGCCAGTGGGATAGCCACTCCCGCACCTGCTGCGATAACGATATTGATTACCAATGCAGTTCCAATGATGATTCCCAGCATAGAGTCGTTAAACCACAAGGCAGTGGTGAATCCAGCAATGGTTGCCCAAAACACACCGTTTAACGCAGACACCATAAGCTCTCGACTAAACAGCCAAGATGCGTTACTTCGCCCTATTTGGCCTAGTGCCATACCGCGAATAATAACAGTTAAGGTTTGACTGCCAGCAACACCGCCCATACTGGCGACAACGGGCATTAGTATGGCCAGTGCAATAACTTTCTCGAGTGTGGCTTCAAACATATTAATAACATTGGCGGATAAAAATACTGCCAATAAATTCATCCCCAACCAAATGGCGCGCCGAGGTGCAGTTTTTCGCACGGTGGCAAATGTATCCTCGTCTTCATCTAAACCGGCTAGTCCTAATAGCGAGTGATCCGCATCTTCGCGGATGACATCGATAACATCATCGATGGTGATTCGCCCCAGCAAGATATTATCATCGTCGACAACTGGTGCTGTTATCCAATCATTGCGCTCAAACTTTAGCGCAACTTCTGAATCTGACATGTGTGCATCAATAGCTTCATAATCAGTTTGCATGATTTCACGCACGGTCATACTTTGGTCAGAGACTAACAATTTATTGATGGGCAATAGTCCGAGTAGTTTATCTTTTCGGCTAACGACAAATAAGCTATCAGTCATTTCTGGCAGTTCATCATGGCGGCGCAAATAGCGCAGCACTACATCTAACGTTAGGTCAGCCCGCACGGTAATAGTGTCGGTGTTCATTAGGCCGCCGGCGGACTCTTCGTCAAAGGGTAAAATACGCTCTATCCGATGGCGGTCTTGGTGATCCATTTCAGCAAGTACTTCGCGAGTTACTGTATCGGGAAGTTGCTGTAAAATATCAACTATATCGTCGGGCTCTAGGCCTTCAAGTATGGATAGAAGTTCTCGGGTATCCATATTTCGAATGAAGTCGGACTGCAGTTCTTCGCCCAATTCCTGTAAAACTTCACCTTCTCGCTCTAGATCAAGCAGAGTCCATAAGATAGCGCGTTGTTTTGGCGGAGAAGATTCTAATAAGTGGGCTACCTCAGTGCTTGCCATATTGCTTAGCATGCGACGTACGGGCAGCATGGTGCCCGACTCTAATGCTTTGGCAAGAGTCTCTAGATGGTGCTGTATGTGTTTTTTGGCTTTGCTACTTGGCATGTCGCCTAATCCCTATTTCAGCATCAGAGTAGCTGAACTGGAGTGATTATCCGTTAATTCGGTGTGAACAACAATTTTGTTCGGGATTTATTGTTCTTCGTCAAAGCGATTGTTGATTAATTCGTCAATGGCTTTAAGTGCTTGCGCTTCATCAGCACCGTTAATTTCAAAATTCAAAATAGTGTCAATACTGGCAGCAAGCATCATCACTGACATAATACTTTTGGCATCAACTAATTTGCCATCGCGACCCACTTTTATCTCAGATTGAAAAGCGGATGCGGTGGACACAAATTTAGCTGCCGCGCGGGCGTGTAAGCCGTATTTGTTAATTATTGTGAGTTGAGTCGTAATCATTTTTTTATCATCGCAGCGCGCTGCTAAAGCTCGCGGTGTTTGATCTGAGTGTCAGGATATGCTGCGCTGAAATGTTCCGATAATTGTTGCGCAATATAGACAGATCGATGATGGCCGCCGGTACAACCTATGCTAATAGTTGTATAAGGACGATTATTTTCTTCAAATACAGGTAGCCATTTTTCTAAGTAAATAATAATATCGTTTTTCATCTCAGCAACTACTTGTTCTGCCTCTAAAAACTCAATCACACCTTGTTCTAAGCCGGTTAGACCGCGAAGGTTTACATCCCAGTGAGGGTTAGGCAGACAGCGAACATCGAACACTAAGTCTGCGTTTGACGGTACGCCGCGCTTAAAACCAAAAGATTGAATTAGCAGTGACATTCTTTGATTGTCACGGGCTGAGGCTAGCGTTTGAATATGCTGCCTCAATTCATGAAATAACATGGAGCGAGTGTCAATGGTTAGCTCTGCCCGATCAGCAATTGGCTTCAGAATATCTGTCTCTTGGACTAATGCATCTTGCAGGCTTGTTTCTGGATTACTAAGAGGATGTTTGCGACGAGTTTCACTAAAACGCTTAATTAACGTGTCGTCATCAGCGTCCAAGTAAATGACCGAGGTTTCTATATTGATTGGTAAGGAATCTAATAAATTTGGAAAGTTAGCGAGTTGCTCCCAAGTGTTTCTAGCATCAACACAAATTGCTATCCGATCTTGTTTAGGAGAAAAATGCTTGCCACTTTGTTCTGCCAGCGCTGGTAGCAAACCGGCAGGAAGGTTATCAATACAATAGTAGCCAGCATCTTCTAGTACATGCAGGGCAGTACTTTTACCTGACCCTGACCTGCCACTGATGATGACTAGCTTCATGATTGTCTCTTCCGATTAAATCTCTTGTGCATGTTTGAGTGCAATGTCATACATCTCTTGGCTGTTGGCAGAGGCTCTTATTTCGTCACGAAATTCTGCTTTGCTAAATAGTCCCGCTATTTCTGCCAGTATCTTTAAATGCTGATCGTGTTCTTCTTCTGGCACCAGTAGTACAAATAATATATCCACCGGCTGTTGGTCAATTGCTTCGAAATCAACGGGGTTGTCTAATTTGATCAATGCCCCTAGCGCCCGACTGCAGTTTTTCATTCGGCAATGAGGAATAGCCATGCCTTCACCGATAGCAGTGCTACCTAATTGTTCTCGTTCAATAATATTGCGAAATAATTTATCGGCATTAAGTGACTTGTTTTGCGCGGCAAGAAAATTTGCGGCGCTTTCAATAACTCGTTTCTTGCTGCTGCCAGCGGCACCGAAGAGAGTGCGGGCTGGGCTTAATAGTACTTGCAATTGCATTATAAGAACTTTCCTAGCGGTCAGTGGCCAATCAGGCCTTGTTTCTTGTCTTGGATTTTTTCTTTATATTTTATTAGCTGTCTGTCGAGTTTGTCACTCATCGTGTCTATTGCTGAATACATATCCTCTGACTCAGATGAGGCAACTATATCAGCACCTGATACATGTATTTTTGCATCGGCTCGTTGCCTGCTTTTTTCTACGGTAAGTGTCACATGAGTATTTGTTATGTGATCAAAATGGCGAGAAAGCTTTTCCAGTTTGGTTGAGACATACTCGCGCAGGGCAGGAGTAACTTCGACATGGTGTCCGCTTATTTCGATTTGCATAGGCTTTTCCTCTTGTCAGTAATGAATCTTATCGGTTGGCGTTATGCCAATTATTACAGCTTACTACTTTAGTACTACTCAATTCAGTGTTGCTAAGTCTGTACTGTCAATAGAGTTGCTTGCGCTCATTTGATGCCGGAATATTCAAAGATTCTCGGTATTTAGCGACGGTACGCCTTGCAACCTGAATGCCTTGTCCCTCCAATAGCTTAGTAATTTTACTGTCACTTAGAGGTTTTCTAGCCTCCTCTTCTGAAACCAGCCGTTTTATAATAGCCCTAATTGCAGTTGAGGAACACTCTTCTCCCTTATCAGTACTGACATGGCTAGAAAAGAAGTATTTAAGTTCATATACGCCGGCCGGAGTAAGCATATACTTACGGTTTGTGACTCTAGATACAGTAGATTCATGCATCTCTATGGCTTCTGCAATACTGTGTAAAATGAGTGGTTTCATGGCTTCATCGCCATGTTCTAAAAAGGCTTGCTGGTTTTTAACTATTTCAGCTGAGACCTTGAGTAATGTGTCATTACGGCTTTGTATGCTCTTTATCAGCCAGCGAGCTTCTTGTAGGTTGTCACGTAAGTAGTTATTTTGAGGGCTATTTTCTCGGGGTTTTATTAAAGCGCTGTAATCGCTGTTGATCTTGAGTTTGGGCGAGACATCGTTGTTTAGCTGCACCGTCCAGCTGCCATCTACTTTTTTCACAATGACATCAGGAACGATGTATTCAATTTCTTCTGTTCTTACTGTATCGCCGGGCCGAGGGTTGAGGCTGCGAATTAGATCTAAAGTTTCTTTCAGTTGGTCTTCGCTAAGGCGCGTTTGCCTCATCAAGCCTTTCAAATCACGGTTACCTAGTAATAACATATAGCGATTGATTAGCGTTTTAGCGTCTTTTAGCCAAGGGGTATCGTCTGGTAGCTGGTTAAGTTGGATTAATAGGCATTCACTAAGATCTTGAGCGCCAACGCCTGCGGGTTCGAAGTGCTGAATTCGATGCAGTACCGCCATAACTTCATCAAGTTCTATTTCAAGTTCACCAGGTAGCCCGTCATGGATATCCTCCGGAGTTGCTCCTAATAATCCAGATACTTCGATTGAATCAATGATCGAGATGGCAATAATTCGGTCGTTATCAGACATTGGCGTTAAATTTAATTGCCAGTGCAGTTGATCATGAAGGGAGTTATTAACTTCAGCCTGTTCGGGTTGATAATCTTCACCAGTATTAAAGCTAGATGCTTGCATCGGTTCGTAAAGGTCTTGCCACTGGCTATCTATTGGTAACTCATCAGGCAGCTTTTCTTCCCAGCTTACCTCCGTCGCATCAATTTCACTTTCTCTCGCTTGCTCCACCGGTGCATCGTAGTCATCGCTTGGGTTATCGGCGAATTCTTCTTCGGGGTGGACTTGCTCCAGCAGCGGATTTTCGTCCAGCGCTGTTTGTATTTCTTGCTGTAAATCAATAGCAGATAGCTGCAACAGTTTGATTGCCTGTTGCAATTGGGGTGTCATTTTCAGCTGTTGGCTGAGTTTAAGTTGTAGCGATTGCTTCATTAATGATTGATTGGTCAACTGCTTGAAAGTTAATAACCGCAGCCTTTGCGGGCGAATATATGGAGTTATTTTAGTTGCTGACGGGCAGGGGTGCAATAAATAAGCAAGAATTAGGCCAATTTCGATAGATGATTGTCATATTGGAGATCACATAGTGAATTGTTCGCCTAAATATACTTGTCTTACTGTTGCATTGCTAAGAACTGTTTCAGCATCGCCCTCGGCAATAATATTGCCGGCGTTAACAATATAGGCCTTATCGCATATATCTAAGGTCTCACGCACGTTATGGTCAGTAATTAGTACACCAATACCTTTGCTTTTTAAGTGATTTACAATTGCTTTTATATCATTAACGGAGATGGGGTCTACTCCCGCAAATGGCTCATCAAGTAGTATAAAACTCGGTTCGGCGGCCAAGGCTCTGGCAATTTCAACACGGCGTCTTTCGCCACCAGACAAGGCCATGCCTTGACTGTCTCTAATATGGGTAATATTAAATTCTTGTAGCAGAGATTCTAGCTTTACTTTGCGTTCAGTTTTACTTACTTCTGCACGTGTTTCTAAAATTGCCATTAAGTTTTGCGCCACGGTTAGCTTTCTAAATACCGACGCCTCTTGCGGTAAATAACCAAGACCTGACTTTGCGCGCTGATGCATAGGCATAGATGTTAGGTCGACATCACCAATGGTGATTGACCCGTTATCTGCTTTAACAAAGCCAACAATCATATAAAAACAGGTGGTTTTTCCTGCGCCATTAGGACCCAGTAAGCCAACAATTTGGCCGCTTTCTATGTCAATGCTAACGTCTTCAACAACTTTCCTGCTTTTGTAAGCTTTAGCTAAATTTTTGGCACTTAATGTTGTCACTAGGGCGTCTCGTTTTTATTGTCTGGTAAAGCGTTTACTTCTTCTACCGCAGCGTCAATTATCGGTTTTAGCGCTTTGATTACTGGCTTGATCGCCGCCGCGATGTCGTCTTCCGTCATTGCCATACCCGTACCCTCACTAACTGAGGCTTCGGTCGGCAATACCGTGGACTCTCCTTTAGCTGTTGTAGCACCAGATTTGTTTTGCGCAGGGAGCATGACATGGACCCGGTCTTTGCTGCCTTGAACGCCCCCCTTAGCTTTCACTAGTTCTTGCTCAGCATAGTAATCTATTTCAGGGCTAGTGACTGTAGAGCCATTTTGTTCAATACGCGCGTCGCCCAGTAAATTGATAATTTCGTCATTCAGAGCATACTTTATGGTTAGCGCCCACGCTTTGATTGGTTGTTTGTCAATACTTTGCTGCTGGGTAAAATAGGCGCGCTGGCCAGTCGCAAGGGCATGGTCAACTTCTCCATTGATGGTATAAATATCAATTTTATCAGCGAGAATATTAAGCGACCCTTGGGTTAGTTCTACACTACCAATATAGCTGGTTACGCCGGTTTTTTCACTGCGCTCGGCAGAGTCAGCATCAATTGTTATAGGGTGATCGCGATCACCTGGTAATGCTAAAACAGAACCAGATACGGCGAACAATAGTACGCCGACAACTAGTGATCTTTTATGGCATATAAGTTGTTTGAACATTCTTAAGTAGTTTCACTTTTTCTTTGTTGAGATAGGCTTTCATCCCGACAGCCGTGGTAACGCTTTCGGGAGTAGTTATTTTAACAGGCTTAGGGGTGGTAAGGTATGAGGCGTCAGTGCGGGCAAAAAAATACTCACTTTCAATCAATACTACAGGTGTATTTTTTCTTATTTTGGCATTTTTTGTAAGTTCAATGTCATCGGCCCCTGCAAGCATCTTGCCGTTATTTGCAGTTATATACCATTCACTGCCATCTATGTTGAAATTGGTGATATCAGGATTCTGGATTAAGGAAATGTCTTTTTGCTCAAAATGCTCTAGTAATCTCGATTTTGATTGTGTTTCTAGGCGACCTGTTTCATCGAATTTTTTGATATTGGCATTAACTAAATACCAAGTAGGCAAATCAATGTCTAGTTCAGTCTGTTTTTTTTCTTCAGAGTAGTCGCTGTCCACACCATAAATAAATACCAAGGCCAAAATGACAATACCCCCCAAAGTATTTGCAATAAGTTTAAAGTTCATACTACAGGTATGACTCTATCAGGCCGGATAGTTCACCGCGGGCATGTAAAATTAACTCGCAGGCTTCACGCACAGCTCCGTTGCCGCCGCTGCGGCTAGTCACCCATTGTGAATATTCGGCTAATGCCGGATGAGCGTTGGGTACGGTAATGCCAATAGCGCAGCGGTTGATAAGTGGTAGATCCGGCAGATCGTCACCCATATGAGCTGTTTGTTCTGGCGATAGATTTAGCTCTGCCAGTAAGTTGATTAGGGCCGGCCATTTGTTATCGCGGCCTTGAATAATATGTTCTATACCTAAGTTATTGGCTCTGGTTGTTACCATTTTAGATTTACGGCCGCTTATTATGGCGACTTCTATGCCGACTTGTTGCAGCGCTTTAATACCGAGGCCATCTAAAGTGTTAAACATTTTTAGAGTTTCGCCACTGGCATCAAAAAGAAGTGAACCATTGGTCAATACCCCATCTACATCTAAGCACAGCAACTTTATTTGCTTAAGCTTTGCTAACGTGTCGCTTGGGCATTGGTCAAACAAACCCCGCCAATCGGCTGTATTGCTCATTATGCTAAACCTGCTTTAATTAATTCATGTAGATGCACCGCTCCGACAACTTTGTTATGTGCCATCACTGGCAATACGGTGATTGAGTTTTCTTCCATAATGTTCATTGCCTCTGCGGCAAGCATCTCAGCAGTACAGACTTTGCTGCCGGTGCTCATAATGTCACTAATCTTAGTACCGTAGATATCAAGCTTGGCTATATTATCCAAATTACGGCGCAAGTCACCGTCGGTAAATATGCCAAGTAAAACGTCTTGGTCGTCAACGACTGTTGTCATTCCTAAGGCTTTTCGGCTAATTTCCAATAAAGCATCGTTTAAGGTTGTGCTGGGCAATACTTTGGGGATTTTATCGCCGCAGACCATGACATCTTTAACTTTTAGCAGCAGGCGGCGACCAAGTGCTCCGCCGGGATGTGAAAAGGCGAAGTCTTCCGCAGTAAAGCCGCGAGCTTCAAGCAGCGCAATAGCAAGCGCATCGCCCATGACTAGTGCTGCTGTAGTCGAAGACGTTGGCGCTAAGCCTAGCGGGCAGGCTTCGTGTTTGACGCTGGCATTAATGTGGGCATCAGCTGATGTCGCTAAGGTAGATGTTGGGGCGCCAGTCATAGCGATTAATGGTACATTTAGACGTTTTAGCAATGGCAGAATAGTAACAATTTCGCCGGTGGTGCCAGAATTAGATAGTGCAAGTACAGCGTCGTTTACAGTGATCATCCCCATGTCGCCATGACTAGCTTCTGCGGGGTGGACATAAAATGCCGGCGTTCCCGTGCTGGCCAAGGTTGCCGCTATTTTGTTGGCAATATGGCCTGATTTACCCATGCCTGTGACTACAACTCTACCTCTACATTGTAATAAAATCTGACAGGCCTTCTCAAATTGGGCGTCAACTTGCTTGGCTAAATCCGCGATAGCCTGTGTTTCAAGCTCAATGGTGCGCTGAGCTGAGGTAAAAAACGAAGTTGCTGACATAGGGTTGCTGTACCTAGCTGAAGTTATTTATTCAAGTAATTTAGCGACTATGATAAGCCTGATAGCATAAATATCCAAAGTAAATTGCGTGGTTCGGAACCTGTGGCTATTATGCCAGTCATTACAGGTATGTAGTTTTAGCAATCAGGAGCTTTACCAAGTGGATCGGATTAAATATTTAGCGATAGTATTTTTTATGGTGTTAGTCGTCGGGGTTGCGCGGGCGCAACAGAGCGGTGAGCAAATTGGCGCGCCGCAGTCGCCGCAGGTGCTTATTCAAGGCATAACGAATCAAGTTTTAGCGGCCATTATAGAGGCGGATAGCTATTATGGTGAAGACCCTGAGCGTTTTTATAGCACGGTTGAACGTATTATGGCGCCGGTGATGGATTATCAAACCTTCGCCCGAACTGTTATGGGGCGCTATGGCAGTAGCAGTGCATACCGGGCGCTAACAACCGATGAGGACCGCCAGCAGTTTAGAAATAGAGTGGAAAGTTTTACTAAGGTATTTCGTCAAACCATGATGAATACTTATGGCAAAGGTTTGATGGCATTTAATGGCGAGGAAATAACTGTGCTGCCGCTAGATGAAGAGAACATGGCTAGTTTAAAGGTCGGAGGTTATGTGCAAATAGTGCAGGTAATACACGGCGAAGATGGCTCCGATACAAGTATCTATTCTAAATTAAAACCTAACCGAGATGGCGAGTGGAAAATACGCAATGTTGTTATCGATACTATTAACTTGGGGAAGGTGTATCAGTCGCAATTTGCCAGTGCGGTGAAAGATAGCGATGGTGATATTGATAAAGCAATTATCGCTTGGGCTGAATCGTAAGTAGTTCAGTTTTAACGAGTATTGTAAAAAGGGAGCGCTACGCTCCCTTTTTAATTCTACCTCGCCTTTTAGCATCTAATTGCATACAATGCGCGCACATTTTATGGTTTACTTTGAGGCATTTATAGTCAATGCAAGCGCAAGATATTCAAGCACTATTGGAAGCAAAATTAGAAAGCTGCGAAGTTAACGTTCAGGGCGATGGTAGTCATTTTGATATTACCGTCATAGGTCTAATGTTTGATGGCTTGCGGGCGGTAAAAAAGCAACAACTTGTTTACGCTGTGTTGAGTGAAGAAATAGCATCGGGTGCTATCCATGCAGTTAATATGAAGTTATACACCCCACAAGAGTGGGCACAACAAACTAACTAAGTTAGTTATCAGGCGAGCATTCATGGAAAAACTGGTTATTAAAGGTGGCAAAACCTTAGGCGGAGAAATTCGAATTTCTGGCGCTAAAAACTCTGCGCTGCCAATTATGGCGGCAACATTATTGTGTGACGAGCCGGTAGTTATTCATAATTTGCCGCATTTACACGACATTACCACTATGAATGAACTGCTGCGTTGTTTAGGCGTTGAGCTAGTGATTAATGAAAAACTGGCTGTAGAGGTTCATGGCGGCACCATCAATAACTTTATTGCACCCTATGAACTAGTTAAAACCATGCGTGCATCTATTTTGGTGTTAGGGCCAATGCTGGCCAAAAATGGTAAGGCAAGGGTTTCGTTCCCTGGTGGTTGTGCTATTGGCAGTCGTCCAGTTGATTTACACATCAAAGGCTTAGAGGCCCTTGGCGCCGATGTGGTGGTTGAAGAAGGCTATATCGAAGCGACTTGCACAACCCGCCTGAAAGGTGCCCATGTATTTTTTGATACGGTAACCGTTGGTGGCACTGAAAACTTAATGATGGCTGCTACTTTAGCAGAAGGGCAAACCGTTATTGAAAACGCAGCCCGTGAGCCCGAAGTTGTCGATTTAGCGAATTTTTTGAACGCGATGGGAGCAGATGTGCAGGGCGCTGGTTCAAACACTATGACTATTAATGGTGTGGAACGGCTGCATAGCTGTGAATACGCCGTGATGCCTGATCGTATCGAAACCGGTACCTACTTAGTAGCGGTAGCTGCTACTGGTGGCAAAGTAATGCTGAAAGATACCCGTCCCGATATTTTAGAAGCGGTTCTGTTAAAGCTAAAAGAAGCTGGTGCTGAAATAGAGTCTGGTGAAAACTGGATTTCATTGGATATGAAAGGTAAGCGGCCTAAGCCCGTTGATATCACGACGTCGCCGTATCCCGGCTTTCCTACCGATATGCAAGCACAGTTTACCGCTTTAAATACTATTGCTGATGGCACCTCCAGAATTGTCGAAACTGTATTTGAAAACCGCTTAATCCAAACCCATGAAATGAATAGAATGGGCGCGGATATTTCTGTTTCTGGTAATACTGCAGTAGTAAGAGGTATTGACTCACTTAATGGGGCGCCGGTAATGGCTTCAGATTTAAGAGCGTCAGCGAGTTTGGTTATTGCTGGTTTAATGGCGAGCGGCGAAACAGTGATTGATAGGATTTACCATATTGACCGTGGTTATGAATGTATCGAAGAGAAATTACAGCTGTTAGGCGCAAATATTCGCCGTTTACCGAGTTAACAAGAAAGTGAATAATTAAATGACAGGGCAAAAAATTACCATTGCGCTTACCAAAGGTCGTATTTTAAAAGATACTTTACCGCTGCTAGCTTTAGCCGGCATTGCGCCGCTTGAAGACATTAGTGCAAGCAGAAAGTTAATCTTCGATACTAATCAAGATAATATAAAACTTATTATTTTGCGCGGTACCGACGTGCCTACCTATGTGCGCCTGGGAGCGGCAGATTTAGGTGTGTCGGGTAAAGATATGCTGCTTGAAAACAACGACAGCGACTTATATGAGCTATTAGATCTAGGTATCGCTAAATGCCAGTTGATGACGGCAGGGCCAAAGAAGCGGGTAGATACAGTTGGGCGAATAAGAGTCGCTACTAAGTTTGTTAATGTGGCGAAAAGGTATTATGCCGAACAAGGTTTACAAGCCGATATTATTAAGCTTTATGGTGCAATGGAGTTAGCGCCAATAATGGATTTGGCAGATCAAATTGTCGATATTGTTGATACCGGTAATACTTTGCGGGCTAATGGATTGGAGCCTTATGAATTAATAGGCGATGTCAGTTCGCGGTTGGTTGCCAATAAAGCTTCATTAAAAATGAAGCACAAGTCTATTCAACAAATCGTTGAAAAGCTGTCAGCGGCTGTTGGTTAAATTATTCAGGCTGCAATTATGTCAGATATTACTCAATTATTAGATGCTTCATCGAGCGATTTCTCTGCCAAGCTCGATAGCTTGTTGGCGTGGGATTCAATTGTTGATAGTAGTGTTGATGAACGCGTCAGCGATATTCTAACTGCAGTACGTAATGACAAAGACGCCGCCTTGCTGAGATATACCAATCAATTCGATCGCCGCAATGTCACCCAAGCGAGTAGTTTGGAATTAAGCCAAGCAGATTTGGGTGCAGCACTAGCCAGAGTATCCAGCGAAGAGCGAGCGGCGCTCGAAACAGCTGCTATAAGAGTTGAGCAATATCATCAGCATCAGCTGGCTGATTCTTGGAGTTATACCGAAGCAGATGGTACGGTTTTAGGTCAGCGGGTTTTACCATTGAAGCGGGTGGGCATTTATGTCCCAGGCGGTAAGGCGGCTTATCCCTCAACTGTCTTTATGTGCGCACTACCAGCTAAGGTTGCCGGTGTTGGTGAAATTATTATGACAGTGCCTACTCCTGATGGCATTGTTAATGATATGGTTTTAGCCGCCGCCGCTATTGCCGGGGTCACAAAAGTATTTACTGTTGGTGGTGCGCAAGCAATAGCCGCATTGGCCTATGGTACCGAGAGTGTGCCCAAAGTGGACAAGATAGTTGGTCCCGGGAATGTCTATGTGGCAGCGGCAAAGCGGATGGTATTTGGCCAGGTCGGATTGGATATGATAGCTGGGCCATCTGAAATTCTAATTGTTTGCGATGGTAAGACTGATCCCGATTGGATAGCAATGGATTTGTTTTCGCAAGCGGAGCATGATGAAAATGCTCAGTCTATTTTGATATCCACCGACGCTAACTTTTTACGGCAAGTACAGCAAAGTATTAAGAAGCTACTGCCGACAATGGAGCGTGCAGAGATTATTCGCCAGTCTCTTGGCAATCGTGGTGCGCTCATTAAGGTAGAGGATCTTGAGCAAGCAGTTGAATTGGTTAATCGAATTGCGCCAGAACATTTAGAGTTATCAATCGATTCACCTGAAGAATTGATGGAGGGGATTCATAATGCGGGGGCAATATTCTTAGGGCGTTATACATCTGAAGCGTTAGGAGACTATTGTGCTGGTCCTAGCCATGTGCTGCCAACATCGTCGACGGCCCGGTTTTCATCGCCGCTTGGGGTGTATGATTTTCAAAAGCGTACTTCTATTATCCAGTGTTCGCCAGCGGGCGCCTCAGCCTTAGGTAAAGTGGCTTCTGTCTTGGCTAGAGGTGAGTCCTTAACTGCGCACGCTAGGTCTGCCGAGATGCGCATTCAAAAGGATCGAAGCTAGCCGCTTATTGAGGTCTACTGCCAACTAAAACCGGAATTGATATTTGTTCTTTGTTACGTAAAACATTAACAGTAATCTCTTGCCCGGGCATCATTCTTGCGACCTCAAGGCTATCATTTCTGCCGTTGCCTGCTGAGCTACCGTTGATGCTAGTGATGATGTCTCCCGGCTCTAAACCTGCAGAATCAGCGGGCCCAGTCGGATAAATCCCTGTTATCACTAAACCTTGCGAGCTGGACAGGCCCATTTCATTAGCAACCGCCGCTAATAGTTGTTTTACTTCTACGCCTAGCCAGCCGCGGGTAACCTTGCCATAGTCAATTAAGTCGTTCATCACATACTGGGCAATATCTACCGGTATCGCTAACCCTATACCTTGGCTGCCGCCATTGCGGCTAAATATAGCTGAGTTAATGCCCAGTAATTTACCATTGGCGTCAACTAGTGCCCCGCCAGAATTACCGGGGTTTATATCTGCATCCGTCTGCAGATAGTTTTCATAGGTACTGATATTTAAGCCATAGCGCCCAGTGGCACTTATGATGCCTTGAGTAACTGTTTGCCCAAAGCCAAATGGATTGCCAATGGCAAGCACAATGTCGCCAACGCGGGCAGCTCCAGCGGGCGCAAAGCTAATCGGTTGCACGTTATCCAGATCAATTTTTAATACGGCGAGATCTGTTTCTTTGTCTCGACCGACAATTTTTGCCAGAGTCTCTCTGCCATCGTACAAGGATATCAATATCTCATCTGCGCCCGCAATCACATGGTAGTTGGTCAATAAATATCCGCGCTCGTCGAAAATAACACCGCTGCCTAAGCTAGTTTGTGGGCGCTGTGGTTGTGACTGTCTGCGGCGCTCGAAGTATTGCTGGAATCTAGGGTCATCTGCCAATGGATGTTTTTGGCCTGTTACCGTTTTGGTGGTGTAGATGTTGACTACCGAAGGGGCTGCGATATTTACTGCATTGGCGAAAGAGTTAACTTGGGTAGGCTGTTGGTTTTTTGGCTCGACACCGAATTTTTCTGGGTATAGTTGCAACAGTAATACCGCAAATAACACCCCGCAAATTACAGGCCAGCCTATTACTGCTAAAAATTTAGCCATTCGCAATTAGTCTCCGTCAGATTGCAGTGTAGAATCAGCTATTATAGGGGTTAAATTATAAAATCCTACCAACAGATTGGGAATGTGAGATGAGTATCGCGAGAACTGAAGTAATAGCTGCGTTAAATAATTGGTTAGAGCCGAGTGCATTTAACGATTATTGCCCCAATGGCTTGCAAGTTGAAGGCAGCGAGCAGGTTTCCCACATTGTGTCAGGGGTGACGGCATCGATGGCATTGATCGAGCAAGCGATTGAGCAGAAAGCTGATATGTTGCTGGTGCATCATGGCTATTTTTGGAAAGGAGAAGATCCTGCGTTGGTAGGGATGAAGTATCGGCGAATTAAGGCATTGATTAGCAACGATATTAATTTGGTTGCCTACCATTTACCGTTAGATTTTCATCAGCAGCTTGGTAATAATGTCAGCCTGGCTCGTGAGTTGGGGTTTACCATAACGGGCCAATTTGGCGGCGGTGCTAGGCCGTTAGGGATGGTTGGAGAGTTGCTTAAGGAAATGACGGGGGAACAATTAGCCGAGCATATAGAAAAATGTTTAGGGCGTAAGCCACAACACATAGCGTCGAATAAATTAATTAAAACAGTGGCTTGGTGTACTGGTGCGGCGCAAAACTATATTGATGAGGCAGTTGCTGCTGGGATTGATGCTTACCTGAGTGGTGAAATTTCAGAACCTACTTACCATAGCGCGCGTGAAGGAGGTATCCACTACTTTGGCGCGGGGCATCATGCGACAGAAAGGTTTGGAGTACAGTGTTTAGGTGAAAAGTTGGCACAAGAATTTGGTGTTAAGCACAATTTTATTGATGTTCCTAATCCGGTATAAATCAAACAACTCTAGGAATTGGCTCGTCGTTAGCGGGGCTGTTATCGCCCTTAATTCCAAAGCTTTCGTCTAGCATGCCCGGCTCTAACGGTGATGTTTTCGGAGCATAGTCTAGCGGTGGGACGGCGTCGGTTATTATTTTCTGTTCGATAACCCTGTCAATATCCTCTGCCGGTGGAATTGTTTTAATTGAGGTGCTGTTATAGGGGGCGTCTGATAAAGAATGCGCCGCATCAGCTAAATGGTTATGTACATTTCGATATGATTCATTTAGTTCATCAATAAGTTTTGCCGTTGTTTCAAAATGCTGATTCACCTCATGCTTGTAAGCATTCATTTTGTATTCAGTAGCAGCTAAATGCTGTTCCATTTGGGCAGCCTTTTTGCCATTGGCCGAAAATAGACGCGTTGCTACTATGCCTATTGCTATGCCGACTATTAATGATAATGCGCTTATAAGTAGCAGCTCCATCGAATGATTACCTTATGTGAACTTGGTTGAGTAGATGAATTGTTATTTGAATTAAAACATGTTGACTAATTTAGTGAAACACTAAGGTTTGCTTAAAAACATCGGCAAAGCTAAAGTTGCGGCCCTTTGTTGTCAACGCCACATTACTGTACATGAATATGACACCGTTAGAACATTATCAGCGAGACCTCAAGTCGGCCGGATTTAACTATGATCCATCGCAAGAAGCTGCGGTCAAGCACTTACAGCGCCTGTATGATGACTTGATTACGAATCCGCGACCTGAGCTGGGGTTTTGGTCAGAGCTTAGGCGCAAGCTCGGCATGGAACGACAGCCTATAACGCCGGTAAAAGGGTTGTATTTTTGGGGTGGAGTGGGGCGCGGTAAAACCTACTTAATGGATAATTTTTATGAATGCCTGCCTTTTGATGACAAACTAAGAACGCATTTTCATCGCTTTATGCGCCGCGTTCACCGAGAGCTAAATGATCTTTCGGGTGAGCAAGACCCGCTTAAGTTAGTGGCGCAACGGCTGGCAAAAGAAACTCGTATTATTTGTTTTGATGAGTTTTTTGTTTCGGATATTACTGATGCAATGATACTGGCTGGCTTATTTGAGTCATTGTTTTCGCATGGCGTTACGCTGGTTGCCACCTCGAATATTGTACCTGATGGTTTATATAAAAATGGTTTGCAGCGAGCGCGTTTTTTGCCGGCTATTGAATTAATTAAAGCTCATACTGACATAGTCAATGTTGATGGCGGCGTAGATTATCGGTTGCGCGCATTAGAACAAGCAGAGCTGTTCCATTGGCCGTTGGATGCGGCTGCAGACCAAAGCATACTGAAAAGTTTTGAAAGTTTGGCTCCTGAGGAGGGTCATGCTGATATGGATATTGACATAGAGGGCAGGGTTATTCGGTCGAGATGGGTTGCTGATGATGTAGTTTGGTTTGATTTTCCTGAGATTTGCGATGGTCCGCGTAGCCAGAATGATTACATAGAGTTGGCGCGCGAGTTTCATGCGGTATTGATTAGCAATGTACCCCAATTTTCAAACTTGGATGATCAGGCTAGGCGATTTGTTAATTTAGTTGATGAATTTTATGATCGTAACGTGAAATTGGTTTTATCAGCAGAGGTGAAGTTGGAAGAACTGTATCTAAAGGGTAATTTAAGTTTTGAGTTTGAGCGCACTGTCAGTCGATTACTGGAAATGCAGTCACATGATTATTTGGCTAAAGGTCATATGCCCTAGAAAGCTGTATTATTGTGCGTTTAAACTGCGAGGAAAATAATAATGACAATGCTCGTGATCGGTATGGTACTTTTTTTTGGTACTCATCTTATTCCCAATATTGCCGGCATAAAAGCTGGCTTAGTGTCTAACTTTGGTGAAAAGCTTTACCTGCTGGCTTATACGGTTTTGTCGCTGATTGGCATTACGTTAATGTTTATGGGCCGCTCAAGAGCAGATTTTGAGTTGTTGTGGATGGCGCCAGGGTGGCTGCAGATTGTAACTATGATTATTATGTTTGCGTCGCTTTACTGTTTGCTGGCGATGTTTATGCAGACCAACCTTAAAAAGTGGCTCCACCATCCTATGCTAACGTTTATGCTATTATTTGGGGTCGGACATATGGTGTCAAACGGTGATGTAGCGGCATTACTGTTTTTTGGCAGTCTTGCAATTTTTTCCTTATTTAAGATTATCCGCCTTAGCAAGCGCAAGCCTGCTGCGGGCTTCCCGGCTATCAGTATAGGTAAAGATTTTATTATATTGGCAACCACCTTTGTGGTTTACATTGGGGTTATCTATATTCATCCGTATCTGGCCGGCGGCGCTAAGGTGCTGTAGCGCCGTTATGGTTGTAACTGTATGTTTTCAAAAGATATTATTAGATTTTCAGTGTGGCTGATTAACGCGTCATTCGAGTGCGCTGCAATTAGTTGATAAAACCACCTCAACAGTGCTTGAAATGCCTCAGTCGTTTGTGTAGTATTCGCGCTCTTTTTAGGCAGGTCGACTTCTTAATAACCGGCTCCCAAGGTATAGATTGATGAAAACATTTAGTGCAAGCCCAGAAACTGTCGAGCATGACTGGTTTTTGGTTGACGCCGAAGATAAAACGCTTGGCCGTTTGGCCAGTGAAGTTGCTCACCGTTTACGTGGTAAGCATAAGGCTGAGTACACGCCTCACGTTGACACTGGCGATTACATCGTAGTAGTCAACGCTGATAAAGTGCGGGTAACAGGCAAAAAGGCTACGGACAAAATTTACTATACTCACTCTCAGTATCCTGGAGCCTTGTCTCAGACGACTTTTCAAGAAATGCAAGATAAAGCGCCTGGCCGTGCTTTAGAGCTAGCAGTTAAAGGCATGTTGCCTAGAAACCCGCTAGGTCGTGCAATGGCTAGAAAACTTAAGGTCTATGCTGGTGCAAGTCATCCACATAGTGCTCAGCAACCTAAAGAATTGAACATCTAACGGATCGTATTATGTCAGCTACTCAGTACTACGGCACTGGCCGTCGTAAAACAGCAACAGCAAGAGTTTTTCTTAACGATGGCTCTGGAACTATCACCATTAACAATCGCACTATCGAAGATTATTTCGGTCGTGAAGTTGCGCGCATGATTGTGCGTCAACCTCTAGAGTTGGTTGACTTGGCCGAGAAATTTGATTTGAACGTTACTGTGCGCGGTGGCGGCGGTTTTGGTCAAGCTGGTGCAATTCGTCATGGTATTACTCGTGCGCTAATGGAGTATGACGAAACATTGCGTCAGCCATTGCGTGCTGCTGGTTTCGTTACCCGTGATGCACGTGAAGTTGAGCGTAAAAAAGTTGGTTTACGCAAAGCTCGTAAACGTCCTCAGTTCTCTAAACGTTAATTCGTTTTCTAGAATATTCAAAGCGCCCAGGGTGGATTCCACGCTGGGCGTTTTGCTATGTGTAAAGTGCTTTTTTTAGCAAATAAACAATGCCAAAACTATCCTTTATCCTTGTAAGGTTGGAGCATTTTCTTTAAAATTCCAGTACTTGTTTTAGGGTGTATCTGGGCGTGTATTCCACGTATGAATACAAAGTTAGCTACAGCCAATAATGTTTGGAGATGAACGTCATGACTGACGGGGTTAATTCGGGCCGCAGGCGGTTTTTAACAACAGCAACATCAGTAGTTGGTGCAGCTGGAGTAGTGGCAGTTGCGGTACCTTTTGTGGGTTCTTGGAATCCTAGTGCCAAAGCGAAAGCGGCCGGCGCGCCAGTGAAAGTAGATATAAGCAAGGTAGAGTCAGGTCAAATGATAGTGGCTGAATGGCGCGGTAAACCAGTTTATATTTTGCATCGCACAGATGAAGAAATTGCTAATTTGGACAAGCAAACTGACTTGTTAGCTGATCCAGAGTCAGTGCGCCCTCAGCAACCTACCTACGTAACTGGTTCTGCTCGTTCAATTAAACCTAAGTATCTTGTGGCAGTTGGTTTGTGTACGCATCTGGGTTGTGCACCTAAGTTTAGACCCGAAGTTGAAGCGGATTGGCTGGGTGGCTTTTACTGTCCTTGTCATGGCTCAAAGTTCGACTTGGCTGGACGTGTGTACAAAGGTGTTCCTGCTCCGACTAACTTAGAGGTTCCACCATACCGCTATGAAAGCGCTATGGTGATTGTTATTGGTGAAGACGAGGTCACTGCGTAATGGGTAAATTATTAATAGGTCTTCGTGATTGGGTAGATGAGCGTCTACCCATCATGCGTGCATGGGATACCCATCTGGGTAAATACTATGCCCCAAAAAACTTTAACTTCTGGTACTTTTTTGGCGTACTAGCAATGGTGGTATTAGTAAATCAGTTGCTTACCGGGTTTTGGTTAACGATGATGTACGAGCCAACACCTGAAGGGGCGTTCGCATCTGTCGAATATATTATGCGTGATGTAGATTACGGTTGGATTATTCGCTATATGCACTCTACCGGTGCGTCGGCATTTTTTGCGGTTATTTATCTGCATATGTTCCGTGGCATTATTTATGGTTCATACAAAAAGCCACGCGAGTTAGTGTGGATTTTTGGTTGCGTGATTTATGTGGCGCTTATGGCTGAAGGTTTCTTAGGTTATGTATTACCTTGGGGGCAAATGTCATATTGGGGTGCTCAGGTAATCGTATCATTGTTTGGTGCTATTCCGGTTGTTGGTGAAGATATTGTGCAGTGGATCAGAGGTGATTATTTAATCTCTGGGGTAACGCTGAATCGCTTCTTTGCGTTGCATGTGGCTATTGTGCCGCTGGTGATCGTTGCGTTGGTTGTATTGCATTTATTAGCCCTGCATGAAGTAGGTTCTAATAACCCAGACGGTATTGATATTAAGAAGAACAAAGATGCTAATGGAGTGCCTTTGGATGGCATCGCTTTCCATCCGTACTATACCGTGCATGACTTAGTGGGGATCTCGGTATTCTTGTTTGTGTTCTGTTCAATCTTGTTCTTTATGCCAGAGATGGGTGGTTACTTTTTAGAGTATGCAAACTTTGAAGAAGCTAATGCGCTTAAAACACCTGATCATATTGCACCGGTTTGGTACTTCACGCCTTACTACGCTATGTTGCGTGCGGTGACCTTCCCATTGTTTGGGGTTGATGCCAAGTTCTGGGGCTTTGTGGTAATGGCTGCAGCAATCGCCATATTTTTTATATTGCCTTGGTTAGACCGCAGTCCGGTTAGATCTTGGCGCTACAAAGGGATGCTAACTAAGATCGCCATTGTTAGCTTTGCTATATCGTTTGTTGTGCTAGGCTATCTTGGCGTTAAGCCGGCGACTGCTGGGCGGACTGTAGTCGCTCAAATATTTACAGTTATTTACTTCTTGTTCTTTTTGCTGATGCCGATATATACCAGGATTGAAGCAACTAAGCCTGTACCAGAAAGGGTGACAATGAGATGAAAAATTTATTGATAACTCTGCTGCTGGTTTTAATACCGGTATCTGTTTTTGCTGCAGGTGGTGGTAAAAGCTGTGGCACCATCGAGTGCTACGATTTTGAGCCAGCGCTTAAAGATAACGCTTCTCTGCAAAGTGGTGCGATGCTGTTTGTAAACTATTGCATGGCTTGCCATGAAGCGGCCTATTCTCGGTACGAAAGAGTGGGTACTGATTTAGGTATTCCAATGGATTTAGTTAGTAAGCACCTAATTTTTGATGATTCAAAAGTAGGTAGTTTAATGACTAACGCGATGCCTGAAAAAGGAGCTAAAAAGTGGTTTGGCGCTACTCCTCCAGACTTAACGCTAGTAGCGCGTGCACGCGGTGCTGACTGGTTATATACCTATTTGCTAACTTTTCATCAAGATAAAAATCGCCCTTGGGGAGTCAACAACTTAGTATTTAAAGATGTTGGTATGCCTAATGTTTTACTTGAATTGCAAGGCCATCAAAGCTGTATTCCTGCTTTAGCGGTCGCTGCCAATGGGGGGTTTAAGCAGGACCCATTAACAGGTGAGTTTTTAGAAGATGAAGATCCAGCTTATTCCTGTGGCCGCGTAACACATGTTGAAGGCACTGGAAGATTGACTCCAGCAGAGTTTAAAAAAGCTATTTTCGACTTGACTAATTATATGGTTTACATGGCTGAGCCGATGGCTCTCGAGCGTGAAAAAATGGGTATCTACGCATTGTTATTTATTGCGTTGCTATTTGTATTCACTTACATGCTTAATCGTGAGTACTGGAAAGATATTCACTAATTTGTTCAGCAGGTAATTCTACCTGCTGTTATTTTTGTAATTTGAGGTTTACCCTATGGGTGTTATGGCTAAACGGTCTTCAATGACCTTTTTCTCTGATGGTACTAGTCACTATAGCCATCGTGTTCGTATTGTCTTGGCTGAGAAAGGCGTGACAGTTGATATTGTTGATGCGAGTCCTGATGATTTACCTGAAGAAGTGTCAGAGCTAAATCCATATAACAGTCTGCCTACATTACTTGATCGTGACTTAGCATTGTATGAGTCTAAAGTAATGATGGAATATTTGGATGAGCGATTTCCTCATCCGCCCTTGTTACCAGTATACCCTGTAGCACGTGGGCAATGTCGTTTGTGGATGTATCGGATTGAGCGCGATTGGTGTTCTTTGGTTGACGCTATTATTAAGGGTAAAGACGATTCAAAAGTAGTAGAAAAAGCCCGTAAAGACTTATGTGATAGTTTGTTAAGTATTGCACCAATCTTTGCTGAAATGCCTTTCTTTCTCAGCGAAGAATTTACTCTAGTTGATTGCTGCTTAACGCCTATTTTATGGCGTCTACCTTCGCTAGGGGTTCAGCTGCCACAAACTAAACAATCTAAGCCTCTGATCGATTATATGGATCGTATGTTTGAAATGCCTTCATTTCAGGCCAGCCTATCCGATCAAGAAACGGAGATGCGCTAACAGATCTTTCTGTTAGTTAACCGTTGATGGACTCTACCGAAATCCCAATGACATCGAGCAGACCTTATTTACTTAAGGCTATGTTCGATTGGATTGTTGATAATGATTGCACCCCATATGTGCTGGTGGATGCGAATGTTGCTGGGGTATCAGTTCCACAAAATTTCGTCAAAGCCGGTGAAATAGTATTAAATATCTCTCCGGGCGCTGTAGTCGCAATGGATATGAACATGGAGTCGTTGAGTTTTAATGCTCGATTTGGTGGTGTGCCAACAGATATTTATACGCCGATTATTGCGATCAAAGGGATTTATGCGCGAGAGAATGGTAAAGGTATGATGTTCGAGTACGAAGAGCTTCCGCCAGAGCCATCAACACCGAAAAAACCTGCTAGACCTAGTCTAACAGTGGTTAAGTAAACGCTAATATTCTTTATCAGTCGATATATTCAAAGATCTTTACTACTCGCTCCACTCCAGATGTATTACGCGCAATGTCGGCGGCTTTAGTTGCCATCTCTCGAGTAATCAGACCCATTAAATAAACGGTACTATTTTCAGTGACAACTTTAATGTTGCCGCCATCGGTTGCGCTGCCGGCTAGCATCTTTGTTTTTAGTTTGCTGGTTATCCAGGTGTCGCTACTGCGAGTGCCAAAGCCTAGGCTTGGTTCAGCCGTGAGTTGGTTATGCAGTGTCTTTACTTCGCCAAGACTTCTTACTATAACGCCAGCTTGCTGCACAATATCATCAGTAGGAACTTGTCCCGCAAGCAATACTGTGCCGTTGTAACTGACGACGACTAAGTGGGCTTGGTCCAGTTCAGGTGAGGTTTGCCGTAGATTGACCAAAGCTTTGGTTTCAATGACTTCATCGTCAATTATTTTGCCGAATGAGCGTTCACTTTTGTTCTCGGCTATTGGTTTATCACGGGTGACATTGATAACCGAGCTGCAGGCAGATAATACTAGTAATAAAATGATAAGACTGACAAGTTTGGTTGTGGTCATTGCTAGGCTGTTCCTCCAAAAATATGGTTGTCTATAAGTTGGCATAGTGCATGAATAATAGTTGTTTGCATCTCTAAGCTACGAATACTGCTTGCGACCGGTAATGCTATTGCAATATCAAGCTCGCTAAGTTGAGCTATTAACATATCACTATTAGTACACAATATTATACAAATGTTCCGTTGTCGGGCGCTATGAATCGCTGCAATTAGTGCGTCATCAGACTCGCAAGCAAACATCACTAAGGTGTCGCCTTCGCTGCCGATGGCGTTAACTTTTTTAGCAATATCGCCGCTATGGTCTTTATTTAAGTATATCGCTGGCAATGCCGGGCGCTCTTCATCATGGCCGCCAAGTAAGTGGGAGCAGAACATTTGTGCTAAATAGCTGCCGCTGTTACTGCTGCAACTCAAGATTTTTTTATCTCGCAATAGGCAGTTGGCAATCGCTTCGCTGGCCAATGAGATTTGTGGCATAGCAGTGGAGGCACATACGCTATGTAGCTCGATATGTTCAGCAAATATTGACGAAAGTAAGTCGTTGTAGTTCATACCTTGCGTTTACCTGATAAATCATTAGTAAAAAGCATTTTCTATCCAATCGAATTGTAGTTCATTTTTTAGTGAAGTGACCGCTATTACATCAAATCTTATGACATGGTTTTGATATTGTTTGTTTTCGTTAAGATATGTTTTAGCGGCTAATAGTATTCGTTGTTGCTTGGCCCGAGTCACCTGCTCAAGTGCATGGCCGTGGCTATTACTTTTCCGGTATTTAACTTCAATAAAACATAAGGTATTTTTATGTCCACAAATAATATCCAGTTCGCCGCCGCGACAATAATAATTTTGAGCAAGAGTTTTAAAGCCTGCTTTTTCAGTTAATCGTTTTGCCGCTTGTTCATAGGCGGCGCCTTTATTCTTGCTTGAGACTGATTGTCGTTGCCATAACATTATTCGCTTCCTTGCGTAGTGTCATATAAGTGGTCTGTTCGGCGGAAATTAAGCCATTAGTGAATGATGCCCAGCTTGGTTGTCTTTCGATATTGCCATTACTGAGCCGGTTAAGTGCGCCGGTAAAACCCTGTAACTTGTAGTTATTATTTGCGTTTAACAGCGACATGCGCTGGCTTACGTAATAAGCATCTATTCCCAGTGCGTATAAGTTTTTACTAAAGTTGCCGCCACGTCGGATATGATTGTCGATCTGGCTGCTAAATCTAGTGTTATCGGCGGCCAGTGCCCAGGGAGTTTCAGCAAAATAGATACCACTTAAATCCATATCTTTACTTTGAGTGGTTGAACCGTTGTTAATTTGGTTAGTGGCGTATACAGGTAAGTCACCGGCAAAATGGAAGGCGAGAATAGGTTTTAGGGATCTCGCTTCTTGTGAGTTTGTGGCGATAAATACCATGTCGATATCTTTGCGACGATAAGGATCTGACTCTAGGAATTCGCCAAGTACATCTTGTAAATATTTAGTTCGCTGCTCACTGCGTTGAAGGTTTAGAGCATTCTTAATTGTAGCCGACATGGTGACGTTATCGGTAAACGTTGTTCTGATAGCGACGTTGGCCTCATGTTCCTGCCAGCTGTCGACAAAAGAGTCTGCCGCACGAATGCTCCAGTCTTTGTTTGACTGGATTACTAGTGCTCGGCTAAAATCGTTATTAATTGCCTGGTTACTTGCAAGTAGCGCGTCGTCGTTAGCTGATAAGCCAAGTTTGCTCAAGTTACTATTATTTATCGTGTTGGCGCTGAAATTTAACGCCAATGTTTGCACATCAATATTAGTGTTTTGTTCTAGTTGCTCAAGATTGCTTTTAGTAAGTGGGCCAATAACTGCGCTAGCGCCACTAGCAATCGCTTGTAAATAGAGCTGGGTAATATCTTTATTTCGATTAGTGTCAAAAAATTGTAATTCAGTGTTTTGATTTTCTTCATCAGCAAGATGAGCGGCAATAATACCATCACGAACACTATCGCCGGCGGACCGCAGTCGACCAGACAGGGGGATTAATATCGCAATTTTTTCTGGCGCTGTTAATGACATAAGTTGCATTAAACCGCTGGGAGGCATTAAATTGACGGTATGTTCTGACCAAGTACTTTGCCAAAATAGTATTTTTTGCTGAGTTTTCGCTAGCGTAATAGATGTATTTTTAGCGATAAGAGCTAGCGATAGCCAGCCAGAAAAATTTGAATTCTCAGTTTCAGTGGCAAGAGCTCGGTCGAGTCTAGCGCTAGTAGTTTGAATTAATATATTCCACACTCTATCGCTGTATTTTAGAACCTTTTCTTCATTCGTGGTTAGCGCTAATAGAGCGGTTAACGTTTTTGCTGCTTCAATAGGCTGCAGTACGACGTTGTAGGCCTGCTCCTGTAATAGTAAAAGTTGTGAGTTGGATGCTACAAGGGTGTTGTTTCCTTCCAGCCAATCTAATACCTGACTGGGTCGGTTTAGTGCTATGAAGGTATTGGAATAAATATTGCCGTAAAGTACTAGCTGATCATCGTTGAGTTGGCTGCTATCTACTTGCTGGATAAGTTTGGCAGCTATTGTCCAATCGGCTATTTGGGCGCTTAACTCGCCGGCTTGTAATAATTTGCGTGAGCGAATCGGCTCAAAAGAGTTTTGAGCTGTTAGAATAAGTTTGTCGATACTGACTTGTGTTTTAGTGGGGTCAGTAGGCTTGTCAGATGTGGGTTTCGTTTGCCCGCCGCCACAGGCGACAAGCCCAGCAATTAAACTGGCGAGTAGTATGTTTCGCACTAAATTGATTTTAGTTGGTGCTGGGTTTTTTTTTGTCATTTTAAGGTAAGGATTTTCCATGGAAGCTGGTGTGCTTTATGTGGTGGCAACACCAATCGGTAATTTAGATGACATGGTACCGCGAGCAGTGTCTGTTCTCAAAGCGGTGAATGTTATTGCGGCCGAAGATACCCGTCATAGCAAGCCGCTGTTGGCCCATTTTTCGATTGCAACGCGGCTGCTGGCTTATCATGATCATAATGAAGCACAGCAGACAGTTGAGCTAATCGCCAGGCTACAAGCGGGTGACAATGTTGCCTTGATTTCTGATGCGGGTACGCCGCTAATATCTGACCCTGGCTATCGTTTGGTGCAAGCGGCGATGCAAGCGAACATTAAAGTGTCGCCAGTGCCGGGTGCTTGCGCCATGGTAGCTGCATTAAGTGTCGCGGGCTTACCGAGTGATAGATTTGTCTTCGAAGGTTTTTTACCAGCCAAGTCTAGCCAGCGAGTAATTCGATTGAAAGCCTTGTCGACGGAAGCAAGAACCGTTGTTTGCTATGAGTCACCGCATCGAATCGTCGATAGCTTGGCTGATATGCGACAAGTATTTGGCGATGACAGGGTGGTAGTGTTGGCACGAGAAATCACCAAAACCTTTGAGACTATTAAGTCCGCTCCGCTGGCGGAGTTGGCCCAATGGTTAGCTGCAGACAGTAATCAGCGCAAAGGTGAAATGGTATTGTTGATTAGCGGTTACCAGCCTAAGCAATTAGAGCTTGATTCCGAGTCGAAGCGAGTACTTACTTTACTAGCGAGTGAAATGCCGCCGAATCAAGCAGCATCGTTGGCGGCTAAAATCACCGGAATTAAAAAGAAGCAGTTATATCAATGGTTACTGGATAACAATTAAGTCTGTAGTGTGATTGTTATTGCTGTTATTTCCTTGCCTAAACAGCTTCAGGCGAATAGCATGCACCGCGTGAGAGTCGGCTGAGCAGTCGCTGTTTATTTGCTTGCAAATAAATGGAGGAAAGTCCGGGCTCCATAGGGCAGGGTGCCAGGTAACGCCTGGGAAGCGTAAGCTTACGACAAGTGCAGCAGAGAGAAGACCGCCTAAGTTAGTTCGCTAACCGGTAAGGCTGAAAGGGTGCGGTAAGAGCGCACCGCGCGACTGGTAACAGTTCGTGGCAAGGTAAACTCCACCCGGAGCAAGACCAAATAGGAATCCGTACGGCGCTGCCCGCGTTGGGTTCGGGTAGGTTGCTTGAGGTCAGTGGCGACACTGTATCCAGATGAATGACTGTTCTCGACAGAACCCGGCTTATAGGCTGGCTCTCACTATTTCTTTTATTGTTATGCAAAAATCGTTTAACACTCCCCGCTCTTAACAAACTACATTAACTTGTGATTCTAAGTTATTCAATAACCTAGTTATTGTTGATAAATAAATCATGTTCGACGCTTTTACCCGCGTTTTCCCTGCATGATCACTGCACAATTCCGCATTTTATAAGGCTTTTTTGTTGACACTCTGGCGCGTGAGTACTTATAGTGCGCGTTAGTGGAGAATTGTGGGTAAAAGTGTATTTATATGGTTTTGAGGGTAAATAGTGTTTAGAGGTGTTAACCACATAACGATGGATGCCAAAGGGCGGATCGCGTTGCCAGTGAAGCAGCGAGAGCTACTGCAGGCGTTTTGTGGTGGGCAACTGGTTGTCACTATTGATATTCAATCCCGCAGTTTGATGGTTTACCCCTTGTCGACGTGGGAAAACATTGAGCGTGAGTTACAAGACTTACCAGCAATGAATCCAGATGTACGCAGGGTTCAACGACTATTAATTGGTTATGCCAGTGATCTTGAGTTTGATGGTAGTGGAAGAGTGCTATTGCCTCAGTCGTTGAGAGATTACGCCAGTTTAGAAAAAAAGCTAGTACTGGTCGGCCAAGGAAAGAAGTTGGAGTTATGGAGTGAAGAGGTTTGGTTGTCGGAGCGTGACAAATGGCTTGAAGAAGCTATTGACGTATCAGTGATGCCAGAAGAATTGTTGTCAATTTCATTATAAGAGGCGGTGTCTGAGTCATGAATCATGAGTCAGTCTTATTAGAAGAAGCCGTTCAATCGCTGGTTACAGACCCGGCGGGAAGATATATCGACGGCACATTTGGCCGTGGCGGCCATGCTAGAAAAATACTGTCAGCGTTAGGTGGTGAAGGTCGCTTGCTGGCAATAGATAAAGACCCGACGGCGGTAGCTGAGGGGCAAGCATTAACAAGTCATGGCAGTTTTGAAATAGAGCATGGTGGTTTTGCCGATTTAGCAGAATTTGCTGCCAAGCGTGGCTGGGCCGGTAAAGTCACTGGTATTTTATTGGATGTGGGGGTGTCGTCGCCACAGCTTGATGATGCGCAGCGCGGCTTTAGCTTTAGTAATGATGGCCCATTAGATATGCGGATGGACCCGACCAGCGGTATTAGTGCCGCGCAGTGGGTTGCGTCGGCTAATGAAAATGAAATAACAAAAATATTACGTGATTACGGCGAAGAGCGGTTTGCGCGGCGTATGGCTAGGGCGATTATTTTAGAGCGAGAAGAAAAACCGATTATAACGACAGCGCATTTAGCCTCGATAATATCGGCGGCAAACCCTAGCTGGGAAAAGGGCAAGCATCCGGCGACGCGCGCATTTCAGGCTATTCGAATTCATGTAAACGAAGAGCTTGAGCAATTGAAAGCGGCATTAGATGCTGCATTGGAAGTGTTAGATAAAAATGGACGGCTGGTAGTGATTAGTTTTCACTCGCTGGAAGATCGAATTGTTAAGCAGTTTATAAAAAAGCAGCAGCGTGGCAGTGATGCGCCGCGTCATGTGCCGATATTAGATGCCGATATTGTCAGGCCGATGAAAGCGGTTGGTAAGGCAATAAAAGCAAGTGCAGCAGAGGTAGATAGCAATCCAAGAGCGCGCAGTGCCATTATGCGCATCGCTGAAAAGTTGATTTAGACATGCGAATTAAAGGCAATAACCAAGAGGTCATTATAGTCCAAGATGAGACTATTTTTGGCTTGGCAACGTTAGACTTTTTTATTGCAGTTGCGTTAGTGGCAGCGATTGTTTTTTCTGCATTGTCAGTATCTTTTGTATCGCAAAAAAATCGTCATTTATTTAGTCAGTTAGAACTATCGCGAAAAGACAGTTCACAATTGCACTCGCGTTGGACGCGGTTGTTATTGGAGCGTTCAACACTTGGCTCCAGTGTTCGAATAGAAAATTTCGCCAGAAAAAAATTACAACTTAAGCCAGCCACGCCACAAGACACGGTGATAGTAGAGTGACTAGCATGACTCAGCAGCATTCTTCTTGGCGCTTCCATGTAGTGTGGTTAGCGCTAGTGCTGTTGGGCTGCGTTTTAGTATGGCGAATTGTTATGTTGCAGGTGGTCGACCGAGGCTTTTTACAAGCCCAAGGCGATGCGCGTGCTATTCGTACAGTAGCAACGCGGGCAACACGAGGCGTTATTTTTGATCGTCACGGCGAGCCTTTAGCGGTAAGTACTCCGGTGGTATCTATTTGGGCTAATCCTAAGCAGATATTGGCGGCCAACGCTAATTTGTCGGCATTAGCTAAAAGTTTAGGGATGCCATTAGCTGCTTTGGAAAAGAAAATAAATGACAAAGCGAGCAAGGGCTTTATGTATTTAAAGCGGCAATTACCGCCCGCTGAAGCAGAAAAGATTTTGGCGCTTGATTATAAGGGTATATATCGAGAGCGAGATTATAAGCGTTATTACCCCTCTGGAGAAATAGCTGGCCACTTGGTCGGCTTTACTGGTTTAGATGGGATGGGACAGGAAGGCTTGGAGTTAGCTTTTGATACGCATCTGCAAAGTGTTGATGGTTCTAAGCAGATTTTAAAAGACCTGTATGGCAATACGATTAAAGAGCTCAAGCAAATCACTGAATCGGCAGCAGGGGAAGATTTACAGCTAAGTATTGATTTGCGCATGCAATACTCGGCCTATAAAACCTTGAAAGAAGCTGTCGCTAAAGCAGATGCTCAAGCCGGGTCGATTGTGCTAATAGATGTGCAGACTGGAGAAGTGCTGGCGCTGGCAAGTCAGCCGGCTTTTAATCCTAATAATAGAAGTCAGTTAAAGTTGGCAAGTTTGCGCAATCGAGCAATTACTGACGCGTTTGAGCCAGGTTCTACGGTCAAGCCATTTACTATTTTGGCAGCGCTAGAAAGCGGTAAATATAAACCAGAAACAATTATCGACACCAATCCAGGGTTTATCAAGGTTGGCAGAAAAATCCTGCAAGACCATCATAATAATGGTCCGATCAGTGTGTCAGATATTATTATGAAATCTAGCCAAGTTGGCATTACAAAAGTTGCCCTGAGTATTGAGGCCAATGCGGTGAGCGAAGCTTTTCAGCGGGTGGGTTTTGGGCAGTCTCCGGGCACCGGTTTTCCTGGCGAAGGTGTAGGCGTGCTACCTAGTCGAGTAAAATGGTTAGATATTGAGCGGGCAACGTTTGCTTATGGTTATGGCTTAAGTGTTACCGCATTGCAGTTGGCGCAGGCTTATCAGGTGATTGCTGCTAACGGTGTTATGCGTCGGGCAACATTACTAAAACAAAATGGTCCGGTAGCTGAAGAGCAGGTAGTAGACCCGCAGATAGCCCGACAATTACAAGCAATGCTGGCAAAAGTAATGCAACAAGGCGGCACTGCAGCCAGTTCTAGGACCGTCGGTTTTTCATTGGCGGGTAAAACTGGTACCGCTCATAAAATTGGCCCTAATGGTTATCAAGAAGACAAATATCGTTCGTTGTTTGCAGGTATGGCGCCAGCGACCAACCCAAAAGTAGTTGGCGTTGTTGTCATCGAAGACCCTAAAGGCGGTCGTTATTATGGTGGTGAAATCGCGGCACCAGTTTTCGCCGGAGTTATGGGTGAGATATTACCACTGTTAAATATACGACCAGATATATTGGATAAATTTGCCGTTCAACCTAAGCAATTGGGGGGTAGTAATGGCTGATGCCAGTACGCCATTAAAGTCGCTTGCTGCACTACTTGGCGATAGCTCGGTTGACGCTGCTTTAGAAATAGTCGGTTTAAAGATTGATAGTCGAAAGGTGATTGTTAACGACGCGTTCATTGCGATAAAGGGTCGTCACGGTGATGGGCGGGAGTATATAGATAATGCTATAGCTAATGGTGCTGTAGTGATTTTGGTCAGCGAGCTGCTTACTATAAAAGTTTCCGTGCCAGTAATTGTTGTAGATAAATTAGCCCAGAACTTGGGCTATTTAGCGGCTAAGTTTTATGATGGTGAAAAAGCATTAAAAATTATTGGAGTTACCGGTACCAATGGTAAAACCACTTGCGCGCATTTGTTAGGCCAGCTACTTAACGAGCTCGGATTGCCTTGTGGTTTGATCGGCACTTTAGGCTGCGGCATGCCGAGCCAGTTGGTTGATACCGGGATGACTACGCCTGATGTTTTTGCGGTGCATAGCAATCTGAACTTAATTGAACGGCAAGGTGGCCAGGCGGTTGCGATGGAAGTTTCGTCTCACGGCTTAGATCAAGGCCGCGTAGATGGAGTTCATTTCCACTCGGCACTTATCACCAATTTAACTCGTGACCATTTAGATTATCATGGTGATATGCAGGCTTATGGCGCTGCTAAGAAAAAATTATTTCAGCGCCGTGAATTAAAATATGCAGTATTAAATGCTGACGACAGCTTTACTATTGGCTTACGTAAAGATTTACCTACTAATGTTAAATGTGTGACTTTTTCAACTCAGAGCGATAATGCTGACGTTTGGGTAGATGATACGAGTTATCACAATCATGGTATTAGTGCGACGATTCATTCTCCATGGGGCAGACAAGCGTTTGCCTGCGCATTGCTAGGGCCATTCAATCTGTCAAATGTAGTGGGAGTTATTAGTGTGCTCGGAGCCTGGGGGTATCCGTTGGCAGATATTTTGATGCAGGTGCAAAAACTGACTCCTGTACCGGGACGTATGCAAATCATTACCGGTAAAGGCCCGTTGGTAATCGTTGACTATGCACATACTCCAGATGCACTAGAGCAGGCACTAAAAGCTAGCCGAATTCATTGTGAAGGAAAGCTGCAACTGGTGTTCGGTTGTGGCGGTGATAGGGATCATGGTAAGCGCCAGCAAATGGGTAAAATTGCCAATCAGTTTGCCGATCATTCTGTGGTAACTAGCGATAACCCTCGCGGCGAAGAGCCAGAAAAAATTATTGATATGATTACCGCAGGCTTTAATAGCGAGCAAAGCTATATTCGCGAAGTTGACCGAGCAGATGCCATTGCCTTGGCGATTACCAAGGCAACAGTTAATGACTGTGTGTTGATTGCCGGTAAAGGTCACGAAAAATATCAAGAAGCTGGTGGTAAACGCATTGATTTTAGCGACGCAGATGTTGCTGCCAAAGCATTAATACTTAGGGGGGCAGCAAAGTGATAGCGCCGTTAAATTTGAAAAGCCTGCAGCAAGAATTTTCATGGCAGTTAATTGGCGCTAATTGTAGTTTTGATTCGGTCTCAATTGATACCCGAACCTTGCAGTCTGGTGATCTTTATGTGGCGTTAGTCGGTGATAACTTTGACGGTCACGATTTTGTCGCAGCAGCGATAGCAAAAGGCGCTTGTGCTGTATTGTCATCCAAAAAACTGGACATAGCAGTGTCTCAGTTGATCGTATCAGATACACGGTTGGGTTTAGCGATGCTTGCCAACGTTGTCCGTAAACAATTTAACGGTATTTTAGTTAGCCTTACGGGCAGTGCAGGCAAGACTACAGTGAAAGAAATGTTAGCAGCGATTTTTGCTGTTAAAGGTGAAGTTCTTTCCACCAAAGGCAATTTAAATAATGAAATTGGAGTCCCTTTAACCTTATTGCAGCTTTCTCAGTCCGATGATTATGCAGTGATAGAGATGGGTGCTGGAAAGCCTGGAGATATTCGCTATCTAAGCCAAATTACTAATCCTGATATTGCAATATTATTGAACGCCAAACCAGTACATCTTGTTGGTATGGGTAGTGTTGAGGGTGTTGCGCAAACCAAGGGTGAGATTTTTGAAAGTCTATCTAGCAAGTGTTATGCAGTTGTTAATTTAGACGATGACTTTGCTGATTTCTGGAAACAGCGTATCGACACGGCTCAGATCGTCACCTTTGGGATTAATACTGATGCTGATGTTCGAGCTGAAAATATTGAGCTGAGCGCGTATTCAGTCATATTCAATTTGTGCGCAAATAATCAAACTCAAACGATTAGTTTACCTGTGGCTGGAGCTCACAATGTGGCAAATGCATTGGCTGCCGCCGCGGCGGCAATTGCTGCAGGTCTTTCGATTAGTGAAATAGCTCAAGGTTTAACGAATTTTACAGGCGTTGCCTCTCGCTTGAATCGTAGTAGCGGGATAAACGGCTGCACGGTTATCGATGACAGTTATAACGCAAACCCTGAAGCAATGATGGCCGCCATTGATGTTTTAGCCATGCAGGCTGGGAATCATATTTTGGTTGTGGGTGATATGGGTGAGCTAGGCGAAAAAGCTGATCAGTTTCATTTTGAGATAGGGCAATATGCTAAGCAAAATAAAGTTAGCCGTTTGCTGGCTGTTGGAGAATTAAGCCGCCACGCCATTAGTGGCTTCGGTGATGATGGCGAATGGTTTTCATCGCAACAAGAATTAATTAGTAGCTTAACCAATAGCATTAAACAAAGTGATGTGGTGTTGGTTAAAGGTTCACGCAGTGCCGCTATGGAAAATGTGGTAATAAAAATAATGAATCCATCGAACAATATGGTAGGGGGCTGAAATGCTACTGTGGTTATCTAGTTGGCTAAGCGAATATTACACCGCCTTTGGAGTCTTTCAGTATTTAACCCTGCGTGGAATTCTAAGTGTATTGACGGCATTAAGTATTGCTTTGTTAGTTGGTCCGACCATGATTGCTAAGCTTAATCATTATCAGATTGGTCAAACAATTAGAACAGATGGGCCTGCTAGTCATTTAAGTAAGTCTGGTACTCCAACCATGGGTGGAGCACTTATCTTAACTGCTGTTGCGCTGTCTTCTTTGTTGTGGGGTGATCTGACCAATCGCTATGTATGGATAGTGTTAATTGTTACCGGAATTTTTGCTGCCGTTGGTTGGGTTGATGACTATAGAAAAGTGGTCGAAAAAGATTCACGCGGTCTACCTGCTAGATGGAAATATTTTTGGCAGTCAATTGGTGGTTTTGGTGCGGCTATTGCACTGTATTATTTTGCTGAAATACCAGAGCATACTTCACTGTATGTTCCGTTTTTTAAGAACATCGCTATCGATCTCGGCCCAGCTTTTATACTGCTTACTTATTTTGTGATCGTTGGCAGTTCTAATGCGGTTAACTTAACCGATGGCCTGGATGGCTTGGCAATAATGCCGACTGTTTTAATCGGTGGAGCATTGGGGATTATTGCCTATCTTACCGGTAATAGTCAGTTTTCTAGCTATTTGATTCTTCCTTATATTCCGGGTGCCGGTGAGTTACTAATAATATGCGCGGCTATTGTTGGGGCAGGTTTAGGATTCCTTTGGTTTAACACTTATCCAGCACAAGTATTTATGGGCGATGTTGGCGCCTTAGCATTAGGTGCAACGCTTGGAACCATAGCCGTCATCACCCGCCATGAAATAGTATTTTTTATCATGGGCGGAATTTTCGTTCTTGAAACTGTTTCGGTAATAATTCAGGTGGCATCATTTAAGCTTACCGGTAAACGTGTTTTTCGAATGGCACCGATCCATCATCACTACGAATTAAAAGGTTGGCCAGAGCCTCGTATCATTGTGCGATTTTGGATTATTACAGTAATTTTGGTTTTGATTGGTTTAGCAACGTTGAAGCTAAGGTAAAAAATGCAACAAATGTTAACCACAGCTAACGCAGTAGCAATTTTAGGTCTTGGAGTGACCGGGATGAGCTGTGCGCGTTACTTTGAAAGTCATGGTCGATCGTTTGTAATGTTTGATGAAAACCCTACGCTCCAAAGTGTAAAGAATTTCGAGAGAGATTTTCCACAGCATAAGTTGTCTGTCGGTCCCTTACAGGAAGATGACTTAACGATATTCAAAACCATTGTGGTTAGTCCTGGTATTGCACTTGATATACCAGCTATACGTCATGCTGCTTTGGCGGGTGCTAACATTACTGGCGATATTACATTATTTAAAGATGAAGCGGCAGCGCCAATAGTGGCCATTACAGGGTCAAATGGTAAAAGTACGGTCACTGCTTTGGTAGGTGAAATGGCTCGGCAAGCTGGGAGTAATGTGGCAGTAGGCGGTAATATTGGTAAGCCAGTGTTAGACCTGTTGCTAGATGAAAGCGACTATGATTTATACATTGTTGAATTGTCTAGTTACCAATTAGAGCGAACGGCTTTCTTAGCTGCGGATGCGGCGGTAGTGTTAAATCTCAGTCCCGATCATCTTGATCGTTACGCCAATATGATGGCCTATCAGCAAGCTAAACATCGTATTCATCGCGGCTGTCAGTGCTCAGTTTTTAATCGCGCAGATAGATTAACTCAGCCGCTACCAACAAAAGAAATCCAATTAGTTTCGTTTGGTCTTGATGTGCCAGACTTAAAACAATTTGGAGTTGATGCGAGTTTCGAGTATTTGATGTATGGCCCTAATAAGTTAATGCCTATTAGTGAAATGGGCTTACAAGGTAAGCACAATATTGAAAATGCTTTGGCTGCGCTAGCATTAGGTAATTCCGTCAGCTTGCCGATGACAGCTATGCTAGTGGCCATAACAGAATTTAAAGGCCTGTCCCATCGCTGTCAGTTTGTCGCAACGGTTGATGGTGTTGACTACATCAACGACTCCAAGGGTACTAATGTTGGTGCAACTCTTGCCGCAATTAACGGCTTGGCGATAGGGGAAAAAGATATTGTGCTGATTGCCGGAGGGGTCGGAAAAGGTGCCGACTTTAAACCACTGGTTGTTGCATCAGAGAAGCTCAAAGCAGTAGTGCTCATCGGTAAGTCGGCTGACGAATTAGAAGTGGTATTTTCGTCTATAATACGTTGTGTTCGTGCTAACTCAATGAATGACGCTGTCGAGCAAGCAGCAAAGGTAGCAGTTTCAGGTGATACAGTTTTATTATCGCCAGCCTGCGCCAGCTTCGATATGTTTTCTAGCTTTGAGCATCGCGGCGAGATGTTTGTTGATGCTGTTAATGGTTTGCAGGCCGAGGTGTTGTCATGAACGCTCATGCAATCAAAGCCAGTGCTGTGGCCGTGACTATAGATCAAACCTTGGTCATATTGGTTGTGGCGCTAGCCATGATTGGTTTTATCGCTATGAGTTCGGCATCTATGGAGTACGCCTTAGAGCATTACGGTGATCCTTTTTATCATGTCATTCGTCATGCTATTTATTTAGTGATGGCGACCGTAATTGGGATAGTGAGTTATAAATTCCCCTTAGCAGTTTTAGAACGTCACGGTTGGATGTTATTGCCTGCGGGTTTAGCATTATTGATACTGGTGCTTATTCCTGGTGTTGGCAAAGAAGTTAACGGTAGTCAGCGCTGGATTGGTGTCGGCCCATTAACTTTACAGGTTTCTGAATTAGCAAAGTTATTTGTTGTTATTTATATCGCTGGATATTTAGTGCGCCGCGAACATGAAGTGCGACGTCAATGGAGTGGCTTTCTTAAACCCATGTTTATGATGGCGATATTTATTGCCTTGTTATTGGCTGAGCCAGACTTTGGTGCGGCGGTGGTAATGATGGGTGCAGTAATGGTGATGATATTTTTGGGTGGAGTGCGCTTATCACAATTTATAGCTTTACTTGTTGTGTGCACAGGTTCTGCTTATTTGATGGTCATTACCTCACCTTATCGGATGCGTCGGATGACTGCATTTACCGATCCTTGGGCGGACCAATTTAATAGTGGCTATCAGTTGGTGCAGTCACTTATTGCTTTTGGCCGCGGTGAGATATTCGGTGTAGGTTTGGGTAATAGCATACAAAAACTATTCTATTTGCCGGAGGCGCATACAGATTTTGTCTACGCTATTTTGGCAGAGGAGTGGGGAGCGTTTGGTGCAATCGTTGTCATCTGTTTATTCGCCGCATTGATTGGGCGAATATTAATTGTTGCTCGCAAGGCAGAAATAGTGGGGCAGCGTTTTGGCGCATATATTGCCTATGGCATTGCGGTACTAATTGCTGGTCAAGTATTTATCAATATTGGTGTTAATACCGGCTTATTGCCGACCAAAGGGTTGACCTTGCCACTATTTAGCTATGGCGGTAGTAGTTTGTTGGTGTGCTTTGCCATGTTCGCTTTGGTGTTACGAATAGATATCGAGCGGCAACAGCTGCAAGCTATGCCGGCGAAGAAAAAAACTGGCAAGAACAAAGCAAAGGAGGCTGCTCATGAATGAGAGTAAGCGTTTGTTAATGGTAATGGCGGGTGGCACTGGTGGGCATGTGTTTCCTGCGCTGGCGGTTGCAGAGCAAATGAAAGCCAGAGGTTTTGATATTTGTTGGCTCGGTACTCGCGCCGGGATTGAAGCGCGCTTAGTGCCTGAGTATGGTATTAATTTAGAGTTTATTTCTGTTACTGGAATTCGTGGTAAAAATATTTTAACGCTATTAAAAGCGCCATTTTTAATACTGCTAGCGATAAAACAGAGCGTCGCTGTATTGCGTCAATATAAGCCTTGTGTAGTTTTGGGTATGGGCGGATTTGTATCGGGGCCTGGTGGCTTGGCGGCAAAGCTGCTTGGGATTCCGTTAGTGGTACAAGAGCAAAATGCGGTGCCAGGTACTACTAATCGACTGCTGGCCAAATGGGCTGAGCGTGTCCTAGAAGGTTTTAGCGGAGCTTTTAATAATCCTAAAGCCATTTTTACTGGCAATCCGGTGCGGACTGAAATTACCGCATTGGCATCAATTGAACGCCACTCAGACGCAAGAACTATTAATATTTTAGTGATTGGCGGCAGTTTAGGAGCAGTAGTTTTGAACGAAATGTTACCCAGTGCAATGCAGCAATTAAGTATCGTTAGTGCGCTCAATATACGTCATCAGACGGGTAAAGGACGAGTTGAAAAAGTTCAGGCTGCATATAATAAAAATGGCGTTAATGCGCAAATAGATGAGTTTATCGATGATATGGCTGGCGCTTATCAATGGGCTGATGTGGTATTTTGTCGGGCCGGCGCGTTAACAGTCTCTGAACTAGCCTGCGCCGGTCTGCCTTCGATATTAGTGCCTTACCCATACGCAATTGATGATCATCAAACTGCCAATGCAATGTGGTTAGCAGATAATGGTGCGGCAATAGTGATGCCACAAAGTGATATGACAGAACAAAGCATTGTTAAAGAATTAACAAAAATAATTTCTGATAGAAAAGTGTTGGCGGCGATGTCTGCAGCGGCAAAAAAATGTGCGGTGCCTGATGCCAGTGCTCGCGTTGCCGATTACTGCGAGGAGGTATGTTATGCCTAAGTTGTCATTTGCAGTGCCAGAAATGCGTCGCATTGAGCACATCCATTTTATTGGTATTGGCGGTTCAGGTATGTGTGGTATTGCCGAAGTGCTGGTTAACCAAGGTTATAACGTTAGCGGTTCAGATATGAAGCCTAGCGACAGCACTGATCGCTTACAAAACTTAGGTGCCAAAGTGTTTTTTGGCCACGCGCCTGACAATGTCGCTGGTGCCAATGTGGTGGTTTGCTCAACCGCTATAAATGAAAATAATCCAGAGTTGTTATATGCCAGAGTGCATCGTATACCAGTAGTGCCTAGAGCAGAAATGTTGGCCGAGTTAATGCGTTACCGCCATGGTATTGCGGTGGCAGGTACCCATGGTAAAACCACTACAACAAGCTTATTGGCCTCTATATTGGGAGACGCAGGCTTTGATCCAACGTTTGTTATCGGTGGAAGATTAAACAGTGTCGGCGCCAATGCACAGCTTGGTCAAACGCGATACTTAGTTGCTGAAGCGGATGAGAGCGATGCGTCCTTTCTGCATCTTCAGCCGATGGTTTCTATTGTCACTAATATTGACGCTGATCACATGTCTACCTATGGCGGTGATTTTGAAAAGTTAAAGCAAACTTTTATTGAATTTTTACACAATCTGCCATTTTATGGTTTGGCGGTAATGTGTATCGATGACGAACATGTAGCTGCAGTTTTACCTAGTGTGAGCAGACCATTGCTAACCTATGGGCTTTCTCTTGATGCTGACTATCGAATTAGTGATGTGTCACTCGATAAGCGTCAGTCACAATTTACAGTACACCGGCCTGACGGTAAATCGACATTAAAGGTTAAGCTCAATATTCCGGGTAGACATAATATTTTGAATGCTACGGCGGCAATTGCGGTAGCAACGGATGAAGGCGTTGATGCAGAAATTATTTGTAGTGCGTTAGAAAAATTCCAAGGTGTAGGTAGAAGGTTTGAAGACCACGGTAATTACCCAGTAAATGATGGCGAGGCAATGTTGGTCGATGATTATGGCCATCATCCAACTGAGGTTGCAGCCACTATAGCTGCAGTCCGCGATGGCTGGCCAGATAGGCGGTTGTTAATGATCTATCAGCCCCATCGTTATAGCAGAACACGAGACTTGTATGAAGATTTTGTTGAAGTACTGTCGACGGTTGATCAACTGATTATTTTAAAAGTTTACTCGGCCGGTGAGGCAGTAATTCCCGGTGCCGACAGTAAAGCTTTGTGCCGAAGTATTCGTAAGCGTGGCGGCACCGAGCCAGTTTATGTGGCCAAAATAGAGCAGGTAGCCGAGGTGTTGTCGGGACTGGTAGAGGCAGACGATATTGTAATCACTCAAGGGGCAGGCAATGTTGGTCTATTGGCGCAAGAGTTAGCAAAAAGTGGATTGCAGAAATAATGCTTGAACTAAATAAACAAGCATTGACCGAGCAAATTAATAGAATTTTAAGCAGCCCTGTTGCGGTGCTGTTTGGTGGCGATAGCACTGAGCGAGAAGTGTCTCTTAACAGTGGCAGAGCTGTCTGTGATGCACTGACCGCTAGTGGAATAGATATTGTAGAAATTGATGCCACCGGTGATTGGTTGGCGCCGCTATTGAGTGAAAGAGTCAAACATGCCTTTATTATTTTACATGGGGGCATGGGTGAAGATGGCACAGTTCAAGGCGCATTAAAGACTGCTGGTATTAGTTATACCGGCAGTGGCGTGATGGCGTCCTCGTTAGCGATGGATAAAGCTCGCACTAAACAGTTATGGCTTGGCTCAAATATGCCAACGCCAGCATGGGCTGAGCTGCATCAAGACAGTGACTGGCAGCAGATACTTAGCGACCTAAATGGCAAAGTCGTCGTCAAACCAGCCAACGAAGGTTCTAGTGTGGGTATGGCTTTGGCTGAAACGGCGCAAGATTTACAGGCCGCGTTTAAAGTCGCAGAAAAATATGACGATGTAGTGTTAGCCGAACAGTGGATAGGTGGTGGCGAATACACTGTAGCGATAGTTAATGGCGTGGTATTACCGGCGATCAAGTTAGAGCCAGTAAATGACTTTTATGACTATGAAGCGAAATACTTATCGAATGACACGGTATATCGCTGCCCTTGTGGTTTGAGTACTGAGCTAGAACAGTATTTAGCCGATTTATCGTTGCAAGCATTTAATAGCGTTGGCTGTGAAGGCTGGGGGCGAGTCGACTTTATGCGTGAAGCTGACGAGTTTTATGCATTAGAAGTTAATACTGTGCCAGGCATGACTGATCATAGTTTGGTACCAATGGCAGCGCAGGCTTACGGTTTAGATTTTCAAGGTTTAGTGTTGAACATTTTGGCAGATAGTTTGGGGGTGAAAGCGTGCTAAAAGCTTTTGAGTCAAGCGCTAAATCAGCTGCTCGCAGTTCAGTGCAGGGGGCTACGCGCACCATTGCCCCCGCTCGCCCGAAAATAGCTGTAGCTAAAATATTGTCGCGCTTAACATTAATTCTGTTGTTGCTTGGGTGTGTCGCTGCAGCAATTTGGTATTGGCCGCAGTTTAGTAATCGGCCAGTAAATACAGTGGCAATAACTGGTGAGCTGCAATATATAGAAAAGCAGCAAATACAGAAAATAATTACGCCAAGTTTAGTGGGCGGTTTGTTAGATGTGCCGCTAGATGATTTGAGGGCTCAGATAGAAGCATTGCCATGGGTTGAGCAGGCCAGTGTTGGCCGGGTATGGCCAGATGGCTTGGAAGTAAAAGTGACCGAGCAGCAACCGGTTGCCCGCTGGGGTAAAACCCAATTGCTAAATAATCGTGGTCAAGTTTTTGCGCCAAGCAATATAAAGGATTTCACCTCTTGGCCAACTTTGGCGGGGCCAACAGAGAGTCAGTTTGAAGTGATGCAACATTATTTGGAGCTTAATCGGTTACTTAAAAAACGCGGTATGCAACTGGTTAACTTGTCACAAGATTATCGCGGCGCTTGGACGGCTGAGATTTCCGATGGCGTTATCTTAGTTTTTGGACGCGGGAAGTTGGTAGAAAAAATTCAACGTTTGTTTGTAGTGTATGACAAGCAGCTTTACCGCTACATGAATAAGGCGAAAAAAATAGATTTACGTTATCGCAATGGTATAGCAGTGCAATGGCGGCAAACGCAACAAAAAATTACTACAAAGGTTAGTGCAAACGTTAATTACACTAGCATCAATATTCACAATGGGTATGGGAGTGCCGTCATATGAGTACTAACGGACACGGCAGAATGATCGTCGGTTTAGATATTGGTACGTCTAAAGTCGTTGCTTTAGTAGGCGAAGTCAATGAAAGCGGTCAGGTAGAAATTATTGGTATCGGTTCACATGCATCGCGCGGTCTAAAGAAAGGTGTGGTGGTTAATATCGAATCGACAGTACAGTCAATTCAACGGGCGATAGAAGAGGCCGAACTAATGGCTGGCTGTCAAATACACTCGGTATATGTTGGTATTGCCGGCAGCCATATTCGTAGTCTAAATTCCCACGGTATTGTAGCGATTCGCGATAGAGAAGTTCAGTCGCTTGATGTGGAGAGAGTAATAGACGCCGCTCAAGCAGTAGCGATCCCTGCCGATCAAAAGATCCTGCACATATTACCGCAAGAATTCATCATTGATAATCAAGAAGGGGTGAAAGACCCGCTTGGGATGTCGGGTGTGCGCCTCGAAGCCAAAGTGCATTTAGTGACTTGTGCGGTGAATGCGATTCAAAATATTGAGAAGTGTGTGCGTCGCTGCGGCCTAGAGGTTGAAGATGTGATTTTGGAGCAGCTTGCCTCTAGCTATGCAGTGCTGACTGATGACGAAAAAGAATTAGGCGTGTGCTTGGTAGATATTGGCGGTGGTACCACTGATATAGCTATATTTACTGACGGAGCAATTAAGCACACGGGTGTTATCCCCATCGCGGGTGACCAAGTAACTAACGACATTGCGATGGCTTTGCGCACCCCGACGCAGCATGCCGAAGAGATAAAAATCAAATATGCTTGTGCCTTGACTCAGCTTACTGGTGCAGATGAGACGATCAAAGTGCCTAGTGTGGGAGAAAGACCGCCTAGAGATTTATCACGACAAGCATTGGCGGAAGTTGTAGAACCGCGTTACGACGAGCTATTTACCTTGATTCAAGCAGAGTTAAGACGCAGTGGTTTTGAAGACTTAATCCCAGCGGGAATTGTGCTGACGGGAGGCACTTCAAAAATGGAAGGCGCTGTCGAGCTAGCTGAAGAGATTTTTCATATGCCGGTGCGTTTAGGTGCTCCGAATGCGGTAAGTGGTTTGATGGATATCGTAAGAAATCCCATTTATGCGACCGGTGTTGGGCTGCTTAATTATGGTCAAAATCAGGGAGTTACTGCGACGAAAAGTACGGCGCTGCAACCAGAGGTTGGATTTGTCGAGCGGATTAAGCAGTGGTTTAAAGGCAATTTATAAGAATTTGGGCATGTCGCCCATTTAATGCAATGGCAAAAGGGAAGAATATCCTATGTTTGAACTAGTAGATAACGCACCCCAAAGTGCGGTAATAAAGGTGGTCGGTGTTGGCGGCGGTGGTGGTAATGCCGTTAAGCACATGATCGAAAATAATGTAGAAGGTGTTGAGTTCATCTGCGCTAATACAGATTCACAAGCGCTGTCTGACATTGAGTCACGCACTGTCCTGCAAATTGGTAGCAGTATTACCAAGGGCTTGGGAGCGGGTGCTAATCCTCAAGTTGGTCGTCAATCGGCTCTCGAGGATAGAGACCGTATTGCCGAGGTGTTACTCGGTGCTGATATGGTGTTTATTACTGCTGGTATGGGTGGTGGCACTGGCACTGGAGCTGCGCCAGTAGTTGCTGAAATTGCTCGCGATATGGGTATTTTGACGGTAGCTGTTGTCACCAAGCCTTTTCCTTTTGAAGGCAAAAAACGCATGGCCTTTGCTAATCAGGGTCTAGCTGAGCTCGCTGAGCATGTTGACTCGTTGATTACTATTCCCAACGAGAAGCTGCTGTCGGTGTTAGGTAGGGACACCAGCTTGCTAGATGCTTTTAAAGAAGCAAACAATGTCTTGCTAGGTGCGGTACAAGGTATCGCCGATTTGATTATCCGTCCTGGGATGATCAACGTTGACTTTGCGGACGTTAAAACAGTAATGTCTGAAATGGGCTTGGCAATGATGGGTACTGGCTCTGCTACTGGTGAAAACCGTGCAAGAGAGGCCGCTGAAGCGGCTATACATAGCCCATTATTAGAAGATATCGATCTGGACGGTGCTAAAGGCATTTTGGTTAACATCACCGCGAGCGAAAGCTTGGGTTTAGGTGAGTTCGCTGAAGTTGGTGATGCGGTAGAAGAGTTTGCTTCTGCTGATGCTACGGTTGTCGTCGGTACGGTTATAGATCCTGACTTAGGCGATGTGCTTAAGGTAACGGTTGTAGCCACTGGTCTTGGTGGTGCAGCGCAAGCTGAGCGACCAATGCAGGGCGTACCTACTTCTGGTAGCCGAGTGCCATCGCCAGAGTCAACAGGTTATTCTGAGTATGACAAACCTTTGTTTACTCGTCGCAAAGCACAAGCTCGGGCGGCAGAAGAAAAGCCTTCGGTTAGTGACAAAGAAGAAGATGTTGCTTACTTAGACATCCCCGCATTTCTGCGCCGACAGGCAGATTAGTCTTTTGTAAGACTAATCACTGCAGGTAGTTGCCCGAACTAATGGTGTGACTCCCTTTTGCCAGGTTCGACATGGATTGTTGAATCACCCGTTGCGCTCAGTGGAATTTGGGTGCGGGTGAGCTGCTTGCGGTGTATTAGTGGTATTACGTATGGTGTTTATTGCCTCTTTTAGCCAAAATACGTATATATCAGAGGTGGCGCTAGAAAAATCAGCCGCTTTGAACTAAGTTTTTATTCCCGTGTCTGTTGTTCGAAGAACTCCGTTGAGTTACTCGAACAACAGCACAACAATAATTAAGGGCTAACACCATGATTAGGCAAAGAACCCTACGTAATGAGATTCGTGCCACAGGCATTGGTTTACACAGTGGTAAAAAGGTTTATTTGACGCTAAAGCCTGCGCCTATCGATAATGGCATTGTTTTTCGTCGTGTTGATTTAGATCCAGCTGTCGAAATTAAAGCAACTGCGGGGAATGTGGGTGAGACTTTACTCTCAACCACTTTAGTTAAGGATGATGTCAAAGTATCTACCGTTGAGCATTTATTGTCAGCAATGGCGGGCTTAGGTATCGATAATGCTTTTGTTGAGTTAAGTGCAGCAGAAGTGCCAATTATGGATGGCAGTGCCGGTCCATTTGTATTTTTAATTCAATCAGCCGGTATTGAAGAGCAAGAAGCAGCCAAGAAATTTATTCGTATCAAGCGTGAAGTAACTGTCACTGACGGTGATAAAGTAGCGAGTTTCTTGCCATTTGAAGGCTTTAAAGTTTCCTTCAAAATTGACTTTGATCACCCTGCCTTTAGTAAGACCAGTGTATTGTCTGAAGTTGATTTCTCTAGCACTTCATTTGTTAAGGAAGTCAGCCGTGCCCGTACTTTTGGGTTTATGCATGAGATTGAATATCTTCGCTCGCAAGGACTAGCTCAGGGCGGCAGTTTTGAAAATGCTATTGTTGTTGATGAATATCGGGTGCTGAATGAAGACGGCCTTCGTTATGAAGATGAATTTGTTAAACACAAAGTATTAGATGCAATTGGTGATTTATACTTATTAGGTAATAGCCTAGTAGGTGAATTTAAAGCATTTAAGTCAGGCCATGCCTTAAATAATGCACTTCTACGCAAGCTAATTGCCCAAGAAGACGCCTGGGAAGTGGTTACTTTTGACGATGCCCAGACGGCGCCAATTTCTTATATGAGCCCAATATTAGCTTCATAAGCCCCGTCAATTAGAATAAATGTGAGTAAAATCAAGCTTTTGACTGGCGTTTTTAAAGAAAATAGTCCAGAATTTGTAGTCAATTAAAAAGTACAACAACTACAAATGAAAGTAATCTTTGTAAAACGTAAACATTCCAGCGCAACAAGCTTCCATTTAGGCGCGATGTCTCGTCGCCTTATTGGCGTCAGCATAGTATTTATGCCGCTGCTATTTGGAGCTGCCGGTTACAATATTGCTTTAATGTCTAACGCTGGCTTTGATAGCGAATTGGCAGAGTGGCGTAAGAAGATTGCCAGTCAAGAAAACCAATTAGCTGACGTTAAACAAGGCGCTAAGCGCCAAATAGACGCACTGACTGTGCGCATGGCTGAGCTACAGGCACGCCTAACTAGGTTGGATGCGCTAGGCGAGCGCGTGGCTGATGTAGCCAATCTAGATAAATCAGAGTTTGATTTTGGTCAGCGACCTGCGGTGGGAGGCTACTTAGACGACGACGGCCTCGAAGCATCTTTTACTTTACCCGATTTAAATATTACGGTTGAGTCCCTCGAGGACAAGATTGATAGTCGTGCGCAGCAGCTGGATGTTTTAGAGTCACTGTTGAACGAGAGAAAATTTTTTAAAGAGATAAAGGTAGACGGCTGGCCGGTAGAAACCGGTTGGATTTCGTCTTTTTACGGTAAAAGAACCGATCCGTTTCACGGTCGTGTTAGTTGGCATCAAGGCTTAGACTTTGCCAGCAAAAAGGGAACTAATATCTTGACGGTAGCGTCTGGGGTTGTCACCTGGACCGGCGTTAAACAAGGTTATGGGCTTGCCATTGAAGTAAACCATGGTGGAGGCTATTTAACTCGCTATGCTCATAATCAGTCAAATACAGCTAAAGTTGGTGACATAGTTAAAAAAGGTGAGCCAATAGCAACTGTTGGCAGCAGCGGGCGTTCTACTGGCCCCCATGTTCACTTTGAAGTCTATAAGCACGGCCGAGCCGTAGACCCTGCATCGTACGTCCGTCGCACCGATCGATCCTAATAAGTAACCTTCCTCCGTTGTAAAATCTGCGAGCGCACCCATATTGTGGGCTAATTATGCTGGCAACCTTATTTTAATTTTTATCAGAATGTAATTATGGCTAATGTATTAGGTAAAATTTTTGGCACGCGAAATAGTCGCCAATTAAAACGTATGAGCAAGGTAGTAACTGACGTAAATAGTTATGCCGACGAGCTAGGCAAACTATCCGACGAAGAGTTAAAAGCTAAAACACCAGCATTTAAAGAACGTATAGCTGCAGGTGAGAGTGTCGATGACGTATTGCCAGAAGCTTTTGCCGTGTGTCGAGAAGCCAGTACGCGGGTAATGAGCTTGCGTCATTTTGATGTACAGCTTATTGGTGGGATGACACTGCATGAGGGCAATATAGCTGAGATGCGAACCGGCGAGGGCAAGACCCTGGTGGCGACTTTACCGGCCTACGCTAATGCTCTGTCTGGAAGATCAGTTCACTTAGTTACCGTTAACGACTATCTGGCCAGGCGTGACTCGGAATGGATGCGCCCGCTTTATGAGTTCATAGGTTTAACTGTCGGTGTTGTTGTTCCCAATCAGAGCCGTGAAGAAAAAGCCGCAGCGTATGGGTCTGATATTGTTTATGGCACAAATAATGAGTTTGGTTTTGATTATTTGCGTGACAATATGGCGGTTGCAAAAGAAGACAGAATGCAGCGCGATAGAGCTTTTGCAATTATTGATGAAGTTGACTCAATATTAATTGATGAAGCGAGAACACCGCTAATTATCTCTGGTCCAGCGGACGATCACTCGGCCTTGTATAAGCATGTAAATAAACTAGTCCCGATGCTTCGTCCCGTCATGCACCCCGAGTCTGAAAGAGGTTGGAGCATTCCTGCTAAGACGGTTTTTATTGTTGAAGAAGGCGGTGCTAAGGCAGAACAAGCGCTTGATATCGAAGCGGCTCTCACTCTAGCAGAAGATTCAGGTAAAGAGCTGGTAGCGCTGGATAAGGGTAAAGTTCCTGAATGCGTGCTTGTTGATCCCGGCCATTTTACCGTTGACGAAAAAACCCGTCAGTTAGATTTAACAGAAGCTGGACATGAGTTAGTTGAAGAGCTGTTAGTTAAGGAAGGCTTGTTAACTGAAGGTGAAAGTTTATACGGCACCACTAATTTATCGTTACTGCATCATATCCTTACTGGTCTGCGCTCCCATGTCATGTTTCATTCCAATGTTGATTACATGGTGCAAGATGGCGAAGTGGTATTAATCGACGAGCATACTGGCCGCACCATGCCTGGCCGTCGGTTAAGTGAGGGTTTACATCAGGCCATAGAAGCAAAAGAAGGCGTGGCAATTCAAACCGAAAGCCAAACTTTGGCATCTACTACTTTCCAAAACTTTTTCCGGTTGTATGACAAGTTGTCAGGTATGACCGGTACTGCCGATACCGAAGCGGCAGAACTACAGATGATCTACGGCTTAGAAGTTGTGGTTGTACCCACAAATCAACCTGTTAACAGAGACGACCTAAACGATCTCATTTTTCTTAGTAAACAAGAAAAAATGGCTGCGATTGTTGATGATGTAAGGTCATGCATGGAAAAAAATGCACCGATATTAGTCGGTGCGGCGTCAGTGGAAGCGTCAGAAGAATTGTCAGAATTACTTAAAAAACACAACATAAAGCACCAAGTATTGAATGCGAAATTTCATGCCACAGAAGCTGAAATTATCGTGCAGGCTGGTAGACCGGGGGCAGTGACTATTGCCACTAATATGGCAGGGCGCGGCACCGATATTGTGTTAGGCGGTAACGTAGAAGCTGAAATAACCGCAATGGATAATCCTAGCGATGAGCTTTTGGCGAGCTTGCGCGAAGAGTGGAAACAGCGCCATCAGCAAGTAATTGATGCCGGTGGCTTACATGTATTAGGTACTGAGCGACACGAGTCTAGGCGTATTGATAACCAATTGCGTGGCCGTTCCGGTCGTCAAGGTGATCCTGGGTTGTCGCGCTTTTATCTATCTTTAGACGACGACTTAATGCGTATTTTTGCCTCCGAGCGAGTTAAAAATTTCATGCAAGCACTGGGCATGGAAAAAGGTGAAGCTATTGAACACAAAATGGTGACTAACTCGATTGAGAAAGCTCAGCGTAAAGTCGAAGGCAGAAACTTTGATGCTCGTAAAGCTTTACTTGATTATGATGATGTGGCTAATGACCAGCGCCAAATTATTTATCATCAACGTAATTTAATTTTAGAAGCTGATAATTACGATGAAATGTTAACTGCGGTTCGCAGTGATGTTATTAATGATTTGATTAGCGACTTTGTTCCCAAGGGTTCGGTCTATGAGCAATGGGATGTAGCTGGGTTGGAGCAACACTTAGAAAGCGATTTAAATCTTCAACTGCCAATTCAGCAGTGGTTGGATGAAGACAAATCACTTAATGAAGAGCCACTGCGTGAACGGGTGCTCGCCGTCGTACAAACGGGCTATGAAGAAAAAATGTCGAAAATTGGCCCACAATCTTCCCGATTTGAACGCCATATTATGTTGCAAGTACTCGATCAGCATTGGAAAGATCATTTGTCGGCAATGGACCATTTACGTCACGGTATTCATTTGCGTGGTTATGCTGGTAAAAACCCTAAGCAAGAGTACAAGCGTGAATCTTACGGTTTGTTTGAAAAAATGCTCGATGGCTTTAATCGCGAAGTGATTTCGTTTTTAGCCAAGGTGCAAATTAAACTAGAAGATGCTGACGAGCTTGAACAGCGCAGGCGTGAAGAAGAACAAAATCGTGATATGGATTTAAATCGCGGCGCTGAAATAGCTGATCAAGAAACTAAGGTAAGCACTGGATTTACACCAGTTAAACGAGAAGAGCGTAAAGTTGGTCGCAATGAACCTTGCCCTTGTGGTTCGGGTAAAAAGTTCAAGCAATGCCACGGCAAGCTTTAGGAGACTATCATGGCAGTAGGTAATGGAGTGATGGCGCGGTTGAGCCCCATTGCTGGTGTGCGTTTGGCCACCGCACAAGCAGGTATCAAATACCCTAACCGCGATGATATTGTGCTTATTGAAGTGTCGCCCGATGCTACGGTTGCCTGTGTGTTTACTCAAAATCAGTTTTGCGCAGCACCGGTTACTATTGCTAAACAACATAGCAGTAGTACTGCTAGTCGTTATTTATTGATTAATACGGGTAACGCTAATGCCGGTACCGGGCGGCAAGGCTTACAAGATGCATTGCTGTGCTGTGAAGCAGTTGCTGCTCTATTAAATGTTGCTAGCGAAACTGTATTACCTTTTTCTACCGGCGTTATTGGCGAGCAATTACCGATAGACAAGCTAACTAGCGCCTTGCCTAACCTTATCGATAGTTTGTCTACTAATGGTTGGCTGCGAGCTGCCAACGGAATATTGACAACTGACACCCGACCTAAGGCTGTTAGTAAAACAATCCTTATTAACGGCTCCGCTGTCACCGTTACCGGTATGGCCAAAGGTGCTGGCATGATAAAACCAAATATGGCCACAATGCTTGGCTATATCGCAACCGACGCAAAGCTAGATAAGGCTTTATTACAGACTGTTTTAACGCAATGCACAGAGCAATCATTCAATCGAATTACCATTGATGGTGATACTTCTACTAACGATGCCTGTGTATTAATCGCCAGCGGTGAAAGTGGGGTGGTAATTAATGAGGGGATTGGTTGTTATCAGCAGTTTTTAGATTGTGTGAATGAAGTTTTTATAGAGCTTGCACAAGGCTTGGTTCGTGACGGTGAGGGCGCATCTAAATTTGTGACCGTACAAGTGGATGGCGGTGCAATTAGTGATGAGTGTCTTAAAGTAGCCTACACTGTGGCAGAATCGCCGTTGGTTAAAACCGCGCTATTTGCTAGTGACCCAAATTGGGGGCGTCTGCTCGCAGCTATTGGGCGTGCCGGAGTCACCGATTTGGATGTCGATGGTGTTACTGTCTATATTGGTGATGTGTTGATCGCCGAGAATGGCTGCAGAGCGGCCTCCTATACCGAGGAAGCTGGTCAGCGGGTAATGGATAAGGAAGATATAACACTGCTAATTGATTTGGGTAGAGGCAATAGTAGCGAAATTGTTTGGACCAGCGATTTGTCTTATGACTATGTAAAAATAAATGCTGAGTACCGTAGCTAAGGTGGTTGGCTCAATACCTATTGCGGTTGCGGTTGGGGTTGTGGTTAATGATCAGCAGCAGGTTTTGATAGCACTTAGATCGAAGGCTCAGCACCTCGCAGGGTTGTGGGAATTTCCGGGTGGTAAGATCGAAGTCGGTGAAAGTGATAGTCAGGGTTTAGCGCGAGAGTTAGCAGAAGAAGTAGGCATAGATGTTATTTCAGCCGAGGCCTTGGTGAATATAAAACATGACTATGGTGATAGATTAGTCGACTTGCGGTTTATGCTAGTACAAGAATTCTCTGGCAGTGGACAGGGTAAAGAAGGCCAACAAGTAAAGTGGGTGGCGATTAACGATCTTTCGCAATATGCCTTCCCCGAAGCTAATCAGTCAATCATTCCGTTACTAGTCGAAAAATTTCACTGTAGTTGATTCATTGTGTCCTCGGACATGAAATCTGTGTAGTCATTATCTTCAGATATTTTCTGTTCTTCGTTCGCCCAAGCAATAAAATCTGTGTTTTTGCACCTTGGTGAACAAAATGGACGGCTCTCATTGTCATCGCTCCAGACTGTTTTTTCGCCGCACTGTGGACAGGCGATAGTTCTTTTAGTCTCCATTGCTATTGCTTACCTTTGGCATTTATTAGTAGTTGCTCATGCACTGATTCAGTTGTCGCTAACAAATCAGCTAAGCTGCTGTCATTATTAATGACGTGTGTGGCTATTTTTAGTCGCTGCTGTCTATTTGCTTGGCTAGCGATAATAGCTTTAACCGTCGCTTCATTGTTATCGTCTCTAACCGTAGTCCGTTCAATTTGCGTTTGTTCAGCAACATCAATAACAATAACGTCGTCACACATTTGATGTTGGCCAGACTCTGTTAGTAACGGCGTTACATACAAAATATAAGGGCCATTAGCTGCCTCTATTTGGCGGAAGGTTTCGGCGCCAATTAATGGGTGTAATAGTTGTTCTAGCCAAGTTTTTTCAGCTGGGTTGTGGAATATTATTTCTCGCAGTTTAGCTCTATCTAAAACGCTGCCAGCGTTAATAATGTCGTCACCAAAATGTTTCTGTATCTGTAACAATGCTTCGGTGCCGGGTTCAACGACTTGACGCGATACAATATCTGCATCGACGACAGTAATTCCTAATGCCTTTAAATGATCTGAAACAGCGGTTTTACCACTACCAATACCGCCAGTTAAGCCAACAACATACATACCTATAACCTTTAGTGTTTTTTAATTAAGGCCGACAATATTAAAGTACGCCTCAACAATGGGCTGCTGCCAAAGTAGGGTGATCCAACCCGCTGCAGCAAGGTAAGGCCCAAATGGAATAGTTTTTTGGCTGTCACGTTTGTTGATGACAATTTGTAGAATTCCAATAATAGCGCCGCAGGTTGCCGACAAAATGATGATTATCGGTAAAGCTTGCCAGCCCATCCAGGCCCCTAGCGCCGCTAGAAGCTTGAAATCACCGTAACCCATACCTTCTTTGCCGGTGATGAGTTTAAATAACCAGAACACCAGCCATAAAGATAGGTAGCCAAAGATAGCGCCCCAAACTGCAAAGTTAAGAGGAGTGAAAACGGCTGCGCTATTCGCTGCTAGGCCAATCCAAAGTAAAGGAAGAGTAATGCTATCCGGTAATAGTTGGGTGTCGTTATCAATACCTGCTAGCGCGATAAGTAGCCAAGTAAAAGCTAAGGCGAAAAAACCTGCGAGATTAAATCCAAAATGATTAATAACAATGACTGAGGCAATTGCAGTAAAAAGTTCTACCAAAGGATAGCGAGCAGATATCGGAGTTTTACAATTTGCACATTTCCCGCGTAGAAGTAAATAGCTAACAATAGGAATATTTTGCCATGCGCTTATGCTGCTGTTACATTTTGGGCAGCTAGAGCGAGGTAGCGATAAGTTGAATTTTTCAGGTAAATCTAATGATGGCTGGTCTTTTTGGTCGTCAATATATTCGTCACATTCATTTTGCCATTGGCGTTGCATCATTAATGGTAGGCGATAAATGACAACATTAAGAAAGCTACCGATAGAAAGGCTTAGTATGAAAACTGCTATAAAAATTGTTAGCACTGGTATCTTAACCGCCCATCGCTGCGCCCATACCAAATATGGGTAGATACATCGCAACCATCAAACCACCAACTACTACGCCGAGAAAAGACATAATAATTGGCTCCATTAGTGAGGTAAGCCCGTCGACAGCATTATCGACTTCGGCTTCATAATGATTAGCTACCTTGTCGAGCATATCATCTAATGCACCTGACTCTTCTCCGATAGCGACCATTTGCATCAACATACTAGGGAATAGGTTAGTAGACCGTATCGCCATATTTAATGCGATGCCAGAGGTCACGTCATCGCGGATATTTTTTACCGCTGTTTCATAAACAATGTTGCCAGTAGCGCCAGCTACTGAATCGAGCGCATCGACTAGCGGCACCCCAGCAGCAAAAGTGGTGGCCAGAGTTCTTGCAAAGCGCGCTATTACTGACATATAAATAATGTGGCCGGCCGCAGGAAGTTTTAATGTCAATTTATCTACCGCATTTGAAAATGGCTTCGATCTAAATTTTGCTTCTGAAAAGCCTTTGACTATGCCATAGACGATAGCGATCATAAGCCACCAATAAGCAGATACAAAGTCAGATATCTCCACTACAAACTGGGTGAATGCAGGTAAGTCAGAACCCATGCTTGCAAAAGTAGTAGCAAAGGCTGGCACCACAAATACCATAAGAATTCCGGTGACAACAGTTGCTATAGTCATGACTGCTATCGGATAATTCATCGCTTTCTTGATTTTAGATTTTAGAGCTTCGCTCTTTTCCTTATAGGTAGCAACACGATCTAACATTGTTTCAAGCGCGCCAGATTGCTCCCCAGCGCCAACTAAGCTGCAGAAAAGTTCGTCGAAATGACGAGGGTGTTTTGTCAATGCGAGCTCAAAAGATGTGCCGCCAGATATTTCGTTCTTGATTTCAAGAATCAATTCTCGCATCGCTGGGTTTTCAACGCCCTCAGCAACAATGTCAAATGACTGTATTAACGGCACCCCTGCTTTCATCATTGTTGCCAGTTGACGACTGAAAATAGCTATATCTGCAGGTTTAATTGGTTTCACTCTTGGCGAGAAAAGTGGCGCAGCTTTCTTTTTGACCGATGTTGGTTTTATTCCTCGTTTGCGAAGCGTGTTCTTCGCACTAACAACATTTTCGGCGTCTAGCTCGCCGGTATTCTTCCCCCCCCGCTTATCCGTGCCTTCCCATAGATAGGTTGCGGTTTTAGTTTTTTTAGCAGCCATTATGTATTAGTCCTTAGTCCTTAGTCACACGGTTTACTTCTTCTAAGCTTGTTGCACCAGTGCCCGCTTTTGTTAATGCCGAGCGACGCAAATCTGGGAAACCATCTTCACGGCATTGCTTGCCAATTACAATAGAATTGGCACCTTCCATGATAAGTGACGAAATGGCAGGAGTGATGCGAACTACTTCATAAATACCAACGCGGCCTTTATAGCCGTTATTACAGTTACTACAACCTTCTTTATTGGGGTGCTTCATTGTAAGACCATCTAATTCGTCTTCTAAAAAGCCTTCTTTTAGTAATATCTCTCTCGGAATGTCATCGGCCGGTATTGCACAAGTCTTGCATAGTCGTCTAGCAAGCCGCTGCGCGATTATCACGCTTAAGGTGGTGGCAAGGTTAAACTGCGGCACTCCCATATTGATCAGTCGTGTAATGGTTTCTGGCGCGCTATTAGTATGCAGGGTAGACATTACCATATGGCCTGTTTGCGCTGCCTTTATCGCAATTTCGGCTGTTTCTATATCTCGAATCTCACCAACCATTATAATATCTGGATCTTGCCGCAGGAATGAGCGCAGTGCTGAAGAGAAATTTAGGCCTACCTTGGCGTTCACATGTACTTGATTAATACCTTCAAGATTTATTTCAACCGGGTCTTCCGCCGTTGAAATGTTTCTTTCCGGCGTATTAAGTATATTGAGCCCGGTGTATAAACTGACGGTTTTACCAGAGCCGGTAGGGCCGGTAACCAATATCATTCCCTGTGGTTGTTGCAGGGCATGCATGAAAATTTCTTTTTGATCTTCTTCGTAACCTAACGCGTCAATCCCCATCTTCGCGGCACTGGCGTCAAGAATACGCAATACTATTTTCTCGCCCCAAAGCGTAGGGAGTGTATTGACCCGAAAATCTATCGATTTGGATTTAGACAGTTTAAGCTTTATACGACCATCTTGAGGGACTCGTCGCTCAGAAATGTCCATGCCAGACATGACTTTCAACCGCGCCGATATTCTTCCAGATAGGGTAATGGGTGGTTTAGCTTTTTCCTGCAAAATACCATCTGCTCTAAAGCGAACACGATAAGTTTTTTCATAGGGCTCAAAATGTATATCAGATGCGCCCATACGAATTGCATCGAGTAATATTTTGTTGATGAATTTAACAACCGGCGTTTCGTCTTTACCACTGCTATCTTCTTCATCTGGCTTTGCATTTTCGTCAATGGCTTCAATATCGAGGTCTTCAAGACCCTCATCCATATCGTCAAAGCTATTGTCTATATCTTCTGTCACGTGCTCAAGATATTTATCAATGGCTAATTTTAACGATTTTTCTTCAGCGACGACAGATTCTATGCCCAGCCCCGTATGAAACTTCACTTCATCTAATGCGGCAAAATCTGCTGGGTCTGCTATAGCCACCGCTAGTTTTTTACCGCGCTTTATTAGCGGTAAAATGTTGTGCTTTTTAATCAGATTGTCAGCAATAATGTCGCGGACTAGGTAATCAGGGTCGATAGCGCTGATATCAAAGTAAGGAGCGCCAAATTCTTGCGACGCCAAAGTCGCTAGAACGTGGCCACTCACCGCATTGTCTTCTACGGCTTGGCTGATAAATGATTTTTTTGATTTTTTTGCAGAAGTTGCAGTTTCTATTGCTTGGCCTTCAGTTATTAGATTGGCGTCAATAAGCTTTTGCGGTAAGCCACTAAGTAGCAATGCGTGGTTTGAAGACATGTTTATAATGCTCTTTTTATTCTGCTGACTAGCAGTGATTCTTGCAGTAATGAAGTAAGTATAGCAGTTTCAAATAAGTTCTCATCATTGATAGTAAGTAATGACGATGGTATTTATTTTGCCATAAACTGACAAAAAGTGTCATTTTTTTGCTTGCATGGGTCTTTTTTTTGCAGCTAAAAATTATTAAATGATTGCCCGCAGCTGCTGATAGCGCTTAGTAAATGTTGTATGCCCATAGTTGGCATATTTCTTGTATTGTTTATTGCATCTGGAAAAAATTCTAGTGTATTACCACAGCCCAATAATGGAGATTTCCATGAAAAACAGAACACAAAAAGGTTTTACCCTAATAGAGTTGATGATTGTTGTAGCGATTATTGGCATTTTAGCATCTATCGCCATCCCTCAGTACAGTCAGTATCAAGCCAAAGGCTATGATAAGTCAGCAATGTCTGATGCTCGTAATTTTTTAACTGCATCAATTGCGGCATCTAATTAATAGCGACTGTAAACGCTCATATTGAAAAATAATCGAGGATATATCATGAAAAAATTAATCACTACTATGGCAATAGCTGCAATATTACCAGCGTCAATATCTTTTGCCGCTCCAGTTGATTTTGTTGCTACCAACCAAAACGTAATGGCTGAAGACCTCACCGGTGCAAGTTATGTGGTGTCAGGGTTCTCTCTGCCAACCTCAACCGGTGTGTCTCTTTTTTACGACCAAAGTGCAACAATTATGGCCGTAGGTGCATCTAATGCTAAGGGTACCGAACCTCTAGTCGGTTTTGGTGGCTCAACTGAAGGTGGTGTTATTGCTGAATGCACCAACGTGTTCAGTGCGCCTACCCCCATTGCGGTAGACGAAATACTTGAAGCAGCGGGTACTCCCGCGGCAGCAAGATCAGTAGGCTGCTAGAGAGCGAGCAATAGTTTAAATGCCTAGCTTTTGCTGGGCATTTTTTTGTTTTAAATAATATGAGGAATGTGATGCGTTGGCTGGTATGGCTGTCAATAGTTTCGGGTTATCGAAGTAATAGTTTTCGGTTTTTAGTGGTGCTTGCCGTATTTTGCGTATTTCTGGCGTGGTTAGCTTCAAGCTTTTCTGCTCGCAGCCCTGAAACCTTGTTTCTCGACGTAGGGTTGTCGTTTCAGCGTATGGCATTAACCTTAATGGCGGTTTTCTGGGTTCAAGAGCTTTACTATAAAGACTTAGAAAAAAAGACGGCAATTTTTCTGTTGGCCTATCCAGTATCAAGATCTACCTATTTAATCTCTCGTTTTTTGGGTGTGCTGCTATTAACGACAATGGCGTTAATTGTCTGTGCCCTACTGCTCTTTATTGTTGCTTTGTTAAGTCGTACTGGCTACGAACAAGGGTTTCCTGTTAATTTAGGGCTAAGCTATATTATTACATGGGCTTATTTTTGGTTGGATATCATGTTGGTAGTCGCTTTTGCTTTTATGCTATGCAGTTTTGCAGAAACCCCAAATCTTCCTGTTATTTGTGCGATCGGCTTTGCCGTTGCTATGCATGCTATGGGGCCAGTTTTAGATTACTTAAGTTATGCCAAAGGCGTGGAAGATGTGCAAAAAGACTGGATATTACCCTTTGTTGAAAATGCACTCTATATTTTGCCAGACTTAGACCGCTTAGATATCAGGCAATGGACTTTATATGGCGTGATGCCAGAGCTAAAATTAATGTTGTGGGCTGCAATTTCAGCGCTGGCCTATATTACAGTGTTTGTTGCTGCTAGTATTTTTGGTCTACAGCGACGTGAAATTGTTTAGTTTATCTCTTGGACACGTAATCTTTAGTGTAGCAGTTATTTTGGCTTTCCTTTCGTCTGCTCAATTATCTACATTTGCCAGAGCTCCTGTAGATGAAGGGATTTCGCATGTAATGCCCGGTGTGGTTAATGTTTTCATGGGGCTGGGTGATCGTTATTTGGCATCTAATTTGTTAGTGATAAAATCTATTATTAGTGTCGGCGAGGGTGATATTCATTTTAAAGACAAGGCGCAATTGCATAAGCAAGCCGTATATTTAAATGGCTATAACGAAGATAATTATTATCAGGCATCAGCATCCCTGCCGTGGAATGGTTTTGTAGATGAAGGGCAGGTGGTGTTGAGGCAAGCTAGAAAAGTACGTAGCTTTGACCCTTGGCCTGCTTTTTATGAGGGGTTTAGTGAATTCTATTTTTATAAAAATTACTTGCGAGCGGCAGAACTAAGTTCAATCGCGGCCAATAGGTCTGAGGGTAAAGATCGGCAGTTGTTTAAAGATCTGGCGGCAAAATGGTTAACTAGCAGTGCAAACTATAAGTTAGCATTAACCTTAGTGACCGAGCTAGAGCGTAATACTAAGTCAATGGCGACTAAAAAGCGCCTCAATTACAGAAAGCAGCGGCTTAGTAATCTTATTATGCTTGAAGAGTTAGTTAGCGAATATAATCGGCAGTTTGCTAGCTGGCCTGTAAATCTATCTAGTCTAGTTGAGGAAGGCTTATTGGAAGAAATTCCAATCGATCCGTGGCGATGGCAATATGGGTTAACAGAAAACGGTTCAAAAGTTGGTGTATTTAAAAATGAGTAGCTATGCAATAGAAGTGAAAGACATTCACAAAACTTACAATAAAGGTTTTAAGTCTTTTAAGGCGCTTGATGGCGTAAGCTTTACCGTTGAAAAAGGCTCGGCGTTTGGCTTTGTTGGCGCCAATGGCGCTGGTAAAAGTACTGCTATTAAAGTGATGTTAGATTTAATTCGCGCTGATAGTGGGCAGGTACTAATAAATGGTGTGGATAGCCGTGATGCCAGCTCCCGGTTTAAAGTTGCCTTTATGCCAGAGAATCCAAGTTTAAACGAATATTTAACGCCGCTTGAAATACTAAAGCTTGGTATTAATTTACATAATATTGACGTTCCAAGCGTTGATATTTATTGCATGGAGTGGTTAGAAAAGCTGGGTATTGCTCATGCGGCAAATAAAAATATTCGTCAAATGTCTAAAGGTATGGCGCAACGTACGGGTTTAGCTCACAGCTTAGCTTGTCAGCCTGAAGTTCTGATTTTAGACGAACCTTTGTCTGGTTTAGACCCTGTTGGCCGCGTAGACGTCGTTGATTTATTAGAAAATTTTTGCGTAAATGGTGGGACATTATTATTTACCTCGCATGTATTGCATGACGTTGAGCGGATTGCTGACGGGTTTACATTGATTGATTCGGGGCGAATTAAGTCTACAAAAACCAAACAAGAAATGTTGCTGGCAGGTGATAAGTATAAGGTCGTCGTGCATGGAGATTGCATGCTTCCGTCATTTTATATCGATGGCGTTGGGCGCATGGCTAGCGATGTTGATAGGCATGATTTATGGGGAATATTAAGGCAGGTTGAATTAAGTGGCTGTCACTTGGTCTCTGTTTCTCCTGTATTAAATCTAGAACGCCTATTTTTAGATGTCGCTAAACACTAGATATGGCTCTAGGCTCTTGTTAGTGTAATAAAATCCATGTAGATGTTCTCTGCGGGCCTTATTCCTTTGTATATTTATTTGAACTTAATGATGTTATTAATAGAGGCGTATAATGACAAGCTGGCAAACCCGCATTACTAACTTTGTATTACGAAGAATGAAACCAACGCTCGCCAAAAAAGAAGGCGACCAATTAGTAAGTTTTCTTCGCAATCAAATGGCGATGAGCGGCGATAAGACATCCAAAAATACTATTATTGATAAAGTGTCGATAGGCGGCGTTGGGGGTGAATGGGTTAGCGTTGGAGATGTGCCGTCTAATAAGGCCTTGGTGTACTTCCATGGTGGAGCCTATGTGTCAGGCTCGCCGGTTACACATCGTGATTACGCGGCTGCAATGGCGAAGGCCTTAGGTATAAAGGTATTGATGGTCGATTACAGGCTTGCACCAGAGTATTCCTTTCCTGCGCCTATCGAAGACGCGTTAGTTGTTTATAAAGCGTTATTAGGCGAGGGCTATGCTGCAAATGATTTACTAGTAGGTGGCGACTCGGCTGGCGGTAATTTGACCCTATGCTTGCTGCAGAAAATTCGCAGCTTTGGTTTGTCGATGCCAGCTGCCGCATGTCTTTTTTCGCCTTGGGCTGATTTAACCCATGCTGGGAACTCTATGCTGACTAATGCCAACAGTGATCCGATGTTGCCAATGGTTATGCTAGAGCGCAGCGCCGATATTTACGCTGCTGGCGCTGATAAAAACGATCCGCTGATATCACCTATATTCACCGATATGACCGATTTTCCGCCAATGATCATTCATGTAGGCTCGACTGAAATTTTATTGGATGATGCTAAAACGATTGCTGACCTGTGTGAGCAAACTGGTGTTGATGTCACGCTAAAAATATGGGAAAAAGCGCCCCATGCTTTCCCAATTATGGTTAAATTCCTGCCTGAAGCGCGGGCGGCTATTGAACAAACCGCAGAGTTTTTTCGCACCAAGCTAAACCCTTAATAGAGATTTTAATGTAATGATATTCGGTAGAGTAATTGGCACGATTATGGGTTTTTTAGTGCTGAATTTTTTTGGTGCATTTATAGGTTATTGGGTAGGAGGGATGTTCGATCGCGGCCTTAGAGAGCTTGATCAGCGGCCGCCCAAAGCCAAGCGTGATGAAGCGCAGCAGCAATTTTTTGAAACCACATTTCTTATCTTGGGCCATTTGGCAAAAGCGGACGGCCAGGTTAGCAAAGAAGAAGTAAGCCAGACTGAAGCGTTTATGACGCAGATGGGCTTAAGCCCGGAACATCGCATTGATGCAATTGCGCTATTCAAACGCGGTGCCTTAGCTGACTTCAATTTAGATTTAACGATGAATGCTTTTGTTGGCAAGTGCGGGCGCTATGTTCGCCTGCAACAATTATTGCTTGAGTATGTTTGTCATTTGGCCTTTGCCGATGGTGAACTGCACAATGATGAGAAGTTAGTACTACGTCAAGTTGCCGCCAGATTAGGCATTAACGGCGACAGGTTTGAGCAGTTGCTCGGTATGTTCTCTGCTCAATATGGTTTTTCGGGTGGTGGCTCATATAGTGGTCAGTCGTCGGAGTCGACCTTGCAAGCGGCTTATAAGGCATTGGGTATTAGCTCAGCGGTAAGCGACAGAGAGCTAAAAAAGGCATATCGCAAGCTTATGAGTGAGCATCACCCCGATAAGTTAATTGCTCAAGGTGTGCCAGAGGATATGGTGAAAGTCGCAACTCAGAAGTCCCAAGAAATAAGTTCAGCTTATGATTTGATCCAAAAATCTCGTAAATAGGGTTATTCCTAGCTCATATGGGTGATATTGCAATAAAGCTAATCAATTAAAATGGGGCCATCTTAATAAGGTGGTCTTATGTCTGTAAAATTAATTAATAAAAAAATACTGATAACTGGCGCAACAGGTCAGGTTGCGTTGCCAGTGGTTGAAGCATTCGCCAAGCACAATCAAGTATTCGCCTTAGCTAGGTTTTCTAACCCAGATGATGAAAGCAAAGTCATTCAATTGGGAGCTAAGTTGCTAAAAGCTGACTTGGCAAGCGATGATCTCACTCAAATAATCCCTCAAGATATTGATTACGTACTAAATTTTGCTGTGCTGAAAACAGGCGATTTTGATTATGACTTGGCTGCGAATGCCGAAGGAGTCGGACGCTTATTGGTGGCTTGTCAGTCCGTGGCCGCATTTATACATTTTTCATCTACGGCAGTGTATCAATATGCTGGCGCTGAGCCGCGCCAGGAGAGTTCACCGCTGGGTGACAATCATCGGCATATGTTCCCTACTTATAGTATCAGTAAAATTGCCGCTGAAACTGTGGCCCGCTTTACTGCCAAACAATTTGATATTCCGCTAACCATTGCCCGGCTAAGTGTACCCTATGGGGACAACGGTGGTTGGCCGTTCTGGCACTTGTTAATGATGAAAGAAGGGATTCCTATTGACGTGCATCCTGATGCACCAAATACTTATAACTTACTTCATACCGATGATTATATTGAGAAAATACCAGCCCTACTTGAGGTGGCAACAACTGCGACAACCACGCTGAACTTTGGCGGCTCTGATCCGTGCAGCATAGAGCAGTGGTGCGAATATATAACCGAGCTAACTGGTTTTTTACCGATCTATAATTCTACCGAAACAGCATTTGGTAGCTTACAAATTGATACCACAGCAATGCATAAATGTATTGGTAAAACTAAAGTTGATTGGAAGCAGGGCGTGCTGAGTATGATAAAAAACTTAGCCCCTGAACTACTTTAACCTTAGTTGATATTACTACGGTCTACCAATCACCAATATTTTTCATTGAGGCCCACGGCTCTATCGGGGCTAAAGACTTGCCAGCTTGCAGAAGTTCGATAGAAATTTCATCGGGTGATTTTATAAATGCCATGTAACCATCACGTGGAGGTCGATTGATAACAACTCCTGCATCCATTAGCTGCTGGCAAGTGTCATAGATATTTTCTACGCGATAGGCGAGGTGGCCAAAGTTACGACCTTTGGGGTAGTCTTCAGTGTCCCAATTGTAGGTCAGCTCAATAACCGGCGCCTTATCTTCTTTCGCAGCGGGCACATCTTCGCTAGCGGCTAAAAATACTAAGGTAAATCTACCGCCTTCATTGTCATAGCGCTTAATTTCCACCATACCTAATTTGTTGCAGTAAAAGTCTAGTGAAAGCTCTAAGTTTTTTACTCGGACCATACTGTGGAGATATTTCATGTTGTCGCCTGTGATTGATGGTGCATAGCGGAATGTTAGGTGCTACATAATCACATGCAACAATATTAGTACGGTTCAATAACCTGACTGTGGGTGTAACGGTCGGGCTAAAGCTTTGCTCTTACCAAAACAGGCATGCCGGCAATAGTATTAGTAGGACGAATCCATGGAGTAATATTCGAAGGCAGTACTGGTAGGCGCTCTATTTCTATTTGAGCATCAATTTTATTTGGATAGGTTCCGACAATCCACAGATATAGAGTCTGGTCGGCAGTGGTATATTCGATAATTAGTGATGGTATACGATATTGCTTTATCAGCCCGATAATTTTATCTCTAGAGCCTGACGCCAGCAGCTGTATTGAATGAGCATCAGCCGCAAATTCACTAGGGCGTGCTAGTGAATCAACATCTTGATTATTGCTTGGCGAGCCACTGCTTGATTGACTATTCGAGACGCTATTGCCAGTCGTAGTCGATTGAGGCGAAGGCTGAGTCTGACTGCTTTGTTGTACCGTATTCTTCTCAGCACAGTTCCAATCAGCATCAGTTTTACCACAATCCCAATCGCTTTGACCATAGGCGCTGGCCTGAGTCAACACACTCAAACCGCTAAGAATAATTAAATGTAAGAGGATGTTTTTTATTTTCTTTTCTCCATGCGCGTTATAGTTTTATCTTAAAGGTGGCACATTAACCCAATCTTAACGTATTTCTGTGATATGTCGATGTGCCCGATATTAATAGTCAAAAATACAGCCGCTAGGGCTAGTATTGACTATTTGGTCACTATGACTGATGAGCCATGACCAAACAGTCCTTGATTAGCGGTAATACCGACTTTAGCGCCGTCAACCTGTCGCTCGCCTGCTTGGCCACGCAGCTGCCAAGTTAGCTCACACACTTGCGCTAGGGCTTGTGCTGGTACTGCCTCACCAAAACAGGCTAGCCCACCAGAGGTATTTACTGGCAGCTTGCCACCTAGCCGGGTTACTCCCTCGCGAATCAGTCTGGCACCTTCACCAGGAGGGCAGAGCTTTAAGTCTTCATACCAATCCAGCTCTAGCGCCGAAGATAAGTCATACACTTCAGCAACACTAACGTCTTCAGGGCCGACACCGGCCTCTTCATAGGCTTTAGCCGGTATTGATGAGCGGTAGCGCAAGGCCTCGATACCTTGAGCGGCCGCTGAGTCGGTCGCGATGTCGGGCATTTCCACTACTTCGCTGGCAAAAGTCGGGGTAACCGTTGATATGGCAGCTATTTTTACTGGATTTGGTGATCCCATTCGCTTAGCGTAGTCCATGCTGCAAACAACTAATGCCGCACCGCCATCAGAAGTAGCACATATGTTTAGCAAGCGTAGTGGGTCTGCCACCATGGCTGATTTTTTAATATCTTCCATAGTAAATTTTTTACGATAACGTGCATTTGGATTAGTAAATCCATGTTCGCTATTTTTTATTTTCACCAACCCAAAATCTTCTTCTGAATCACCGTAGATATCCATCCGGCGGCGCGCATATAAGCCAAAGTAGGTTGGGTTGGTTATGCCAAGGTAAAACCTTACCCAATCTGGATCTTCTGGACGATAGCCGCCAGCTGGCGCTAGAAAGCCTTTGGGTGTGGTGTCGGCGCCAATGACTAAAGCTACTTCACAATCGCCTGCCAGTATTTTTGCTCTAGCTGCTGCTAAGGCTTGGCTGCCAGAGGCGCAGGCCGCATATGAGGTGTTTACTTCACCACCTTGCCAGCCTAAGGCTTGGGCAAAGGTCGCTCCAGCCACGAAGCCGGGGTAACCATTACGGATAGTTGCACCGCCGGAAATAAAGCCAATGTCTTGCCAGTTAACACCAGCATCTTTGATTGCTGCGCGCGCTGCATGGACTCCGTATTCAACAAAATTTTTGCCCCATTTGCCCCAGGGATGCATACCAATACCAAGAATCGCGATATCCTTACTCATATCATCGCTCCTCGACTAGGTTTCCATTTCCAGGTGACTTTATTGGCGTCGTCTGTTTCGTGCAGGGTCTCTAGTACTAGTTCTACTTCGTCGCCAACACTGAGTTCACTCACATCGACGCCGGTAATAACTTGCCCTAAAATAATCATTTTTTCTTCATCAAGCTCGACCGCGGCAATGGTATAGGGCTCAAAAGGTTCTGCCGCTATAAAAGGCTCTGGGGGTTTATAGCAAGCATTGGTATAAGACCAGATTTTGCCGCTACGGCTTAAAGGAACTTCAGTAAAATTTTCGCTTTGGCAATGCGGGTTGCGGCAAAAGCTAATATGCTTGGGAAAATAGTAAGTGCCACATTGTTGGCATTTAGCACCGAGTAAATGCGGCGTGACATCAAGGGTGAACCAGCCTTCTATGGCTGCTTGGATTGGCTTGTCGGCCATAGGTGGCTCCTGAGTAAACGCATGGTTGAGTTTTATCTAGTACTCAATAAATTGTTATCAGGATACCACTGGGGTCGATTATGGTTCCACAAAGGTTACCAATTGGTATGCTGGTATTGATTAACTAGCGGCCACCAAGTCTTCATCAGTATCAACTAGTGTCGTTGCTAGTGATTCAGCGTGCTCGTCGCTAGCTTCAGCTTCATCGACTGGCGGTAATTCGAACAGCCGTGGCTCAGGCTTTTCGCCAACTGTCACTATTGGGCGTTTTTTATCATTAAGTTCAACGGCAACGATATCACCCCGTAATTCAAAATCTTTAGCGTTTAATTCAACTAAAGTATTTACGGCTTGGTCTCGGTATTTAACAAAAGCGACAACAGATTTGTCACTGCCATCAACCCATTCGTCTTGCTTTGATGCGTATAAACCGTCTTGATTTCTTATTACGTAAACTTCATTCATATTGGTAATAGTCGCTTAACGAGTAAAAATGCTATTTTAGCCAGCATGGCACTTAGGTGCCAACTAAACTAGCAGAAAGTTTGCTGCGTATACACAGTAGAACTCAATGATAGATTGGCTGTCATAACTTAGAATATTACTGGTAGGTGATTAAATGTTTGGATTTACAAAAACTGAGATGGTGACTGCTGATAAAGCCTTGCCGGGCAGAACTGACGTTATGCCAGTTGCAGGCGGGCATTATATTAATAGTAACGCTATAAAAGGGCCATTTCCTGAGGGTTTAACCCAGGCAGTGTTTGCTTTAGGTTGTTTTTGGGGGGCAGAGCGAAAGTTTTGGCAGCTTGACGGAGTTTACTCAACTGCAGTGGGCTTTGCTGGCGGCTATACGCCTAATCCTACCTATGACGAGGTCTGTGCTGGCCGCACTGGTCATACCGAGGTCGTATTAGTAGTGTTTGATCATAAAGTTATTAGCTATCAACAGTTGCTTAAAGTGTTTTGGGAATCTCATAACCCAACCCAAGGGATGGGCCAAGGTAATGATAGAGGTACCCAGTATCGCTCAGCTATTTATACTTTTGATAAACAGTTAGATGAAGCCCAGGCAAGCGCTGAAATCTATCAACATGCTTTAGTTGAAGGCGGTTATGGCGCTATCACCACCGAAATTAAAACAGCGCCAGAATTTTATTATGCAGAAGACTATCATCAGCAATATTTGGCTAAAAATCCCAATGGATATTGCGGTTTAGGCGGCACTGGCGTGAGTTGCGTTTAGTGGGTTTAGCATTCGTCACCTAAATAGGGGTATGGCGGTCACCCTAAGCTAGTTAAGCTTTAACAAAATAATAACTAGGGCGATTTAATGATTGATGTACACATTATCCGAGACCTTCCCTTTAGCGCTAGTGCAGTATGGCTAGTGTTGTCAAATTATGGCGATATTCGCTGGACCGGAGCTCCTAAGGTTGAAGTGGAAGGTTCAGGCATAGGAATGATTCGTAAAGTGATTATGGACGGCATGGCACCTATTGAAGAGGTGTTAGAGTCAATGGACCATCAGGCAATGACCTACAGTTACACCATTCCTCGGGGTTTACCGATGCCGGTGTCTAACTATCGGGCCGAAGTGCGAGTTGAAGCGGTTGATGACACCAATAGTCGTGTTCATTGGCATAGCACGGCGCAACCAAATGAGGGCAGCGGTAGCGATGGGCAGCAAATGTTAGAGGCGGCCTATTCACAAATGCTAGATGGTTTAGCGCAGTGTTTAGGCAGCACTTAGCCCGCCTTAAAGTCGACAAAAATTGGCGATGACCAGGCTCGGTGTTCTACTGGCGCTAAGCAATCATCACCAGCTTCCCCCCGTTGGCCGCAGTCTATAATGGTTAAACATTGGCCGTTACTGTCATTATCACACTGTTGCTGAGCGCCATTAACCGTATCAATTGGTTCTTCAATGGCCCGCACATAGTAAGCGGCATCGCGGGCAATAGCATTATATTCGGAGTCACTAAATTCTATGCTACAGCCTTGCTCATTTGGTGCACACTGATGCACCAGCCACGGATCTTGAATCAGTGGGGCTAAACTTTCACCTTGGTAATTCTGTGGCAATATTCTAATAACTTCGAATCGACTAATTATTCTGCGTTGGTCTGATGGGTTATAACACTCGCCCATACACAGTTCGTTCATTCTGTTTTCACCTAGGGCATTCTCAGCAATTGGCGGACAACCTGGTTTTTGTTTAAATGAGCCAATTGCTTTGGCACTAAAAATTGGCGCTTCACTTTGGCTAACCGATTGTCCCATTGTGGCGGTGTTAATACCGGTTTCATCCAACAGATTAAACCACAGTAAGATACGTGGGCCGCTGGTGGCGTAAACTTCTTTATCTTGCAGGGCTTGCCAAATAGAGTCGCGGTCGCGACCACTGCTGTGGGCTGCAACGAGTCCACCAGTATAAAAAAATGAACCAACGCGCTTGGTTTCAAAGGCATTAACCCCCGCTGTATTAACCTCGGTTAAAGAAACCGGTGTCGACTCAAGTGCCAAGCTAAAGCTAACAGCTTGTTTGCTGCTAAACGGGCTGTCGATATCTTTTTGCGCGCCTTTGCGACCCTCAGTCATGTGGCCTAGGCCAAATTCTTTATAGCCAGAGCCAGGCTTAGCTTGATGATTGTCGCTAGAGGCAATAAAGCCAAATTTAAATTGCTTTCTTTCACCATCGCTATCGACCTTACCACGCGTAGCCAAAATCGCTTGCACAGAGCTATTTGAACGATAATTAAACGCCGGTAAAAAGCAGTCGCGGCATTGCCCCGCCTCTAGCCATTCGTCTGAATTAGCATCTTCAAGTACTAAATGGCCGCCATTACCCGCAGCCAAATAATTTTGTTGAGCTTTAAGTTCACGTTGCTGACACTGGGTATCTTTGAAGTTCAAAGCAGTGCAGCGGTTGTAAACAATTTGCCCAGCGCGACGACAGCTGGGGGTGTATTGTGGTGTCTGCGGCGGGCAAATAGGCTGGCCGTCGCCATCGAACATAATTGCTGCGTTATCAAAATATTCTTCGGTATTACCGTGGCCCGAAAATATCTCAATAAGTTTCTCTCTATCTGGGTCATGTCCTACTAATTGTTTTTGCCAGTTGCTGCCTGGTGGAGTGTAAATGCCCCAGCTAGTGCCATGAGGAATAACTAAGGCTGCTTGGTCCCAGTTATCCAATTTAGCAAAAAGTTCTTTTGGGGTGGCGGCATATTCTCTGCAGTCGGCTATGGCCACATCGGCTGGCAGGCCAGCTGCACACTCAGCAATGACAGATTCATAAATATATTTGGCCCAGTCTAAATAACGCGGTTCGTCTTGTCGGTAAGATAATAGTGCTAACCCTGCTTGGCTGGGTTTTTCTATACCGCTGCCAGTGATAACACTAGCGATGGGTCGATTAGGTGTGCTGGGACCGACAGGGTCTTTTAAAATAACATTTTTATGACCGTAATGAGTGTCGGGAGTGCTACCGGCTTGTGACCATTCCCAGCCCATAAAAGCAACCACATCGGGGTTTTTGGGGTCAGCTACTGCATTGCATTGCTTTATAGACTTGCGTAGTTCTCGCCAGTGGTAAGGGGTTAGATCTTCAGCGTGTTCGGTGCTACCCCAAAAATCGAGTGACGAACAATAGCGAGCAAAGTCGCAGGCATCGGCCGGTGAGTGAGCACCGCTGCCCCCAAGTAGTGGTAGATTTTGAATAAAGGCGTCATAGGAAAAAGTTGTATGGACATGCAAATCACCAAATAATATTTGCTTAGCGCCACTATCTGCGGCAATAGAGTTTTCAAATTGTTTGCGTTGACGTTGCGCCAAAACATAATTTTCCACCACAATATCTTCTACCTGGCCTGCGCTATCAAAGTTGCCAAGCATTCCGGTACCCAGCCAGATAATCATCGCGGAGATAGAAATAATAGCCAATGCTGTCGGTACAGTTATTTTTTTCATACTGTAGATTAATACATTTTTGATTTATTGAATTTATTTTTTATTAAAATAACACTAAGTAATTCTATTTTGAACGATAAATTACCCTAAATGAGCGCTGCTACTGGTCTGTGTTAAAAACAGGGTCAATATCTTTACTGATATTTTGGGAAGGAATGTTGCCAATAATAATAAACAGGCTGCCATTGCTATATCTGAGTAAAACATCATAGATAGATTATTTTACTAAATAAAGCGAAAAACTATCCGAGATAACTACAGCGACAGTATGGTTAATATAAACAATCAGCGCTCAAGACAGTAAAGTGTATTTGGTGGGGTTTCAGCGTCTGAACATGCCCATTAATGGATATTGTCAGTAGTATTAGTCATTAGATAAGAAGCTTTCAGCGGCCGTTAATAGCGGTGCTTATGGGAAAAGTTTAGCAGTTAAAAAACTAATGGCATTCTCAACTTTGTAAATCCGCGGCCCTATGTTAATTGCTTTAAAGCCGGCAGCCAAAAACTGGTCTACTTCAAAGGGAATAAATCCACCCTCGGGGCCAACCGCTAAGGTGACATGTTCAGTTAAACCATGGGGGCAGTCGGTAGCGCTTTCTGGGTGAGCGATTAGCGCTTTAGTGTTAGTCAATAAAGCAGGTAGGTCGTCTTCGACAAAAGGGCGAAAGCGTTTATAAAAGGTAACTTTAGGCATTATTGTATCTTTAGCTTGTTCGAGACCTAAATACAGTAGCTCATTAATTTTTTCTTCAGCCAGCGAGGGACTTTGCCAGAAACTTTTTTCGACTCGGCTAGTATTAATAACAATAATATCTTTAATGCCAAATTCTGCGGCGCCAGAAAAAATACGTCGCATCATGGGCGGGCGAGCTAGGGCAGTGATTAGTCGCATTGGTATTGGGGCGGGCGGTGTTTGCTTGAGCTCTATAGCTAAATCAACGAATTCCGCCGTTAGTGCGGTGATAATACCAGTGCCCATGTTAGCGTTTAATTTGCCGACTTTAACGGTATCGCCAAGGGACGATTTATGGATAGAAAAAATTTGCTGATGGCGCCGGCCCCTAAGGCGTACTTTATTGTCGCTGACAAAGTCATCATCAAATAACAGCACAAGATTCATCTAATAAGTTGCCTAGTCAAACTCAACTTCGACTGGTTCACCATACAAATCATATTCGTCAGCAGACATTACTTCGGCATATAAAGTATCACCTGGTTGTAGGTCGTAACCGCCAGGTAAAAATATATTACCGTCTATTTCAGGTGCGTCGCCATAGGTTCTGGCTATGATTTCTTCATCACCTACTTCGTCAACAATTACTGGCAGTATTTGGCCTATACGTGCTTGCAGCTTGGCAGTTGAAATACGTTGTTGGGTTTGCATAAATCGCTCCCAACGGTCTTGCTGAATATCTTCAGGCACATGATCCGGTAAGTCGTTGGCAGTGGCACCATCAACCGGTGAGTATTTAAAGCAGCCTACCCGATCGAGCTGCGCTTGTTCCAGCCAGTCCAGCAGTATTTGAAAATCGTCCTCAGTCTCACCAGGAAAGCCAACGACAAAAGTAGAGCGAATAACCAAGTCGGGACAGACTTCACGCCACGCTTTTATCCGCTCTAAAGTTTTTTCTTGGTTGCCAGGGCGCTTCATTAGTTTCAATATACGCGGACTTGCATGCTGAAACGGAATGTCCAGATAAGGTAGTATTTTACCTTCAGCCATCAGTGGAATAACCTTATCCACATGAGGATAGGGATATACATAGTGTAATCGTACCCATACGCCCAGCTCGCCTAGGGCTACAGCTAGGTCTTGCATCCGAGTTTCGACCGCTTCGCCATCAATAAAATCGAGCTTATACTTAACATCTACACCATATGCGCTGGTATCTTGAGATATCACTAATAGCTCGCGTACCCCCGCAGCGGCCAAAGTTTTTGCCTCAGTTACGACGTCTTTAATGGGCCGGCTGACTAAGTCGCCACGCATAGCAGGAATAATACAAAAGGTGCAGCGATGGTTACAGCCTTCAGAAATTTTTAAATAAGCATAGTGTTTAGGCGTTAGTTTCACCCCTTGTGGTGGAATTAAGTCTATTAGTGGATTGTGCTCGGCGGCCGTTGTCGGCACAAATTGATGTACCGCGTTAAGTACATTGTCGTAGTCAGCCGGGCCGCTTACGCTAAGCACTGACGGATGCGCTTTTTGAATTGCCTCTGCATCGGCACCTTTGCCCATACAGCCGGTGACAATAACTCTGCCATTTTCACTAATCGCTTCACCAATAGCATCTAAAGACTCTTGCTTGGCGCTGTCAATAAAGCCGCAGGTATTTACAATAACGACATCAGCATCGTTGTAGTTGGGTGAAATTTCATAGCCGTCGAGCTGCAGCTTAGTCAGGATGCGCTCAGAATCGACTAGCGCTTTGGGGCAGCCTAGGCTCACAAAGCCTACTTTTTTGGATTCTTCTAGGCTAGTTGTGTTGCTTGGTTTTTCTAAGTTTGTCATGGCGCACTATGTTTCGTATAAATGTGGAGGATATTATAGCTCAGTTAGAAGGTATACGAGAGTATTAACTATATAGCGCAAGTCTAGGCGCTGTCAGGGAAGTAGGCGTTGGTTATGTCTCTTTGTTACCCTTCTTGAAGCCTGTCAAAATAGCGGCGTAAAGTCGTGCTGCTAGGTTAGCGCATATATTAATCCCCTTGTTGCTTACAGCTTTGACAGCAAACTTTCCCAGATTGCCCATTGCGCCGGCAATGCAATATGTTTTAGTTGTTCTATGGGTATTGCGCAGACCTTCTTATATTTCTGAATGTCCTATAAATATTCTAAATAACTAGTACAAGGAGGCCAGTAGCTATGATGTTCAGTATTACTACTAGGATAATGCACGTAAATGATTACCTGCTAGGTAAGTGTTTTATGTATTGCTACTGGCTGAGGCAGGAGAGGGTGAGAAAAGTTATATTGATTTGAATTGGGTAAAGCGGCCATAAAAAAGCTTAGCGACATTAGCCCCTTGGTTAAACTTAATTACTAATTGATCAAAATACGCAGCCGATCGTTATATGGCTCTACAGTACCAGTGTTACTTTGTTAATGGCCGTAGCAAGTGCTGCTTCTTCTTTGCTGCCTTCACTAGACAAAATATAGGTTTCGGTTTTTACTAGTATTTTTTCCAATAGCTTTACGCAATAACTTTGGCGCAATATTGTTTTGCCCATAAAGTATGAGTCTTCGTGGTTGAGATGCATTCTGGTCGCTTTGCGAATAGCCATTTTTGCCTAGGTGGTTTTAGGCGTTGTGTCAAAAGCATTTCTTAGTAGAAGTAATCCTCCTTATGGAAATACTTTATCATACTGATTCCCTTCGTTTGTGAGTTCAGACTTATATGTAAGTGGATTTTAGTTGTTGAGTACAATAGGATGATGTTTTTTGTGTCCCTAAATTTATTGTTGAATTAGCAAATGCCTAAACAACACCTATTTATAGCTGGATGTCCACGATCAGGCACTAGCCCTTTAACTCGATTGTTAGCCTCCAACCGCGAGGTGATTTTGGGTATGGAAAGATATGCGAACCTTTTAAGTGTAGGAAATTTCAAATTAACACCAGAACATTTTGAGGAAAAACGATTCTTTGAAGTTGAAGAAGGTGATACTTTTTATTCAGATTTTGACGAGTTTCATCAATTAATGCCAGGGCTGGTTGACCGATATGAAACTGCAAAAGTAATTGGAGATAAAAAGCCTAGTCTTTACAAGGTTTATGATGAAATATTCGAAGCTTTTCCAGAAGCTAAAATTCTTTTCATTTATCGCGATGTTTATTCTGTCGCTTCGTCATTTCAGGCAAGGGTTGATAATAAGTCATGGTCGAAGGCTAAGGATGCATTTCTTGCAGTCAATGATTGGAATCAATCGCTTTTCCTTACAAGAGAAGCGATAAAACAAGGTCGGAATATTAGGTGTGTCGATTATGAAAGCATTTTTCTAAGTAATAAATCTTTAAAACCAATGTTTGATTTTATTGGAGTTGCTTATAATCGCCGTGTTAAAAAGGCATTAAAGAAAATTCGTCTTCGCAGTTTGGCACTAGGTACAAAAAGAGAGTTGTTGTTAACGACGGAGCATAGGCAATATATTGATGATAATGCTAATTTTTTTATGTCGAAATTTATGGCTAAAAATAATGTACTGAGTGAGGCACCTAGAAATCATAATAACCCTTTGTTACGTTTTTGGAAGTGGTGTTCAAGCTAATAGTCTCTAGTTTAATGTTGGAACTGCAATACTTTTAATCTGATGAGATCCAATTCAATCAAAGTGCTAAATGACTGGCTCTAGTAGATTAAAATACCTTGCGGGCCGCGATTAGCTATTGGCGAACTAATATTTATTTTATTTATTGTAGCGATTAATTCTGCTTCTTCCCTGCCGCCCTCGCCAGATAAAATATAGGCTTCCGTTTTTGCCAACACCTTTTCCAATAGCTTTAGACGATAGCTTTGGCGTAACATTGTTTTCCCCAAATAGTAGGGGTCTTGTTGGTGAAGATGCATTCGGGTCGCTTCGCGGATGGCCATTTTTACTTCGACTTTTACAGGCATTGTACTTATGCTCTCTATATGCAGTTAATAGAGCTCGAGTATAGGTAATGACGGCATGCTAGCAGTGGGCTGCATCACAGAATTGTCGGTCACCTCTGTCATTTATCAATATTGAGAACTATGTTGGTGAGTAATTTGAACCAGTTATTAAATAAGCCGCTAACCATGTTTATGCAGCAACTATTACCGGCTAGTCGTGTTGTGGCTACTGTATTACCCGAATGACCAGAAATTGCGTTGTACTTGCTGAGTGAAAATTATCCGCAACATGATTTAGATCAAACAACTATACAGCGGCTGATGGATGAACCTGCTTATTGGTGCTTTTGTTGGGCCAGCGGTCAGGTCCTATCCAAGTATTTATTTGATAGCCCTGCCTTGGTAAAGGGCAAGACGGTATTAGATTTTGGTGCAGGTTCAGGTGTTGTTGCGATTGCCGTGGCGCTAAATGATGCTGCCAAAGTGGTTGCCTGCGATAACGATGAGATGGCGCTGCTGGCCTGTGGTCAAAAAACGGAACTGAATAAGGTAGCAATCGATTTGCTTGATGACTTGGCAAAAAACCAAGAGATTTTTGATATCGCCATTGTAGCCGATGTTTTGTATGACCGAGATAATTTACCTCTGCTAGCCTTACTTAAACAACATGCAAAAAAAATATTGGTTGCTGATTCGAGGATAAAAAATTTCAACGAGTTTGGTTATTTAAAGAGAGACGTTTATCACAGTTGCACCATTCCTGACTTAAACGAATCGGCAGAGTTTAATCGAGTCACCTTGTACTTTAGTGATGGTGTATTTTAGTGACTCTCAGAGTAGCGTTGAGCAACTGCTTAAACCGGTTTGAATTTACTTAACGCCAACGAGCTCATAACAACCACAGCTAAACCGGCAATATGAAATACAGTAATAGTCTCATTAAGAAATAGTGTCCCCATAATCATTGTCGATATTGGGCCCACCGAGCCAATAATAGATGCTCTGGAAGCGGTGATACGTTTTATGCCTTCGGCCATCATAAAGCTGGGTAATATTGTTGAAAATATCGCCACTGCAAACGCCAAGGCATAGAGGCCAATCGGGTAGCCGAGTAGATTGGACAATTCTCGAGTCAGTATAAAATGTACCATAATTGCTGAGGTAGCGCCGAGCATTGCTAAGCTGGTAAACATGGCTGAGCTGATTGTTCGCATAGTGCGCTCAGCGCTAACCAGATAAAAAGAAAATGCAATCGCGCTAGCAAACACCAGCGCAGCGCCCCATAGCGTGCTGTCAACGTTAATATCTGCAAAAATATTAACGGTGCTACTGTCATCTAGAGTCATATCGGTGCCGAAAACTAAGGCAATACCGCCGTAAGACGCAGCTAGACATAGTAATTCACCCGAGTGAAGAGGTCTTTTATAGCGAATGGCAGAAATAACTAGCACGATGGACGGATAAGTATAAAGAATTAACCGTTCTAAGTTTGCAGTGATATAGCGTAGGCCGGATAAGTCTAAAAAGCTGGCAAGGTAGTAACCCATTAAACCGGATAAAAGTATTTTTGTAATAAGACTTGAGCTGATACTGCTAAGTGTTGTGGTACGAGCGCAGCGATAGGCAATGAATAAATAGATTGGCGCGCATATAAGCATGCGCAGTGTCATTAACGAGGTTGGATCAATATTGTATTGGTAAGCGAGTTTGACAAATACTGCTTTCGCTGAGAACAGCAATGCGCCGCCAACAACCATAGCAATGCCAAAGCGATAATTTGCTTGTGCCACATTAGCAGCCGCTGTGTTTGAACTATTCATGAGTGTCCCTGTAAAGCTACGCCGAGGCGTCAAAATGTTGATTGCAGCCATGCTTAAACTTGCGAGATTTTAACTCTCCAGCGCAGTTATTTTAAGCATTTTACAATCTATGTTTTCACAGGGTTTTGCGAAAAAAATTATTTAGTTAAACTTAGTCTAATTTGGCCTGCAGGCAAGGACAGGTTATTGCAGTTTTTTACCGGCGACAATAATGCCATTGTTGTCGGCATAAATATAACTACCCGGCGCTACACTGATACCGGCAAATTCAATACTTATATTACGTTGGCCTGCGCCCAGTTTGTCAGTCTTCATCGGGTTGCTGCCCAGCGCGCGCACACCAATTTCCATATTATTTATTTCATCCACATCACGAATGCAGCCATAAATAACAATGCCAGCCCAGCCATTGCTGATGGCCTTTTCGGCCAGCATATCGCCAAGCAATGCACGGCGATGTGAACCGCCACCGTCTACAACTAATACCTTACCGCTGCCATCTTCGCTAACCGCTTGTTTTACTTTAGAGTTGTCTTCAAAGCATTTTACCGTTTCAGCTAAGCCGCCAAAGGCTGCTATTTTACCGTATTGGATAAATTGCGCCTGGGCAGTTGCTACCTCGCCTTCAAATTCATCGCACAAATCAGGAGTGGAAAGAGTCATAGTGAATCCAGAGTGGTGGTTAATTATTGAAATAGTCTACCGCAAGTATATCGAGATATCTTGGCTTATGGTTAGCTTAAGGGGGTTACAGAGTGATTTTAGCAGGCAAAAAAATGGCCGCAATAGCTGCGACCTAAATCGTGGATTCCCCAAGTTATAGAGAAGCTTAATTTATATGGTAATCATGCTATTGACGAGCCCTTACTAGTATCAGTTAATATCAGTATGCGTATAGGTAAAATTACCTAGTGCGGCATTGATTACCTTTTCGTATAGCGCAAAGGCTAGTGCGTAGCGCGTCATCTAATAGAATAGCGAGTTATGACAGGTCTTAGAGAAAAATAATGGGAATAACAGCTGAGCAATATCAAGCCATCATAGATACGACCAATGCCGCGTCACTGGCAGTGGCGAAGCAGCCGCATATTACTATTGCGGACCGTATAGAGCACTGGGCAAGCACGCAGCCCGACGCAGTATTTTTATATTTTGAAGAGCAACTGATTAGCTATGGCGAGGTTAACCAACGAGCCGAAGAATATGCCCGCGTGGCTATTAGTAAAGGCTTAGGTAAAGGCGACGTGGTTAGTTTAATGATGACCAACAGACCAGAGTTTTTCTACGCTTGGTTTGGTATGTTAAAACTCGGTGTCATCACCGCATTTATTAACACCCAGGCCAAAGGGGTGGCCTTAGCACATGCAATTAACACCGTTGATAGTAAGTTTTTAATTGTCGGTAGCGAGTGTCTAGCCTCAGTTACTGCGCTCAATCACAGCGTAGACTTTATCGTTATTCCAGATGCTAATCTAGTCGATAATCAATTTGAATCATTGGCTGTCGCCCAGTCAGCATTAAGTGCTGATATTATTTATCACAAAGGCTTACGCGCGGGCCTAACTGGCGCAGACTTGTGCTGTTATATTTTTACCTCGGGTACTACTGGCTTACCCAAAGCTAGCTTAATTACCCACAGCAAATGGATAAATACCGGTGTGCGCTGGTGCGCTATGGCGGGTAGTAATCGCGACGATATTTTTTACTGTGTGTTGCCGCTATTTCATGGTGCTGGGCTGATGTCTATGTTTTCTACGGTTATCGCAACCGGAGCACCCTGCGTCTTGCGACGCAAATTTAGCGCTAGCAAATTTTGGTTAGATATTGCCAACTACCAAGTCACATGCTTTATCTACGTGGGGGAGATTTGTCGTTATTTGACTAATATGCCTGCTGTCGAGCAAGAAAAAGATAACCAATTAAAATATGTTATCGGCTCTGGGATGGGGGTCGATGTGTGGCCTAGATTTGTGCAGCGTTTTGGCAGCCATCTTAGAATTTATGAAGGTTGGGGTTCCACCGAAGCAAATTGTAATATGGCAAATGTAGATAATACTCCTGGCGCCTGTGGCCGAGTGCCGTTTGTGGAGCGTAATATTTTACGTCATGTTAACTACGATGTAGAAACAGATGCACATATAAAAGATGACCATGGCTTTTTGATAGAGGCCGAACCCGGTGAAGTGGGGGAAATGTTAGGTTGGGTGAACATGGGCAATGGCACTGTGATCTCGCCATTTGATGGTTACTCTAACACCGCCGCAAATGAGGCAAAGTTGCTGCGTAATGTGTTTGAGCAAGGCGACTGCTGGTTTAGGACTGGTGATTTAATGCGCTGCGATAAGCAGCGCTATTTTTACTTTGTTGATCGTATTGGTGACACCTTTCGGTGGAAGTCTGAAAATGTATCGACAACGCAAGTAGAACAGCAATTGTCGGTTTACAGCGATATTGAGTTGGTCAGTGTATATGGGGTAAAGATCCCTCAACATGAGGGGCGTGCGGGCATGGCAGCGTTAACAATGAGGCCCAGTTGTGAGTTCGATGCGAAAGCTTTTTACACCATAGTAATGGATAGTTTAGCCAGCTATGCTCAGCCACAGTTTGTTAGAGTTTGTGCCCAAATGGATATGACTGAAACCTTTAAGCTGCGCAAAATTGACTATCAGCGCCAAGGTTATAATCCAGCTGTATTTTCTGATCAGTTATTCGTTTTAGACAAGGCTAATAAAACATTTTCTGCGTATAGTGTTGCCTTGTTAACCGTCCTTGGAATGACTGAATATGAGAACTAGCAGAAAATCATGCCCAAACCATTAACTATTCATTGGTTTAGACAAGACCTTCGTTTGGCCGACAACCCAGCTTTATCTGCCGCGGTCGATGCTGGCGCTGTAATGCCTGTTTATATTTTGGACGATGACAATGCCAAAAATTGGAAGCTAGGCGGGGCCAGTCGCTGGTGGCTACATCATTCCCTTATTGCCCTTAATAAATCTCTTAATGGCCAATTGGCATTTTATTGTGGCGACGCTGAAAAAGTTCTGTCAGAGCTGTGCCAGCAGCACAATATTACTGCGGTCTATTGGAATCGCTGCTATGAGCCGTGGCGTATTGCTCGCGATACTAATATTAAAAATACACTGGCGGCACAAGGTATTAGCGTTAATAGTTTTAATGGGTCGCTATTGCGTGAGCCATGGAAGACCAATAAAGATGATGGTACACCCTATAAAGTTTTTACCCCGTTCTATCGTAAGTTAAGCCCTCAGCTAAGCTCTGCACAGGAACTTATTCCGGTACCAGACTTATCGGCGGTGCAATTAGCAGACGATTCTCTCCCCCTTGATGATCTGCACTTGCAGCCAGCAATACCTTGGTACAAAACCATACAAAGCCAATGGTCCCCAGGCGAGACAGGCGCTTACCAAACGCTTATGCAGTTTTTGCATAATGGCTTAGAGCGCTATAAAACTGGTCGAGATTTTCCAGCTGAAGAAAGTGTTTCACGTTTGTCACCCTACTTACATTTTGGTGAGATTTCGGCTCGGCAAGTATTTCGCGAGGCCAGTTTGTTGGCCGATGACTACAATATAGAGCATTTTAAGCGAGAAATTATCTGGCGTGAATTTTCTTATGTGTTGTTATTTAACTGGCCTCACATCCCGGAAAGAGCCTTCAAACCAGCTTACGACAAATTCCCTTGGCGACGTGACGAGGAGCTACTTAAAAAGTGGCAACAAGGGCAGACAGGCTTTCCGCTAGTTGATGCGGGGATGCGCGAGTTGTGGCAAACCGGCTATATGCACAATCGTGTGCGCATGTTGGTAGCATCATTTTTGGTGAAAAATTTATTGATTGATTGGCGTTGTGGTCAAGCCTGGTTTTGGGACTGTTTGGTTGATGCCGATTTAGCCAGCAATAGCGCAAGCTGGCAGTGGGTTGCCGGTTGCGGTGCTGATGCATCGCCGTATTTTAGAATTTTTAACCCCACGACTCAGGGCGAAAAATTTGACCCTCATGGTGAATACACCAAAAAGTACCTGCCAGAACTTTCAAATTTGCCGGACAAGTATCTATATAAACCTTGGGATGCACCGCTAGAGGTGTTGGAACAGGCAGGTGTTACGCTGGGTGAGAACTACCCAGCACCTATTGTCGACCTGAAACAAAGCCGCCTGCAAGCTTTAGACGCTTTAGCGTTGATGAAGGATCAGGCTGACGTTTAATCGGCTTTTGCAGCTAATTGGTCCAGTTGCAGCTTTATGGTCTCTGCCTCTGTGGTTAATTCTGAGTATTTCCTGATATTTCCATTACGCTGAAAATGTAAGGCCTGCTCTAGCTTCTGTGAATAATTCTTTTGTAGTCGTTTCTTCTCGTCTCGTTTAAACAATGAAAACATAATAATTTTTCTCCTATAGTGTAATCTTTTGAAATGAATAATTAGTTACGCAGTAGTCAGTGTTTAAGATTTGTTCTGTTACAAAAATATAGCCGTCGTATGTTTGATAATACATAGGATAGAATTAGCTAAAATAAAAAGTGTTATAAAAGGTATGAATTATGGAATTTAGCATCACGTTTGTAGAAGTGTTTTTTCTCGGAATATATTTTGCAATGCCTCTATTGGTTTTGTTTCTGGTTATTATTTCACTATTAGGGCTATGGTTAGGGAAAAGAGAGGGTTGGAGTCGCTCTGATGGCTTGTACTATGCCTTTATAACCGCCACAACAGTCGGTTATGGCGACCGGGTACCAGTGTCTCGGTTTAGTAAATTATTGGCGGTAAAAATCGCTTTTATGGGCTTAATGTTCACTGGTATCTTTGTATCAATCGCAGTAAATGCTGCCGGAATAGCATTTAAACAGACTAATGATGTCGATTTAATGAAGGCAGAGTTTCAGCAGATGCAGGAATAAAAAACTGCTTTATAAGTTTACTGGGGGCTCGGTTTTTTCTTTGGGCCACATCTGCGCTGTTATTCGAAAGGCAAATATAATATAGGTCGCCGCTAAGCCGATATAAAAAAGACGGGTACTAAATTTATCTTGGGCATCGTCGCCGGCACCAGTAAAAATCGGTCCAGTTAGCACTAATAACGTCGTTAATGCCATTCCCCAAAGCGGTGCAGATTGCTTATCGCTATTAACTCTTTGTGCCATAAACAGTGAAAAAACACTGATTAATACCAGATAAAAACCAAAGTGCGGCGCTGTTTTCATTATGTTGTAAAATACAATAGTAATAGCGCCGCCAAGAGCGTTACCTAGAAGTAAGCCAAGGCCTGCTTTTTTGCCTTGTTCTAGCGCCGGATTAAGCGACAGCATCGCAATAAATATTATTGTTAACGCAGCATGAATAAGGTTAAAAGTTAAAAAGAAAATCACTGCAGGCATTACTATTAATGTGCTAATGCCTGCAACCCGACGTGAGTGTTGGGCGCTTTTCACTGGCAGCATTGACTGCGGGGTAGGGTCAATTTCATTAGTCTGATGCGGGAAAGCTAGGTGACTGATATAGCTGAAAATTAACGCTATGACCGCTGTATATAAAAAGCTTAGTGCAAATATAGAAGCCAAACTAGGGTTAAATTGCGACATCATTGGAATGACAGTCATGCCGACTATGAGCATAGTGCCGGCAATGTTTGGCAGTGCGCCGGTATTACTGAAGTAGTAAATCCAATAGAAAATAATAGTGAGTAACAAGCAAGCCAGAATAGGTTGTTTGATAAACAAACTACTAAATATCACCCCAGAAAATAGGCCTATAGTAATAATTAATAACAGTGCGACAGATTTTTTTGGCGCCAGAGCCACATCAGCAGAGCCCAGTAAATTAACCACTAACATCGGTGCCATATAGGACAGTGGCCACGAAAAACCAATAGCGACTGCCGATGACAGCACAACCCCAAAAGCAAGGCGAAAGATTCGGCGTTGGTCGTTGTCTAATTGCACCGGTTAGTTTCTCTGCTGTCTTAGGATAAGTAAGACAAATAGCTCATAAAACGAATTTGCAACCAAGCAATCGTATTTAAGAAAAAATTATTACTGGTATAGATAACAACATCTGCTTGGCCGCCTTCAAGGCGATATTCTATAGAGCTGTCGTCATCAAAAGTGATAATAACGGGAAAGCGTTGTGATTCGCGCAGCCAGCCCTCCTTAACCGAAATAGTGGGTAGCGTGTTGGCGTTTTGGCCGCTCTTATTCCATTTAACACCAAAGGTGATACTAGATACTTTGCCTTTAAATACTCGCCCCGGTGCTTTGTCTAAGGAGATATCTACCTCATCGCCTGGTTTAATATTACCCAGGCTATTTTCGCGGATATAGCTTTCGAGCCAGACTAGGCGGGTATCCATAAATGTCATTATTGGTTGGCCTGCGGTGGCATATTGGCCTTCAGCAAAGGTGGCATTTACCACCGCGCCGGTTGATGGAGCGCGAACTTCGGTACGGGCTAAGTTAAGGCTAGCTTGGCGCAATTTAACATAAGCTTGACGAACTCTTGGATTGTTCGCGCCTTCTTCACCTAAGCGTGTTTTAGCCTTGCTTAGGTCTGCTTCGGAGCGAGCTACATCGGCGCGGGCTTTATCTACTTCAGAGCCGACACGCGCTTGTTCAGATTTTGAAATTACGCCTTTGTCAGCCAGCATGTCGTAACGCCTTGCCTCTGTTAGCGTGTATGCAAGATAGGTTTCATCTTGGGTTAACTTGGCTTCTGCGCTAATAATGTCGTCGCCACTGGCTCCAATATTCTGGGTTGCCTGCTCGTAGCCAGCTTCTGCCTGCTCTAAGGCTAATAGAAAATCAGTTTGGTCGATTTTGAATAACAAATCGCCAGCATTAACCCGCTGATTAAATTCAACATCTACTTCAACAACTTTACCGGAAACTTGTGGTACCAGCGGCACCACATGAGTACGCATACGGGTGTGTTCAGAGTAGGGCGTTAGCCGGTCGGCGAATATGTGCCAAGTCCAAATCACTACGCTAAGAATGAGTAAGCGCTTGGTCCAAATGCTGGCAGCCGTTGGTGAGTTTTCAGCCGGTGTTTGCGCCGCTGCGACAGCATCATCATTTGCCGTATTGGTATTTTCTTCTGTGCTCATACTCTGGTCTCTATGAGTAGCAATATTGTTAGCTTAGTATTTTTAAGTATACGGTTATTTATTCAGCGCCCATTTCTGGGTTAGTTGATACATTAGGCCTAAGGTTACCGCACCAATAAATAATCCTAAAATACCTGACAGTAGCATGCCGCCAATGGCGCCTACTAAAATAACGATCATCGGAATATCGAGCCCACGACCAAGTAGCATTGGTTTCAATATTGCATCGCTAAAGCTAACAATAAAGCACCAGACCAAAAATACTGATGCTACAGCACTAGATTCAACTGAAAACATATAAGCGGCCACTGGCCCTAATACTAAAATGGGTGGTAATTGAGCTACGGCAGCAATAAGTACTAATAGCACCCAAAGGCCTGCTAGCGGCGCGCCGACAGCTAGTAGCCCTAGTGCAGCCATGGCCGCTTGAATAACCGCCACGCCGATAACCCCTTGGGCAACACTTTGGATAGTTAGCCCTGATAGGGTGACGTATTCTGTCCCGCCGTTACCAAATAGTCTTTCAGCAATATGGTTGCAGCCTCTTATTAGCACGCCGCTATTAACCCAGAATATGGCGGCGATAATAATCGAAAACACTGATTGGAGGATGCTACCGACAGTACTTGCTAAGGTGCCGCCAATCCATGCTGCAGCTTGCTTAACGGTGTCTTGATACTGCCCCAACGTCCCCGTCAGGTCAGTTTCGGCCGAATCCCAAAAAATTGCTAATGGCTTACCAACGAAAGGCAGTGTTCTTACTCTTTTTGGCAAAGTAGGCATCTCATAGGTGCCAGCTCGCAACTCATTGATAGGCTCATGTAAGCTATCTATAGAGCTACTGCCTAACATAAATGAGGGCACTACCAATGTTGCGACCATTGAGCCTGCTAGTAGCAATGCGGCGAGACTACTTCTACCAGCTATTATAGTCGTTAGCTTTGCGTGCACAGGGCTTAAGGCGACGGCAATAATTAAGCCCCACAGCACGGGGATTAAAAATGGCTGTACTATTTTAAAACACCAAATGGCCAGTAAAATAATCAGCACAAACTGAATCAGCGCGTCCATACTTAGTAATGTTGGCTTTTTCTCAGTTGTTTTTGCTGCCACGGCTTGTTCTGTCGCGGTGTTTGAAGGGTCACTCATTGGGTTATCCTTATTATAGTCAATGTCTTATATTATAACGAAGTAACTATAATATTAGGCTTTTAGATTTTGATTGCAAATAGAAGTCGGGGATAATTGACCCAATAACAGGCTTTGTATTTACTCATCTGGGCTGACGGCTGCTGAGGCATCAAATATTTGCTGCTGGATCTATTTTAGTGCTTGCTCCGTATTAAAGTCATCTAAATGCTAACCCAAGGGAGGTTTGCGTGTTAACAGGAATAGTCGTGATTTTTGGTGCCGGTGGAATCGGGTGGGCCTTGGCCCACAATTGCTGTCAACGGGATGAAGTAAGCCAAGTGATATTGGTAGGGAGAAGACAAGTACCTAACAGCAACCACCCCAAGCTAAGCTGCCTGCAACTTGATGTCTTTGATGAAGATGGCTTGCAGGCCATGTTGGCACAAACTAAGCCCAATGTTGTTGTCAGTACTATCGGCTTGCTACATAGTGATAGTGGCTCGCCAGAAAAGCGCATCGCCGATTTTTCTCTCGACTGGTTTATTCAATCTCAAACCAGCAATGCGGCGGCGGCGCTAATTATTGGTAAAGCTATTAACGCCACTACTAAACGAGTCGACCAAATTTTGTTCGCAGCCTTGTCGGCCAGAGTAGGCTCGATTAGCGATAATAGTGCCGGTGGTTGGTATTCTTACCGAAGCTCAAAAGCGGCGTTAAATATGGCGATTAAAACCCTCTCCTTAGAGTGGGCTAATAGTCGTCCCAAGCATTGTGTATTATTGCTCCACCCTGGCACTGTAGCGACAAATTTGTCGTCGCCCTTTAGCGCAAGAGTAAAACCAGAGAAATTATTTTCGCCTGAGTTAGCGGCAGAGTATCTGATAGGTCTGTTAGCCAACGCCAGTACTGCGGACACCGGAAAGTTTTTAGCATGGGATGGAGCGACAATCGAGTGGTAGGAAAAATGCAACAACAGTTTAATGCACAAGATATTAGTAGTATGGATGCGCCCTATCGAGCGTTGTTTATCAATTCCCTCGGTGGTTTTAAGTCAGCCAACTTGGTTGGTACTAAAGATCAAGACTCCGAGTCTAATGTGGCCATAATGAGTTCGGTTGTGCATATTGGTGCCAATCCGCCATTACTGGCAATTGTTATTCGCCCCGACGGCGGCCATAGGCATACGCTAAAAAATATACTGCAATATCAATGTTTTACGCTTAACCATATTAATGAAGAAATTTTATTTTCCGCACATCAGACAGCAGCGCGCTACGCTGATGATGTCAGTGAGTTTGCTGCGGTGGGCTTAACCCATCTTTGGCAAGACGGCTTTGATGCACCTTTTGTTGCGGAGTCCTCTATTCGAATGGGCTTAGAATTTAGACAGCACATACCGTTAGATATTAATGGCACTCATTTTGTTATTGGCGAGATCGTCAATGTGTCGGTGCCTAAGGCCGCTATTCAAACGGATGGAGCGGTGATGATAGAGCATGCAAATAGCGTGGCCTTAGCAGGTCTAGACGCTTATCATAGTACTCAGTTGTTAGGCCGAATGGCTTACCCAAAAACTGCGTTAAAACCTGACTGGTTAAAGAGTTAAGTTAGTTAGCTCAGTTAGAAAATAGTCAAAATTTATGCTGGCTGGCCCTCTGGGTTTTTTATAAGCAGCCTAGATAGTTTTTATATGCGCAATAATAATTAATTGCTTGTTGCTACTCTAGGCTTATGCCCGTCTTTTAAATGGTCGATACTTTCGCCCACTAGAGTATTGCCAGCAATTGAATAGGCGCGGCCAAAGTCTTTCACATAACGGCCACCAATAGGGGTTAGCTTAAAGACATTAAAATCAGACAGCCCCCGTAAGTTATGAATGCGCTCGCCCTGTTTTTGATACAAGCATTCAATCGCCGTATCGTACTCTGCGCCAGCATCAATGGGTATAAGGCTTGAGGTGACCTGATAATTTACCCGAATTCTGGCAAAAATGGTTTGGGCTTCAGCTTCGTCTTCAACAATTAATACGCCTGCTTTTGGAGTGTTTTTAAGATTAATACCATGCAGGGCAATATCACTGAGCAAAACATAAAGGCAGTCTTCGCCTAGTGCATATGGTGCATAAGAAGCATAAGGATGATCATTGTGATCGATAGTCGACAATAATAAAGTGCGTCTGCTGGCGATAAAGCTTCGCAGTTCATCTGTCAATCTTGTCTCCATTGCTTTGTTTTTCATGCGGTGTCTCCTAGTTGGTACTGCTGCTGGTAAGCTAAGTAGCGCTGCTTCTGTATTGGATGTAATACTCCGTCTTGATCGCGACCTAAAAATATTTTAAAAATACATTCCTCTCTGATGTCCTGAAATACAAAGGCATGACTTTCACGGCCGCGATGTAATTTACTTTGAAAAGCAATACTGTAAACCTTAGCTAAATTTAAATGACCTTCGAAGCCGTTCCCACCGCTAAGGTTATAAAAACCATTGGCAACTTCGCCGGGCGGAAAAACCCCCTTAAATTCAAACACCGAACCACCATGCAAAATAATAGTAGTGGTGTTTGTCCAGGTACTTATATCTGACAGTAGCTCTAGGGCTTTAGCGCCAGGCATGGCTGGGTTTACTTGAATGTTATCGTCAGTCATGCCGGTTTCCTTAGAAGTTATATTGAGCTGCTATGCGCACGGCTCGACCCGCTTCAAAAACCGTTGTCCAGGCGTTGCGATAATTTTGATCAAAGGCATTTATGACGGTTACGTCTACTTTAAGGCCTTCAAGACTTTCGTTCGATGGCTCCCAGCTAGCGTAAAAGTCTACCGTGGTAAATTGTTCATACGGTCCTTCGGTGTCATTGTTGGGGACATTGTCTTGATCGCTAGCATGGATCGCTTTAAAACCAACCTTGGAATCTATAGACCATAAACTGTAGTCAATGCTTAAAGTCCATTTGTCAGCTGGAATAGTGGTTAGATGCTCGCCAGTGTCATCATTTTCGCCGCGTGTTTGGCCGTATGAAATAGCCGCGGTTAAAGCATCAAGTTGATACACTGCAGCCACTTCAAAGCCCTGAATACTTGCATTTGTTATGTTGCTAGAGGTTGATGTGCCGGCGCAGCCTGCACCCATCCCAGGAATAAAACACATGGGTGGTATTTGCCTAGGACTCTCGACGGCGAGCTGAATAAAATCATCTATTTGATTATCAAAAATACTGGCAGTGACATTGAGTTTGTCGTTAGCAAATATATTACTAAATTCAAATTCGCCTTTTAGCTCTATATTTGTCGACGTCTCAGCTTCTAGATCAGGATTTGGGACGAACACATTGGTCGGCCCACCGGGGAAAAATGCAAAGTGGGTGCCATCCATAAATAATTCGTAAACATCGGGTGCCCGAAATGCACTGTCATAACGCAACGAAAATAGTGCCCATTCTTTAGCTTGCCAGCTGGCACCGATAGAAGGCGACAACGCCGATTCGTCGCTGTCAGCAAAGCCTTCTGCCTCTGAAGAGAATTGGTCATAGCGCAAGCCGCCCTCAATCACCACGTTCTCGGTTATTGCATAGTCGCCATAAATAAAGGCGCCAAACATAGTCGTCTGAGCATCGTTTGGCGGGTTGGGTCTGCCGTCACCGCGGCCGCCCATATTCACAGGGCGCTCGGTGTCTAAAGAATCTTCATGGCCATCGAGACCGCTGAGTAAATTAAACTTACCAAACTCAGACTGGTTGGTAAGCGTAAAGCCGATGGTGTCAATGTCACTGACATCTTCGCCGTTATTTATATTGGTCTCTTCTATTGAAGTGGAATTTTGGTATAAATTTGAATCAACATTTATTAGTTGACTGGCCGGATTAAATTTATAGTTAAGGCTGATATGTTCGTCAGTGGTGTCCCGATCGATTAGTGAATTAGCAGTATTTAGCTGGCCATTGGCACTGCCAACTATTGGCGGCGTGCCGTCGGTGTTGGCGCCGCGATAGTTTAGGCCAATGCTGTGATGGTCATTAAGCGCCCAGTTTACTTTTGCTAGTAATGTCCTGTTTCTGGTTTCGCTGCCAAATAAAGTATCGCCATTACCTTGCTCCATGGCGCCGCCGTCAAAAAAGCTACCCGCAATTAACCAGTCAACAGAATCCGATTTGCCAGCAATAGCTGCGGTGGCGGTTGTTTGGTTGCCGTTATCGCTATAACCAGTTTTAACTAGCCCGCCAATTTCTTTGCCTTCAGCGACTAAATCGTCTGCAGAAATAGTCTGTTGTGATACTACCCCGCCCACTGCGCCCGAACCAAATAATGAGCCAACAGGGCCTTTAATTACGTCAATATTGCTTACTAGTGCTGGGTCTAAAAAGTAAGAGGGTCGATGGGTGAAATTAGTGTTTACCCGAATACCATCAATAACCTGAAGAACTTTATTACCCTCTAAGCCGCGAATATTAACTGATTGATTACCGGGTACAGGGCCACCAGCCACGGTGATATTAGGTTCATGTTTTAACGCTTCAGCAATCGACAGCGGTTGAGTGTCGTCTAGCTGCTGTCTATCGACGCTATCGATACTGCGCGATGCCTTTTGTGCAGTTTGCTCTATGCGCGGGGCAGTGACAGTTACCGTTTTGAATACAGTTATTTGGTCTTCACTGTCAGCAAACGCCATTGGAGCTAATAAAACGCCGTTGCAAAGGCTAGCAATAGCTATAGAAATCGGTAGTTTTTTCATCATCAGTCCTATAAAAATCTAGGCAAATATCATGCCGGGGGTGATTAAAGTATGAAACTCAGAGGACTATATAACTTGTTAATAATAATGTAAATACTAATCATTCTCATTTGCGTTAATCTCTAAGTATTGCTACGATACCAACTTGAATATCTTTGGATGAAGCATTATTTATGAAGCGTATTAGGTTAGGCGGCTTTGCCGCTGCGTTAGCAATTCACGGTGGCTTGTTGGCGACAGTGCTGCCAGTCAACGAAGCGATGCACAGTGGTGGTGGCATTAATTCTAGCTCAATGACGTTAGCGATCAGCTATCAGCCGCTAGCGATTATCGATCAAGCTGAAAACGTCGAAGCTATTGCGGCTACCGATACTGCCGCCGATAGCGATGCTGAGCCAGCGCTGATAGTTGAGGCTAAACAGCGTGTTGAGCGAGTGCCTAAAAAAATTACAGCGCCGCAACAGCTTACTGAAATACTAAAAGAAATTAAGCTGCCCGTGGCTGACACTAAGCCAGCAGATATTGACGACACACTGGCAGAAATAACTCAAGCGGCCATGGCAGCTGAGAATGAGACGGTAGGTATTCATGAGCTAGTAATTAACGAGCCAGTGTTCTCAGAATCGCCAGCCGTGCCGCATTACCCCGTTCTGGCACGTAAACGCGGTCAACAGGGCACGGTATGGATTGATGTCATAGTAGGCGGTAACGGCAAGCAAATGGGTGTAGATATTTTTCAAAGCTCTGGAGTTGGCCAGTTAGATCGTGCGGCTTTAGCTGCAGTGCGAAATTGGAAGTTTATTCCGCATCGAATTAATAATGTTGCAGTCGTCTCTCGGCTGCGAATACCTGTCGAATTTTCACTGGAATAATTACCTATGGGTTTGTACCAGCACTTACAGGCGCAGCTTGGTTATCTTACTTTACCGCTTATTGTGTGCTCGTTAATAACCTTGGCTTTGCTATTGGAAAAGTTGATAGCACTTTGCATAGAGTCATGGCGTAAGCAAACAATATCCAGCGACGCACCTATTTATGCCAATCAACAGCGGCCAGCACTAGTGGCCAATGGACTGAATTTGTTATGCCTACATCGTAATGAGTCGAAAGCACTGCGTGAAGAAGTGGCGGTAGTATGGCTTAACTCCCAGCGTAATAAGCTTGCCAATGGCATTCGGGTACTACAGGTAATGGCCTTGCTGGCCCCATTGCTAGGCTTACTTGGTACTGTGTTAGGACTCATTCAAGTATTTGAAACTCTGGCCGATCACACTGGTCCTATCGAACCATCGTTGTTGGCCGACGGCTTAGGAATGGCGATGTATACCACCGCAATTGGCTTGATTATTGCCTTGCCGGCTTTAGCGGGCGCACATGGTTTCCAAATTTGGATTGATAGAATTATTTATTGTACCGAGCATGATATGAACACGATGAATTTATTATTCGATGGCATCGATATGGGAAAACGCCATGATTAGTCTTCAAAAAAACACAGACCAAACACTGGGAGCGCTAGAAATTACTCCACTAATTGATATTGTTTTTATCGTTATTGTGTTTTTACTAGTGACGGCTAATACACCATTACTAACGCTGCCGGTCAACGTCCCGGCTGCCGATCAGGAGTCGATACTGGTGCCTGTCAGCAGCGACAATTTGACGATTACTATTAATGCTAATAAACCTTATTGGCATATTGGTACTGATACTTTCGACAGCTGGAATGAGTTTAAAAAATCCTTACTAGCGATTACTTCTACGTCGGAAACTGCACTGACGATTGCAGTTGATAAGGTCGCCCCAACTGAGCCATTACTAAAGCTATTGTCATTGCTAAATCAGCAAAATATCTCTGACGCAAAAATCATTATGGAACAATCGAGAGAGTAAATTATGAAGTTGTTTGTTAGCCCTATTATAAAACATATTCATTTGGCCAGCGTGTTGATGGCCTTGACTATTGCGTTATCGGCAGGGGTTAATGCTGCAACTGCAAGCAGAATAATCAGCACCGATGCTGGGGTAACTGATGTGCTGATTGCCTTAGGCGTTGTTGATAGCTTGGTTGGTGTCGACGTGACGAGCCAAGTGCCCGCGTCGCTAAAGCTGCCCAAAGTAGGTTATCACCGTACCCTTTCAGCCGAAGGACTGATGAGTTTAAAGCCTACATTAATAGTCGGCAGCGATCATATGGGACCACCTGAAGTTATTTCATTTCTTGACAAGTCTGGGGTAAAACTACTGCGCCTGCCAATCGCAAAAAATGCCCAGCAGTTAAAGCGCAATATCACCGCTATTGGTGAGTTAGTAGAGCGGGAGTCTACAGCGGACGAGTTATTAGCACGTGTTGATAGTGCCATGCTAACACTTGGTCAGCGGCAACTCGGCGCTGCTACAAAAGTTGCATTTTTACTCCAAATGGACGGCCGCAGTTTGCGCCTAGCGGGCAATAGCACCACTGGTGATGACATTATTGGTTTGCTGGGTGGCGACAATATCGCCGAGCATAATGCTTATCAAGCAGTCTCTCCTGAGGCACTAATTAACTTAGCGCCTGAAGTTATTATTGTGGCGAGCCGAGGGGTTAGTGATTCTTTAGTAGCAAGCTTACTTAGTGACAACCCGCTGTTAGCGCATACTCCCGCAGCAGCAAATGCCAAAATTATTGAGTTTGACGGTAGATCAATTGTGGCAGGGATTAGTGTGTCGGCGATTGAGACGATAGCGCTGCTGTCAATCAAGTTAAATTAGCTTGTCCGCGCTTAATTCCTCAAAAGCTCGCTAACTAAAATTAGCGGTCCAAATTAGATCAGATCTTATGCCCAGACTCTCATTTTCAACCGCGCTATGGCTGTGTCTATTACTTGCCATTATTGCCGTGACTGTCTCGATTACCAGTGGTGCTATGGCGCTTAGTGGTGGTGCTAGCTTATTAGCAATTTGGGATAGCTTATGGGGCACGCAGCTAAGTAGTTTAGACAACTATGAGCAGCTAGTGGTAGTCGAATTACGCCTGCCGCGGACGGTACTAGCTTTGCTGATAGGAGCTATCTTGGCCCAATGTGGAGCGGTGATGCAGGGCTTGTTTCGTAATCCACTGGCAGATCCGGGGATTATTGGCGCATCGTCAGGTGCAGCCTTAGGCGCTACCCTTACTATTATTTTGCTGCCAGTGTCATTGCAAGGCTTGGCGACACCGGTGGCGGCTTTTATCGGTGCCTTAGCAATTACCCTACTAGTATTTAAGCTTGCTCATGGTGAAAACGGTACCTCGGTTATTATGCTGCTATTAGCTGGTGTTGCCGTAAGTGCTTTTAGTGGCGCGATGATGGGCTTTTTAAATGTCATAGCTGACGATCAAGCATTGCGCGATATAACGCTGTGGCAAATGGGTGCAGTTAGTCGAGCCAGTGACACCAGCTTGATTCTTTGCGCCACAGTTATGTGCTTTGTCGCGTGGTATTTTCAGCGCCACTGCCAATCACTGAATGCCTTGCTATTAGGTGAAGCCGAAGCAAGGCATCTCGGTATTGATGTTGAGCGGCTAAAGATGAAATTGATAGTAGCAGCTACGGTTGGTATCGGTGTTGCGGTATCAGTGTCGGGAATTATTGGTTTTGTCGGTTTAGTTATTCCACATTTAGTGCGCATGTTAGTTGGGCCAGACCATCGTACATTACTGCCGTTGTCGGCTTTTTGTGGAGCAATATTATTGTTGTTCGCAGACATCGGTGCGCGCTCAATGATGGCCCCGGCCGAGCTACCAGTAGGGTTATTAACAGCCGTAGTTGGTGCGCCATTTTTTGTTTTTTTACTTATTTCCCAACGTAAAACATTTATCTAATGCTTAATTTAAAACAGCTAAAAGTTGTTATAGATGATAAGCAATTGCTAAATATAGAAGACTTTACGGCTAATGCTGGAGAGCTGATTTCAGTGCTAGGTAGAAACGGTGCCGGTAAATCTACATTGTTTAAATCAATTTGTGGCGAGACAAGTTCAACTGGAAAGCGATATTTTCATCAGCAAGCAATGACTGCTTGGCCGAAGCAAAAGCTAGCACGCCATTTAGCGGTATTACCACAAACCAGTACGCTGAGTTTTTCTTTTTCGGTGCGAGAAGTCGTTGCCTTAGGCTTGATCCCATTGTCTATTAGTCGTGCGCAGGGGCTAGTGTTAATTGATGAAATGCTGGCGCTGACAGACACTTTGCGGTTTGCCCAGCGATCCTACTTAGGCCTCTCTGGTGGTGAGCGCCAGCGCGTCCATTTGGCGCGAGTACTGGTGCAGTTATCCCAAGCTGAGCAGTCGCCGCTGCTATTATTAGACGAGCCGACATCAGCCCAAGATCTGGCTCAGCAGCATCAACTACTGCAACTGGTTAAAACGTTATGCAGCGAGAAAAACTATAGTGCACTAGTTATCATGCATGATTTGAATTTAAGCATGCGCTACAGCGATAAAATTTGCATATTAGAAAATGGCATGTTGGTTGCCCAAGGTAAGCCTGACCAAGTACTAACCACAGAATCTATTGAGCAGCAGTGGCGTTATCAATCACAGCAGGTAACGACTGCTAGTGGTATTGTCGGATTCCTTTAATAGTAAAACATGTTCAATTATATTTTTTTACTGTTGGAATCTACTAGCTAATTCATATACTAAGCACTGAATTGATCAAGGTGAGAAATTATGAGTGATATCAAACTTAAAGATTTTGTTGATGGCGTTGCAGTGCGCAATCCGGGCCAAGACGAATTTATTCAGGCAGTGCATGAAGTTGCCAAAGATATATTGCCGTTTATTGAAGACAAGCCAAAATACCAAACTGCTCAAATTCTGCGACGTATTGCTGAGCCAGACAGAGTTGTATCCTTTAGAGTGTGCTGGGAAGACGACAATAATCATATTCGTGTACAGCGTGGCTGGCGGGTACAAAACAATAATTCAATTGGTCCCTATAAGGGAGGCATTCGGTTTCATGCCTCGGTAACTGAAAGTATTCTAAAATTTCTCGCCTTTGAGCAGACCTTTAAAAATGCTTTAACCGGTTTGCCGATGGGCGGTGCTAAGGGTGGCGCTAATTTTAATCCCAAAGGTAAATCTGATAATGAAATTATGCGTTTCTGTCAGTCCTATATGACCGAGCTATATCGACATATTGGCCCTGATGTTGATGTGCCAGCCGGCGATATTGGTGTTGGTGCACGTGAGATTGGTTATATGTTTGGTCAATACAAGCGCATTACTAATCGTTGGGAAGGCGTATTAACTGGCAAGGGCATAGAGTATGGCGGAAGTTTATTGAGACCAGAGGCCACCGGTTATGGCGCGGTGTATTTTTTGTCTAATATGCTGGCGCATAAAGGTGACCAGATTAACTCTAAGTCGGTAGTCATTTCTGGTTCAGGTAATGTGGCACTGCATGCAGCGGAGAAAATCATCCAGCTTGGCGGTAAGGTTTTAACGTTTTCTGATAGCGGCGGTTTTATTCATGATCCTGATGGTATCGATGCACCAAAACTAACTTGGCTTAAGCAGCTAAAGTTAGAACAGCGTGGGCGTATTAGTGATTATGCTGAAAAATATAGCAGCGCAACATTCCATGCCGATGAAAAGCCTTGGAGCGTTGTATGTGATATTGCCATGCCCTGTGCAACTCAGAATGAACTCAATGTAACTGATGCCAAAGAATTAGTAGCTAACGGCGTAATGGCAGTTGTTGAAGGTGCCAACATGCCGACCAGTAATGACGGTGTTGATGTGTTTTTGAATGCGAGAGTTCTTTTTGCCCCAGGTAAGGCAGCCAATGCCGGTGGCGTTGCAGTGTCGGGTTTAGAAATTAGTCAAAATGCTAGTAAAGTGTCATGGGGCGCTGAAAAGCTAGATAGCTTGCTAGTAGACATTATGCAAAGTATTCATCACAAATGCGCACAGCATGGTGCTGATAAAGACGGCGATTATACTAATTATGTTAAAGGCGCGAATATTGCGGCATTTGAAAAAGTAGCAGCCGCAATGCTGGCCTATGGAGTGGTATAGGGCGTAGATTACTAGTCTCGAATATTGCTAATCCATACTGTTTGATAGGGCGCCAGTGTTAGGTGTGGTAGTTCACCACTGCACTGCTCGTCGGCTATCAGATCAATCCAGTTCTGGTTATCGATAAGATTGATTGAGCTTAGTGGCAGCTCTTGTTCTTCATTCGAAATATTACTAATACAGAAAATACTTTGATGACGATGAATGCTTTGCCGCCAATAGCCAAATAATTTATCGCCTAAATGTAAAGTAAATTGGGTGGCATTAGGATGAAATGCCGCTTGCTTGCGACGAATAGCCAATAAATTCTTTACGCCACTAAAAACCTGATAGTGACTGCTAGCCGGGTCATTGAGTAGTGGCTCTAATTCTTCTACATTCCACTGGCGGCGATTAATCGAGCGACTACTGCCGGTATTTTGCATTCGTTGTAAGTCGTTATGGGTGCCAAATAAGCTGTGGATATAAATGCCGGGGATGCCTTCTAGCCCAAGCATAATAGCGTGCGCACACATGAAGCGCTGAGTTGCATAGTGATCGGGACCGTTAACTGTACCCTGCAGGGCATCGAATAATGAAATGTTCATTTCATAAGGACGCTGCCGGCCATCAGCTAAGCTGCGCCATGATATTTTGCCACCAAAACGTTGAATCGTATCAGTTAGCTGAATAAGCTCTTCGTCATCTAATAAGCCTTCTACTGGTCTTAGGCCAATACCGTCGTGAGATGCAATAAAGTTGAAATAGGTTGTGCCTTGTTGAGCTGGCGGCATACTCATCATCCATTGTTTTAGATGGAAGCTTTGGCCAGTCAGTAAGGCGTGAACCAATAGTGGCGGTAGTGAAAAATTATAAACACCATGGGCTTCATTGCCGTTACCAAAATAAGATAAGTTCTCACGATTTGGAATATTGGTTTCAGTAATAATTACGGCATCAGTTCTAGCATGCTCTATTAGCGTTCTAAATAGCCTGACCACCTCATGAGTTTCCGGCAGATTGATACAGCTGCTACCTACTTTTTTCCATAAAAAGGCTATGGCATCTAGTCTAAAGATGGAGATTCCACTATCTAAATACTGCCTAATAATAGAAATAAACTGTTCTAGTACTTCGATATTCTGAAAGTTGAGATCAACTTGGTCATGACTAAAAGTACACCACACATATTTTGTGCCAGTGGCAGTTTCAACTTCGCGTAATAAGTCATTGGTGCGCGGGCGAACAACCGCTGATAAATCATCAGTGGGTTGAGCAGTAACAAAATAGTCGGCGCCAGGGCTTTCGCCTTTAATAAAGTTATCAAACCAGTGGCAGCGGGCAGAACAGTGGTTCACGACTAAGTCGGCCATTAGGCGGTAATCTGCGGCTATTTTTTCAATGTCAGACCAGTCGCCCAGTGACTCGTTAACACTGGAGTAGTCAATGACTGAGAAACCGTCGTCAGAGCTCCAAGGGTAAAATGGCAGTATATGGATACTTGAAGCGCTATCTTTAACATAGGTATTAAAAAAGTTGTGCAGAGTGTGTAATGGTTTTTCCCCATCACGCAGTAAAGTATCGCCATAAGTAATAATAATACTGTCTTCTTGGGTCCATTGATTCTGATATGGCTCTGGTGCCTTACTATCAGCACTAAGCCTCATTATTGTCAATAAGCTAGTAGCGAGAGTGCTGCACTGCCGCTCGGTCAGTAGCTCTTTATAAATAAACGCTAGATGCTGAAAGACGCGATCATGTAATACAGTTGTGACATCACTTGCTGGGATCATTTAGTCGGCTCCAAACTCTTCGTTATCTGCTTCTACAGCGTCAATAATCTGTTGGTGAATGTCAGGTATCGCACTCTCTACTCGATTCCAGCTAGGAATAAATGGTCGCTCCATCGGGCGGTCTAAAAATATTTCGCCGGCTTTCATAATATTCTGGGCAAATAGCTCCACCGCTTTTTCTTCTTGGTGAACATCTAAGGTTAACCCATTCATTAAGGCGTCATTATTATAGGTTTCAACAAAGTCTAAGCCAATACGGTAATAAGTAGCTTTCAATGTGCGGAATGTTTCGTTATTAAATGTCACGCCGCGGGTAGCCAGTTTGCGATACATGGCTTTGGCTATATCGATAGACATTCTCGACAAGCCTTGCTCTGGGTCATCAAGGCTAAGTACCTGATGTTTGTGATCGTAAGTGTCGGCAATATCGACTTGGCATAACCTATTGTTAGCGTAGTTGCGATAAACCTCCGACAGCATGCCAACCTCTAAGCCCCAGTCGCTAGGAATACGCAAGTCGTTGAGCACATCGCGGCGGAATGAAAACTCGCCCGCTAAGGCATAGCGAAAGCTATCCATATAGTCTAGATAGTCAGAGTGGCCGATGGTCTTTTTCAGTGCTCTAATTAGCGGGGTCACTAACAGCCGGCAAACGCGGCCATTAATTTTGCCATCGGCAACCCGCGAATAATAGCCTTTGCAAAACTCATAGTTAAACTGCGGATGGGCTACCGGGTAAATAAGACGTGCGAGCATCTCACGGTGATAAGTCACAATGTCACAATCATGTAAGGCAATAGACTCTGATTTGCCGCTGGCCAGTAAATAACCCATGCAATACCAAACATTACTGCCTTTGCCGCGCTCTTTTGGTGCTAGGTCTAGGTCTTTAAGTTGCGCATCAATAGCTTGCATCCTAGGGCCGTCATTCCACAATACGCGATGGGGTTGGTTTAGTTCTTTAAAAAATTTCAGTGCGTGACGGTATTGCTTTTCGTCAGCGCGATCTAGACCAATCACAATCTCATTAAGATAATTAACCTTACTTAGTTCTTTAACTATATTGCCCAGCGCGTCACCTTCAAGCTCAGAATAAAGTGATGGCAAAATCAATGCCATTGGTCTGCGTTTACTAAATTTCAGTAAATCTGCTTCTAAATTTTCTAGTGGCCGGTCGGACAAATTATGTAAGGTGGTGATAATGCCGTTCTGATGAAAGTCGCCCATAGTGATAATCCTTGTCGCGGTCCGTTAAAGAAAAATGTTCAATTGTTGTAGTATTGTTGCCACTCCTTGGTTCCATCCCTTTGGCCCTATTAGGGTAGATTTAAAAACATGGTCGCTGCGCCTAAGTAGCGGGTAGTCATGTGATAGCGACGGAATTAGCAAAGCATAGTCGGCTGCCTCCAGCATGCTTACATCGTTGCCGCTATCGCCTATGGCAATGGTAGTTATCTGTTGGTGGGGATATTGGTTTTGATACAACTGAGTGACTAGCTTTAGCGCACGCCCTTTGTCACAGTCGCCGCTTACGGTAATAAACCGCCCCCCTTGCTGAACTACGCCGCCATTGTTACTAATTTCACCAATAAACTGCTGTTGGTCTTGCTTGCCGCTAAGCCATTTTACCGGCTCGCTATAATCACGTTGGTTAGCGAGCTCAGCTGCTGCGTTATTTAAACCAGTTAGTTGTTTTATACCCTCGTTGCCTAGGGCGTGAAAGTAGGTGAATTTATTGGGATAGCGATCTTGTAATGACTCCAGTAGCGATAGCCATTCTTGTCGTGGTGGGCAATCTGAAAAACAGTGCAAATCGTTGAGTAAAATACTGCCAGTTAATAATGCGTCAAAATAGCCTTTAGGGATAAACGATGCCGCACCGTTTTCGCTGATAAAGGGATGGTTATTAGCTAGCTTTTTTCTTAAGGCGAGAATTTCAACACAGGTTTTACTGCTGGTAGGTATTACTGGAATACCTGTTTTTTCCAGCGCTATCAGCAGCGCTCGCGCAGGTTCAAACTGATAGGTGTTGTGGTCAAGTAAGCTACCGTCTAAATCGGTAAATATTATTGTTAGGCTGTCATTACCGCTCATAGGTTTGTTGTCTGATTCATCCATTGTTACATGATTATAGTTATAGCTAGATATTGCAATTATCGCGCCAGAGTTAAGCTTTGATGTTGGTTTAATACGCAGTTGAGCCAGCGTGAGCCAACCGCCAGCGCACTAAATTGACTGGGCGGGGATTGCTTGCACTAATTTAGTGCAAGCCGCCTGCCGCCATAAGCTCGATTGGTTTTCAAATACTGGATATAGCCATTGGTGTTTTAGGCATCGAGTTTGATGACATAGTGGCTTTGCGATTTCATGCGGTTTGTAATAGGTTTAAGACCTAGCTTTATATTACGTCGCAATGAGAGAGAATAATGGCTGAGCAATTTGATATTGTATTTTTTGGGGGGATGGGCGATTTAGCCTTGCGCAAGCTGCTGCCGGCAATGTATCGCAGCGAAGTTGATGGCGAATACAATGATGATTGTCGGATTATATTAACCTCACGCCAACAGTTAGATATGACCGTGTTCGAAGCCAAAGTTAAAGCTAGTCTTGGTGGTGAGCTGGAAGCTGATGAAAACGCAGACACTAACTGGCCGCAGTTTTTTGCTAGGCTTGAATCGGTGAGCTTGAACATCAGCGAAGGCGGTGATAGCTGGGTAGATTTCGCCGACTCTTTTAAAGACCGTGAAGATGTCCTACGAATATTTTACCTTTCAATACCGCCAAGTATTTATGAGGCGTGTAGTGAAAACTTATCCAAGTACAAACTTATTTCTAAGCACGCAAGAATTATTTTAGAAAAACCTATTGGCGTCGACTTAAAGTCAGCGATGAGAATTAATACCACAGTGGGTAAGTCTTTTAATGAAGATAATATTTATCGCATTGATCATTACTTAGGCAAAGAAACTGTTCAAAACCTATTAGCACTTAGGTTTACCAATATTTTGTTAGGTGATGTGTGGGACAATAATAGTATTGATCACGTACAAATAAGCATTACTGAAACAGTTGGTTTAGAAGGACGAGCAGGCTTTTATAACGACGTTGGCGCATTACGTGACATGGTGCAAAATCATTTGTTGCAGTTGCTATGTTTGGTTGCGATGGAGCCGCCTCATGAAATGAATGCGGATAATTTACGCGCTGAAAAACTTAAAGTACTCAAAGCGCTAAAGCCTATTAATAAAGATAATGTTACGCAAACTATAATCCGTGGCCAATACAGTGAAGGAGTATTAAATAATCAAGTTACCAGCGCCTACGTTGACGACTTAGGCAGCGACTATGAAGGCAGTGATATAGAAACCTTTGTTGCCCTAAAAGCTGAAATTGGTAACTGGCGTTGGGCTGGTGTGCCTTTTTACTTACGCACCGGCAAACGATTGAAAAAACGTGCAGCTGAAATATTAATTGAATTTAAGTCTTTGCCACATGCCGTATTTCCCGCTGAATTTGGCAAAGTACAACCCAATCAGCTAAGGATTAAATTACAACCTGATGAAGGTATTGAGCTGACATTAATGGGTAAAAAAACCCATGGTCGTGAAGTGCGCTTAAAGCCCGTTACCTTGTCATTCGACTTCGCGGATTCATTTGATGGCCCCGTTAGGCCAGCCTATCAACGACTTATTTTAGATGTGGTGGATGGTAACTCTAGTTTGTTTTTACATCGTGAAGAAGTTGAGCAGGCCTGGTCTTGGATAACGCCGATTTTGGACTATTGGAAAACCGACAGCGATAGCAAACCTGCTAGTTATTCAGCGGGCAGTTGGGGGCCACTAGCTGCTGACTTGATGATAGAGAAAGATGGTCGCAGCTGGTCTGAACCCGGTAGTAAATAATGCTTACAGAGTTTTTTTTTAGTGACAAGCAAGCTTTGGTTGATGCCTGTGCTGCGGCTATTACTGAGATGATTGGCGCCGCTTTACAAAGCGGTGAGGCGAGTTTATTCGTTTCGGGTGGCTCTACCCCCAAAGCGATTTATGCGCAGTTAGCCAACACAGATTTAGCTTGGCAAAAGGTTAGCATTGCAATGGTCGATGAGAGGTATGTACCATTAGCGCACCTTGACAGCAATGAAGCGATGATTAGAGGCAGTTTAGTTACTGGCAAGGCGAGTGCTGCCAGCTTTAATGGTTTGTATAGCGAGGCAGATTCTTTGGCCAAGGCTGCACAAAACGCTGAGCAGATTTATTCTAGACTAGTTAAAGACAGCGACTTAATTATTTTAGGGATGGGTGATGATGGGCATACTGCGTCCCTGTTCCCTAATGCGGATGGTATCAGTGCTGCAATGGATATAACCAGTCAGCATCTGGTGTTCCCGTTGGTTGCCAACAAGTCTAAAGTCACTGGTGAAAACTTAGCACGTATTAGTTTAGGTTTAGCGGCTATTTTAGCGGCTAAAAAAATTATTCTATTAATAACCGGTGATGACAAATTAGCGGTGTATAAACAGGCGTTAATTGCAGATGTAAATGAATTGCCGGTGGCAGCGGTGTTGCAGCAAAATACAACTCCGATTGATGTTTATTGGGCACCTTAGCCACCATATATCAACAATACAGCAGCTAAATTTGACGACTAACATAGGTGAGTGCGATGAATCCAATTGTTGAAAAAGTCACTAATACGATTATTGAACGCAGCCATAAATCACGGCAAGACTACTTGACTAGAATGGCTAATGCGAAAAATTCTGGCCCAGCCAGAAATCGTGCTTCTTGTGGTAATTTAGCCCACGGTATGGCCGCCTGTAACAGCGATGATAAATCTGACTTAACTGAAAATATAAAATCTAATGTCGCTATTATCTCGGCCTACAACGACATGTTATCAGCACACCAGCCTTATTTTGAATATCCAGCACAACTAAAGGCGGCTATTAGCGCCGCCGGTGGTATTGCTCAGTTTGCTGGCGGTGTGCCAGCAATGTGTGACGGAGTTACTCAAGGCCGCTCGGGAATGGAAATGTCATTATTTAGTCGCGATGTGATCGCCATGGCCACCGGCGTTTCTCTTTCTCACGATATGTTTGATGGCATCTTGTGTTTAGGTATTTGCGACAAAATTGTGCCCGGGCTACTCATTGGCTCATTGGCGTTTGGTCATTTGCCTGCACTGTTTGTACCGGCAGGACCGATGCCGTCGGGCTTACCTAATGATGAAAAAGCGAAAGTTCGCCAGCGCTATGCCGCCGGTGAAATTGGCCGCGAAGAATTACTAGCTGCCGAAGCTGCTTCTTATCATAGCGCCGGTACTTGTACTTTTTATGGTACGGCCAATACCAATCAAATGTTGATGGAAATAATGGGCTTACATTTGCCCGGTGCATCTTTCATTAATCCCGGTACGCCACTGCGCCATGCGTTAACAGATGCCGCAGGGCAAACTGTTTTACGCCATAGTGCCAGCACTGAAGACTATAGGCCTCTGTGTGATGTGATTAGCGAAAAAACGCTGGTAAACGGTATTGTAGGGTTGCTAGCGACGGGTGGCTCTACTAATCAAACTATTCACCTGATTGCCATTGCGCGGGCCGCCGGGATTATTATTAATTGGGACGACTTCTCGCATTTGTCCAAAGTCGTACCATCGCTGGCGCGGATATATCCTAATGGTCCCGCTGATGTAAATCATTTTCAAGCGGCTGGTGGGATGGGCTTTCTTATCACTCAGTTGCTAAGCGCTGGCCTACTCCACAACGACGTTGTTACAGTGGCCCCTGCTAACGGCTTGTCTCCTTATATGAGCGAGCCGAAGCTACACGGCGATAATTTAGTATGGAGCGCTGCGCCTCTAGCTAGTTTAGATGAAGCTGTATTGGCGCCAGTTAGTCAGCCATTTAGTGAAGAGGGCGGCCTGCTGGTGCTTGATGGTAATCTTGGTCGCGGGGTAATCAAAGTATCGGCAGTAGCGCCCGAGCACAGAATTGTTGAAGCGCCGGCAGTGGTGTTTAATGATCAGTCAGATTTGATCGGCGCGTTTGATCGCGGCGAGTTAGAGAAGGACTTTGTTGCGGTAGTGCGGTTTCAAGGCCCTAAAGCGAATGGTATGCCAGAGCTACATAAGCTGACGCCACTGTTAGGTGTATTGCAAGACAAAGGCTTTAAAGTGGCATTAGTGACTGACGGGAGGATGTCAGGCGCATCAGGTAAGGTTCCAGCTGCAATTCATATGACCCCTGAAAGTTTATGCGGTGGTGTTTTAGCATTGGTTAAAGATGGTGACGCAATAAGGTTAGATGGGCTGGTAGGTAGTTTGATGCTATTGGTTGATGATGCTGAGTTAGCCCAGCGAATTCCATTAATTCCTGATTTAACAGCAAATCAATTTGGCAATGGCCGCGAACTATTTTCGATATTTAGAGACAATGTTGGCCCAGTAGAAGACGGTGCTAATAGCTTAACTTAATCAATGGCATAAATATGGAACAAACAATTGTCGCCGATATCGGCGGCACTAATACCCGGTTTGCAATAGCAACCAAGAGCGCAACTGGTTTTGCTATATCTGCCCAATGGATTCAAGCCAGTGATAAATTTTCTGGTTTAGAAGATGCCTTGGTTGCATATTTACAAACGATAGATAGCTCCAACATAACTAAAGCCTGTTTAGCGGTTGCCGGTCCCATTGTCGATGGCAAGGTTAGAGTCACGCGTCAAGGCTGGGACGCTACAATAGTTGATATGAAAAAGCAGTTTGGCTTTACAGAATTTAATTTGATTAACGATTTTACCGCACTGGCATTTAGCCTTCCCTATCTGAGCAAAGCAGACACCTTAGATATATACAGCCAAGGTGAGGCGGGCGTTGGTGTAAAAGCTATTATTGGCCCTGGTACCGGCTTTGGTGTTGCCGGGTTAATGCCAACAAATAATAGTTGGCAATTGATTGATGGCGAAGGCGGGCATATTTCGTTTGCGCCGACCAATGCCTTAGAAATTGAAATACTAAAAGTGCTAATGACCCGCTCTCATCGGGTATCGATTGAATCAATATTGTGTGGCCCAGGCTTGGTTAATTTGTATAGCGCAATGGCCGCAGTGCGGGGCGAAACAGCTAAGGCGTTAGCGCCAAAAGATATTGCTGAACTTGGTAACTCTGGCGTAGACCCATTGTGCGAAGCTGCGCTGCATAGCTTTTGCGCCATTATGGGCAGCGCCGCAGGTGACATAGCTTTAGTGTTGCGACCTACTGGCGGCATGTATTTAGCTGGCGGTATTCTGCCAAAAATAAAAGACTTTTTTCTCGCTAGCGATTTTTCATCGCGGTTTTTAGCCAAAGAGCCTATGTCTCATGTGGTCGCTGATATTCCCATTATGATGTTAGCTACTGACGATGCCGCATTTGTTGGTGCAGCGGCAGCGTTGGAGCTAGCTAAAAATAATTAAGCAGGCTGGAGAGCCTTGAGTAAAATAATAGGCCCTCCATAATTATTGGTATGTTCTCTACGCTGAGTACAAATCAATAATACGCTTACCCAATGCCATCTGATGTACTTGGTCCGGACCGTCGGCTTGGCGACACCAGCGCGCATAGTTAAACGCTTCAGCCATAAAATAATCTTCAGTTAGGCCACCAGCGCCATGCATTTGCATGCAGCTATCAATAATGTTTTGTACTAATAACGGCACTGTGGTTTTAGTGGCAGCAATCATATCAACAGATGCTGGCACGCCCTGGGTATCCATTTTATTACTGGTCTTGAGGACCAGTAGACGAGCCATTTCAATTTCACTAAAGCTTCTCGATATCTCTTCGCGTACCGATTGGTGTTTGCTCAGTGGCCGCCCAAAGGTGGTACGTGACACCGCGCGCTGGCAGGCAAGCTCTAGCGAGCGCTGGGCTGCACCAACCAAACGCATGCAATGATGCATACGGCCTGGGCCTAACCGACCTTGGGCGATTTCAAAACCGCGGCCTTCACCAAGTAATATATTCTCAGCGGGTACGCGCACGTTATCAAACACAATTTCGGCGTGGCCAATAGGTGCATCATCATAGCCTAAGGTGGTTAACGGACGAATAACCGTTAGCCCTTTAGTGCCTTTGGGTACTAACACTTGGCTTTGTTGTTGGTGACGGTCGCCGTTGTCTGGGTCTGACTTGCCCATCACAATTAAAATCTTGGTGCGCTCATACATGGCACCAGTGATAAACCATTTGCGGCCATTCAATACCCATTGGTCGCCGTCGCGCACAATACTCAGTTCAATATTAGTGGCATCACTTGAGGCAACTTGTGGCTCTGTCATTGCATAAGACGAGCTGATTTCGCCGTTAAGTAAAGGGGTTAACCATTGCTGTTGCTGGGCTTTGGTGGCGTAATTCATAAACACCTCCATGTTGCCAGTGTCGGGGGCGTTGCAATTAAATACTTCCGGTGACCAAATTACTCGCCCCATCATTTCAGCTAATGGAGCGTAGTCAAAGTTCGTTAAACCGCCATGGTCAGAATATTCACTGTGACTTTCAGGCACAAACAGATTCCACAGGCCGGCCGCTTTGGCCTTTGCTTTTAACTCGTCCATTAAGGGCAGGACGGCAAAGCGATTGCTGGCCTTGTGTAATTGTTCGGCGTAGTTGGTTTCATTAGGATAAATATACTCATCCATAAACGCACTAAGCTTGGCCTGCAGTTGTAATGATTTGTCGCTAAATGTATACATTGTTGTCTCCGTTAAATCTTTAAAGTCAAAGCTTAAATGACGCCTAGCATAACGCAGATACTCAACATTTGGTTTAGATGCCTACGACCACGTTCCTAAGCGCTAGCTATCCTAGCCTAGGTTAGGTTACTAATATTTATCTGCAGTTCTACAGCGCTAGTAATCACTAAAAAAGGCAGTCTTATGGACGCCTTTTTTATATACGATATATGTTTATGATGAACTAGATCATAGACCTTTTTGTACCACAATCACTTCGGTACCATTGGCGGGCAGAGAAAATATAGTACCATCTTGGGTCAAGGTTGTCGGGCCATCATAAGCATCAGCAACACCTTCCAAATAGACTAGGTCCTGCCCCGGTACAATTAGCGGCGGCACAATATGATACAAAGCTAAGTGCTTAACATTCGCCGCTTGAGCGCTCTCGGCTGCTTCAGCTGGACTAGCGTGATAGTTCAGTATATCTATAGTGATTTTAGCGATCCCTGCATTACCTATTTGCACAGCGGCTTTATTCATCAGCATCACCAGCTTAGGGCTTAAGCCTTCATGCAGTAGCAAGTCTGTATCTTTAGCAAAAAATTCTAAGTTGGTTGATTTGGCCGTGTCACCACTAACTACTGCGCTGCGGCCTTTATAGTCAATACGGTAGCCAACGGCTGGGTTAACCGGTTTATGGTCAACGCTGAATGCGCTGATTAATAATCCGTCCTTATCCCAGACTACTGCGCTAGCGCCGGTAGCGGGAGTTGCGAACGCCTGGGCGATTAAGCCAAAACCAGAGTTTGGCGCAACAGTGTCGCCATGGTGGTCGTGGCGATAGCCTTTGTCATGGCTATAGGCCATATTGAATCCATCGACAACTTTTTCGACGCCGGTTGGTCCTATAACCGGTAGCGGGCTAGTGTTGTCGCCACTGGCCCAGCGCAGAGTGGCGGTTTCACCTAAGCCGTCGATATGGTCTGAATGAAAATGTGTGAGTAGCACCGCATCAACATCACCAATCGGAAATTGCATGCGGCCAATATTACGTGGGCCGCCAGAACCAGAGTCAATCATTAGTAAGGTATCGCCGGCAATTATTAGCATGCAGGCACCAGCCCTTTTAGGGTCGGGTAGTGGGCCGCCAGCACCGCATATGGCAATGTGCAAGCCGTCGCCTAAGTTTGCCGCCGTAGTTGCGCTCATCATTTTTGGAATGGCGCGCTCTAGTACGAGAACGACGATAATACCGCGCAGGCTATAGGCAAGTATTACGCTGCAAAAAATAGCTATAGGAATAATGATTCTTTTACGCGCCATGGCCGATTCCTTTTTAGAGCATGCATACTTTGATGTTTTTTGGTGCAACACCACTGCAATGCTATTATTTTGGTATTAGATTTTTAAAATGATATTATATTGCATAGTCAGTGTCATTATATGTAGAACAAATAATGAGGTTATATGTCAAAACCAGTAGTGGTGGAAGTAGTCGACGGCCATCGCCAGCGCAGCGAGCGCAGTAAATGTGCGATTATTGAGGCGGGGTTGTCAGACAATGAAGATGGCATATTGGCACCGACGGCGCTACAAATTTCACAGCGAACGGGAGTAGGTATACGCTCTTTCTGTCACCATTTCGAGGATATGGAAACTCTTTTCGCTGCGGTGGATAATTATCCCCATGATTCTTACGCGGCCTTATTCATTGGCAAAAATCCGGAAGGTAGCTTTAAAGAAAGACTTGAGCATGCTATTCAACGCTATGCAAAGGCATATAAAAAGTTAGGCAAGGTGATACTTTCCTGTCAAGTGCAAAGCTTGCGTTCTGATGTTGTGCGCAAAAGTTTTGCGAATTCGCAGCGCGCTTTACGTGGTGATTTAGATCAATGGCTGCCAGAATTAAAAAAAGATCCCTAAAAATCAACGCGAAGCAATTGATGTGATTGCGTCTTTTTATCTGTGACATGGCCTAAGCTTTTAGCAGAGGTTGGGTAAGAACGCCAGTGTTGAAATTATGATCGGTTTAATTAAGGGTGTGATTTCGTCTAAATAAATGCTGACAATTCGAATTCTTTAGTCCTATCTGTATCCTAGCAAAAGTATTGTTATGGTGGTCTTAATATAAAACAGCATTATCATCGTTGTAATAAAAATAGTTTTAAAACTGGAATCATTTATGTCAGAACAATACAAATTATACGGCGTTGCTTGCTCTCTTTATACGGCTAAGGCGCGTAGTTATCTGCGCAAACAAAATATTGACTTCGTGGAGCTTGGCCCTAACCATCCGAGTTATCGCAGCGATATTCTTCCACAAATTGGTCGCATGATTGTGCCGGTTATCCAAGCTCCTGATGGGCAGATTGTGCAGGATGGGTCTGACATTATTGATCATTTTGAAAAAAATAACTTAGCCACTGTGTCTGCTTATTCAGACAATAAAGTGATGGGTGCTATTGGCTTTTTGTTTGAACTGTTTGGCGGTGAAGGTTTGTTACGCCCAGCTATGCATTTTCGTTGGGATTATGACGTGGAAAACTTATCTTTTTTAAAATCTGAATTTAGCCCTTTTGGCCCCAGTTCTGCAATGGCTGAGCAGACTTTTGAATTTGCCAGCGGTAGAATGCGCCAAGCCAAATTATTTTTTGGTGCAACTGTTGAATCGAAAGACTTGATTATTGAATCATATAAAGAATTTCTTGGCTTACTGGAGCAGCACTTTACCTGGCATCCTTATTTGCTAGGGGCAAAGGCAAGTCTGGGTGATTATGCGTTGATGGGGCCGCTATATGGACATCTTTATCGAGACCCTGCCCCGGCGATGATTATGCGTCAAAATGCACCACGCGTGGCGCGCTGGGCAGAGAGTATGAACACTAGCAATGAATACTGGGCTGATCATAACAATACAGATAACGTTGTTAACGCTGATACGATTCCAGATACATTAAAGGCATTGATGCGCTTTATTAGCGAAGAGTATTTGCCTGAAATTATTGCTCATGTAAATTATGCCAATAAATGGTTAGAGCAGCATGCTGATCTTGAGGTTGGCACTAATGGTATGGAGAAAGCTGCAGAGCGGGTTATTGGTTTATGTGAATTTAATTGGCGCGGTATAGACTTAACCACGGCGGTTATGCCTTACCGTTTTTATCTGTTGCAGCGCCTGCAGGACTGCTATGACGAGGCCAATAGCGGCGAACAATTACAGCTCCAGCAATTGTTTTCAGAAACAGGCTTGAGTGGGTTGCTAGCAATCCGTACGTTACGCCGAGTAGAGCGCAACAACCACTTAGAAGTTTGGGGGCCGCTGTTAACAGTATGAATTATCAACTTGGCACATCAGTTTTAATTAGTTAGATTATTAGACAGATAAAAATAGGAAGTAAATATCATGGCACGCTCGAGATTTAACAATAAGCTTTGGTTAGTAATATTCACTACCGTACTAGTGGCTTGTCAGGATGAGTCGTCAGTGGTTAAGAGTAGTTCTGGTAGTCAGGGGAATACGCCGGCAACTGCGATAACCGTCAAGGCCAATTTGGCTGTTGCTGAAAGCCTAGAGCTTGATAATCAGCGTGATTTTGAAGATGCTACCCGCGGTTTGATCGCCAGTGACGACTCGCTGAAAGTTACTATGCCAGACGGCACCGTGGTGTGGGATATGCCAGCTTATGATTTTATTAAAGGCGCTGCACCGGCAACTGTAAATCCGAGCTTATGGCGCCAAGCTAAACTTAATAATATCCATGGTTTATTTGAGGTTACTGACGGCATCTATCAATTGCGTGGCTTTGATCTTTCCAACATGACTATTATCGAGGGCGACAGTGGTTGGATTTTAGTTGACCCGTTGACCGTGAAAGAAACCGCCAGCGCTGCACTAGCATTTGCCCGCAAGCATTTAGGCAACAAGCCTATTACTGCGGTTATTTTTACTCACTCGCACATAGACCATTTTGGTGGTGTTCTGTCGGTACTAGAAGTTGATGGCAGTACCGAGATTATCGCGCCAGTTGGTTTTATGGACGAAGCCACCAGTGAGAATGTATTGGTCGGTAGCACCATGAGTCGGCGCGCTATGCTTATGTATGGCACTCAGTTAGAGCGCTCGGCTAAAGGCCATGTCGATACTGGTTTAGGAAAAACGCCAGCCATTGGTAGCCCAGGTCTTGCGACGCCTACTCGTATTATTGAATCGACTGGCGAAAAACTCACTATTGACGGCATAGAATTTGTGTTTCAAAACGCCGCTGGCTCCGAGGCTCCTGCCGAGTTAACCTTTTACTTGCCCCAGAAAAAAGCCTTCTGTGGGGCTGAAGTTGTGTCTAGAAATATGCATAACTTATATACCTTGCGTGGTGCCAAAGTACGCGATGCTTATAAATGGGCTCACTATATTGATGAAGCCGCCAAGATGTTCCCTGAGACAGAAGTCTACTTCGCTAGCCACCATTGGCCGATGTGGGGCAATACCGACATTACTGAGTTTTTGAACAAGCAGCGCGATACTTATCGTTATCTTCACGATCAAACCCTACGTCTAGCGAGCCAAGGCCATACGCCACGCGAGATCGCCGAGCTGATGGAGATGCCCAAGTCTCTGCGTACTAGTTTTTCTAATCGGGGTTATTACGGCACGGTTAAGCATAATGCCAAAGCCGTTTATCAGCGTTACTTTGGCTGGTATGACGGCAACCCCGCCAACCTAGACCCATTGCCGCCGGTAGATGCTGCATTGCGCTATGTTGACGCAATGGGTGGCTCAACCGCAATGTTAGATCGAGCTCAGCAAGCATTCACTAAGGGTGAATATCGCTGGGTGGCAGAGCTTGTTAACCATCTTGTATTTGCCGAGCCAGGTAACGTGGACGCTAAAGAAATACTGGCCAAAGCTTACGACCAGTTGGGGTATCAGGCAGAGTCTGGCCCATGGCGAGATAATTATTTGACGGCAGCGCTAGAATTGCGCCAAGGTGCGCCAACTGAAGGGATGGGTATTACTAATGCCGGTGACCTGTTAGGCAAGACTCCGCCCAAAGAGTTTATGCAGCTAATTACGGTAATGCTTAATGGCCCCAAAGCCGACGGTAAGGATTATATCATCAACTTCGATTTTACCGATCTTAATGAGCAACATACTTTGGCCTTAGAAAATGCCGTTTTACATCACAGCATGGGTGCACTCTCACCACAGGCCAATGCCACTGTGAGTATTACTCATGAGTTATTTGTAAAAATGCTGACCGGCAATGCGGGTATACGGGAAACATTATTCTCGGATGATGTGTCGGTAGATGGATCAACAGTGGATTTAATGCGTTTTTTCGCTTTACTAGACACGCCTGATGATGTGTTTAATATTGTTACGCCGTAATTTCATCGAATGCAGTTATTCTAAAGTAAACTTGTTCAGGAGAAAAATATGAATACGATAAAAGAAGTTTTTAGAGTAATAAAAGATTTTGCTCAAGTCGCCCCAATAGTGGCCAGATTTAAACCGCCCAAAGACGATGAAGCGACTTCGATGGGGTTATTGTTTCAGGAAACTTCCGCCAAGTATGCTACAAAATCGGCAATAATCTTTGAAGGCAGAGAGCTAACTTGGGGGCAATTTAATGCTCTCGTTAATCAGTTCGCTCACTTGTTTAAACAACAGGGTGTTAAACGCGGTGATACCGTAGCCGTAATGATGGAAAACGGTATCGAAATACTGGCGTCTATTTTTTCCCTGACAAAAATCGGCGCTACAGCGGCATTAGTTAATAATAGTTTACGCGGTAAGTCTTTAGCTCATTGTATTTCTATTGTTGAATCAACAAAGTGTATTGTTGGTGAAGACTTGGTTGCCGCAATAGAAGAAATAAAAGGCAACTTGCCGCTAAATGATGATGACTATTTTTGGGTCAAAGATTTAGGTAAAGCGACTGCGCCAGATTGGATGTTTGATTTTAGTGCCCAAGTAGATGGCATGCCAGATACAAATCCGCTCGAGACTACCGACATTAGAGCCGGTGAAAAAGCGCTGTATATATTTACCTCGGGTACGACTGGTTTACCTAAAGCCGCTGTCATTTATCACCGACGTTATCTATCTGCTGCCATCCCTTATTGCAAAGCAGGCTTTCGTGCCAAGGCTAGTGATCGCATGTATATTTGCTTGCCGCTGTATCATCTTACCGGCTTAGGACCTGGCTTTGGTAGTGCCTTAGTGTCTGGTGCTTCGGTATTCATCCGGCGTAACTTCTCGGCCAGTAAGTTTTGGCCAGAGGTGCAGCAGTATCAAACTAACTTGTTTGTCTATGTAGGAGAATTGTGTCGCTATTTGTCGATGCAGCCGGAGTGCGTTGAGGAAAAAAATAACCCCTTAGAAACGATGCTAGGTAATGGTTTACGCCCTGATATTTGGGACCAATTTCGCGAGCGTTTTAAAGTAAACCGTATTACTGAGTTATATGGCTCCAGTGAAGGTAATGCCACCTTTATTAATATTCTTAATAAAGACCACACCATAGGGACTACCAGTGCCAGTTTAATGCTGGTTAAATATGATATTGATGCTGATGAAATGGTAAGGGATGTGGCTGGCAAGTTGGTTGAGACTGACATAGGTGAACCAGGGTTGCTACTTACAGAAATAGACGAAAAATATATCTTTGACGGTTATCAAAATAAGGAAGCGACCGACAGCAAAATATTGACTGACGTAAAAAAGGCTGGTGACCGATGGTTTAATACCGGTGACCTAGTTAAACAAATAGATGTTGGTTTTGCGATGGGCTTACCACATTACCAATTTGTCGACAGAGTGGGCGATACTTTCCGTTGGCGCGCCGAAAATGTGTCAACTAATGAAGTGGGCGAAATTATTAACACCTTTGACCAAGTTGAGATGTCTAATGTTTATGGCGTTGTAGTGCCCGGCGCTGAAGGTAAAGCGGGTATGGCCGCCTTAACACTTAAAGCCAATGTACAATTTGATCTCGAAGCGTTTTCTACTTTTATTGAACGAGAATTGCCAGCCCATGCTCGGCCTGTCTTTGTAAGGCTGCAACCGCAAGCTGAAACAACGGTTACTTTCAAATTGGTGAAAGGTGCGTTGCGCAAAGAGGCTTACCATTTAGATCAAGTCAGCGACCCAATTTATTTTCTTAAGCCAAGGTCCAGCGCTTACCAGTTGTTTGATGAAGAGAGTTATCAGCAGGTGCAGCAAGCTAAAGCTGGGTTCTAACTAAATAGAAAAAATGAGTGATGAGATTCTGCGGTCCCTTGGCCGCCGAAACGAAGTGGTTTTATAATTATTGTAGTTGGTTAGACTACAGGTTTAGCCGTTAGTAAGTGGGCGGAATATCTCTTATTAGTTAACATATTTTATTAAATTAGAGTTCAATATATGAACCCCTACCAATTCATAACCGACAAACGTTACCAACTCTCACGAGTGTTTAGACAAGCAGCCGCAGCGCTAAAAGCCAGCCTTAACGGTTAGCAGCGGACCACTGAAATCAATATTAAATATCTCTGTTAGCGTTCGTCCCTCACGCACTATGTCGAGTTCGCTGTAGTTGTAACCCAAGCCAAAGCCAATATGTTCTAGAGGACGATATTCTAGAGTTACATTAGCTCTGCGCAGATCGCCCTCATATTTGCCATAATTTACTGATAACCAGCCTGCTCGTCCGCTGAGTGACAAGTATTCATTAAATGCATAAGTACCGTAGAGCATTACATTCGGCAATGGAGCAAGTATAGATGCATTTTTTTTGATGTTGTTAGATGTGGTGACGGTATTATTAGCATAAATTTCTCCTGCGCCCTCTAGGCTAAAACTAATATCCATGGCATGTACGCCCACGCCAAAGTCTAAGGCATAATTTTCACCGTCTAAAAAACGATAGGCAGTGGATAGGCTTAAAATATCCACATCAAAGTCAGCTTTTAGAGTTTTGTTGGCGCCAAAGACAATATTTTGGTAAACAGTCTCGACATTTCTGCTAGCACTACTGCTTTCGCTGTAACTGAAATACTCCACCATAAATGACCAGCGTTCAAAAGGGCGCCATTTTGCATCGATCCAAAAAGTGTCCACCTCAGTTTCTAGGCCGATATCATCCAAAGTGATGGTGAATTCTTGGTTATTAAACTCAATTGATTGAGTTGTTATATCCCCATTAGCTTTTAGGTCGTATGCGCTTAACGAGAGTGTAAATTCTTCATCTAATATCGGGTTTTTATTTCCTGCATAAATATTAGCGCTTAGTAGAAATATGGATACTGTAACTAATAATTGAGATTTAGACATTAGACTTCCTAATTTGTTTATAACTCTAGTTGTTAATACTGTAATACTAATTCAAAACTTCAGCTTGAACCCAAGGTGCTATGGTAGCATTTATAAATTAACCCACGCTTTCCCAATAAATCAGGATTTGTGTCGATGTCTAATTATAAAATGTTCTCCCTGGTATCTGCCCTATTGATCCTTGGCCTCACAGCTTGTGCCACTGAGGACACTAAAGACACTCAGCCAATAGCTAGTCAAACTGAATCAGTTGGTTTGGCCGCTGATACCTATGCCCAGCTAGTTACCTTTGCTGACCAGCCAGGGATGATCTCGCAGCAGATATCAGTATCGATGGCAACTGTTAGTGATATCGATTACACCACTCGCCGTGCTACTTTGGTTGACCAAAATGGTAATCAAAAGACAATACAATTTGGTGCTGAAGCTGTTAATTTTGACCAAGTAAAGCAGGGTGATGTTTTGCGTGCAGAGTCGGTTGAAGAGGTTATGATTTATCTTGCCGATGAGGAGCCTCCTATAGATCTTGAAGCTGCATTTTTGGCAAGTGCTAGCGAAGGTGGCAAACCGTTGATCGTTATGGCGGATGTTACAGAGACTACGGCCACTGTTTTAGCCATAGATGCACAAGCACATACTGCTAAGCTTAGCTTTATTGGCGGCGAGGTAAGTACGATAGCAGTTCGTGCCGATGTTACTTTATCAGCAGAGCAAGTGGGTAAAACTGTAGTTTTCTTAAAGCTTGCAGCGATGATTTTGACAGTGGGCTCGCCCACAGAGGTGGTGGAATAATTTTATGCCCATAGTGAAATAGGTACTCAGCTTTGTTTCTTTTATTGTTTTGAGTCATTGGCGCATAAATTTATAAGCCCTAAATTAGTCTAGTCGTCATAATTCTCAGGTCTAACTCCTGCTACTCAAGGCAGTTTCTGCGGTAATATAAAGTTGCAGACAATTGCCATAACCTAGCTTTTATTACCGGTTTAGATAACGGAAGCCGTTAACGCTTCTTTTAGTCCAAGCCCCGACCAACAGTGGTGCCACTCATATGATTACCGATTTCCTACAGCCATTTTTTTCTCATAATCAGGACTTGCTGTGGATTTTCACTGTTTTGATTGATCTGGGCTTAGCCATTTTACTATTCCGTCTATTTGGCCGCCAAGGGCTTTATGCCAGTATTATTATCAGTCTGCTATTAGCTAATTTACAGGGCCCTAAGTTGACAATGGTATTTGGGATGCAAACAAGTATGGGGGTGATTCTATATTCCAGTATTTACTTTTCTACCGATTTACTGAGTGAATGCTATGGCCGTCGCGAGGCCAATCGTGCTGTTATGATTGGTTTTCTGGTTAGTATTATGATTATTTTAATGACCAGCATTAGTTTGTTGTATCTGCCATCAACTCAGCCAAAAACTGCTGACTTTGCCCTCAGTGTTCATCAAGCGACGCAAACATTATTTACCTTTACGCCGCGATTTATTCTTGGCTCTTTATTAGCCTATCTGATTAGTCAATGGCTTGATGTATGGCTTTTCCATTGGATAAAACGCCGCACTAATGGCAGACATTTATGGCTGCGTAACAACGGCTCGACACTAGTGTCGCAGGCACTTGATACGGTGATTTACGGTGTAGTGGTCTGGTGGGGTATAGTCGACTTTGTTACTGCAATGCAGTTAGCTGGCGCGAAATATATCTTTAAAGTTGTTATAGCCGCCATGGATACACCGTTTATTTATTGGGCCCGAAGTTGGAATGTAGAAAATAAAGACTGGGTAAGCAACCGAGTCTAGTGTTAGTTGATTGGTTTTAATGGCTGGCGATAAAAAGTAGCTTAGTTAATCTTATGAGTGCTAATCTAGTAGCGTTAGAAATAAAACTTCTTGTGTTCGAATTTCAGAAAAATATTCGATATGGAAAAATATTTGGCATGGTATTTGAGTATAGCGATAGTACTGCTAACGCGGATATTTACGGTTATTTTTTTAGGCTCCGAAAAATCTCTTTCGTATTACTATATATCTAGCAGTTGTTATAAAATTCACTTGTTAATTTAAGTAGAAATCTAATCAGCTCTGATTATTATTGCGAGCTAAGGCATGGCGCTTTTGAGTATTCGAATCCAGCGATAGCCTTGTCGATAATACGCAGGCTAGATTTAGAAGAATGAAGGCAGTTAACTTGTCAGTACTCAGAAAACACCAGAGGTCTTGCTTAAATGCGACGAGTAGCGCTAATTACTAAACATGAAAAAGCACGTTGGATAGCGCCCTCTCTTGCGCCACTAGGCTACCAAGTGTATGAGTCGAACTTGTTTGATACCGACATTTTAGGCACATTTTCTGGTGAAGTTGAACGTATGTTGTCACCCAAGGATGCGGCATTAACTAAAGCGAAAAAGGCTTGTGAGCTGACAGCGGCAGATTGGGGTTTAGGCAGCGAAGGCAGCTTTGGCGGTGGTCCCGTTCCAGGGATGATCAATTGGAACGATGAATTGTTATGCCTTTACCAAGCCTCAACTGGCACTGTAATCTATGCTCATGCTGCGGGTCCAACATCCGTTCAAGAATTGACTGTGGGCGACAACGAGTCATTGCAGCAACAACTACTAAAGCTTCCGGATCAGCGGTGGATTTTAAAAACTGATCAATATATTGAAAAAGGCCTTTCTGCTGAGTACCTACTAGATAGGTTGGAGTACATTGAATCCTTTGCTCAAAAGGTAAAAATCGAACCTGACTTGCGGGCAATGAACTGTCCTCAAAGACAAAAAATCATTTTAAAGGCAGCCGAGGATTTAGGTAGGCGATTATCGGCCGTCTGCCCCATATGTCAGGCGATTAACTTTGTTATAAAAGAAAAACAGTCTGGCTTACCCTGTAGTGTATGTGCCATGCCTACAGAGCAAACAAAATCATGGATACGCATTTGTGATGACTGTAGCTATCGCAATGATGAAATCGTGAAACAAAAAGAAGCCGATCCTACTCATTGTCAATTGTGCAATCCTTGAGGAAGTGACATGAGTCAAAGCTACAAAACGTCGTTACTATTCGGTGAGGATAGCGTGGCACAAGCGGTGATGCTGTTACGGCAAGGTGAGTGCGTTGCCTTGCCAACAGAAACAGTTTATGGGCTTGCCGCTGATGCATCGAATGTCAACGCTGTGAATAAAATTTTTGAAGCTAAAGGGCGCCCGAAAAATCACCCCCTTATAGTTCATTTACCTGATGTATCTCATCTTAACGATTGGGCTAAAGAGATTCCCGCCGTGGCCTACCTCATCGCCGAACAATTTTGGCCTGGGCCACTTACCTTACTATTAAAAAAAGCAGATCACGTGCCTTATGAGGTTACCGGTGGATTAGATACCATTGCCTTACGAGTGCCAGCGCATGTCTTGTTTTTGCAAGTATTAAACAAGCTAGATAGAGGGCTTGCAGCGCCTTCCGCTAATCGCTATAAGCAACTTAGTCCGACCATTACTGAGCAAGTGATGCAGGGATTGAATGGCCGAATTCCGGCTATTTTGGAAGGCGGCCCATGTGAATATGGACTGGAGTCGACCATTTTAGATTTAGTCAGTGCAGAGCCTCGCATACTTCGTGCTGGACCTGTTACGCAACAGCAGCTGACAGCCGCCATGGGTCAGAGTGTCGACACACCGAATAATCATGTTGAAGTTGTGCCTGGAAATGTCAACGCGCATTATCAACCAAACACACCTTTACGTATTGTCTCTTCGGAGCAATTGTTGATGGACATAGCTGCGCTGCGCCAACACAACTGCCATTTTGTTATTTGGTCAGACGAAGTTATGGAGCACTGTATTAAAACTGGTGTTCCAATATACCAATGGTCTAACTTGGCAAATGATGCGGTGACCTTCGGCCACAAGCTGTATGTGACTTTATACCAAGTGGATCAGCGTCACCCTACCCAAATTGTTGTTGAACAACCGCCAAAATCCGCTAGTTGGGCAGCAGTTAATGATCGGTTGGCTCGTGCCGCCACTGGCTAAAACATTGCCATAAGTTTGACTAACTATAACAGCTAAAATGGCAGTCAAAATATAACAATCGGCTACCGAAATCAGCTATATAATGTACCGATTAATAGCGTTACTGAAAAACTATATGGTGCTACTAGAATAAAAATATAGGCATTAAATAATAGTTCTTGCTGAAAAATAAAAGGTACGTTTATAACAATTATTTAGCCTGTTGGTAATCAAGGCAAGGCGGTATGTAATTATATTGTGATATATCTGAAATTGAATAATATCGATAAATGTCATTTTGCTATAAGTTGCAGATGCGGATCAATCCCCTAGTTAAAGTGTGGTTTATGGGCGCTGAGAAATTGATATTTGTCACTATATAAAATTATCTGTCAATAATATGGCCGAGCTGTCGCAACAAAAGAATCCGGCGGGGTGATGAAAAAGTGTAGGTCGATGACTCAAATAAATCGCTTGTTAAATCGGCATGAACAGTGTGGCTTTTATTTAGTATTAATAGAAGATTAACTTAGCACTACGCTATTAACTTCACCGCAGACACGCTGTATACTTGGCGCCACTTTTCCAGCAGATGGCTGCGACAACAGTCATGTTGTCACCCCCCCCAGAGCATCAGCAAAAATTCAGCGGACGGAATTACTTACAACCATTATGGCTTACCAGGCTACAGAGCAAACGCGTACATTAAGTCAGCTGTTCAAGTTCTTTGTGGTTATCTTAGGCCCAGAACACAAGTTCTATACCCTAGCTATTATCTATGGCATAGGAATCAGTCTGCTTTCTTTGGCTACACCTATATCGGTGCAGATGCTAATTAATACGGTGGCAAATACTGGTCTGACGCCTCAGCTGATTGTCCTGTCGCTGACTCTGTTTGGTTTACTACTGGTTGCCAGTGCCCTTAACGCATTGCGTATTCATCTCATGGACTTCTTTTCTCGTCGATTTTACGCGCGCATGGTGTCAGAGATATCCCTGCGCGCAATTTACGCGTTAAATCCATTTTTCGACGACAACAGCAAGGGTCCGCTGTTCAATCGTTACTTTGATATCACCATTGTAAAGTCGCGATTGCCAGACCTGTTTGTCGGTGGCTTTACCATTGTGCTGCAGACAATCGTTGGCTGTGTGCTAGTTTCATTTTATCATCCACTGTTATTTGCTTTTAATGTTCTGCTGGCTTTATCGATCTGGTTGGTGTGGGCGATCTGGGGTAAGCGGGCTATTAAAAGCGCGATGGCAGTGTCTCATCAGAAACATGCCACCGCTGCTTGGCTTGAAGGTCTAGCAGCTTCCAACGGCTTTTTTAAGAGCCCGAAACATATTGATGACGCGCTCCGTAAAACTGAAGCAGCGACTGCGGCCTATATGGAGAAGCACACGATTCATTTTCGTCATTACTTTTCTCAGACGCTAGGATTTTTATTTATCTACGCGGCAGCCAGCGCTATATTGTTGGGTCTGGGCGGTTGGTTGGTTATCCAGGGTCAGTTGTCACTAGGTCAGCTCGTTGCTGCAGAGCTAGTATTGTCGGTTGTATTTGTAGGTTTAACTCAGCTGGGTGTTTACCTGTCTTATTTTTATGATCTCTGTGCTGCGATAGAAGAACTTTCGTTTTTTTACGATGTAGAGCAGGAGCCTCTGTCTGGAGATATTGCCGTGTTAACCGGTGATGCCCACTTAGAGTTTCACCAAGCACGTGGCGAAGCACGCGGCCTTAACATTGTGTTGAACTTCGAACTGAAATCGGGAGCGCGAGTTTTCGCTCAGGCGGATACTCATGCCGCGCAGCGCGTACTCACTAATTTTTTGAAACGCCATGAATTGCCAACCAGCGGCTATATGTCTATTGCGGGCGTCGACTTCGGCTCTTTACCTGCGCATCAGTTGCGTCAGGAAATTATTGTTCTGGACCGGCCAAATGTAGTGGAGTCAACAATCCGCGAATTTTTGCTATTTAGTGCTGAATCGGATGTCAATGAGCAGATCCTCCCCGCGCTAAAAGCAGTGGGTCTTGAAAAAACCATAGAGCAACTTGCAGGTGGTCTTGATGCTCGCTTATCGGCAACTGGCTGGCCATTGTCGATATCTGAGGTGATGCACCTGAAGCTGGCTGCAGCCATTTTGGCACGGCCACGAGTGCTGATACTGAATGAACTGTTTGATGTAATGCCGGCTGAAAATATGTTGATGTCGTTAGATTTATTACGGTCTTTGGGTGGCACAACAGTAGTTTATTTCTCAAACAAGCGGTCAGATCTTCACTTTGACAGTTTTTTGTACCTGGCCTATGACGGTCAGAAGATGTTTGATACTTATGAAGAATTCTGCGTTGCCACGGGTAAACCTGTGGTGGCGATGATTGCAGCCGAGGGCAGTGCTCCCCCGGTGATCGATAGGGAGTCCTGATCATGTCACTGCAGAGCAGACATGAAGATTATTTTAAAACGTTAAACTCAATTGGTATTCCTAGGCCGATACGTGTTGTCGGCCTGATGCTATTTATTAGTTTTTTCGTGGTTTTCGTCTTTCTGTTGACTGTTCCCTGGGTGCAGACTGCGTCAGGGTTTGGATCGGTCACTGCTCAAAATCCCAACGACAGGCAGCAAGAAATTAATGCCTTTGTGGAGGGACGGATTCAGCAGTGGTATGTGCAAGACGGTAGTCATGTGAATACCGGCGATCCCATTGTCGAAATTGTTGATAATGACCCAATGCTGTTGGAACGATTGGCTGCCGAGCGGGCTCAGGTGATGGCAAAGTTGGCTGCTTCAACCAGTGCTAAAGATATCGCAGAAATCGATATGCGCAGAATGCGTGGATTGCTGGAGCAGGGCTTAGTTGCGCAGCGCGACTATGAGCAGGCGCGAATCCGCGTGGAAGAGGCTCGAGCGCGTATTGCCGAGAATGCTGCCGAACTTACCCGTGTGGATGTCAAACTCTCGCGCCAATCTTTGCAGACAGTGCGAGCGCCACGCGATGGCGTGATTTTGAGCTTAAACGCTGGCGATACCGCAACCTTTGTCTCGGTAGGGCAGACTATTGCGACATTTGTGCCGGATAATGCAGAAAGAATTGTTGAACTTTATATCAACGGACGAGATGTTGCATTACTGCGCGCGGATGCTGAAGTTCGCTTACATTTTGAGGGCTGGCCGGTGGTGCAAATCAGTGGTTGGCCATCTGTTGCGATTGGTATGTTTCACGGTCGCGTAGTGGCCGTGGACCCTTCGGCGCAAAACGATGGTAAGTTCCGGGTACTAGTCGAAGAGGCTATAGTAGGCGACAATCGTTGGCCTGACGAACGCTTTGTTCGCTTCGGTTCAGGCGTGCGTGGCTGGGTGTTGTTTGATACTGTCTCGGTTGGTTTTGAAATCTGGCGCCAGCTCAATAGTTTCCCTCCGAACTTTCCAGAAACGGTTTTGGGCGAGGCGAATAGAGTTAACGGTGGTAGTAATGTGCCCTAGATCTTGTTCTGTTGGGCTGTGTTTGATTGTTATAATGCTGGGCCAGTCGTTTGCTCAGGCCGAGGTGGCAGGTGGCGCAAGCCCAGCGCTGTTACCGCAGCAGGTTCTCGAATCTTCCAGTAGGCACTTTCCCGGGATACTGGAGAGCTTGGCGGCGCAGCGCGCTGCGCAAGGCAGGGCGGTGGCAGCAGAAGGTGCGTTTGATCTCGTCTTTGAGTCGCAGGGATACAGTCGCACCGATGGTTTCTATGATGGTTCATTGATAGGTGGTTCTGTGACGCAGCCATTACGGGGTATGGGTGCTAGTTTATACGGCGGCTATGATGTGTCCCGTGGCGATTTTCCGATCTACGAAGATTCAAGTTTCACTTCTCGTGCCGGTCAGGTAAAAGTCGGCGTGCTTTTTTCTCTATTGCGTGACCGGGATATTGACCAGCGACGCTTTGGACAAAATGATGCAATGTTGGCGCTTGAACAAGCCCAATTTGAAGTTTTGCTGACCCGGATCGGCGTTCAACAAAGGGCTTTGATCGCCTACTGGCGCTGGGTTACTACTGGTCAGCAGTTGCAGGTTTATCAAGAGTTACTTGGGTTAGCTAAAGACCGAGAAGCTGGCCTCGAAGTGCAAATTCTTAAAGGTAATCTAGCGCAGATTTACCTGATCGAAAATAGGCAGAATATTACTCGCCGGCAGGCACTGACGTTATCTGCTGAGCGCAACTATCGCGCGGCGACCAATGCACTGGCCTTTTACTACCGAAACGACAATGGCGAAACTCAGTTTGTTAGGCCCCATCGATTACCTAGCGAAGCTGATCTTAGAGGTATGTTTATTGCTCCGATGATTGCAGTAAGCGATTCTATTGAGGCACTCAAACGCCGGCCGGAATTACTTAAACTGAAGACGGCGATGGAGCGAGCTCAGCGCCGTGTCGAATTATCTGAAAATGACCTCAAGCCACGCCTTGATTTTCGCGTCGAGCTGGCGAATGGGCTGGGCGACGTAGGAGAAGGTGGGCCGTCCCGTGACACTAATGACGTCATTGTGGGTTTTACTTTTTCGGTTCCGCTTGAGCGACGTTTGGCTAAAGGTCGACTAGCTGAGGCTGAGTCCCAGGTGGAATCATTGCGTCAGCAACGCCGAGAGTTTGAAGATCAGCTTAGTGTCGGCTTGCGTAATATATTGCTGGATCTTGATGTGGCGACACAGCTGGTAGATCTTGCCAGTCTAGAGGTGGAGCAGTCAGAGACTCTGCGCGAAGCAGAGTCGCAGCGCTTTGAACAGGGTGCCAGTGATTTTTTTCTGGTAAATCTGCGAGAGGAAACTGCAGCCGATGCGCGAATCAGATATTTCAGCGCTGAACTTGAAAAACATATCGCCAGGGCTAACTACGACGCTGCTACTGTCAATTTACAACAATTAGGCCTGTACTAATTAGTTGTTAAAGGGCTAATTATTAGCGCTATTAGTGAGCGATAAACCACCTTTGGAAGGACTGGGAAAACTATAATTAGGTGGATATTTTAGGGCTAAATTGTTGATGAGTTCTATTCCCGACAGAACCAGATAACTAAAGTTTTATAAATTAGCATATCTAAAGTTTTCTTTAATGCTTTGGGCAGATATAATTTAATGTCTCTCGAGACTTAAAATTCCTATAGTTCTAGCTCAGGCATACTCAGTTAAACCCGTTGTTTAAGGTCAAGCGCCCAAGTTACTAAGTCGCCACTCGTCATAAGACGATTGGGATATAGATAGGAGTTAGATTTTTTGCGCTGGAGCAAGGAAATTAACTTTTCGGTAGCACTTAGATTGTTTATTCCCGTAGACAATTCTATAGTGAGTTCATCAAAACTGACAACGAAGATATAAAATATGAGTTCAGATAAACCCCGTCAATATTCTAAAAAAATCGTCGATGGAGCAGCCCAAGCTCCTAGCCGGTCAATGCTGCGAGCAGTAGGCTTTGGCGATGAAGATTTCAAAAAATCTCAGGTCGGTATTGCCTCAACCTGGTCAATGGTGACGCCATGTAATATGCACATTAATACCCTCGCAGAAGAAGTGGGTAAGGGTGTAGATGGCGCCGGTGCCAAAAGCATAATCTATAACACTATTACCATGTCTGATGGGATTTCCATGGGCACCGAAGGCATGAAGTATTCTTTGGTATCGCGTGAGGTTATTTGCGATTCAATAGAGGCAGTGTCAGCTGGCATGGGGCATGATGGTATAGTTGCTATTGGTGGCTGTGATAAAAATATGCCTGGCTGTTTGATGGGTTTAGCCCGGTTGAATCGTCCATCTATCTTTGTCTATGGCGGTACTATTATGCCGGGCGAGAATCACACCGATATCATTTCGGTATTTGAGGCCGTAGGTAGTCATGCTAATGGCGATATTCCCCTCTCTCAGCTAGAGCATATTGAAAAAACGGCCATTCCCGGTCCCGGCTCCTGTGGCGGTATGTACACGGCAAACACCTTAGCTTCGGCGATTGAAGCTTTAGGTATGAGTATGCCCAATAGCTCTGCGAAAAATGCGATTTCAGATAGTAAAAAACAAGACTGCGTTGATGCCGGAAAAGCTATTGTCTACTTGCTTGAACATGATATTAAACCATCCGACATTATGACCAAAAAGGCTTTTGAGAATGCGATTACGCTGACCATCACCCTCGGCGGCTCTACAAATGCAGTACTGCATTTAATTGCGATGGCCGACGCCGTCGGTGTAGAGGTCACACTGGATGATTTTTCGCGTATTGGTGAAACGACACCGGTAGTTTCCGATTTGCGTCCAAGTGGTCAATATTTGATGTCTGAATTAATTGAAATCGGTGGTATTCAACCACTGATGAAGCGCTTGTTAGATGCGGGGATGTTACACGGTGACTGTATGACCGTAACCGGTAAAACCATGGCGGAAAACTTGGCTGGGGTAGAGGATTATCCCGTCGGTCAGGAGATTATTTTACCGTTTGATAAGCCAATTAAAAAAGATAGTCATTTAGTCATACTCAGCGGTAATTTAGCGCCTGAAGGTGCGGTGTCAAAAATCACCGGTAAAGAGGGTTTAAGTTTTACCGGCACTGCTAAAGTGTATGACTCGGAAGAACAAGCCTTCGCCGCAATTATCGATAGCGATGTGGTCGCTGGCGATGTGGTCGTGATTCGTTATGAGGGTCCGCGAGGCGGCCCTGGTATGCGGGAAATGTTAAGCCCCACTTCGGCCATTATGGGTAAGGGCTTAGGCAACGATGTCGCACTAATCACCGATGGGCGCTTTTCAGGTGGCAGTAGGGGTTTTGTGGTTGGCCATATTACGCCCGAAGCCTATGAGGGCGGTGCCATCGCGCTGGTAGTAAATGGCGACAGCATTACCATTGATGCGCAAAAACGTGAGATGACGCTTAATATCAGTGATGAAGAAATGGCTATTAGAAAGCTCAAATGGCAGCAGCCAGCGCCCAAATATGTAAGAGGACTGCTAGGGAAATACGCACGCACAGTAAGCTCCGCTTCTACTGGAGCAGTTACTGATAAGCCTGATTAACGCAGTGGTAAATAGATAGCATAAAGAAATGGTGGTTGATTTGTTAGGTTCATCTTAGATCGTATAAACCTAGTCGGCTGCAATAGTAACTGTTGCAAGCAGAATTAATGTACCGAGCATAGTTACTTGTATCGTCTAAATAAGCGGGTATTTTCAATATAGCATGGGGCTGTTGTTCAGGATTGGCAACACCAAGCCCTGTGCTTCTATTACCTCGTTGGCGCTGCGCAACAAAGCTGCTTGTTAAAATTGTCATGCAATTTATCGAACGTCGGGCCTATCCCGAGTAGCCCCCCCTTTTTTTAGAGTTCGAACCTGATACCTTTCTCTTAGGGGCCATGTAAATGCTAAATAGTCATGGTGTTTAGGGTTAAGTCGTTGATAAGATTGTATTTACCTGATTGAAATAGCCAGTACTTTATCAATTGCCACCATCTGAAAACTAAATTTCCCGATTACTTTGGGCCCAAAAAGTGAAACTTACTTAGAGGGTTTTATTATAATAAATGATGCAATATGGATATAGAAAGACGATCAATTGGGTGCTGAAGATTATCATTGGATTTCCACATGCTTAAACAGTTCTTTACAAGTCATCTATGTGCTTATACGGCTACATTAACTCGGGTTAATGTTTATCAGTAGAAAAATCAGATTTTATGAATTAGTATCATCTCATGTGAAATCCATCACATAACAGGATTTAGCTTTTGCCTTACTTATAATAACGAGGATTCTAATCAATTTTTATAAAACACTCTCACTTGTCCCAGTTTCAATCTTAATGGTAGCTTGCACCAGTACCCCTCGCGTAGTCATGCTTGATATTGAGACATCACCACCTGGTGCAGCCATCAGTATAGACTCTGAGTATATTGGTCGATCGCCAATTGCCTTTAACGTTAAGGGCATTGACAGAGAGCATGATAGTCTTAGAATCGTTGCAGAGAGAACTGGCTATCAGTCAACGGCAAAAACGGTCGTAAGGAACCAAAGTACCAAGGTTTTCCCAACTGCCGTATTCCTAAAGCTGGATGAAGATAAGCAGCCGGTTGCTAACAATAACAATGCCCCCAATATTATCTTTGGTGGTAACAATAATAGTGGTAATAACGGCAGTAATAACGGCGGTAATAACGGCGGTAATGGATACAACAACAACAACAACAACAATAACAACAACAACTCTAACTCTAGCTCAAGCCTAGATTATGCAGCTGAAAGGGCTGAAAGAGCTGAAAGGGCTGAAAGAGCTGAACGGGCTGAAAGGGCTGAACGGGCTGAAAGGGCTGCAAGAGCAGCAAGAGATGCTCAGTAATCTCTGAGATCATGTGGGGGCATTACATCGCCCCCATTATGATAGTCCTTTATATTGACCATACCATTGGTTAATCAGGTCAAACAATTACCGTTACGACACTGCGCTATCTGTCCACCTAGCAGCGCTACACCAGCATTCGCTTTCCCTCGGAAGAGATTGCATCATAAATATAAGGGTGGGATTTACTGATCCTGTCACTAGTGTAGTACATCCTTCAAATGACTATTTAATTGCCGCTTTTCTTAGATTTTATCGGCGCCGAGTAGCGCTGTGAGTAAGTTTCTTTAGCTTACATGCCTATGCATCTGATTCAGCCCGATTTTACTGAGGCATGAATTATTATTTAGTTTAACAATCGATTATGTATTTGTTTTTCGATAGAAATCATTCGTGATGCGGTCTATATAATTCAAAGTTTTTAATGAGGTCCATTGGCCAAGTGGGCTGAATTACAGTTAATATTGATATACACCTAATAGCAGCGGTATTAGGTGTGTATCAATAACTAGGCGTTAAAACATTTTTCGGTTATAAATTAATCATTAAATGGTCCACCCTCCCCGATTCGAACGGGGGACCTTCCCCTTAGGAGGGGGACGCTCTATCCAGCTGAGCTAAGGGCGGTATAAGCGCAGAATTTTACTGATTTATGCTGCGCTTAGATAGTCCAAAGTATTGTTGTCGAGCTACCAAGCCCAAACAGCTCTTGCGAAAACGTTTCGGCCGAAGCCTGGGATACGCTCACCAACCGGTACGTCGCTGCCATTAGCACGATTTACACCAGCTAGATGGTCGTTGTATTGCCGGTCAAACACGTTGTTTACTCCAGCATTAATACTGAGGTTTGCTGACAGCTGGATGCCACCGGTTAAATCAAATAGTGCATAACCAGAAGTTTCGGTTTCATCGTTAAAGCTAGCAACATTGTCTTGTTTAGCGAATACCATGCCGGTCAAGGACATATTCCAATTACTATGACTGTAGTTTGCACTTATGCGAGCACTTGGCGGGGCAATACGATATAAGTCATCGTCGCCGCCACGCAACTCACCGCGCACATAGTTCACGGTGCCGTGTAACTGCCAATGGTCAGACATTAAATATTGCCATTCAATGTCTAAGCCATACATCATCGCGTCAACATTGCTGAATTGCAGAGGGTTCGGATCGCCAGCCATCATATTGCTAACCATATTAGCAGCCATATTGGTTGATGGAGCGCCTTGGATATAGTTATCGATATTGCGGTAGAAAATACGCGGCGCGATAAAGAACTTGTCACCAATTAGGTCAAAACCTAATTCGATTTCATCACTGATTTCTGATTCTAGGTTTATATTGCCAATATAATTTTTACCATCAGCTAGGCCTGCGGTTGCCTGTAGTGGCAACCATAAATAGAGTTCTTGATAAACCGGCGCACGGCTTTTATGTGATACGGACGCAGTGTAAGACAAAATTTCACTGGCTTGATAATCAAAGCGCGCCATAGCATCTATATTATTGAAGGTTTGTTCTCGGTCAGCGTTGTTGAAGTCGTTTTGGAGGGTTGCAACCATTGGCATCATCATACCCATAGATGAACCAGCTTCGTCAGAGTCCATGGTGATTCTATTGGCACGAACACCTGCGGTAACTTTCATTTTGGCATTAATAATTTGTTGGCGTTCAATATAGGCGCTTAACAACTCTTGCTGAGCATTATTGAAATTGCGAACAAAAAACATGTTGTTATTGGGATTACTAATATCTGAATCATGGCTTTGTTCAGAGCCATCAATACCTAATGTCCAGCCGCCGGTTTCATCAGTGCTCTCTGCTTTCAACCCAAAGATGGTGCCTTCTGCGGTTGCTAGATTGGAGCGCCATCTCGCTTGAATTGGCGCAGAGCGCAGGTGAAAGTTAGACATTGAATGCTCAACGTCGGTATCAGTGAAGTTTGCACTTAAGCGCCAGTTATCTAGATTGATGGCGTAATCTAGATTAACCACTTCACTGTCAATATATTCGATATCCATCGCTAGCGCTGGTGTGCCTGCATCGCCAGTCTTGCTGTTGCTATAACGAATATTGAATTCTTGTCGCTCTGTTTGCCAGCTGTACTGGATGCCAGTGCGTTGGCGTTCGTATTCAGTTGGCATGATCTCACCACCACCAAATTCCGCGTCATCGCCTTGTTCTTGTAATAATGTAATAGCGATTTTGTGATTTCTGGTAGCGGCAGCTGCCATGATAGCAATTTGATAGCTGCTATCTACCGACTGTAAGCCTATAATTACCCGCCCAGATGTTGTTGTATTGTTGTCTTGTGAGAACTCACCTTCCCACAATGTCGCGTCTATATGACCTCCAATAGTTTGTGGTGCTGCGCTAATTGGAGCAATGCCTCTGGTCACTGTTAGCTCGCTTAAAAGAGCCGCTGGCGCAGATTGCATTGGTGGGTCCATTAAGTTTGGGCCACCCGAGATAGTTTGGTGGCCATCAACCGCAATAGATAAGCGTTGCGACACCATGCCACGGTATTGGGGAAGTGTTGTTAGCGGACCATTGGTATTGAAGCTCGCCCCCGGTACTTGACGCAGCAACGCGCTAGCATCTGGTGAACTAGCTAGATTAAGATTGATGCCTTGAAACTTTTTGAATGGATCGGCGGTAACTTCTACCACTGGCAAATGTTCTGCCATCGCGGTTTGAGTGGTTACTGCACTAATAGTAAGAGCGATTAAATTAGTTAGTTTTTTCACATAGTCCCCAATAATTTACGATACTTTCAGCTGCTAAATAATTGGTGACTAGTGTAATGAAAAGACTATTGCTACGGGAGTGACATGTTGTCGCAGGGCATAAAAAAGCCGAGTCTACGCTCGGCTGTATTACTTGCTGTATAGAGTATTATTTAGTATTCAGTTGTTACCATCGACACCGCGTAAATACCGGCTTCACGCGCTGAGTTGGCAATATCCGCATAAACTGACGCATGAGCTTTGTTATTAGCTTGAATAATTACGCTAGCGTCTGGATTTTCAGCATACATACGTTCGATGTTTGCCCTAACCGCGCGCTTATCAATACGACGTCCCTGAATCCATACTTCGTCTGCTGCGGTGATTTGAATAATAATATTTTGCTTGTCGGTATCTGGTGGCGGCGCATCAGTTACATCATCCGGACGACTAATCTCGATACCTGATTCTTTAACAAAAGAAGCGGTTACGATAAAGAAGATAAGCATGATAAAAACAACATCCAACATAGGTGTTAGATCGATTTCTGCTTCTTCATCTTCAATTTTTCTAAAACGGCTCACTGATAATCTCCAGTTATTATTGTTAACGATAAGATATCTTAACCTCTTAAATCGATCAAAGGAAGCCCTACGATGCGGGCTTAGGCCTTATGTGACCTTGATAGTATATAAGTACTCACATTACAGTTTATTGTCTAACTGGTCGCTTTTGTAGTTTGCGCTGTAAGGTGCGTCGATGCATATCTAAAGCTCTGGCAGTAGCTGAAATATTACCATCGTTTTCGCCAAGAATACGTTGAATATGCTCCCATTCAAGCCGCTCTAATGACGGCGGTTTTAGCGCAATACTCTCACTCTCTGGTGCTGGTGCGGTATTAAAGGCGGCTAAAATCTCCTCGGTATTAGCGGGTTTACATAAATAATTCACTGCCCCAAGTTTGATCGCGTCGACAGCGGTACTGATGCTTGAATAGCCGGTGAGCATTAACACGATCAGTTCTGGTTGTATTTCAATTAGCTCAGGGATTAATTTTAAACCTGACTCTCGACTGATTTTTAAGTCCACGACAGCATGGCTGAACGGCTGTTTAGCGGCGGCAGTCAAGGCTTCACTACTGTTATTGGCGGTTATGACGTCAATACCGCGACGGGTTAAGGCGCGCCCTAGCACCGTGATAAAGGCTTGGTCGTCATCAACTAGTAAAATGTGTTGAAACGCGATCACGAAACTATCTTGCTTACTGGCAATTGTAGCTGGGTAAGCGTGCCATTAGGTTGTCTGTTAAATAATTGCACGGTGCCACCAAAGCGCTCGATAGTGGCATGGCTAAGTGACAACCCCAATCCCAAGCCTTTTCCTTTAGTGGTAATAAACGGTTTGCCAATTTTTTCGGCCATTTCTATCGGTATACCTGGGCCATTATCTTCAATAGCTAAGGTGATCATCTTGTCATCCCAATTAAGTATGACCTTGACATCAATAGCGCAGGCGTCAGCGGCATTGTCGAGCAAGTTGGTGATAGCCTGTTTTAATGTGGCATCACTGTCGATATGAGGCGATTTGCTGTCATTAATAATGCTTAGACTTGAACTAACTTCAGGCCGCATCAGTAGCCAGTTGTCCAGCACTTGGTCGATTAAATCCCGTACGTCTATAGGGTCTTTTACCGCATGGCTTATTTGTGCCGTGTCAGTTAACTTTGTCAGTATACTTTTACAGCGAGTGACTTGTTCTAATAGCAAGGTCAAATCTTCTTGTAGCTCGCCAGGCTGTGCGTCTTTATTGAGTTCTTCCAACAGTATATTCATGGTTGCCAGAGGCGTGCCTAATTCATGTGCGGTTCCGGCGGCCAGTGTCGCCACCGCCATTATTTGCTGGTCTCGGAGGCTGTCTTCTTTTTGTTGGTTAATAGTTTGCTGTTGCTTGCGCAGCGCCGAAGCCATACCGACAACAAAGTAAGTGATTAGCCCAGCGCTGAGTACAAAGTTAATCCACATGCCTAATATGTGAATATTTAACCCGTCGCTATGATGACTTGGGGCATAAATAGCTAGTGGTACATAGAAAAACAGTAATAGTGAATACGAGGCAATACTAAGTACTGCGGCGGCAATGGTATAGGCCCACGGCAAGGTGATGGCCGAAATAGCCAGTGGAATTAAAAAGTAGGATACGAAAGGGTTAGTAGCGCCGCCGCTAAAATAAAGTAGGGCGGTGAGAAAACCGATATCAGAAAATATATGAGCGAAAAATTCTTGCTCGGTTAATGGCCATGACTGCTGTAGGCGAAACCAGCAGAGCGTTGTAGACAGTGCCAATATACTTAGTACCCAGATAATACTGCTAGTGGCAACTGTAATGTCTTGAGTTTTCGCGATTCCCAAAGCAATGGTAATACCAAAAAGCAGTATCACGCGAATCAGGCAAAGCCGTTGCAGATTGGTGGCTATGGCGGCAGTGTTAAAAGCTTTGATCACAGTCGTTGCTTCGCTATGGCTTAAAGGTCAATTATTATAGCCGATAGGGCAGGTGATATAGAAGGTGGCAAAGTGTCACAGTTGAACAGTTAAAAACTTTACATTGAAGGCCTTACTGGCATCCCTGCCTTAGCCTCTCTATAATGCTACCAATTTAACAGGAAGTATTAGATCTAGCCATGAGCGACTTTACTAAGGCGGTTGCAGACCGTCGCACTTTTGCCATTATTTCTCACCCTGATGCGGGTAAAACCACTATTACTGAGAAATTGCTATTACTTGGCCAGCTTATTCAAACGGCGGGCACGGTAAAAGGTAAAAAAACAGACAAGCATGCTACCTCTGACTGGATGGGAATGGAGCAAGAGCGTGGAATTTCTGTTACTTCCTCAGTTATGCAGTTTCCTTATCATAAGCGCATGGTTAACTTACTTGATACCCCCGGGCATGAAGATTTCTCGGAAGATACTTATCGAACTTTAACAGCGGTCGATTCAGCTTTAATGATTATTGACGGCGCTAAAGGCGTTGAAGCCAGAACCATTAAATTGATGAATGTTTGTCGCCTGCGGGACACTCCGATTTTTAGTTTTGTCAATAAAATGGATCGGGATATTAGAGATCCTATTGAGCTGTTAGATGAAATAGAAGAGGTGTTGTCGATAAAAGCGGCACCTATTAATTGGCCTATTGGCATGGGCAAAGAGTTTCAAGGTGCCTATAACTTATATACCGACACCATCCATGTGTATGAGCATGGCAAAGCCCGCACGTTGTCAGACGATATACGGATACAAGGCATAGAAAGCAGCGAGGCCAAGGAGTTTTTGGGCGAGATATACGACGACTTTATAGAAGAAATGGAATTAGTACGCGGCGCTAGCCATGAATTTAACAAGGAAGAATATTTAGCCGGAAAATTAGCGCCAGTATTTTTTGGTACTGCCTTGGGTAATTTTGGCGTACGAGAAATGCTCAATGATTTTGTTGTTCATGCTCCCAGCCCCTTAGCACGGGCAACCGAAAGTCGCGAAGTAGCACCGATAGAAGATGCCTTTTCGGGTTTTATCTTTAAAATCCAAGCCAATATGGATCCTAAACACCGTGACCGCGTAGCATTTTTGCGGATTTGTTCAGGTACTTATCAGCGCGGTATGAAAATGCGCCATGTGCGTATTGGTAAGGATATAAAAATTGCTGATGCGGTGAACTTTAAAGCGGGTGACCGCGAGCTAGTTGAAAAAGCGGTGTCTGGCGATATTATTGGTCTGCATAATCATGGCACTATTCAAATTGGTGACACCTTTACCGGCGGTGAAAATTTAAAGTACACCGGTATTCCACATTTTGCCCCAGAGCTGTTCAAGCGCATTCGTATGACTGACCCGTTAAAAGTGAAACAACTACAAAAAGGTTTGCAGCAGCTTGCAGAAGAGGGTTCGACGCAGGTGTTTTTCCCCACTAAGAACAACGATATTGTGGTTGGCGCAGTTGGTGTGCTGCAGTTTGAAGTGGTGTCCTATAGGCTTAAAGATGAATATAAAGTGGATGCCATCTACGACGGCGTTAATGTTCATACTGCCCGCTGGGTAGAGTGTGATGATGCTAAAAAGCTGGAAGAATTTAAGCGCAAGGCGGCTGATAATTTAGCTATTGATGGCGGGGGTCATCTTACTTACTTGGCACCAACAAGGGTGAATTTAAGTCTTACCATCGAGCGCTGGCCTGAAATTCAGTTTAGGGCGACTCGGGAGCATTAAGCCTAAGCGCGTGTAATACATTGAATTTAATGGTAAAAATACTAATCATTACTGCCTTAGGCCATTAGATAGATGCTAGATATTATAAAAGTTAAAGGGATGTCGGCCTTCTTGCTGATTGTATTCTTGAACGCTTTCGTTGATCTTGGTCATAAGATCGTTATTCAAAATACCATTTTTAAAATTTATGATGGTAGTGAACAAATTGTATTGGCGGCATTCGTTAACGCAATGATTCTGCTGCCTTTCATTATGTTTTTTGTCCCTTCAGCAAATACTTCAACCCGTTTTTCTAAAAATACAGTGATGCGTATTGCTTCGCTAGCTACCATTGGTTTAACGCTGGGTATTACCCTGTGTTATTACAATGGCTGGTTTAAGACTGCATTTGTATTAACATTTTTGTTAGCTGTCGAAAGCGCATTCTTTTCACCAGCCAAATCCGGATACATCAAGTTTTTAGTGGGTAAAGAGCGATTAGCCCCCGCCAATGGCTTCGCTGCATCGATGGCTATTTTTGCCATATTGGCAGGGACTTTTGTCTACTCTATTTTATTTGAAATGCGGTTTGATAAATATGGTGCAGAAAATGAAGCACAAATATTAAAAGCTATAGCGCCACTGGGGTGGGTTTTAGTTTCTAACGCCTTGGTTCAAACAATATTTGCATGGACCCTACCCACTTTAGAAAATGGCAATACTGCTGCCAAGATAAGTTGGCTAAGTATTAGTGCCTTTAAACGTGCTTTTAGTCCGGTGATAAAAAAACCTACAATACGTTACTCGATTGTAGGTCTGACAGTATTTTGGTCAGTGAGCCAAGTGATGATTGCGGCATTTCCAGCCTTTGCTAAAGAAACTTTGGGTATTACCAATACGGTGATTATTCAAGGTGCAGTTGCCTGTAGCGGCATCGGTATTATGTTGGGCGCATTGTTTGCCGGCCAAATATCAAAGCGTTATATCGAACTGGGTTTAGTGCCGGTTAGCGCTATAGGCCTAACTATTGGTTTATTTTTACTACCGAATCTGACCAGTATGTCTTTGGTAATAGCCAACTTTTTATTCATTGGCTTTATGGGAGGAATACTAATTGTCCCGCTTAATTCTTTAATTCAATATTTCTCAACTGATGATGAACTGGGTAACAGTTTGGCAGCCAATAATTTAATGCAAAATATTGGCATGGTGTCGTTCTTGAGTCTAACGGTTATCTTTGCCGTAAATGGCATTCCTACTGACACGTTGCTGTCATTATTGGGAGTGGTAACATTTATCGGTGCTATTTTTGCGATCATAAATTTCCCTCATTTTTTGCTGCGCTTTGTCATATTGTATTTATTACGCCACCGCTACAGCGTCGCTGTTAATGGTTTTGGAAATATCCCAGAGCGTGGGGGTGTATTGATGCTTGGTAATCACATTAGCTGGTTTGATTGGGGTTTTATTCAAATAGCTTCACCGCGGCCAGTTCGATTTGTGATGGAGCGGCACTTACATGATAAATGGTATTTGAATTGGTTTTTTAAACTTTATGGCGTCATCCCTATTGAGCCTAATGTGACAGCAGTGGCGTCATTAAAGGCAGTTGGACAGCTGCTACAACAAGGGGAGGTAGTCTGTTTATTTCCAGAAGGTGGACTTACCCGCTCTGGTGAGTTGACAAAATTTCGATCAGGTTTCGAAATAGCCTGTCGGCAAGTGACGGCAGAAACGGTGGTGATCTTGCCGTTTTACATTAAAGGCCTATGGGGTAGCAGATTTTCTCGATCTGAGCATAGAGGCAAAGAGCTAGCCGGTGGCTTGGCTAGAAGAAAGCTCGAAGTGGCTTTTGGTCAGCCAATAAATAAAGATTCGACTGCCGAAGAAGTAAAACAACTGGTTTATCAGTTGTCACAGCAAGCCGATTAGCTCTTTTTGTTAAAATGAGACGTTAGTGTCGGTATTATCTATTTAGGGTATTATTATAACTGTCTAAATTTTAGACACTGGCAATAATATAAATTATGAATTCACTTATGCAACAGGAACGACGCTTATACCCACGTTATTCAGTTGATATGACGCTGGATGTAGATATCGATGGCAACGCTGAGGAACCGGCTTTCGTCGCTCGCGCGTGTAATCTGTCCCAAAACGGTATTAGTATTATTTGCTCAGACCCTGAAAAAGTCTTTGTTGTGGAAGGTTTGTCGTACTCTGACGAATGCGTATTACATTTTGCTTTAACTGAAGATGAGGAGGTTGAGTCTTATAAGGCTAGACTTAGCGTTAAACGCAGAATATCCAGCACCAAGTATGAATTAGGCTTTCACTTTTTGAATATAGCTCTTGAGCAAGAACAGAAATTAGAACAGCGCTTATATTTCCTTAGAGTAAATCGCTAGTTCGTCATTCCTTTGACGAACATTTATGGCTACTTGTTACAGTAGTTCTTTAATTTTCTCAGCAATTTTTTCTGGTGTGGTGGCAGGGGCAAAACGTTCCACTACTTCACCGTCTCGGTTGACTAAAAACTTAGTGAAGTTCCATTTGATCTTCTTACTGCCCAATAAACCCGGTGCAGCATCTTTTATATATTCAAACAGTGGTGAGGCTTCTGCCCCGTTTACATCTATTTTCTCGGCCATGGTAAAACTAACACCATAGTTTAATTGACAGAATTCAGTAATCTCTTCCATATTGCCCGGGTCTTGCTTGCCAAACTGATTACATGGAAAGCCAACAATCTCTAAACCTTGGTCGGCATACTCTTTGTTAAGATTCTCTAAACCTTCAAATTGCGGAGTAAAGCCACATTTACTGGCGGTATTTACTAATAATAATACCTTGCCTTGGTAGTCGCCCATGGTTTTTGTATTACCGTTGGCGGCGTTAAATTCGAAATCGTATATGCCAGTCATAATAGCCTCGGTTTAATATGTTGTGTCACTGTAGCAGATTGTGGCATTTTACGCCGGTTTGACGTTATGAGTTATTTATCTTGGCAATAAATATCCATCACTTAGATTTATTGCTAAGGTGCAGCCCTTATTAAAGACACTCTGTAGATAAGACGGGAATAAGGTAAACACATGTTAAAACACGTAGTTTTATTAACTTGGAAAGACGGTACTACTGACAAACAAATAGCTGAGGTCGATAACAGCTTGGGACATTTAATAGAAACTATTGATGCAATTCATAGCTACGAATATGGCGCTGATATGGATTTAGTGAAAGGCAATAGCGATTATTCAATAGTGGCTGAGTTTTTAACTGAAGAAGACTTCTTTCTCTATGCTAAACATCCTGAGCATATGCAGTTTGTAACTAAGGTTGCCCAACCGATTGTCGCTTCGTCAAATGCAGTGCAGTTTTACACCGATGATGAAAACGCTTAGAAATAACTGCGTTGTATAAACCAAAACATGCCAAGACCACATAATATGGCTGACAGCAGTTGGTTGCCTAAATGATATTTCAAACTGGGTATTAACTTACGTAACAACAACCCTAGTAGGGCAATGACTAAGACAATGGCAATTTGTCCAAATTCTACTCCAATATTAAACCCGAATAACGCTGACAAAATTTTGTTTTGCGGCAGGCCAACTTCTAATAATACATTGGCAAAGCCAAAGCCATGAATAAGTCCGAATAGGCCGGTTAAGGCAGGTCTGAGTTTTAATGCTGTCTGGGTTGAGTCACTAAGTTTTAAATAACAAAGGCTAAATAGCGCTAAGCCAATTAATGTGTAAACTGGCGGCCCAGAAATAACTGTCGCCGTTAGTAACGCGAGTAAAATAAAGAAGCCACCACTTAGCCAAGCGGCCTTATTATGTGCTCCAGTAGAGGTGACAATGTTTTCGATTGCTACTAAGGCAATAGTAAAGCCGATCAGCGCTTCTACTACCATTAAGTCTGGTGTTGCTAGCTCTAATACCGCTAGCGACAAGGTAATACTATGGCCAATAGTAAAGCCGGTAATCACCAACAGTACGTCACGCAAGCGGCTGGCAAGTAGCAGTAGTGTTAACAAAAATGCTATGTGGTCTAAGCCAATTAAAATATGTTCAAAGCCAAGATAAATATAGGCAAAAAATACCTCCGCAGAGGAACTACTGGTGACGTTGTCATCGTCAGCATTTAACACTAAGGTTTGTTTGGTGTGGCGGGGAGTAAATAGAAATTCGAATGACGGTTTGTCGTCAAATTTAAAGCGTGCAAAATGCACGTGGCTATCCGCATACTGGAACATTGTGCCAACAAATATATCGACTTGCTCAATGGTTGTATCGCATTCAAAGCTAAGCTCTAAGCGCTCAAAACCTGCTTTAGCTGTTTGCAGTTTGGGTGTTGTCGGTCTGCAGCGCTGGTCATTATTTATTATCGCTATCGTTTCAGCCAGGTGGGCGGCAATGACTTGGCCCGTGTCGGCGTTGGTTTGATAGCTTGGCAGGCGGGTGATTTCGCGAGTACCGATTGAGTAAATCATCTGAGCTTTGTTGTCATCAAAGCGCCAGTAAGAGTAGGACTTACTTTGTGGGTCTGCCAAGACTATTTGACTGAGGCTGATTAAAACTAGTGCAGCTATTGCATATACGTTAAAAAGCGTTCGCATTAGGGTGCTACCTGTACCGTGGTAGCAGAGGCTAGGTCATCAAGAAATTTTTCATCAATTTCGATATCAGTAGTGGTGCGTAAATCTTCCAGATAAGCAGCCAGCGCGTCGTCGCCACGGCGCCGTTCAAACTCACTTTGGACTTGCGGTCTAATTGCTTCGAGAGGACGCACATTTGCTTTAATGTGATTGATAACGACAATGATGACAACGGTGTCCCCGTCTTTGAATGGCTTAGAAAGCTCACCGTTGTTTAAGCCAAGTGCTATGTCGGTTTGTAGTGCCCCTAAATACTGCAGCAGCTTGTGTTTAGGCAGTGGCTCGTTTGGAATGCTCAGTAGATCGGCGTCGGCATATTGTTGTTTGACAATGTTATATAATTCGCCGCTCACTAAGGCGTCATAAGCTTGTTGCGCTCTGGTTTGATTATCGTCTTTACTGCTAATATTTTTAAACCACATTCGTTGTACTTGCAGCCTGGGGGGAATGGTAAAGTAAGCGATATTGGCTTGATAAAAATCGCGCAGTTCTTGCTCATCGGTTTGCTCAGTTTCACTTTCACTCAACACCACTTGCATAACCTGCTGCACGATAAGCTTGCGCACTTGCGGTGAAGACTCAGTTAAGCCAATGTCTATGCCGCGCTCTAGCAATAGTTTTTCATCAATCATGCGTTGTAATACGCTGCGCTGATCTTCTTTGGTGAGCGGGTTGCGCTTGTCTTTGGCCAGTAAATCTAACAAATTTAGATACTGTGCTTTATTGATGCCTGCGCCATTAACCATCGCAAGCGTTTGCAAACCTAGGGCTGGTTTTGGGTCTTCTAACAAGCCACTAGCAGCCAGCGCAATGCCAATAGTTGCGCCGATTACTAATAACCAGTTTGCACGTTGAGGTTGATCCATTGCTTGTTCCACTAAGTTGAGCAAAAACTAGGGCGCAATGGTACTGATAGCTTTGTTAGGCTTCAAACATTATTTTTCTAGCGTCATTATTAGGCAATAGGTTCAATAATCAGTGGTAAATTGTCTATCGGCTTAGCAAACGGAAAATACTGTAATTTAGACGGGTATTCGTTGTCAGGCCCAAAACTAATACGATTTTTTTGTAGCATATTTGCCAGTACACATTTAAATAGCATGTCAGCGAAGTGCAAACCTATGCATTTATGTGCGCCGCCACCAAATGGTGCCCACTGGAAAGCATGTTTTTTATGCTCGTTACGGGCAAAGCGGTCCGGATCAAAATCGTGCGGATTAGTCCAATACTCGTCCATTCGATGCACGTATAACGGCGATATCTGAATAATAGTGTGGGCAGGGATATTATATCCCCCTAGCTCAATGTCGCGCACTGTGCGACGCATCATCATTGGCACCGGTGGATGTAGCCGCATGACTTCTTTAAAGGTGTTGTCGAAATCAGTTAGTTTAGCTAAATCATCAAACTCAATATGATCTTTACCAAGAGCGGTCACTTCTGCGCGTAGCCGATCTTGCCAGTCTTGATTATGTGCCAACAGGCTACATGCCATGGTAATGGCGCTAGTAGTGGTGTCATGGGCGGCTAACAGTAAAAATATTAAATGGTCGGCAACAATTTTATCGTCGTATAAATCACCATCTTCGGTCGTTTCATTGGCAAAATAGGTCGCCATATCTTTACCTTGCTGGCCACGTTTTTTTGGTACGAGCTCAACAAAAAACTTCTCTAAAAAGCGACGGCCATTCATACCTTTGCGATAGGTAAGTCCTGGCCAGTCTTTTCTGATCACCGCCAATGACCCTGCAATCATATCTAAAAAAGCTTCGTTAAGTTCTTTTGTCTCACGGCCTTCCAAGTCTAAGCCTAAAAATATTTTGGCACCTATATCCAGCAGCAGTGTTTTTACGTGTGGGTAAAAGTGAAAATCCTTATCGGTTTGCCATTTTGCGATGGCGCTATCGATAATAGGGTTCATCTCATCAACGTAGCCGCGCATGGCAGTTGTTTTAAATGCAGTTTGCATAATGCGGCGATGAAATTTGTGATCACTAAAGTCCCGTGTTAATAAACCCCCTTCAAAAAATTCTCCAACGGGTCCTCGATAGCCCATTTTTGACGAAAAAACTCGGTCAGAGTCTAGCGTAAGTTCTTTTATATATTCAGGACCCAAGGCAACGACTAGTTTTTGAAAAGTTAGCGATGCTTTAGATACCGGGCCATGTTTTTTATACAGTTCATCAAGCATTGCATAAGGTTTGGTAACGAAACTAAATGTTTTGCCAAGTAGTGGTAAGCCAAAATTACCCGGCAAGTTGTGAAGTTGAGTATTGTCTTTTTGTGTTAAATAATCTTTGCTAGGTTCCGCAGCGGCCATGTCGGTTGCCTTTGTAGGTGGGTAGTGTGATGAAATGAATATATGCCTCTGGTTAGGATATGTATATATAGCGGAGCGCTTGTTGCATGACGGTTTATTAAGGCGGCTACTAAAGCTAAGCATTGCTGGGTAGACTTGTTATTAAATATTCGCCACTTAAGAGAACGTTGTCATGATCACCAGTTTTGATGATTATTGTATTCACCAGACTCACGAACCCGTTGCACAGCCATCGCAAAGTGACCGTAATTCATATAACCGCTATTGGTTTAATGGCTTTGATCAAGAGGCGGGTTATATTTTTGAAATTGGCCTTGGCTTATATCCCAACCGGTCGGTGATGGATGGACATTTTAGTGTAGCGATTGGCGATAAACAGTTTGCTTTTCATGGCTCTCGCCGCGCGCCAAAAGAGCGAGCAGACACTAGTGTTGGACCCCTGCGCATAGAGATTGTCGAGCCCATGCGACAAATTCGAGTGAGCTTGGCGAAAAACGAGCACGATATTGAATGCGACCTATTATTTACCGCCGCCAGTATTGCGCATCAAGAACCAAAAAACGAAATGTATGATGATGGGCATTTGATTATGCTCAATACGCGCTTTACCCAAATTGGTTATTGGGAAGGGTATTTTGCGATTGACGGTAAGCGTTATGAAGTGAGCAAAGCATATGGCACGCGAGATAAGTCATGGGGCGTGCGACCAATAGGTGAGCCGCAAGGTGGCGCACCAGGATTGTTGAATAAAGAGCCCGGTGTTTACTGGACTTGGTGCCCCATCAATTTTGGCGACTGCGCCACTCAATTTGGTACCTTTGAAGATCGTGATGGTAACCCCACTCAGGTCAGTGCAGACCTAGTGCCTTTGTATCAAAACCCAGCTGATATCCCGCCATTAGAAGAGTCTGGTTTAATTGAAATGAGTAAGATTAAGCATAACTACGACTGGAACGCTGGTACTCGCCGGGTAAAAAAAGCTATTTTCAATTTTGCTGATAATAAAGGTAATAATTACGACATTGAAGTGGAAACCACCGGTCTTAAATTCTTCCTGCTGGGCATTGGCTATAACCATTTTGAATGGGGTCACGGCTATTGGAAGGGTGAGCTGGAAACAGCGCGCGAAGAGTGGGATTTAACCACTGTTAATGAATTAGATTATCAGTGGATCCATAATCATCAAGTTGTTAAGGCCAAAATGGGAGACAAAGAGGGTATGGGTGTTATCGAGACCATGGTGATTGGGCGGCATGATCCTTCTGGCTTTAAAGACTTCTTCGACGGCGCAGTATAAATGCGGTTTTTACTTTGCATTTGTTCTAAACGGCGATAGGGTAAGTTCTGGTTTTTTACCTTATGCGTTTAGGAACTTGCTATGACTGATATAAGTATTCCCGATGGTTTACCCAGTTGGATCAAAGATCATATTGAGCTCTATCTAACCGATGGCGAGGCCGGACATTTATGGGATTCAGCGGCTGGCGGTGGTAAAGGACTACTCACCACATTGTTGCTAACTACCGTCGGCAGAAAATCAGGTAATCGACTAGCGATCCCGCTGATCTATCAACCAACTGGCGATGGTGGTTATTGTATTATTGCCTCAAAAGGGGGTGCTCCTGCTCATCCCGCTTGGTACTTAAATTTATCTGCGTCAAATACTGTTGAGTTAAAAGTTGCCAATAATGAATTCCCTGCAGTGGCCCGGGTAGTAGAAGGCGATGAAAGAGAGAGGCTGTGGGATTTGATGGCTGATTACTATCCTCCTTATAACGCTTATCAAGCGGCAACAGAGCGGCAGATACCTGTGGTAGTGTTAGATCTAAAACAATAATTCCTAACAGGCCATAAGATGAAGATACTTTTAGTAACAAGCACATCTATTGGTTTAGGAGCCAATATAGGGGAGGTCGTTGTTGTCTGTATTGAATATCCACAATCGCCAACTCGATTGCGGATATCCAGTTGGCCGAGATAGTTTTGTGATTTAAAAACCAAGGCATACCGCGGTGGAGAAAAATTATAGTGAGATTTAGTACAACGATTTTTATAAGCTAAAGACTAACAATCAAAATAGTTGGTTATGCCTGCACTCCCAAAACAAACTCAGTTGTGAGAAATATTGATCTTTTATTGGCATAGTGCAGCTGATTATTGCTGCCAGCTTGATGTTGTAGTCTTTTTTATGCTGGTAAGTAGTTGTATACATTGGCTTTGTTGTCTTTTGAGTTTAGGCTATAGCCCATATTAATTAGTAGCATTAAGCTCAGTGTTAAAAATATAATCATCGCTGGCACCGACGGAAAATATGAAGGTTTAATTGATGAAAATAAGTACAAAAAGCCCTTGGGCACAAAAAGAGATAGAGCAGTTTCTAGCCGAAGCAAAAACACCGATGCGATTGGCTTTTAATGATCGAGACGGTTTCCCTGCGGTGTGTTCGCTATGGTTTTATTTTGATGAGGGTAGCTTTTGGGCTGCATCACATAAAACTGCGCATATGGTGAAAATGCTGAAACAAAACAGTAAGGTGTCAGTCGAGGTTGCCACTAACGAATATCCATATAAAGGTGTGCGAGCAAAAGCGAACGTAGAGTTATCGATGGATGGGGCGGATAACGTGTTACAGCGTTTAATTAGCCGTTATTTAGTCGACGGAAATAATAAATTAGCTGACTGGCTGTTAAGCAGAGTTGCAGATGAGTATGTGTTAAAAATCACTCCGCGTATTGTTAACGCCTGGGATTTTTCTAATCGAATGGATAAAGACTAATGTGCAACTTTAGGCAATGCTTAAACAACGACTACTGCTTTACCGATGTGCTTAGATAGCCCGCCAAGCTGGCTTTAGCGGGGATTACTAAAAGTGAAATTATTAATTGAGATGAACTATTTTCTACCTAGAAATTGTATTTATTTATTGAGGCGATATTAAATGAAATTGGAATCCATAGCGTTACATCACGGTTATACCTCTGAGGCAACAACAAAAGCTGCAGCTGTACCTATTTATCAAACCACATCCTATACCTTTGATGACACCCAGCATGGTGCTGACTTGTTCGACTTAAAAGTCGAAGGGAATATCTATACTCGAATCACTAATCCAACTACGGCGGTGCTAGAGCAACGTGTGGCTGCAATGGAAGGTGGTATTGCCGGTGTTGCGGTGGCGTCTGGTATGGCGGCAATCACCGCTGCGGTGCAATGTATTTGTGAGGTTGGCGATAACATTATTAGTACCAGTCAGTTATATGGCGGCACTTATAATTTGTTTGCCCATTCATTGCCTAAGCAAGGCATCGAAGTGCGGATGTTGTCGCATGATGACTTTGAAGGTTTTGAAAACGCTATTGATGAAAACACCAAGGCTATTTTTTGTGAGTCTATCGGTAATCCTGCGGGGAATATCGTTGATATACAGCGCTTAGCCGAAATAGGGCACAAAAAAGGCGTGCCACTAATCGTCGATAACACAGTAGCGACGCCTGTGTTGTGCCGCCCATTTGAGTTAGGCGCAGACATCGTTGTGCATTCACTGACTAAATATATTGGCGGTCACGGCACCTCTATCGGCGGAATTATCGTTGACTCAGGCAAGTTTGACTGGGTGGCTAATAAAGAGCGCTTTAAGGTATTGAACACACCTGACCCTTCATATCACGGTGTGGTTTATACCGAAGCTTTAGGCGCTGCTGCTTATATTGGCCGTTGTCGTGTGGTGCCCTTGCGTAGTATGGGTGCGGCAATATCGCCAATGAATTCTTGGCAAATTATGCAGGGTTTAGAAACGCTATGTTTGCGGATGGAGCGTCACTGTGAAAACGCAGAAAAGCTAGCGGCATATTTACAAGCCCACGAAAAAGTAAGCTGGGTAAATTATGCCGCCTTACCCGACAGCCCATACTTTGAGACCTGTCAAAAGGTTACTGGTGGTAAAGCATCAGGCATTTTAAGTTTTGGTATAAGAGGTGGGGCAGAGGGCGGCGCACAGTTTATTGACGCACTGGAAATGATACTGCGTTTGGTCAACATTGGTGATGCAAAGTCGTTGGCTTGTCACCCTGCATCAACAACCCATCGCCAACTAAATGAAGAAGAACTTGCCGCTGCTGGTGTTAGTAATGATCTAGTAAGAATTTCTGTTGGTATTGAAAATATCGACGACATTATTACTGACGTTACTCAAGCACTTGATAAAGTGTCATAAGAATTTGCATTGGTAGCTATTCGGGGTTGAGTATGAATGAGCATCAAATAGAGACAAAAGAAGATTTGGCGGAACTGTACGGCGAAGCTAATGACCTAGTAAAGGCGAAAGTAGTTCCTGCGCTAGATGATGCGATGAAGGACTTTATCGCCAAGGCTTCATTGGTCTTTATTGCAACGGTTGATGCCAATGGCAATCCCGATGTGTCACCAAAAGGTGATCCAGCAGGGTTTGTCTTAGTTGAAAATAACGCGCTTATTCATATTCCAGATCGGCCGGGTAATAAGTTGATTTTCGGCTTTAATAACTTGATCGACAACCCTGCAATAGGGGTTATTTTTGTCGTGCCAAATTCTCGCGAGACACTGCGCATTAAGGGCAAGGCCGTGTTAACCAAAGACCCTGAACTGTTAGCTAAGTTAACCGCCGCTGGTAAGCCGGCATTGTTAGCGACTAGCGTTGCTATAGAAGAGTGTTTCTTTCATTGTGGCAAAGCCATGATTCGCTCGAAAACATGGAGCCCTGAGGACTGGATTGATAGCGGTAAATCTCATATTGCGAAAAGTATTGCCAAAAAAATGAATGGCGACAGTGAGCTTGAAGATATCGTTGAAGCAGAGTTAGAAAAAAGTTATCGCGACAATTTATATTAAAATTGCAGACGGCTTATTTTTTTACTGATCGGTTTAAAATAATGAAAATCATACTATTATTCGTAGCGGTAGTGTTGTTAACGGGGTGTGCCCAGCTAGATAGCCTGTTGTGGCTGCCAAAAACTACGCCGCAACAATGGTGTGAAAGCATGCCCTGCGTTGAAATATTTGACGGCATTATTTTTACCCAACCGACTTCCACCTTGTTAGTTTATGCGCTGGGTTTGCTGTGGTTATGGGCGGGTTGGCGATTTTGGCAAACACATAATAATCAACAGTCTAGGCGCTGGTGGGCGCTTGCAATGTTGATGGGTGGCTTGGCAGCATTGTCGGCGGGTACTAGTTATCAAGCCTTTGGCTACGAGCTTAAATGTGTCGGCCAGGAATATTGCCAGTGGACAAGCTGGTGGGAAATAGCCTATCTGTTAATGCAAATAGCCAGCATGAATGCCATGCTAATTGCCGTTGCCTATTCATCAACCACTGGCAAACTACGAGGCGCCATTATTGCCTACGCATGGATGAATACAATATTGTATTACTGCGTTACAGGCGCAGGTATAGCGCAAGCTAACCGCTTTATGATCTCGTTTGAAATGTTAGTCCTATTCTCTAGCCCTGCCTTTACCCTTTATTTTATTATTAATGGCTGCAACTACTGTAAACATAAGTCTGAGCAAGAATTAGCCCTGCTAGGGTGCTGGGTAATTATGAGCTTAACCAATGCCATATATTTCGCTTACCTATTACTCGGTTATACACAGATGTTATGGGCTGAAGGAATTTGGTTTTCAGAAAATGATGTGCTGCATGCATTGGTGATGTTGTGGGTGTTTTATGTGGGGCTGGTGCTAGTGCCTAAAGTGAAAGATGCGAGTCATTAGTTATGTAACTGGTTGACACTAATAATTGTCCGTGTGGCTAACAAAGGCGCTCATCAAAGTATTTTAAGCCCCAAATCAGCAGCAGCCTGCTCTATATATCGGTAAAAGAACTTATAACTCATTGATTTATATAGACAGCCATTGGAGATATAGAGCAATATAGAAATCTTAAGAATACTAGTTAATGCTCTATAATTCTGAAATAGAATTTGAGCTCAAGGAATAGCATACTGTTTTATAAAGGAAATTTTACAATGAAAGGAATCCGTATCAGAGAGCAACATGTATATAGAGCAGAGTGCTCTATAATAAACTGTTAGGCGAAAAATAGAGGGCATATCATTGCATAGTCCACAGTTTCTACAGCAACTAGGGTTATTAGTTATAAGTGCAGGGTTAATTGAAACCAGCTAAAGGGAGTTATTTTTTCTTTGTGTAGGGATGAGTCTCGCCTTGCTAGAAGGCGAATTCTTCCTCGCTCTGTAACCTCGCATAGACTAGACATACTTCGACGCTTAGTGCGCACTGAAATTGATGAGGCTCATAGGGAACCATGGATTGAACTTATAAATGATATATCCAGTTTTTTTGATTTCAGAAATCAGATATTCCATGGCATGCCGAGCATGGATGGAGATAATTTTATAGTATATTCTATAAAAAAGGGAAATTTGGAGCGCATGATGTGCCGACAGAGTCTGTGATTAAAATTGAGGACTTAGAAAAATATAACAACCTTAGCGCAAGGCGTCGACAGCTAATGGATTTCATCGACGATTACCCTTTAAATCCAAAAGAGTCTTTTTTAAAGTCACCTCAATCACAGAGTTTATACATTCGTTTAGAGGGCAATGCATCGCCTAACAAGTCAAAGCAACAGGACTAAAAAAAGCCTACAGATTTTATTTAGCCGTTGTTTGAATCGTTATATTTTCAGGCGCAGTATTAAACAATTTATGGTTTGTAGATTTTTAATGAGTAAAGTTATGCGACAGAATTAAAAAATTTTATCGCTTAGAAATGGATAAGTCTATTCGTTTTTACGAGCCAAATGAATTTTATTCTGCATATTATTATTTAGAGGAGCTCATATTCTTGGTCAAAGCTATACAAAAAATCACTGATAGATGTTTAAAGTTGACTTCAAGAAACACCACTTTTGGGTTCCTAAAGGAAACACAGGCGGAGCTAATGTTAATCTATTGAAGCTGATGCCTGTTCTGGAAGATTTAAATAAAATTATGACGCAGTAAACTATAAGTCACTTAACAGTGATAAATCACAGTTTGTCTTTTATTTCTTGCAATTGAAGGTTTTTTTTGAACCTCCACTACAAAAGATAATTTATTTTAAATGAGACGATGCATCACGCTATTAGAAATCTAGACTTTAGTGTTATTTTTGTATGACTTTTTTACTCATTCAAATGCGAGGTACTGTTTGGCGCAGTTATGCGCCCAGACGGTTAGTCAAAAGGTGCACGATTGTATTGCCAAGCTGCAAAAAAACTAGTGGCCAATAAACTTGTTGCTGTTAGATTAGAGTTTATTGCACTGCCGCAACACGTAAATTTGACAGTGTTTTACTGCCCGTCAAAAACATCGCCCAGCGTAGTTGCTCCTGTAAAATTGAAATTTTATCTACGACCGCCTCTGTAGACTCTAAGGCTAGTGCTAAAAAAGGTTGTGCCAGTGCAGTCATCGACGCACCAAGGCGAATACAGCGGGCAATATCTAAACCGTGACGAATACCGCCAGAGCCAATAAGACCTACCTCTGGGCAAGCTTTATAGACGGCTGGCAATAGATCAACAGTATCCATACCCCAGTTAAGAAATGGCGCGGCAATTTCTCGCTCGCGTTCAGAGCCGTTGCGTGCCAGTTCAATGCTAGCCCAGTTAGTGCCACCGCGACCGGCTACTTCAATCCACTTTACGCCTGCGGCCGTCAATTTTATGGCAGTAGTTGGGCCAATACCAGCGCCGACCTCTTTGACAATAATTGGGACTTCAAGTCTCGAAGCACAGTTTTGGATTGCCTCTAATACTTGGTTCCAATCGCGATCGCCGTCGGGTTGTATCAACTCTTGCAATGGATTCAGGTGAATAATTAAAGCATTGGCTTGAATTGATTCTACTGCCCGTCGAGCTAAATCAAGTCCCTGTTGCTGAAGCTGGGTGGCACCAATATTACTTAGTAAAATGGCAGAGGGTGCCCAGCGTCTAATATGTGGTTGTGAACCTTGTTCAAGTGCTGCTCGTTGAGATCCCAGAGCCATTGGGATTTGGCAAGCCTGCGCAGCCTCTGCGAGGTGTTGATTAATTAATTCTCCGTTTTCACAACCTCCAGTCATAGCTCCAATTAAGAAGGGAGCGGATACAGGTAGATCTAAAAATTGACTGTTAATCTCAACATCTTTTAAACTCATTTGTGGTAACGGGTTGGGCTCAAAAATCAGGCGATCGAGCCCTGGTCCATGCAAAGCTTGGTGTTTGGTTTGCAGCGATAAAGCAATATGGTCTGTTTTACGAGTGTGGATGTCGGTCATAAGAACACTTCTGTTTTATCTTTTTTGCTGTCCGCAAAGTCGACGAGGAGCATATGTGGCAGTGTCAGAGCCGCAAGTCCAATAAAGGTTATCTGCACCAGAGAGTCATCAGCTGTTCCCTTTAGCAGATAGAAAATAATGACTAAGCTCATCCAAGCTAAAACGGTATAGCTAGACGCCTCACGAAGACTGCGACTGCGGTCTAACGGTTTTAGGCTACGCCATAATCGAAGCATATGACCACAACTGTGCCAGATACAAAAGTACAGCGCAAAACTGATCAGCGGAGGCAGTATACTAGCCAGTCCAACCAGTATCATTAAGCTGATTAATGGCTTGCGGTATCGAGGTTTAAAGTAGGCAAAACCACAATAACCAACAAAACAAAATGCCCAAGGTAGTAATAAAGCGTTGATTCCTTTTATTATTAGATCAGCATTGATGGCACCTACGAGCACGGCAAAAATAGGTTCTACTGATGCCGCTTGCAGACCGGGAATCACAACACACACCAAACCGGCATGGGTTAGCCAAGGTAGCCAATCACTGCCAATATCGGCGATATCACTAGCACCAAAGTGCAATGCCGAAATGAGTAAGAAGATGGTCAAACTTATTAATGGAAATAGCCACCAAATCAGGGCGACTAATGCTGCCAGAGCGATATATGCAAAATGAAAGCTAAGCCAAGGCATAAGCCCAGATGGTAACCCAATACGCCGAGCAATTGCGCCATCAAGACCACCGTGGGGAACGCCTAGTAATAAAATCGCGGCGATAGCAAACATATCCCAATAATTCATCGCCGTAATACCTGTTTTATAAAGGCCATTTTAGGCATGGCGAGTATAACGCGGGCCCAGTCTAAAGCAGAGGCATAGCCCAACATAAAGCGCGCAAAGCTATCGGCATCTAGAGCCTGAGCGGTTCTCATCATCATCGTAACCCCCAGCTCTGGCTGGACCATAAGGACGCCATTATAGATCTTGTCCATACGAGTTAATGTGGGTGATATTGGTGTTGGAACTGTGTAATTGCCCAGACTGATTCTCTGTGCTAACTGATCAATCTGTGTTTGAATTCCGGTAAAGGCATAACCTGAGGATAGTCGAATCGCACCACTAGCAGCACCAATGCTAGCAATGTCGTTATCTATTGGGATTACCGACTGCATGGGTATAATACCGGCCTCTTCACGGAGTTTTTCTTCTATCTCAATATCTCTATCTTGTAGCCATTGCTTAATAGCCTGTCGATACCATTCCTTGTCTTCTAAGCGGCTAGAGATCATGGTTGATTCGATTAACAGTCTGCGGTCAGAAAAAGGCAGCACGTAAATAAAATGTAGCCCCCGAGACTGATCGACACGAAAATCCATGAGGGTCGCAATCTCGGGTTTATCAATAGCGTATTTGGTGCGGACTTCCCAACCGAGAAAATGTTGCTTAAGACCGGAATCAATCATTTTTGGTGGGCGACTATCATAGAGCTGAGCTGCCTTGTAATGCTGACTTCCCGCAGTGAATGAGCCACCCTTACCGGTGCCTACAATGTCTTCAGCTGCTGCCCGAACAAGAACCACGCTTGGGTCCAGATTATTCTCACATTGCGTCATATACTTAGCAGCACTAAGGCTCGTATAGCGATAAAGATCACTACTATGGAGAACTTCATTATGATGGTCGATCAACCGCCATTGTCGCCAGCTGCCTTTAATGGCTGTAGAAAATTTTTTTTGTTGATGATGATCAGCCCATAATGCCCAGCTACATTCGCGCTCGGCTGGGGTACGTGGTTCAATTACAGCAGCGGTGCAATTACTCAACTTAGAGGCCAGAGTGATACCGGCACTGCCACCCCCAATAATAGCAATATCGATATTTACGGTTTTATTTGCTTTATTATTCAGTTTGAATACCCACTAGCCCATGCAAATATTGGTGCAGCACTTTATTATGAGCGGGTACTCTCACTGGTATTAAGTCTTTAAGGCTGCGTATGCTTAAAAGCATTTTTTCTGACTTTGACACAAAAACTCGTCCTTGCCACCAAGGTAGACCGCGACGCTTTAAGACCCAACCAATCTGTCGATAGACACGTAAGGCAATAGTAATTGAAAGTCGAGAGCGCAAAGGCAGTAGCTGGATACCCAGCAGTGCACTTTGGTAATAATTTTCTGCAAGGTCGAGCATGCGTTCGGCTGCATCCGCTACTTGCTGCTGACAAACAATATCTGCATTGGCAATAACTGATGCAGGCAGATCTATCCAACTAGCAGGTAGATAACGCCGACCCATTTGAGCATCTTCCAATATGTCTCTAGATATATTCGTAAGTTGCATAGCAATACCAAGGTCAATGGCAAAGCTATCGGCACGCTGCTCTTTGCAGTTGAGTATGCGGCACATCATTAAGCCAACAGTGCCAGCCACAGCATGGCAGTAGCGCAGTAATTCTGCTTCATCATTAACAGCAGTGGGATGTTGATCTTTGAGCATGCCATCCAGTAGCTCGCGAGCAGCTATTAATGGAATATTGTTGTCTTTTGAGAGCTGCATGAAGGCTTCAACTTCATTGCCAATATCTCCATCGCTGCCGTCTAGATGAGCGCGAATATCTTCTAGAGATTCTTCGCGATTGGGAAGATCACCATCGGCTAGGTCGTCGACAAATCGACAAAATTGATAGAGTTGAGCGCAATTATCTGCCAGTTGTGAACCGAGAAATAAACTCGCCCAATAAAACGACTTACCATGTTTCGCTAGTAATTGTTTCGGCGCCAAAGCTGTTGCCGGCAGGCCAGAAATATCTAGTGATAAGTTTTTGATTACCTAACCTCCTGAGCCAACCTCAATACCAGTAAGTAATTCTTGAACTACCTTGGCAGAGCTAACAACGCCCGGCAGACCTGCACCAGGATGTGTGCCAGCACCGACAAAATAAAGATTAGAAATTGCGCGATCACGGTTGTGATAACGAAACCAAGCAGACTGTGTCAGACGTGGCTCAATTGAAAAACCAGCACCGTGCATCGAACGGTAGTCTTTGGCGAAATCTTCTGGTGTCATCCAAAAAACCTCCTCGATAACTGACGATAACTCTGGCAGTATAGTTTCTTCTAGCGCTGTGATTATTCGATCACGCAAGCGCTCGGCTTCGGTACTCCAGTCTACATCACCTTGCAAATTAGGCACTGGACAAAGCACATAAAAAGATTCACAGCCATCTGGTGCAAAACTTTTATCGGTTGCAGTGGGGCGATGGACGTAAAGGCTAAAGTCTTCACTCATCTGTTTGTTATCAAATATTTCCGAGAGCAACTCTTTAAAGCGTGGTCCCATCCAGATGCTATGATGGGCGACATCGGGGTAGAGTTTTTTTGTACCAAAGTACAAGACATAAAGCCCCATACTGTATTGTTTTTTAATGCTAGCTGGCAGGCTGAATTTTCTTTTAGGCAGAAGATGCTGATAGCAGGTTTCGGGATCACCACCAAAAACTACTAAATCTGCATTTATTGTTATATTGTCGCTAAGCCTTACTCCGGTAGCTTTTTTGTTGGCAAGTAATATCTCATCGACATCAGCATTCAATACAATATTAATACCATGTCGTTCCATCAGTGCGCCTAATTCTTTCACCAATTTACCGGTGCCGCCCATACAAAAAAATATTCCCCAGCGACGCTCAAGATAGTGAATCAGTGTATAAATAGCTGTAGTTTTAAAAGGATTACCGCCCACCAGCAATGGGTGAATAGAGAAGGCTTGACGAATTAATGGATGCTTTAAATGACTATTAACCATCTGCGAGACAGATTTATAAGACTTTAGCATCAGCAATGCAGGGATTTGTTTTATCATATCGCTGATACGAGTAAAGGGCCGATGCACCAATTTTTTAAAACCTACATTGTAAACTTTTTTAGACTTATCGAGCAGCTTCAGGTAACCATCAGCATCCTCTTCGCTAAAGCGTCGAATTTCATCTAGGGTATCTTCTACCGTGGCACGATAATCAAATTGACTACCATCGGCAAAATGAAAACGATAAAAAGGGTCAAGTGGCACAAATTCTAAATGATCCTCTAGCTTTTCACCGAACAGCTCAAATAATTCATCAAACAAAAAAGGTGCGGTGATCACCGTGGGCCCAGCGTCGTGACGATAGCCGCCACGGGTAAATACCTGTGCACGACCGCCAAGATTATCAAGGCGTTCAAGCAACGTTACCTCGTAGCCCAACGCTCTTAGGCGTAAAGCTGTCGCGATTCCAGCAAAACCTGCGCCGATAACTACTGCCGTTTTATCGGCGCCAAAATTTGTTGAAGTCAAGCTATTTGCCCTTGTAATCTAATGGATGTTTTATCTTTAACAGAGGTGACTAGCTCGCGAGCTACTGGTTGCAATGTTGCTGGCAAGGTCAACACTAGTTGATCTGCCTGAAGCAGCCAATAATCGATGGACTGATTGGCTTGTAAAATTACATCACTAGATGCGATGCGTTGTTGCCAATGAGCCAGTAGGTTTTTGTCTGCAGACTGGTACCAAATATTAAATTCTTCTTTACTATGGTCTTTGATAGAAAACAAACTGATGACTAAGTTTGGTTTGCGACCCTCTAAATCACTTGAGCGGTGACTGGATGGAATAATGTCATCGATGTCGTTGCGACCCTGATAAGCCAGCCCACAAAAACCGATAAGTTTTTCCAACCCACCCAGAGATTCAAGACCGCTGGTGTTGCTGTATAATCCTGCTGCTAGTGCGGCTCCTTTTATTGGTGCAATTAACAGTGGTGCTGTTTTACCTTTAGCGATTCGCTGCCACTCTTCTAATTCTGCGCATTGAGGTAGGGTGATATCCGATATTTGACCACTACACGTTTCTTGCATTGCTTGAGCTAAAAGTGCAACAAGGGCGCCACCGTGATGACTGTTTCGAGCTGCTAGCTCAAAGGCTTTTGCTATCATCCAATCGCCAAGACACAATGCCATATCCGAACCAAACTGCTCATTGATGCTCGTTTGGCCACGTCTGTGGGTACTCGCATCGCTTATATCGTCGTGGATCAATGATGCGTTGTGAAGCAGTTCGCAAGCAGCTGCCCAGTGTAAGTTATTGTGTTCGTCTAAACCCAACGCCAAGCCACTGCAAAGTGCTAATTGAGCTCTGAAAGATTTACCAGGATTTTGAAAATGATAGTTAGCTGCTTGAGCTAGACTATTATTAATACTTGGCAATTCACGTTGATAAAGTCTATCTAACGAGTCTAATGATTTTATAACTTTTATATTAATTAGGGACATAGTTAGTATCCTTAATAGCCACAACTAATACCGAGTTGCTTAGTTATTGTTTTGTTGAGAAGAAAAGAGCCAACAACGCTGGCTCTTGTAGATGTATTAACACCTTATCAGTGCTAAAACTACCTTGTAACTGAGGCAGCTATTTCGTCTTTCTCTTCAGAGTCAGCAACTGCTGCTGCCCAAATAACAAGACCGAAAGCGATTTTATTCCAGAAGTCTGCAATGTTGTAGATAAGATTTAAAGCACTTGGATCCGCAGCATCGAAGAAGTATCCGAAGAAATATCCCAACGGGTAAATTGACCAGCCGATAGTTACAAGGAATAACATATACTTGTATGCTTTTTGCACATGGGCGTTAGCTAAGCCAGCATTAATCTTGCTAGCTTCGCCTTTGAATATCTCCCAAATGATAAAGGCCCAAGCTATCATGGCTGGGACGAAAGCAATTTTAGCATCCATCAATCCAACTTCACCGACATAGCCAAATGCAAGCATTAATACCGAGCCGACTAGTAAGCGCCCAAACACACCTACTGGTACTTTAGTAACGGCAGAAAGGATCAAGTAAAACTCGATCATCAGTAATGGAACGGTTAGTAGCCAATCGATATAGCGAAAAGCTGTTGGCGACTCGCCGGTAGCTATCCATACGTCGCGCATGTAAAAATAGTGGACAGCTGCAATAAGTGTAACAAGCCCAGACACAGTCAATGAAGTTTTCCATTTACCGTGAACACGATCGCGCTCAATAAAAAAGAAAGCTGTTGCTGCAACGAGTGCCATTGAGATTAACCAAAATGACATGCCGACATAATCGTCAGCTGGTAATATATCAGTCATAAATAATCCTTATAAATAGATATTTTTTATTTTTGATACCAGCATTTTAATATAGAAGCTAAAATTACGGCACCACCAGTATGGCAAGTCGACAACTCGTCTATCAAAAGAAAAAGTCTGTTTGATAGAATTTATCGCCAAATAACATTAAAATTTACGTACTTATTTATTATTTGGATCAAATAACTTCTTTTAGGTTTATATAAAAAATAAAAATTGAAATTTATTAATAAAAACATAGGCTTGTATGGACTGGATAAATAAAGAATGATTAGTTTTACTCGCAATATTAGGTCAAGCAATGATTACACTAAGGTAATGAAGCCATTACAAGTTTGATTAAGACGGTATTTGACTAGAAAATTTTAACAACACATAAATAATAATTAAGTATTAGTGTTTTGAAAATATGGTGCCAATTATTAAACCTTTAAGGTTATTAAAGCGGTCAATTTGGTTTTTATCGTAAAGTTAGCTCTGCACAAAATCTAACATAGAAGATCTCTCAAATTAAGTTTTACTGTTTAATTTCCAAACAGGAAATAACATGGCACATTTAAAGGGGGCGTAGGGATTAAAATACGAACAAATTGGTCAAAATTAAATCCCTCCGTCCCCTTTAATTTGCTGTTGTATAAAAATGCAAAGAAAATAGATAGCCCAGAAGGCCGACGATTATACAGCCGAAGAATGTGGGTAACTGAACCTGTATTCGGAAATATCATCAGCAATAAGGCCTTAGGCAGAATCAGTGAACGCAGCGAAATGAAAGCCACTGCCCAATGGCTAATGTATTGTCTGGTTCATAATATAGAAATGCTATGTAAGAACAGTGGAGTAGAGAGTTGGGATTTAAATACAGGCTTACAGGGCCGTTAGTGAGCAAACTTAGTGGTGAGTAAGCCCATGATTGACAATATCAGCGATATGCTCGAATATCATTGCCAATATTAAAAAACTCGATAAAATTGATTTAAATTAAATTAAATTGAATTTTTGAGAAGTAGGGAAATATGGCTAAATAACGAATTTTCTACACCCTCGTTAGGATTCCATACAAAGGAAATATTAATGACTATATTATTCGCAACTATTAGGATCTATTGGATTGCGATCACGCTATTTACACTTGCAGTTATTACCATCCTATCTTTTTATCCACTACAAAGTTTGCCCTCTTTACCTGGTAGTGATAAAAATCATCACTTTATTGCTTATGGCGCATTGATGTTTCCTGTAGCGTTGCGAAGACCAAATTATTGGATGTTCATCGGTTTATTCTTTGTATTTTGGAGTGGTGGGGTTGAGGTGCTGCAAGCCTACGTTAATCGGTATGGTGATTGGCTTGATATGGCAGCAAATACTGCAGGTATATTTTTCGGTTTTCTTGCAGCACAAGTTATAACTTGGTGTTGGCCTGTTAATCAAAATAAAAATAGACAAATCTGAACAGTTGAATCTCTCAGGGTTATATTCCCCGCAGCTAATTAAAGGGGACAAAGGGATTAAAAAAACGAACAAGCTGGGCAAAATTAAATCCCTCCGTACCCTTTAATTTCTCTTTAAATTGGGCTACTAATTTTTAAACTGATCACTATCGATCATAAGTGGTTATGGCCATTTTTACTGATGGCTAGACTATTTATTCCATTTGATATCTTTAAAACTTAACACTATTGGCTATTACTGATGTTTTGGCACAGGGCGATTATATAGGCGACCTGTTGGCCTCTTTACATATAGCCACTTGGTTAAAATGGGGGACGATTGCTCTTAGTGTGGGCGGCTTTGCACTGGGTCTATTGATCAATAAGCGCTATTTTTAAGCGGTTATTAGTACTGTCGCATCGCTTGGTATCAGCCTATATTGGGTGTTTAGTAGTCATGCTCAGCTGGCAGAGTTGATGTCTGTACTGCTGTCGATATTTTTTATCTGGTTTTTGGTGATGTCGTGGTTAGAATGGTGGCAGAGCAAACAGTAGCTACGCTAGTCGTTATTAGTTAAGGCCAGTTTAGAATTCTATTTACACGGTTACCAAGGGCACGATGGCATATTTTTATGTAGCGTTGGCAATGATTACTGAAGCGATTAGTAGCAGTAAACTTAAGGTATCTAAAGAATTTATAGCGGCAGTGGCCACTGTTATCGTCGTGATCGCGGTGATTCATCTATTTTCTAAAACTGTTAGTCATTGGCTAAGTTGGAGCAATTTTGAATAAAGTTTTTTACGCTGCAATAATTTCTCTCGCTGTTTTAGCCGTTGGGTGTGAACCGGCCATTGTTGACGTCAGTCACTTTCCTGCAACGGCTGAAAATACCTCTATAACTAAAAAAATCGTTTTTATAGCGGGTGCTGATAGCCACGCTGAAGGTGAGCATGAGCATAAGGCTAGTGTTGAACTATTATCACTGGAATTTAGGCAGCAATATCCAGAAGCTGAAGTCGTTAACGTTATTGGAGGCTGGCCTCTTGATGACGCCATGCTGACCGATGCCGATGTCATTGTTATTTACGGTGACGGCGGGCCGCTTCACGTCATCAACGATCACTTAGATGCGGTTAATCAACTGGTTGATGATGGTGTTGGTTTTGTTGTTTTACATTACGCGGTAGAAGTAGCAAGAAACAGTGCAACGGCCGATGTTATGCAACGAGCCATCGGTGGTTATTTTGAAACTCATTGGTCGGTCAACCCATTTTGGCAGGCTAACTTTACCATCACACCCAGTCACCCTATTAACGAAGGAATAGCCAGTTTTAGCTTATTTGATGAATGGTATTTTAATATACGTTTTGTCGATCAAGGTGTAACAGCTATTTTGTCAGCGGTTCCGCCAGGCAATACTATGGAGCGCTGGAATGGTGCGCACAGCGGTAATGAGGCAGTAAGAGAAATGGTTAAGGCGCAGCAATTGCAAACCGTGGCGTGGGCATTTGAGCGCAATAATGGCGGCCGTGGAGTTGGCTATACCGGCGGTCACTATTTAACACATTGGGATAACCCTAACACTCGTCAGCTAGTGGTCAATGCGATTAGTTGGACGGCGGGTATCCCTATGCATGAGCCAATTAAGTAGCACGTTATGGATTCAAGGCCTATCGGTGTTTTTGACTCAGGTGTTGGTGGCTTGTCTGTGGTGCAAGCTTTGCGTAAGTTATTACCCAATGAAAGCATTATATACTTTGCTGATTCTGCCAATGCACCTTATGGCGATAAATCCCAGCAGTTTATCCAGCAGCGTTGCATGTTGCTGGCACAACGGTTGATAGATAAAAATGTTAAGGCCATTATTGTTGCCTGTAATACGGCCACGGTTTCTAGTATCACAACACTAAGAGATAATTACGACCTGCCGATTATTGGAGTTGAGCCTGGCATTAAACCGGCGACAGAAAATAGCAAAGCTTCTGTGATAGGCGTTTTAGCAACCACTCAGACTCTGCGGAGTAACGCTTTTAGCCAGTTGGTAGATCAGCTAAATGTTAGCACTGAGATTTTAGTACAAGCTTGCCCTGGATTAATGGAAAAAGTGGAGAGCTTGGATTTTAATGATGTTGATACACAGCAATTGGTTAGTAAATATATACGGCCGTTAGTATCAGCTGGGGTCGATCATATAGTTCTGGGCTGCACCCATTATGTGTTTTTACTACCACTAATTCAACATGCTACAGGGCCAAACATAGTGATAGTAAACACAGCGTCTGCGGTTGCTAGAGAGGTTGCGAAGAGATTGTCGCTTGCGAGGTTGTTAGCACCAGATAATGCTGTTGGTCAGATAGAGCTGCTAACAAGCGGCAGTAAGCAGCGCCTTGATAAACAGTTTGAAGTGTTGATGACTCTATAGCGTTAGCGTGCGGGCGTTACTAGGCCTCAACATTAAGTGAATAAATATAGTAGTATAGATTTTTAAATGGATTTTCTGTTTAGCAATATCCAGTATCTCTAAGCGTAAATTGTTCGATACAACTGGAGCTGATTAATGTATGCGGTAATTTTTAAGGCGAAGGTTAAAGTTCTAGATGCTCAGTATGCTGATGCTGCTAAGCGAATGAGAGATTTGGCACTGGGTGAATATAACTGTAAAGAGTTTGTGTCTTCGACAGAAGGCGATACAGAAATCGCTATTTCTTATTGGCAGTGTGAAAAAGATATTTTGGCATGGAGAAGTAATGCCGAGCATCTAGCTACCCAAAAGTTAGGACAAGAAAAATGGTATGAGTCCTACACTGTTGAGGTGGTAAAGGTACTGCGAAGTTATGGCAGTCCTTCGCAATAATTACCGTAGCTAACCTTATGCCGCTGGATCACTAATATTTTTAATGTTGGTCAATTTGGTTGTTAAAATATAAGCGAAGCAGGCAAAGAATAACCCGATTACTAAAGCGCCAACCCATTGAATCTCTAAAAAGTCTAATTTGAATAATAATGTCAGTAAACTTAATGTGGTCACATTCAAAATAATATATTTAACTGTGCCTAATCGTGAAACAGTCAAATTCAAATTATCTGTATAAAGTCTTATCAATGAGTCTAGTGAGTTAATAACAAAAACAACGCCGACAAAAACCATGGCGAAATTTCGAATGCCGACAGTACTGATGCCTTCTAGATGATAGTGATAAAGCACTGAAAACCATAAGGCAATCGGAATCGACGGGAAAATAAGCATGGCGGCAAATACTTGATACGTTTTTAGGCCGCCAACAAAGCGTGAAGTGAATTGCCCAATCATAATGCTCCAAGCAAACCACCAATAAAGATAAAAGCCGTGGTAATCATTTAGCGGTAAAACAAAATGATGAATATTAGTAAAATAACTTCCTAGTAGTGACGCAGAAGAGAATAGATCAATCTTTGGGCTATCGGTAAATAGAGGTATTAGCCATAAAAAAGCGATTAAACCAATAAACAGCCAAGTGGTAGATACGCTGAGTATCTTGACGTATTTAATATCGGTGCTGGAATAGACGGCCATGCAAATGGCAATAAAAACAATAATATAAAATACCGATATAACGCTTTCACCGTCGCCAAGAACTGGCAAATACCAAGGTAGGTTAACTAGTAGTAAGTAAGCGGTAAACGCACAGGTGCCAATAATAATGAAGTTGTTGATTGCTTTAACCCAAGGAATCTCAAAAAACTTTACCCGTGGTTCTATGACACAAAAGTAAAAACAGGTTAAAAAATAGAACATCCAGATTAAAAATCCCCAATAGCCAAACTCAATTGCCAGTGGATTAGTAAATGAGTATTCAGGGTTGGCACTAGTATCGGCATAACCGCCAAATTCGGTCAGCGGAAACATGATAAGGCCTACATCTAAGCCGGAGGTAAATAAAATGGCGATAAAGGTGAATAGGGTGGCGGGACTGGTACCGACACAAACGACCTTGCCCCATTTAAACAGTACAAATGCTACCGCGAGAAAAGTGAATATAACTCCAGCACTAAGCCATAACGCCATTACTACCTCTTATTTTTTTTAAATAGTTTTTGTAATTAATTGTTATGTGTTGTCGTTATAAACCAGAGCTACGTTGTCGTTGTTGCCAATCACCATCAATAATAACTGGCGTGTCCTCTGGCGCTAGCGCTTGGCGCCCTAAAATAATATCAGCTGCTTTTTCAGCTACCATTATGGTTGGTGCATTAAGGTTGCCATTAGTGATAGTAGGAAAGATCGAGGAGTCAACTACCCGTAATCCATCGATGCCGTGAACTTGTGTTTGCGAGTTAACCACAGCCATCGCGTCTTCACCCATTTTGCATGAACAGGATGGATGATAGGCGCTCTCAACTGAGGCGCGGACAAAGCTGTCAATCTGCTCATCGGTTTGTATGTCAGTGCCTGGCTGGATTTCTTCATCTCTATAATCATCAAATGCCGCTTGATGAATAATTTCGCGGGTAAGTCTTACGCAGGCTCTAAAGCCTTCAATATCATCTGGATGCTGTAGGTAATTAAATAAAATAGCCGGGGCATCATCAGGGTTGGCCGATTTCACCGTAACGCAGCCGCGGCTTTTCGGTTTGTTATGACCAACATGAACCTGAAAACCGTGGCCAGCAAAAGCGCTTCTGCCGTCATAACGCATAGCGGCGGGTAGAAAGTGATATTGCAGGTCAGGCCATTCTACGCCGGGTTTTGACCGAATAAAGCCGCACGATTCAAAGTGGTTAGTTGCCCCTAAGCCGTCTCTGAATAATAACCAGCGCGCGCCAATTAGCGCTTTAGAAAAGAGGCCTAATTTGCCGTTAATAGTAATAGGCTGTTTACATTTAAATTGAAAGTAAAACTCTAAATGGTCTTGTAAGTTTTTACCGACGCCCGGTAAATGATGCAGTGTCTCGATCCCGGCGTTAGCCAAATCTGCTTTGTCGCCAATACCTGATAATTGTAATAGTTGGGGTGAGCCAATAGAACCAGCGCTTAATACAATGTCTTTATTGCTAGCAGCAGTATATTTTTTGCCTTTTACTTCATAGTCGACGCCAATGGCTTTTTTATTATCTAACAATACGCGCTGCACTTTGGCATGAGTGACTATGGTTAAATTAGAGCGTTTTTTTATGGGGTCTAAATAAGCTTTACTGGCAGAGCAGCGAATACCGCCGCCTATGTTCATATGCATAGGGCCAAAACCTTCTTGTTGTCCTGCATTGTAATCATCTGTTTTCGGATAGCCGGCTTGGTGGCCCGCTTCAATAAACGCGCCATATAGCGGGTTGTGCATTTCATTGCCGTTGTTAACTTTCAGCGGGCCAGTGTCGCCACGGTAGTCACTGCTGCCTAAATACCAATCTTCGGCCTTTCTAAAATAAGGTAGGCAATGTAGGTAGGACCAATTTTTAGCGCCACTGTTTTCCCACTCGTCAAAGTCTTTGGCGTGGCCTCGCACATAAACCATGCCATTTATTGATGATGAGCCACCCAATACTTTGCCACGTGGGCAATGCATTTTACGGTTATTAAGATAGGGTTCTGCGTCGGTATGAAATTGCCATGCATACTTAGTAGTGTTCATCGGAATCGATAGCGCTGTCGGCATTTTTATAAATAAGCTGTTGTCGCTGCCGCCAGTTTCTAACAGTAGCACAGAGTTATTGGCATCTTCACTTAAACGGTTTGCCAGCACGCACCCGGCAGATCCTGCGCCGACAATAATGTAGTCAAAGTGTTGTTGATTGCTCACTAAAAAGGACTCTCTAATTTGCTCATCCCCATATAGACCGATTTAGTTTGGGTATATTGATTTAAAGTCTCTAAACCGTTCTCACGACCTATTCCCGATTGCTTAAAGCCACCTACTGGCATTTCAACAGGCGATAAGCCATAGCTGTTAACCCAGCAAATACCGGCCTTAAGTTGATGAATAACGCGATGAGCGCGCTGCACATCTTGGGTGAATATACCTGCAGCTAAGCCTAAATTAGAGTCATTAGCGCGACCTATAACATCATCTTCATCACTAAAGGTTAGTACCGACATCACCGGGCCAAAAATTTCTTCCTGCACAATAGTCATATCGTCTTGGCAATTAATAAACACTGTTGGCGCGACAAAATAACCATTAGGTGCTGAATCGGGTTGTAAAGCTATGCCGCCGGTTAATAGTTCTGCGCCTTCTTCAATACCTTCGCTTATATAATCTAACACTAGCTGCTGATGCTTAGCCGAAATCAACGCCCCAAAATTCACATCGCTGTCTAAAGGGTCACCGGCAACTATATTATTTTCAATTCTGGTTTTAAGCTGAGCCAGAAATTCACTACTAATACTTTCATGCAGGTAAACCCTGGTGCAGTTAGTACATATTTCACCTTGAGTATAAAAATTACCTAGCATGGCAGCACTGACAGCCTCAACGATATCGGCATCGTCAAAAACGATGAGTGGCGATTTCCCGCCTAGCTCCATGGTGACATCTTTCAAATTCTCACTGGCACTACGCATCACTTTTTTACCAGTACCTACTTCGCCAGTGAACGATACTTTTGCAATCTCGCTATGGCAGGCAAGCCATTGGCCAACTTCAGCGCCACCTTGCACAACATTAAATACACCTGCTGGTAGGCCGGCCTCAATAAATATTTCGGCTAGTTTCAACGCACCAAGTGGCGTTTCTTCTGACGGCTTGAATATCATGCTATTACCGCAAGCAAGTGCGGGTGCCGATTTCCAGCAAGCGATTTGCAAGGGATAATTCCATGCGCCAATGCCTGCGCAAATACCTAGAGGCTCTTTGCGAGTGTAATAAAAATCTGCGCCTACGCTTTGTTGTTGACCAACCACTGACGGCGCTAGACCAGCATAATATTCAATAGCATCAGCGCCACTCACTACATCAACACACTCTGCTTCTTGCCATGGTTTACCGGTGTCTAATACTTCGATATGGGCTAATTCATCATTGCGCTCACGTAACAGCGCTGCCGCGCGATTTAACACCCGGGTACGTTCTATTGGCGTCATCGCTGACCAAATAGCAAAGCCTTTTTTGGCACTGTCTATAGCCGCAAATTTTATGCTGTCATCGGCTATTTCAACGTGATAAATGACTTGTGCCGTTGCTGGATTAATAACATCAAAAAATTCACCGGTTTGATTGGCGGTATATATGCCGTTAACAAAGTTTTGATAGCACGGTAAAGCCATTGTTGTCTCCGATAGGGTAATTTCTTTGTTTTATTATGCGGGCTAGTTACAAGCTGGTATTACTATACGCAAACAAGCGGAGACTAACGAACTATATTGTTAGGGTTATTGGGCGGCCGGCGATTGTAGATACCATTTTCGAGTACAAAGTAGCGGTCTAAAGTAGATTTTTAATGTGCAGCATAGATGCTAGATAAAATGTTGACCGTTAGTAATAGTGTGGCCGCGATTGTTGTTACATCAAGTAGCGCTTAGGGTGATTCTAGGCTAGCCACGTCCATGGGAGAGCCAGTGCTAACAATACGCCGGTACTGATGAGCATTGTGGTCGCTGGCAAAGGCCAAACCCCGTCGTCTGGGTAAAAACCAAGCCATGCTGCTAAAATACTCATCAGTACTAACGGCCAATAATTATTTTTATCAACTATACCGCGCTGACAGTGACCGGCACACCATTTAGTGCCGCATTACCACTGACTGGGTCATACAGTTTATCGTCGGTTAAGTCATTGCAGCTAACCCCTTCTTGAGCGCTGGCTATAGCCATTTGCACGCCTTTGCGTTTATGTCCCCAGCCATGCGGCAGGCTAACAACCCCTGGCATAATTTCGTCGCTTGCCAGTACCTTCGTTGTCACTTCGCCAACGCGAGACTTAATCCGCACGTCGCCGTTGTCTTCAAGTTTATGTTTGGCTATATCTTCTGGGTGCATTAATAATTGCCAGCGAGGTTTGCCTTTAACTAAGCGGTGAGAATTATGCATCCACGAGTTATTGCTGCGTACATGGCGACGGCCAATCAGTAACAACTCATCACCTGGCAGTTGAGTTGCCGCTAAGCGGTCAGCATCATTAATTAAATAGTCTGTGGCTAAATCTATGCGCCCATCTGTAGTGGACAAGCGCGCTATTAAACCGGGTTGCAGTGGGCCAATATCCACGCCATGTGGATTAGCTTTTAATACAGCTAAGTCAAGCTGCAAGGGATGGTCTGTCTTCGAGCCATAAGGACCGTGTTGAATGCCTAAATCAATTAATTCATGGGGCGGAGGTAGGGCTTTAAATGGCGTGTTTTTAAGTTTGGATATCTGCTCGGCAACACCGTTAAAAATTTCCCAGTCGTGGCGTGTATTCTCACTAGGTTCAAATACAGGCTCGTTATATCGGCTGGTGTTGTGAACAGCTAAACGGTGAAAAGCGATATCATAGTGGTCATGCTCTAAAGCCGCTGTAGGCGGTAAAATAATATCCGCATGTCGAGTGGTTTCATTAATATAAAAATCTATGCAGGCCATAAAGTCTAAGCCAGCCAATGCTTTATCCATTTCATTGCCGTTAGGCGTGGACAATACTGGGTTACCTGCAGTGATTATTAAGGCTTTTATTTGTCCCTCGCCGGGCGTAAGCATTTCTTCGGCTAAAACAGTCGCCGGGGTTTCGCCGCTAAACTCTGGCAGTTTGCTAACCCGGCTATGCCAGCGACCAAAACTACCCGCGCCATTAGAGCCTTTGGTTACATAGCCAAAAGCTGGGTTAGCCGCAATTGATCCGCCACGCACATCCAGTGAGTTAGTTAAGATATTAATGATTTGGATTGCCCATTGGCATAGGCTGCCAAACACTTGTACAGATACGCCCATTCGGCCATAGCAGACAGCGCCGTCGATAGTCGCCATATCACGGGCAAGCTGGCGCACGGCGTCAGCATCAATACCGGTATGTTGTTGCGCCAGCGCTGGGGTAAAGCTGGCGGCAGCAGTTTTAACCTGCTCCAAGTTATCGATTACGTCACTAAGGTGACCGGTATTGACTAAGTTTTCTGCAAATAAGGTATTAATCATCGCCATTAATAAAAAGGCATCAGAACCTGGGCGGATGAAATGATGCTGGTCGGCAATGGCGGCGGTTTCAGTTTTTCGCGGATCAATAACAATAAACTTGCCCCCTCGTTTTTGTATCGCTTTTAACCGTTTGGTGACGTCAGGCACTGTCATAATACTGCCGTTTGATGCCAGCGGGTTGCCGCCAATAATTAGCATGTATTTAGTATGGTCAATATCAGGCACTGGCAGCAGCGACTGGTGCCCATACATTGCATATGAAACAAGATGATGAGGCAGTTGATCCAGCGAGGTAGCTGAGAAATTATTTTTTGTGGCCAGCGCGCGGCGGATAAGCCCACCATGGGTGAGGCTGCCATAGTTGTGCACGTTAGGATTGCCAGCATACAAGGCGACTGAATCGGTGCCATGTTTTTGCTGAACATCAACGACATTTTCCGCCACTGTCTTAAAGGCTTCTTCCCAGCTTATCTGCTCCCAGTTGTCGCCGTTGCGTTTAACCGGCAGGCGCAATCTATCGGGGTCGGTATGAATGTCTTCTAGCGCCGTTGCCTTAGGGCAAATGTGGCCACGACTAAAGGGATCGTCTTTGTCACCTTTAATGGAAATAATTTCTTTGCCTTGGGTTTTTATTTCAACGCCACAAATAGCTTCACATAAATGGCAGGCGCGGTAATGGGTTTTAATCTCTTCACTCATAAAAACTCTCGGCGTTTTAAGTTAAAAGCAATCAAACAAATTTGTTAGCCCATGATAGTAGCTTAATGCGGCTGTTGAGAGTAATCAGTGCTGTTTATGCCCAGTTATCAATAGGAAATATAACTACAGCTGATGGTTAACGCACCGACTTGAGCTATCACGCTTCGTTCTATGCCAATAGTTTTAACCCAATAGCAAATATTTTAGCGTCATATATCAATAGTTAGGCGTAATATGTCAAGGCTGGGCGGTTGTTGAGCAGTAAAATAGTTGCTTTAGCGGTAGCTCATTTTGGTAGCTGTAATGCGCTGATTGGTGGGCTTGGCTGCGCTATTAGGTAAGTTGATATAAAAAATAACAATAAGAAATTGTATCAAGGAGATTAACCATGGCAGATGTTTTACGTCAGGCCGCTATTAAAGGTGTTCCAGAGCTATTAAGTGAACTGGGGGTTGCCCCTATGCCGCTGTTGGAAAAATACGGCATTTCATTGTCTGCTGTAGATAACCCTGATAGTTTTTTTAGTTATAGTCGGTGGGCGGCAATGTTAAATGAAGCTGCATTAGCCACTAATTGCCCGCATTTTGGCTTACTAGTCTCGAAAAGCCATACCATGTCCACGTTGGGTATGTTGGGCTTAACTATGCAGCAGTCGCCGGATGTAAAAGCAGCCCTGAAAACTTTTGAACGTTATTTTTATCTGCATACTGATGCGGCAAAAATTATCAATACTGTCGAAAGTAATATTTATATCGGTAAGTATTCTATTGAAGTGGCCGGTGTTGAAAACGTAAAGCAAGTGGTCGATCTCAGTTTAGGTCATGGTCACAATATTTTTAAGTTTTTGTGCGGTAGTAAAGTAAAACCATCTGGTGTTTATTTTATGCACGGCATGCCGGCAGATGTGCGGCCCTATAAAAAGATGTTCGATTGTACGCTTCATTTTAACGCTGACTATAATGCTCTAACTTATCCCGCTGAATTACTGGCTAAGCCGATGTTCCGTCATAGCGAAGAGATGCATAAGGCGCTTATCAGTCATTTGTCAAAGTTAGAATGCAATCACCCTAACGATATTAAGTCGCAGGTAGCGCATTCAATAAGAGCACTATTACCTACCGGTAAATCCGGTATTGAATTAGTGGCTGCCAGTATGAATATGAGTAAGCGTACCTTGCAAAAACGATTACAAGAGAAAGGGACTAGCTATCAAAAACTATTGGACATAGTGCGCTCAGATATTGCCAAGCAGTATTTGATTGGATCTAATGTGTCGATGACTCGGCTCGGTAATATATTGGCTTATTCAGAATTAAGTGCGTTTTCACGGGCATTTAAACGTTGGTTTGGCGTTGCTCCAAAAAATTGGCAACAATAATAGCGCTGCAGTAATAATCAGAGAATTGTGATGAAAAATTTATTAGTTAGTATTTTAATTGGCAGCGTTGGCGTTGGCGTTGGCGTTATCGCTAGCGCTGAAGAATACTCCCCTTACGTTGGTGGTAGCGCGGTGCCGCAAGTATTTTGGGGAGATACCCATGTCCATTCAACCCTGTCTACTGACGCCTTAGGCTTTGGTGTCAATCTTGGCCCTGATGAAGCGTATCGGTTTGCCGCGGGTGAAGAGGTTACAACCTCTTGGGGGTTAAAGGCAAAGCTAGGTCGGCCATTAGATTTTATTGTACTAGCAGATCATGCTGAAAGTTACGGTTTGATGGAGCTTGTACGTAACGGCGATGAACGTTTAATGAGTAATAGTGAAGCCAAAGAGTGGCACCGTCAGCTTAATAGCACCCCAGAAGAAGCGGCCAAACTACGACAGTCATTTTATAACAACAAAGCCAGGCGCGGTGCGATGCGCGTATTAAATAGTTTGAGTGACCCAGCGCTAAATTTAGCAGTGTGGAATGAGGCGCTGGCCGTTGCCGAGCAACACAATAAGCCTGGTGTGTTTACTACTATGCTCGGTTATGAATGGACCTCAGCGCCAGATGGCAGCAATTTGCACCGAGTCGTGGTGTTTAGAGACGATCAAGATAAAGTTGGCAAGCTACCACCGCTGTCGGCGACAGAAAATCCTGATCCAGTTAGTTTGTGGAAATATATGCAGCAATACGAAACTGAGTTTGGTGGTCAAGTATTGGCGATTCCCCATAACGGAAATTTGAGTAATGGCTTGATGTTTCCGCAGACTGAACGGCTTGGCGGAAAGCCAGCAGATGATGAGTATTTTGCCCTGCGCGCGCGTTGGGAACCATTGTATGAAGTAACCCAAATTAAAGGTGATGGCGAAGCCTACCCCTTGTTATCACCTGATGATGACTTTGCTGATTATGAAACCTGGGACTTTGGCAACTTTGCTGGAGTGCCTAAAACGCCTGACATGTTTGCCAAAGAGTATCCTCGCTCGGCTTATGGTTTTGGTATGGGCTTAGCGCAAAGCGGTGGTGTTAACCCTTATCAATTTGGTCTAATTGGCTCGTCTGATTCTCATACAGGTTTAGCCACTGTTGAAGAAAATAACTTTTTTGGGAAGCACAGTGGTGTTGAGCCGGGTGAAAAACGCTGGAATAAAATTGTTGGTAAGGCCGTCGGTCGATCGGTAAAAGCATGGGAGTTAGCGTCATCTGGTTATGCCGCTGTGTGGGCGACTGCAAATACACGTGAAGCTTTGTGGGATGCCATGAAGCGCAAGGAAGTTTACGCCACTACCGGTACTCGTATGACGGTGAGGTTTTTTGGTGGCTGGAATTACTCCAATGATGATGTGTTGGCCGGAGATTATGCCCGCAGAGGTTACGCTAAAGGCGTGCCAATGGGAGCGGTACTAGCAGTCAAAGAGGGCGGCGCACCAAACTTTATGGTGGTAGCCGTTAAAGACGCTATTGGCGCTAACTTAGATCGAGTACAGATTATAAAAGGCTGGGCTGATAAAAGTGGTAAGGCGCAGGAACAGATATTTAATGTAGTGTGGGCCGGAGACCGTCAGTTAGATAAAAACGGTAAGTTAACCGCTATAGAAAATACAGTGGATGTGAAAGATGCCTCATGGAGTAACAGTGTTGGCGCAGAGCAATTAGCAGTTGTATGGTCTGACCCTGATTTTGACTCGACTACCCCAGCCTTTTATTACGTGCGAGTATTAGAAATCCCTACGCCACGCTGGACCGCTTATGACCAAAAGCGCTATGGCAGCGAGATGCCAAAAGAAGTACCGATGACAACGCAAGAGCGCGCTTATACCTCGCCTATTTGGTATCAAGTTACTCAGTAATTTTTGTTGATACCAAGCTAGTTGTTATTACTTGCTTGGAAAATTGTTTGCCCACCTAAAAGAGTTTGCAGTACTTTTATCTGATGAATGCTGTGAACTTGGGTTTCAAATAAATTTTTATCAAGCACAATCATATCGGCTTTTTTACCAACGCTAATCGAACCAATACTATTCTCCATTCCTAACTGTATCGCGCCGCCCATGGTGTAGCCATGGACTAGGCTGGCAACATCAAGCCGCTCGTTTATAGTCGGTTGTATAGCGCTGTCTTTTGCACCAGCACGTTGTCTGCTGTGACCAATTTCTATGTTATACAAAGGTGACATGCCTAGTGTCCCTGCCCCGGTAGCTGGGTAGTCGCTGCCAAAGCTCATAGTGACTCCCGCTTTTTTCAAGCTGTTAAAACGAAAGAAGCGCGAAAATTGATCGTCGCTTACGAAGGCTTTTCCGTAGCTGTCATACGACGCCCAAAGTGGAGTACTTTGAGCAATAACGTCTAACTTTGCCATCCGCTCAATGTCCGCATCGGTAATTATTTGAAGGTGGGTAATAGTATGGCGAGTGTTACTTGCAGGGTGTGTTTGTTTGGCTAGTTCAATGGCATTAAGGGTTTCATGTATAGCTCTATCGCCCAGTGCATGCACATGAATGTCGATTTCATTAACTGTTAGTTGTTCAATCATCGTATTCATTTGTTGTTGGCTAAAGATGGTTTCCCCTTTGTTATCAGGCTCACCTTGGTAGGCTTCAAATACCCCCGCTGTTTTACCTTCTACGGTGCCATCATTCATAATTTTTACGGTGTTAATGTTGTAAGGTTTGATCTGGCTGTCAGCTTTGGCCTGGCCAATTTTCTCAATCATCTCGGCCAAATTTTTATCTTCAGTAAAAAATAGTGAGCCGACTAGTCGCACTGTCATTTGGTTTTTAGCCACCAATTCATTCAAAATGGCAAACAGATGATCTTCTACTTCCAATGCACTGGCATCAAATACACTGGTAATACCATAGCTATTCATTATGTTAATAATATCACTAGCGCCTAAGGCAATGCTTTTAGGGGTAATTAGGTTTAAGTCAGCAACAGCCATGCTGGCAGTTACTTCTAATAAGTAACCACTGGGGTTACCTTCGTTATCACGTTTGTAATAGCTAAAACCCGGGGTGGGGTCCACTGTGTCTTTAGTCAAATTAAGTAACTGCATTGCCTTGGTGTTTACCCAGCCGCCATGAAAGCCTTCATCCCAGATAAAAACCGGCCTGTCACTAACAACGCTATCTAGCATTGCTGCAGTAGGACCCTGCGGGCCAAATGCACTGGCTAAAAAACCATAGCCTAATAGTTGTGCTGTATCAGGATTATCTTCAGAAAATTGTTTGATTTGCGCTAACCATAGCTCGGGCGTGGCGTAGGTATCTAGCGATAAGCTTCTAACATAGGCGCCGCCCATAATAAGATGGGCATGGGAGTCGATAAAACCGGGTAGCAACATTTTTCCGTTAAGGTTTTGTTGCACTGTGTTGCTATCAATCCAGTTTTTTACGTCTTTGTTATTACCTACATAGACAATTTGGTCATCTTTTATAGCGACTGCTTGGGCCCATGGTTTTTCTTCGTCAACCGTATAAACCTTGGCGTTGTAGAGGATTAGATCAGCGCTGGGTACAGCCTCACTCTGGCAGCCCGCTAAGCTAAAAAATACGATAAAAAAGCCTAATACTAGTGCTCGGGAAACAATATTCATGATATTGCCTTAGCTAATAATGATTGATTTAGCTTAGTGCAGTTTAGCTGTTTGTTCTAGCACTCCTAAAGGATTATTGAGGAGGTCTAATCATTATGCTAAGAAGTCTATTTTTTGCTATCACGAGCGGGTAATCTACAGCTGTTGTTGATACTTTACTGATAACTATTCGAGACACCAAAAATATGAATATTCGCCGATTTTTTATAGGCCTTGGTTTAGCATTGCTTATTATTCTGGCATTGATTCCGCTCATCGCATCTACAACTGCTGAATATATAATTGATGACCAGTTAGCGCTACGCGGTGCCTCCAACGTATCGGTAGATGAAATCTGGATAAATCCATATGCTGGAAAAGTCGACATCAATAATTTGAAATTTTCTGTAGCCGAAGCCGAGTATGGTTTGGACTTGTTACAACTAACCGTCTCATTAGAGGAATTATTAGATAGCCGAATTTGGGTGAAAACTATTGCCATTAAAGGACTGGATATTAGTGTGCGCCAAAATAAAACAGGTGATTTTTTAATCAATGGCCTCGATGTTTCTAGCCAGGTTGAAGAAACCCAGGTTGTTGATGAGACAGTTGCCGCAGAACATAACACTGTGGTGTGGAATTATGCGCTAGACTTTCTGGCAATAGATGACGTTAGTATAGATATTGTATTAGCCGAGGTTAACGTTTTAGCGCAGCTTGATAGTTTGGTCGTTAAAGATATTGATACCGGTATTGAAAAATCAGCAACGATTGAAATGATTCTAGATATTAAAAAGGTACAGCTCCCTGATGCTGACTTAGCCGCTACTGGAAATATTAATTATAAAACCGATCTCGAAGTTCAAGGAGTACTTCAAGGTAAACCTAAGATAAATGCTAAATCGATATTGGCGGTTAGTGGCCTTAAAGTTGATTCTCAGGGTTTTTCTATTGTAGTCCCAACTGCTAAATTCAATATACAAACAGTCGTAGACTACGACAACCATCTTGCCTATCAAGTAAGTCTTAGCGCAGCGTTAGAACAGTTAATGTTAAGGCATGTGGCAACTAATAAGTCTGTGGCACAGTTTGATGAATTACTTTTGGACTCAACACTTAGTCCTCGCGAGATCAATATTAAACGTTTTGCTATAAATGATTTGCAAGCGTTCACGCAGTCGGCTGATGTGAATCCTGACTTACTGAATAATATTGATTTGAAGGTCAGTGAAGTAGCTATTGCTTTAACGCCTGAGCAAAGTCTGAAGAGTATTGATGTGCAGCAAGTTGACTTAGCGAGCGCGGTTATTCGCTTGCTAATAGATAAGCAAGGTGAGATGCCGCAGTTAGCAATGATTGAGAGTTTGTTAGTAGCTAATAATACTGAAACACTAGAGCTTAGTGCGCCGCTGGAAGAGGCTACCGACAAGACTACCGCTGATCCAATTCCCATTACTGTGCAAAAAATTGTTATTCAGCCCGATGTGATCGTCTACTTCGATGATAAAAGTGTTCGGCCAGGATTTAGTGAAGAGATTAGAGTAGTGCGTGCTGAGATAAACAATGTCGTTATAAATAGCGCCGAAGAGTTAGCTGATATCGATTTGGCACTGGGCCTATCTCACAATGCAGCAATTGGCGTTAAGGGCCAATTTAATGCACATAGCCAATTCGTCAATGCTGATCTGACCATTGATAGATTCCAGCTGTTGAGCGTCAGTGGCTATGCCAAGCGTGCGATTGGCTACGCTTTGGAGTCGGGCCGATTTTCTTTAGATTCAACGATTAGAGTCGCCGATGGGCAGTTAGACACAAATAATGATATTTTGATTGAGAGGCTAAGCTTACGCGAAGCCGCTGCTGACAAAGCCAAGAAGTTTAGCCAGCAAATGAGTATGCCTCTAGAGCAGGCGTTAGACTTACTGCGCGATAGCGATGATCTAATCAAGTTAACTGTGCCAGTTGACGGGGCAGTAAATGACCCCAATGTGAATATTCAACAGATTATTAACAAAGCGCTAGGTAGTGCTATGGCAAAAACATCGATGCTGGTATTGAAGTCTCTATTACAACCCTATGGTGCACTAATTACTATTGCGCAATATGCCGGCGAAGAGGCAACCAAAGTTAGATTAGCGCCCATAGAGTTTGATGATGGTGTTGCGACACTTAATGCGGCAAGTATAGCTTATGCCACTAAAGTTGCCGACTTGATTAGCGAGCGTGAATCCTTAATAGTAAAATTATGCGGTGTTACCGATAGCGATGATTTAGCCGCTATACGAGCGCCTGATGATTTAACGATTAGCGAGCTTGGCGACGTTACTAGTGAAGAGACTATGCGCAATGCGCTAATAGAATTGTATCACAGTGAATTACAAGCATTGGCCAGCGAGAGAGCTAAAAGCTTGAGAACGTTTTTACTGCAAGAACAAAATGTTAACCCCGAACAGCTAATGATGTGTTTATCAAAACACAGTAAAGAGAGTATCGTTGGCGGTGTAGAGCTGAGTATTTGATATAGGCTTAGCTCAAAAGAATCAAATGATATTTAGAGGTTTATGATGGGCAGGTCGGGTCGAAAGCACAGCTGATAATTCCTATAATTATTTTTACATCTATCGGGAATTTTACTCGTTCAATATTAAAGTTGGTCTCATCAATAGTAAGCCAAAAGAGGAGGGCTAATGAGCCAAACAACCACAATAGACGGTGTAAATTACGGCCCACTAGCGGCCTTAGTCGGTACCTAGCCCGTTGATAAAGGTGTTGCTAAAGCTCCAGCGCCGGACGGTGAAGAGCGCAATTTTTTAAGAGACCATTTTATTTGAAGCAATTAGTGATGTGGATAATGCCGAAAAGCAAAATCTAGCGGCACTGGCTTATCATCAAGTTGTGAGCGGTAAAACTAATGATGAAGTATTTCATAATGAAACCGGTTATTGGATTTGGGATAAAGCCGACAGCACCATTATGCAGTCATTTTCTATTGCGCGCGGCGTGGCTGTTTTAGCCGGCAGAAATTGTGCAGCCCTTAGTGATGTAGCTGCAGAGCTAACCATAAGTGTAAAAGCGGTTGCCAGAGACCTTACCTTTGGCGTGTTGCAGTCACCGTTTATGGAAGCCAATGCGAAGACTGCTGGGTTTACTCACGATATCAGGTCGCATGGCGACAAACTGCGTTATACAGAAACAACCTTTTTAGATATCTATGGTAGAAATTACGACCATACAGATATCAATCGCTTGCAGCGAAGTTAAAGTAAAGAGCGTGCATAATAAGGGGCTGTGCAGGCCTTTTTTATTACGTCTTATAGTGCGTTCCTCGTTCGAGACTATTATCCCACCTGTTTTTACAAGGCATCGTACGCATAGTATTTACGTAAAGGGCTAAAATTTCTATGTACACAACTTCACTCTAATGGTTTTCGACTAATAATTTGGAGATACATATAGGTGTTGTGCGTCGATAATCTCACTATGCACTAAAGGTATCGGTTGAGACATATAATGCATTGTTCATAGAAGATTGTTTGCGATACGGTAGTTATTACCTAATTCAACGTCTAATAAGATAAAAGCTCATGAAAATTTCCCGCTGTGTTACCACCGTTATTTCTACAGCCGCCATTTTGCTTCTAACTGCGTGCAATAATTCGGTTTCCGACAAGGCGCAGGCTTCGATTGAGACAACAGGTTCAGTTGACGCGACAAATAAACCAAATATCTTACTATTAGTTGGTGACGATACGGCGTTTGGGGATATTGGTGCTTTTGGCTCAGAAGTTAAAACGCCGAATATGAATGAGCTTGCCAATGTAGGTGTTCGCTTTACAAACTTTCACGTATCACCCGTTTGCTCTGTTACTCGGTCAATGCTTTTTACTGGCAATGACAGTATCGAAGTAGGTTTGGGAGCATTTGACTACTCTGTCTATCCTCCAACTAGAGGAAAGAAAGGCTATGAAACGTATTTAACTGATGATGCGGTCACTATGACTGAATTATTCAGAGATGAAGGATATGAAGTTTACAAATCTGGGAAGTGGCACTTGGGCGGTGACAAACCAGGAAGTAGAGGGCCTCTAGGCGTTGGCTTTACTAAAGAATTTGGTATTTATTCTGGTGGTTCTAATCACTGGAATAATTTGGCCATGACGCCTGATTTTCAAGACCCCGATGGTTTGAATAAAAAACGTGTGGAAGAGTGGACATTGAATGGCGAGCCATACGACAGACCTGATGGAGTTTATTCTGGCGAAATTTACACCAACCAAATGCTTGAATTCATAAAAGAGGGCGTTAAAAACGATAAACCTTGGTTTGCGTATATGGCGTTTACAACGGCACATTTTCCTATTCAAGCGCCTGAAAATTTAATCATGAAGTACTATCCTAAATACTTAGAATTAGGATATGCAGGCTTGAAAAAAGCTAGATATGAGAGCCTTAAGGAACATGGGTTAATCTCTCATGAAGCAAAAGAAGCACCCTTTAATAACTTAACAAGACGGTGGGAAGATCTGTCACAGGAAGACAAAGAGAAACAAGCCAAAATAATGGCGACGTATGCTGCAATGATTGAAGATCAAGATTCTAGAATAGGTCAGATTTTGGATTATTTGAAGGCGTCTGATCAGTTAGATAACACATTGATTGTTTATGTGACAGATAACGGCCCAGAAGGACTAGAGCCTAGCAATCCAAAAACGGGCAATCCAGAATTGGCAAAATGGATTGAAAATCAGTTTGATTCATCTTTTGAGGCAATTGGAACCGCTAATTCAGAAAATGTTATTGGTACGTCGTGGGCGAATGCTGCGACAGGCGGATTACAATGGTGGAAGTGGTTTATCGGAGAAGGTGGAATTAGAGTTCCAATGATGGTTGTACCACCAGGAGCATTCAACGAAAAATATGCTCGTGCAGGTACAAAATCTAACGCTGTTGCTTATGCAAAAGATATTCCAATGACTATTTTGGAATATGCAAATATCAAACATCCTATGACCGAATATAACGGCAAGGAAATTGTTCCACCAAGTGGAATAAGCATGAAACCTTTTTTAGATGGAACATCGGAAGTAGTAAGAACAGAAAAGGATTGGTGGGCGTTTGAATTGTTTGGTAATGGCTATGTTATGCAAGGCGAATTGAAAGCCATGAAAGTAAGAGCTGGAATGTTCGGTGATGGTCAATGGCACTTATATAATGTAGTAACCGATCCATCAGAAACAACCCCATTGGAAACAGAAAATCCAGAAAAATTGGCAAGTATGATTGCGTTGTATGAATCTCATACCAGTAAAAATAATATTCTTGAGGTAGATAGCGCCTGGAATCCGTTCCAAGGCGCTAGCGAGTAATCGATAGCACTATCTAGGTTGATAGCCTTAGTTAATCGGCTCAAGTAGCTCTAGGGTATTAGCCAATAGAGCTGCTCCCCAAGCTTGTGTAACTCAATATAATTGAGATGGTTGGCGCTTGACGATATCGCTAGAGTGTCATGTAATAGATTTTATTCTTACTATTAAGATTAAACACACATAATGATCAGTCATCGGCAGTTGGTTCACGCGTTGTGCCTTTTTAAGCACGGTAACTTTACCCGTGCAGCCATCGAAGTAAACATCTCCCAATCAGCGTTCTCCCGCAGCATTCGGAATTTGGAAGATGACCTAGGTATTCTTTTATTTGATCGTGATACGGCGACGGTGATTCCCACAAGTTATGGGGAAATGTTTCTGCGCCGTGCAGCGGCTATCGTTGCCGATGCGCAAGAGCTCGAGAGAGAAATACATCTTATGCGCGGGTTGGAAGTTGGAAGTTTTTCAGTCGCGTTGGGGATGTACCCTGCTGAAGTGTCTGGAAACCGAGCGCTAGCCAGCATGGTCAGAAATTTTCCAAACCTGCAATGCCGTGCATTATCAGGTGACTGGCAGGCAGTTAACGAATATGTTTCCAGTAGAGCTGTAGATCTCGGATTTGCCGCCCTTGAGGTGGCCGAAAGTGAAGATCACTTATCGGTAGAAAAGGTCAGTGAGCATCAAATGGTTATCTACTGCCGCAAACAACATCCATTGGCTAACAGCGGCAAGCCGAGCAGGCAGGAGCTGGATGAGTTTCCACTGATTACGGTTCGTGTGCCAGCTCAAATTGCCAATAGAGTTCCAGGTAAAGCAAGCATTGACCAAAATAGCGGCCATCTGGTGCCGTCTGTGGAAATTGATAATTTTACGACAGCACGTGAACTCGTCGCACAAAGCGATGGTATCGGAGCAGCGATACCTTTACAGATAGAGTCTGAACTTAAGTCTGGAGAATTTGTGTTACTGAATTTTCAGAACCCATGGATAGCGCCTGTTCACGGTTTTATCTTTCTGAAAAATCGCTCGATGAGCTCTGCTGCTGAAATATATATGGAGACAGTACTAAAATTTGAGCGGGAAGCGGATGAAAAAAATAACACGCTCCTGGATATGTACCTTCGATGATCAGCTAATAATTGTCTAAAACTGAGGCGTACGTTGTCCGTGGACTAGATGCGACTTACTTTTCTCCTGAGTCAGGTTATAGCGCCAACGCTTGCTACCTACTTTAAAATTAATCCTCCATCCGGTGCCATAGGTAGCCCGTTAACAGAGCTATCTAACTGAGGCGTTATTTTTTAGTGTCTTTACCTCTAACATAATCGTTTTAGAGAGTGTTTTGATATAGATTGCGATCGGTTTTGGGAAGGTATAGTACTTATCCCATTCTCTGCCTAGCTGAGATGCAGGGCTAATAAATTCTTACAAAATTTCGCTACACTGAAATAGGACTTCATTATGATCTACCAGAGCGACCAGCTAACGGTACAACGCCTTGATGGCGACATTGCCGAGCTAAATTTCGACCTAAAAGGTGAATCGGTTAATAAATTCGACAGTGCTACGGTTGCCAGCCTTAATGCCGCACTTGATGCTATTGAAGCAGAAAAGGGTATTAAGGGCCTGCTAGTAACCAGCGGTAAGGCAGTATTTGTCGTTGGTGCTGATATCACTGAGTTCGTAGGGCTTTTTGGCTCAAGTAAGGAACAAATCATTCCGTTTACTGCGGCTAACAACGCTAACTTTAATCGTCTTGCGAGTTTGCCTTACCCAAGTGCTGTAGCCATTAATGGCTTTGCTATGGGTGGTGGTCTTGAAGTGTGCTTGGCGTGTGATTTTCGCGTGATGAGTAGCGCTGCCAAAGTAGGCTTGCCAGAAACTAAGCTAGGAATTTTGCCTGCTTGGGGCGGTACTGTGCGCCTGCCTCGTATTATTGGTGTCGATGAAGCAGTGATGTGGATGGCAACCGGAGCTGATAAGCGTCCAGCCGATGCACTTAAAGCAGGGGCAGTAGATGCTGTAGCAGAACCTGATAAGTTGCGTGCGGTGACATTAGCAACCTTGCAAAACGCTATTGATGGCAATCTAGATTATGAAGGTCGGCGCGAGATGAAGCACGGTCCGCTGCCATTAAATGACGTTGAAGCGATGATGTCATTTTTCACTATTAAATCTATGGTTGGTCAGCAAGCGGGTAAAAATTATCCGGCGCCTATCAAAGTCGTCGAAGTGATTGAGAAAGCTTATAAAATGGGCTTGGATGATGCATTGCAAGTTGAAGCAGAAGCATTTGCAGAATTGGCAATAACACCGGTTGCTAGTGCATTAGTTGGCGTGTTTTTAAGTGACCAATTACTAAGCAAAAAAGCTAAAGCTTGGGAAAAGAAAGCTGACAAGAAAATTGGCACCGCTGCAGTATTGGGTGCTGGCATTATGGGCGGCGGTATTGCATACCAAAGCTCTTTTAAAGGTACGCCAATTAAAATGAAAGACATCAATCAAGCTGGTCTTGATTTAGGTATGTCTGAAGCGACTAAATTGTTGGCTAAGCGCGTTAGCCGTGGCCGTATGACGCCTGAAAAAATGGGTGCCATTTTAAGCAGCATTAGCCCAACCCTAAGCTATGATGGTTTTGACAAAGTAGATGTTGTTGTTGAAGCCGTTGTAGAAAACCCTAAAGTTAAACAAATGGTGTTGGCTGAAACTGAGAAGCATATTGATAAAGATGCGGTTTTAGCGTCTAACACTTCTACGATTTCTATTACCCACTTGGCTGAAGCCCTAGAGCGCCCAGAAAATTTCTGTGGCATGCACTTTTTCAACCCCGTACATGCGATGCCTTTGGTAGAAGTTATTCGTGGTGAAAAAACCTCTGACAATGCTATCGCCCGCACTGTGGCTTATGCCAACAAGATGGGTAAAAAAGCCGTTGTAGTAAATGACTGCCCAGGGTTTTTAGTTAACCGCGTATTGTTTCCATACTTTGGCGGCTTTAATGCCTTAGTCCGCGACGGCGCTGACTTTCAAGCGATAGATAAAGTAATGGAACGTTGGGGATGGCCAATGGGTCCTGCTTACCTAATGGACGTTGTTGGTATGGACACTGGTGTTCATGCCGCGCAAGTAATGGCTGATGGTTTCCCTGATCGCATGGCGATTACCTTTAAAACGGCCACTGAAGTGATGTATGAGCAAGATCGTTATGGCCAGAAGAACGGTAAAGGCTTCTTTGATTATATAAACGACAAACGTGGCAAGCCAAAGAAAACGGTTAACGAGGCGGTGTATGACATGATTGCGCCCGTTGCTGGAGAGCGTGCTGAGTTTGAAAAAGACGACATTATTGCTCGCATGATGCTGCCAATGGCAATTGAAATGGCTCGCTGCTTAGAAGAGGGTATTGTTGGTACTGCAAATGAGGCTGACTTAGCCTTGCTTTACGGTGTTGGCTTTCCGCCATTTCGTGGTGGTATTTTCCGCTGGATGGATACAGTCGGCATGGCATATATGGCTGAGATTTCAGCTAAGTTTGCACACTTGGGTAAAGCTTACGAGCTAACCGCAGAGATGCAAGACATGCTAGCAAACAACAGAACTTATTATTAATCAACGGGCCAATTAAGGAGAAATACTGTGAGTTTAAATCCAAGAGATGCAGTGATCGTAGACTACGCCCGCTCAGCAATGGGGCGTTCAAAGAACGGTTGTTTTCGTAATGTAAGAGCAGATGATTTATCGGCTGAAGTAATAAAAGGCATGCTAGCGCGCAACACGGCATTAAACCCAGCAGAGATAGATGACCTTATTTGGGGTTGTGTTATCCAGCGTGGCGAGCAAGGCATGAACTTGGCGCGAATGATTGTGCTAAATGCAGGCCTGCCCCATGACGTTCCTGCACAAACTGTAAACCGTTTGTGTGGTTCATCAATGAGCGCACTACAAACTGCCGCAGCCAATATAATGGCGGGTGTGGGTGATGTTTACCTAGTGGGTGGTGTTGAACATTTGGGCCATTTACCAATGATGGATGCAGCGAATGTTGATCCTAACCCACGGATGGGTCGCTCGGTAGCGAAAGCTGCTGGCATGATGGGAATGACTGCTGAAATGCTGGCAATGATGCATGGCATTAGCCGTGAAGATCAAGACAAGCTAGCGCTGCGTTCACACCAGCTTGCTCATAAAGCAACAATTGATGGCAAGTTTGCCCGTGAAATTATCCCTATTAATGGTCACGATGCTAATGGCGCTTTAGTGTCTATCACTGCTGATGAAACTATTCGTCCAGAAACTACCTTAGAAGGTTTGGCATTATTGAAGCCTTCGTTTAATCCCAAGGGTGGGACGGTAACGGCGGGTCAATCGTCGCAAATTTCTGACGGTGCATCGGCTATGTTGATGATGTCGGCTGAAAAAGCTAACGCCTTAGGGTTAAAACCAATTGCTCGCGTTAAAGGCATGGCATTAGCCGGTGTTGATCCATCAATTATGGGCTATGGTCCGGTTCCATCAACCCTAAAAGCGCTGAAGAAACTTGGCTTAACCATGAATGATATTGACATGGTTGAACTGAACGAAGCCTTTGCTGCACAAGCATTACCGGTGCTTAAAGACTTAGACTTGTTGGATAAAATGGAAGACAAGGTGAATGTTCACGGTGGCGCGATTGCGTTAGGACATCCGTTTGGTTGTTCTGGTACGCGTATCACTGGCTCGTTGTTGAACGTGATGGAAGACCGCGATTTAACCTTAGGTATATCAACTATGTGTATTGGTTTAGGCCAAGGTATCACTACCGTTATTGAACGCGTTTAAGTAAACCGCCATTAACGCCAGTTGTGCTTTTAATAAGTGCAACTGGCGTTTTTT
>CAWVSB010000002.1:0-245510 GCA_963933215.1 uncultured Cellvibrionales bacterium
CGTCGGGCTCATAACCCGAAGGTCGTTGGTTCAAATCCAGCCCCCGCTACCAAATCTTAGACGAGAACTTTTTTGTCTCGTTGCCGGTTTTCGGCACTGACAAGCAATACGCCTTAAACCCCTTTATGGGGTTTTTTGTTATTCGGCGTATATGTTTTTAAAGTTGGGCTTTATGCCCTTTTTTTGTATTTGAAATTAGGCAAAACTAAGTGGCTGGTAAGCAAGAGCTATTAACTGAATTACTAGAACCCGTTATTGAAAGTATGGGGTTTGATCTATGGGGCTTAGAGTTTCATAGTAATGGCAAAAATCAAATGCTACGTATCTATATCGATAGCGAAAATGGCATTGGTATTGATGATTGTTCGGGTGTTAGCCGTCAGTGTGCAGCTATATTAGATGTTGAAGATCCGATTCAAAGTGAGTATCAGTTGGAAGTTTCTTCGCCAGGTATGGATAGACCGCTATATAAGTTAGATCAATTTGCCCGTTATATCGGTCATAAGGTTAAGTTACAGCTGCGGTTTCCCTATGAGGGGCAGCGAAAATATACCGGTACCCTAACCGGCGTGGAAAATGAAGATTTGGTGCTGGCTGTTGCTGATCATGAGTATTTATTTCCAGTTGACGGTATTGAAAAGGCCAGTTTGATTTGGCAAGACAATATTTAATGGTTTAGCGTTGTGTTACTAAATCGATAATTTAAACTTTTAGTATATTGAAGTAAGTGAGGCAGGACGATGAGTAAAGAAATTTTATTGGTGGCCGAGGCGGTTTCTAATGAAAAAGGTGTCCCTCAGAATGTCATCTTTGAAGCTATTGAAATTGCTTTAGCAACTGCAGCCGGCAAGCGTTACGACGAAGAGTCCGATATTCGCGTGGTGATTGACCGTGAAACAGGCGATTACGAAACTTTTCGTAAATGGGAAGTCGTTGATGACGATGTGATGGCGCTATTAGGTACTCAGTTTACTACTGAAGAAGCGATTGAAAAAGACGCTGATTTAAAACCTGGCGACGTATTTGAAGAGCAGATTGAAAATGTAGGTTTTGGTCGTATTGCAGCGCAAACAGCTAAGCAAGTTATTGTACAAAAAGTACGTGAAGCTGAGCGTGGACAAATAGCTGACGAATATCGATCTAAAGTTGGCCAGCTATTAAACGGTACTGTTAAAAAAGTAACTCGTGACAGTGTGATCGTTGACCTTGGTAACAATGCTGAAGCGATATTGCCCAGAGAAGAACTTATTGGTCGTGAGACCTTCCGCATGGGCGATAGAATTCGCGCCATTTTAATGGAAGTTGATCCAGAAGCACGTGGCCCGCAATTAAAGCTAAGCCGTGCTAGTAATGACTTTTTGATCGAGCTATTTCGAATTGAAGTGCCTGAAATTTCAGAGCAAGTAATTGAGATTCGGGGCGCTGCTCGTGATCCTGGTTCTAGAGCCAAAATAGCCGTTAAAACTAATGACGGCCGTATCGACCCAGTCGGAGCTTGTGTTGGTATGCGTGGTTCGCGTGTTCAAGCTGTATCAAATGAATTAGACAACGAGCGCGTTGATATCATTTTGTGGGACGATAATCCTGCTCAGTTAGTTATTAACGCTATGGCTCCGGCTGAAGTTGAATCTATTATTGTAGATGAAGATTCAAAAAGCATGGACGTTGCGGTTGCAGAAGAAAATTTGGCCCAGGCGATTGGTCGCGGGGGGCAGAATGTTCGTCTAGCGTCCGAGTTAACCGGCTGGAACATTAGTGTGATGAGCGTTGATGAAGCTGCCGATAAACAAGATCGTGAGGTTGGCGAAATTGTTGAAGTGTTAATGAAAGCTTTAGATATTGATGAAGATGTTGCCGGCGTATTAGCTGACGAAGGCTTTACCACGGTTGAAGAAGTGGCTTACGTGCCACTTGAAGAACTATTAAGCGTTGATGGTTTTGATGAAGAAATTGCTGAAGAGCTGCGCGCAAGAGCGAAAGATGCTTTGTTAACCCAAGCAATTGCCTCTGAAGAAGTTTTAGAAACTTCAGAACCTGCCGAAGACTTGTTAACTATGGAAGGTATGGACAAGCATTTGGCATTTGTATTGGCCAGCCGTGGTGTTGTCACTATGGAAGACCTAGCAGAACAGGCGGTTGATGATTTGATAGATATTGATGATATGAATGAAGAACGTGCCGGGGTATTGATTATGACAGCACGGGCACCTTGGTTTGCTGAAGAAGAGTAGTACTTTTAGGTATTAAGTACTACTAGATAGTAAATAACAGTAAATCAAGAACTTGAGCACACAGGAGAAGAGCACATGTCAGAAGTGACAGTGACAGAATTAGCAAACGTAGTTGGAACCCCAGTAGAGCGTTTGCTTGGTCAGATGAAAGAAGCAGGCTTGCCGCATAATAGCGCAGACCAGGCGGTATCTGATAATGATAAGAAAACCCTATTAGCATTTTTGAAGAATGCTCATGGTGAGAGTGCCGCTGCACCAAGAAAAATCACTTTGAAGCGCAAAACTACTGGCACCTTAAAAGCTGCTGGTGGACAAGGTAGGAAGACTGTCGCAGTAGAAGTGCGTAAAAAGCGTACTTATGTGAAGCGTGAACGGCCGGTAGTTGAAGAGCCGATTATCGAAGAACCAGTTTTAGAGGTTGTTGAAGCTGTAGCTGAGCCGGTGCTGGCAACGCCTGTGGTAGAGGAAGCTTCAGTTGTTGAAGAGCCATTAGTAGAAGCTCCTATTGAAGTAGAAGCTCCTATTGAAGTAGAAATTCCTGTAGAAGTAGAAGCTACAGTCGAAGATGAAGATGAGTTTGTCGCAGTACCTGAAGAAGACGATTTTGATCCTGAGAAGATTCGTCTTGCTGCAGCTGAGCGTCGTCTTCAAGAAGATGCGACACAGCGTGATGCGCACGCTGAAAAGATCAAACTTAAAGAGGCTAAAGAGGCTGAGGTAGTGGCAGCGGTGGCAGCAAAAGCTGCTCCAGCAGCTACAGAAGACGCTAAACCTGCTAAAGCTGGTAAAAAAGGCGATAGCCTGAAGCGCTTAAAAGTAGCCCCTTCTACCAAACCTGAAGATGAGCGAAAAGAACGTCGCCCTAAGCGCAAAAAAGGTCAAGTTGCCCGTGGTCAAACACATTCACTTAATTTGACCGTTGATGATGAGTATGAAGAGGAGTCTGGTGGGGTTGCTCGTGGCAAGCGTCGTAAAGGGAAAAAAGTTGTTCACCCTGAGCACTCAAAACATGGCTTTGAGAAGCCAGTAGAAAAGAAAATTTATGAAGTGGAGATTCCTGAGGCGATTAATATTGGCGAGCTAGCTAAGAAAATGTCGATTAAAGGGAGTACCGTTGTTCGTACTCTGATGAATATGGGCACCATGGTTACTATTAACCAAACAATTGATCGTGATACTGCGACCTTGGTGGTGGAAGAGTTAGGCCATGCGGTTAAATACGTGAGTGATACACAGCTTGAAGACGCGTTAGATATTTCAGTTGATCATGAAGGTGAACAAATTGGAAGAGCGCCAGTAGTTACGGTAATGGGCCATGTTGACCATGGTAAAACCTCGCTGCTTGATTATATTCGTAACAGTAAGGTTGCGACTGGAGAAGCTGGCGGTATTACTCAGCATATTGGTGCTTACCACGTTGAAACTGATAAAGGCATGATTAGCTTTTTGGATACCCCTGGGCATGCCGCGTTTACCGCAATGCGTGCTCGTGGTGCTCAAAGCACTGATATTGTTATTCTGGTTGTAGCCGCTGATGACGGTGTTATGCCGCAAACAGAAGAAGCTATTCAGCACTCTAAAGCTGCCGGCGTACCAATAATTGTTGCCATTAACAAAATGGACAAAGAGCAAGCTGATCCTGAGCGGGTTAAAAACGAATTATCCGCTAAAGACGTTATTCCAGAAGATTGGGGCGGCGATGTGCAGTTCATCCCCGTGTCAGCCCACTCTGGTGAAGGCATTAATGAATTGCTAGACGCAATTCTACTGCAAGCAGAAGTTCTAGAGTTAACAGCGGCTATTGATGTGCCGGCAAAAGGTCTGGTTATTGAATCAAGCTTGGATAAAGGTCGTGGCCCCGTTGCCAACATACTTATTCAAGAAGGTACTTTGCGTCAAGGCGATGTCGTTTTAGCAGGGCAGCATTATGGCCGTGTTAGAGCAATGCTTGATGAAGACGGTAAGCCAATTAGAGAAGCGGGGCCGTCAATTCCGGTTCAAATTCTAGGCTTAAGTGGCACTGCTAGCGCAGGTGATGTGTTTGTTGCGGTAGAAAATGAGAAGCAGGCGCGGGAAGTTGCTGCTCACCGCGAAATTAAAGATCGTGAAGCGAAAGTAGCAAGGCAGCAAGCTATTAAGCTAGAGAATATGTTTAGTAGTATGGGTAGTGACGAAGTTAAGTCGCTAAATGTAGTCGTTAAAGCCGATGTTCGTGGTTCTTTAGAGGCTATTCAGTCTTCACTGCTCGAATTGGGTAATGAAGAAGTTGAAGTGAATATTGTTGCTAGCGGTGTTGGTGCTATTACCGGATCTGATATTAGTTTGGCGGCTACCTCTGGTGCTGTGGTTTTTGGTTTTAATGTTCGTGCTGACGCAACTGCCAAGCAAGTTGTTGAAACTGAAGGTGTTGATTTACGTTATTATGCAATCATTTATGACTTGTTAGATGATGTGAAGCAAGCTCTTGAAGGTATGTTATCACCAGAATTACGTGAAGAAATTGTGGGTATTGCAGAAGTACGCGACGTGTTCAATTCACCTAAGTTTGGATCTATTGCAGGCTCCATGGTTGTTGAAGGCACCATACACCGTAGTAAACCAATTCGTGTATTACGTGATGAAGTGGTTATTTATCAAGGTGAACTTGAGTCATTGCGTCGTTTTAAAGATGATGTCCAAGAAGTTCGCAATGGCATGGAGTGTGGTATCGGCGTGAAGAATTATACCGATGTTCGTCCTGGCGATAAGATCGAAGTATTCGATACTCGTGAAATTGCTAGAACGCTGTAATCATAAATTTAGTTTTGGTGTTAAGCACAAAAAGGTTGATGCCTGATGGCACGTGAATTTACTCGAAGTGACAGAGTTTCAGATTTTCTGAGACAAGAGTTGGCTCAGTTAATACAGCAAGAGATTCGAGATCCGCGTATCGGTATGGTGATGGTTACCAGCGTCGATGTTAGTAGAGATATTCACTACGCCAAGGTGTTCGTCACTATTATTGGCGTCGATAGTAAAGAGGACAGTGCCGAGGCAATTGACGTATTAAACAATGCGGCAGGCTTTTTACGTACTCAGCTTTCACGCCGGCATTCAATGCGAGCGACACCTAAATTGCGATTTATTTTCGATAGCAGTGTAATGCGCGGCACCCAGTTAACTAATTTAATTGTTAAAGCCAGATCTGAGGATAAGCGTATTGCCGGCGAAGATAAGAAAGAAGATAACCTAGATGGTGAAGACTAAATGGCTAGACGCCGTAAAGGGCGCCCGGTTGATGGCATAGTTTTAGTAGACAAACCCGCCGGTTTGACTTCAAATGGGGTATTACAAAGAGCTAAGCGTGCATTTTTTGCACAAAAAGCCGGTCATACGGGTGCTTTAGACCCATTAGCCACAGGTGTTCTACCCTTATGTTTGGGTGAGGCCACTAAGTTTTCTCAGTACTTATTAGATGCTGACAAAACTTATTTAAGCACATTTGTATTGGGTGAGACACGTAACACCAGCGATGCAGATGGAGAAATAACAGCAACAGTTGATGCGTCACATATAACGCAGCAACAAGTTGAAGAAGCACTATCTGTATTTGCCGGAGAAATTCAGCAGATTCCGTCAATGTTTTCCGCGCTTAAGCATGAAGGCCAGCCCTTGTATAAGTTAGCTCGGCGCGGCGAAGAAGTAGAACGCAAGGCTCGAACAGTCACTATTTTTGAGCTAAGTTTAGAGGGGTTTACCGCCGGCGTTCTAGCAGAAGTAAAGATAAGAGTACATTGCTCCAAGGGAACTTATGTGCGTTCAATCGCAGAAGACTTGGGCGCAGCGTTAAATGTTGGTGCTCATGTTAGCGCGCTAAGAAGAGTCAACAGTGGCCCTTTTGGAATAGATGAATGCATTAGCTTAGATGAGATTTTAGAGCTAGGTGAAGCCCAAGATTTTGATCATCTCGATGGTTTATTAAGGTCAGTTGATTACGCGATTCAAACGATGCCGATGGTGAATTTGGATAGCGATAGTAGTTTTTATTTATGTCAGGGGCAGCCAGTGGCTGCTGCTAATTTGCCAACTGAAGGGCTAGTAAGAGTAGCCGATCAAGATGGTGAGTTTTTAGGCGTAGCAGAAGTATTAGAGGATGGGCGGATAACGCCGCGTCGTTTAGTAGTGAGCCAAGAGGCTCGAACAACCTGAACCTATCTGTAAATATGCACGGGTAGGCTCTACTTAAATCGATTGATTGTCTTTTAAGCAGTCATGGGCATATTATTTGGAGAAAGAAAAATGGCTTTATCAGCTGAAGAAAAAGATGTAATTGTAAAAGAATATCAAACTAGCGAAGGGGACACTGGTTCACCTGAAGTACAAGTAGCTTTGTTGACAACTAATATCAACAAACTTCAAGGTCACTTCAAGGACCACGGTAAAGATCACCACTCTCGTCGCGGTTTAATCCGCATGGTTAACCAACGTCGTAAATTACTAGACTACTTGAAGCGTAAAGATGTTGCGCGCTACACCAAGTTAATCGGTAGTCTTGGCCTACGTAGGTAGACTTGTTTTACATAGCTACGCCATGGGGGCGTGGTTATGTGTCGTTCCATCCAGATGGAGAAAGAATCTGTGAATCCTATAATTAAGCAGTTTAAATACGGTGAGCATACAATCACCTTAGAAACCGGTCGCGTTGCACGTCAAGCAGCGGGTAGCGTTATTGCCAGTATGAATGACACTGTTGTTTTGGCCGCAGTAACATTTGCTAAAACCGCAAAGCCTGGGCAAGATTTCTTCCCATTGGCGGTGCATTATCAAGAAAAAGCTTATGCAGCAGGTCGTATACCTGGTGGTTTTTTTAAGCGTGAAGCACGTCCTTCAGAAAAAGAAACGCTAACTTCTCGTTTAATCGACAGACCAATTCGGCCTTTATTTCCAGAAGGATTTAAAAACGAAGTACAGGTAGTTATCACTGTATTGTCTGCCGAAAAGCAAACTGATCCAGATATTATTGCAATGCTAGGTACTTCTGCAGCATTGGCTATTTCTGGCGTTCCTTTTAACGGTCCAATTGGCGGCGCTCGGGTTGGTTATGATGCTGACAACGGCTATATTTTAAACCCAACTTATAGCCAACTAGCTGATTCAGCACTGGATATGGTTGTGGCTGGTACTCGCGATGCGGTGCTAATGGTTGAGTCAGAAGCGAAAGAGCTAAGCGAAGACCAGATGTTGGGTGCGGTATTGTATGCCCATCAAGAAATGCAGGTAGCAATTGAAGCTATTAGCGAGCTAGCCAAAGAAGTTAATACAGCTAGATTCGAAGTAGAAGCTGATGAGGTAAATGTAGAGTTAACTACTGCACTTGAGTCTCAATTCGGTGCCGCTCTTGGTGAAGCTTATCGTCTAACTGACAAAATGGAGCGTTATGCTGCAGTTGGTACCGTTCGTGACGAAGCAATGGCAACATTGGTTACAATTGATAACGGCGTTGATGCTGGCGAAGTAAAAGATCTATTTAAAGCGCTTGAAAAGTCTATCGTTCGTGGTCGCATCTTGAATGGCGAGCCTCGTATTGATGGTCGTGATAACCGCACTGTTCGTGGCATTGATGTTGAAATTGGTGTGCTGCCAAAAGCTCATGGCTCTGCACTATTTACTCGTGGCGAAACTCAGTCTTTGGGTGTTATCACGCTTGGCTCTAGTCGTGATGCGCAAATCATCGATGCATTAGAAGGTTCTCGTAAAGATAACTTCATGCTGCATTACAACTTCCCTCCGTATTCTGTAGGTGAGTGCGGTCGTATCGGCTTTACTAGTCGTCGTGAAGTAGGTCATGGTCGCTTAGCGCGTCGTGGTATTGCGGCAACATTACCTTCAGTTGAAGACTTCCCTTACACCATTCGTATGGTTTCTGAAATTACAGAATCAAACGGTTCTAGCTCTATGGCTAGTGTGTGTAGTGCAAGTTTAGCAATGATGGACGCTGGTGTTCCATTAACTGCGCCAGTTGCTGGTATCGCAATGGGTTTGGTTAAAGACGGCGATCGTTTCGCAGTTTTAACCGATATCTTAGGTGATGAAGATCACTTAGGTGATATGGACTTTAAAGTAGCTGGTACTGCTGCAGGTATTACTGCGCTACAAATGGATATTAAAATTGAAGGCATTAATGCCAACATTATGGAAGTTGCACTAGATCAAGCTCAAGTAGCTCGGTTAGAAATCCTAAGCGAAATGGCTAGAGTGATTTCATCTTCTCGTAGTGTGGTATCTGATAACGCGCCTTCTATGACAATGGTTAAGGTTGACTCTGACAAGATTCGCGACGTAATTGGTAAAGGTGGAGCGATGATTCGTTCAATCACTGAAGCCAGTGGCGCTGATATCGACATCGAAGATGATGGTACTGTGCGCATTTTTGCTCCTGACGGTGATGCAATGCGCATTGCTAGAGAAATGGTTGAGTCAGTAACGGCTGAAGCTGAAGTCGGCAAAATTTACACTGGTAAAGTGAATAAGATTGTCGATTTTGGTGCTTTCGTGAATATTTTGCCTGGCAAGGATGGTTTGGTTCATATTTCTCAAATTGCAGAAGAGCGCGTTGAGAATATTGGTGACTACTTAACTGAAGGTCAAGATGTACAAGTTAAGGTGTTAGACGTGGATAACCGCGGCCGCATTAAGCTGACTATGAAAGAAATGGGTGGTGCGGAAGCTGTGCCAGTCGCAGAGCCTGCACCTACTGCAGAGTAATTTCCTAAGTAGTAAAAAGGGAGCCATTGGCTCCCTTTTTTTATGTCTGCTTTATATGGTTATTTATAAGTTATTGCTGTTATTAAATAAAACTATCTATTAAGGCGCTGTTCGATCAGTTGATCGACTACGCCTGGGTCAGCCAATGTGCTTGTGTCTCCCAAGTTTTCTAGCTCATTGGCGGCTATTTTCCGCAATATACGGCGCATAATTTTACCAGAACGAGTTTTTGGTAAATCCGGTGCCCACTGAATTAAATCAGGCTTGGCGATAGGGCCAATTTCTTTGGCCACCATTGCATGCAGCTGCTTTAGTAATTCATCACTAGGGGTGACACCGTTCATTGGGATTACATAGGCATATATCCCTTGACCTTTAATATCGTGGGGGTAGCCTACGATAGCGGCCTCGGCAACGGCATCGTGTAACACCAAGGCTGATTCTATTTCAGCAGTGCCCATACGGTGACCAGATACGTTCAATACGTCATCAACACGCCCAGTTATCCAGTAATAGCCATCGTCGTCACGACGGGCACCGTCGCCAGTAAAGTAGTAGCCAGGGTAGGTTGAAAAGTAGGTGTCGATCATCCGTTGGTGGTCGCCATAGACGCTGCGTATTTGGCTGGGCCATGAGGATTTAATTGCTAAGTTACCTTCGCAGGCACCCTCAAGCTCGTTGCCATCGCTGTCTAAAATTGCTGGCTGTACACCAAAGAATGGGCGTGAGGCAGAGCCCGGTTTTAACGCTGTTGCGCCAGGTAGCGGCGTAATCATTGCGCTGCCCGTTTCGGTTTGCCACCAAGTATCAACAATCTGGCAGCGTTCTTCGCCTACCGTGCGGTAATACCATTCCCAAGCCTCAGGGTTAATTGGCTCACCCACAGTGCCTAATAAGCGAATACTTTGCCTTGAGGTGCTATTTACAAAATCATTACCCTGGGCCATTAATGCGCGTATAGCTGTCGGCGCAGTATAGAAAATATTGATGTTATGTTTGTCGACTACTTGCCAGAAGCGCGACGCATTGGGGTAGGTAGGCACGCCTTCAAAGATGACCGTCGTTGCGCCATTACTTAATGGTCCATACAAAGCGTAGGTGTGCCCCGTTATCCAGCCTACATCAGCGGTGCACCAGTAAATTTCGCCTTCTTGATGATCGAAAATATATTTGTAACTAATTGTGGCCCCTAATAAATATCCGCCTGTAGTATGCATAACGCCTTTAGGCTTGCCGGTAGAGCCAGAGGTGTAAAGAATAAACAAAGGGTCTTCAGAGTCGATCGCTACAGGTAAGCAGGTACTCACTTCGCTGTCGACGGCGCGGTGATACCACACGTCAATTTTATCATTCCAGTTAATTTCACCACCGGTACGTTTAACCACCAAGCAGGTGCTAACTTTGGGGCAGCCTGCCAATGCGCTATCAACATTGGCTTTTAATGGAATGTTTTTGCCACCGCGCACGCCTTCATCGGCGGTAATGACTGTCTGACAATCGGAATTAAGAATACGGTCTTTTAATGCTTCGGGTGAGAAACCACCAAATACCACTGAATGAACCGCGCCAATACGAGCGCAAGCTAGCATGGCATAAGTCGCTTCAGGAATCATCGGCATGTAGATGCAGACCCTGTCGCCCTTATTAACGCCACGAGTTTTTAAGGCATTGGCAAGCTTGCACACTTCATCATGTAATTGTTGATAGCTAATATGTTTGCTGTCATTGGGGTTGTCGCCTTCCCATATTATGGCCGTCTGATCAGCGCGATCTGCTAAGTGGCGGTCAATACAGTTCTCGCTAACGTTTAATTTACCGTTGCTAAACCAACTGGTCTCACCTTTGATAAAATCAAACTGGCAGACTTGATCCCAAGGCTGTTGCCAGCTCAAAAGCGCCTCGGCTTTACTTGCCCAGAAGGCATCAGGGTCGCTTATTGACGCATTATATTCGGCGAGATATTGCTCGTCGGTCATGTGAGTGATTTTTTTTGCGCTAGCTGGTACGGGGTAAGTAGTAACGTCGGTCATTATTATTCTGCCTAGTGCTATAAAGTTAGTCCAAAGCCGTTAATCTTAAATCAATAATATTCAAGACGACAGCTTGGATTATAAATATTTGATTTCTAATCAGTTTAGTTTGGCTTTGAGCACTAACCAGCCAGTGGCAGAGAGGTAAAATCAGGAAATAACAATCTTTGTGGCTAGCACTTATTGGCTAGCCAGCATGCCCCAATCGCTTGATGGGTTAATTGCTAAGGTAGTATTGTCTATTAGCCTGGTTGCGCCTAGGCTGGCAGCTACGGCGATTACCGCTTCTTCAGTGTCTACAGTAATGTCTTCTAGTGTTTTAGCATCACGAATACTGAAATAGTCGGGTTTAAAACCAGCTTGTTTCAGATCTTCAGTGCCGTAGCGTTGAAGATCAGGATAGTTATCAAAACCACTGGCGATAGCATCGCGATAGTCGAGTAATATCCTGTGTAGTCTAGGCGCAATGTCGCGCTCGTTTTCGTTTAGGTAGCCATTGCGTGAGCTCAGAGCCAAGCCATCTTCAGCGCGAGCAGTGGTGACGCCCATAATTTCGATAGGCAGGCAAAGATCTTCTACCATCTTTCTAATTACAAGTAATTGCTGAAAATCTTTCTTACCAAAAATAGCAATTTCTGGCTGTACCATATTGAATAGTTTGCTGACCACTGTCGCTACGCCAGCAAAATGACCAGGTCTATTTTGACCGCATAGAGTTTCAGAAATTTTTGGCACCGATACAACCGTGGGAGGTGCGGTATTCATATTTGGATACATCTCTTCAGTGCTTGGAGTGAAGAGTAAGTCGGCTCCTTCAGCAAATAGTTTTTGCTTATCGGCCGATAAAGTACGCGGATAATTATCTAGATCTTCGCCCTCACCAAACTGCAGCGGATTAACGTAAATACTAACGACAACAAAGTCAGATACAACCTTAGCGCGGCGGACTAATTGTAGATGGCCTTCATGGAGGTTACCCATAGTTGGCACAAAGCTGATTTTTTTACCTGCTTGCTTCGCAGTTTTCACTGCATTGCGTAATGCTTTGACGGTACTTATTGTCTGCATAGCAATCCTAATCGTTCGAACTGTAGTTTTATTACAGTAAGGTTAAAGTTAGCCAAATCACAAGGCGCTTTCTACCAATTCTTAGGCCACATATAGCCCTGAGCTGGCGGAGTATGCCGCAATAGATCGGTCTGGGCAATTACCTTTATAGATAAAAATGTTACAAACAGAAGCGCTTTTTATCAATGTTTGTTACTAAACATCACAGGGATATTAAAAAATGTTTAATATCAACTGTTTAGAGTGGTTTTCTCTAATGAAATTGATGCTCTTCTGCCGGAAACGAGCCGTCTTTTACTGCGCTAGAAAATGCCTCAATGGCTGCTTGAATACTATCGGCTCCAGTCATGAAGTTTTTGACAAACTTGGGCGCTCTTGCATTGAGTCCCAGCATGTCATGTAAAACCAATACTTGCGCGTCTGTATCCGGGCCTGCACCGATACCAATTACCGGTATGGATAGTCTTTGAGTAATCTTTGCGGCCAGCTCACTGGGAACGCATTCCAGTACTAGCATCGACGCACCAGCTTCTTCTAGTGCGATAGCATCTTCTAATATTGCAGTAGCTTCTTCTGGCAGTCGACCCTGTACTTTAAATCCGCCCAAGCCCTTTACTGATTGCGGAGTTAGGCCTAAGTGGCCACATACCGGCACGCCGCGCTCAGTCAATGCACTAATGCTTTCGCATAACCATTCACCGCCTTCCATTTTTACCATATGGGCACCGGCGCGCATAAGTTCACTGGCGTTATCTAGTGTTTGCTCATAAGTGGCATAGGACATAAATGGCATATCGCCAATCACTAAGGCGTTAGATGCACCTCTGCTAGCACATTGCACGTGGTAACACATGTCTTCGATGGTTACTGGCAAAGTGTCTTTATTACCTTGCAAGACCATTCCTAATGAGTCGCCAACCAATATGGTTTCGATGCCTGCTTGGTCTAATACTGCGGCAAAAGTACTATCGTAAGCGGTGACGCAACAAAACTTTTTACCGTCTTTTTTTAGGATTTTCAGGGTTTGTGGAGTAATAGCCGCCATGAGAAATACTCTGGTTAGCTGCCATTAAACTGCAATGGCAGGGTTGAAGTAATGTCTACCACTAGTAATGCCTTGGATATAGCTTAATAACTGCTGGTAGTGCTGGTCGTTATCGGCGAAGTCTATATCAGTTGCATTGATTATCAATAGCGGAGCGCCGTCGTAATATAGAAAAAATTGACTATAGGCTTCGTTTAGTTGTTCCAAGTAGTCACGATTAATATATTTTTCGGCAATAATACCGCGTTTAATAATACGTTTTATTAGCGTATCTACCGGCGCTTGTAAGTAAATAACTAAATCAGGCCTAACCGATTTCGGTTGCAGCTCATGGTAGACCTGCTGATATAGATCGTATTCATCAGCATCTAGGTTGGCTTGGGCAAATAGTTTGTCTTTTTCAATTAGAAAATCAGCTACCCTGCGCGGGTCAAACATATCGTTTTGGTGTAATTCAGCTAGCTGTTTGCTGCGCTGAAAGAGGAAGTATAATTGGGTGGCAAGGCCAACATTTTCGTTATTATAAAAGCGCTCTAAAAATGGGTTGTTGTCAGCGTTTTCTAATAATGTGTGGTAATTGAATGTGTTGGCTAGCTTTTTACATAAGGTAGTTTTACCAACCCCAATCGGGCCCTCGACAGCAACAAAGTTATGCCTTGGGGCAGCGCTTAAAACAATTGCTTTGTCAGTAGCTTGCTGCATTTAGTTCATCCATTGCATGCGTTGGGAGTTGAAACTATTTTTACGCTGTATTCCCACATTTACAAGTTTTTGCGCAATAGTTTCTAAACTAAGTCCGTTAGGCAGTATCAGCGTTGTGGTAATTTCCAGCAAGGGGTAGATAACGAAATTTCTTTCACACATTCTAGGGTGAGGGACAGTGAGCTCTGATGTTGTACTGGTAAATTCATCATATAGTAAAAGGTCTAAATCAAGCGTTCGCGCACCCCAGCTGACTGTTCTGACTCGGCCTAAATGAGTCTCGATACCATGCAGGGTGGCTAGTAAATCGGCGGGGCTTAGCATGGTAGTAATATGCACAACGCTGTTTAGATAATCGGGCTGCTCGCCAGGGCCAATGGCTATGCTTTGGTAAATACTGGCAGCAGTAATAACGGATATATGCGGCGATGCATTGAGTAGTGTAATGGCTTGATTAAGTTGGTTTAAGGGCTGACCTAAATTGGCGCCTAAGGCGATGTAAGCCGTGTTCATTTATCGCCAGGAGGGCTATCTTTTTTCTTGGGCTTGCGGCGGCGTTTTTTAGGTTGGTTACCTAATGCATTGATTATGCTGTCTTTTTTGTCGTCGCCAACATTTTGGATCTCTGTCCACCACTGGCAAAGATCGCCGAGGGGCTCACCTGCCTGCTCACGCAGCAATAAAAAGTCATAGCTGGCTCTAAACCGGGGATGGCTCAATATGCTATAAACACGCTTACCTGGTCTATCTTCAAGGCGTATTTGCATGTCCCAAATTTCACGCATGGCAATCGAAAAACGTTTAGGTATCGCAGTATTAGTTATTTGCTGGCGTATCGCATGGTCGGCCGCTTGTTGCAGCGCTTGACTGGGAGGAGCGTTACCGTTCGCCTTATCGACTAACTGCTGAACAACTGGCCATAGCAGTGCTGCATAAATAAATGCAGGCGTAACTGGTTTCTCTTGGGCAATGCGGCGATCAGTGTTTTTTAATGCCTCTTCGATAAGGGCAGCCGTTTGCTGTGGGGCATCGTCAATACATTGTTGAGTCCCTGGAAATAACTTTGAGAATAAGTCCAACTGCTGTAACTGTGTGAAAACCGCTTGGCCGTAGCCGCCCATTAATAGCTTCAGTGACTCATCAAATAACCTTGCAGAAGAAATATCGCCAAGTAAATAACCCAGATCATGAATAGGGTCGGCGGTACGCGGTTCAATTTCGAAGTCTAGCTTGGCGGCAAATCTAGCGGCACGTAGCATTCTTACCGGATCTTCCCGATAGCGTGTTTCTGGGTCCCCAATCATACGTATTTTTTGCTGCTTTAAATCCTTAATCCCATCGCAATGATCTAAAATCGCAAAGCCTTGAACGGTGTAATACAAGGCGTTGATAGTAAAATCTCGCCGCATGGCATCATCTTCAATAGTGCCGCCGTAGACATTGTCACGCAGCAGCATACCTTCGTCAGATTGCTGCATTATATTATTTTTGTGTTTTATATTACTAGGCGCGTCTTTACCTTGGCTGTCGCCACGAAAGGTGGTGACTTCAATTATTTCGCGTCCAAAGCGGACATGAACAATTTTGAAGCGACGGCCAATAATGCGAGAACTTTTAAAGACGCTTCTAACTTGCTCTGGTGTTGCGTTAGTTGCTACATCAAAGTCTTTAGGTCGGCCGCCAAGTAATAGATCTCTAACACCACCACCAACGAGATAGGACTCATAGCCTGCTTCGTTGAGTTGATACATAACTTTTAAAGCGGCAGGGCTTATGTGCTTGCGGGTAATATTATGTTCGTCACGAGAAATTGTATGCACGGTTATTGGTTACTTGTCATCGTTAATTAGTGGCCGTTTTATTAAGGTTATAAGTAGTGATAGAAATTGACCTGATTACTTGAAAGTCGCTCTCTTGTATATGCCTATACAGCATGCTGAATTTAAGCAGCCAGTATTCTAGCACAAGCATAGAGGTATTAAGCAAAAGGGAAGTTTAGCGGAGATTTACAAAGCCCAGATAGTAAGATGGGGAAAGAATTTCTTCTTTCCCCATCTAGGTCTCGTCTTATTTTTCTTATTATCTTTTATTATATTATTTTTATTTATTGTTTTTATTATACTCTAGTAAATGCATTGCTTGTGCCATATTTTAAAAAAACCTTATAAAACATACGCTTAATATTTTTTGATGGTTGAGGGTTACCTGTAAAACACTCTATTTGTTACCCATTTTACCCTTGTTTGTTACCGTATTTCGTCAAAAGTAACGTTACTATTAAGCCTTTGTTAGGCTAATTATTTGCCTGTGTTTGAGTTTTGTTAGTTTTTTTACGGGGCAGCCCTAGGCGTTGTCTTCTCTCCCATAAGCACTTTCTGCTCACTCCAAGTTTTTGTGCTAGCTCAGTTTCGCTCATAGTATCTTGATGCTCTAAAACAAATCGCTGAAAGTAATCTTCCAGTGATAAATCTTCTGATGGATCATTATGTGTCTGATTGCTCAATGGCGATTGTTTGCTTAAGGCTGAGTTGGTCGATGCCATTTTGGTGACGTTAATTAGCTCAATATCGATGTTAAGTAGCTCATAATTGATTTCATCTTCGTCACATAAAATTACCGCGCGCTCTACTGCGTTGTTTAGTTCTCTAACATTGCCTGGCCATTGGTAAGTAGTAATGGCTTGAATTGCTTTTGGCGAAAAGTACAAATTCGGTTTGTTAAAGTCTGCAGATAGTTTGAATAAATGTTCTTCCGCTATCTCCAAAATGTCTTTACCGCGAGCCCGCAATGGTGGCAAATCTAACTGCATTACGTTTATTCGGTAATATAAATCTTCCCTAAATTGCGACTCACTCGCCAGTGCTTTTAAGTCTCGGTGCGTTGCTGTAATTAATCGCACGTCGACTTTACGGGTTTGAATTGAACCTATTGCTCGGATCTCACCTTCTTGTAAAAAACGTAGCAGGCGCGCCTGCGCTTCTAGTGGTAGCTCTCCAATCTCATCTAGGAATAAGGTGCCGCCATCGGCTGCTTCAATTAGTCCCATGCGATTGGCTACAGCCCCAGTAAATGCGCCTTTTTCATAACCAAAGAGCTCTGATTCAATTAAGGTTTCAGGAATCGCCGCGCAGTTTACACAAATTAGAGGTTTATTTGATCGACTACTTGCCGCATGCACCGCGCGAGCAGCCAGCTCTTTACCTGTGCCTGTTTCACCTTGAATTAATACAGTGGCTGTGGTCGGCGCTACTTTAGATATCATATCGTAAAGCTGCTGCATCGCTGAGCAGTTGCCAATCATGCCTGGTAGCGATACTTTATTGTGAGACTGATGCATTACCGGCTGATTTTCATTACTTTCAATAATGTGGGCTACGGCTTTAAGCATATCTTCGTGATCAAATGGCTTGGCGATATAGTCAACCGCGCCGGCCTTCATTGAATCCACTGCGGAGCGTAAACTGGCGTAGCTAGTCATTATTAAGACCGGTGTAGCACCAGCCAATTTAATTAAGTCGGTGCCAGGGGCGCCGGGCAGACGCAAATCGCTGATGATCAAATTAAATTTAGATACATCATTCGTCATTGCTTCTTTGACTGATGCTGCTTGTTCTACATCATAGTGATTGCGAGTCAGTAATTTACTGAGCGCATTACGGATAATCTCTTCGTCTTCAACTATCAAAATTTTGGTCATAGTATGAGTTTGTCTCAAAGCTGCATTAATCTATAGTGAATAAAATACTCTCTCTTGCGCAGTATTTCCAGTTTAAGCGGGTTGGCGCTCCTTTAATATTTGGCAGGCAGGTGAATAGAAAATTCAGTGCCGCTGCCATAATCCAAATTAATCGGACTGCGAACACTTATCTGCCCTTGATGATTTTCAATAATACTGAACACCAAGGCCAGACCCAAGCCAGTGCCTTTGCCGGGCTCTTTAGTAGTAAAAAATGGTTCAAATATCTGTTCTTGCTGCGCACTACTTATTCCATGACCCGCATCACACACTTTTATAATCACTTGATCATCTTCTCTGTGGCAATCTATGCTGATGTAGTCATCAGTGTCGCTGGCATCGCGCGCATTGCTGAGTAAGTTTACAAATACTTGCAGCAAACCTTGATAGTCGCCTAGCACTTCGCTGTTATCACAACAGTTATTAAACCTTACCGCGGTGGCATCGTTATCAAGCGACAGTAGTTTTATCGCTTCATCAGCGCATTGTTTAACAGAAAATATGCTATTTTCTATGGTAGGTGCATGAGCGCCACCATGGGAGAAATTCACTAAACTGGTAACAATGCTGCTAATGCGTTCGGTCTGAGTGATTATGTCATCGGCAGTGATCTTAATCTCCTCTGTTTCAGTTTCATAATGTAAGTTTTGGGCCAAGCAGGCAATCCCGGTTACTGGGTTGCCAATCTCATGGGCAACCCCAGCAGCAAGGCGGCCAATAGATGCTAGCCGTTCACTATGCATTAGTTCTTCTTCTAGCATTTGCAGGTCGGTAACGTCCTCTATCAAAATCACTTGGTCGTTTTGTGCATTAACGCCACTTTCTTTTCTGGCCTTATGTAGAGTCAGCCAATGCTTTTTAGCACCTAGCATTATCATGGTTTTATGACGATGCTCATCATTAGAATTAGCAAAGTCGGTGATGATTTTATCCCATGGTGGTGGCAGCGACGCGGCGAATGAGCCGACAACAGTTTCTTCATCGACGCCGCTGAGCTCTGTCATAGCTTGGTTCCACATAGATATCTCAAAATCAGCATCGAGGGAGCAAACACCAATAGGTAGGCGTAATAATGTCTGTCTGTGTAATAGACGTAGTTTGTCCAGTTCAGTTTCAACACCTGAAAGCTCTTGATTGGACTCAATCCGCGCCTCAAGTAGACGGATATCATCGGCAGCGGCGCGCGTAGGTAACTTATATGGAATAAGTCTGTCTATCATATCGTGGGCGACTGATGCGCCTAACAAACCAGATAGATTTACCTCTATCCTATCTCGTAGGCGCCGCAAGGCATAAGGGCGGACTTCACCGCTGCTAATTCCAATGTCGAGTAGGGCTCGATCAATTTCTCGGGTGGATGCATCTTTGCCTAACGCACTTGATAGGCTTTCGACAAACTCATCGGTTGTGGCAAAGCTTAATAAGCGTCGTTGCGGTCGCTGTAAGTTATCGAGCGAGCATAAATGAGCAGTCGATTTTTCTTCCTCGCTGGTTTCAGTATAAATTGACACTGCTGCCATTACAGCAACATTCATCAGTAAGCTGATCGTATTGGCAATACTCCAATACTCATAGGGGCTATATTCTTGGCCTAACCAAGACATGGGTGAGGGACTATCACCAATAACAATAGGTAATAGTAAGGTTGAAAACCAAGTGACAAAGCCTGCAGCTAAACCCCAGATAAAACCTTGACGATTGGCCTTTGGAAAGTAAAGTAGGGCGATTAAGCCCGGTAAAAATTGTAGAACACCACTAAATGCAGACACTGCTAAATCGGCTAATTGAGTGCTTCCATGCCACAGTAAATAGCAGAAAAATCCGGTCAGAATAATGGCAATAATGAGAACCCGGCGTACCCATAATAACCAACGGTAAATATTGTTGTTGGTGCTGGGTTGATAAAACGGCAGTATTAAATGATTTAAGCACATTGATGCCAATGCGATAGTTGAAATAATAATGACGCTGCTTGCTGCCGACATACCGCCAATAAAAGCTGCCATGGTGACAACCGGTGAGCCAATCGTTAAACCAATACCCAATACATAATAATCTGTATCTAAACTGACATTAGCGGCTTGGGCACCCCATAAAATAGGTAATACCGGAATACTAATCACCACCAGCAATAGTGGCACAGCCCAGGAGGATATATTGACTGACCGGGTACTAGGGTGCTCGCTAAACAGCATATGAAACATATGTGGCATACCTATAACGGCGGCAAAAGAAATCAGCAGCAAATTTCTAATTGAGTGATTGGTGTTGATGTCATTCAATTGAGACATTAACTGAGGGTTGGCAATAAGCCACTGGTCTAAACCATCGAAACCATCAAAGATAACGGTAACGGATGCGGTAGCAACAATTAGCAGTGCAATACATTTAATAACTGTTTCAAAGGCTATAGCCGCTACTAAGCCGTTGTGGCGACGATAGGACACATGGCCCGCGCCAAACAATACAGTAAATAAAATAATTACCCCGCAGAATGCGAGTGCCAGACCAGCATGGCTGTCTCGTATACTGCCTTCAACTAATGTGGCTTGAGTAAGAATAAAAGTGGTTTCAGAAACTACTTGAATCTGCAGGGCCAGTAACGGCATCAATGCCAGTAGCATAAAAATGGTAATACCTGCACCTGCCCAAGATGAGCGAAACCTGAAGGTTAGTAAATCGGCAATACTAGAGAGTTGATAGGTTTTACATAAGCGATAAATGGGCTGGAGAATATAAGGGCTAAGGAAAAAGAACACTGCTATACCAAAATAATACTCTAGGTAAATATAACCATATTCTTGGGCGACAGTAATAATACCGTAAAATGCCCAGCCACTGGCAAACACGCCTAGAGACAATACATAAACTACTGGGTGGCCTATCCAGCGGTCAGGGATGATATTTCGGTCGGCACAATATGCTATTGCAAATAGTACCGATAAATAACCGAGTGCGATGACAAGTATATGCCATAGCTCAAAGCTCATTATTATTCCTAGATTTGGTTGCGATAAAAGTTAAAATAATACATGCCAGCCAAAAATAATATGGGCTATACCAAGCGTTATCTCCTGGGTACATCCACGTTTCGATGGCCGGGGAGAAAAACAGCAACCATAAAACAATCAGTAATAATGTGCGTTGGCTATACAAGTGCAGTCAATCCTTGCGATGAAGTTACACTATGGTACTTAACCACTGTGGTGCCTGCAATTGCCAAAATTTAGCTTTGTGGCAACGACATTTGTTGTGGTATCGCTTTAATATCCCAATTATCAATAGCCCATGTTAAAAGTTCTGCCACCACACTGGGTTTTTCTGCAGGTAGTACTTGTCCTAACTTGTGCAATGCATAGTAGATATTATCTATTGGTGTATTGTCATCTATAGGGCTTGCATGGTGTTGCTTGCTTAGTTTCTGGCCATCATTATTCACTAATACGGGTAAGTGGCCATAAGCTGCAGGCTTTAACTGTAAGGCCTTGGCCAAGTATATCTGGCGTGGCGTTGAGTCTAGCAAGTCACTACCACGAATAATATGCGTAATGTTTTGATATTCATCATCAGCCACTACAGCTAATTGATAGGCCGGTAATTCATCTTTACGCCACAAAATAAAATCACCAACTTGGTTGGCAATATTTCGCTTAAAATACCCTTGAATCTGATCGGTAAATTCAATATCTGCCGCAGTTGTTTTTAATCTCAGCGCAAATGGCGGTGCCGGTGCAGCGTTGCGTTCAAGGCAATGGCCAGAATAAATGCCATTATTTATCTGCGCTCTTGAGCAATCGCAGGCATAAATTAAGCGCTGTGTGGTTAAATCAGTTAAGCAGTCTCGATAATAATCATGCTGGTCATGCTGCCATAAGATGTCACCATCCCAAAGCAGGTGATGAGCTTCCAGGCTAGTAATAATCGCTTGGCTACTGCCTTTTATTTCACGCGGCGGATCAATGTCTTCAATGCGTAATAGCCATTTGCCGTTGTTGGCTTTGGCATCTAAATATGAGGCCACTGCGCTAAGCAGTGAACCCATATGTAATGGGCCGGTAGGTGAGGGCGCGAAGCGCCCGATATAGTGTTTAACCGCAGCGGTAGTATTAGACACAGCAATGTTAACCAAAAAAAACGCTATTATTAAAGCGGCTTAGCCGCGTTCTTGTTTCTCTTTTATTTCGGCAAGAGTTTTGCAATCAATACATAGAGTTGCTGTTGGACGAGCCTCTAAGCGTTGTACGCCAATTTCAATGCCGCACAAATCACACCAGCCGTAGTCATCATCATCAATCAATTCCATTGTAGATTCGATTTTTTTTATCAGCTTGCGCTCACGGTCACGAGTTCTTAGCTCCAGGCTAAATTCTTCTTCTTGTGTTGCACGGTCAGCTGGGTCAGGAAAGTTAGATGCTTCGTCTTTCATATGAGTAACAGTACGATCAACTTCCTGCATTAAGTCAGACTTCCATGATAGCAGCAGCTTTCTGAAGTGATCTTTTTGTACCTCGTTCATGTACTCTTCGCCACTTCTTGCGCGATAGGCTTTGATATCTACTGTTGCCTTACTCGCCGTAGCTTTAGCCGACTTACCTTTAGCAGTTTTTTTCTTAGCAGCAGGTTTAGCTTTTGGCGGCGTTTTTTTAGCAATAGCCTTAGCCTTAGGTACAGGCTTTTTAGCGCCTGGTTCAACTTTTGCAGCTACTTTTTTAGCAGCCAGCTTAGTTTTTGGGGCTACTTTCTTAGCAGCTGGTTTAGTTTTGGCTTTAATCGCCGGTTTCTTTTTAATAATAGGTTTGGCCTTTGGTGCAGGTTTTTTTGTAGCTGGCTTAGCTTTTGCTTTAGTAGCAGCTTTTTTGGCAGCCGGTTTGGCTTTAGTTTTTACAGCCGCTTTCTTTTTAGCAACTGGTTTGGCTTTTACTTTGGCAGCAGACTTTTTAGCAACTGGTTTAGCTTTTGCTGCAGGTTTATTTTTGGCCGCAGGGCTAGCTTTTGCTTTAGTAATAGCTGGTTTTGGCTTAAGAACATTTTTTGCTTTAGTTGCGGCTTTTTTAACTGCTGATTTAGCTTTTGACACTATTGTGTTTTTCTTTGTAATAGGCTTCGCTTTAGCTTTAGCTAAAGATTTTTTCTTGGCAACAGGTTTGACTTTCGCTTTAACAACCGCTTTCTTTTTAACTGCAGGCTTAGCCTTTGCTTTAGCTACCGTCTTTTTTACAGATTTTGCCTTAGCTGTTACTGTCGGTTTTTTCTTCGCAGCTGCTTTTGCTTTTGCTTTTTTAGCTGTTGCCATGAGAATTGCCTCGTCTTATTTAATCTAATATTGCTGTATTAGCAGAGATTAATTAAATTCATCCCTGCGATTTTTTTTCAAGCCGCAAAAAGTACCAGATGTTGGCCTATTTCGCCAATAGTTTGTTAACAGTTAATAAACTATCGCTTGTCATTCCAGCCCTAGGGGATTGGTAGATAAGCTGAACCAGCAATAATTATACTGCTAGAATGCCTCGCTTATATATATGTTAATTACTTAAGGCCAATATGACCAAGTTTTCCCAGCGGATGAGCGACATAGAACCGTTTCGAGTGGTAGAAGTGCTCACTCGCGCCAAAGAATTGGAAGCGCAGGGTAGAAGCATCATGCACCTTGAAGCTGGCGAACCTGACTTTGATACCGCCCCGCCAATTGTTGACGCCGGTATAGCGGCCTTGCAAGCAGGTCAAACTCATTACACGCCTGCCTGTGGTATCCCTGAGCTACGCCAAGCAATATCGGGATTTTATAAAGATGACTATGGACTGAATATCTCGCCACAGCGAATTATGATTACCCCAGGTGCGTCTGGCGCGTTGATGTTAGTTGCAGCGCTATTAACTGATCCTGGCGATAGCATGATAATGCCAGATCCGGGTTATCCGTGTAATCGCCAGTTTATTCGATTGGTGGAAGGTTTTGCTCAACTACTACCAGTAGATGCAGTGCAGCGCTATCAGCTTAGTGCTGATGCTGTGCTAGCCGCATGGCAACCGTCTACGGTCGGTGTCGTGGTTGCTAGCCCAGCTAATCCAACTGGAGAAATACTGACCGCTAGCGAGCTTACTGAATTGTATAGAGTAGTAAGTAGCGGTGGTGGTACATTAATAGTTGATGAGATTTACCACGGTTTAGACTACGACGAAAAAGCGACGTCTATTTTATCTATTACCGCCGAGGCGTTTGTGATTAATAGCTTTTCTAAATATTTTGGCATGACTGGCTGGCGCTTGGGTTGGTTGGTTGCGCCTGAAGAGGCTGTAGCTGAAATGGAAAAGTTAGCCCAAAACCTTTTTATCTCAATGTCTACCCCAGCCCAATATGCTGCCTTGGCCTGTTTTGAACCAGCAACCCGCAAAATACTAGACAGTCGCCGCGATGTTTTTAAACAGCGCCGCGATTATTTACTGCCTGCCCTTCGTGATATTGGTTTTCATATCCCCAATAAACCCGCTGGAGCGTTGTATTTATATGCCGATGCCAGCAAGTTTACTGATGACTGTCAGCAGTTTTGCATTGATATGCTGGAAAATCATGGCGTAGCTTTAACACCGGGGGTCGATTTTGGCAGTCATCGCAGCAATACCCATGTGCGGTTCGCCTACACCACCAGCATGGCGTGTTTACAGGAAGCCGTTAGTCGCTTGCGTAAGGCACTGACTTAATGCGGTTGGCGAGCAATTTAATCAAAGGTAGGCTGCTCAAGCGCTACAAACGTTTTTTGGCTGATGTAGAGCTTGAGAACGGCGCAGTTGTAACCGCCCATTGTGCTAATACTGGCAAGATGACCGGCTGTGCCGATATTGGTTGTGTCGTGTGGCTCAGTCAGAATAATAACCCGGCTCGCAAGCTAAAATATAGTTGGGAGCTAAGCCAAACTAATGTTGGGCATATTATTGGCATCCATTCTGCCAAAGCTAATGACATTGTTGACGAGGCGCTAATTGCTAAGCAGCTAGCCTCATTAGCGCAGTACGACAATATTCAACGCGAAGTAAAAATAGGTAGTAAAAGCCGTATCGATTTCGTGTTGTCTAATAACAGCGAGCAATGCTTTGTTGAGGTAAAAAGCGTTAGTTTGCTAACTGACCATGGTATTGGCATGTTTCCGGATACAGTTAGTGCCCGCGCTAGCCGTCATGTGCATGAGTTGATTGCAGTAAAAAAGCAGGGCCACAGGGCGATATTATTTTTTTGCGTACAGCACAGCGGTATAAAAGTGGTCTGCCCAGCCGATGAAATCGATGTGGCTTATGGTGAACTGGTGAGACAAGCAATAGAACAAGGGGTTGAAGTACTAGCTTATGGTTGCAATCTGTCGACGGCTGGAATCACCCTGGCGCAGCGCCTACCTTGGTTTTCGTCATTAACAGACGCTCGACAGGCTTGTTAGTCTAATACTAGGTTTGCTGCCACCATTAAGTTATTGTTTTCTAAAGTATGTTCAATAACAGTTAGTCTCTCGCCAAGGCAGGGGCCAGACACGCACTCACCACTATCGATTAAAAACAGCGCGCCATGGGTAGAGCAATGAATTAATTCCCCGTCCATATCTAAAAATTGGTCAGGCATCCATTCCAGTTCTATTTGTAAATGTGGGCATTTGTTGTGATAAACAAAATATTCTCCATCTTTGTGCACCGCAAAAATAGGCTTATCGCCTATTTCAAATCCTTTTGCTTTGCCGTCTTCTATTTCATCTAGTCGGCATAGAGCAATCTTTTCAGTCACGGCGTTCTCACAAGTGGTTTAATTTTTTGCTTATAATAGCGTCGATGTCAATATTCGCAATAAGTTATGCCTATTTTTGGTTGCTACAAAAGGCGTATGGTTTTAGTATCTCGGCATAATTTTACCAACCGGAGAAGAAGTATGGGTGCTATAGCAGCGCTATTAAGTTTAATAGGTGTTTTCGCGTTAATTGCTAGCTGGGTAATGTTGATCATTGCTGCTTTTAAAGAAGATTACGCATGGGGATTATGTTCTATATTATTGCCTCCGTTAGCTTATTTTGTTGGTCTATTGCAGTGGGGAAAAGCAAAAGAGGCGCTATTAACCGCAGGTTTAGGTTTTGTTTTGCTGTTTCTAAGTACGGCGGTTTAAGTAAGCTGTTACTTATTTCATGATAAGCCTAGCGCAATGTATGGGAGCAGATAGCTCTCATTTAGTCTCCCTCCAGCAAGATAATGAAAGTTTTCAATTACATCCAAAAGCTATATTGGCTTGGCAAATATTTTGTACTGAGGCAGTTAAGGCTGGTTTTCAACCCAAAATAGCCAGTGCATATCGCTCACTTGCACGGCAGCTACTTATTTGGAATGAAAAAGCTACGGGCAGAAGGCCGGTGCTAGATGACGATGAAAACCCAATAAATATAAGTAGCTTAACCGAGCACGAGCTTAGCTTTGCTATTCTTCGTTGGTCAGCATTGCCGGGTTTATCACGCCACCATTGGGGTAGTGAAATAGATATTTATGACGCAAGCGCTATGTCATCAGGCTACAAATTGCAGCTTACGGTAGAAGAAACTAAAGGTGGCGGTGTGTTCGCGGACTTTTACACGTGGCTAGATGCCAAACTTGAAATCAAGCAGAATTTCTGTGGATTTAGCCGTCCTTATATGTCAGCTGGCAATGGAATAGCGAAAGAACCCTGGCATTTGTCACTGCTTGAGGTTGCCTCCCAGTGCGAGGCTTTGATTGATAAAGACAAGGCTTATGAATTTATTGCGACACAAGATATTAAGCTGAAAGAAATTGTGCTGCACAATTTTGATGAAATATTTGAACGTTTCGTTTGTCCCTAAAAACTATAGCTAGGTAATGTCTATGAGTACTAAGCCAGTTGCCGGAATGCCTTTAATTATTGAAGTCTCATTGAATGGTTCAGCTAATAAAGACCTAAACCCAAACGTACCGTATAGCGATGATGAAATAGTCGCTGATGCTATAGCCTGTATGGAAGCTGGTGCGGCTTTAATACACAATCATACCTCTGAGGCGATTTTTGGTGGCAGCGGCAAGCTTGATGCTGAGGCTTATGCCAGACCCTGGCGCACTTTGTTGTCTAAACGACCTGATGCGATTTTGACGCCAACAATGCCTGTCGGTCAAGAAGGAGTTCCAGTTGAAGTGCGTTATAGTCATATAACGGCCATGGCAGAAGAAGGTTTGCTGGCTCAAGGCCTTTGCGATCCTGGTACATTTAATCTATCAATTGCCGGTGAAGACGGTTTATTTATTGGCACCGACATGCTTTATCGCAATGATATGAATGACTCTATTTATTATGTAGAACAATGTCGTAAGTTAAATATTGGCTTAAGTGCTTCTATCTTTGAACCTAGCTTTCTTAAATTTATTTTAGCCTACTATCGGGCCGGGAAATTACCCGCCGGCGCCATGGTTAAATTTTATTTCGGTGCTGACAATTTGCCTTTTGGTATGCCGCCAACCCCTGCTAGCCTAAATGCTTATCTAGGTATGATGGGTGATTGCGATTTGCCATGGTTGGTGTCCAGTTTTAACGATGATTGTGTTGGTTGCGGTATTGCCGAAGAAGCCATTCGTCTAGGCGGCCACGTACAGGTTGGCCTAGAGCCTTATAGCGGCGATCGAGTACCTTCTAATGTTGAATTAGTGGAAGAGGTTGTTGCAATAGCTAAACAGTATGGTCGACCTATAGCCACTCCTGCGATGGCGGCTAAGATGTTAAATTTACCTACTTATCCAGTTAGTTATTGTAAAGCTTAGTAGGCGGCCACAGTAACCCTCCTAGTATAAAAACTGAGTATGCCTATTACTGTTTAATCAAAAAAGTAACCCAAGGTTAACGTTTATAACTAAAACTGAAGCATGTTTATCCGTTATCAAGCATAATCAGACCAGTTAAATATAATGATTAAAAATTGAGTTTATTTATGAAAAAATTAATAGTGTTATGCACCATTTTATTTTCGCCAGTGGTGTTTTCAGCCATCCCCGACTTTGCCTCTTATACTGATGTAAAACAAAAGAAGACGGCTTTTTTTGACTATATGTATCTGCTTGTTTTAGCCGAAAACAAAAAAGTGATGCGAGATCGCCGCATAGTAAAAGCAGGTGAGCCTAGTGATAAATTGAGAAATATTTGTGAAAAATATAGTAATAACTGCGAGCAAATAGATCAAGTCAAGCGCAATGAATTATTGGTGCGAGTCGATGTGATTCCGCCATCATTAGTTTTGGCGCAAAGCGCAAACGAGTCGGCGTGGGGTACATCGAGGTTTGCTAAGCAAGGTAATAACTTCTTTGGTCAGTGGTGTTACAGCAAAGGCTGCGGATTAGTCCCGCTGCAACGTAATGCTGGAACCAAACACGAAGTACGAAAATTTGACAGTCCACAACAGTCTGTTGGCGGGTATATTTTCAACCTAAATACCGGCAGAGCTTATAGCAGTCTTAGAAAAAAACGCGCTATAGCCAGAGCTAATGATGACTTGCCTAGTGGACATGACCTCGCTTCCGGTTTAACCAAGTATTCCGAGCGTGGCGATGAGTATGTAAAAGAAATTAGAAGTATGATTTCTTACAATAAGTTAGTGAAAAAGTATGGTAATAAGTTTTGGCAAGAGCTTTAGGGTTTATTAACACGATAATGCGGTGGCAGCGTTAAGTTGAGTTAGGTAGCTTTTGCTAAGTGTATTGATCTAGGCTGCGTTACATTTTTATGTGTTAGAAGCGCTCATTTATTTATCCACCAAGCCATTAAAAAGCCGAGCACTAAGCTCGGCTTCTAATAACCATAAAACTTACTTAGCGGCTTCGTACGCAGCAACTGATTTCATGATTTCTTCTTTAGCATCTTGGGCATTGCCCCAGCCGTCAACTTTAACCCATTTTCCAACTTCTAGATCTTTGTAGTTTTCAAAGAAGTGTTGAATCTGTCTAATTAGCAATTCTGGGAGATCAGTGATTTCTTTAACATCTTTATAAATCGTCGTTAGTTTGTCATGCGGTACGGCTATTAGTTTAGCGTCTTGACCGGCTTCATCGCTCATATTTAAAATACCAATTGGGCGACTGCGAATAACTGCGCCAGGCACTACTGGATAAGGAGTGACAACTAGTACGTCTAGCGCGTCGCCGTCTTCAGATAAGGTGTTGTTAATGTAGCCGTAGTTGGCTGGATAAAACATAGGAGTCGCCATAAAACGGTCAACCATTAAGCAATCGGCATCTTTGTCGATTTCGTATTTGATTGGATCGTGGTTTGCTGGGATTTCAATAGCAACGTAGATATCTTCTGGTAAATCTTTACCAGCAGGAATTTTGTCATAGCTCATGAGGTCTAGGCCTTTATGTTAGTTAAAATTTTGATTTGTTAAGCGGCCCAAAGTATAGCCTATCTCCGCCTACAACTAAAATTTGATTTTAGCGTCAAAGCGCCGCTATGGCTTGTTATAACTCGCCAATAGCCGTGTTAAACTGCTTCCAATCAGCGAGGATACTAATGCATATACATATTTTAGGGATTTGCGGCACGTTTATGGGCAGTCTTGCCATTATTGCGCGCCAGCTTGGGCATAAAGTCACTGGCTCTGATGCTAATGTTTACCCGCCTATGAGCACTCAATTGACCGAGCAAGGAATAGACTTGTTTGAAGGCTATGGCAGCCAGCAGTTTCAGGTAAGACCCGACTTAGTTGTGGTGGGTAACGCCATGAGTCGCGGCAATGAAGCGGTGGAATACGTATTAAACAAAGGTATTGCTTATACCTCTGGCCCGCAATGGTTGGCTGAGAATGTGTTGTCTAACCGTTGGGTATTAGCGGTCAGTGGCACCCATGGTAAAACCACTACCAGTAGTATGCTGACATGGATATTGCATGATAACGGTATGAAGCCAGGTTATTTAATCGGTGGTATTCCTAGTAATATGGGGGTGTCGGCGGCGGCAGGCGAAAGCGACTTTTTTGTGATTGAGGCTGACGAATATGATAGTGCATTTTTTGATAAGCGCTCCAAGTTTGTACATTACCGTCCGCGCACCCTAATTATGAACAATTTGGAATTTGACCATGCGGATATTTTTGACGACTTAGCGGCGATTCAAAAACAGTTTCATTATTTGGTACGCACTGTGCCTAGCGAAGGCTTGCTAATATTGCCAGCTGGTGTTGCAAATCTAGATGAAGTGCTGGAGCAGGGGGCATGGACGCCGGCACAGTATTTTTCTAACAGTGATGCACAATGCCAGTGGCGTAGCGAGTTAAAAAGTAGCGATGGCAGCAGCTTCGATATATGGCTAGATGGCGAGTTACAAGGGCAGGTTAATTGGTCTTTGCTGGGTGAGCACAATGTAAGTAATGCCATGGCAGCAGTTGTTGCTGCGCGCCATATCGGTATTGCGCCTAGCAATGCTATTAAAAGCTTAACTAAGTTTGAAGGCGTTAAGCGCCGCATGGAAGTAATTGGGCAAATAGATGGTGTGACAATTTACGACGACTTTGCTCATCACCCAACAGCAATTGCCACCACCCTTGCAGGTCTGCGAGCCAAAACGGGCAGCGGGCGTATTATTGCGGTGCTAGAGCCGCGCTCAAACACCATGCAAATGGGTGTGCATAAAGATGAACTGTGCGAGAGCGCAACAGATGCTGACTTAGTTTATTGGTATCAAAGCACTGCTTTACAGTGGAATTTGAGCGACGCAGTCGCAAGCTATGAGGGGCAGTTAGTGGCTAATTCAATTGATGAGCTGGTTTCTCGGTTGTGTGAACAGGCAACAGCAGGCGACTCGATTTTGATAATGAGTAATGGCAGTTTCGCAGGAATATACAAAAAACTATTAGCGGCGCTAGAAGCTAGAATTTAAAAACTGAAGCTAGAGCGTGAAATAATAATATAGTACCGGTGCAGCTTTACCAAAAGGCTATGCCATAAAACGGATTAATATTAATGTTAGATTTTCTTAGTCGAGCTTATGAACGCAGTGTTATAGACAGTCCTAAAATCGTTTGTGCAGTATTGGCGTTAATTACGCTGTTGCTTGGTAGTCAAATACCTAATACTAAATTTGATGCCTCTTCAGACAGCTTGGTGTTAGAAGGTGATAAAGACCTAGAGTATTCGCGGCAAGTAGCGGCAGCCTATGGATCGGAAGAGTTTTTGCTAGTGACTTATGCGCCGGTTGAAGATTTATACGCTGATGAGCAACTTGCTCACTTAACTGAACTACGTAATAAATTGCTGGCTGTCGAAACGGTAGCTTCAGTCAGCTCTATATTAGACGTGCCTTTATTATATAGTCCTAAAATTAGCCTGACTGACATTGCTTCTAATCTGACCACCTTGTCCACTCCAGGAGTAGATAAAGAGTTGGCGCGAGCAGAGTTTGCCAATAGCCCAATTTATAAAAACTTACTCACTAATAACGATGCTTCAGTTACTGCATTACAGATGAATTTAGAGCGTGATGTTCGTTACTTTGAATTGCTAAACGAACGTGAATCGCTGCGTAAGTTAAAGCGTGAACAACGTCTTAGTGCCCAGCAGCTACAGCGCTTAACTAGTGTTGAGCGGCTGTTTAGGGATCACGTTTTAAAAGTAGCTGAGCGACAACAAAGAACTGTGGCTTTGGTGCGTGATATTTTGGTTGATTATAAAGATGGCGCCGAGATGTTTCTAGGTGGAGTGCCAATGATTGCCGTTGATATGGTGGCGTTTGTAAAAAATGATTTAGTAGTATTTGGCACCGGCATTATGATTTTTATTGTAGTCTTAATGGCGCTAATTTTCCGTGAGTTCCGCTGGGTGTTTTTGCCACTGCTAGGCTGCAGTATTACGGCTTCTGTAACCTTGGGATACTTTGCTCTTATTGACTGGCGCCTAACAGTTATCTCGTCTAATTTTGTAGCAATTTTATTAATCATTAATCTTTCAGTATTGATTCACTTGGTAGTGCGTTATCGAGAGCTGGCCGCAAGTGACTCACAGGCTAGCCAACGTGAGTTAGTGACTCGCATGGTGAAGCTGATGATTAAACCGTGTGTGTTCACTACCTTAACGACTTTGGTAGCCTTTGCCTCCTTAGTCGTTAGTGGCATTCGTCCAGTGATTGATTTTGGTTGGATGATGACGGTGGGCGTAACACTATCGCTTATTATATCGTTTGTGTTGTTGCCAAGCGTATTAATGCTGCTGCCGCGCTCGCAGTTGACTAAAACCTCTGGCGGAGAGTCCTATACTGTTTACTTTGCCCAGTTAGTAGACCGCCGTGGTGGCTTAGTGCTGTTTTGCGCATTCATTTTGGCTGGTTTAAGCATTGTTGGTATTACTAAATTAAAAGTTGAAAATCGCTTTATTGACTACTTTGATGAAAGTACCGAAATCTATCAAGGTATGGTAACTATTGACCAAGAGCTAGGTGGTACCATTCCGCTAGATATATTGATTGATGTTGATCCTCAAGAGTTAGCAGCACTGACAGCTATTGGCGACGGCTTCGAAGACGATTTTGGCGCTGATGATTTTGAGGGTGGTTTTGACAACAGTGATGAATTTAATGATGACTTTGACAGTGCTGGTTTTGATGAGTTTGCTGGGTCTAGTTTTGAAGGTGATGGTTTTGAAGATGGGGCTACTAGTGATGAGCCGGTAAATGTTTGGTTTACTCGCAGCGGTATGCAACGCATTGTTGGTTTACATAACTATTTAGACGCGCTACCAGAAACGGGCAAGGTTTTATCATTAGCCACACTGTACGAAGTATTAGAAGATATTTTGGACGGAGGTGTTGATGATATTCAATTAGCTATTGCTAGAAATAGTTTGCCCGTTGCTGTTAGCGATGTGTTGATAAGGCCTTATTTAAATGAAGAGAGTAACCAGATAAGAGTGTCACTGAGAGTGATGGAAACAAGCCGCAGCCTAAACCGCGCGCAGTTGTTAGAAAAAATTAGATACGACATTGTGCATGAGCTAGGTTTTAAAGAAGAGCAAGTAAACCTGAGTGGCATGTTGGTGCTGTATAACAATATGTTACAAAGCTTATATCGGTCGCAAATTTTGACCTTGGGTGCGGTTTTTGTGGCTATTATGATTATGTTTTTTGTTTTATTCCGCTCAATTCCGTTAGCAGCAATTGCGATAACACCTAACTTATTAGCGGCGGCTATTATTTTAGGCGGTATGGGGCTAGCGGGTATTCCACTGGATATTATGACCATTACTATCGCTGCAATTTGTATTGGTATCGGCGTAGATGACACTATTCATTATATTCATCGCTTCAAAGCAGAGTTTGCTGAAAATAGAAACTATACTGAGACGATGTATAAATGCCATAGCAGTATTGGGCGGGCAATGTATTACACCTCACTGATTATCATTATGGGTTTTTGTATTCTGACGTTGTCTAATTTTACCCCAAGTATTATTTTTGGCTTACTAACAGGTGCGGCAATGTTTGCAGCTCTGATGGGGGCTTTATTATTGTTGCCGAAATTACTTATCTTGGCTAAACCTTTTGGGCCAGAGGCAAAGTAATACAGTGCCCAGGTCGATGTAGCGTCTGTCCTTTCTATCACCTCAGTTATACCAGATAGGGAGCATATAAGGCGGCGCTAGAGAACTTTACGAAATTAGATGGGCTGAATCGTTGTTTGGCCAGTCTGGTCGAGCTGATGTTTGTTTGAATTTCATGCCATCGTCAGCCATGTGCGGTGACAGTCGAGGACAAGCGTTGTTGGTGTTGAATAATTTAGAAATGGCGACATTGTCGCTAAACGATCTAGCTAAATAATCGAGCTAAAGAGGCTTTTTACTATGGGGCAAATACCAATATTTCCGTTGGGTACAATCCTGTTTCCTTACGGACGTATTCCATTACAAATTTTTGAGCCACGTTATGTGGACCTAGTTAAAAACAGTTTAAAAACTAATACCGACTTTGGGGTGGTGCTTATTACCCAAGGTAGTGAAATTGCGGCGCCAGTGACTGCGGCTATTCCAAAAATGATAAGTACCGGTTGCATGGCACGTATAGTTGATTGGAATGCATTGCCTAATAATAAATTTGAAATAGTGATTGAAGGTCAGACTTTATTCAACTGCGGTGGTTTTTCAATGGCTAAAGATAACTTGATTAGCACGCTTGGAAAAATGCTAGTGAGTGAAGAAAAGATTTCGGTGCCGCAGGAGTATATTGAGCATGGAGAGGTATTGCTAAGCTTGCTTGATCATCCCGCATGGGCTCGACTTAATTTCGATATTGATATTAATGATGCTTACAAGTTAAGTATGCAGTTGGCGCAGGTGATGCCGATTGATGAGCTTAATAAATTAGCATTGTTAGAGTGCGACAGTTCGATGCAGCGTCTGGCAATAATTGATGATTTATTAGATGACCTGTCTGGTTAGTTTTACCTTAATTGAGAAGCACAATGCTGAATTTAGGAGTTAGACAATTGTTAGCAGTAACGCTGTTGCTATGCTTGATGTCGGGGCAGGCAAATACAGCGGTAAGTCATATTGTGTTTATCTGGGCAAATCAAAGTGCTAGCCAAGAAGATATAACGGCGATGATTAGTAATGCTGAAATACTATCGAAGATTAATGGGGTGACATCGATGAAAGTTGGTACTGCTGTACCCAGTGACCGCAGCTCTGTTGATGATAGCTATGATGTTGGTATTACGCTTAGCTTTGACACCGTTGACGCAATGCAAGCTTACTTAGAGCACCCCGAACACATTAAATACGTGAGTACCTATGTAAAACCTTATGCTGAAGCTTTGCTCGTTTACGATATCGAGCACAACTAAATTTAAGTTAGTTGCCAGCTTGTAGATAGAGTAAGCCCATATATGCAGAGTAGGCCAATAGTAGAATAAAACCTTTAACTCGACCTATAGTGCCAGCGCTTCGCATGGTAAAATTAGACGCAAATAGAATTAATAATACGGCAAGGGCTATCATCACCGGGAAGTCTCTAAGCATGACACTTGGATCAAAGGTGCCGGGGGCTAATAAGCCTGGAAACGCCAGCACTCCTACCAAATTAAACATGTTAGAGCCGACTACATTACCTATCGCAATGTCATACTGAGCTTTGCGGGCGGCGGCGATAGTAGCTGCTAGCTCTGGCAGGCTGGTACCAATAGCAATAATAGTTAAGCCAATAATTAAATCACTAATGCCCATCGCTTCAGCAATAAATACCGCGCCCCATACTAGAATCTTTGATGACAGTACCAATATTGTGATGCCGGCAATAAGCCAAACTAGCGCCGCTTTTAGAGTCATGTCCGTATCTAGCTCGGCCTTGAATTCTGCCTCTAGCGTATCGCCTTGTTGTGTTTTAGCTTGATAAAAAGACCACGCTAATAAAGTCGCAAAGCCGCTGATTAAGATTGTGCCGTCAAACCGCGATAACACCCCGTCGACCATCAGTGCCAATGACACCATCATAATCAGCGCCAAGAGGGGCAGCTCGCGGCGAATGATCCCTGACTGTACTGACAATGGATATAGCATCGCAGTAGCACCTAAGATTAAACCGACGTTAGTGATGTTTGAGCCTAGTGCGTTACCAATAGCAATATTGGCGTTGCCTTGAGCGGAGGCTATAATGGAGACCAGCATTTCTGGGGCAGATGTGCCAATGCCAACGATGACTACGCCTACAATTAATGGTGCTATACCTAAATGCGTTGCGGTGGCAGATGCCCCAGCGACGAAGCGATCAGCGCTCCACACTAGTAGAAGAAAGCCAATAACAATTGCGGCTAAAGCTGTAAGCATAGAGTTTCCGATTAATGTTGCATAAAGGCGCGCATTATACGCACAGAGTTTAGTGGTTTGTAATGTGCTTGTGCGTATTAATTAGTTTGATTAACTTTGCTACGGATTTTTAAAATTACCGCTCCAGCCACTAGCAGCACTATGGCCCCGGCGATAAACCAGCGCTGCATACTCGGGTCATAATGGGTAGCGCTGCCTGCTATAAACCCTGGCAATATGTAGGCCGGAGCCCAAGCGATAGCCGATAAAAAATTAACGCTATAGAACTGGATGGCAGGCATGTGCATAGTCCCTGCAGCGAGTGGCATTATCGGACGGATTGGGCCGAGGAAGCGGCCAATGACAATGCTCAATAACCCATATTTTTCAAAAAAGTATTCGCCTTTTTCCAACCATGAACGATTTTGTTTGAACGGCCAGACATTATTAATATGCTTGTGAAAGTAGCGGCCAATTAAAAAGCTAATGCCGTCGCCAATGACTGCTCCGATAAATGCGCAAATAAGAGTGGTTGGTAGGTCTAGCGCCCCCGCCCCAGCAATAAATGCAGCGGCAGCAAGTAGCACTACCCCCGGTACAATAATACCTATTACTGCAAAGGATTCAATAAAGGCGATGCCGATTATAATGCCGCCTAGCCAGTGTTGATGTGCCATTAGCCATTGCCATGATGCTGTGGCTTGAATCGCTTCCCATTCCATGCAGTGTTTAGCTCTATGTTTGAATAAAGTGTTTAGGTGTTTTTTCGCCTAGATAGTAAGCGTAATGGTATACTGGGGACATTTTAGCTGCCAGCTAAAATGTAAGCCGCTTAGTTAGTCGAGACCGGCAGCGGCAGATAGAGTATTAACAGGCTAAAGCAGAGTTATAGGAAAGTGAAAGTTAATGAACGTTGAACAGTACATGCGAGCAGTGGGCCAGCGGGCAAGAGCAGCATCAAGCTTGATCGCCAAGGCAGAAACTAGCGTAAAAAATGCCGCATTGTTGGCGATAGCTGATGCATTGTTAGTGGCTAAAAAAGATATCTTAGCTGCCAATGTTAAGGATATGGATGCAGGCCACAAGCGGGGTTTAGAGCCTGCTTTACTTGATCGCTTGGCAATTTCTGAACACAGCTTTGCGCTAATGATTGAAGGTTTAACGCAAGTAGCCAGCCTTGCTGACCCAGTGGGTGCGATAAGCGACATGCGCTATTTGCCTTCTGGTATTCAAGTGGGGCGCATGCGCGTGCCTCTAGGTGTGATCGGAATTATTTATGAGAGTCGCCCTAATGTAACGGTTGAGGCCGCCAGCTTGTGCTTGAAATCTGGTAATGCCGCTGTATTGCGAGGCGGATCAGAAGCAATTAATGCTAACCAAGCCATTGCCAAATGTATAGGTCAAGGTTTGCAGTCACTGGGTTTGCCTGCTAACGCGGTACAGGTGATTGAAACAACCGACCGTGCTGCGGTTGGGCAGTTAATTACCATGCCAGAATATGTAGATGTAATTGTACCCCGTGGTGGTAAGGGGTTGATCGAGCGCATTAGTAAAGATGCCAAAGTCCCAGTGATCAAGCACCTTGACGGTGTGTGTCATGTATATATAGATAGCGATGCGGACCTAGATAAGGCCTTTGCGGTGGCGCTTAACTCTAAAACCCAGCGTTATGGTACATGTAATACTATGGAAACATTATTGGTTAATGCCGCGGTGGCTGGCGAGGTGCTGCCGCGCCTTGCTGTGGCCTATGGTAATGCGGGTGTTGAGTTACGTGGTTGTAGCATAACGCAAACTATTATTACTACCATTGCGGCCACTGAAGATGATTGGTATGAAGAATATTTAGCGCCGATATTGGCGATTAGAATTGTTAATGATGTCAATGAAGCGATAGCGCATATCAGCAAGTACAGCTCGCAGCATACAGATTCAATAGTCACTGAAAACTACACAAAGTCGCGGCAGTTTTTACGCGAGGTCGATTCAAGCTCTGTAATGGTCAATGCATCTACTCGTTTTGCCGATGGTTTTGAGTATGGTTTGGGGGCAGAGATTGGTATTTCTACCGATAAGTTGCACGCACGTGGTCCGGTTGGTTTAGATGGCTTAACCAGTCAGAAATATATTGTGTTGGGTGATGGCCATGTCAGAGGCTAACGCTTAGTGGCCTTATCATCTAAAACCCTGCCCCATATAGCTATTTTTGGTGGCAGCTTTGATCCAGTACATAATGGACATTTACGGATGGCGACTGAAGTAGCAGAGCAGCTAGGGTGTGATGAAGTAAAGCTTATTCCGGCGGGGGTGCCTCCGCATCGTGAGGCTAATCAAGTTGCAGGGCGTCATCGGTTGGCCATGCTAACGCTAGCAGTTGACGGCGAAGCTATATTAAGTGTCGATGATTGTGAGCTAAAGCGGCAAGGCCTGTCTTACTCGATTGATACAGTTATCAATATGCGTAAGCTACTTGGCGCTGATGTGGCACTAAGTCTATGTATGGGAATTGATGCATTTAATCAGTTACATGCTTGGCGGCGCTGGCAAGAGCTTACTGACTATGTGCATGTCATCGTTATGACGCGGCCCGGGTTTTATTTGCCCAACGCAGGCGAAGTATTTAACTGGTGGCATGAGCGCATTGCGCATGATGCTGACGAGCTATTACAGCAGTCTAAAGGGCGAGTAATGAGTGTAGAGTTAACTCCGCTGAGTATTTCATCGAGTGATTTACGGCAGCGTATTAGTGAGCATAAATCGGTGCGTTATTTACTGCCTAAAGCAGTTCAAAAATATATAGAGCAACATCAGCTTTATAGTTAAAACCTAAGTGGAGAAGTAATATGCGGCCAGAGGCCCTGAAAGAACTAGCAGTTGAAGCCTTAGATGATTTAAAAGGCAAAGAAATTGTGGCGATAGAAGTGAGTCATTTAACCGGGCTAATGGATTATGTGATTATTTGTACCGGAACATCTAGCCGGCATGCTAAAGCACTGGCTAATAACGTCGCGGTTGAAGCAAAAAAGAATGATGTTATTCCGCTTGGAATTGAAGGCCATAGTGGCTCTGAGTGGGTATTAGTCGATTTAGGCGATGTGGTGGTGCACGTGATGCAGCCTGAGACGCGATCTTTTTATGATTTAGAGCGGCTGTGGTCGGGCAATGCAAGTACTGATGGCGCTGAATGAAAGTTTATCTGTTGGCAGTGGGAACGAAAATGCCAGCATGGGTGGAGACCGCCGTTGGTGAATACACAAAACGCCTGCAAGGTGAGATAAGCCTGCAAGTGATCGAAGTCCCTACAGCTAAACGCGGAAAATCCAGCGCAGTGAATAAATTGGTTGAACAAGAAGGCAGGGCAATTTTAATGGCTTGCCCCAAAGGGGCTAAATTGGTTTCCTTAGATGTGTTGGGTAAGCCTTTTAGTACTAAAGATCTAGCCCAAAAACTGAACGATTGGCGCATGGACGGGTCTGATATTGCGTTAGTTGTTGGTGGGCCAGATGGTCTGTCAAGTGAAGTGTTGAATGCTAGTGCGCAAAAACTATCGCTGTCGGCGTTAACGCTGCCACACCCGATGGTTAGAGTCATATTGGCAGAACAAATTTATCGCGCTTGGACGATTACCCAAGGGCATCCGTATCATCGCTAAGCTAACGACACGGCAGAGACAATAATAAACGATGGCAAGTCCGGCAGCGCTAAAAGACCCGCATAAAGAAAAAGCGATTTTTTTCAATCGGTTAATGATTATTGCCCTGCTGTTGTTGACGGCATTTTCTGGTTTGACTTATCGCTATTATAGTCTGCAAATCACCAACTATCAGAGCTATCAGACTCAATCTGAACGCAATCGAGTTCAACTTAGACCGGTGCCACCAGTGCGCGGCCTTATTTTTGATCGCAATGGCGTCTTATTGGCTGAAAATCGGCCTAGTTATCAGTTGGCGATTGTGCGCGAAAGGGTAGATGATCTAGCGACAACATTGGCGCAGCTAAAACTTTTGTTAGATTTGAGCGACGAGCAAATTGAAGGTTTTCACAAAAACTCTAAAGGGCGCCGTCCGTTTCAATCTATTGCGCTTAAGCTTCAGCTCAATGAACAAGACATAGCCTTAATGGCAGTCAATCGGCATAAATTTGCCGGTGTCGAAGTGGAGGCTTTAGCGAAACGCTTTTACCCTAAGGGTGAGTTGTTCGCGCATGTGTCTGGTTATGTTGGTCGCATTAATTCAACTGAAGCGGCGCGCATAGATAAACAAAACTATGCTGGCACTAATTACATTGGTAAGTCTGGCTTAGAGAAATATTATGAAGATGTTTTGCATGGCGAAGTAGGTTATGAAAACGTAGAAACTAATGCGCGAGGAAGAGTGCTGCGAGTGTTAGAGCGGGTCGAACCAAAACCTGGTAGAGACATAATCTTGAATCTTGACTGGAAGGTACAAGAAGCTGCCGCCAATGCATTAGAAGGGCAGCGTGGTGCGGTTGTGGCGATTGATCCTAAAACGGGAGCTGTTATTGCCTTGGTCAGCACTCCTAGCTTCGACCCCAATTTATTCGTTAACGGTATTAGTAGCACCGATTACGATCGCTTAAATAAATCTTTAGATTTACCACTGTTTAATCGCGCACTCCAAGGGCAGTATCCTCCCGGGTCTACTATTAAACCTATTTTTGGTTTAGCTGGGCTTGAATATAACTTGATGGAGCCTTCAACTATTGTAAAAGACCCCGGTTGGTTTCAATTGCCTAATAATGAAAGGCGCTTTCGAGATTGGAAAAAACATGGCCATGGCAATAATGTAGATTTACATCTCGCCATTGAACAGTCTTGTGATGTCTATTTTTATCACCTAGCTAATAAAATGGGTATAGACCGAATGCATGACTTCTCAGAGAAGTTTGGTTTGGGCGTTCGTACGGGTATAGATTTGTTTAATGAAAAAACCGGTATTTTACCGTCTAGTAAATGGAAGCGGCGGACTAAAAATCAGGTTTGGTTTCCGGGTGAAACCCTAAACGTCGGTATTGGCCAAGGTTATATGCTGACTACGCCATTGCAGTTGGCAGTAGCTGCAGCGGCGATTGCGAGTAAAGGCTTAAAGCATACTCCGCAAATACTAAAGTCGATATCTGGCGAAGTGCCCATTAAACGTGTCGGCGAGCGTTTTAATCTAGTGAAAGAGAGTAATTGGGATCTTATTTTTGACGCGATGGAAGCGGTAGTCCATGCGCCTAGAGGAACCGCCCATAGTAAATCTAAAAATATGCAATATAAGGCGGCTGGTAAAACGGGTACTTCGCAGGTTATTGGTATCGCTCAAGATGAAGAATATGATATTACTAAAATCAGTAAACATAATTGGGATCATGGTTTGTATATAGGTTTCGCGCCGCTTGAAGATCCGGTTATTGCGGTAGCTGTTATAGTTGAAAATGGCGATGGTTCATCGGCGGCGGTACCGATCGCGCGTAAAGTGACGGACGCTTATCTCCTCGGTGAAGATGGTAAGCCTAAAGCGAAGTACAATAGAGTGGCATCTGCTCAATGAAAGTAGTGATTAAAACAAGCGGAGCTCCTTAGCTATGGCGCAAGAGGACTTCTTAAGACGTATGCCGGGTTCGGACCGAGCCTTTGCCCGTCGCGCCTCTTTGTCGTCACGTTTTAGTATTGATATTCCGCTGCTAATACTGCTGCTAATACTAACCTTTGGCGGTTTGTTTGTCTTATACAGCGCCAGCGGTATGGACCTTTCTACCATGAAGCGGCAGATCACCTTTTTTATTGTGGCTTATATAGTAATGATTGCTGTCGCCCAGTTTAATGTCAGCTTTTATCAGCGCTGGGCACCGTGGGTGTATTTGGTTGGAATTGGTTTGTTGATTGCTGTGCTGCTAGTTGGGGTTGGTGCTAAAGGTGCTCAGCGCTGGTTGGCATTACCAGGAATACGGTTTCAGCCGTCAGAGGTAATGAAGTTATTGGTCCCGATGACAATTGCATGGTATTTAGCCAAGCGTGCGCTGCCTCCCAGCTTTAAACATATTTTTGTGACATTGTTATTACTAGGTATTCCAGCGGCATTGGTATTTAAGCAGCCGGACCTTGGCACGGCGATATTGATTGCCTCGTCGGGGCTGTTTGTATTGTTTTTTGCCGGTGTTCGCTGGCGCTTAATATTTGGCGCATTCTTCTGTGTGTTAGCGGCTATTTATCCAGCGTGGGAATACGTATTGTATGACTATCAGCGACAACGGGTGTTAACGCTATTGAATCCTGAAAGTGATAAATTAGGTGCCGGTTGGAATATTATTCAGTCTAAAACAGCAATTGGGTCGGGCGGTTTAGAAGGTAAAGGTTGGCTACAAGGTACCCAGTCGCAGTTGGACTTTCTGCCGGAAAGTCATACTGACTTTATTATTGCAGTACTAGCCGAAGAATTTGGCCTAATTGGTGTGTTGTGTTTGTTGCTGTTGTACTTGTTAATTATTGGTAGAGGTTTATTAATTGCCCTGCGAGCCCAGCAATGTTTTGCGCGCTTATTGGCAGGTAGTATTACCTTAACTTTTTTTGTTTATGTTTGTGTGAATATGGGTATGGTAGCAGGCTTGTTACCAGTGGTAGGCGTACCGCTGCCATTGGTTAGCCAAGGTGGTACCGCAATTGTAACGCTAATGGCAGGCTTTGGATGTCTTATGTCTATTAGCACAGAGGAGAAGAGAATTGTTGTTGCGTAAGACGAAAAACATCTTAGGGTGTGTATTAACTACTGCGGTTATTGGTGGGGCTAGCTCAACACTTGCTGATTACACTGAAAATTCTAAAGCCCAAGCCTTAATGGATAAAATGGTAGCTGAGTATAACTATGATCGAGGGGAGCTAGAAAAAATATTTACCAGTGCGAATCGTGACAATAGAATTCTTGACTCGATGAATAACGCGGCTGAAAAAGTAAAGCCTTGGTCTGAATATCGGCCTCATTTCATCACTGATCTGCGGGTAAGACAGGGTATCGCCTTTATGCAAAAGCATAGTGAAGCCTTAGCCCAGGCCGATCAAGAATATGGTGTGCCGCCAGCAGTTATTACGGCGATTATTGGTGTTGAAACCAACTATGGTAGCTATACTGGTAAGGCTAGCGTGCTCAATTCATTATCTACCTTAGCGTTCGAGCATCCGCGACGCTCGTCATATTTTACCTCTGAGTTAGAAAACTATTTGCTGTTAGTGAGAGAGCGCGACTGGCAGGCCGATAAGCAGTTAGGGTCTTATGCTGGAGCGATGGGTTTGGCGCAGTTTATGCCGAGTAACTATCGCACCTTGGCGGTTGATTTTGATGGTGATGGCATTACTGATTTGTTTAACCCAGTGGATGCTATCGGTAGTGTGGCTAATTATTTTAAACATCATGGTTGGATCAGTGGTGGATCTGTTGCTGCGCCTGCAGTTGTTATTGAAGGTTATGACAAGGAAGAAGCTAACCGTAGTTTAAGGCCTAGTAAGACTATTGCCGAACTAGCTGAACTTGGTTACATCTCTACAGTAGCCTATGAGCCAGCGGAAAAAGCGATTGCGATGAGCTTTAGTGGTATAAGCGGTGATGAGTATTGGATCGGCTTGACTAATTTTTATGTTATTAGCCGTTACAACCCGAGACAAAAATATGCCATGGCGATTTATCATTTAAGCCAAGAAATTAAAGCGGCCGAGAATGGGTAATAGTTGGGTTAAATCAGCGCTGGGTCTACTATGCATGCTTGCATTAGCTTCATGCAGTGGCAGTTATAAAAGCGGTGGTGGGCGCTACGCTATTCATCAAGACCATGGGCCTGACTCGCGAATGGATCCTAATGAAATAAAAGATGCAGTGCCGCGTGAGGATCCAATACTAAAGGCCGGTAATAAAAATCCTTATACCGTTTTAGGAAAAACCTACTCCTTACTACCTTCCGCCAAAGGGTATAAGGAGCAGGGTGGGGCGTCTTGGTATGGTAAAAAATTCCATGGCCATACCACTTCTAATGGCGAAATATACAATATGTATGGCATGACCGCCGCGCATAAAACTCTGCCTATACCAAGTTATGTCAAAGTGACTAACTTGAGTAATGGTAAAACAACTATTGTTAGGGTGAACGACAGGGGCCCCTTTCACTCGGAGCGGATTATTGACCTGTCTTACGCAGCGGCAACAAAGCTCGGTTATATTGGCAGTGGTGTCGCTAATGTTGAAGTGGAAACGATTGATGTGAAAGCATTTCATCGAGCTAAAAAATCAGCCTCTACAGTGGCGATGGCTAAGGTAGAAAAACCAATAACAAAGAGTGTTGTTAGCAAGCCTTGGTTAAGCATCAATAAGTTTGATAATTATAACGATGCCAGTGAGTTGAGGCTTGCTTTAACCGAGGTAGTGGAGCACGCCGTGCTTATTGACCGAGTAGGGAATGATTATCGGGTTAAAATTGGTCCTTTAGCTAATGATGATGAGGCCGACACTATTGCAATAATGTTGTTGTTTGCCGAGCTAGGTAAAGCTGAATTAATTCATGAGTAAGTGGTATTAACACTCTAGTTACTGTTATGGACTCTAGTTGTTGCTCTTGCGTGTTACAATTGTGCTAGTTTAAAAAACAAAAACAGACTATAAATTAACCTTTAAAACTTATACGCAGAGATTATGTTTAAAAAGATATCATCATACCTATTGTTCTTAGTTGTTGTCGCATCGCTTAGTGCGCAGGCAGCAGTTATACCTGCACCACCGGCACTGAGTGCTACGGGCTATATATTAATAGATGCTGATAGTGGGCAGATATTAGTTGATAAAAACAGTCACGAACAACTTCCTCCCGCTAGCTTGACCAAAATGATGACCAGCTATGTGTTGTCTGCTGAGTTAGCGGCTGGTCGTGTTGATAAGTCTGACATGGTCACGATTAGCGAGGCTGCATGGGCGCAAAATCCAGTGTTTAATGGTTCTAGCCTAATGTGGATAGAAGTTGGTAAACAGGTAAAGTTAGCTGATCTTCATCGTGGCGTTATTATTTCATCTGGCAATGACGCCAGTGTGGCGGTGGCCGAATATCTGGCTGGTAATGAAGATGAATTTGCCAATTTGATGAATAAGCATGCTGAGTTGTTGGGTATGAAAGATACCCAGTTTAAAAACTCTCATGGGTTACCGGCAAACGACCAATATAGTTCAGCCTATGATTTGTCATTGTTAGCTAAAGCAATCATTCAAAATTACCCTAAAGATTATGCAATCTATAAAGAGCGTGAGTTCACCTATAATCAAATCCGGCAGCCTAATCGCAATCGTTTGCTATGGCGTGATCCGTCAGTGGATGGGTTGAAAACTGGGCATACCCAAGAAGCTGGTTATGGTTTAGTTGCGTCAGCTAAAAAAAGCGACATGCGTTTAATTTCTGTCGTCATGGGTACCAAAAGTTCTGCTGCACGTGAGCGCGATACGCAACGGCTTCTGGCCTACGGTTTTCGTTTTTACGAAACACATACTCTTTATGCGCCAGGTACAGAATTAAGCTCAGCCAAAGTATGGGGCGGCGTTGAAGACATAGTAAAATTAGGCGTAAGTAAGTCGATTAGTTTAACCATCCCGCGTGGTCGTCACCAAGATATTGAAGCGATGATGTCTATCGATAGTGCAGTAAAAGCGCCAGTATTAAAAGGAGCCGAGTACGGTGAGCTAAGTATTACGCTTGATGGTGAAGAGCTATACACTGCGCCACTTGTTGCTCAAACAGGCGTCGAAGAAGGCGGCTTATTTAAGCGCTTATGGCATGGGATTTGGTTGTTCTTTCAAGGTTTCTTCGGTTAGAGCTGGCTGACTAATGACTGATTCAACAGATATGCCGCCGCTAGAGGAGTTAATGGATTTTCCATCAACTTACACTATTAAGGTTGTCGGGAATGCGACTCATGATTTTGCTCTGCGAATTCATCAGATTATTGGTGTGCACGCCCCTGATAGCATTCAACAACCCGATGTGCGCCCGAGTAGTAAAGGGCGTTTCGTTTCGGTTAATATCACTTTTGTTACCACCAGTGTTGAGCATCTTCACGCTATTCATCGCGATGTAAAAGCCGCTGATGGCGTGAAAATGATTTTGTGAAAAATCGTGACAGCTAATCGGTCCTCGTTAGTTATCAGAGATTTAGGCGTTGATTGCGACTATCAGGAAGTATGGGATGCGATGCGTGATTTTACTGATCAGCGCAACGAGAAAACATCAGACGAGCTTTGGTTGCTGGAGCATCCGCCTGTTTTTACTCAAGGCCAAGCCGGTAAGGCTGAGCACGTTTTGGCGCCGGGTGATATTGCAGTTATTCAGGTAGACCGAGGAGGCCAAGTAACTTACCACGGCCCCGGCCAGTTAGTTATTTATGTGATGATTGATTTGAAACGACTGGATTTGGGTGTACGGGCCTTAGTTTCAGCGGTTGAAGAGTCTATTGTCGCTTTGTTAGCTAGTTATGGGATTGTTGGTGTGGTGGATCCCAAGGCTCCGGGGGTATATGTTGACGGTGCTAAAGTGGCACAAGTTGGCATGCGTATTCGCAAAGGCTGCTCGTTTCATGGTATGTCACTTAACTTAACTATGGATTTAGAACCATTTGGGCGAATAAATCCCTGCGGTTATGTGGGGCAAAAGATATGCCGCCTGGTCGATTTAGTGAATGGCTGGGATATTGATAGAAATACTCAGGCAAGAGAACAGTTAGTGCAAGAGCTTAGCCAACGGCTGGGCTATACTACTCTTCAGCAGATCTCCGGTTTGCGGTTTTCGGTAGACACATAGCAGCGATATAAAGATATGTTTCCTGTGACTAATTTCCTAACTAGGTATTGACCTCTAACACACTTTACATATACTGTTTTTTTATACAGTGGTTATATTGTTGTTGGATTGTGGTTAGCGGAGAATTAGTGTGCGTCAGGTTTTGGGGGAGAGTTGAATAAGCAACAAGCTTATCCAACCCTTGTCAGAAGCTGTCCCCACGGAGAGCGCAACGAAAATTCCCACTATCCCCATCTCTTTAATTAAAGATATTAGAGACGCCTTAAGCTCTTAGATAGATGAGTTTTACTTTAAATCAATAGTTAGTTTCTGATATGTCGATATGGTGGTTTTGATGCAGCTAGCTGAATTACAGATTTTGTTTGATGCTGGCAATTTGAAGTCGTGTACAGCGGCTCGATACATGCTCTCGAATGAATGGACATTACAGTTTGACAGGAAGTTGTTTGAGCCGATTTTGATGGACGCGCAGAGAGTTAGCCCTAGACGTTTTAAGACGCTCGACTCAGCTTATAAGGCTTGTATCGAGGTTGGCTTTATCCGCATGGAGGTTGTTGGCTCATGAGGTTATTTTTCGCTACTGACAGCTTTAAAATTGATCATCAACCATACCCAGGTTTCCCGATCCTTGCCCATGATGACATGACTACTTTTAGGGAAGGTTTTAAATTCTTGAGCTATAGGCTTCTTAAGCGAGGTCGTGTTTTGAGTAAGAATTCTTGGGTTACTTATGGTCGTGACCTCTACGACTTCTTTCCTTTTTTGGATGCAAATGATTTGGACTGGCGCGATGTTGGTGAGCGGTTCGATACCAGTGTTCTCTCAACTTATCGTGATGTATGCCTAACAGAATACAAGTTAGCGCCTTCTACTGTTAATAGGCGTTTAGGCTTAGCGATTAAGTTCTATCAGTATGCTGCACGCCAAGGCTGGGTATCACGTCTTCCCTATGATATTGAAGAAATCAGGGTTCAGCACGACAGAAGCTTTCTCGCTCATACCGATAGAACTGGTGGCGTTAGGGCTACGGCTGATGTTCTCTTGGCCACCAAAAAAACTAGGATCAAACTTCTCAATACAGAGCAAGTCGGGATGCTTTTGAATGCTATCGAAGACGCACATCTTAAGCTGATGATCAGGCTTTTTTTGACCACAGGAATCAGGAAGGAAGAACTACTAACATTCCCTGAAAGCTTTGTGATCAACCCTCAGAAGTACTCAGTAAAGAGTCATTATGTCGTAAATCTAACACCTCAAAAGATGGCAGTTAAGGGCAGTCATGAGCGCTCCATACACATTCCAAAATCACTAATGGAAGACTTATGGCAGTACACCATTCATGAGCGGTCAGCGCGTTCTAAGCTAGGATCAGAGGACTTTCCGCAACTGTTTCTGAATGATAAAGGTCGTCCGTACAGCACCATATCAAACACGATTAATACTAGGCTCAAAAAGTTGGGATTACCCTTCGAAGTTTACCCACATATATTTCGGCACACTTACGCAACGCATACGTTGAAATCGTTAATGGAACGTAACGATCTTAAATTCAACCCGCTCATGTATGTTCGTGATCGCTTAGGTCATTCAAGTATCACAACTACAGAAAAATACCTGCACTTTATTGACGATATTGCTGACGGTGTGATGAACGATTATCAGCGCGAAATCGACAATTTAGTAGAGGCTGCTTAAGTTATGGGGATTGAAAATAAAAACAAAAAGACCGCAGCAGTCGAAACTCAAAAAACCAAGCGCGGCAAGGATTTCAAGGTAGATAGCCTGCCCGATAAGAGCGGTAACGACTCAGTTGCTTTAGAGCTGGCTTACGATGCCAATTTGAATATACCTCTGCCAGTTAATACTTCTAGAAAAAGAAATATCCCTTTGTATGGACTCAAGGGTCAGGGTTTTGACCCTCTCCTTGATGGACTGCATGGCGTATTTAAAAAGGCTGTAGAAAAATCTGTGGGTAGCGGGCAAACAACACTCGCTTTAAGTACTATTTATAATTATTACGCTAGTGGATTGGTTGCATTTTCCGGTTTCTTGCAAGTCTTATCAGGTGTACTAGGGCGCGACGTAACTTGGAACGACATTAACAAAAACGTCATTGATCAGTTCGTTGTTTATTTGGCAGATGGTGATTGCGAATTTACATCTCAAAAGGTTAAATACGACAGATTAAAAGCATTGCTAAAGCTGTGCTTCAAAGCGGGTTTTTTGCCGCACATCAGCGAGATTAAGAATCTTTTCCCAAAGAAACCCTACTCCGGTTCAAACAAAAAAACCAAGGGTCAATCGCCATACTCTAAACCTGAATTCAAGCGTCTTGCAAAAGCGATTCGTGCTGAATACAAATTAATTATTCAAGGCAATAAACCGCTCACATCTTACGAATTGGGCGTTTGCGTTTTAGGGGTTTCTCTTCGGACAGGCATGAACCTGACACCTTTATTAGAGCTGCCCATTGATTGCTTGCAGCCGCACCCTCTCAAGGGCGACCGAATGTTTTTGGTTTCATTTAAACGCAGAGGAAATAGCACCCATATAACGGCACTTAGAGGATCGGAAGAAATTGCAGCGCTCAAGGCGGTAACGTTCGATGTTACAGGTTTGATTCAGTTAGTCATTCAGCGCAATCAACATGTTCGTGGTCAGCATTCGGATCAAAATCGGTTGTTTGTTTTTGAGTCCGCTGCAAACAGAAACAAAGGCGATGCATCAGCATTGTCAAGTGGAATACTTCCAGTAGCTTGCATAAAACTGATGAAAAAACACACCTTAGTTGACGATGACAATAAGCCCCTGAAGGTGAATCTTTCAAAGCTAAGGAAAAGCTTTTCTAACCGAATGTTTGAGCTTTCTGGTGGCGATCCTTTGGTGGCCGCTAGGCTTGGAAACCACGACCCGAAAACTGCGAACGACCATTACTGGGTACCGCCACCAGAGGCCGAAGTAAATCATCGAACAATGATAGAGCAGCGAACGCAGGACTTAATAGCCACTGACAGGAAAGGTGGCGAAAGCCCCACACCTATTGCCATGTGTGCTGACACTAAAAATGGACAGCGCGCACCCAAGAACGGGGATCACTGTGCAGAGATTCTTGCCTGCTTTCGTTGTAAAAGTTTCGTTGTCACGAAAGACGACCTGCACCGCTTGTTCAGTTTTTACTGGGCGCTAGTCGAGGATCGGCAAACCACTGACACGAAATCATGGAAGAAGCATTTCCGTCACATTCGGCAGATCATTGATGAAAATATATCGCCGCAATTTGATAAAAAATTTAGCGCCAAAGAAGTGAACCAGATCAAGCAAGACGCAAAGGTCAACAGGCACCCTTTCTGGAAAGATTTAACAATGCTGAGGATGGCGAAATGATGCATTTCAACGTAGGCGAAGAGATCACAAAGAAAAACTTCAATGGAGAGATTTTAAGGCTCTCTACCAGCCTTAAAAGCGATACCGTCTATAATGGCATTGTTACGGGTAAAAAGCTTAAAGACGGCTCCTACGTTGTGCTGTCTCGTTATGAGGATATGGTGTGGCACATCAATCCAGAGCGGTTTTCCAAGAATACAAAAGCCAGCATGCGAAAGATTAATTTTAATACCGTGCCAAAAGTTTTTGTGGCTGCTGCGAAACGCGCTGTGGCCAATCAAATAATGAAGCGAGATGCAGGCGGCTCGATAGTTATGAGCTTCATGCATTTGCGTACTTTCCTTTCTTATCTTGACTCAAGAAATATTAAACAAACGTCAGACATTAAACCTATCATTGCGATGCAGTATGTTGATTATCATAAATCAAGAGTGTCGAGCCAGACAGGTAGAACCTTAAGTACTGCACACTTGCAGAATTTATTTTTTGCGGTGGAAACTTTGTATGAAGTTTTATTGGGTACGTCTCAGGAGTTAACGTATCCGTGGCCAGAGTCGAGTGCTGCGCATTTGGCTGGTGGTGTTGGGAGCAACCATAGTCGAAAACAAAAACCTAAAACGCAGGTCATTCCCGAAGATGTCTTTGCTGATATATTTCAGTTTGCGAATGGGTATTTGGAGCGATCCGAAGAGCTAATGAATCTGCTGGACGAGAGCAATTCGATTCGTCAGCAGTGGGCGCACCAAGTTTTTTGGTCTCAGGTAAAAAAGGTAAACGCCAACCTAAAAGCCAAAGGCTACAACGGCACACTTAAACAGTTTAAAGAGGATATTAATCATCTGGAAGCGTCTTGCTGGCTGATCATTATGGGCACAGTAGGGATTCGGGTGCATGAGCTTTGTGAGATTGAAAAAGGTACTCATTACAGTAAGATAATAGATGATGAACGCTACCACTTTATTGTCTCGCGATCCTTGAAAACGGGTGAAGGTATTACCTCATGGCTGTGTCCAGAGATTGCAATTAAAGCCCTTGAGGTAATGACGCGCTTATCAGCCCCATTGAGAGACAAACTGAGCGATCAGATAGCGACTGAGAAGTTGGCAGGCGATCTTTCGAAAGCCGAAGAATTGGAGCGCATACAGCAGTCTTGCGTGTTGGGTGAAGCCTCGTCAAAGAACAACGAAATAGATGTATTAAGCGGTGGAGCTACCAATGCACGGCTGAATAAGCTGGCCAAAGCCGCAGGGGTTGATTGGCATTTTGCCAGTCATCAATTCCGTCGCACCTTTGCACATTTTGTGGTTCACAATCAGTTGGGTGATCTTCGATATTTACGCGATCACTATAAGCACTGGTCATTGGATATGACCGCGCTGTATGGGTTTGATGATGACCTTGATCTTGAGCTATTTGTTGATATTAACTCGACCTATAGAGAGAAAGGCGAAAGCATCTTTGCTCACTGGCTGGACGAAAGTACGCCGATTGCGGGTGGCCTAAAAGACAACATCATCGCCTTGCGAAATAAAGATGATGCGGTAAAAACTTATGGCAGTCGTGAAGATATGATCAAGACAGTGAGTGACAACATTATCGTTCGATCCACAGGTATCGCTTGGTGTACCAACGACACGTTTGGTTGTGGTGGTGGTCAATGCGAGGATTGCGAACACAGCGCTATTGACGATTTATTCCAGCAAAAGTGGGAAGCGATTTACACGCAGCAGTTGGAGCTAAGGGAAATTGCAGATCAGGTCGGCCCAGGTGGAACAGCAACCATAGAGCGCACTATAAAGCGTTGTGAGAAAGTTCTAACTGAATTAGGTGCTGGTATGGAAAAGATTAAAGAAAAGGTAGCTGCCTGTGCTTAAGAAGACTGAGACATACAACAAAATCCGAATGGCCATAGTTCGTATTGAGAAAGGAAAGCCGAAGGTTGTTTCTTTGGATCGTAAGATGTCTGTTACGGCAGTTGCCGAAGAAGCTGGCGTGAGTGACAGCCTGATCCACAAGGACTATACAGACCTCTTAGAGCGCATCAAAAAGAATCAAGACAAAGGCTATCGGTCAGAGAGAAACAAGAAGCATGACGCACTGAAAGCCGAGAGAGAAAAGAATCGGTTATTGCGACAAGAGATCGAGGAATTGAAGTTAGATAATGCCAATTTAGTAAGTATTAATGTATGTTTAGAACAAGAGATAGATACGTTAACAAGCGTGAAAAACAGTAAAAGTGTAGTGGAATTTAAGGGGTAAATAAGGACCTTTCTGTTATGTTCTTATAGGATGGTTAAGGTCTTTTAATAACCCAAAGCAGCCAGTCAGCAAACTAAGTTAAATCCAATCAAGTGATTAACCGAGCTAGCTAGTTCACTAAAAATCACATAGAATTTATAGCTATTCAACACGTCGAAAGTAAGGCTTAATAATTAACAATGATAATCCACTATAAGCCAGAAATCGATGGGCTCAGAACAGTTGCCGTCCTATCTGTCATTTTTTATCACGCTCAATTCATCATTAGTGGCAATAAGCTACTGCCCGGCGGCCTCTTTGGGGTAGATATATTCTTTGTGATATCCGGTTTCTTAATCACTTCACTCATAACAAAAGAGTTTAATGAGAGCGGAACGATTTCCATTTCTAAATTTTATTACCGTAGAGCAAGGCGACTCTTACCTGCGTTGCTTTTGGTTATGTTGGTTTCCCTGCCTTTCGCTTGGATGTACCTGATTCCCGATCAGTTGATTGACTATGCCAAGTCCCTAATTTCATCTTTACTATTCGGCTCTAACTTTTACTGGGATTACAGTTTGCAGCAGTATGGAGCCGAATCGGGCCTAGTAAAGCCTTTCTTACATACCTGGTCATTAGCTGTTGAAGAACAATTCTACATTGTATTTCCTCTAACCTTACTAGCTATATATCGATGGGGAAAAACCCATATTATAATAATTTTCACAGCAGGTATTTTGATAAGCCTAGTATTTGCTGAGTGGATGACAAAAAGCAACGCTTCCTTCTCTTTCTACATGCTCCCCAGCCGGCTATGGGAGCTATTGGCAGGGGGCTTATTGGCTATAATTCACAGTCAAAACCCACAAATGACCCATCCTAAATTTTTAAATAAAACTATGCCGAAATTTGGCTTAGCCCTAATCGCCTACTCCATTGCTGCAATTGATTACAATGGGGTTAACCATCCTGGATTTATCACGTTAATACCAGTGACCGGAACAGTTCTTATTATTTATTATGCAAACGAAAAGGAATTAATAACAAAGATTCTTTCGAGTAAAGCTTTTGTCAGGGTTGGATTAATATCATACGCTTTGTATTTATGGCATTACCCTATTTTCTCCTTTGGCCGCATGATTAACCCGCAAGCCTCACCTCTATTAAAAACACTATGGATTTTGGTTACATTTATACTTTCAATAGCAAGTTACTTAGCTATAGAGCGTCCATTCAGGCGATCTGACAAAATTTCTCCAAAATTGTTCTACATATCTATCACTTCAATGACGCTGGTCATTCTTGTATTTTCTTCAAGTGTTTTATTAAATGATGGCTTTAAAGAAAAGTGGGGTTACTTAACCGATCTAAAAAAGGCTAACTCCAGAATATGGGTAAGCCAAAATGGGCGTAAATGCCACTTTGGCGGAGGCGGTCATCGGCCGGCCCTAGGCATCAACCAGAGCTGCCATTTCAAATATAGCCCGGAAGGTAAATCGCCGTTAATTGTAGTCGGTGATAGTCATGCTGGCTCGCTTGCGGAAAGTATTAACCAACTTGCGAAACATAACTCTATCGACTTTATACAAATCACAGCTGCTGGCTGCACACATATTCCAAGCATCCATGATGGATTATGTGATGAGCGAAGCAAATCTGTGCATGAGTTTATTGCAAAATTTGAAACCCCAACAGTCATTTATAGTGCAAGGCTACCGCATAGAATTGAAGGTGAACTCTTCGATAACCCAGAGGGATGGCAAGAAGCCAATTATAAAAAAGCATCTCCCAATCACAAAAAGAAAACCAAGCCAGTTACGATGAACTTATTCAAGTTATGGCTAACTCAATGGGGGGGAGAGTCAGGTAAACTTGTCTTGATATACCCGGTCCCAGAGCAAGGTTTTCACATCAATATAAGATTAGCGTTCAACAATCCGCCCATTAAGTCTAAAGAGGATCTTCCTGATTTCTCCACAAGCTATGATGTTTTCAAGGAGCGCGTTGCAGACAGTTATAACACTCTCGATGAAGTTAAAGGCTCAAATGTCTTGAGAATATACCCTGAAAATATTTTTTGCGATGCCAGTTCTGAGCGCTGCATGGCATCAGAAGGTGATCGAGTATATTTTTCAAGCGATAATCATCTCTCTCCCTTTGGGGCCAGTCTAGTAATCAGGAAAGTAGCTGGTCATCTAGGCTTAAAAGTTCCAGCATCTTTTAGAGAATGACTGCCAACATCTAACAAATAGATAAATGTGTAGTGGCTAAGTAAATTTGGCCATATAATTAGAGGCAATCCGTCTCTTATTGGCACATTTGAGACGGTCACTATTAGTATTTCTAAGACTATTTGAAGGCTGAATTTGAAACAAAGCAGCCACTTGTGTCTGCCATTATGAGTTCGATGTTCAATTTAAATAGTTGCACATAAACCATATCTACACGTTAAAATGAGTATCAATATAATATATATGGTAAGTATGCAGATAATGCTTTTACGCTGATTTTTGGTCTATTTAGAAGTAAATTTATAGGAAAAAAGCGTGAAAAGTCTTACTTCTTGTTTAACTATAAAAATCAATCACTTAGCAATAGGTAAGAGTTAGGAGTCACACTAAAGATATGAGCGATATTATTCAAACTGATAGGATCAAAACCCGTAAAAAGGTTGTACAGGGTGAGAAGTTGCGTGGCGCAGACAAGGTGTCCCGTATTCCAATAAAGGTTATTCCGACCACAGAATACCAGCGCAAGCCAGATTGGATAAGAGTTAAGGTTGCGGTTTCGCCTGAAGTAAATCGTATTAAGACGATGCTACGTGAGCGTAAGCTATCTAGCGTATGTGAAGAAGCGGCCTGCCCTAACTTGGGTGAGTGCTTTAGTAATGGCACTGCGACCTTTATGATTATGGGTGATATTTGCACCCGCCGCTGTCCCTTTTGTGACGTGGCCCATGGACGCCCCAACGCTTTAAAAGAAGATGAACCCAGAGAGCTGGCCGAAGCGATTAGCGAGCTGGGTTTGAAATATGTGGTGGTAACGTCGGTGGATCGGGATGATTTACGCGATGGTGGCGCACAGCACTTTGCTGATTGTATTAGTGAAACTAGGCGCTTAAGCCCAGGGATTAGAGTAGAAGTATTAGTGCCAGACTTTCGTGGGCGAATGGATGTGGCCCTAGAAATATTAGCCGCCGAAGCACCTGACGTATTCAACCACAACTTAGAAACAGTGCCCAGCTTATATAAACAGTGCCGTCCAGGCAGTGAATATCAGTGGTCATTAGATTTACTGAAAAAATATAAAGAGCGGCGCCCTGATGTATTAACTAAGTCTGGCTTAATGCTTGGTTTGGGAGAAACTCCAGCAGAGTTGATTCAAGTAATGAAGGATATGCGTGCGCACAATATCGATATGATTACACTTGGGCAGTACCTGCAGCCAAGCAAAGATCATTTACCTGTAGCTCGCTTTGTTCATCCTGATGAATTTGATGAATTTGGCAGAATAGCCAAAGAACTAGGTTTTGTTAGTGTTGCAAGTGGGCCGCTAGTGCGCTCTTCTTATCATGCTGACAAACAAGTGGATATGAGCTTATTAAAGTAAAGCAGTCGTTCATATTGATACCTAAATAGAGTTATAGAAAGCCTTTAGAGATTTACAGCTATGGCTAAGATAATAAGCCTACTCACTTGTTGTGTTATTTTTGCATCGGCTTTCAGTTACGCCGCGCCACAAGAAGTATTTTCATTTGACGACCGCGGAGTCGTTTGGGGTTTTGACTTTCTTGATGATGAAAAACTACTAGTTAGTCAGCGCTCAGGCAAATTACATCTGGTAGATTTAGCATCAAATACTTCACGTCAGCTTGTTGCTCCTCAAGTAACAGCCAAGGGTCAGGGTGGCCTATTAGATGTAAAAATTGTTGAAATAGAAGGGCAGCGGTACTTTTATGCTACCTATAGTAAGCAGCTCGAATCCAAAAAAATCACTACTGCACTTGCACGCGCGGTGGCCACAGTTGATAAGCCTTTAGTTTGGACCGATCTGTTTGTTGCTAAAGCGGAATCTACCGGTGGCAAGCATTTTGGCTCGCGCTTATTATTTGTTGAAGATATTATTTACATGACTGTCGGAGACAGAGGCGAGCGAAAACTAGCTCAAGATCTCACTGTCCACAATGGTAAGGTATTACGCTTAACCCTTAACGGCGATGCGGCTGCGGAGAATCCGTTCCTGGATAACCCAAATGCATTAGCAGAGATTTGGACCTTAGGGCATAGGAATCCACAAGGGATTGCTTTTGATCAGGCGGCTAAGCAGATTTATGTAGCCGAATTTGGTCCGCGCGGTGGCGATGAGATAAATACTATCGCTGCAGGTAAAAATTATGGCTGGCCGCTAATTACCCATGGGAAAAATTATATTGGCACTACAATTGGGCCTGGTGAGCAAGATGGTTTAGAACAACCGTTAGTCTATTGGACGCCGAGCGTATCACCTTCAGGGTTAGCGTTTGTTGATGATGGTGAAGGCCAAAGTTTATTGCTGGCTTGTTTGTCAGATACACACCTTAAAAAACTGACCTTGCGGGATGGTGTCGTTATCGATCAAAAGTCTCTATTCGAACAGCCCAAGATGCGTGTTCGCCATGTAGCCCAATCACCTGATAAGCGCGTTTATTTCTCTACTGACGACGGCAAAATATATCTATTGTGAGTTTTTAGCCTTGCCTCGCAGGCATAGCTGATAGACGCAAGATCAATTTCTCTAAACCATCCCAGGGATTGCCTGCGGCCATACCTTTAATGGTTAAATCTATTTGATGAGAAAGTTTAAGCATGGCCTGTAATCTGCCATGACTGTGACGCCTAAGGGCCTGTTTTATTGGTCCTTGTTGGCGCTGATAAATATGTGCTTGCTTTAAGGCAGCATCGACACTGCTCGTTTGCGCCAGCTCGCTTACAGTGACCAAGTTGCGTACTTCCTTAGCTAATACCCATAATATCTGGGTTGCATCGGTGCCTTCTGCTCGCAGCCCGCGTAGAGTTTTTAATGCGCCGTTGGCATCGCCTAATAGCACCTTATTACCTAGATTAAACACATCATATCTAGCATTATCAGCAACAATAGAAATAATTGCCTCAGCGTCTAAATGTGTTTCTTCGCTCAGCATTGCAAGCTTTTCGATTTCTTGCTGGGCAGCGAGTAAATTACCTTCAACGCGTTCGCATAAAATGGTTAGGGCTTCACTGTTTGCTGTTAGATTTTTAGCCCGCAGTCTTGCTGCTATCCAGTCGGGTAATTGCTGTGCTTCAATAGGCCAAACTTGAGCAATAGTAATTGCTTGTTCAATGGGGCCAAACTTTTTACCGCGCATAGTGGCGGCATCTATTTTTGGACCGGTTATTAGTAACAGTGTGTCGGGGTTAGGGTCGCTAACGTAGCTGGCAATTGCGTCTAATGTTTTAGCATTGAGCTTGCCACTACCTAGTCTTAGCTCTAACAACTGACGGTCACCAAATAATGACATACTGTTGGCGCTATTAAATACCTCTTGCCAGTCGAAGCCTGCTTCTACATGCCAAACTTCACGGTTAGTAAAACCTTGCTGTTTGGCATATTCACGCACAATATCGCAGCTTTCTTGCACTAACAATGTTTCGTCACCACAAACCCAATAAGCATTGTCACCACCTTTGGCGATATGATTGGTGAGTTGTTGCGCGGGTATTTTCATTTATTTAGCAGTGCTAGGTAATGCTTCATATGGTTTTTCGACAGTTGGACTATCAGGGCTTATGCGCTTAGCGTTAGCATCCTCTGGCAGTTGCACAGTTTGTAACATACGTAAAATTTGATCAGCCAAGTTGCGATGAAGTTCAGTAACAATGAGGCCTCTTTCGCGATCTGCTGAATTCACGCTGCCTTCATCATAATTGTAAACACGCTCGTTTTCTAAATCATGTGGTCCGTAAACGAATTTACCGTCTTTCGATTTAAGGGTAAATTGTGCCGTGGCTCTAACTTCCCTTTCTGTAGCTCTGGCATTCGCACCAAAAGTTGTGTTGCGCTCGGTAATCCCTCGATCGAGTACTGTCAGAGTATATAAGCCGGCTTCATCGCCGTTAATAATAATGCCGGAACCAGCAAGATTGTTTTGAACCATATACATCAAGTCAGAATTTATATTACTGCCAGTAAGTTCTAGGTTAGTTAGCTGTTCAGACAATGCGTAGCTGTCACCGCTACCCCTCAAGCGAAAACCACAGCTAGCAATTGATATTAAACAGACAAATATAATGATTTTAGTCAGTACTGGTTTCATGCTGATACCTTTGGACTTAATCTAGTTGGCAACAATATTAACGAGTTTACCGGGCACTACGATTACTTTTCTAATAGTTTTACCGTCAATAAATTTTTGCACATTAGCATCACTTAGAGCCATTTTTTCAATACTGTCTTTGTCGGCATTAGCTGCTACTTGTAATTTGGCTCGTACTTTACCACCAACCTGAACTACAATTTCAATACTGGTTTTAACTAGAGCGCTTTCGTCAACACTGGGCCAAGCTGCATCAATTGCTAAACCACTTTTGCCAAGCTCTTGCCATAATTGTTGGCTAATATGTGGTGCAATTGGTGAGATAAGTACTACTACAGCATTTGCTGCTTCACGAATAACTGCAGAATTTTGGCCACCATTATCGTCAAGTTTGGCAACCTCATTACACAGCTCCATCACCGCGGCAACTGCGGTATTGAAATGCTGGCGGCGGCTATAGTCGTCGGTCACCCGTTGGATCGTTTCATGAGTTTTACGCCGTACATCTTTTTGTGCATCATTTAACGAGTCTGTATTTAGGTTTTCTACTTCGCTGTGCGTGGTATTTAAATACACTAAGCGCCATAGTCGTTTCAAAAAGCGGTTAGCACCTTCAACGCCGCTGTCATTCCACTCTAACGATTGTTCAGGCGGCGCGGCGAACATAGTAAACAAGCGCACAGTGTCAGCGCCATATTTGTTAATAAGTTCTTGCGGGTCTACCGTATTGCCTTTTGACTTAGACATTTTCGTGCCGTCTTTCAATACCATGCCTTGGCATAGCAGCTTGGTAAACGGCTCGTCTGAACTTAATAAGCCTTCGTCGCGCATAAGTTTATGATAAAAACGTGCATACAATAAATGCAAAATAGCATGCTCAATACCACCAACATATTGATCTACCGGCAACCAATAGTTGGCTGCATCGCTGTCTAACATTCCCTCAGTATAATTGGGTGAGGTGAAGCGAGCATAATACCAGCTGGATTCCATAAAGGTGTCGAAGGTATCTGTTTCGTGCTCAACCAGCTTGCCGTCCAACTCTGTTTTGCACCAGTTTGGGTCAGCTTTTATTGGCGAATGAATACCATCCATTATTACATCTTCTGGCAATAGTACGGGCAACCTGTCCGCTGGCACCGGTATTTCAATTTGGTCTTCGCCATTGTACATAGGGATAGGTGAACCCCAGTAACGCTGGCGAGATACACCCCAGTCGCGTAGACGATAATTGGTTGTTACTTTGCCGCAGGCTTTTTCAGTCAGCTTTACAGCGATGGCATCAAAGGCCGTTTCAAAATCTAAACCATTAAACTCACCAGAGTTAACCAGTGTGCCTTTTTCCAGATAGGCAGCTGCATCGACATCACAGTCGGTGTTATCAGTTGGCGCAATGACTTGCTTGATAGGCAAATTAAATGTCTGTGCAAATTCAAAATCACGTTGATCATGGGCCGGCACTGCCATCACCGCGCCCGAGCCATAATCCATTAATACATAGTTTGCTACCCATACCGGTACCACCTTACCGGTTAGTGGGTGGATAGCGGTAATACCGGTATCAATGCCTTTCTTTTCCATGGTTGCCATATCGGCTTCAGCAACAGACTGCTCTTTGCATTCTAGGGCGAAGTCGGCAATAGCAGGATTGGATTCAGCTAAAGCCTTGGTAATAGGGTGTTCGCTGGCTAGGCTTAAATAAGTCACTCCCATTAATGTATCGGGGCGGGTGGTGTAAATGTCAAAGCTGTTGATGTCAGCTACGGGATTGCTTAGAGCGAAGGTCATTGCAACGCCGCGGCTTTTGCCAATCCAGTTTTTTTGCATGGTCCTAACTTGTTCCGGCCAGCCATGTAAATCGTCTAAACCGTCTAACAGCTCTTCGGCGTAATCAGTAATTTTAATAAACCACTGTGGAATTTCTTTACGCTCAACTTGCGTATCGCAACGCCAGCAACAGCCATCAATGACCTGCTCGTTAGCCAGTACTGTTAAGTCTTTAGGGCACCAGTTTACGGCGGAGGTCTTTTTGTAGACCATGCCTTTTTCATACAAACGAGTAAAAAACCATTGCTCCCATTTGTAATAACTTGGCTGACAGGTGGCTAGCTCACGAGTCCAGTCGTAACCAAAACCTAATTCCTTAAGCTGACCTTTCATGTAGTCAATGTTTTCGTAAGTCCACTTAGCCGGCGCAGTATTGTTTTTTATAGCGGCGTTTTCAGCTGGTAAACCAAAGGCATCCCAGCCCATCGGTTGTAATACGTTTTTACCTTGCAAGCGTTGAAAGCGAGCAATTACGTCGCTAATAGTATAGTTGCGTACATGCCCCATATGCAGCCTGCCACTAGGGTAGGGGAACATGGCAAGGCAGTAGTATTTTTCTTTACTTTTGTCTTCTGTAACAACAAAACTATTATTGTCATACCATAGCTTCTGGGCAGCTTCTTCAATTGACTGTGGGGTATATTGCTCTTGCATAGCGTTGTTTTAGTAATCCAATAAATGTCGATAAATAGGCGAGCAAGGATACCTTAGTGGCTGCTAAGTTCCCAGCGGCAAGGCCTATAAGGGCTGGGATTAGCGGGGTTTTTTAGCGCGAATCGAGATCAACATAACACTGATTAGCGAGAGTATGACAGCAGGCCAGTCGCCGGTTGTACTGAATGGGGTATTGCCGCTCATGCCCTGGACTGAACCGCTAACTATTTCCCGAGTAAATTGCTTGCCCTGATTAACAATCTGGCCTTTGTGATTAATTATCGCCGAGATCCCGTTATTGGTGCCGCGGATTAAATAACGGCTGTTTTCCAAGGCGCGCATTCTAGCCATCTGAAAATGCTGCAGTGGCCCGATTGATTCTCCGAACCATGAATCGTTACTCACGGTGATGAAAAAATCACTGTTTTTGGCACTGCGTGCGATTAAGTTAGCATAGGCAATTTCATAGCAAATAGAAGCGCCGATGTTCCATTGCTGGACTGTAAAAGGGGATTGATCTGCTGGACCGGGGCTAAAACTAGACATTGGCAAATCAAAAAAATCAATTAAGCCTCGCAGCAAAAACTCTAGCGGTATATGTTCACCAAACGGCACCAAATTTTGTTTATGATAGGGTTGAATATTATTGCCAAAGCTAATTAGGCTGTTGTGATATTGACGGTATTCGCCGGTGTCGTCGCGCCAAGGTATGCCGCTGATTAACGTATAATCATTTTTGACAGCAGTTTGCTGAAGGCGATTAATGAGATTTTCGGACTGCTGGTATAAGCGCGGAATAGCAGCTTCAGGCCAGATGATAAGATCCACCTCTGATACAGACCGAGTCATCTCTTGCAGTAGATTGGTAATTGCTGCGAATGAGCCGGGCTGCCATTTTATTTGCTGGGGAATATTTGGTTGCACCATGGCGATCTTGGCCGGCTCCCCTTTTGGTTGAGACCATTCGATAGGTTTAAGCGCGCTGCCGATAACAAACAATAGCAGCGTGGGTATTAATACTGCGGGCTGCTTATGCTTTATAGCGTGATAAATACTACTAGCTACAAAGGCGCAGATAAGGGTGATGCCTGCGCTGCCAACCACCGGCGCCCAGCCAGCAAGTGGAGTGTCTAGATGAGCATAACCGATAATTAGCCAAGGGAAGCCGGTAAATAGCCAGCCACGTAACCAGTCGTTTAGTAGCCATAAGGCGGGGAATGCTAATAATGCGCCGTATTTATGTTGACGCACGAAGCGGCAGTATAAATAGCTGGCAATGGCAGGAATAGCAGCCAGTGTTGCAACAAATAGTGCTGTTAATATTAGCGCCAGTGGCATCGGCGCATTGCCATGAATATGAATGCTGACATATACCCATGAAGCGCCAGTACCAAATGCACCTAGACCAAAAAGAAAACCACGCAGTGCGCCGCGGTTTACTGAGACATTGCTTAACAGTGGCAGTAATAAGGCGAGGGCGGCAATGCCTAGCGGCCAGTAGTCAAATGGCGCTAGTGATAAGGTAATAAGTGAACCGGCTAATGCTGCGCATAATTCTCCAGGCCAACGCAGGAGAGTATTGGCTGCTGCGCTGCTCATAAAGGCTTAGTCAGCATTAATACGCATACGCAATAAATGCACGCGACGATTGTCAGCTTTAAGGATTTTAAAGTGACTGTTGTCGATAGTTGCTTCCTCGTTAAGCTGTGGCACATGACCAAAATGTTGGGTGACGATGCCGCCGATGGTATCAACTTCATCATCATCAAAGTCAGTGCCCAGTTCTTCGTTAACTTCTTCGATAGGAGCAAGCGCTTTGATAATGTAATCACCATCTGAAATCTTTTTAATAAATGCATCTTCTTCAGCATCGGTTTCATCTTCGATTTCCCCGACGATTTCTTCAAGCACATCTTCAATAGTCGCAAGGCCGGCGATGTCTCCGTACTCGTCGATAACCACAACCATATGATTACGATTTTCTCTAAATTCACGCAGCAGTACATTAAGGCGCTTACTTTCGGGAACAATATGTGCGGTTCTAAGGAGCGGTTCTAGCTCAAAATCCTGCCCTTTATCTAACAGCAGCGGCAGTAAATCCTTTGCTAGCAGAATACCTTTGAGATCGTCAGATGATTCACCAATAACAGGGAAGCGCGAATGCGATGAGTCGATAATTAATGGTAGTATTTCATCGATAGGGCTGTCGACTTTAATCAGTTTCATCTGCGAGCGCGGCACCATGATTTCACGTACCTGCAGGTCAGATACTTGCATGGCACCTTCAAAAATGCGTAATGCGTCGTTGTCGATAATTTCATTTTTTTCAGCCTCGCGCAGTAACTCTAGCAGTTCATTTCTAGATTGCGGCTCCGCGGAGAAAATATTAGATAGCTTGTCTAACCAAGATTTATCATCGGCATCGTCGGTTGTATTATCGTCGTTCATGACTGCGGGTAAAAACTCCTTGGTGTAAGTAGGTTGTTACTCATATGGGGCCATAAAGCCTAATGTCGTTACTATTTTTGTTTCTAGCGCTTCCATTTTGGCGGCTTCGCTATCTTCCAGATGATCATAGCCTAAAAGGTGCAAAATACCATGTACTGTCATGTGTGCCCAATGGCTTTTTAATGATTTGTTTTGTACCACGGCCTCTTTTTCGACAATTTCGGCGCAAATAATAAGATCGCCTATATCTGGTAGCTCTAGTTCTGCCGGTAAATCCGCAGGAAACGATAATACATTAGTTGGTTTATCTTGGTTTCGATATTGCGCATTTAGACTTTGCACCTCATTAGCACTAGCGACTCGCAGTGTAAATGCGGCATGACTCTTGTAATTCACGGCCGTTAAGGTGGCATTAGCCCACAGCTCAAAATCAACTAAGGCAGGACAGCTTAGCTGGTCATCATTTTGCAGCTCAAGCTGGGCTGTCATTATTTATGGCTGTCTGTTTCAGAATCGTTTTCGTAACGCTCATAAGCTTCAACGATGCGTTGCACTAACGGATGGCGTACCACATCGGTTGAATCGAAATGAGTAAAGTGAATCCCGGTTACGTCTTGTAGAATTTCAATTGAATGATTTAGGCCTGACTTGGTGCCACGCGGTAAATCAATCTGAGTAACGTCACCAGTAATAACGGCAGTAGAGCCAAAACCAATACGGGTTAAAAACATTTTCATTTGTTCACGGGTAGTGTTTTGGCTTTCATCTAAAATAATAAACGAATGATTGAGAGTTCGGCCGCGCATATAAGCAAGCGGTGCAACTTCAATAATATTATGTTCAATTAGTTTAGTGACTTTTTCAAACCCCATCATTTCATATAAAGCATCATATAAAGGACGTAAATAAGGGTCTATTTTTTGAGCTAAATCGCCAGGTAAAAACCCTAATTTTTCGCCAGCCTCAACTGCAGGACGCACTAATAAAATACGTCTTACTTGTTCAGTTTCTAATGCTGCAACGGCGCATGCTACGGCTAAATAGGTTTTCCCAGTGCCTGCTGGGCCAACCCCAAAGTTTATGTCATTAGCTTGAATCGCGCGGACATAGTCTTTTTGATTGCCGCCGCGAGGTTTGATTGTCGTTTTGCGTATCTTAACAACGCCGAGCAAATTATTAACATCGCTACCTGAATCGGTATTGCTCGCTACTAATTGTTCTACATTGGCGACTTGCAGTTGTAGATGAATTTGCTCCGGCGTTAGCGCAAGGCCATCTAATACCTGTTGGTATAAATCGATCAATAATGTTGCACCAGCGCTGACTTTTTCGATCGGGCCAGTAAGTTGAAATTGATTGCCACGATTAACTAGACCAATTTGCAGACGCTTTTCAATTTGCCGCAGATGCTCGTCATGCTGTCCGCATAGCACGGCAAGGCATTTAACATCATTGGGTGCTAAAGCAACAGTTTGTACAGTGGGGGCTGGTGTCTTCAATGCATCTCCATCGCCTAGGCGATTAGTTCTCCGCGTAATGAGTTAGCATAAGCTTCAACGATGCTTACCTTGGCAAATTGACCAATAAGCGACTGATCAGGGCAATGGAAGTTAACCACACGATTATTTTCTGTTCTCGCTTGTAATTCACCCGGATCTTTTTTCGATACGCCAGTAATTAATACCGTTTGTTCAGTGCCGACCATACGGCGACTAATCGCTGTGGTATTTTGAATAATACGTTGCTGTAAAATTGCTAAACGTTCTTTTTTCACCTTTTCAGGAGTGTTGTCTTCAAGCTCTGCCGCGGGAGTTCCTGGGCGCGCTGAATAAATAAAGCTAAAGGAGTGGTCAAAACCAATTTCGCCAATTAAGTTCATGGTTGCTTCAAAATCTGCTTCGGTTTCACCGGGGAAACCTATAATGAAATCTGATGACAGGCTGATGTCGGGACGAACTTTTTGTAATTTACGAATTTTTGCAATGTATTCAGCTGCAGTGTGACCACGCTTCATTGCCGCCAAAATACGGTCCGAGCCATGTTGTACTGGCAGGTGTAAATGGTTGACTAATTCTGGCGTAGTGGCGTATGCGGCTATTAGTCCGTCGCTAAACTCTACCGGATGCGACGTGGTATAACGAATTCGGTCGATACCGGGGATGGCCGCAACAAAAGGTATTAATTCGGCAAAGTCGATAATTTCGTCATCGTGATTAGGACCGCGATAAGCATTAACATTTTGGCCTAATAAATTAACTTCGCGAACTCCTTTGGCGGCAAGTTGCGCTACTTCAGTAATAACGTCATCAAATGGCCGGCTCACTTCTTCGCCACGGGTATAAGGTACTACGCAAAAAGTACAATATTTACTGCAGCCTTCCATAATCGATACAAAGGCCGAGGGGCCGTTAACTTGGGGTTCTGGCAAACGGTCGAATTTTTCTATTTCAGGAAAGCTTACGTCTACGACAGTGGCTTGGGTTTCATGTATTTCGACTGCATCAATCATTTCGGGTAGACGGTGCAGGGTTTGTGGGCCAAAGATCATGTCTACATGGGGCGCCCGCTTACTAATTGCGTCGCCTTCCTGGCTAGCTACACAGCCGCCAACGCCAATCACTAAGTCGGGATTTTTATCTTTAAGCTTTTTCCACCGACCTAACTGATGATAAACCTTGTCTTGCGCTCTTTCACGAATCGAACACGTATTCAGTAGCAGCACATCGGCTTCTTCCGCTGTATCACAAACCACATACTCATGGCTGTCAGCTAGCAGGTCTTTCATGCGAGCCGAGTCATATTCGTTCATTTGGCAGCCGTGAGTTTTCACAAACAGCTTTTTAATTGGTTTTGCAGCCATGGTCTTTATCTAATGGAAATCGGGGGCGTATTGTAGCAAATACTAAGCGGTTATAGATATGGTCTTTTGTTAGTTTATGATATGATCCGCGCCCGAATTAGTTGTCACGTTTTTTGAGTAGTAATAGGCACAAAATGGCTAAATCCCCTGTATATAAAGTGGTCTTTCTTAATCATAATAAAGTTTATGAGCTTTACGCGAAAGCTATCTATCAAAGCGATATGTACGGCTTTATTGAGGTTGAGGACTTTATTTTCGGCGAAAAAGCGCAAATGATCGTCGATCCGGCCGAAGAGAAATTAAAAATCGAGTTTGCTGATGTAAAACGTAGCTATATACCGATGCATAATTTACTGCGTATTGATGAAGTTGAAAAAGAAGGTAGCGGCAAAATTAGAGAAGTAAAAGCCGGTGATAAAGTCACAGCATTTCCTGTCGGTGGTTCGCGGCCTATTACACCGTCCGGTGGCGGTGATTCAACCGACTAGCTAGCTGACTTAGTTAGATAGAAAAAGGGAGCCTAGGCACCCTTTTTTTTGTCCTAGATTTTGCTGTACTACTTTACTGGGCTAAAAGTTTATTTATTGTCGCTAGTTTTACGCAGTTAACAAAAACCTCTGTAGCTTTTGTTATTTCGGCTACCGATGGAACGCTAGGTGCGATGCGAATATTCTTATCCTCTGGGTCACGGCCATATGGGAAGGTAGCGCCAGCCGGTGTAAGCTTAACACCCGCCTCTGCGGCCATGTTGATCACAGTTTTAGCAAGGCCCGGAAGAGTGTCAAATGAAATAAAGTAACCGCCTTCTGGCTTAGTCCACTCACAGACTCCGCTGTCAGCAAGCTCGTTTTCAAGCCCATTAGTTACCGCTTTAAAGCGTGGTTGCAGTAATTTAGCGTGCTCGTCCATTAATGCTTTAATGCCAGCGCTGTCTTGTAAAAACTTCACATGTCTGGCTTGATCAACCTTGTTAGGACCAATTGACACAATACCTATATGCTTAGTAATGGCGGCTAGGTTTACTTTGCTAGCGCCAAGGTAACAGACGCCCGCGCCCGCAAAGGTGATTTTTGAGGTAGAGCCAAAAATTAACAGACTATCTTCAGTACCATATTTCTTACCGGCGGCCATAATAGATTTAAGCTTAGGCGCGTCATCAGAGAGCGTATGAACCGCATAGGCATTGTCATAAAAAATACGGAAATTATTGCCAGCGATGTTGTCCAGTTGAGCTAAGCGATCAACGGTTTTATCGCTGTAAACGCAACCGGTCGGGTTGGAAAAGCGCGGTACACACCAAATACCTTTAATTAGAGGGTCGGCTTTGATTAGGGCCTCAACTTGGTCCATGTCTGGTCCAGTATCACCTATGGCTACTGGAATCATTTCAATGCCGAGTTGCTCGCATATGCTAAAGTGTCGGTCATAGCCAGGTACAGGGCATAAAAATTTGACCTTACCCTCTGTTACCCAAGCACCGTCTGAGCTATTGAGGCCGAAAAAATGACAGAAAATCATACATTGATGCATTAAGGTCAAACTGCTGTAGCCACCAATTAAAATTTCATCAATAGCAACATCGATAACCGGTGCAAATAAGGTTTTTGCCGATGGCAGTCCATCGAGACCGCCATAATTGCGTAGATCGATGTTATCCATGGTGTAGTCACCCTGCAGAATACCGTCAAGGCTATTGGATAAGCTAAGTTGATCGCTACTTGGTTTGCCGCGGGTTAAGTCAAGATTTAGCCCAGCTTGTTTTAGGCCAGTATATTCTTGCTCTAGCTCGTTTTGTAAGGCTTGCAATTGCTCTTTTGAGGCTGTTGTTAAGTCCACCAGATATCCTTCACTTCATCGTTAACTAATCACAGTAATATACTGCTCGTTTGCGAGCCTAATTATAGCGGTGCGGGCGCCGAAAGTAATGTGAATTAATTAATTGATTATCGAGCTAGATGGGGAGAGTTTTAAGCAGGCAAAAAATCTCCGACTAAAGTTATTAACTTTTGCAATGGGTAAGTTAGTTGTAGAGTTTAATACAAAACGCATTGAATACGAGCTTGGAAGAGATCTAGATCGATACCCGAAGCATCTTCTTTCTACCATAGTATAGTTAGCACCAATACGAATATTGTTGCTGGTATACCAGTTGACACCTACCAGATATGATTTTGCTTCCGCTTCAAAATCACCTAGATTCTCAAAGTCGCCATCACCATGGGTATAACAGGCAACCAGTTCCCACGCATCTTTATCACTGGTTGGTTTAATACGCTTAAACGTGTAGCTTTTATATGCTCGGCTTTCATCAGTTAATACTCAGCCAAACTGTGCTTAGTAAGAGTCTACATCGGTGTTATCTTCACCAATAACGCCGTTACAGTATTTAGCTTAAAAGTGAAACTGATCAGCTACAGCTGCGGCTTCTAGATTGTAAGCATCTTTTAGTCGGAATTTGTCAAATTCAGAGCTGTTGCCCGTCTCAATAAAGCCTGCGCCTAGATGCAGTACTTTGCCATATTCGCTAATTGGCGCAGCAGTAAGGCGGTCTATTACTGCTGTTTTAAACGATCCTCTACTGTTGATTACTTTTTCGTCAGCAATTCTTGAGATATATCTTTCACCTTTAAATACCCCAATTCCACAAGTGAGCATGCCTAAATTACCGTGAAGTTTGATCCCTGTATGGCGGGCAGACACAAATAGGTTGGTTGATTTCGAACGCTCAAGTCCGGACATGTCAATTGAGCTGTTTAGCCGTTGTAAACTAAATCAGGAGTTGTACTTACTTACAGTGATATTCGCGGCACTTCCAAAGCCTGTATGAGTGATATGTAAATCTTCAACCTTACCCGCCTTGACGTTCTCTAGTGCCTTTATTGTTATCAAGGTTTATCGGTGATTTATAAGTCCAGTTACCCGAATGGCCTTTAAAATAGATTCGAACACGACGAATATGTGTGTCGTTAAAGACATTTTTACCATCGTTTTGAAGGTTTATGTAATTTCACTGAAGACGACCGCCAATTGCGAAAGATTTATCACCGTCGGCGGTCGCGACTTTAAGACCGCTGTTGCTACTCATTACTATATCGTCGCCTTTTGAAGTGACTGTTCCAGCGTTCGCTTGTGCTGTAATCGCTAATGCGAGTAGCGACGCGGTAGCAATTAATATTTTTATTTTCGTTTCCGGTGGGGGCACATTATTATTTTGTAATTATCGCTAGAATTTAGTTGGTGAGCATCTTGCGCTGATTTTATTATAGTAATGTAATAAAAGATTAGGGATATTCTTATCAATAAGGTTTGTCACCCCTATGCGACTCTTTATTAACAGGTTTTATTTATCTAGGCTGAGTTAACTTTTATGGTATTACGACACAGAGAAGGTAAATATAAGGCTAAGTATTGTACTTATAGTATTTAGAGTTTTTGTATATAATAATATAAGGTCATTGAATATGGGCACCATTACTCTTTAAAGTATTGGTGGGGTATATTTGAATGGGTTTAATATAAAAAAACGAATAAAGTTATTTTTCAGGGGGCTATATGAAACTTTCTAAATTAAAAATGTTAGCTGGTATCGTGATGGTGTTGCCAGTATTGGTAGTTGCTGATGAAGTAAATACTCAAAGTGGTTTTTCTCTGGGTGCTGGTGTTGGTATATTGCAACCAAGTGGCGATCGTGATCTAGAATCAGGTGATACAACAGCGTTTAATGGTGCATATCGTTTTGATCCAAATTGGGAGATTGAAGTAACTACTTTGGGCTCAGACATTGATGGCGACGGCGTCCTTGATAGTGATGCGGATGTGCGCAGTAGCCGTCTAGATTTTAACTACTACTTTAATAACGGTAACTGGCAGCCATATGTTTCTGCTGGTGCTGGTATAACTAAATATGACTATGATGACGGTTCTAAGGCTAACGCAGACGATTCGCCACTAGACTTAGGCCTGGGCCTTAAATACTTCTTTAATCCTTCTTGGTTTGCTCGTGGTGATGTTCGCGGATTTACTGTTAGCGAAGGCACTGACAACGCGATTACTTTCAGCGTTGGTCATATGTTTAATCAACACAAAGAAGAACTGCCCCCAGCCGATAGCGATAACGATGGTGTCATCGATGATCTAGATCAATGCCCCGCTACTCCTGCTGATGTTTCTGTTGATGGCAAAGGTTGCCCAATGGATACTGACGGCGATGGCGTATTGGACTTTATGGATCAATGTCTAAATAGTTCTGCCGGTGCGGTAGTTAATGAGTCTGGCTGTGAGAAAATCTCTATGTCGATGAACTTAACTGTTGAATTCCCTAATAATTCAGCGGAGTTAGGCCCAATTGGTAGTCATCCAGATTTTGACGCTGCAGTAGCTTTTTTATCTACCCATACCAATGTTTCTGCGACTATCGAAGGCCATACTGACAGCCGTGGCGCTGCAGCTTATAATCAAGCATTATCTACAAAACGTGCCAAAGCTGCTGTAGATCGTCTGATTGAACGAGGCGTAGACGCTGGCCGGGTCTCTTCAGTAGGTTATGGTGAGTCTAAACCTATTGCTGATAACGACACAGTCGAAGGTCGTCAGACCAACCGTCGTATTTTTGCGGTATTGGAAGCTACAGAAACTGCTAGCGAATAAATTTTGAAAACTATAGCCTCGTTACTAATTTCTAGTGGCGGGGTTTTTTTATGAGGATAAAAAGATGGAAATGATTGAAGATATTCTGACTCAAGCCCCTGATTTAATAATGACTGCGGGCTTAAGTATTGTGTACGCCGTGGTTATTTTAATAATTGGCCTATGGGCTGCTAAGAGAATTTCAGCGGCTATTGCCAATGCGATGAATAAAAAAGAAGTAGATCCTACTATTGCTAAGTTTGTCGGCAATATTGCTTACACCTTGATGGTGGCATTTATTATTATTGCCGTGTTAGGTGAAGTTGGTATTGAAACAGCTTCTTTAATTGCGATAATGGGTGCTGCAGGTTTGGCTGTTGGTTTGGCGTTGCAAGGCACGCTTTCTAACTTTGCTTCTGGTGTTTTGTTAATCATCTTTAGGCCAATAAAAGCTGGCGACTTTGCTGAAGTAGCCGGTTATGCGGGATCTATTGAAGAGATTAGTTTATTCTCTACTCGTCTGGTTACGGGCGATAATAAAGTGGTTATTTTGTCTAACAGCACAGTTGCGTCTAGTGCAATTGTTAACTATTCAATTAAGCCAGAGCGACGAGTTGATTTACTCATAGGCGTGTCATATGAAGCAGACTTAGGCGTTGCCAAACAGACAATTACCGATGTAATTGAAGCCGATCACAGAATATTGCAAGACTTGGGTGTTACGGTTGCGGTCAAAGAGCTAGGTGACTCTTCAGTCAACATGGTGGTACGTAGCTGGGTTAAATCGGCTGACTACTGGTCAGTTTATTTCTTCCAAATGGAAGAAATAAAACTAAAACTAGAGGCGACAGGTATTTCTATTCCTTATCCTCAAGTTGACATTCATATTGATAAATAAGTAATGCTTACTAGTTAACAGCGGAGTTATGAAATGGAAGAAATGGTTGGCGAGGAATTAGCAAATGCTGAGCGTTTCTATAACTTGATTATAGACTTCGCGGTTAATTACGGCTTTCAGGTAATTGGTGCAATTATCATTTTGATAATTGGTATTTGGGTTGCGGGTAGAGCTGGTATTGCAGTTACTGCCTTGTGTGGGAAAAAGAATATTGACCCTACCTTAAGCAGTTTTGCCGGCTCGACTATAAAAATAATTATTCTCAGTGGCTTCATTATTATTAGTCTGGGTAAATTTGGTATCAGTGTCACGCCATTTATCGCTGCTATTGGTGCCATTGGCTTAGGCGCCGGTTTGGCAGTGCAAGGACTGTTGTCTAATTATAGTGCTGGTGTTGCTATTATTCTTACTCGGCCATTTAGCCTAGGCAGTACTATTACCGTTAGTGGTGTGTCAGGCCAAGTAAAAGAAATTCGACTAGCTTCTACTATGCTAATTGCTGAAGACGGAGAGTTAATTACTATTCCTAATCGACATGTAGTCGGTGAAGTAATGGTTAACTCCTTTGAAAACCGTTTAGTAGAAACTAGTATTGGTATTAGCTATAGTGAAGACCCAGAGCAAGCCATTAGTATTATTCGCAGTGCTATTAACAGTTTGGATTGTGTTAATGAAAAAGATGAGACTGACGTCGGCATTAATGAGTTCGCCGATTCATCAGTGATAATAGAGGCTCGTTGTAAAGTATCGACTAATAGTTACTACGCAGCGAAGTATCAAATTAACGGGGCTATTTATAAAGCGCTAGTTGACCAAGATATCAAAATCCCATTCCCTCAGCGTGAGGTTCGAGTCATAACGTCGTAGTTGTCTCTTTGCTTGGGATGCTGGTTATCCATAAAGCATGAATGCTGGCTGGTATTATCAAGGCTATGCAAAGGAAGGTATTGATTAATACATCTCTGGTGCTTTTATGAGCCAAATAAACCGCTAGGGGCGGTATTAGCACCGAGAGCAAAATCCTCCCAATTCTGTTAGTGGAGTCAGTACCTTCAATGAGGTCCGTCTGGCGGTTAATTTTTTCAGTTTTCACGCGCTAACAATAACAATATTGACTTAATGCAGGCTGAATGAGGCGGTCGTTGGGGTATATTTCGTAGCCGTAATGCTAGTTTGTTGACCTTGGCAGCCTATCTCGCCACAATTCTCTTATATAGTCACTGTGGATTTTTGTCTGCATAGAAAAAACAAGTGAGGAGAATTATGAGAGTTCGTAGCTTAGGGTATGTAATAGTAGAGTCTACTGATCCCCAGAAGTGGCAAGAGTTTGGTACTGAAGTTATCGGGATGATGGTCGCTCCTACAATATCTGCTGTTGATACAGTTTATTTAAAAATAGACGTTAGGCCATTTCGTTTTGCAATTGTAAAAGGCGACACTGACAAATTGTCAATCTGCGGCTGGGAGTTAGTTGACCGGCTTGATTTTGAGCAAGCTAAAGCGGACTTAACCACTGCTGGAGTGAACTTTGATGTAGGTACTGTAGACGACAAAATAGCCCGTGCTGTAACAGACTTGATTAGGCTCCAAGACCCAGCGGGCAACACCTTAGAGTTATACTACGGTGCTGAACTGGATTACGCTAAATTTATATCTGCCACCGGTATTAACGAATTTGAGACTGGCTTTAATGGTGATATGGGCTTAGGCCACACAGTATTACCGGCGCCAAATCTAGCAGAGACCCAAGCGTTTTATAAAGAAGTATTAGGTTTTGGCGATACGGATTATATGCATTTTCACTTCAGTGAAGACCCTAACGATCCTGGTGTGGGGCTAAACTTTATGCATGTTGATAACCCTCGTCATCATAGCTTGGCATTGTATGAAGCACCAATGGAGTCGGGCTGTGTGCATATGATGCTAGAAGTAGCTGATATTGACGAAGTGGGCTACTGTTTAGACCGAGTAACCGAGCGAGAAATTCCGATTATTTCTACATTAGGGAGACATACCAATGATGGCATGTTGTCATTCTATATGGCAACACCCGGCGGCTTTGCTTTAGAGTTTGGTTGCGAAGGCTTACAAATGGACTGGGACGATTACACCCCAACCGTAAGTACTCTGCCCAGCTTGTGGGGACATAAATTCCAAGGCTAACGTTAACATTGTTAGCCTTGTTCTAGATTTTTAGTTGGTGGACCAACGCCTTTATGTCCGTGCTAATAATTAAGCAAGGCTAGCAACTGACTTTAACATTAGGCGAATTAGTTCGGCTTGGCGAGAAACATCGGCCTTAGCAAATATTGCTTTTAGTTGAGCTCTCGCCGTATGCTGAGAAATATTCAGTTGTGCAGAGGCATCGGCCAAAGTGAGTCCCTTGGCAAGCTCTACCGCTAAGGCAGATTCTGCCTTACTAAACCCGAACAAGCTGGCTAATATTTCTCTTGAAGCGATATTTTGTTGTTCTGGATTAGATATAAACACCGCTAAGGATGGATGTTGCTGACCTTCTGCCCACTGTGATAACGGTACTGGTCGCAAAATAGCCGCAAGGTCGGCTTTCCCTGACGGGCGCTGTATCCGAATAGCTTCTACTAGTTGCGCCGAATGCTCATTTGCCGTTAGTACTTTTTGCACTAGCTCTTTAAATGTATTGGTTTTGTCACGGGTAGCTAATTGTATGTGTTGTTCAAACAGGCTTATGCCATCTTTTTCCTTTAACAGTTCCTCGCCAGCCTTATTGGTATTTAGTACCAAGCCTTTCTCATCTAATACAATAGTACTAACGGCAAGTTGGTTGACGGCGCCAGCATATAAGTCTCGCTCTGATTCGGTTCGGCCCAAACGAGCATGTATTTGAATAGCACGATTGATATGCGGCAGAACACGACTGAATAATGCAACTTCGCGGTCGCTAAAGGCATTTTCTTCAGGTCTGCGCATGACTCGAATACTAGCTAATAAACCGGTTGGTTCTTTTACGTCACCGCCTAATATATAGCGAATACCCGCCGGTTTTAAATAGTTAATGTAATACTCGCTTTCCAATAACTGTGCCGCGGGTACTAGTTCATCTATTGAAACTACTTTGCTGATTGGTAAATTAATGAAAGGATCTAGTGCAAAAAAATGTTCTTTATAAGACGTGACGGGCCACTCGTCGGCAGCCAACTTAGATTTTTGTTGGTTGCGTCTGCTATTGAGGATAAGCCCTCGATCATCTTTTGCCGGTGGTCTTAATATTAGTGATACCCCGTCGGCATCAAGTAACTGGCGAAACAAAGGCATGAAAGCTTGCCATGGTTTTGTCTGCATAGCGCCTTCATAAATAGAATCAATTAAATTATCGATAATTATGCTGGTAATTTCTGTGTTGGCCAAATAGATGATCCAATTAATTTTAAATAGTTTTTTGCAGTATAGCTGTTTCTAGCCGCTCCATACCGATTAGCTTTATAAGCTAAGGTAAATGTAATGCCAAGCTATATGCCTTGTTTGAGCACTACTGAACTTTATGGTATTACCAGAATAATGGTTTGTGGCGATAGCTAGGCCAATTTCAGTATTCGTTGTATGAGTAAATATCTTTCAGATCTTCATATTGATGCAGGTAAATTGCCGCTAAGTTTGGTTATAATTAAAGGCCAGCGAAGGAAATACAATTTCTTTATTTGGTTTTATTTAGGCGCTGCGCCCATATTTTTAGTACAGCTCCAGCCTTTAATTGTTTGGTTTTCGGCAAAATTAGAAGCTTTAGATTCACAATAACCTACTTGTATATCCGCATGCCACAGTTCGACAGGCTTGACTTTTTTTGAAAACATAACGCTGCACGGGACATTACTAGTACTACTGTCGTAAGTTACAGCAATATACTTAAGCCGCTCATCCTTGCTGCACTGATAATAATAGTCATCGCCTGCTAGTGTTCCCTGACTTAGGACTAGCATCATTACCGTAATTAAAAGTCTATTCATAATTCCCTCATATAGTATTCGCTATGCTACTCCCAAATAGCGTTGCTGCCAAACCTGCAAGATGTCCTACAATTAATAGAAATTTGATATTAATTAGGTTATTTTTTAATGCTGTTAATTATAAATGATTAGGTAAAGCATGAGTTCAACTGCACCAACAATTTTTTCTACTCCCAGTGAGCTACTTAACGCTGTAGGCGAGCATTTAGGTGTAAGTGAATGGATTGAAATAGACCAAGCCATGATCAATCTTTTTGCCGATGCCACTGGTGACCATCAGTGGATTCATGTGGATGAAGCAAAAGCTAAGCAGGGTCCTTATGGAAAATGTATTGCCCATGGTTATTTAACTTTATCTTTGGTAAACCAATTTTTGCCGCAAATTATGGACGTTCAAGGTATTTCAATGGGCGTAAATTATGGCTGCGGAAAAGTACGTTTTCCTGCCGCTGTGCCGGTAGGTTCTAAAGTTCGTGGTAGTGGTGAATTAATACACGCAGAAGAAGTAAAGGGTGGTGTCCAGTCAGTGGTAAAAGTGATCGTAGAAGTTGAAGGTAGTGACAGACCAGCCTGTGTAGTCGAGACCATTAGTCGTTATTATGCGAAGTGATTTGCAATATAAAGGCAGCCTAGCTGCCTTTATATTTTATCTCCTATGGTCTTTGTTACCAGCGGCCATCGTTTACCGTTAGGCTAATAATTTCATTCTGTTTTGACGCGACACATTTTGCTTTCAATGCAGTACGTCCAGCATCAGTTTTGGCAACAGCGTTGATTAAAAATGTGTATTTGCCACTGCGATTAGAAGTGGCAGGATTATTTTTAAAGCGTATGGTGGTTGCTTCGCTATATCTTTTGCTGATGTCTATTTTGCAGGCATCAAGCGCTGCAGCAGGGCCAGCATAACTATTAGTGGTTGCAGCAAGACTAAATGAGGCTGCAAGAATGATTAGTGCAGGTTTGGTGTTAAACATGATGACAATCCTGATTATGTTGGGACTTTTGAAATCAAGAGTCCTTAAAAGAGACTAATAGTACTTTCAAAAGTTCTCTTATGCAACTAATATGCTCTAGTAATAATTTAGGAAGTAATACTTATGGTTAAGTGCAGTTTTTCAGATATGTCATGTCCCATTGCTAAAGCATTAGATGTAATCGGTGAGTGGTGGACATTACTGATACTTCGAGATTTTATGCTTTTCGGCGGCCAGCGGGGCTTTGAAGATCTGCGAGATAGCCTTGGTATTTCTAGAAACATCCTAACCGAACGGCTAAAGCGGTTGCATGAAGAAGGCTTGATTGAAAAAGTGCCGCAAGTAGAAGGCGGTAAGCGAATGAAATATAAAATTACTGAGCAAGGACTAGACTTGTTTCCAGTGATATTAGGTATAAAGCAATGGAGTGATAAATGGCTGTCTCACCCTGATCATGATCACGTTAAGTTCGTTGACAGTAGAGATAAGCTGCCATTGGCAGAATTAAAAATACATGCCGCTGATGGCAGGCCGTTAAATAATAACGAGGTGCTTCCCCAACCCAATAGCGAAGTCGCTAAAGCCTATGTAGACCAGAGAATATTGGAATCCAAATAATGACTATGACACCAATAAAGCCAGCCGCAACCGTGGTGTTGGTCCGCGATACCCATGCTGGTATTGAGACGCTGCTGCTTAGGCGCAATAAACAGGTTAAGTTTGCTGGCGGTGCTTGGGTGTTTCCCGGTGGCAAGGTCGAGCCCGATGAGTATGCTAAGTTTGATGAGCAAGATGCGGCTAAGCATGCTGCAGTGCGAGAATGTTATGAAGAAGCGGGTTTGGCAGTTGAGGTCGATGAGTTACTGCCTTTTGCCCATTGGACCACCCCTGAAAATATGTCTAAGCGCTTTGCTACTTGGTTCTTTGTCGCTAGAGCGGCTGATAATGTAGCAGTAAAAATTGATGGCAGTGAGATACATGATCATCAATGGTGTTTAGCCAGCAATGCCATAGAGCAGCATCAACAGGGCGACTTGAAAATGATGCCGCCGACAGTTGTCACTTTAACCGAGCTTGCTGGTGCTCATAACTGCGCGGAGTTGTTTGAAGTTTATGCCGAGAGAAATGTAAGGCCATTTATTCCTAGAATTACTTATGTTGATGATGTGGTGTGTATGTTATATCAGGGTGATGCGGGTTATGACGACTGTGACCCTCGAGTAGAGGGCCCCCGCAACCGCTTATGGATGGAAGAGGCTGGTTCTCGTTACGAAAACACGATTGACTAGCCTTGTCAGTGAACAAATAGTAAGTCTAATTACCGCGCTGGCGGGTTAATATTTCCTTTTATATTATTCATTTATAGACGTTTCAATTGATGTCGGAGAAACCCATGTCGGAACAAGAAAATACTGTAATCAACCATGACTCGCCGTGGGATTATTCGGTTGATGTATTGGTTGTTGGTTCAGGTAATGGTGCGATGACCGCAGCGCTATGTAACTATGAAATGGGTAGTAAAGATGTGCTTGTGGTCGAGAAAGCCGATAAATATGGCGGTACTAGTGGCACCTCTGGTGGTGGGGTCTGGATACCATGTAATCGTTATGCAAAAGATGCAGGAGCTGATGATTCCCTAGATAAAGCCAAACAGTATTTACAACAGACCTTGGCCGGTAGAGATGTACCCCAAGAGCTAGTCGATACCTACTTAGAAAACGGCTGTAAGATGGTCGACTTTATGCATGATCGCACTCAAATGCGTTATCAAACCTTGGCGCACTACCCAGATTATTATACTGACTTGCCAGGCAGTATGACGGGCCATCGATCAATGGAACCTGAGCCTATTATGGCATCTGAGCTAGGTGATGACTTTGCAACCTTATCGCTTAGTCATCATATGATGAGGATGTTTGGCTACATTCACTTTACTCAAGTAGAGGCTGCGGAATTGACGGCCCGAACGAAAGGCTGGTTTGGCTTAACCCTAAAGCTAATTTTTAATTGGCTGTTTGATATTCCGTGGATGATGCGTACGCGTATTGGGAAACGGTTGTGCACAGGTAGTGCAGGAGTGGCGCGTTTGCGTCTGTCGATGAAGGATCGAGATTTGCCACTGTGGCTTAACTCGCCAATGAAAGATTTAATCACTAATGATAGCGGCGATGTTATTGGCGCGGTGGTTGAGAAAGCTGGAAAACTATTGCGAGTACAGGCTCGAAAAGCGGTAATACTAGGATCTGGTGGCTTTGAGCATAACCAAGAATTACGTGATAAATATCTACCTAAGCCGACCAATACTGAGTGGAGCGCGGGTGTTCGCAGTAATACCGGTGACGGCTTAGTTGCGGGCTTAAAACTGGGAGCAGATACGCGGTTAATGAATGGTGCTTGGTGGTGTACTACTCTGGTTACCCCTGGTGAAGTTTCACCGCGCTTATCAGTGATGGAAAAATCCTTGCCTGGCTCGTGTATGGTAAATATGAACGGCGAGCGTTATGCCAACGAGTCACAAAACTATATGGCGTTTCAAGAAGAATTATTTAAAGCTCACTCTGAAGCAAACTCATGTGCGCCTTCCTATCATATTTTTGATGCGCGGTTTCGTCGTAGCTATATCGCTGGCCCCTTAATGACTAAAGACATGAAGCCTGATTGGACTATTCCAAAAGAGTGGTACGACACTAAATTTGTTGCCAAAGCTGACACTATCGAAGCGCTAGCGCAGCAATTAGGAATAAACGCAGTCAACTTGACTGGCACAGTTAACAAAATGAATGACTACGCTAAAACTGGCAAAGATTTAGATTTTCAGCGTGGTGAGGCGGCTTATGATCGTTATTACGGCGACCCTTCTATTACCCCTAACCCTTGTTTAGCACCGATCGACGAAGCACCTTTTTATGCGATGAAAGTCGATGCTGGAGACTTTGGTACTTATGGTGGTTTAGATACCACCGTTAACGCAGAAGTAAAAAAAGCACAGGGAGGGGTGATTAAAGGCCTATACGCTGTTGGTAATTGTTCGGCAGCTATTTTGCCTACATACCCTGGGCCTGGTTCGACTTTAGGGCCTGCTATGACAATGGCTTATCAGGCGGCTAAACATATTAATGCTTATCAAGATTAACTTATTCCAGTTATAAAAAAGCAGTCGTCCCACTGGCTTTTCCATAGCTTGGCAGCATAAGGCGAACCTAATTTTTAGTTCGCCTTTTAGGCTTTGGTGGGGCAGCATAAAGTATCGCATTAAGACTATTGGGTTTAAATATATCCGCCTGCGTCACGCGCAATATGAGTAATGCATTGTCGATATTGAAATCGCCAAACTAGAGCTAAGAATCAATTATCTAAAAGGGTTTTATTGATATATTATCGGAGTAATTAACTAGCCTTAGATTCCGGGTCAAAATAGATCAACAGATTTTTCTACAGACTCGTATTATTCGTTATAATGCTTCCATTGTTTAATACATGAGCATATTTTAGGTCGCATAAAATGTATAAACGTAAGCTTTTTTATTTTGGTTTGACTACCGCGCTTATCCTCGTGGTTGCACTTATCTCTATGGCGCTATCCGCGCATCTCAATCGCGAAAATCTAAAGCAAATTAACATTGCCCAGTCGTTACTTGTTGAGCATGAACGTCTGTCTGCTACGTCTTATCGACTGTTTAAGCAATTGACTGACGGAGTGATACTTGGGCAAAGTGCCAACCAAGCTTTTGTACTCAACAAACATGCATTAATTAGTCAGTCTATCGACACCATTATAAAACTTGAGTTGGAACAAAGAGAAGCCTTGGGTCTGCAGTTTACCCAAGGTAGTATTGAAGATACTGATGAACTGGAAGTTCTAATTGACGAAATTATTAGAGAATTTCAGATTGTAGTCATGACTATTAACGATACGCCATTGGCTCAGCAAGAACGGCTACGCAGTCTGCTAGAAGTGACTATTGATGATAAATTTAGTGAGTTGATCTACTCTGCGGTAAATCGTCAGAGTAGTGTGGTGGCATCAATCAATGCGCAGATTAATAACCTAAACACTACCATCGTCTGGTTTGCTGTAGGTATTGGTGTACTTTCTTTATCGATCATCTTTTATGGCTGTTACTGGTTGTTTAATCAGCTTTATCAGCCGATTGTTTTAATTCGTAGCGCAGCTAATGCGATTGCCGCGGGTGAATACGATAAACCTATTTCTGAAACCTTAGATGATGAGTTCGAAGAGCTCGCGTCATCGCTTAATCAACTGGCAGAACGTTTAAAGGAGCATGAGTCTAAAGAGGCTATATCCAGAAAAGAGCTGGAGTTTGTTGTTGCGCAGCGTACTGGTGAATTGACCAAGGCAAATTTAAAACTGACAAAAATTGATACCCGTAGACGTCAATTTATTGCTGACGTATCGCATGAACTACGCACGCCATTGACGATTATTCGGGGTGAAGCACAGGTTACTTTGCGGATGCAGGTCCCAAGCCAGGAAGACTATAAAGAAACCTTATCATCTATTTTGGAGCAATCTGTGAGCTTGAGTCGTCTAGTGGACGATTTGTTATTTTTAACTCGTGCAGAAATGCATCCGTTAAAGCTGCAAATAGCTCCTGTTAATATATACGAGCTAATGGAAGTAGAGATTAGTCGTTGGCGACGCCATTGCGATGGCCGTATCATCTCTATTAACGTTAATGAGCAAGCTAAGAAAATTGAAGCGCTAATAGACAAACCACGGATTCAGCAAGTGCTATCTATTTTGATAGATAATGCTATCAAGTACTCTAAAGTCGGTGGTTCAGTTGATGTTGGCATAACCGAACAAACTGGGCAGTTTGTGATTACTGTAAGCGATACTGGCGTTGGTATTTCTGCTGTCGAGGTCGAGAATATTTTTGAACGTTTTGTTCGCTTTAGCAAAAATGATGAGGGCCTGGGCTTAGGGCTGCCAATCGCCAAAACGATTGTCGAGGCCCATGGTGGACAAATAGTGGTTGAATCTATTCAAGGGGAAGGCTCGACCTTCTCAGTTTTATTACCAACAGCAGGCGCTTTATGAATATTCTTCTTGCCGATGATGAAAAATCTTTATTGAAATTTTTAGTTCGAGGTTTGCAAGCTGAGGGCTATGAATGTACAACCATTAGTGAACTGCATGAAGTTTTACCTTACATTAAGAAGCACTCTCCAAAGATAGTAGTGCTGGATCGTCTATTCGGATCCGAAGATAGCTTAACGATTGTCGAGTCGATTAAAGCACTGCCTTCACCACCAATGATTTTAATGTTAACCGCGCTTGATGAGGTTGGCGAGCGAGTAAAAGGCTTACAGAAAGGCGCGGATGACTACTTGTGTAAGCCATTCGACTTTGATGAGTTGTTAGCGCGTATAACAGCCTTGCGACGATTACTTGGTACCCAAAATCAATTGACGCAAAACTCATTATTTTATGGTGGCTTAGAGTTATTTATTGAAGAACGAATTGCGCGCTTAAACGGCGAAGAACTTATGCTAACAAAAATTGAATACGAGTTGCTATTGTATTTGACTCATAATGCAAACAAGGTGTTGTCGCGCGAACGTATTTTGAGTCGCGTATGGCAAACCCATCGTGACCCGCAAACTAACATTGTTGAGGTTTATATTAGCCGCTTAAGAAAAAAATTAGATAGTGACCCTAAGATCACTATCCAAACATTACGTGGCGCCGGATATCGTTTCAGTTTACCCAGCGAGGATAGTTAGAGGATTGGTGATAATAACTGAGTAAATCGCTCTCAATAGATAACTAGTTATGTAGCCCTCAATAGATAATTAGTTATGGTTTAAAATACATAGCCAATAGAGAACATCGTTACCATGGGTTCAATGTCGATATCATCTAGAGGTCTCGGCGTAGTACCTAAGTTAAATGAGGCTTCTGTATCAATATCTACATATCGAGAACTGGCGTTTACAAACCATTTTTCACTCAGCATATAATAAGCGTTAATCTTTGCTGCTAAATTAAATAAAGCGTCTAATTCTACGTCGCTTAAGCCGACCACTTTATTGGTGCTAGTAAGCTCTTCTTCATAGAACATTTTATAGTTAACGCCAATATCGACATAGGTCTGGAAGGCACTACTTGGGTCATTGAAGTAATAGTTAATACTAATTTTAGGAGGTAAGTGAGTAACTTCATCTAACTGACTGCCTGTCTCTAGCGGGTTGTCAGAGCCAAAATCGATATCATGGGTAGCCGCTACCACTTCATAAGAAAAATTTAAACCTATCTGAGTATCGTCACTTACTCTTAAATTACTTATGTTCGCATCGCTTAGGTTGACAAAAATATTGACTGATGAGTTTTCAAGACTAATATTGACCATGTCCGCTCGAGTAATTATATCTCCGTTGCTAAATGCTACTGCATGCTGCGCTAGTAGAGTTGACGCGATAATCGCCAGAATACATTTTATCTTTTTCATATGTTTTCTCACTGTGGCTAATTTTAATAGAACTATAGTAGGGAAAATACCTGAAAAAGACCTAAGCTGAAGATTAAAAATAGATTAACGCAGTGATAAAGCGTGTTGAAAAATTAGCCGTTATTATTTGATAAAACACTAGTTATATAGATTTTTCACTGAAGATAATTGTTGAATAGTGATTTCTGATCGACAATAAAAGGCCTGTTAATTGATGGATCTATAGTGGCCTTAGTGATAGGTGAAATGCAACGCCATGAAACGATAGGCCTGAACTTTTCAAAATATAATGTTTGCATCTGTCACATTATATGCTGTTGAGCTCAGGCTTTGTTATTACCCTTAAGCTGCGTGTTAGCAGTAGAGTGGGGGAATCCTTATTTATATTCAAACGCTATTTTCTGACCATCCGTTGCTCGCCGCGTTCAAAACCAAGTTTTGCTTCATGTACTACATAGGCTTTAACTTTTTCCATGTCTTCAACATCTAAATACTCACTCCAATTAGGCATGCCGTTCATCTCAAAGGCGCCGTCTATCACAATAGCCTTCCATGCCGGCGCGATAGTGTTAATGCTATAGCGCAGGTCTGGAATCATCCCTGCGCTAGTAGCATTGCCGCCGTGGCAAGCCGCACAATGGTTGTTATAAATGTAACCACCGTCAGCAACTGTTTGGCTATCGGCTTGTTCCAGCGTCGGTGCAGCTAGTGTCTGTTTTATAACTTCTATTCTTGGTAGTGGGTTATCGGCGCCTAATTTATAGACTAATAGGCGGCTAACATTAATGAAATTCAAATGCCCAGTGACAGCACCAAAGCTTAAGCCAGACTCGCCGCCCCAGCCTTGCACCACGGCAACGTATTGTTCCCCATCTAATTCATAGCTGACAGGTGAACCCATTACGCCACCTTGCACATCTTTGCTCCAAAGCTCATTACCTGTATCGGCTGCCAAGGCATAAAACTTACCTTCTAAATTACCCTGGAATATTAGATTACCTTTAGTGGTTAACAGTCCACTACCTGAATAAGCGCCTTGCTGCTTGCGCCATACTTCTTGATTTGTAACCGGGTCCCAGGCTATTAAGTGTGCTTGCGCTGCTTGGGTATATACGCCACCACGCTCCGCTGCGGTTAACCCATCAGGTAAGCCAAATAGCAGGCCGGCATCATAGTTTATGCCGATATTTTCTATCTTATACTTATCTGGATTAAGATCTAATTTAAACGCTGAAAATGATTCTTTTGCTGGTATATATACCAACCCAGTGTCGGGACTAAAGCTCATTGGATGCCAGTTGTGGCCGCCGCTTAAGCTGGGATAAATTAGATTGCTAGGGTCGTTAGCACGGGCAATTTCAGTCTCTACTGGGCGCCCAGATTCAGGATCAATATGGCTAGCCCAAGTAGTAGTTACATAATTATTAGCAGAAATTAGCTCACCATTGGCACGATCGATCACATAAAAGAAACCATTTTTAGGTGCCTGCATAATGACATCACGCTGGCGACCATCTATTTCTATTTCTGCTAAAATCATATGTTGCGCAGCGGTATAATCCCAGCTGTCACCGGGCGTTGTTTGGTAATGCCACACGTACTTGCCGGTGTCTGCATTTACCGCAACGATTGATGACACAAATAAATTGTCGCCGCCTTCAGGAGAGCGAACTTTTCTGCTCCAATTGGCGCCATTACCAACACCGATATAAAGTAAGTTTAGTTCTTCATCAAAAGCAAAAGAATCCCAGGCGGTGCCGCCGCCTTTGCCGTTTTTCCACCACTTACCGGTCCAGGTTTTGGCAATCATGGCTTGAGTTTCGTCTTCAAAACCATCTGCAGGATTACCTGGTACGGTAAAAAAGCGCCAGTTCTGGTCGCCAGTTTCAGCGTCAAATGCAGTGACATAGCCCCGCACCGAGTATTCAGCGCCACCGTTGCCAATAATCACCTTGCCGTTAACTACGCGCGGTGCGCCGGTAATACTGTAGGAATCTTTGGTATTAATGCGGGTATCAACTTCCCATGCGACCGCGCCTGTATCCCGCTCTAAGGCAATCAGCCGTCCGTCAAGTGTACCAACATAAGCTTTGTCACCCCACAACGCGACACCGCGATTAACCACGTCACAGCAAAGATTTATAGCCCAAGCGCGGTCAACTTTTGGATCATGTTTCCATAATAGCCTGCCAGTACGGGCGTCCATGGCATACACCATGCTCCAACTACCAGTGAAATACATTATACCATCGGCTATTAATGGGGTAGTTTCAATTCCGCGTTTAGTTGGTAAATCAAAATGCCAGGCCAGGCCTAATTGATTGATGTTTTGATCAGTGATCTTAGCTAATGGGCTAAAACGTTGCTCGCTGTAAGTGCGGCCATGACTAAGCCATTCACCTGGTGTTTGGTCAGCATTGATAATTCTCTTAGCATCGACGGTGGTAATTAAATCACTGGTGGGGTCAGTTCTAGGTACTGATTTATCAGCTTGATTACAGCCAGCGAGTACTAAACTAAAACTTAGAACTAATAGAATAAGGCGCATTATAGACCTCTATATTGTTATTTTTGCCAGCCAAAAGCGGCCATTAGATTAGTGAATATAAATTATAACGGACAGCATGATGTTGATGAAGCTAAAAAATAGTTTAACGATAGCCGTTGATGGTACTGATATAAACTTGGCGCGTTTTGAATAGCCTTAGTATTGTTTGGTATATTAAATAGTCGAGGTATAAAAGGTGCCCAATTATTGTATTGGTACAATAGTTGAAAGTAGTTTTCCGGCTTCGGCCGTGGTAAAAATGGTGGTGCCTAAATAGCTGCGATCAGTTGCAGTTATTATATAGTGTCAGTAATTTAAATATGGCGTGTTAATTATTTTTTAAATAGTACATTTTTAACTATGCGCTGAGTTAAACCCAGTTGGCTTTTTAAATAACCAGAGTGCTTAGGTAGATCATCCATATGGTCTCGATGCCTTTGATTATAAAATAAATGGCATGAAGACTTAGGGATATTTACCCTCTCGCCGATAACTTCGGTAGGTATAACAACCAGACTGGGAAGAAGTGGAATATTTAAAAATTCTATAGCAGGCTTACCGCATGTTTTACATTTACCACGTTGTAATGCCGGTGGAGGCCTATAAGTATTAAATTCAACCCTTGTCTTATCTTCTAATAATACATCTATTTTTCTATAGATAACTACATCGGCAAATGGTGCATTATTAAATTTTTGACATATGGTGCAATGACAATAAGCCCTTACAATCGCAGGCGCTGAAATAGCAAATTTTGTACTACCACAACTGCACTGACAGTTATTTTCCATTATTTTATCCATATGAGGCTCCGCCAGTAGACATTCAATAGTAGCCTTAGTAGTCTTATTTTAGTTAATAATACACATCAAGTTTTATAATAATTCAATGGAAGGATGGATACATGGTTATGTTATTGAAAAGTTTTAGGGCTATGTCTTATGTTTTTGCTGGTTTTTTAGCCCTAACATTAAGCATGCAAGTATTTTCGGCTAATCCCACTTTAGACCGAGTGCTAAAAAATAAGGTATTAAAAGTTGCCATGTCCGGTGATCAACCTCCATTCAATGTGATGAGTCGCAACCAAAAAATGATTGGCTACGATGTAGATTTAGCCAACTATTTAGCTAACACCATGCAAGTTAGATTAGAAATTGTGCAGCTGCCATTTGGTCAACTAAAACAAGCTGTTATAAAAGGTGAGGCAGATTTAGTGATTTCCGGTATGGCAATTACTAGTGAGCGTACTCAAGACCTTACCTTTATTGGGCCTTACAATATTTCTGGCAAGTCGATGCTAACGACCCGTATTAATGCCGAAAAAGGTAAAGATGTTGATTTCAATAACCCTGATGTACGTATTGTGGCATTAGAGAAGTCAACCAGCGCAAGCTTTGCGAAAATGCAGTTGCCAAAAGCGAAGCTAAGAACAATTGCAGATTACGAAGAAGGTATTAAATTACTGCTTGCTGGTGATGTCGATGCGATGATTGCTGACATGACGATTGCTAAGTTATCAGTATTACGCAACCCTGACTCTGGTTTGATAACTAACAAAACACCGCTATCAATTGAACCAATCGGTATAGGGATGGCTAAAGACGATGCACAATTTGCTAACTTAGTAACAAATTACCTAAGTACTTTTGAAAAAATGGGTATTACTAAAAGTCTTAATGAAAAATGGTTTGAAAAAAGCGGTTGGATAGCTTTACTGCCATAGCGTTTAACTCAGTTATGATAAAGGCCTCGATTCATCGGGGCTTTTTTAATTGCCTTAAAACTAATTCAGCATCTTAACTATTGTCTGGCTATAATGGCCGCCCGTTTTACATCAACAGTAGATATCACTAATGCCCTTGCTACGTCTTAACAAAGCCTCACTTAACTTTGGTCCTCGTATTTTGCTCGATGAGGTCGATTTAACGCTCAAAAAAGGTAACCGTATTGGCCTACTTGGCCGCAATGGCGAGGGTAAAACCACCTTATTTAAGGTAATTGCAGGTATATTAGCGGTTGATGGCGGTGAACATTGGCTGCGGCCCGGTATTAAGGTTTCTTGGCTGGATCAGGTTTTACCTATCGGCGATGATCAAACGGTGTTTGATGCGGTAGCCGATGGTCTGGGTGAGGTGGGTGATTTGCTGAAAGAGTTTCATCACTTAGTGACTGAACCTAATGCGGATATGAATCGCCTCGGTAAAGTGCAAGAGCAGATTGAAGCCAACGACGGATGGTCGCTGCAGCAGAAAGTTGACACCATTATTAGTCAGCTCCAGCTGCCTGCAGACAAATTAATGAAAGAGCTGTCGGGTGGTTGGCGGAGGCGGGTTGCGCTTGGTAAAGCGCTGGTAGTAGAACCGGATATTTTGTTACTGGACGAGCCTACCAACCATTTGGATATTCCAGCCATAGAATGGCTTGAACAGCAGCTACAAGAATATAGAGGGGCATTGTTGTTTGTAACTCATGACCGCTCATTTTTACAGAATGTTTCAAAGCAGATTATTGAATTAGATCGCGGCCATTTACGTCAGTGGGAAGGGGACTATCAAAGCTTTTTAAAATTTAGAGAAGCACAGTTAGCTGCAGAAGAGACGGCTAATGCTTTGTTTGATAAAAAACTTGCCGAAGAAGAAGTCTGGATCAGACAGGGCATTAAAGCGCGTCGCACTCGTAATGAGGGTCGGGTACGGGCATTGAAAGCCTTGCGGGTTGAACGCCAAGATCGTCGTATGCAACAAGGTAGGGCTGACTTTAAAGTTGAGACCGCCGAGCGCTCGGGTAAAATTGTTGCCGAAATTGAACACGTTACTCATGGTTATGGTGATGAAATATTGATTAAGGACTTCTCTACCGTTATCCAGCGCGGCGACCGTATTGGTATTGTTGGGCCAAACGGAGCGGGTAAGTCTACTTTACTGAAGATTTTATTGGGCGAGTTAGAACCTAACCAGGGGATTGTAAAGCTTGGCACCAAAATGGATGTGGCTTATTTTGATCAGCTACGTGGCCATTTAGATTTAGAGAAAAATCTGATTGATAACGTCTGTGGTGGTCAGGACTTTATTGAAATAAATGGTAAAACACGTCACGCCATTAGTTATTTGGGTGATTTCTTGTTCACCCCTGAGCGTGTCCGTACTCCCGTTAAGGCTTTGTCAGGTGGTGAACAAAATCGCGCTATATTGGCAAAATTATTTAGCAAACCGACTAATATATTAGTACTGGATGAGCCAACTAACGATTTAGATGTTGAAACTTTGGAGCTGCTGGAAGAGATTTTGTCAGAGTTTAAAGGGACATTATTGTTGGTTAGCCATGATCGTGAGTTTATGGATAACGTGGTGACCTCGATAATAGTGTTGGAAGGGAATGGCCATGTTGCAGAGTATGTGGGTGGTTATAGTGATTGGGTTGCGCAGGGAGGTAAATTGCTTGAAGCGACCGAACATAAAAAACTTGAAAAGAAAGTAGTGGCGGTTGAGCCTGCGACAGAATTGGGCACTGCCAAGAAATTGTCTTATAACGATCAGCGTGAGCTAGATAAGTTGCCAGCTTTGATTGAAACTCTTGATAAAAAGCAGGCAGAGTTAGAGCAGTTTATGTCGGACCCTGAATTCTTTAAGGGTGAGCAAGCGGGTATCGATAAGATCGTGCAGCAGCTAGCGGATACCCAGCAAGCCTTAGAAGTTGCCTATGGACGTTGGGAAGAGCTGGAAGGAAAATAATGACTGTTAAAGCCGGCGTGTATGAGCATTACAAGGGTAATAAATATCAAGTAATTGAGGTGGCAACCCACAGTGAGACTGAAGAAAAGCTAGTGGTTTACCGCCCGATGTACGGCGATATGGCATTATGGGTGCGGCCCTTAGCTATGTTTGTAGAGTCGGTAGAGATTGATGGTAAGACGATGCCACGGTTTAAGTTTTTACAAAGTATTGATGAGTAAATAAAATGGGAAAAGGCTGCAGTCGCAGCATTTTTTATGTTTTAAATACATACCTAATTAGTTCGACTAAGCATGTATTCTGCCACTGCTAAACGAGTTTCTTGGTCTAGGTAGTTTTGTGGCGGCATTTCAGGATAGTCGTCACGTTTTTTCACTGGCGCCGCTATGTATGCTGCAAGGCCCTCTGGATTATCCATATATAACGCTTGAATGATTTGTACTGGCGGCCCGATCATGCGACCAGTGTAGGTATGACAGCCTGCACAGACACCTAAGTAAGCAATTTTACCTTTTTCGTCTGGCGCTATAACACGTGGTGCGACAGGTTCTGCTAGTAAATAAGTGCTAATGTTGTCCGTGTTAGTAAACGCGCACTCACCAAAGCTGTTGTCGACACCCACGGTTACATAGCGATGACGATTAATAATACAGCTGTCCTTGGTTGGACCAATTCGAACGATATCTGGGTTGCCTGTTTTAAGCTTGCTTAACATATAAGCTTTCACGATAGGGTCGGTGTCGTAACCATTATTATCCATTACGTTATCCAAAATCATTACTCTATCTGAGTCAGGATCAGAGCCTAGATCAATTGTAGTATTTGGCGCGTTGTAATGGTCAGTAATAATAATGCCCGCTGCTTTGTTACCAGTAATTATATTGTTTTCAACAATCACTTCATCGGCAGCCATAATAAGAATACCGGTACCAGCAAGAATACCGCCAACAGTTGATCCGGCTACTGCAAAGTTTGGTGTGTTGTTGTCAACTACTAAGTTATTATGAAAAATAATGTCAAAAGTGGTTTTGATCGGTAGGCCAGGGGTTATAAAGGCTAGTAAGCCGCCGGTATTGTTATGTACGTAGTTGTTTTCAATAATAGCGTGGCGTGAATTCTCTATTTCAATGCAGTCGACATTATCAAATACATAGCTGTGGGAAACATGAATGTTATCGCTCATGCCGACATAAATAGCTGCGTCTTCAATACCGCTAACAATATTGTATTCAATTAAGCCATTTTGACCCAACTGAGGAAAGATGCCGTAAACATCGGTGTCGACTATAATGTTATTGCGGATTTCAAAATTGTTACCTGCCTGACCCATAATGCCGTTGCCTTTATATTTGGTAATGCGGAAGTTTTCTACCACAATATTATTACCCGAATACAAAATCGCATCGTTTAGTTTGCCTAGGCCATCAAGGGTAGCGCGCTTACCTTCGATAATTACTCCCACCAAACGAATATCGTCTTTATCGATATAAACGGTTTCAGAATAGGTGCCGGGCATTACCTGAATAGTGTCGCCAGGCTGAGCTTTCTTTACCGCATCTTGGATTGACTGATCGTCTTCCACTACATGGGTTGTGTCTTCGCTAGTACGCTTAATAACCGCGCTTTTACCTAGTCGTTCGGTATTTTTTTGGCTGCCACCATAACTAGCGCCTTCAGTTGATGTAATAACTGGGACTGCTGAACTGGTTATTTCACCGTAGTAAGCACCAGCGGCAAAAGCTGTCACTACCACTACTAAGCCGAAAATTTTTCCTATGCACATGACCGTTCCTCTTGTTTTAGTTTTATTGTCGAATACGAAAGTTCTGCTGGATGATCTGTTGGATTATTTAGTGGAGTTAAACCCGATGGCACACTATTGGGTGTCACCGGCATAAATGTTTCGTCAGTTAAAGTAAGAAGAAAATCGACAATTCTATCTAGTTCATCTTCGGTTAAATCGGGCTCCCAAATGTGCCAATGCAATTGCATGGCAACGCCTTCTGGCACCGCATGGCCGCGGCCTTTGGTATAAAATTCTACTGACTCACGCAAAGTTTCAAAACGACCTGAGTGCATATAGGGCGCGGTTTTTTCTATATTACGTAAGGTGGGTACTTTAAAGCCGCCTTTAAGTTTGGGCGCATTATAAGTTTGCTCTGCACCAACATCTAATGGCATTCCTACGGGATCAGGTTTGCCAATAACCGCTATCTGTTGGTTGGTAAATAGTGGCGTGGTATGGCATTCGCTACAACGGGCTACAAACGAGCGATAAATATTCATGCCTTCTAATTCACTAGGACTGAGGGCTTTATAGTTGCCATGGGCATATTGGTCATAGCGGCTGTTAAGCGAAATCAGTGAGGTTTGAAAAGCAATAATTGCGGTGTAGATTTCTTCTAGGGTTATTGCTTCACTGCTATTGGGGAATGCGCCGTTAAATAGTTGTGTATATAACTCATTACTATTTAAGTCGCTTAATAGTTTTACCGGGTTATTACCCATTTCAATCGGGCTATATAATGGCCCGACAATTTGTTCTTCGAGTGTTGAAGCGCGGGCATCCCAAAAAAAACTCTTTAGAAAGGCTACATTCCACAGTGTGGGCGCACTGCGGGTGGCAAGGCGCCATTAATACCTACACTAAGGGCTTGGCCGTTGGCAAAACCTTTGTCCGGCTGGTGGCAGCTGGCGCACGACAAAGTGCCATCGCCAGATAGCAGGGGGTCAAAAAAAATAGCGGCCAAGATCAATTTGCTCAGGGCTAAAGCCGTCGCACTCTGTTGGCAGTGAAGTTTGCCGGCCGCCAATACCATGATTGCCAAGCGCGTCAAAAAATTGGTAAACAGTTCTTAGCCCACAAGTGTTATTAGACATTTTTTCAAAACTTGGCGGACAATTACTGGCTAACGCAAATTCTCTTGCGTCAATGCCAGCGGCTGGTACTTGCCTGCCGCAAATTAGCAGCGTGATAACGATGGCTAGTTTGACTAGAGTTTGTATGCCCGATAATCCCATGGTCTGCGTTGGCTAGCGCTTAGCTCGCTGGAATCGAGTGAATATAGGCGATAATGTTGGTCAGCTCTTCATCATTAGCGATCACATTGGCCATCATCTTCATCTGTTTACCGAATCGATCATCAGGGTGGCTGCCGCGCAGGCCACCTTTATAATTGGCAATTTGGCGAGTGATATAAGCACTATCTAAGTTAGCCAGTGCTGGCGCATTCATTAGCTCGTTACCTTGGGCTTTGCCGCCGTGGCAAGCGCCACATTTACCTTGGTATGCACCGTTTCCCTTATGTAAATTACCTGCTTGTAGGTCGGTAACGGCTGTTACTGGCAGCGAGGCAATATAGGCTGAAACATTTTTAACCGCTTCATCGCTTAATGTTGCGGCCATGCCTTTCATTTGGGCGCCATACATATCATTGGAGCTGCCACCGCGAATGCCTGATTTAAAGTTGTTCAGTTGGCGAGCAATGTATTCAGCGGATTGACCATTTACAGCAGGGCCTTTCATCGCCGTGATGCCTGCGCCATTAGCACCGTGGCAGCTAGCGCACATGCCATAGCTAGATTTACCGGCGTTTAGGTCTACTTCGGCCAATGCTAGGTTATTGGTTAGAAATAAAATGCTAAGAATTATTGATTGCCATTTCATAGAAGCACCCTTTATTTGCCGTGAAATTATTGTTGATGATTACTATTATGGTTATTAATAGCGATAAATCCTGCTGATTTCAAAATACGTCAGGTTTTTTTGCCAATAACTGCACTTTATTTACCTTAGCTAGCGAAAATTGATTCGATCTTGCTAAACTAGATTCAGTTTCAGGTTTTATAGCTGTCAGCTATTTTAGTCCTATTTTCCCGTTTCGGAGATTTATTCACAGATATGGCCAATCAACTGCATCAAATGACAGTGACCTTTGACTCAGTTGAGGACAGGATTCTGTTCCGTACAAATACCACTGGCGGTGAAGAATATAGAATATGGCTGACCAGACGATATGTTCAATTGTTGTTCAAAGTGCTAAACAAGCAGATGGGCAAAGCCGAAAAAGCAGAAATCAAAAAGCTAAAAAGCCAACCAAAAGACGAGCAAGCGCCTAAAAAGTCTCCTCATAAAATTGACCATGATAAGCCCTTTCAAGAATACGGTGCTGAATTTCCGCTGCTGCAAGAAGGCATATTGGTGTCGAAAGTTACCGTTACTGAGCACGATAACGCAACGGTCACTTTTGGCTTGGCGCCAAAAGAAGGGCAAGGAGTAAATATCCGGATGAATCAGCAGATTATGGATCAAATGTATGACTTGCTAATAAAGGCAGTGGCAAAGGCAGAATGGAATTTGTCGGCGGTCGTTTAGCTTTGCAGTAACTGATCGATTCGTCGATCTATCCAGCTGTCTAACTTGGTGTTTTCGATAAACCCACAATGGCCGCCGTATTGGGTTATTTCGACACTCAAGTTAGCCGGCTTTACAGTAATTAAATTTAAGTCCTCGCACAGTACTACTGGGTCGTCAGAGCTGGTGATGATATGCGTAGGGGTAGATAAGTTCTGTAAATAGTTACCGCCTAAGCTGTAAGCATCGAAATACGCTGGCAAAGTGTCGTAGTCAGTCAGATGAGGGATAAAATATTCGTTCATTGCCTGTAACGTGCTCAGCGGCTTTAAATTTTCTTCATAACCTAATTCCGGAAAGTGCTGAAGCTTGTTAATCAGTGAATTTTTCCATAGAGAGACAAAATGATTGTGATAAAGCGGCAACCCTGCTGCTAAGTTTTGCATAGTATGGGCTGGGCTAATAACCGGGCATACGGCAATAATTTTGTTAAAGCGACACTTACGCTGATGCCCATTCGCTGCAATGCGCAGACTAAAGTTACCGCCCAATGAAAAACCAACTAGATAATTCTGTTGATGGGGGTGTAAGCGCTGAATTTCTTCCATAGCATCTAGAATTTCTGCCAATCTGGCTGAGTTATAAGGCCGCTCATTTAAGTGGCTGCTATTGCCGTGATCACGCAGATTTAATCGAAACACTGAATAACCCTGCGAATACAAGTGCGCCGCCACCGACAGCATATAGTTAGATTCAATACAGCCTTCCCAGCCATGAACCATAATTAGCAGCTTTTCATTGGCAGTATTATGGCTGTATTCGCCAAGTAATCTAATGCCGTCATTGCATTGAATGATTTCTTGCTGAGTATTAGCCAGCATAGTTTTAGCTTTGCGCTTTACCAATAATTTACGCGGCAGTGTGCTAGAGATAATGGATTGAATATGCGGGTTGCGCAGCCATCGGGGTGGAGAGAAAGTTATTGGCTGGCTTGTGTTAGTGTTGCTTATCATGCCTACCTGCTACGGTGATGAATGGCTTAGCACAGCAAAGTTAACTCATCGCCGAGCTTATTCAAAGGATTAGCGGTTTAATTACCAAAAAGCTATTTACGCCGCAAGGTTACTGGTTTTAAATGGCGTGTCTATATTTCCTGTTTGGTGTTAAGAGGGTATCCCAATTTTATCTAGTGACTTATTAAAAAAAGTATTTGATGCAACGCGTCAGGGCATATTGATTCTAGATGAAAACCGAATGGTTACGGACATAAATGCCACCGCCCTAGCAATGGGTGATTGGCAGCAAGAGAATATTATTGGTCAATTGTTTACTGGGTTTGAGTTAACCGATTCGCCAACCGCAAGCTTAGGTGAAAGCTGGTGGATGAAGGTAGACCGCTTTGGACAATGGCAAGAAGAGCTGAGCGGTGTTAACTGTGTTGGTAGCTCGCGCTGTATTGCCTTAGAGCTTGGCCTAATCGAAACTGACGACAGAAGCGTTACTCATTATGTGGTGATGGCGCAAGACATTACCGATAAGCGCGCGGCCGAAGATGAACTAGAGAAACTGGCTTATTACGACAGCCTAACTGGATTACCTAATAGGGCTTTCTTTCAAGAGAATTTGCGCCGCGATGTTATTCGCGTCCAAAAGCAAGAGAAGACCCTTGCTATCTTATATATGAATTTGGACCGCTTTAAATTTGTTAATGACTACCTAGGTCATAACGGCGGCGATAATTTACTACGTCAAGTTTCGACCCGATTGCTAAGTGTGCTTAGTGATACCGATATTGTATCGCGCCAAAGCAGTGATGAATTTGCCATTGCCATAATAGAGCCGACTAATAAGCTTGAAGTGGAACAAACCGCCCAACGGATTATTGAAATAGTGTCAGCGCCCTATTATATTGGTAGCAATAATGTGTCGGTGGGCACCAGTGTGGGTATTTGTATGGTGCCTGAACATGGCGATACCTTAGCTAAGGCTATGCAAGCAGCTCGCTCGGCCTTGGCCGTGGCTAAACATGCAGGTAAGGGTTGTTTCCGGTATGCCAATGTTGATAGTTGGGATGATTTTGGCAGTAAAACAAAAATTGAAGCTGATTTGCGCTCAGCGATTAGCGATGGCCAGTTAGTGCTTCATTTCCAGCCCCAAAATGATACCGCTAGCGGTGATATTATTGGTTTTGAGGCCTTAGTGCGCTGGAATCATCCCGAGTTAGGGACGATTATGCCGGGGCAGTTTATTTCTATCGCCGAGCAGTCTGGGTTGATTGTAGAGCTTGATCGCTGGGTAATGGATAAGGCGTGCTCGCAAATGTCTATGTGGCGAGAGCAAGGTTTACAGCTTGTTCCGATGTCAGTTAATTTATCCGCGCTAAATTTCTTAAATGATTCATTGGCAGAAAGCATTGTCAGTGTACTGGAAAAATATGACTTACCCGCAAGTATGCTTGATGTGGAAATTACTGAAAGCTCGGTGCTGCAAGATGCGGAACAAACTATTCAAATTTTAAAGAAGTTAAATGACTTAGGGGTGCTGTCGTCTATTGATGATTTTGGCACTGGCTATTCATCGTTGAGTTACTTGAAACGGTTACCCGTCGCTAGACTAAAAATTGACGGCTCTTTAGTGCAAGATGTTGCAATCAATGACAGTGATAAGAGTATTGTTAAATCAATAATCGAATTAGGTAAAAATCTGTCTTTAGATGTTATTGCCGAAGGCGTTGAAACTGAAGTTCAGCGTTTAGCGCTGGCAAACCTAGGTTGTAAATTATTACAAGGATATCTATATAGTAGACCAGTGCCAGCAAGTGAAGCCGGTAATTATTTGTCCAAAGTAGTTTCTTAAATTATTTTCTACTCGATCGAGGTATGCCATGGGCGATTTACTCTTCATCTTATTAATATTGTTTGCGGTCTTATTTTTAATAACTAAGTTATTAGAAGGCAGAGCAAAGCCGTTAAGCGACGAGCAGCAAAGTTCCTTGTCCAAATGGTTGATTATTCTAGTTTTTATCTCGTTAATTTCTCGTCTTCTTTATGAAATGTTTTAGGTTAAATGAAAACTAAGTCACGTTGCCAGTGGTGTGAAGGCGATGATTTATACGAGCAATATCATGACGAAGAATGGGGTGTGCCAGTATTTGACGACAACATTCTATTTGAATGCTTAATTCTGGAAGGCGCGCAGGCTGGTTTATCATGGATCACCGTGCTGCGTAAGCGAGAGGCTTATCGCCAGTTATTTGATGGTTTTAATGCTAAAAAGCTTGCCAGATATAGCGATAAAAAACTAAATAAAATTTTACTTAATCCCGCAATTATTCGTAATCGACTTAAAGTTTACTCAGTGCGTCAAAATGCTCATGCATTTTTAGCTATACAGCAAGAGTTCGGTAGTTTTTCTGATTACCTATGGGCAACTGTCAAAAATAAGCCGATTCAAAATAGCTGGCCGCGGCTGTCAGACCTCCCTGCATTTACAGAACGATCTACCGCTCTCAGTAAAGATCTTAAAAAACGTGGGTTTAATTTTGTTGGGCCAACAATCGTCTATGCATTTATGCAAGCCACCGGTATGGTAAATGACCATGCCAGCGAATGCTTTCGTAAGCGTCAATGTCAAAAAATGGCTTAATTTAATCCAGTCATAACCATTTCGTCATTTTTCTTGTCTTGCACCAATTAAAATTTTAGCCACACTGACTAAAATAACAATAGCGAGGCTATCAAATGTTACTGCAAGAAAAAGTGGTTATCGTATCTGGCATCGGGCCCGGTTTAGGCAAGGAATTAGCAATAGAGGCAGCCAAGCAGGGCGCCTTACTTTCTATCTGCGCCAGAACTGCATCGAAACTTGATGACTGTGAAAAAGAAATACGGGCGTTAGGCTTAACTAACCCTATTTTTAAAGTTGCTACCGATATTGCTGACTTAGCGCAATGTAAAGCATTGGTGGCAGCGACTATTGATCGCTATGGTCGTATCGATTCGTTAATTAATAGTGCCTACAACCCCGGTTCCTTTGGGCCAATAGAGCAAGCCGATCTTGATGGTTGGCGCGCAGCAATGGAGGTGAATCTGTTTGGTACCATGACATTAACCCTTGAAGTGGTTCCCCACATGAAAGAGCAGGGTGGTGGGTCCATAGTAATGGTCAACACTATGGTGACGCGCAAGCCTATGCCTACTCAGGGTGGTTATGGTGCATCTAAAGCGGCATTAAAAAGTGCCACTGCTCATCTGGCGTTAGAACTAGGGCAATACAATATACGTGTTAATTCAAGTTATATGGGTTGGATGTGGGGGCCGCCAGTAGAGTATTACTTCTCGATGATGGAAAAAGTGACCGGCAAAGATAAAAATCTTCTAATTGAAGAAGTAACGAAAAATATTCCACTTGGTGCTATTCCTGACGATGCTGATTGCGCTAAATCGGTGATCTTTCTGGCATCAGATTATTCATGTGCGGTAACAGGAGCAGCCTTAGATGTGAATGGAGGCGAGTTTATTCCCAGCTAAGCAGTAGCTAAATTAGTAGCTACAAATAAAAGGCACAAAAAAGCCCAGCCAAATGCTGGGCTTTTTATTAGGAAGAAATTACTTTTTCTTCTTAGGAGCTGCTTTTTTCTTAACGGCAGCCTTCTTAGGAGCTGCTTTTTTCTTAGCGGCGGCCTTTTTAGGAGCCGCTTTCTTCTTAGGAGCTGCTTTTTTCTTAGCAGCGGCCTTTTTAGGCGCCGCTTTCTTCTTAGGAGCTGCTTTTTTCTTAGCAGCGGCCTTTTTAGGAGCCGCTTTCTTCTTAGGAGCTGCTTTTTTCTTAGCGGCAGGTTTTTTCTTAGCAGCGGCTTTAGCTTTAGCGGCGGCTTTCTTAGCAGCAGCTTTAGCTTTAACGGCGGCTTTCTTAGCAGCGGCTTTAGCTTTAGCGGCGACTTTTTTAGCCGTTGCCTTAACTTTGTCCAGCGCTTTTTTGTTAGCTGACTTTACAGCTGCCGATGCGGTTTTTGCATCTTTAGCCAGAGCGCGTTTTTTAGCTAGGTCAGCCTTTAAAGCGGCAGCTCTTTCACGAGCTTTAGCTTTGCTTGCTTTAGTTTTAGCGGAAGCAGTTTTTGCTTGAGCCGCGGCTACTTTTGCACTTGCAGATTTTACAGCTGCGTTTGCTTTATCAGTTTTTTTTGAAGCTGCTGCTGCTGACTTTTCGTTAGCGGCGGTAACCTTTGCTACTGGATCAACAGATTTTTTTGCTGCGGCCATAATGCACTTCCCCTTATTTGAATTAATTTAAAAGCGTCCTTAAAATATACTACACGAGTATGTGCGCTATTCTTGTTCTTTTACAAAAAAAAGCAAATGGTTTTTAAAGAAAAACGCACTTTTTATGAAAATAAAACTGTTTTTCTTTTAAAAAAACAAAAAAAAGTTTTGTTTTTAGTTTTTTTGAAAAATTTCTAACAAAAAAATGAAAATAAGATTTTTCTAATTTTTTTAGTTTTTATCTGTAAAATAGTTTTTATTGACAACTATTCGTCACTTTTTATGTTCTATTTTTTAATAAAAATCACATGGAGAATATTTTATGTCCGAGCAAACTGAAATTGAAATTCAAGCGGCTACCTTTCGTCGTTTAATCGAACATTTAGACTCGCGTCGAGATGTACAAAATATCGATTTGATGAATTTGGCAGGATTTTGTCGTAACTGTTTGTCGAAATGGTATCTGGCTGAAGCTAAAAATAGAGGTGAAAATGTCGATATTGATGAAGCCAAAAAACGCATTTATAAGATGTCTTATCAGGAGTGGAAAGATAACTACCAAATCTAATAATTTTGATAGTTATCTGTAAATTTTTTAAAGCGCGCCGTTGGGTAAAAACCGATTGTTACTATTGGCTCTAATCCATAGCAGCATATCTTTATCAAGTGGCTCTTTGCGCAGTTTTAATAGCTTGTTCAAATAGATGACTGGTGACTTCTCTTGTCCTTCCCAACCAGAAAGCTGTTGTTCGGCAATAGTGAAGAAGCGAATAAGGGCAATTAAGGTATGCGCGTCACTATCTGACACTGCATTCTGCCAGTTTTGGAAGTCTAGGCGCATAATAGGCGCTTGCTGTTGTATTTCTTCACTGCTTAATTGCTCATTGAGACTGGCTAGTTGATCAGAATTAGCCAGTTGGGTAAATTTATCCAGAATTTCGCTGCTGATGGTAAATGTTTCTGTGGCTGTAGGATCCCAGCTTCCAATTGTCATTACTCGCTCCGTTTTTTAGTTGGCGTTCATTGACAAAATAAATGATATTTAGTTATCAACATGTGAACAGCTGTATATTGTGCCTCAGTTTGATAGCCCAATGGTAATTTAACTTGATGGCGATGTGGTTTTAATGTTGTTTAATAAGCCCGCAGTTAATAGGGTTTTATTCGAAGCGATATTTATAGCTGCAAAACATTACTAGATCTGCAGTTATTGATTCTGAGTATTATTAAAAGTATGAAAGGTCGTTTAACGAAATTGTGGTTGTCATGAATAATGTCAGACTAATCTTGATAACAGGGCTACTAGCGCTGATGACTTTTTTGGTCCCATCTTCACTCAGCGCTCATCCAATGGCTCCAGCCCTATTAGAGTTAACTGAAATTGATGGAGCCATAGTGAACGTATTGTGGAAATTGCCATTAAAGGCGCCGGCTGGGATTGCAGTGGCCCCAGTTTTCCCCAAGCATTGCCAGCAGACTGGAATAGCCGAATCTACTGTTGCGGCAACAGCGAGAGTTACTCGCTGGCAGCTAGATTGCGGTGAGGCTGGATTAGTTGGTTCTACTATAGCGATTGATGATATTGCTTCAACTAAAGCGGTGGCCGTGTTGCGGGTAATGACAATAGACGGGCGCAGCTACACAAAAATATTGAGCGCTGATGAAAATCAATTTGAAGTGCCTACACGTCAAACCCGGGCCCAAGTGTTCTTTGACTATCTTGTATTTGGCGTCGAGCACCTGTTGACGGGTTGGGATCACTTACTGTTTGTGGTTGCGTTAACTTTGCTGGTGGGAGTTAACCGGCGCTTAATCCTTGTGGTTACCATGTTTACGCTTGGGCATTCAGTTACGCTGTCACTAGCGGCTACAGGTCGGTTGGTGTATCCACAGATAATTACTGAAATTTTCATTGCCTTAAGTATTGTGTTGGCTCTTGCTGTAGTACTGGACGCTAAAGCCAGCTCGGTTTTTGTTAAGCGCGCGTGGTTAATGGCGCTGTTGTTTGGTTTATTACATGGTCTGGGGTTTGCGGGCGCTCTAAATGAGTTGGGACTGCCGCAAGAAGAAGTTCCAATGGCCTTGCTGGCTTTTAATATCGGTATTGAATTAGCCCAGTTAGGGTTAATTGTGGTGTTGCTTGTTATTGGACGAATTTGGTCGTTGACGGGTATCCCATGGCAAGGTTGGAGCCGTTTATTGCCCTTATATGGCATGGGCGGCCTAGCCGCATTTTGGTTTTGGCAGCGTATTATTCAACTATTTACAGGCTAAATTAGAAATAGCGCATTTTTTAACCAGTTTTACTCGACCTACGGCTAACAAATCCCTATTATACGCGCGCTCTAATTCCCTTGTTTTCATTTTACCTTTGTCAGGATATTCCCTTGATCTCTACCGCTAATATCACTATGCAGTTTGGCACTAAGCCTTTATTCGAAAATATTTCAGTGAAGTTTGGCGATGGTAATCGCTATGGCCTTATTGGTGCTAACGGCTGTGGTAAATCCACCTTTATGAAGATTCTGGACGGCAGTCTAGTGCCAACCGCTGGCAACGTTATGACTACTCCAAATGAGCGAGTAGGCAAGTTAAGCCAGGATCAGTTCGCTTTTGAAAAATTCTCAGTGGTTGATACCGTGATTATGGGTCATGCCAAGCTGTGGGAAGTAAAGCAAGAGCGCGATCGTATTTATGGTTTAGCTGAAATGTCTGAAAAGGACGGCATGAAAGTAGCTGATCTTGAGGTAGAGTTTGCCGAACTAGATGGTTATAGCGCGGAAAGCCGTGCCGAAGAAATATTAATGGGTGCGGGTATTGATCAAGAGCTGCATTACGGCTTGATGAGTGAAGTGGCACCGGGTTGGAAATTACGGGTGTTGTTGGCCCAAGCCTTGTTTTCAGATCCCGATATATTGCTACTGGATGAGCCCACCAATAACTTGGATATTGATACTATTCGTTGGTTGGAAGAAGTGCTGAATGAGCGCAAAAGTACCATGATTATTATTTCTCATGATCGCCATTTCCTTAACTCAGTTTGTACTCATATGGCCGATATCGATTACGGTGAACTGAGACTTTATCCAGGTACCTATGACGACTTTATGATGGCCGCCACCCAAGCTCGTGAGCGCCTTTACTCAGAAAATGCCAAGAAGAAAACTCAAATGGCTGAATTACAGCAATTTGTTAGTAGATTTTCAGCAAATGCATCTAAAGCCAAACAGGCATCATCACGGGCTAAGGCATTGAGTAAGATCAAATTAGATGATGTAAAAGCTTCCAGTCGAGCCACGCCATTCATCCGCTTCCAACAAGATAAAAAACTGCATCGCCAGGCATTAACTTTGGAAAAAGTTGGCCACGGTTTTGACGGTGGCACTTTATTTAACAATGGCAGCATGATTTTAGAAGCTGGTGCACGCCTAGCAGTGATCGGTGAAAATGGAGCGGGTAAGACAACATTCTTACGCTGTTTGTTGAATCAATTATCTATGCAAGAAGGTGTGGTGCAGTGGGCTGAAAATGCAACTTTAGGCTATTGCCCACAAGACAGTACCGCAAATTTCGATAGCGAATTAACCTTATTTGATTGGATGAGCCAGTGGCGCAAAAAGAATCATGATGATCAAATCGTGCGCGCAACACTAGGGCGGCTGTTATTTTCAACTGATGATTTTAATAAAAAAGCTAAAGTCTGTTCTGGAGGTGAAAAAAACCGTTTGTTATTTGGCAAGTTAATGATGCAAGACACTAATGTTTTGCTAATGGATGAGCCAACTAACCATTTGGATATGGAATCTATTGAAGCCTTGAATCTGGCATTAGAGCATTATGACGGTACGATAATTTTTGTTAGTCACGACCGTGAATTTGTATCATCGCTTGCGACCCGTGTAATTGAGATTAAGGACAAAAGTCTAGTCGATTTCCAAGGCACCTATGAAGAGTATTTAGCGAGCCAGCAAGAAGCTAGCATCGCCGCTGGATTTTAACTAGTGGTGCTCGTTTGAAAGCCAAATTAATCACTCGAGAAGGCCATGCATCGCTTAAGCAAGAAGTAGACTATCTGTGGCGTGAAAAGCGCCCAGAGGTTACTAGAAATGTGACTTGGGCAGCGTCCCTAGGCGATAGAAGTGAGAATGCCGATTATCACTATAATAAAAAGTTACTACGCGAAATAGATCGTCGCGTTAGGTATATCCGCAAACGTCTCGACGATATTCAAATAGTTGATTATTCCCCGCAGCAAGATGGCAAAGTTTTCTTTGGTGCTTGGGTAGACATTGAAAATGAAGCGGGCGAGCAAAAATGCTTTCGTATTGTTGGTGGAGATGAGATTTTTGACAAGTCTGACTGCATCTCAATTGACTCGCCCATGGCTAGGGCCCTGTTAAAAAAACAAGTCGATGACGAAGTCATGGTGATGACTCCTGCCGGCAAAGCTTTTTGGATCGTTACTAAGATCGAATATCAACAAAGCTAAGCCGCTGCGCTAGACCATCTGGCAGTATCAGGTAATATACACCCACCGTTTTGCTGGAGAAAATAATGATAAGAATTCTCCGCTTTACTGCCCTTGCCGTATTGTTAACTGTTAGTTCTTTTAATATAGCGGCTAAATCGGTCGACTGCAGTGTGGTTGACAATGTTGTTGGCTATACGCCAATTGCCGCTGCTAAAGAATTAAAAACATTCTCTTGGTTAGCTTTCGCTGACGGCAAGGTTACCGCAGTTGGCAGTGCCAACGACGCAAAGCCAAAGTGTAAGATTATTGACGGTCAGGGCAACTACGCTTTACCGGGTTTAATTGATGCTCATGGCCACGTGTCTAAGTTAGGTTACGACCTATTGCGGGTAAAGTTGCGCGGATTGAGCTCTGAAGCAATATCGACCCAAGCGGTAAAAGATTTTGCCGCTAATAACCCTAATACTCAATGGGTGTTAGGTCGAGGTTGGAATCAAACGCTATGGGCAAGCAATGAATTTCCGACGTTTGCATCGTTGGATGCTACCGGCATTGATAGGCCGGTATATTTGGAGCGTGTAGACGGCCATGCGGGCTGGGCAAATAGCAAGGCCATGGCCCTTGCAGAGATTACCGATCAAACTCCCGATCCGCTAGGTGGCAAAATTATTCGTGATGTAAATGGCAAGGCAACCGGTATATTTATTGATAATGCGATGGCGTTAGTAGAAGACAATATCCCCGCGCCATCTGCTGTAGAGCTAGAGCTAGCCTTTGATAAAGCTTATGAGCATTTGTTATCACTAGGTATTGTTAGTACTCACGACGCGGGTGTTAGTCAGACCGATTTAGATTCTTATATGATGCGAGTCAACAGAGGCAAGTTGCCAGTGCGTATTTACGGCATGTTGAGTGCAACCAGTGATCGCTTATATGCTTGGTTAAAGGAAGGCCGTATTAGTGACGCTAAAGATTTTCTGTCAGTCCGCAGCGTTAAGCTCTATTCGGACGGAGCTTTGGGTAGCAGAGGCGCAGCTTTATTAGAGTCTTATTCCGATGATGCGGGTAATCATGGACTGTTACTTACTGATCCACCGATGCTAGATAAATTGGTAGAAGACATTATAGCCGCCGGTTTTCAGGCAAATATTCATGCCATTGGTGATTATGCAAACCGTATTTCGCTGAGTGCCATTGAAAAAGCCTATATAAAGACGGATGGCCGTGAGCTAAGAAACCGAATTGAGCATACTCAGGTGGTAGCATCGGTTGATTTCCCTAAGTTCTTGGAGTTAAACGTTATTGCTTCAATGCAGCCAGTGCATGCAACTAGTGATAAAAATATGGCAGCTGACCGCTTAGGTGAAGACCGTTTAGCGGGCGCTTATGCATGGCAGCGATTTTTACAACAAGGCACAGTAGTGGCCTCTGGTTCTGATTTTCCGGTAGAACTTGCCAATCCATTTCATGGTTTACACGCAGCGACAACTAGGCAAGACCATGACAATATGCCTACAGGTGGTTGGCTGGTGAATGAAGCGATGACCCCCGCCCAAGCTTTACGCAGCTTTACTCTGGATGCAGCTTATGCCGCGCATCAAGAAGATGTGTTGGGTTCGCTAGAGCAAGGAAAGTGGGCTGACTTTATTTTGGTTGATCAAGATGTAGTTAATGGTGTTGCTATGGACACTTGGAAAACTAAAGTAGTACAAACATGGATTGCTGGCGAGTTGGTGTATCAGCAATAAATTGACTTTATAAATAGGATTTATTTATGACTAAAACGGTACTGTTAGCGTTATTACTGTCTACTAACGGCTTAGCATTTGAATTAAGCGGTGATTTTGTTCAAGGCGGGTTGCTAAAAGGCAAGGCAGATTTAGCGACCGATATTTATGTCAGTGATAGAAAATTACTCAGAGATGAAAACGGCGCGTTTATCATCGGCCTAGATCGCGACGCGGTAAGTAGTTTAGTTGTGGTTGAAAAGGCAGCAGATGAGGCGGTTGAACATAGTTTTGAAATTAGCAAGCGCGACTATAAATTACAAAAAATTGAAGGCATTTCTAACAAGATTATGCAGCCAGATCCTGAAGCTGTGGCCCGCAGCGTGAAAGAGTCAAAGTTGGTTAAGCAAGCCAGGGTTAAATTTTCAGATAGCGATGGTTATAAGGCTGATTTCGAATGGCCATTAATAGGGCCAATAACAGGTGTTTTTGGCTCTCAGCGTGTCTATAATGGCGTCCCTAAAAGGCCGCACTATGGGGTTGATGTGGCTGCGCCAACCGGAACCGTTGCTTATGCGCCCGCGCCGGGAGTGATTACCTTGGCGTATGACGATATGTTTTTTTCAGGGGGCACCTTAATTATCGATCATGGCCATGGCCTAACGTCGAGCTTTTTGCATTTAAGCAAAATGTTAGTGCAGCCAGGCGATAGAGTTGAAGCGGGTCAAGCAGTAGCAGAAGTAGGGGCAACCGGGCGAGTAACAGGGCCACATTTAGATTGGCGTATGAATTGGTATAACAGCAGGATTGATCCGCAATTGCTAGTAGGCGAAATGCCTAAAGCGCAGCGGTAGGGATAAAAAATGATTGATGAAAAACTTTTGAGAATTTTGGTTTGTCCAGTAACTAAAGGGGCATTGGAATACTCTAAGGAAAACCAAGAGCTAATTTGTTATGCCAGTGGTTTGGCGTATCCGATCCGTGATGATATTCCGGTGATGCTTGAGTCAGAAGCGAGGCAGCTCACAGCAGATGAGAAGTCGAGCCGTAAATAATATCTATTAGTTGTATGCTATATTTTTAGTCATGGCTATATAGTCGCGACAATATCTAGTTTTAAACAGGGCGAACACCATGAAGAGCGCAGAAATTCGCGAAGCGTTTTTAAGTTATTTTGAAAAGCAGGGGCATAGCAGAGTTAATAGTAGCTCTTTGGTGCCAGCTAACGACCCAACCTTGCTGTTTACTAATGCCGGAATGGTACAATTTAAAGATGTATTTTTAGGCGCAGACAAGCGCGCTTACAGTCGCGCGACTAGTTCACAACGTTGCGTTCGCGCAGGCGGTAAACATAACGACTTAGAAAATGTAGGTTATACCGCAAGACATCATACGTTTTTTGAGATGCTGGGTAACTTTAGTTTCGGTGATTACTTTAAACACGATGCGATGAACTATGCCTGGGAATTTTTAACCGCTAGCGAATGGATGGCGATACCTGAAGAGAAGCTGTGGGTAACCGTCTATGCAGATGATGATGAAGCCTATGATATTTGGCATAAAGAAATGGGTATTCCCGCTGAGCGAATAATCCGCATCGGTGATAATAAAGGCGCTAAATACGCTTCAGATAATTTTTGGACTATGGGCGATACTGGTCCTTGTGGTCCTTGTACTGAAATATTTTTTGATCACGGCGCTGAAGTAGCAGGTGGTCCACCAGGTAGCCCTGATGAAGATGGCGATCGCTATATAGAAATTTGGAATATTGTGTTCATGCAGTTTAATCGGTTTGAAGATGGCCGAATGGAGCCCTTGCCAAAACCATCGGTCGATACCGGTATGGGCTTAGAGCGCATTGCTGCGGTTAAACAGCATGTCCACAACAACTATGAAATTGACTTATTTCAAAACTTGCTTAAAGCTGCCGCTGAAATTGTCGGCGTTAAAGATTTAGCAGAAAAGTCGCTACGAGTTATTGCCGATCATATTCGCTCATGTGCTTTTTTGATTATCGACGGTGTTAATCCTGGCAATGAAGGGCGAGATTATGTCTTGCGTCGCATTACCCGTCGTGCCATTCGTCATGGTCATCAACTGGGTATGACTAAGCCGTTTTTCAGCCAGCTTGTCGCTGCCTTAGTGCAAGAAATGGGCCTGGCTTACCCTGAGTTAGTCGCACAGCAAAGCCGTATTGAAAAAGTGATATTGGCTGAAGAGCAGCAGTTTGAGCGAACTTTAGATAATGGTCTAAAAATTCTTAGCGCGGCTATAGACGAGTTAAATGGCAGTGAGCTGTCTGGCGAAGTGGCGTTTAAATTATATGACACTTACGGTTTTCCGGTAGATTTAACCAGTGATATTGCCCGTGAACATGGCTTAAGTATTGATATGATTGGATTTGATGCTGCGATGGCCAAACAGGTTAAGCTTTCGCGAAACGCTGGCAGCTTCTCGGTTGATTATTCACAAACCCTAAGCCTTGAAGGCGAAACAGAGTTTACCGGTTATGACAAAAAAACAGATAGCGCTAATGTCGTTGAGCTGTTGAGTGATGGTAAGCCCGTGGATAGTATCGCCATTGGTGAAAGTGGCGTTGTGGTCTTAAATAAAACACCGTTTTATGCTGAGTCAGGCGGGCAGGCTGGTGATGCCGGTTATTTAACTGCTACAGGTTTGACGGTAGAGGTTTTAGATACGACTAAAGCTGGCAGTCATCATTTGCATCACATTAACGTTATTGAAGGTACGCTTAATAAAGGCAACCAGTTAACGACTACTATAAATAGTAGCGTACGCCGCGATACTGCCCTTAATCACTCAGCAACACACTTGTTACATTCTGCTTTGCGTAAAGTTTTAGGCAGCCATGTTGAGCAAAAAGGCTCATTAGTAAATAGCGAAAGATTACGATTTGATTTTTCTCACCCAGCGGCCTTAAGCGCTGGAGAGTTGCAAGAAATCGAAGTGATGGTTAACGAACAGGTGCGCGAAAATTCTGCGGTAGAAACTGAAATCACCAATATGGATACAGCTCAGCAAAAAGGCGCAATGGCATTATTTGGTGAGAAGTATGGCGACGAAGTTAGGTTGCTTTCGATGGGGGATGGTTTTTCGGTAGAGCTATGCGGCGGTACTCATGTTGCGCGTACCGGTGATATTGGTTTAATTAAAGTCTACTCAGAAAGTGGTATTTCTGCCGGGGTTAGAAGAATTGAAGCACTTAGTGGGCAAGCTGCTTTAGATTTAGTTGAGCAGACAGATACGACTCTGCAGTCAGTTAGTCAGTTGGTTAAAGGTTCAAAAGATTCGGTGGTTGCCAAAGTGGAGCAAATGCTGAGTAGTAACCGCCAGTTAGAAAAAGAGCTAGAGCGGTTGAAGTCAAAGCTGGCTTCCCAAGCCGGGTCAGATTTAGCTAGTCAAGCGCAAGAGGTAGCAGGTATTAAAGTGTTGGCTGCCACTCTTGACGGTGGTGATAGTAAGTCACTGCGCGACACAGTTGATCAACTTAAAAATAAATTAGGCGAAGCTGTTGTGGTGCTGGCTTGTGTTGAAGGCGATAAAGTGTCGTTAGTCGCCGGTGTTACCAAAGCTACATCTAGCAAAGTAAAGGCCGGCGATATATTGCGGGTTATTGCTGCAGCTATTGGTGGTAAAGGTGGCGGCCGCCCGGATATGGCGCAAGGCGGGGGCGGTGACGCAGCGTTGCTACCTGATGCGCTGGCTAAAGTCGCTGTTCTGGTAAAGGAAAAAATAGGTTAAAGCCTTGAAAATTAATGGCTTAGTGGTACATTTGCGCACCAAAATACAGCAGCTGTAAATTATGAGTTTAATAGTACAAAAATTCGGTGGTACCTCTGTCGGAACGGTTGAGAGAATTCAAGCCGTTGCCGATAAAATAGTTGCTGCCAGAAAGCGCGGTGATGACATTGTTGTGGTGTTGTCTGCGATGAGTGGTGAAACTAACCGACTAATTGACCTTGCCCAGCAAATGCAAGAGCAACCGGACCCTCGAGAGTACGATGTGCTGGTGTCTACTGGTGAGCAGGTCACTATTGCTCTGTTATCAATGGCGTTAATTGCACGCGGTTGTCCTGCCAAGTCATATACCGGTGCGCAAGTTAGTATATTGACCGATTCTGCTCATAACAAAGCACGGATTAAATCGATTGATGAAAAACTGATACGTACAGACCTAAGTGCAGGCATTGTTGTTGTTGTTGCGGGGTTTCAGGGTACTGATGAGAATGGCAATATCACTACGCTTGGTCGAGGTGGTTCAGATACTTCAGCGGTGGCATTAGCTGCTGCGTTAAAGGCTGATGAGTGTCAGATTTATACTGACGTCGACGGTGTTTACACCACTGACCCCAGAGTGGTAGAGAATGCACGAAGACTTGACTGTATAACCTTTGAAGAAATGCTGGAAATGGCTAGTTTAGGTTCAAAGATTTTGCAGATTAGGTCAGTAGAATTTGCCGGAAAATATAATGTACCCCTTAGGGTCCTATCGAGTTTTACCGAAGGCCCAGGGACTTTAATTACTAATGAGGAAAGCCAAACCGTGGAAGCTCCAGTTATTTCGGGAATTGCGTTTAACCGTGATGAAGCAAAATTAACCATATTAGGCGTGCCCGACACTCCAGGTATGGCGTCTAAAATTTTAGGCCCTATTGGTAATGCCAATATTGAAGTCGATGTCATTGTCCAAAATGTCGGCGCTGACGGCACTACAGACTTCACTTTCACGGTGCATCGCAATGAGATGGTCAGAGCGGAGCAAGTATTGAGTGGCGTTGTAGAACAGTTAGGCGCGAGAGGTTTTAGTGCTGATGACAAAATCTGCAAAGTATCGTTAGTGGGAGTAGGTATGCGATCCCATGCCGGTGTCGCTAGCCAGATGTTTCAAGCCTTAGCCGATGTAGCCATTAACATTTTGATGATTACGACCTCTGAAATTAAAATATCAGTGGTTATTGACGAGAAGTTTTTAGAATTAGCAGTGCGGTCACTGCATGATTCCTTTGATCTAAAGCAGCACTGACTGCGTATGATTATTTTAAAGCTCGGTATAGAAAAAATTGTCATAGACTTTTAAGGAATATACAGGGCTTGGGCATCGCCATAGCGTGCAATTCACACTACTATGCAGTGCTAGATGTACTATAAATAAATGATGACAGAGAGAGAAAGCGCCGCTTAGCTCCAAAGTCAGTTGGCTCTAAATAGCCAGGAGAATATAATGTTAATTTTAACTCGCCGTATTGGTGAAACCCTGATGATCGATGATGATGTTACTGTTACTGTGCTGGGCGTAAAAGGCAACCAAGTAAGAATAGGCGTCAATGCACCTAAGGAAGTATCGGTTCATCGTGAAGAAATTTATCAAAAAATACAGCAAGAAAAGGGTATCGATTTAGATAATCAAGGAAATCATTAATTTTTATCTTTAGTTACTTTGATTTAGCAGTATTTATGTTAAGATGCCGCCCGATTCCGGAGAGGTGGCCGAGTGGCTGAAGGCGCTCCCCTGCTAAGGGAGTATAGGGTTTATAGCTCTATCGAGGGTTCGAATCCCTCCTTCTCCGCCATCATTAAAAAGGTAATCAAAAGTTGACTGCCTAAAGGCTCTTCACTATAGTGACGGCCTTTAAAGAACAAGCACTCGTAGCTCAGCTGGATAGAGTACTCGGCTACGAACCGAGCGGTCGAAGGTTCGAATCCTTCCGAGTGCACCATATTAAAAACCCAAGCTTCTCGGCTTGGGTTTTTTTATGGCTGGGAGTGGAGGGTGAGAACCTTTCGGTTCGACCAATTGCAACGCAATTAGGACCGGCCAACGGTCGCCCGCAGGGCAAGAGCAGACTTTCGGCAGGTCTTGGTCAATCCTTGTTAGCACTCTATAAGAAAATTCCAACCCCATCGGCTGTTCTAGTCAATCCCAGTGAATGCACCATATTAAAAACCCAAGCTTTTTGGCTTAGAGTCTTTATGCTTAAGAGTGGCGTAAAGGAACAGCCCTTCGGCGGTACAGTTTACACCCCGCTACAGGTCGCCATATATAATCTCACCCTCGAGCAGGGTCGCGACTATTGTAACTTCTGAAATATCAGCAGGGAGTAGGTCGAATAAATTGTCACTCAGCACCACCAGATCAGCAAACTTGCCCACTTCTATTGAACCTGTGTCGTGCTCCAGAAAATTAGCGTAGGCAGCATCGATGGTATAGCCGGCGATTGCCTGCTCAAGGGTTATTCTCTCTGATGGAATGAATACCGGGGTAGGCTTGCCGTCTGGCTCGATATGAGTCACGGCTGCTTCGATACCCAGTAGCGGGTCGGCGGTGGTTACCGACCAGTCACTGCCAAAGGCAATGCGCCCCCCACTATTGAGAATGCTGCGAATAGGATACATCTGCTGCATGCGCTTCTCACCTAATTGAGAAGGATTGATATCTGAAATATAAGAGTCCGCGTAGGTCCAGTAAGGGCTAAAGCCGGCGATCACATCTAACTGCACAAACCTGCCTACGTCAGCAGGGTTAACCACCTGAGTATGAGCTGTAAGATGTCTGCTATCTCGTTGCCCGTTCGATTTTAGAGCTGCCTCAAAGGCATCCAGCGCATAGCGCACCGTAGCATCACCAATAGCATGGATATGTACCTGAAAGCCCGCCTTATCGAGCAGTGGTACTGCCGCCATAATCTGTGTCCTTGGCACCATTAAAAGTCCGGTATCTTTGGGCTTGTCGCTATAGGGCTCGAGCATTTTTGCGGTGTAGGATTCAAGAATGCCGTCAGCCCAAATTTTCACTGTATTGGCCCGTATGCGGCCTCTACTATATTCCAGTCGCGCCTGGCGCAGCGGTTCTATCTGTTCCACTCCAGCGGCTGGGTCCCAGTATAGTGCTGCTGACACTCGCAGGTTCAACTCCCCGGATTCTTGCAGAGCTTTATATATGGGCAGCGACTTGTCAGGCTCGGTACCACTCAGACGAACGTAGGCATCTTGGACAGCGGTAATGCCATGACTGTTGAGATATGTCTGTGCATAGCGCAGGCCAGCTAATCGTTCAGTGTCGCTGATCGGCGGTAAAATGTTATTGATAAGATCCCAAGCGGGACCTTCCAATAGCGTACCATCAGGCTCCATTGATCCGGTCATCCTGCCAATCTCACCGCCTTGGGGATTCTTGGTTGTACTGTCGATGCCAGCTAGCGCTAGAGCGGCAGAGTTTAACCATAGCGTGTGGCCGTCACTATCGGCGATAACCACGGGTCTGGAAGATTCAATAGCATCAAGATATTTCTTTTCTGGATTCTCATCTTCGCCAAAGATACTCCAGTCCCAGCCTGAACCTCTAATAACTTTGAGCTCGGGTTGTGCCGTGGCACAGGCAGCAACAGTCGTCTGAACATCCTTGATAGACGTGGTGTCAAACAGCGGGCAGGCGGTGTAATTCACGCCACCGCTCACAGGGTGAATATGAACGTCTTGGAATGAGGGCAACACCATACGACCTTTGAGATCGATATGCTTTAAAGTGTTTTTTTGATAGGGCTGTGCTCCGGCATTACTGCCGACATAGACGATTCTACCAGCGCTTATTGCGACGGCTTCTGCCCAGGAACGTTTGCCATCGATGGTATAAATTTTGCCATTGGTTAACAGAGTGTCCACGGTGGTAAGCGGGTCGCCGGCCAAAGTCGAGCAAGAGATAAAAACTGTTAGGGGGGCGATGCAAAATTTGGGGATAAATACCATGACTAATTTACTCTTCAGTATGATTTATTAGCAGTTTTCGGTTTATTGAAAAAACAATCATTACAATTTAACAGTCTAGCGGTAAGCGAATCTCTAACCCAAAGGTGGTAGGTGAGTAGACATTACTAACAAGTTAGTCGATATTTTTATAGAATATCGGCAATTGAACTAGTCTTGTCTATAAGTGCTGTTGCCTGCATATATATAGCTTTAAAGTTTACACTAATGGGCAGCAGGTCAATTTAACGAGGTGTCACAATGGCAAAAAATAAATTGTTTTTTATTGGTACATTTTTCTTTGGTTTGATGTTGGGAAACACAATGATGGCTGCTAATAGTGAAAAGATCATAGTGATAGGGGCTGGTTTGGCTGGTTTGGCTGCCGCGGACTCATTGGTTGAGGCCGGCTACGACGTGGTGGTGCTTGAAGCTCGAGATCGTATTGGCGGACGCGTGTGGACCGATCATAGCCTAGGGTTACCCTTAGATATGGGTGCTAGCTGGATTCACGGTACAAAGAAAAATCCTATTGCTCAGTTGGCAGCCGACGCCAACGCATCGCTGTCTGATAAGTTCGATTATGATAACGCAGAGATCTATGATGCCAGCGGCGCTCCACAGAGTCTGGCCGAAGCGACCTTTGCACGTTTTAGTGCTGTTTTTGAAGATTATTTTTACAGCTATCTAGAAGACAATCCCAAAGCTGCAGTCCAAACTATGCTAGATGATGCTTGGGATAAAGGCGACTTTGATTTTTTGACTCGCCAACAATTGGAGTTTCTCACTAACACTGATGTTGAACATGAGTTTGCCGCTGATGCTAAGGAAATTTCAGTCCGCGGTATGTATGAAGGTGAAGATTTAAAGGGCGGTGATGTGCTTTTCTCGCAAGGCTATGATGCCATTGCCAACTACTTGGCAGAAGGACTTAGTATTCATAAAGAGAATATCGTCTCAACTATCGACTATGACAAAAACGGTGTCAGGGTTGTGACTAATAGCGGTGAATATTTTGCCGACAGAGTTATAGTTACTGTTCCACTGGGGGTATTGAAAGCTAAAGCTATTATTTTTAATCCGCCACTGTCAGAGCAAAAGGAAACAGCTATCGATAAGCTTGGGATGGGAGTGTTGAATAAAGTCTGGCTCAAGTTTCCCACTTTGTTCTGGGAGCAAGATAAGGATCGAGATATGATTCTATATATCGGTCAGGAAAAAGGTCATTTTTCTGAATGGTTAAATGCTTTCAAATATAGCGGCCAGCCAGTATTGCTCGGTTTTAATGCCGGCGAATATGGGGCTGCTATTGAATTAAAAAGCGATCAGGAAATCGTCGATGAAGCCATGACTGTACTGCGCACTCTGTATGGCGATGAGATTCCAGAGCCAGAGGCAGTTAAAATTAGCCGCTGGAACTCAGATCGGTTTTCTTATGGGTCATATTCTTTTATAAAAGTAGGTTCATCGGTCAAACATCGCAAGACCCTGCGTAAACCAATTATAAATCGAATTTTCTTTGCCGGCGAAGCGACTAGTATTGATTTTCCAGCTACCACTCAAGGAGCCTATTATTCGGGTGTCCGTGCAGCAGATAGAATAAAGAAAATCAAATGATTTTTCATATCCAGTAATCTATACAGTTATGGCGTCAGCTAAGCGACACCCCAATATATTTTTTATAGTTAGGATTTATCAACCAATGCTTAACTATACTCGCTCAGATTTTCTTATAAGTACTTCGCCCACCGCCAGGGTAAATAATACGCCGAGCAATACTGGCCACTGAATGCCCTCTTCCGGAGTGTAAAGAAACAATACTATAGTCAAACCAAGCACTAACATGCAGGTATAAGCGCAGGTCTTTGCAACAGCCAGGCCACCACCGATTTTATACGGGCGATGATGATCAGCATCAATAATGCGCATCTTTACAAAAGCTAACAGCATGCCTTGATAGGGCAGTAAAAATATAACTGCACTGAATGAGAATAAATCCCAGAATAGTTCTTCACCTGAACCTGACATAAAACCATATAGTATTAGTACCGCTGTACTAATAACTCCCATTGCCATCGCGGCACCTACTGGCGTACCACGAGTTTTATGTTCTAGGGCAAATAGTGCTGGTAGCTCTCCTTCAATGGCTGCTTCTGCTGCAGCGCGGTTGCATCCCAAAGCCCAAGTAACTCCATTGGAAAAGAATGTGTATAAAGCGGCAACGCCTAATATTAGTGCAAAGGTTTGGCCAAGCGGTGAATCGCCCAGAAACAAATACAATGTATCCATTAGACCTTCAACTAAATTTATATCCCCAGCGGGGATTGCGGCTAGCATGGCAATAGTGCCCAAAATATATAAGGTGATAATAATAAAGCCTGAGATAAAAATAGCGCGGGGGACATCGCGGGCTGGATCTTTCATTTCGTCACTACCGGAACTGACCAGCTCAAAACCTAGCATGCCGTAAATAATGGCCGGTATATATTGCAAGCTACTACTAAAGTTCGGCGTTAAGGTCTCGAAGGTAAGCGGGTTTGCCATGCCATTTACTTGCGTGTATTGAAAGCCACCTATAATAATAACCAGAAAAATAACTATCTTTAGCACCGCGCCGATATTTGGAATCCATTTGCCAATGTCTAGGGTGATGATATTTGCGGCTACTGCAACCCAAGTGAGAATTATCCCAATCACTATTTGCCCGTTGAGCGACATTTCGGGTGAGAATATTTGGGTATAAATACCGGCAAATAAAATAAAGATGGCGGGCATCCATACCGCAGTGTTAACCCAGTATGCCCAAGTGGCACGTGATGCCCAGCGCTCACCAAAAGCTTTTTTAACCCAAGCATAAATGCCGCCTTGTTCCGGATAAGCACAACCCATTTCGGCACAAATTAAGGCAAAAGGAATAAAGAAGATGAACCCCAAAAATACCCACCAAAAAATACTAGAGGCGCCAATTGATGCAGAGGCAGCGAGGGTGTCCAGTAGTAAAATTGCCGAAATGGTAAACAGCACCATATCGCGCTGGCCAAGAGACTTAATATGTTTAATGTTTTCGCTCATACTGATCCTATTATTTTCTGAATAAAGTGCTGTTAACATTTACTTTATATCAATTTGCTAAAGATATTGGCATACATTTTTAGTAAATGAATTACCCCTATGGTGTTAGTTTAATCGTCATGGACGCATTAATCACCGGTGTAATTCATACACCACTATTGGGGTATTATTTTGGTGCACTAACTGCTCTATGCTAACTATCTGAATAATATAGAAAAGGTTGTTTATGCCAACTAATAAAGAACAGTTAGATACATTTCTTGCCGCTAATCCGGCTATTGATTTGTTTGAGGTGATATTGCCTGACCTCAACGGCGGCTTGCGTGGTAAATGGGTAACGCGGGATAAAATTGGCAAGCTAATAGATGGCGGAATCAAATTGCCGTTAAGTACATTGGCGTTTGATATGTGGGGTAGAGACCCCGAAGCGTTAGTTTTTGATAGCGGCGATGGCGACGGTATTTGTGTAGGTGACATGGGTACCTTGGCGCAAGTACCGTGGTTAGATCGTTCGACAGGGCAGGTCTTAGTATCGCTTAAAGAGTTAGATGGCGAATCCTGCGGTTATGACCCTAGAACATTATTGTCGTCTCTTGTTGAACGTTTTAAGAAACTGGGTTTAATACCTATGCTGGCCAGTGAAATGGAGTTTTATCTGTTTGAGTCAGAGCGCGACGCTTTCGGAAAGCCAATACATACCCAAGCCAGTAATAGTGTCGCTGGCGGTCAAACTTACGGCATTGAAATGATGCAAGATATGGCCGAGCTGATGCACAGTATTCGCGATGCTTGTACTGCACAAAACTTACCGGTTGATACCTTAATAAAAGAAGCCGCGCCGTCGCAATATGAAATTAATTTGTATCACCAAGCTGATGCTTTATTGGCCGCAGACCAGGCAGTGTTGCTGCAGAGAGCTATTCGCAGCGTTGCTAAAACTCAGCAAATGCAAGCATCGTTTATGGCGAAACCATTTGCTGATTTAGCCGGTAACGGTATGCATATGCATTGCAGTTTGCTAAATAGTCAGGGAGAAAATGCGTTTAATAATGGTACTGATGAAGGCAACGAATTATTACAACATGCCATCGCCGGCTGCCTGGTGACAATGAAAGACTGCATGTTATTGTTTGCTCCTAATTTAAACTCTTATCGGCGTTTTCAGCGTGGTTCGCATGCGCCGTTAGCGCCCAGTTGGGGTTATGAAAACAGAACTGTTGCTTTAAGAGTCCCAGCAGATAAACATGAAGCCATGCGTATCGAACACAGAGTTGCTGGCGCCGATGCTAATCCTTACTTAGTTATGTCGGCGATCTTGGCCGGAATGTTATACGGGATTGAAAATAAGCTAGCAGCACCGGCTGCTATTGCAGGTAATGCTTATGATGAATGCGAGCCTAGTCTGCCGCGTTATTGGCCAGATGCTTTAGCTTGTTTCTCAACATCTGCCTTTATTAAGGAGTATATGGGCGAACAATTTCAAGGCGTCTTTGCAATAGTTAAGCAACAAGAGATCGACGAATACGATAAACACATAACTACGTTAGAATATGATTCTGGCTTTTAATGATAGGAACAATTTGTGGCTGATAAAATAAGTAAGCAAGTCCCCCTAGATGACTACTCAATGTTTGCTAACGTGTTTAGCTATATGGGCGTACCACTAAGCCGTGATCTAGACAATGCTGACACTGATGTGGTGGTTATGGGTATTCCTTATGACTTAGCGACTAGCGGCCGCGCTGGTACCCGCAGCGGCCCAATGGGTATTCGCCAAGCCAGCGCTAACCTTAAGTGGGAAGGTAAACGTTGGCCGTGGGACTTTGCAGTATTTGATCGCCTCAACCCAATTGACTATGGCGACGTACAGTTTTTCTTCGGCGATAGCGAGCATATGCTGAAGCAAGTAGAGGCCACCGCCAGCGAAATTATTAGTGCAGGTAAAACCCTGATCAGCTTTGGCGGTGATCACTTTGTGACTTTGCCACTGCTGCGCGCTCACGCTAAAACTCATGGTAAAATGTCGTTAATCCATTTTGATGCTCACACCGATACTTACTCTGAAGATGAGCGTTATTCACATGGGTCGATGTTTTTCCATGCCCCAAAAGAGGGTTTAATTGATCCCGAGCGCTCAGTGCAGGTCGGTATTCGTACTGAATATAATCCTGACGGTCATGGCTTTGAAGTAATAGATGCCAACACCGTTAATGACCAGTCAGCGGCTAATACCATTGCCGCTATTAAAGCGCGAGTAGGGAATAACGCAGCTTATTTAACCTTCGATATAGATGCACTGGACCCCGCTTATGCGCCGGGTACTGGCACGCCTGTCGTCGGCGGCTTAACAACCAATAAAGTAATGCAAATACTCAAAGGTATTAGTGACTTAAATATAGTTGGCTTTGATGTAGTAGAAGTCTCACCGCCGTTTGATAACGCTGAGATTACTTCGCTTGCTGGCGCCTCTATTGCTCTGCAGTTCATGTACATGCACGCGAGCAAACAATAACAACAGCTACCAATTTGCTTGTTGTCTGCAATTTTATATCCTCTAGCTAACTGTCAAAATTAAACCATATTGGGTGTCAATGTGGTTTTGTGCTGCTGCAGATTATCAATTTCCTACCTAGCTTTTTAACTGATATAAAAAAAGCGCTATAGAAACTATAGCGCTTTTTGTTAAAGCTTAATTAAGCTCTGCTAGGGGGTGGTTATTCCCACTCATAGCTAAAGTTAATGCCAGCGGTGCGTGGGCGTGCTGGGCCAAAGAAGTGATCCGGAATAGGGCCACCGTTTACATTACTACTGTCCCAATTACCTTGGTCGGTTAAGTTTTCAACATACAAACCTAAACCCCAGTTATTATCTGAATGATAACCGACTCGAAACGCCATTTCATAGCTAGCGTCGATAACGGTTTCTTCTACATCCTCAAAACCACCGCCACGCTCAGACTCACCAAATACTTCTAGGCTGCTACGAATTTCGCCGCCGTTAATTAGGTGGGTGCCGTTCAGTACAATCGCTCCAGACCATTCAGGTGCCCAGAATATTGAGCTACCTTCACAGCCATTTACATCGTCTAAGCCGCAAACACTTTGTAGTTCATTTACTTCGCTATCTAAATAAGCCAAGGCGATATATAAACTAAAGTTGTCGCTCAGTTTAGTGGTCGTCGTTCCTTCGAAGCCAAAGCTGTCGGCTTCACCAACGTTTTCTACTGCCGATGCGCCAGTGCCAGTACTCACAACTACTTGCAGATCTTCATAGGCATAAGCGAAGGCTGTTAAGCTAATGTCAGTACCGCCGTCAAACAGCGTATCTTTATAACCAATTTCATATGAATCTACGGTTTCTGGGGCAAACCTGTTGGCTTGATAGCCACCCGCTTGAGTTACATCAACATCCGGTGACCCGGCGCCATAACCAATGGCTTCGTTGTTAGCATCGCTTAAGGCAAAGCTACCAAATCCGCCGGACTTAAAGCCTTCGGTGTAGCTAGCATAAAACATAGCGGTGTCATTCGGGCGATAGCGCACAACTGCCCTAGTTTGCACATCGCTCCAATCTTCCTTGGTATTGATAAACCCATCAGTAGAAAAACCATAAGCAAAATAGTTACCCAATTCGCTGGTAGGCGTGGGTACGCTAATAGAAAAGTCTTTTTCATCATAGGTATAACGTGCGCCAAGTTCTACTTCTAGTTGTTCGGTAAATGCATAGGCAAGGTTTATATAAGTAGCCCAGCCAGAGTATTCACCTTTAATGCGGCCTTGCTCAACTAAGCGACCATCTGCAGATGGACTGAATGAATAACCATAGTAGGTATATAAATCAACACAGCCGCCGAAGTCATAACCTGGATATGCCGCATTACCGTAGTAGGCGCACATCAAATCTTCAGAGCCAGAGGTAGTGAAAGTAGTGTCAATATCTTCTTCATAGTAAGAAGCACCGGCATACCAAGATAGCGGACCATCGGTATTAGAGACCAGTCGCAGTTCCTGCTGGAAGTAATCACCGGTTTGATCTTGATTATAGTTACTAAGATCAAGTGGTGTGCCGTCATAATCTTCTGAGTAGAAGTAGTCGTGATCTTTATAACCGGTGTTAGAGGTTAGGGTGAAGTTGTCAAAGTCATAAGCTATTTTAATACCCAGGGTTAAAATCTCGCCTTCGTCTGTGCTGCCTGCAGCTTGGTCTGAATCAATGCCATATTCACCGCCTCGAAGATTAATGTCACCAAGGTTGGCTTCTAGCGCTTCCCAACTTGCACCTTCCTGAATGGCGCGATAATTAGTACCTGCTTGATCTCTGTCTTCATATTCAGCAAATGCTTGTACTGATAGTTTTTCAGTTTCATAGGTAGAAGATAAACGCAGTGCCGACTTGTCGTGGTAAGTAAGATCTTTACCGTCAAATTCGTTCTGGATATCGCCGTCTTCTTCAGAGTGATAACCGGCAACACGAAACGCTAGGCTATCATTAACCGGCAAGTTAACCGCGCCTTCAACTGCAATACGACCAAATTGCGCAACGTCTATGTCAATATAACCAGCGTTGCCGCCGTCAATTTCAGCCTTGCCAGTGTGTACGCTAATGGCACCACCAATTGAGTTGCGACCAAACAAGAAACCTTGCGGACCACGCAAAACTTCAGAGCGCTCCATATCGTACAAGCTGGATACAGCAGCCCCGGTACGACCTTCGTATAAATCATTTTTAAAGAATGCCGCCGACGGGTCGCCGCCAATACCAAAGTCTTGGGTACGAATACCACGAATACTTATGGCATCAATAAAGCTGTCTTGGCTATTACCCGTAATACCCGGAGTGAACGCTACTAAGTCTTTTACGTCGTTCAAATTAACATTTCTGGTAAAGTCACCAGAAAACGCTGTGATCGCTAATGGTACATCCTGCACCGATTCGGCGCGTTTAGTGGCGGTAACAATAACCTCTTCAAGTTGTTGTGAAAATGCGGTACTTGGCATGCTTGATGCCATGATAGAACCAGCAATAGCCACGGCTAGCTTAGTCTTTTGCGCTCTAGTCGCAAACGGTTCAAAGATTGGTGCACTACTCATAAGGTTCCCCAGTTTTATATTATTTATAAATCTATTAGTAAATGTAGATTGTTACCTTAACTAATGCAATTATTAGACCATATACCCCTAGAGGGTTAGTTGCCCGTATTACATTATTATTCGACGCTTATTCCATGTTGTTTTAGTGCGTCGGTCATAATGGTTAATTCACCTTGATATTTTTTCCAGCGATCTATTGATCGCGTGTGGGCTGGCTCGCGTACTTGCGATGCACTGGCGGTAGCTACCGCTGCTTTCTGCTGATGGAAGTTTAAGCAGGCGTCTTCCCATGGCAGTTCTAAAAACTCTATTAATGCGCGTGCATTGGGTTCTAAGTCTTGGGCGGTTGCCTCGTAAGAGATATCAAAAAAAGTATTTGGAAAACGCTGGCGCCACACTCCCATTAAATGCCGGTAGCGGGCATGATGGCGAGCCATTTCAGCCTGATCATAAGAATGTAAATAGGCGTCGGCGAATAATTGTTTATAACTAGCAAAGCAGGCGTCCATAGGGTTGCGGGTTAGATGGACAATTTTGGCATTGGGCAATGCTTTTAAAATTAATGGTATTAGCAGGTAATTTTGCGGCAGCTTATCGACAAAGTGAGGCGTATCTCCAACAGTCTTACCGATAGTCTTTAAATACAATGCACCAATTTTCGACGGTTCTAGCTGTTGGGCTTTTTCAAAATATTCTCTAGTAAAGCGTTTCGGGTCTTGATGACCGGTTAGGCGACGAATGGCCAGTCCAAATTGCTGTAGCTCGCCTGCTGAATGAACTTGCGAATGGCTAGTAATAATTCGCTCGACTAAGGTAGTGCCGGTGCGCGGTTGGCCTAATACAAAGATAGGTGAATTGTCGGGATTACCTTCAGCTAAACCATCAAACCACTTGCGAGTGTAGTTTTTTTCAATAAACTCGAACATAGCGATTTCGCTGGCTTCATCATATTCTATGGTACTGCGCCTAGCTTTAGCCCCTTTTTCAATCGCGTCAAAGGCTTGGTCCCACTGCTGTAGGTCTTCATATTCCTTGCCAATGGCATAATGGTAAAAAGCCAAGGCGCGACCGTTTTGGCGGCCATTGTTAATTAGCTTTTGCATTTGCTGTATGTGGTCAGTGTCTTTTGCTTTGCTAGCACTTGATAATGCCCAGTGTGCCTGCGGGTTATTTTGTTGAATACTAACAATATTGTTTAATATTATTAGCGCTTCATCGTTGTCGCCGTGATAAATCATATTATTGGCATAATTCAGCATAAAAGGCGGGTAGTCGGTTTGGTATTGATTTGCTTTGAGAAAGCTTTTACCAGCATCTTCATGGTCACCCATTAGTGACAGCGTTGTACCAATCAAATCGTGAACCATCGGTTCGTTGGTTACAATGCTGCGGGCTTTTTGCAGAGCACTATCGGCGCGATTTACTTGGCCGTCAGTCATAAATAATTTCGCTAACTGAGCCCAAGCGGCAACATGTTTTTCATCTAACTTGACTACCGAGTTAAACGCTTGAAATGCTGTGCGACGATCTTTTGCTTCCAACGCAATTAGGCCCACTAAGAAATGGGCTTGTACTAAGTCGGGTTTTATTTTTAGCGCTTGCTGGCAACAGTCTGAGGCTTCCTTAATGTTGCCTTGCGAAAGCTGGTTAAAACCTTGGTTTAATAATTTTTGTAATGCTTGTTGGTCTTTTATTTCGGTGCTCATGGGTTTTTATTGGCCGGCGTTGTATGGTTTAAATAATAGTCTAGTGTGTCACCACCAGTATAATTATCAATACTCATTAATGAGTCTAGAAACAAATGAAACAGCTCCGACTGGGAGTTGATATCTAATTTGGCATAGGCATGTTTTTTATGCAGTTTTACCGTTTCGTTAGAAATTGCAAGCTTGTCGGCAATTGCCTTACTACTCTGGCCCTGTAATACCCTGTTAATTACCTGACACTCTCGGTCGGTAAGCACGCTGGCGCCAAAGTCGTTCAAGGCTGACTGCAGTGGTTTGCGTAAGCTTTGGTGGCCTGTAGTCACTGGCTGCGCATTACTTAACCAATGCTGGCTGGCAAGTTCAGTAATAATAGGCTCTATATCTTTGAGTAGTTTTAATTCTTTGCGATAAAAATTACGAGTTAGTGTGGTGCGGTTAAGCGAGATATTAATAAAGCCATCACCGGTAGTCGATATTAAATAACCGCATTCGTCATGGACGCCGGATATTCGTTGGTAAGTGTTGTAATACTCAGTAGTTTTAAAAGCACTAGGCGCGAGCTCTTTTAAACTGTAGAACCCCTGTTTTTTATCTGTAGCATAGGCCAGATAGAATGGGTCTAGTAAAAACGCACCTTGTAAAAATAACGTTAGGTTATGACTGCCACCTTCTTCGGGTGGGTCAAAGTAATCAATGATAGGTACTAAGGTATCGGGGTAGACAATAATAGTGGCATCATTGATTGTTACAATGTCTTTCAACATAGCCACAATTAGTGCAGGAAATTGAGCGCTGCCAACTTTTTCTAACAGTGCTGCTGTATGTTCGCTAAGTAGGGCGATAGGGCTATTTGGTAAAACCTGATTCATAACGTTATTAGCCGTTGTTATTGTCTTATGTAGGTACTCAGTGTAATGTGATCACATTATGTCATGTGGCCAGAGTATTCAACTTGTTATCTATTTTGCGCCATGTATTCACATTAAAATACTCATTACTCAGTAATATAGAGGTTCGCTCATGTCTAATGGTAATAACTGGCAAAAAATCAACTGGCAGGACCCGTTCCTATTAGAGCAGCAACTAACTGATGAGCAGCGCTTAGTGCGTGATAGTGCCGCTCAATATGCCCAAGAGAAATTAAAGCCACGCGTACAGCAGGCATTTAGGGCAGAACAAACAGACCCCGCCATATTTAAAGAAATGGGCGCCATGGGCTTACTTGGCTCAACCATCCAAGGCTATGGCTGTCCAGGAGTGGATTATATTTCATATGGTCTAGTCGCCCGCGAAGTTGAGCGCGTCGATTCTGGCTATCGCTCAATGATGAGCGTGCAGTCATCTTTGGTTATGTACCCCATTTATGCCTATGGCACTGAAGAACAGCGGCAGAGATATTTACCCAAACTTGCTACCGGAGAGTGGATCGGATGTTTTGGTTTAACCGAGCCAGATCATGGTTCAGATGCTGGCGGACTGCTGACCCGTGCCCGCAGTGTCGACGGGGGCTATAGTATTAGCGGTAGCAAAATGTGGATATCTAATAGTCCAATCGCCGACGTGTTTGTGGTGTGGGCAAAAACTGATGATGGCAAAATTCGTGGCTTTATTTTAGACAAAGGCATGAAAGGGTTAAGCGCGCCTAAAATAGAAGGCAAGCTGGCGTTGCGCGCGTCAATCACTGGCGAGATAGTTATGGACGACGTGTTTGTCAGTAAAGATCAGTTACTGCCAAATGTGAGTGGATTAAAAGGCCCATTTGGTTGTTTAAACAATGCTCGTTACGGCATTGCTTGGGGCGCATTGGGCGCAGCAGAAGATTGCTGGCATACCGCGCGCCAATATGTGTTGGATCGTAAACAATTTGGCAGACCACTAGCGGCTAACCAGTTAGTGCAAATCAAGCTCGCTAATATGCAAACTGAAATTAGCTTGGCATTACAAGCTTGTTATCGCGCTGGTGAGTTAATGGGCCAGGGTAATGTATCGCCAGAGCTTATCTCGCTGATCAAACGTAATTCTTGCGGTAAGTCGTTAGATATTGCCCGTACTTCTCGTGACATGCTGGGCGGTAACGGTATATCAGATGAATATCCGATTATGCGTCACATGGTGAACTTAGAAGTGGTTAACACCTATGAAGGTACTCACGATATTCATGGCTTAATTCTTGGTCGAACGCAGACTGGTATTCCAGCTTTTTAATGCGGTGATAATGCCATTGGCATCAGCCAAAGTTGCTAACAATATACGATGCAATTAGACGGTTGAATTCTTTCCTAGGCTTGAATTCTCTAGCGACTCAGTGGTGATGTATATCGCTCTGAAATCATTGACGTTAGTGCGTGTTGGACCGGTAATAATCAAATCGCCAAGCTGTTCAAAAAAACTGTAGCCGTCGTTATTGGCCAGCATAGCGGCTGGGTCAATGTTTAAGTCTGTTGCGCGTTGCCAAGTAGTGGGTGAGAGCAGGGCCCCGGCATTGTCTTCGCTGCCATCTATGCCGTCAGTATCGGCGGCTAGAGCATAAACGTTGGGCGTGCCTTGCAGGCAATTGGCAAGGCTTAATAAATACTCTGCGTTGCGCCCGCCACGGCCATTACCACTTAAAGTTACGGTGGTTTCGCCGCCGGATAAGATTATGCAGGGCGGCTTTACTTGATGCTCGCCGTTAATAATTGATAATGTTAAGGCGGCATGTTGCTTTGCCACTGCACTAGCTTCGCCTTCTATTTGGTCACCTAGCGATAACACCTTAAGCCCACTTTGCTCTGCGCGACCAATTGCAGCATTCAGTGCAGCGGCGGGGGTGGCGATTAAGTGATATTCACAGCCCGCTAGTATTTTGTCGCCGGGCTTTATGGTTTCAGAGTCGCTACTGCTAAGCCAAGTTAGCACGTTGCTGGGTATGTCGATGTTGTAGCGCGTTAAGGTCGCAAGTGCATCGGCCGATGTTGTTGGGTCGGCAACAGTTGGGCCTGATGCTATTACAGTTGCTTTATCGCCGGGCACGTCTGATATAGCATAGGTGATAACTTTAGCCGGATAGCTAGCAGCGGCTAATTTCCCTCCCTTTATAGCAGATAAATGTTTACGTACGCAGTTCATGTCATCGATGGCCGCACCGGATCTTAGCAGCGCTTGATTAATACATTGCTTGTCAGTAAGGCTAATACCGTCGGCGGGTAATGCCAACAGTGATGAGCCGCCACCAGAGATTAGACAGATAACCAAATCGTCTTTGCTTAGCTTTGAGACTAAATCAAAAATACGTTGGGCGCAGTCTGCACCAATATTATCGGGCACAGGATGCGATGCTTGTACGACTTCTATTTTTTTGCAGGGTAAGTCGTGGCCATAGCGTGTTACCACTAAGCCGCTTAGTTCTCCTTGCCAATGTTGTTCAATGCTTTGCGCCATTGAAGCCGCAGCTTTGCCTGCGCCGATAACAATAGCTTTACGATTAGTATCTGCAGGTAAAAAACCTGGTAATACTTTATGCGGACTGGCGGCGCTAACGGCGGTGTAAAATAAATTGAGTAACAGCTCGGCGGGCTTTAACTCTGCGAGCTTGGTTGTATCGTTCATTGTTTAATCCAAGGTTTTGCCCAGTTAAGGCTGTCTAATGTTGCAGTGCTTGGATTGTACTCAGCGCCTATCCAACCGTGGTAATTCATATTGTCAATATTATTGAGTAGCGTTGAAAAATCAATCTCGCCTGTGCCTGGCTCACCCCTGCCAGGATTATCTGCCAGCTGGATATGAGCAATATGAGCTAAGTTGTTGTGAATAGTTGCGCATAAATCACCTTCCATTCGTTGCATGTGATAAATGTCATATTGATAAAATAAATTATCTGAACCTACATCTGCAATTAACTCTAGTGCTTGTTCAGTGTTAGTTAAAAAGAAGTTAGGAATATCAAATGTGTTAATGGACTCTATCAGTAGTTTTATGCCGGCTTGCTTAAATGCGTCGCTGGCATATTTTAAGTTGGCGGTAAAAGTGGCACGGGCTTGCTGCTCACTGACATCATAAGGCTTGACCCCAGCTAGGACATTACATTGTTTGCAATCTAATTTAACCGCATATTCAATCGCACTATCAACCCCTGCATAAAACTCTTTTACCCGATTAGGATGGCAGGCAATACCGCGCTCACCTGCGGCCCAGTTACCTGCGGGGAGGTTAAATAATACTTGCTGGAGGTTGTTAGCCGCTAGCCGCTGTTTTATATCAAAAGCCTTAAAATCATAAGGAAACCAATACTCAACTCCGGTAAAGCCTGCTTCGGCTGCTAGCTCAAAGCGGTCGAGAAAATCGACCTCGGTAAAGAGCATTGAAAGATTAGCGCACAGTTTTGGCACAGTCTGATCCTTGATTGGACGGAAAAACTATAAAATGAAAGCGTTCGTACTGATGCTTGTTGACACCATGGCTGCTGACAGACACAGTATGCCAAAATTCTATTCAAATTTATTCAGTGATTTAATATGTCTGTTTCTAAAAAATATATAAGTGCCCAGCAATTACTAGACGATTCCTTTAATTTAGGTTTACAGATTCTAGATAGTGGCTTTATTCCTAATTATATTGTCGGCGTGTGGCGTGGCGGCACTCCGGTTGGTATTGCGGTACAGGAGTTACTGGATTATTTTGGTATTCATACAGACCATATTGCAATTCGTACTTCGCTCTACACGGGTATTGAAAAGCGTGCCACTAAAGTAAAAGTGCATGGTTTAAGCTATATCGTTAAAAATGCTAATGCTAAAGATTCTGTATTAATAGTAGATGACGTGTATGACACAGGTCTAAGTGTAAAGCAGGTGGTTGATGACCTGCATGCAGAATGTCGCCTTAATACTCCGACCATAAAAATTGCCACGCCGTATTTTAAACCAAGCAATAATAAAACAGATAAAGAGCCTGATTATTATTTGCACAGTACTGACGAGTGGTTGGTGTTTCCCCATGAGTTAAGTGGTTTGACTATGCAAGAAATCCTAGATAATAAGCCTGGCATTGATAGCTTGCGTGAAAAACTAAAGCAACGGCTAGCAAGCGAATAGGCTGTCGATAACTGGCGCTTATTATTTTTCCGCTAGGCTGACTAGCTTCCACATCAATCGCGGGAAATGGCGGCGGATCCAAACAAATATTTTGGCATTGCCTGGGCGTAAAATTTTGGCATTGTTTTCAATGCCTTTTTCAATCGCAGCAACCATGAACTCCGGAGTTACCATTTGCCTGTCTTTGTTATCCAGCGCCATTTGTAAGCTAGCAGGGCGGTTCTCTTTGCCTTGCTCTAACAGGCTCGTGTTAACCATTGGCGGACAGACTAACAATATGCGTAACTCAGTGTCTTTTAGCTCATGTATTAATACTTCACTGTAACTATTTACCGCTGATTTACTGGCACAATAGCCGCCCAACCCCAGCGTCAAAACATCTCCAGCCATAGAGCCAAATAAAATGATGTCGCCGCTGTTGGTTGCCAGCATATCGGGTAATACGGCAGCGACAATATTAGTTGTACCGAAGTAGTTAACTGCCATGGCACTATTAATTGAGTTTGCGTTGACCTCGCTAATTTTACCAGTGGGCATAATGCCAGCGGCGTGAGTAAGGCGGTCGATCTGACCTAAGTCGGCTTTTATTTGATTAACAGTTGTCGCTACTTCTTCGGTATTGGTGACATTTAAGGTATAGCAATGGATATTATCAGGGTATTTAGCTTTAGTTGCTGCCATGCCTTGTTCGTTGAGATCAGCAATAGCCACTGTTGCACCCGATTTTGCTAGTTCCCATGCGGCTATTTGCCCCATGCCATTGCCACCACCAGTAACTAACGCTACCTTGCCGTTAAATGCCATATTGTTAGCCTTAATGTTTTTATAGGTTTAACACTAACTATAGCTATATTTTGTCTGCTAATTCATTAGCATATTGCAATGCACGGTATGCCTTAACGGTAGTTTATTTTCTACTTGTATAGTGAGAATTAGCCACAATAGGCTTTTATAAGCGCTGCTGTCATGCGAAAATCAGCATCGTTTTCACCCTTGTAACAGTTAATTGGAAATTAAGATGACAGAGCGTATTCAGATAGGCGGATTACAGGTAGCTAAAGTATTAAGTGACTTGGTTAATGATAAAATTGCACCCGGTACAGGCGTTGAACCGGCTAAATTTTGGACTGAACTTGAGGCGATATTAGCCGATCTTGCGCCGAAAAATCGCCAATTGTTACAAAAGCGCGAAGATCTACAGGCTCAAATAGATGCCTGGCATCGTGATAATCAAGCTTTTGATACTAGCGCCTACAAGCAATTTTTAACTGATATTGGTTACTTGGTGGCAGAGCAAGGTGACTTAGCGGTATCGACTGAAAACGTCGACAGTGAAATAGCGACTATTGCGGGGCCACAGTTAGTAGTGCCAGTAATGAACGCACGCTTTGCCCTAAATGCGGCTAATGCCCGCTGGGGTAGCTTGTTCGATGCATTTTATGGCACTGACGTTATTGCTGAAATCAATGGCGCCGAGAAAGGCAAAAGCTATAACCCGTTGCGCGGCGCACAAGTTGTTGCTAAAGCTTGTGAGTTTTTGGACGCGACGGCGACGTTAACCGAAGGTAGCCATGGCGAAGTGACTGAGTACGCTTTGGTTGATAACGGCGGTGAAAAATCCCTTGAAGTTACGTTGGTTAACGGTAAAAAAGCTAGCTTGGTCAAACCGGAACAGTTTGTTGGCTTCAACAAAGGCGATTATTTATCGTCGGTATTGTTGTGTAACAACAATCTACATATTGAAATTCAAATTGATCGCAGTGACAACATTGGTAAAACCGTTGCCAGCGGGATGAAAGACGTTGTTCTTGAGTCGGCGATTAGCACCATTCAAGATTGTGAAGACTCGGTTGCTGCGGTGGATGCGGAAGATAAAGCGGTTGTTTATAGTAACTGGTTAGGTCTAATGAAAGGCGACTTAAAAGAGGTGCTTGAGAAAGGCGGTAAAACAATTACTCGCGCTTTAAATGCTGACAGACAATACACCGCCAAAGACGGTAGTGAATTGGCGCTGCATGGCCGTAGCTTATTGTTAGTGCGCAATGTAGGTCACTTGATGACTAACGAAGCGATTATCGATCAACACGGCAATGAGATTCCTGAAGGAATTATGGATGCAATGTTTACCTCTTTCTGTGCTATCCATGATCTAAAGGGCACCGGTGAGTTTTCTAATAGCCGTCAAGGCAGCGTTTATATTGTTAAGCCAAAAATGCATGGACCAGAAGAAGTTGCCTTTACTAGCGAGTTATTTGGCAGGGTAGAGGATGCCTTGGGCTTAGCGCGAAATACCTTAAAGGTAGGTGTTATGGACGAAGAACGTCGCACCACGGTTAACTTAAAAGAGTGTATTCGTGCGGTAAGCGAGCGTGTTGTATTTATTAATACCGGCTTTTTAGATCGCACTGGTGATGAAATCCATACCAGTATGGAGGCCGGGCCGTTTTTGCCTAAAGATGAAATTAAAGCTCAAGCGTGGATTGGCGCTTATGAGAATGCCAATGTTGATATCGGTTTAGAGTCTGGTCTAAAGGGTCGCGCTCAAATTGGTAAAGGTATGTGGGCTAAGCCAGATGAAATGGCTGAAATGATGGCGGTTAAGCAGGGTCATCCTGAGGCCGGGGCTAACTGTGCATGGGTTCCATCACCAACCGCAGCTACCTTGCATGTAATGCATTATCATGCGATTAATGTTGGCGAGCGCCAAGACGAGCTAGCCAGCCGTGAGCGCGCCAGCTTAGATGACATTTTGACGATTCCATTATTGGGTAGCAAGACATTATCAGCTGAGCAAATTGATGCTGAAATTGAAAATAATGCTCAAGGTATTTTAGGCTATGTTGTCCGCTGGATTGATGCCGGCGTGGGTTGTTCTAAAGTGCCTGACATTAACAATGTTGGGCTAATGGAAGATCGTGCTACTTTGCGCATATCTAGCCAGTTGTTGGCCAATTGGTTGCGTCATGGTGTTTGCACTGACGAGCAAGTGCGTAATACTATGAAGCGCATGGCTGCGGTTGTTGATGGTCAGAATGTAAATGACTCTAGCTATATCCCTATGGCAGCTGATTTGGATGGCAGCATAGCTTTTCAAGCAGCTTGTGATTTAGTGTTTAAAGGTTGTGAGCAACCGAGTGGCTATACTGAACCATTATTGCATGCACGTCGCCGCGAAGCTAAAGCGGCTAATTAACAAGATCAGAAGCTGACTACGGTCAGCTTTTTTTTGCCCAGTGCATTTGCTACTGTTGCATTTACTAAACTAGTGTCATCAAGTTGTTATTAAGTAGCGGTAAAATAAATGCTAACTTTTTATGTTTTAACCCAAATATTTCAACCAATGTAGGCAATGAATGAGCGATCGACGCAAAGTAAAAATAGTGGCTACTGTAGGTCCTAGTAGCAGCGATAAAGCCGTCTTAACTAAGTTAGTTAAAGCTGGCGTTAATGTGTTCAGACTTAATTTTAGTCACGGCAGTCATGAAGAGCACAAAGCACGGTTTAATTTAATTCGTGAAGTTGAAGCCGAGCAGAATAAACCGCTGGCTATATTGATGGACTTGCAAGGCCCAAAATTGCGCTTAGGAAAAATTCCTGGTGATAAGATTGCGATCACTGTGGGGCAAATGATTGAGCTAGTCATAGCGGAGCAAGCAGACAAACCAGAAGCGCTATTACTACCACATCCTGAAATTATGTCGGTGTTAAAGGTTGGCAGCCACTTATTGGTAGATGATGGCCGAGTAAAATTGCGAGTAGAGTCATCTGACGGTGAATCTGCCGTTGTTAAGGTTATATCTGGCAAGTATTTATCTAGCCGTAAGGGAATCAATGTTCCTGATGTGGAGCTGCCGATACCCGCTTTAACTGAAAAAGATAGAGCAGATTTAGCCTTCGGTTTACAAGAATTAGATCCCGATTGGATCGCTCTGTCTTTTGTGCAAAGGCCAGAGGATGTAATTGAATTGCGCCGCTTGGTTGGCGACAAGGCTGCCATTATGGCTAAAATAGAAAAGCCCTCGGCGATGAATTACATTGATGAAATTATTGAATTAGTTGACGGTATTATGGTTGCCCGTGGCGATTTAGGTGTTGAATTACCGCCAGAAAAAATACCCCGCGCACAAAAAATGCTAATCAAGAAATGCCGTAATGCTGGCAAGCCAGTAGTCGTTGCTACCCATATGTTGGACTCGATGGTGGATACCCCCGTGCCAACCCGCGCTGAAGCTAGTGATGTTGCGACGGCTGTTTATGATGGCACCGATGCGGTGATGCTGTCGGCTGAAACTGCCGCGGGACACTTTCCGGTCGAGTCGGTTGAGATGATGTGCCGCATTGCTAGAGAGGTAGAGCAAGACCCTTCTTATAAAGAGCTATTAGCGGCTAATCCTCCTAGTCATAAGGCATCACCTGCTGACGCAATTTGTGCTGCACTGCGTGAGGTGTCCAGAGTATTGCCACCGGCAGCGACAGTTACTTATACTTCATCAGGGTCTACTAGTTTGAGTGCCGCGCGTGAAAGACCAGACTCACCAATTATAAGTTTATCTTCATCGATAAAAGTCGTGCGCCGCATGGGTATTGTGTGGGGCTTAGATAATGTGCTGGTTGATAAATATGATGAAAATACCCCAACCAATGATTTGATTGATCAGGCCGCAAATATTGCTAAGGAGCATGGTTATGCCAAAGTAGGCGACTATGTGACAGTGACCGCTGGGTTGCCACTAGGGACACCGGGCAGCACCAATTTATTGCGCATTATTACTGTGGAATAAGCTAAAATCTAGCGGTCTGTGATATTGCCGCGATGCTCGCGGGCTGTTTCAGCCCCTTCTACTTCGGCCTGAGGCTGGGCAGAACAGCCTGCAATAGCCGTTAGTAGTAATAAAGAAAACGCTAACGCCAGTGACTTACTCATAATGCTGCTCCAATTTTTTTCATATTACTACTGTAATTTGTGTTTGCAAAGTAGTTTTTGATATTCAGCGATGAGACTTTGGTATTGATTAGATAATTATCTTTTAACTAAGAGGCCTAAATGGCAAGAGTAACGTTAGATCTACCTGAACAATTTTTTTATGTCACCGATATTACCGTTGGTACGGATGATATTAATGCAGGCGGCCATGTTGGCAACGATCAAATGATTATGTTGCTATCTGTAGCCAGAAATCGATTCTTTGACTCGTTAGATATTAATCCTATTGAGCTTGGCGATATCACCATGGTGGCAGCTGATTTAGCAGCAACCTATCGCAGTGAAAGCTTTTTGGGAGACGTATTACAGTTTGAGTTGGGCTTTATGGACTTTAACAAATACGGTGTAGATATGATGTTCAGAGTAAGTAAAGCTGAAGGGCAATTGGTGGTGTTAGCAAAAACTGGCTTTGTGTTTATTAATAAAAAAACCAAAAAAGTAGCAGCAATACCGGCGTTATTTATTAATTGTATTCCTCTAAAACATAGGGCATAGCTTTATTCTGGACTATTCTCCCACGCTTCAATGGCTTCTTTGGCCGCTCTAAATGCTTCTATCCCCGCCGGGAAGCCACAGTAGCCAGTAGAGTGCATTAGCACTTCTTGAATTTCTTCTACGCTGCAACCGTTGCGTAATGCTCCGCGCACATGGCCTTTTAACTCTTGTGGTGCTTTAAGTGCAGCTAAGGTAGCAATAGTAATTAAGCTCCGAGTTTTCTTGGGTAATACGTCTCGCCCCCAAAGGTCTCCCCAGCCGTTTTCGGTAACGTATTCTTGTAGTGGCATAGTGAAGTCTGTGGCGCTGTTGAGCGCGCGCTCGACATAATCGTCACCCATCACTTCTTTTCTGATTTTTAGGCCTTTTTCAAACTGCTCGCTGCTCATATTTTAATCCAATAGTGCTAGTTTTCGTAAGTATTATAATTCAAGTGGTTTCCAAGCAAACTCGCCGCTTCCAAGAGTTTCTTGACGATGCTCTATTCTTAAACCATTTAAAAAGTTACGCAGCACTTGATCCTTACATTCGCGGTAATGCTTGTGGCCAAATTTTCTAAAGAGGGCGCTCAACTCATGATTACTTAGTGCGAAATTGGCCTTATCTAGTAATGCGAGAATATCGTCAGACTTAAGATTGAGCGCTATTTTTAATTTCATAAAGACGATGTTGTTAGTTAGGCGTGTTTCGGGCTCAGGTTGATCGCCGTCACGTTTGCCACGTTTGTCATTAATCAAGCCATTTAAAAATGTTGCTAGTATCTTATCATCGCAAGCCTCAAACCCTTCAGCGTCCTCTTTCTTAAGCCATGCGCTTACTTGCTGACGGCTGGCTGAAAAGTCAGCGGCAGTAAATATAGCCATCATTTTCTTGTCGTCGAAATCAAAAACATAGCGAATACGGCGGAGTACGTCGTTGTTATCCATAAAACTGGCCTGCAATAGAATTTTGCCTAGTTTACAACAGATGTAAAACAGGTTTCTTTATATATTATGAAATTTTATGACGTAGTCACATAGCCCACCACATGGGGTTTTTGATCATTTTTGTCAGCCACCTTGAAATTAACCCCATTGTCTTTTGCTCGATGAGAAAAACAGACGATTGCCGGTAAAAGAATAGGTGTTTTAAACTGCACTTCGACGGATGTTTGACCTGCAAAAATATTGTGTTTTTTGTCTATTTCAGCCAATGCTTTGGCTTTAGTCCACATGCCGTGAACTATATGTCTTGGGAAGCCAAACATTTTTGCTGTTAGCGGGTATAAATGAATAGGGTTTCTGTCACCCGATATTGCGGCATAGCGACGGCCGGTATCGCTAGCAACTTCCCATTGCTCAGTAATGTAGTCGTTAGCAGTTAAGTTGTTTTTCGCCGGGGAAGGGCTGACTCCTGACGCTACATAGCCCCGACTTAACATTGTGCTAGTGCTGTCCCATACCAATTCCCCGGCGACTCTAAGTTCACTTATTAATACCGCCTCCATGCCTTTATCGGTAGCGTATAAATCTCCAGCACGACAGTATATATCGACCCTTTCGTTGATATTAATCGGCCGATATTGATTTATTACATTGTTAACGTGGACTAAGCCCAATAACTTAAATGGGAAATTAGTTTGGACCATCACTTCAATATGCAATGGTGTTGCTAGCACATGAGGGTAAGTAATAGGCAATACACCGTTCTCTTTAAAGCCACATAACTTGGCGTATTGAGTGACCTTATCCCGCTCAATTGTCTGTTCTCGCAGAGCAAAGCCTATTTGGGGGATGCTGGTTACATTGCGGTCTGCCTTAGTAGTGACAGCAGAGAAATATTGCTTAGCTAAACTGGGCTTGGCCTTTAATTCGGTATATTGCATAGTGATACTGTCACTTTTTTTGAAGGTAAAATTAAAGTTCACGCTGCTGTTTGAAGGCGGCAAGTGCTGGTCTTAAACCAGCTTTTATGGCGCCATAGGTTGTTCTGTCTTTACTTGTCATGGTCTCTGCAAACGCTAATGTTTTTGCACGTAATTCTTGTTGACCGAAAATACCATCTACTATTTGATACTCAACACATTCTGCACCAGTAAATGCGGTACCGATTAATGCCATCTCTTTTAGTGCTTGTTTATTTGGGTTGAGCTGAATGACGGCGCTCATCACCTCGGTGAAAGGAATGTTTATATTGACCTCTGGATAGCAAAAGCGGCCGCGGTCGCTACGCATAAATTTGAAGTCGAAGGCGGTAGCGAAAATTGCACCGCCGGCATAACAATTCCCATTGAGTCCTACAATAGTAGCCATATCAAGTAAGGCTACACGGAGCATTAGATTTTCAAGTTGTTCTACAAACTGTTCGGCTTGGTCTATACCGTCGTCCATCAACCATTCTAGGTCAATACCAGTAGAAAAAGTTTTGTCATGGCCACAGGTTAATACTAACGCTGTATTACCTTTATAGGACTCTACAGTGTCCAAGTTCTTGTGGTATTCGTTAATGACATCTAAGTTGAGTTTATTTTCATTGTCACCATTAGTGAGTGTCAATACGTGGACGCCGTTTTCTAAAGTTAATTCCATAGTGCTCATGCTTATACCCGCGGTAAATTATTTTGTATTAAAGATACGCAGTCGCATAATTGCTGCCATTACCTTGCGAGTAATAGTCGTGCTGATATTAGATTCCAACCGGTAGAAAAGTTTGGGCTATGCCATAGACAACAGTATTGATACCACGATCATTTTTAGATGCCACAATTTTTGCCATCATATCTTGCACCATTGTCATTCGAGTAAACAGCCGATCAAAGCTGGTGTCGGTAAAAAATACATCGTGATGATCAGTTAACAATAGTGGTGTGCCGTTAGTATTACTGCGATTACTTATTTTCCAATTTAAAATCTCAATATTTCGAGCGCTGTTGTATAATGCCTGCTGGTCTAGGCTATCAAGCATATAAAATTCGGTTTGGCTGTTGTATGAGGTTTTTAACATTCCTGCAAGCCCCACCACTACGGCAAAGACTCTATCGCCTTGCCAAAGCGGTGTTAGTCCCAAATTAATTGCGTCGGCACCGGTTAAGTTATTCAGTTCACTGAATACAAGTGTCGGTAATGTGCCAGTTTTACCATTGCCCAAAATACTAAATATTCTTTTGTTTATCGTTGTAGATTTAGCCGCCAGTGGCAGCTGGCTCGGATTGCGCGTATAGAGCTTTCTGGTAAGGCTTTCGATCATCATTATTTGTTCTTGAACGTGTGCATCAATAACAAAGTCGATATCGCTTTTCCCCAAATTTTTGATCTGTTGAGGCATTGAATTACAGGCGCCGAGTAAGGTTAGTACTGAAGTAATTATCAGTACCTTAAATAGACTCGACTTGTAGGTAAACAATGTAATCACAGTCATTCTTCAGTGGATTATCAAAATAAGTTTGGATAATCTTGCCAGTAATATTGAAGCTTATGGTCTTGCCAGTGTTGATATATATTAGCCCAATCTAGACCTTCAATGCGACAGCCATGGTGAGGTTCGAGATTAGTTGAGAATACGGCTGCGCCATAGTCGCAAAAACGCGTATCTATACTTAGTCTGGCTGAGTTTTTTGCGGTGTTTGGTTCGGCTTTATGAATGCAGCAAGAGTGAAAAATAATAATATCGCCTTGTTCAACATCTGATACATGCCATGTTTTTTCATGCTCAAAAATCTCACATTGAACGCCGCCAACTCCGTCTGCTTGAAATACATTCCTGACACCATCTTTGTGCGACCCGGGCAACATCTTTAATCGTCCCATTCCTTGATTTGTATCATGCAATGCCACCCAAATACCCGCCATAGTAGGGCCTGCATGATGCGAGTGCGCATCTTGATGCGGCGGCGTTTCATAGCCTATTTTACCGGGAGTTGAAATCCTAGCCATTTTCATCGGATAAACAAATACATCGCTTGCTGAAACTGTTTTCATTAAGTTAATAATATGGTCGTCATGAAAAAAGCTATGAAATGATTCAAGGGACTGAATTTTTGGATAAACGTCGTCCCATATTTTGTCTGTTTCAAAAAACGGATCGCCATTTGAAATCGGTAAGTTAGTTTTATCATCAAGAGTTATATAGGGCGTTGTCGCCGAAATTATGTCAGCTAGCATAGCGCGGCAGATTTCAGTGCCGACGTAATTTTTTATATACAGATAGCCATATTGTTGAAAGCGCTCGCGCAATATTATTTTGTCTTCATCGGCGCGTGAAGTGACAAGTTCTTTGTTAGTTGACATTGATTAATTTAGTTCTCTACGTATCTTTTCGTTGTTATCATATTAACGGAAATCTGTCGGTTGATAAGTCTTGTTAGTAAAATAAGTTAGATGGTATGTTGGTCTACAATCTAATAATAGATCATTTTATAAGGGCTAGGGGGTCGCGAAGATGAATTACCTAATTTATTCACTAATATTCCTGTTCGTTTCAGCTTCAGTAGTGGCCAAAGATCTTCCGCATATTGTTATTTTGGCAACCGGTGGGACAATTGCCGGAGCTGGCGATAGTGCTACGAAGAGTAGCTATCAAGCGGCTAAATTACCGATTGATGATGTGCTTAATAGTGTGCCTGAAATATACGCATTAGCAGAAATTACTGGTGAACAAGTTGCACAGATAGGCAGTCAGGCGATGAATAATGAGGTTTGGCTGAAACTGGCAGCCAGAGTTAATTATTATCTTGCTGCGACAGCGGTAGACGGGATAGTAATAACCCATGGCACCGATACCATGGAAGAGACCGCGTACTTTTTAAGCTTGGTTGTTAACAGCTCTAAAGCTATTGTATTAGTGGGGTCAATGCGTCCTTCAAGTAGTTTAAGCCCTGATGGTGCGCGTAATTTATATAATGCAGTAGCTGTAGCCGCCAGTGCCAAATCTAAAAATCATGGCGTAATGGTGGTCATGAATGATGCTATTTTAACTGCAAAGGAGGTGACTAAGGCCAATACCACTCAGGTGAGTACTTTTATTGCTCGCAATAGTGGCCCTGTAGGCAATGTAGAGCTGGGTGACGTTAATTTTTATCAGATGCCGGTGACAGCTAATTCAATATTTGATGTGAGTAGTCTCAAGGTGTTGCCGCAAGTAGATATTGTTTACGGCTATGCAAATGCATCACCTGTGCCAGTAAATACACTGGTGGAGTCAGGTACGAAGGGAATTATTAATGCTGGTGTGGGTAATGGAAATCTTTATCCTGATATTGAAGAGGCTCTGAAAGCCGCGCGCAGTAAAGGTGTTGTGGTTGTGCGCAGCAGCAGAGTTGGTTCTGGTCATGTACTTAGAAATAGTGAAGTTAACGACGATGAACTAGATTTTGTTGTTGCTGATGATTTAAGTCCACACAAAGCAAGGATATTGTTGATGTTGGCATTGACCAGAACTAAAGATACCGCTCAGATACAGCAATGGTTTTATGACTTTTAATTCCTGCCAATAGTTAACTTTATTTACCTATCAACCTACCTAGAATGTCTAGTAATGAAATTTAATTGCTAGGTATGTTTTTATGACTAATCAAATCAGCGAGCAACCGCTACTACCGCATCTTATGATAAGCGGCCTCAATCAGAATGATGACCAGCCTTGCTTACATTTGGGTGATACGACGGCGACCTATAAAGAGGTGCGTGAGCGCACTAGTCAGTATGTGCAGGCATTACAAAGCAAAGGCGTAGGCGTTGGTACTCGCACAGCGGTAATTTCGGGTAATCGTCCAGAAGTTTTATACAACATGGCTGGCATGCAAATAGCCGGTTGCTGTGGCATGGCACTGCATCCGATGGGTAGTTTAGATGATCACGCTTATGTATTAAACGATGCCAAAGTAGAAGTGTTGGTATATGACGCGTCGATGTTTGAAGCGCGCGCGGCGCAATTGAAGCTGCTGGTGCCTAGTTTGAAGCACCTGCTAGCGTTTGGCGATGGCGAGGCTGGCGAAAACTATGGTGTGCTGGCTGACACCTTTACTCCGCAGGCATTAGTGGCGCCAGATGTTCACCCTGAAGACATCGGCAGTATTGTTTATACCGGTGGTACTACTGGTAAACCCAAAGGTGTGCTACAGACTTACCGCGCTGCTACCTACATGACCATGGTACAGATAGCTGAGTGGGAATTTCCTGATGAGTTGCGTATGTTGATTGCAACCCCGCTGTCACATGCTGGTGCTGCTTTTTTTGTGCCTACCTTGCAGCGCGGCGGATGTTTTTATGTGGCGCAAGGTTTTGATATCGACAAACTCTACGACATGATTGAAGAACACAAGATCACTGCAACAATGTTAGTGCCAGTGATGTTGTACTTCATGTTAGATCATCCGCGCTCTGCCACCGCTGATATGTCGAGCATGGAGACAATATTTTATGGTGCTTCGCCAATGAGCCCCGCCCGTTTACGTGAAGGCATACAGAAGTGGGGCAAGATTTTTTATCAGTTTTTTGGTCAGTCAGAAGCGCCAATGGTTTTGGTGAATATGAAAAGAGAGGAACATGATCTTAGTAAACCTGAGCGCTTAAGCTCTTGCGGTAAGCCGGCGCCTTGGGTGCATTTAAAGTTATTAGATGAAAATAATAAGGAAGTTGCCAAAGGGGAGGCGGGAGAGATTTGCGTTCGCGGCCCGCTAGTGATGAAGGAATATTTAGATTTGCCCGAGCAAACAGCCCAGGCAATGGGCGGCGACTGGCTACATACCGGCGATGTTGGTCGATTTGATGATGAAGGTTTTTTATACATTATTGACCGCACCAAAGATATGATTGTAACGGGTGGTTTTAATGTGTTTCCCCGTGAAATTGAAGATGTGATCAGCGAACACCCAAGCGTTGGGCAAAATTGTGTTATTGGTGTGCCCAGTGAAAAGTGGGGTGAAGCCGTTAAGGCAGTGGTGGTATTGCGGCCTGATTTTGAAGGTAACGATAAGTTAGCGTCTGAGCTGATGGCGCTAGTGAAAGACGCTAAAGGCTCAGTGCATACGCCCAAGTCAATTGATTTTGTGGCCGAGATTCCGCTAACGAATGTGGGCAAGCCAGATAAAAAAGTATTACGGGCGCAATACTGGAAAGATAGCGATAGAGCTGTATAAATAACGCTCGCCGAGCAATGTGTCTTTCTTCGTTGAATTGTTAGCACTAATTGCTGTTCGGGTGCTACATCACTGCACCTGCACGAAAGGTTCGCATACATCCAATATGTGAACTACTATTAGCTACTGTAGAGAACTGATATTAGTTACATAATTATAATAATAAAGTTAATACGTCGTTGTATTTGCGTGAGGGCTTCGTATGCCATTTAAGTCATGGGAATTCATTAATGCTTAATCAAATGCTTAGAAGAGTATGTCTATGGCTATTACCATTGGTAATTTTAGGCTGCAGTGAAAGTAAACTCTCAGGCGATCCGGTTGAAAAAATTGATGACTCGTCAAATATTTATGCTTTCGAGCAGGGTTGGAATAAAGATACTCAATTAAAGACATATCATATTTCTTTTGGTTCGAGACTGTTTCCTTACAGTTGGATGCTGCATTTAGAGCAAGCTGATAATTCTGAGGAGCTGTTATCAGATAGCCATATGGAGTCGCTGGGATTTCTTATTGGCGTAGAAAATCAATACAATCCGAATAAGTTGCCGATAGGTTTTACTAAAGATATTGATGAGGATGGATGGGCTTGGGCTGTGCTGCCTGCCATACTGGAGAGCTGCGCTTTGCTGGTAAAAGGTTCCGTGTAGATGGCGGTCCTGGCCTAATCGATTTTTCTAGTTTTGAGGCTGCTGTCTTGGATGCGATGGAAGCAACAATTAATGATCAGAGTAAGTTTCAGCGTTTTGCAGTCAGGGCGGCTGCGGTTGGTATTCAGGCTGATGCAATGAAAACTGAAATGCAGCGCCAGTATTCTGTGGTTAAAGCTCGCCAGCAAACAAACTATACTCCCGTACCTTATGGATACGGTCGATTAGATGCGTTTGGACAGATTTTTAATGCGGTAGCAACAAACATATTAGAAATCCCAGAGAATAAGCGTGTTCCTAATGCACCTGTTAGTTTCCCAGCGCTGTGGGATGCCCCTCATTTTGATTTAGTGCAGTGGAACGGTTCAGCCCCTAATTCTGGGCCTGGACCACTTATTCAAAATATTACTACCGCCTTGGCAGTTTATGGTTCGGCAACGGTTGTTGGGTCAAATAGTAAAACGCATTACAACAGTTCAGTAAATATTAAAAATTTAGGTGATATTCAAAATTTGGTATATCAGCTGAAATCGCCACAATGGCCGACGCAGCATTTCGGCGCCCTCGATCCAGATAAAGTAGTTTATGGCCAATCTGTGTATGAAAAAAACTGTCTATCTTGTCATTCTTTGGTAGACCGAGATGATGAGAAACGAAAAATAAAAGTCAATTTGACCGACTTAGAAATAGTGGGTACTGATCCCCAAATGGTAGAAAATTTTATTAATGCAAAATCTTCTAGTGGCGTTATCGAAGGTGAAAAATTAATGATGTTTGCTGGCGATAAAATTGATGATGTTGAGCCGACTATTGATTTAGTCGCTCATGTTGCAGTAGGTGTAGCATTAGATCAGCTTTTTGACTCTATCAGCTCGTTTATAAAGGGTTACCACTCAGTCGATAGCGCCGCCATTAATCTTACTCCACGATACTATAAAGGGCGGCCGTTAGACGGTATGTGGGCATCTGCTCCCTTTCTTCACAATGGCTCGGTACCCAATTTATATGAACTATTATTACCCGTCGATCAGCGATCTAAGACATTTTATGTAGGTAGTAAAGAATTTGATCCGATAGTAGTAGGATTCGATACTAAGGCAAAGATCAATACCAGCTTGTTTGATACATCACTGCTCGGCAATAGCAATGTAGGCCATGAGTTTGGTGTTGATTTGTCGGCAGAAGATAAGGATAGTTTGTTGATATATTTAAAAAGTATCTAATTTATTTATTGTACTGGCACTACTTGAGCTGAGTTAAAACAGTTCTGTTAAAGGGAATATAAAATAATGAGTGCAGGAATTTTATTAAAATATAAAACTATAAGAAATTTGATAGTGATCCTGTTGGGTATTGGGGTAATTGGGGTCGCAGGGTTTGCCTTGTTTGTCATCTTGCCCTCTCAAAATGTTCCAGCATTGGAAGTTGTTGATGAATATATTTATTTAGATCAAGGTTGGGGAGGACAGGAGAACTCAATAGATCGGCAGTTGTATTATTATACGCCGCAAGGGACTTCCATGCCCCAGGGGCGCTCAGCCAGCGCGATAAGATATGAATGGTTTGTGCATTTGGAATTGCCATTTTCGACCAACAAGTTTTCCAGTCCTGACAATATGCGTCGCTGGCGTTTTTTAGTCGATCCAGCGCCTAGCCTGGCTAATCCGTATCAATTACCGGTTGGTTTCACTAAGCATTTCAATAAAGATTTAGGTGAAAATGTATTAGATATTACTTGTGCAGCCTGTCACACCGGCGAGCTTCATTATTCTAAAGAGGGCAAGAAATTAGCTATACGCATTGATGGCGGTCAGGCGATGCATGCCTTAACCGACACCACTCGTGGTAGTTTTGCCGTCACGCTAATAGCATCATTAGCCGACACGGTAGTTAATCCGGTTAAGTTCTCTCGTTTTGCTAAAAATGTACTGGGGTCACGTTATCCACAAGGCAAAGATGCACTTAGAAGCCAGCTTAAAACCTCGTTAAAAGGGTTGCTGACAATTGGACAAAATAATCCGTTGCGTGGTCTTTATCCGGTACAAGAGGGTTATGGTCGTACCGATGCGCTGGGTCGAATTGGTAATACAGTGTTTGGCGATCACTTGAATGCGAAAAACTATCAACAAGGCGGTGCTCCAGTCAGTTTTCCTTATTTATGGAATATATGGAAGTTTAACTGGGTGCAATATAATGCGTCAGTAGCTCAGCCTCTTTCAAGAAATATTGGCGAAGCTTTGGGTGTGGGTGCTCAAATTAGGATGATTTCTGATACCGGAGCGCCACTGCCAATTGAGCAGCGATTTAGCAGTTCAGTTCGTATTCCTGATTTGGTGAAAATCGAAAAAGCTTTACAAAAATTGACTCCCCCTCCTTGGCCAGAGCAGATATTTGGCCCGGTCGATCAGGCGAAGGCTACAGCCGGGAGCGCACTTTTTGCGCAACATTGTGTCGCCTGCCATGGCCCCCACATAGCAACTACAGCCAAGCAACAAGCAGAGGCACCACTAAAGTTTTCAGCGCAAAATCAGTGGTTAATTGATACCACTACCTTAGAGCATATTGGTACTGATGGGGCCGCCGCACTGGGGTTTCTAAACCGACGTTATGATCTTTCTAGTACTGGTATCACTGATGTGGAGCTGCATGAAATATTGCGGCCACTGCAGCAGCGACAGTTGGTACGAAATATTCGTTGGCGTCTTGCTGAAGTAATCAGGCTGCGTGAAACCGCTAGTTTGACGGTGGATGGATTACCTGAATTGCTAGCAGCTTATCCAGACATTGACGCCGTGCGGCAAGTTACGATGCCTTATGGCTATCTCTCTTCCATTGACAAGACCATGCAGCAACTACTTCCCTCTGACTACGTAACGCCTGAGCTAGATAAAAAGCCGATAGCGGGCTGGGCCTGTAATTTGAATTGCCAGACACAATTCCTATTGTGGAATATTAATCATGGCGAACAATCCATTGTCAATTCTTTGAATATGCTCAGTGTCACTGAGTTGACTGAAGGGGAGGCGCTGAACTTGGTTGATATTATGATAAAAGATAAGTTTTATGCTAAATATGATATTAGCTATAAAGAACAAATGTGCCTAGAGGGATTCGGCACATTAGATCTACCACAGCAGGTTGCAGGCTATAAACCACGGCCGTTAGAAGGTGTCTGGTCGACACCGCCATTTTTGCACAATGGGTCAGTTCCCAATGTTTACCAGATGTTGATACCGCCATCCCAGCGAACTAAGTCGTTTTATCTGGGCAATCGGGATTATGATCCAGAGCATTTGGGCTATGTCATTATTGATGGTGAGTCAGAAAAAACGGCAGGATTCTTATTTGATACCACAATTAAAGGGAATTTGAATAGCGGTCATGCTTTTGTCGCAGACAGCACAACGTGGGCAGCGTATAAAGCTGATATAACGGGGAGCCCATTGCCCAGTGGTGTGATTGGTCCAATGTTGACGGAGCAAGAACGGATGGCTTTATTGGAATACCTGAAAGTACGTCAAGATAGTCCTAAAGGTGAACCGTATAAGCCTGACAGCTGTCAATTACTGGTTGACCGAACATGACTACCAACAGCGCTGGCGAAGAAAGCTATACACATGGTTTTTCAGCGGTACAAGAAGCTGAGATTGACTGGATAAAAAAAGCTCGGAAGGTCAATAATGTGCCTGAGACTGCGCCAGTAATTGGTCTGGCCTTCTCAGGCGGAGGGATTCGCTCCGCGACCTTCAATTTGGGGGTGCTGCAAGCTCTTGCTGCATTAGGCTGGCTATCTCGATTTGATTATTTATCGACGGTATCAGGCGGGGGCTTTATAGGATCTTTCTATAGCTGGGTTAAAGCGCACTATGGTAGCAAAACGCCCATTGATCTGGGGTCGATAAAATTATTTAGTCAAAATGGTACCGTTTTAGATTGGCTTAGAGATCATGGTAAGTATCTTATCAATGGCAGCGGGTTTTCTTTTTGGACGTTGATAGCTTCAATTTTCGCCGGTTTGCTGCTAAATCTTATTGTGCTACTGCCGTTATTTTTAGTTGTTTTCTTTCTGCTCGGAAGCAATTGGTTTGGGATGACTTGGCCAGTATCAATGCATCTGCCGGGTGCGCCATCAGTGGTTAATCATGATGGCTTTATGGTGATATTAATTGCCGGTCTAGGCAGCTTTATATGCTATTTTGCTTCAGTATTTTTGTTTGCGTTTAGCAATGTATTCCGGCCACTGAGTGAGTTGTCTAAGGACTATTTTTTTCGTCGATGGATGGGTCGGTTTTTGGCTTTTTCTGTTATCGCCTTTGCCGTTGGGATACTGCCGATAATTGCTGAACTAGATAGTACGGTCTTATTTTATACCCAGAATCAAACTTGGCAGGCAGTGTCACAACATATGACTTATGCGTTACCTTTTATTACCGGATTGATTCTAATTATAGGCTCTAAAAATAGCGCGGCTGGCCCCAGTAACAGTGCGTCTAAGTACTCCATTATAGGCCTTAACATCATGATCTACGGGCTGTTTATTATGCTGTATCATGTGGTCAGTCGGACTAGTTTACTAGAGACGGATTGGTTTGCTGTTTGGGCGCTAATATCGTTAGTTATGGCCTTTGTTTGTGATGTTAACAACGTATCTATGCACAGTTACTACCGCAGCCGTTTGGCATTAGCTTATTTGCCCAAACTAGACAATCAAACAAGTCCAGTGGCTTATCCGCTTAAAAATTTATCCCCTCAAAAGGGCTGTCCTGTTCATATTATTAATACGACCTTGAATACCAGTAGCTCAGAAGAAGAAAAGCTGCGCAGTCGCGAAGGTGAAAGTATGTTTTTATCTTCACTGTATTGCGGATCCACTTCAACTGGATATAGAAAAACGGCTGACTATTGTGGCGGTGAACTTGCTTTGTCAACAGCAATGTCAGTGTCCGGTGCAGCAATTGAACCAGATACTACTGCGGTCAGTTCTCGTGGGGTAAACTTTCTTATGGCATTATTGAATATTCGTCTAGGTGTGTGGATCGATAATCCAAAGATCAAACCAAAAATGAAGTGGGTTACCAGTTGGTATCAGTTATTGTTAAGAGAAATGTTGGATTTTGGTTTGACCTCTAAAAGTAAAAAAATAAATCTGTCAGACGGAGGGCATTTTGAAAATTTAGGCATTTACGAATTAGTCAGACGAGAGTGTAAGTATATTATTGCCTGTGACGCTGGAGCTGATCCTACGGCTAACATGTTATCTCTAGGGCAGTTAATTCAAAAAGTGAGAGCCGATTTTGGTGCGGAAATAGACATTGATACTAATATATTGATGCAAGGTTCCGGCGAGTCAGTTCATAAGTCTGCTCATGTAGTCGGTCATATTAGATACAGCAATGGGACGGTTGGAATGCTGCTGTACTTAAAAGCGCTGATAGTTCCGGGCTTGAATACAGATGTTATGGCCTATAAGAGAAATAATCCGTCTTTTCCAAATCAATCGACTAGTGATCAATTTTTTGATGAAATGCAATTTGATAGTTATAGAGAACTAGGCTTACAGTTAATGATGAATGTAGCTGATCCGGTTAGGAATAAAGATATTGAGGCAGTATTTTCGTTATAAGAAGATACTTCTATCAAGGGTTAGCGTGTTGGCTAATTAATATAATTATAAGAAAAATTTAGGAGATCACTATGCGAAGCCGCAACGGCTTAGTTTTGAAGTTGCTATTATCACTGCTGTTGATTACGCAAGTATACTGGGTGCATGCGAGTCCGTCGCAGCTGTCTTTGGATGCCAGTAGTCTAGCTGTAGGTAGTGAGCTATCAACTTATGCCTCTTTCTTTGAAGATATCGATGGCTCCTTATCTTTAGAAGATGTCAGTCAAACGGAATATCTCGCGCTATTTGAGGGGGTCACCCAAGCACCAAACTTCGGTTTTACTGAGTCAGCATGGTGGGCAAAATTTTCTCTGAGTAATAATATTGAAAGCCCTACGAGAGTATTTATTAGACAAAGCTATCAACAGATCGATTATATAGACCTATATGTAAAGTACAAAGATGGTGGTATAACGGAGTTTCACACTGGCGATCGATTACCATTCTCCTCGCGGCCGGTGGACTACAGAGAGTTTTTATTTCCAATCAATTTGGCAGCCAATGAGACGGTTGATGTCTTCGTTCGATTTAAATCTGAGGGGCCAGTAAATATTACACTTGAGGCACATTCTGATAAAAGTTTATTAGAGTTTATTAGCATAGGACAGTTGGCGGTCGGAATATACTTTGGTGGGTTTATTATTTTAGTATTATACAACTTGTGTGTGCTGCCATCGATCAAGAATGAATCAGTTTTATATTACCTGCTCTATTTCACTAGTTACGGTCTTTATTATGCAGTTCACAATGGTTTAACTTTTCAATATTTTTGGCCAAATTCTCCTGCTTTAGCTAATAAAAGTTTAGTGTTTTTTCTTTCATTATCATTATTTTTCGGGATTCAGTTTTCTCGTCATTTTCTGAATATTAAAAGCTTTTCTACAATTCTTGATAAGTTCAACTATATTCTTGCATTAGCGTGTCTGGTGTTTTTTGTATTGACGCCTTTTGCGGGGTATCAAGCGTTAATATTTCCTTTGTCTGCACTTACTTTTTTGATAATAGTCAATTTTATGTTTATTGGCATTGTTGCTTTATCTAAGGGTGTTGATTCAGCTTTTTTCTATTTGTTAGGTTGGGGAGCCTTATTAGTTGGAGTTATAGCTTACATGTTAAAAAGTTTTGGTGTGTTGCCTCATAATATGTGGACCCAAAATGGGCAGCAGATAGGTTCGTTAATTGAAATGGTTATTTTATCTTATGCCTTGAGTCGAAAAATAAGTGAGTTACAGAGAGATATTTATATTGATTCGCTAACTGGATTATCCAACCGTCGTTATTTCGATGAGTGTTTGATCAAGGAGTTTGATGAAGCGATTACAATGGCGAAAGGAGCGTGTTCATTATTAGTGATTGATATCGATAACTTTAAAAAGTTTAATGATCAATATGGGCATAAGATGGGTGATAAGGCGCTTCAATCTGTTGGCGCCATACTCAAAAAGATAACTCGAAAATATTATATACCCTGCCGATATGGAGGGGAGGAGTTTTCAATTATTTTGCAAAATACGTCGGCAGAAGTAGCGAATGTTATTGCAGAAAGAGTTCGCAAGAACATAGAGTGTGATAAAAGTTTTCCATATGAGTTATCTGTTAGCATTGGTGTGGCTACGTTACTGGATAAAAACTTTGTTGACCCTCAGCAATTTTTTGAAGCCGCTGATAATGCAATGTATCTAGCTAAGAATAATGGTCGGAACTGTGTTGAAAACTACCAAGCGGGCCTGTTGAGGGCTGCCACTTCCTGCTAGATCATACTGCGGTCTCCAAACAGCGCTGTAGCTCCTCAGGCTCTCGTAATTTTCTTATTCGATTAAACAGCGTTTCTGCTTCATCGTATTGCATACTTAAGTAATGCAGCCATTTTTTTAATCTATCGCCGGCAAAGCGAGCGGGATAATGGACATTGCGATCTATTTGAAACTCAATAAGTAGCGGCACAATATCTTCCCAACTAGCGTATAATAGTGCTCCCGACTTATTATATTCAGTTATCTCAAATGCTAATTTTGGGTTAGCCAGTAGGCCGCGGCCAATCATCACATGTTCACAACCAGTAATAGCGCGGCATATTTTATAGTCTTCTAACGACCATATGTCACCATTAGCGATTACCGGAATAGTGACTTGCTCGCGTATCGTCGCTAAATACTCCCAGTGCGCTGGTGGCTTATAGGCCTCACTTTTAGTTCGAGCGTGGACACATAGCTCAGTTGCTCCAGCATCATTAATCGCTTGGGCGTTGTCGGTGTATAGCGTTTTATCTAGATAACCAAGGCGCATTTTAGCGGTCACAGGAATATGCTTAGGCACCGCATTACGCACGGCTGCGACAGCCTTACCTACGTTATCAGGCTCTTGCAGCATTATCGCCCCACCTTTGTGCCTGTTAACGGTTTTTGCCGGGCAGCCAAAATTCAGATCTATTCCGATAGCACCTAGCTCAGCAGCGCGAGCTGCATTGTCGGCAAGGCACGCTGCATCGCTGCCTAATAGCTGCACATACACGGGGATATTATTGGCAGTTACCGCGCCGGTTAGTAGCTCGGGCACGCAGCGATAATAAAGTTTTGGCGGTAGTAGGGTATTTGTTATCCGGACGAACTCAGTTACACAGCGGCTTACTCCACCTTGCTGGCAAAGTAACTTACGCATTAAATGGTCAGTAACGCCCTCCATGGGTGCAATGTATATTTTTGGGGTGATAACAATATCTCGAGGTGGCTTATGGCTGTGCAGGCATCTAAGTAAAAGAGGGCATTTTACTTGCTTGGCGGTTAAATAAAATAGTTTATTTACAATGGCATAATTTAATAGGTTACTGTTGAGCTATATGAGCAGCAAAGTTTGCCTACAAAATGCTAAGGAGGTAGAGTTTAACTATCCTGTGGTAGTGCTAACCTAGCATCAACTAACGACAAGAGTAAGTGATGGAACAAGTGTCCTTAATGCAGCAAGGTATTGACCTCATGCTATTTGGTATGGGTACTGTATTTACATTTTTAATGGTGCTTATAGGCGCAATTTTGGTTATGTCCGCCTTGATAAAACTTATGGCTGGGGATCAGTTAGTTAGTCAGCCACCAACTAATACCAGAGTGTCAGACTCTAAAAAGCCTGCCCAAGCTGAGTTAATTGCCGTAATCACGGCCGCAATTGCGCAACATAAGGCAAATAACAAATAGCTATCCAGATTTCCTGAGGATTAATCATGTCTACCGAGAAAACCCCCTTAGCCATTACCGAGTTGGTATTGCGGGATGCGCATCAGAGCTTGTTTGCCACTCGTCTGCGTTTAGACGATATGCTGCCGATAGCCGCTAAGTTAGATCAAGTAGGTTTTTGGTCACTAGAAACGTGGGGTGGGGCAACTTTTGATGCTTGTATTCGCTATCTGGGTGAAGATCCGTGGGACCGTATTCGAGAGCTAAAAAAAGCCATGCCGAATACGCCACAACAAATGTTGTTGCGTGGTCAGAATATTTTAGGCTATCGGCATTATGCTGATGATGTAGTACGTAAATTTGTCGAACGTGCTGCGATTAACGGAGTTGATGTATTTCGCGTATTTGACGCGATGAACGATACGCGTAATTTGGAAACTGCTATAGCCGCTGTTATTGAGCAGGGCAAACATGCGCAAGGTACAATTTCTTATACCGTAAGCCCCGTTCATACTACTGAGATGTGGGTGGATATGGGTAGGCGTCTGGAAGATATGGGCGCGCATTCAGTTTGTATTAAAGATATGGCCGGATTACTTACTCCTTATGCAGCATTTGATTTAGTGACTCAGTTAAAAGCGGCTATTGATATTCCGCTACATTTGCATTGCCACGCAACTACAGGCTTGTCTACTGCTACTATTTTGAAAGCGGCAGAAGCGGGTATCGAGCGAGTCGATAGCGCAATTTCGTCAATGAGCATGACTTACGGCCATTCACCGACAGAATCTGTGGTGGCTATGTTGCAAGGCACCGATCGTGATACTGGTTTAGATATCAAGTTATTAGAAGAAATCGCGGCTTATTTTAGAGTGGTGCGAAAAAAATATGCAGCCTTTGAAGGTGCATTGCGCGGTGTTGATAGCCGAATTTTAGTCGCTCAAGTGCCGGGCGGTATGTTAACCAATATGGAAAGTCAGCTTAAAGAGCAAGGTGCAGGTGATAAGTTTGATGAAGTGCTACTAGAAATACCCAGGGTGCGCGAAGATTTAGGCTTTATTGCCCTGGTAACGCCCACCTCACAAATTGTCGGCACTCAAGCGGTATTGAATATATTAACTGGTGAGCGTTATAAAACAATTTCGAAAGAAACAGCGGGCGTATTAAAAGGTGAATACGGTGCGACACCTGCGCCGGTTAATCTCCAGCTACAACAACGAGTATTAGATGGCGGTGAAGCAATCACTTGTCGTCCGGCTGATAACATTAGCGACGAGCTGGACAAGTTGACTGAAGAATTAACGCTGCGTGCAAGTGAGAAGGGCATCACTTTGGCAGAACATAAAATAGAAGATGTACTAACTTATGCGTTATTTCCGCAAATTGGGCTTAAGTTTTTGGAGAATCGTGGCAATAGTGACGCGTTTGAACCGGTGCCGACCGGCATTCCTATGGTACAAAAGCCAGCATTACAAAGTGTGCCGGCTGATGACAAGGGTGTTTATACCATATCTGTCAACGGGCAATCTTATGTAGTTGAGGTGCAAACTGGGGGTGATCTATCCAATATTACGCCGGTTGCTAGCGCGCCAGTTAGTACCGCGCCGCCGGCGCCCCAAGGTGAAGTGATAAAGGCACCATTGGCAGGCAATATCTTTAAAGTGAATGTCAATGTTGGCGAACATATCCAACAAGGTGATGTGATTTTAATTTTAGAAGCCATGAAAATGGAGACGGAAATTAGAGCACCTAAAGCGGGTACTATTACAATGATATCGATTAGTGAAGGTGATTCGGTTGCCGTTGGCGATGCCTTATATGGTTTGGCATAAGCAGGGGCTTTAGGTGGAAAATTTACTTAACCTTTGGCATAGCACTGGCTTGTATCAGATACAACTTGGGCAAGCCTTTATGGTGTGTATCGGTTTAGCGCTACTTTATTTGGCAATCAAGCGCGGCTTTGAACCATTGTTACTAGTCCCAATTGGCTTCGGCGGTATATTGGCAAATATTCCCGGTGCTGGTTTGGCTTATTCGGCCTTTGAGAATGCGTTGCTGTCCGGTGACCCTGCCGTATTAGCTGCTATGAGCCAGGTATTAACTATTGCCAGCGACGCAACTGTCACTGATATAAAATACGCGTTTGAGCATAGTAGTGCAGCGCAGCATCTTGCCGCTTTACAGCAGGCCGCCGATAGTGGTTTTAATAATGGCATGTTGTATAACTTCTACTCAGTCGCAATTGCTACTGGGCTAGCACCCTTAGTTATCTTTATGGGGGTGGGCGCGATGACCGATTTTGGACCATTACTCGCTAATCCGAAAACTTTAGTATTAGGTGCTGCTGCTCAATTTGGGATTTTTGCCACCGTGCTTGGAGCGGTTGGTATGACATCACTTGGGTGGATGGATTTTAGCATTCAAGACGCTGCCGCTATCGGGATTATTGGTGGTGCTGATGGGCCAACTGCTATTTATGTAGCCAGTGTGTTGGCGCCTGATTTACTAGGAGCGATCGCGGTTGCTGCCTATTCGTATATGGCGCTAGTGCCAATGATTCAGCCACCGATTATGCGGGCATTGACTACTGAGGCTGAACGTAAAATTGAAATGGTACAGTTACGGGCTATTTCAAAAGTTGAGAAAATTTGCTTTCCACTAGTGCTACTTATTCTGGTAGGGCTTGTACTACCAGACGCTGCACCACTACTAGGGATGTTTTGCTTTGGTAATCTTATGCGTGAATGTGGCGTAGTTGACCGCTTAAGCGACACTACTCAAAATGCATTAATAAACGTTACTACTATCTTTTTAGGCCTCTCTGTTGGCTCTAAACTGAGCGCGGATAAATTTTTGGATTTAAATACCTTAGGTATCTTGATCCTAGGTCTGGTGGCTTTTGCGATAGGTACTGCTTGTGGCGTAGTGATGGCGAAGGGGCTTAATTTAGTGAGTAAAAATAAAATTAACCCACTTATTGGCTCGGCCGGTGTTTCTGCCGTACCGATGGCGGCAAGAGTATCTAATAAAGTTGGTCTTGAAGCTAACCCCCATAACTTTTTATTAATGCATGCTATGGGCCCAAATGTTGCTGGGGTTATAGGTTCAGCAGTGGCCGCTGGTGTAATGATAGCGCTAGTAGGAAGTTAATTAGCGAATGGTTAGTTTAGAATTATTTTTGCCGTGATAATATTTGGTTATATTGATCAACTATTGGAGTTTGACTGTTAATGAGTGATTTTAAAAAGTGGGAATGTGTTATTTGCGGTTTTATTTATGAGGAAGCGCTAGGTTTACCAGATGCAGGTATTGATCCAGGGACTAAATGGGAGGATGTCCCAGAAGATTTTGAATGTCCTGATTGTGGTATCAGTAAATTTGACTTTGATTTGATGGAATAAAATGACGTATAGTTTAAGCCCAGCTAACGCTGGGCTTTTTTATGCCTATTATTAACCTGCCTGTGAAAATAGTAATGGATAAGAAAAAAATAATTATGCAGACGCAGCAGTGGTTAACTGACGTTATTGTTGGCTTAAACTTATGCCCTTTTGCGAAGCGAGTCGTGGTTGCTGATACGATTAGATTTACTGTATCTGAATCGACCACAGCAGAGCAACTGCTTGAACAGTTTGTCGCGGAAGTTGAACTGCTTAGTAATACCGATCTAACAGAAGTAGAGACAACCGTATTAATTGTTCCAGAGATGTTGGCAGAGTTTGATGACTACAATCAATTCCTCGATTTACTTGATCAGGTGTTGTTGCAATTTAATTGGCAAGGAGTGTTTCAGGTTGCCAGCTTTCATCCTTATTATTGTTTTGCTGGCGCTCACCCCGATGATAATGAAAATTTAACCAATCGCTCACCCTATCCAATATTACATATTTTGCGTGAAGGTAGCGTGGCAAAAGCAATTGCTCAGTATCCAGATGTTGATAAGGTCCCTGAACGTAATATTAAACGGGTAGCTGGATTATCAGATAAAGAAAAACAGCTGTTATTCCCATATTTGTTTGCCACCGATAGTTAATCCAGAGGTTGGCATCAACGATAGATACAACTACTATGTTACTAAATAATATCCATAAGGAATTAATATGCCACTGTCTCCTGACCAAGTAGAAGAAATAGATATTTTGTTATTGTTCGACCTGAGCTCCCAGCAGCAAGGTATTAAAGTTCACTCTCACACCGCTAGCGGTACTGATATAGACGCCACTAAGCGCTTGTTTGAAAAAGGCCTAGTCTCCAAAAGCGACGGTGGCTATTTGACGACTGTTGGACAGCATGCAGCAGAACATGCACAAGCTTTAGCAACTATTCTAGCGGGTAATAAGTAGCTGTATAAAAACGTTTAGTACGGAGTTGTAAACGGAATGACCTCTCCTCGATTATTATTTAACTGTATGTTAATTGTTACCGTAGTATTATTTACTACGGTATATATTTGGATAACTAGTCAGTTTTCGCTCGGCTTTGAAGTAATTGAAGATCCAACTACTCATCAAATAGTTATCTCTAAAGTATCCCCTGAATTAGAAGGCCAAGGATTAAAGTTAGGTAGTAAAATAATTTCAATTGGCAATAGTGAAAAGACTGTGATGTTAAATGTCACACATTTTTCGACAACACCCGTCCAGCGAAAATCACTTTATCAAAATAAAGCTCAGTACTTTGCTGCGCAAGATGAGCTACATAGTGTGTTATCACAGCCAGTTATTCGCTTAAAATTCTCTGATCAATCAACAGTAGATGTGATTTTATCCAGTAATATATCGTTAGAAGACATTCAAGCAACAACGTGGATTAGATTATTTCTAGGTTTAGTTTCGGCTTTAATGGGTGTTATGGTTTGGATGCGGCGTCCACTAGGCAAAGAAACGATTTACTATGCTGTTAGCGGTGTTGGTCTGTTCTTAGCAATTATTCCATCTGCAATTGATGGTATGCCGATGTTGGTGCGAAGTCACTCGGAGATGATGTTATTGGATGGTTTGACAGCCATGGGGAACTATATATACATTGCTTTTGGTGTTTGCGCGTTACTATATTTTCCTCAAAAAATCCCTCATGCAGATATTTTTGCTAAACGTATATTTATTACTATCGCTTTATTTAGTATTTATGCACTATTTAATACCTGGGACTTTAGCGCTAGTTTTAGCCAACAGCGATTGTATTTTAGCGATAATGAAATATATATACCTGTGCTTATAGGTTTGGTTTTTGTAGTGTCATTTTCTATTAAGCAATGGCATTTTAGCCGCTATCAACCAGTTGAACGAGCACGTTCTTCTTGGGTTATTCTATCTTGGTCAATTGGGCTTTTAGCCCATATGTTGTTTTATTACATTCCAACAATAAATGGAGTGGAACCAACGATAGATCGGACATTTGCATGGTTTGCTATTTGTTCTAGTTATTGGATGATTTTACTGGGGTTGAGCAGGCTGCAGCTGTTTGATCTTGAACACAATATAAATACTGTATGGGAATGGTTTATTGTATTCATCGTATTTTTGTTAATAGATATGGCATTTACATCACTTACAGTTATCAGTCCGCAGTTATCAACATTTGTTATTTTATGTTTAGTTTTATGGGTGTATATGCCTCTTAGACAATGGCTATCCTCTAGGTTTGTTCGAAAAAAAGTAGCCAATAAAAACAAGTTATTCAGTGATGCTGTTGCAGCACTATTAAGTAGTAAAGAAGATAATCCAAAGAATGCCTGGCAGGAAATATTGGTTAATGTATTTGTTCCTAGCGCGATTGAATGGCATGACAAAACAGTTGCTACCGCTGTAGAAGACGGTGGCCAGCGATTAATTGTAGCAGGCAACCGCTTTTCACCACCCATGTATTTAGATTTTGCAGAACAAGGAGAAAGATTATTTGGTGTTGAGGACGTTGAGTTAGTTGTAACCATGAGCGCATTGTTCGAACAATTGTTTGAATTTCATTTGGCATTTTTGGCCGGACAAAATAAAGAGCGGGAGCGCATACGACGCGATTTACATGACCAGATTGGACATAAATTATTGTCATTAATCTATGCTGCGGGTGATGTCAAAGTAAAGATTCTTGCTCAAGAAACCCTTGAGCAGTTACGAGGCCTAATTACAGCATTAAGACTTGAACCTGTATCGTTGCAGTCGACGGTGATGGAGATTCGGCTAGTAGCTGAAGAAGCAAGTGATAATTTTGACTTTAAGCTGGATTGGAAAAACCGTATTACTGATGTATCAATAGTTATAGGCTCTTATCAGTATTTGAATATTATTAATATCGCTAAAGAGCTGCTAAATAATATTGTCCGTCATGCAAATGCGACTGCAGTTGATGTTGTTTTAGCGGTTGATTCGACTAGCTTGATTATACAATTCAATGACAATGGTATCGGTTTAGATCGTGACGATGTTGTTATGGGTAACGGTCTTTATAATATTGATGCCAGAGTACGCGAGCTAAACGCTACTATAGATTGGTATGGCGACGGTGGCTGCAACGTTACTATTACAATCCCCTTATTATCTCCAAGAGAGTAACTGACATGTTATCGCCTATTAATAGAGTGTTAATTGTTGAAGACCATGCAGAAGCGGCAAAAGTGCTGGCTGATGTAGTTAAAGAGAACTTCGGTAATCCTGATATTGAGATCGCGGCTACTATTGCTGGCGGGATGAAATATTTATCCGCTGAAAGTTTTGATATGGCGCTATTAGATATAGGTCTGCCTGATGGCAGTGGTATTGATTTAGTTCGGTATATCAATATTAATTCTGAGCAGACAATATCCATTGTGACGACGATATTTGAAGATGAAAAGCATTTGTTTGAGGCGTTGCAAGCCGGAGCCTGTGGCTATTTATTAAAGGGCTATTCAGCAGAGGAGCTAGGAAAATACTTAACTGACGCTGTAGCAGGTAAGCCTCCATTGTCGCCTGGTGTAGCGCAATCAGTATTGACATATTTTCGCGAAACAAGTGTTAAGCCTGAGCTAACTACTGAATTAGACGAGGTTGATTTGTCAGAGCGGGAAACCGAAATACTGACTTTTATTGCTAAGGGTTATCAAGTTAAAGAAGTTAGTCATTTACTTGATATTTCTGGCAATACGGTAGCCTTTCATATTAAGAAAATATATAAGAAGTTGAATATTCATAATCGTGCAGAAGCCACCGCTGCAGCGGTGAATATGAATTTGTATAATCCTGAGTAAAATATAATTGCTAGATTTATAGGTCACCTTTAGTATCTGTAGACGGCTAATAATATTGAGATAAACAATGACAATAAAAATAACAACTGCATTAGTTACTGGTGGCGCCAGCGGCATGGGGCGCATTTGTGCGCTGCGGTTAGCAAGGCAAGGGACGCAAGTCGCCATATTTGATATGAATGACGTTGGAATGGAAGAAACTGCCGCCCAGTCTGACAATATTCATTGTTTTAAATGCGATGTTGCTGATTGGGAGGATGTACAAGTTAAGGTTAAGCAAGTTATCGAAGAGCTGGGGCCTATAGATCGTTTAACGCATGCCGCCGCGATTATGCCAAGCCGGACATTAGTCAATGATGAAGCAGAAAATGTGATGCGGATGATGAATATAAACTTTGGTGGCACCGTCCATATGGTGAAAGCAATACTGCCGAGTATGCTAGCGCGTGATAGTGGTGAAATGATTTTGTTTGGCTCAGTAGCAGGTGAATCTATGTTACCAAACTTGGGCTCCTATTGTGCATCCAAGGCTGCGGTAAACGTTTATGCTGAAACATTGGCCTGGGAGCTACATAAAACTGGCGTTAATGTGCATGTCATTTATCCGTCAGGTGTCGATACGCCTTTAGTAGAGCAAGCTTTATTGGTGGACGTGCCGAAAAGTATTGCTCATGGAAAGGAAAGTGGAAAATTATCGGACCCTGAAGATATTGTCGATGCGATGGATAAAGGCATAGCCAAAGGGAAAAAACGGATTTATCCCTGTGGCTCGCGCAAGTTGTCACTGTGGCACGCCTTAATGCCTAGTTTATGGTGGAAGGTATTGCTTAAGTTTGAAGAATCCTAAATTAATAACCGCATAAGCTAGCATAGCGATCTTTATGGAAGCCACTGTCGCCAAAGAGCTGGATAGCGACTCGTGAGCGTTTTAAAAACAAGCCGATATCTAAGTCATCAGTAACTCCAATGCCGCCATGCATCTGTACGGCTTCATTAGTTACTAGGTAATAAGTGTCGTTTATAAGAGTTTTCGCCAGACTAGCGATTTGGGCAATGTCAGCTCTGTTTTCATCGATAGCTGATAAGGCATCTAATACTGCCGAGCGGGCTAATTCTAAATCAACAAATATTTTTGCGCAGCGGTGCTTTAACGCTTGAAAAGAACCAATTTTAACGCCGAATTGCTCACGTTCTTTTAGATAACTTATAGTGCGGTCAAAGCATTCTGTTGCGCCGCCTAACATTTCTGCTGCTAGGTAGATTCGCGCTCTATCTAATGCAGGCTCTAATATGCGCCAGCCTTTGTGTAGTTCACCAATAAGGTTATCGCTATTAATTACTATTCCATCAAACTCAACAGTTGCAACATTGCGGCTATCGGCAAAAGTTGTACGTCGGCGTTTTATTCCGCAGGTGTTAGCATCTATAATAAATAGACTGATGCCGTCACCGCTTTCCATCGCGCCGCTGCTGCGAGCAGCTACGATTAAATAGTCTGCAGTATGGCCATCGACTACAAAGCATTTTTCTCCGCTCAATATAAATCCATCATCTTTGTGCTCGGCAGTTAAGGTGATAGAGGTCGGATTGTGATGAGCTGATTCTTCTAAAGCCAGAGCCAGAGTAAGTTCGCCGCTGGCAATTTTAGGTAAAAATTGTTGTTTTTGGTTTTCACTACCGCCTAGCTCAATAATAGTTGCCGCCAACGCAACCGTTGCCAGCAGTGGGGATGCAGCCAGAGTTTTACCACTTTCTTCAATAATAGCGCCTAAGCCAAGGGCGCCAAATTCTAGGCCGCCATAGGCTTCAGGAATTGTTATCCCCGCCCAGCCTAGTTCTGCCATCTGCTGCCAAGTCTGCTGACAGTAGCCAGTCTTATCTTTGTTATCACGCAGTTTACGTAAAGCCCCAACCGGCGCATTACTGGCAAAAAATTCGTGTGCAGTTTCTTTTAGCAGACGTTGCTCTTCGTTTAATACTAATGGCATTAATCTCTCTCCGACCTAATCTGGTAGCCCTAAAGCTTGTTTGGCAATAATATTGAGTTGTATTTCGTTAGTGCCACCGGCAATCGACATGGTTTTAGAAAATAACCAGCCGCGGGTGACCATTAGCTCATCTTCGGTATATTCGTCGCCTTCCCAGCCCAAGCCCTTCATACCTAGACAGGCAAGCATCAATTCGGCTTTATTTTTCATTTCTTCAGTGCCAATATATTTCATAATCAGCGGTATATTTTTATTAGCATTACCGCTCATTCGCTCTTCAAAACTTCTGAAATGAGTCAGGCCTAGTGCGCGCATTGTCATCTCATGCTCGACCAGTTTGGCTCTTAAATTAGTGTCGCTAATTTTGCCGTCTTTTATCGGTAAGTATTGTATCGCTGCTTGCACCGGAGTTATGCCGGGTGAGGGCACGTCGCCACCAATCTCACTCATTAGTTTGCGTTCGTGTTTCAGCAAACCTTTGGCCACTGACCAGCCTTGATTAAGCTCTGCCACTAAGTTTTTCTTCGGTACTTTTACATTATCAAAAAATGTTTGACAAAATTCAGACTCGCCGCTGATTAACGCAATAGGGCTAACAACAATGCCAGGGTTGTCCATATCGATAAGTAAAAAGCTAATGCCTTCTTGTTTGACTGCGCCGTGATCTGTGCGTACTAGGCAAAAAATGTAGTCCGCTTTGTCGGCCCAAGTGGTCCAGATTTTTGCGCCATTAACCAAAAAGTGGTCGCCTTGATCTTCTGCCTTGCATTGCAGATTAGCCAAGTCAGATCCTGCTCCCGACTCGCTATAACCTTGGCACCATCTTATCTCGCCGCGTGCAATTTTGGGTAAATGTTCTTTGCGTTGTGCCTCGTTGCCAAATTCTAGTAATGCTGGACCAAGCATCCAGATGCCCAAGTCGTAGAGGGGCGGGCGACACCCTAAAACATTCATTTCTTCTTTCAGTGCTTTGGCTTCTAGCTGACTCAGCCCGGCACCACCATATTCTGTTGGCCAGTCGGGCACTGTATAGCCCTGGTCGCGACAGCGTTCAAACCATAGTTTAGCGTCATCGCAATAAAACTCTCGCTTGCGACCACTCCAAATCTGCTGTTGTTTAATTACAGGCATGCGTTGAGACGCAGGACAATTCTCTTCCAGCCATGCTTTTGCGCTGGCTCGAAACACAGTTATATCAGTCAAAACAATTCCTCAAGGTACAGATAGAATTTAGCTCACTTCTTTTACGTAATCTTAACGGCTAAAGGACCTCAGCAGTAATACTAATAATTAACGATTCAATGCTTCTATTACCAAGGATTAATTCAAATTGGGTAAGTTTTTATACTGAATATATTAGATTGCAGTAAGCTTTAAAAATAATAATATTAACGACATGTTCTGAGGTAAAAAATGGATCGTTTTGAAAACAAGGTAGTAATAGTAACGGGTGCAGGTTCGGGTATTGGTATGGCTTGTGCGATTCGTTTAGCTAGTGAGGGGGCTAATGTGTTCGCACTAGATGTCAATGAAACTGGACTCAATGATTTGTCGGCACAATTAGACCAGCAAGGTGTGAATCATGTAGTGCAGGTGTGTGATATTAGCAATGAGCAAGCGGTGAATGATGCGGTGGCAAGCTGTGTTGAGCATTTCAAGCAAATAGATGTGTTGGTGCATATGGCAGGGATGCTGCGGTTTGATCACACCCATGAGCTAACGTTAGATAATTGGCAAAAAATTATTAATGTAAATATTACGGGTACCTTCATGTTGGCAAGGGCGGTATTACCCCATCTGATTACTACTCAGGGCAATATAGTTAATGCTGCTTCTACTGCGGCGTTATCTGGCCTAGCTAATGGTGCCGCTTATTCGGCTTCTAAAGGGGCAGTATTGGCTTTTACTCGCTCTATCGCTGTTGAGTATGCTAAGCGTGGAGTAAGAGCTAACTGTATTTGCCCTGGAGAAATAAACACTAATATGACAGCCAAGGTCGATTTTCCTGAAGGTATGGATCATGCGTTACTAGCTCGGGCAATGTCTCTAACGGGCTCAAAAGGGCCAGAAACAGTAGCTGGCGTTGTGGCAATGGTAGCCAGTATCGATGGATTGCATATTACCGGTGAAGATATAAGGGTAGATGGCGGTACACTTTCTTAATAGAAAGTCTTTATAAAGTGCATTAATAATTTATCTACTAACGAAAAAGGCTTTCATTGTTACCAATGAAAGCCTTTTTTAATACTGCTTTACTTAGCTCTTTAACTTAGCGAGAAATTCAAATACTTTGTTGATAAAGCTAGAGTATGGCGGTGCTAAAAACTTAGTACTTGAGAAGCTTGCTTGATAAAAAATTGGTCTAAGTTTTGAAAACGATATAAAACCTTCGAAGCCGTGGTAGTGACCCATACCACTGGGGCCAACCCCACCAAATGGAATATCGTGTTGAGCGACGTGAAATAGCGCGTCATTGACAGTTACACCACCCGACATAATACGGTCGATATACATATCTACCAGCTGCTTGTCATTGCTGAAGGGGTATAGCGCCAATGGACGGTCATGGCTATTAACATACTCAACCACTTCACTTGCTTGCTGATACGTTAGTAGCATCAAGATAGGCCCAAAGGTCTCCCGCGAACGGATGTTCATATCTTCTGTTGTATCGGTAACAATAGTAAGCGGGAATTTACGTTTCTCAACGTTCACTTCTTGGCTCGTTAAGTTAATAACCGTGCCGCCCTTGGCTTTAGCGTCTGCCAGTGTTTCTTCCAAGCGCTTGACGCTGCGATCATCAATAATTGAAGTGTAATCAGTAGAGTTAATATCTGGGCAATGCTTACTAACATACTCTTTAGCTAATCGAATGAATTCGTCTTTCTGTGCTTCATGAACCATTACATAGTCAACGTTGGTACAAATTTGACCAGCGTTCAGCTGCTTAACGTACATAATACGCTCGACTGCTTTAGGCAAAGAGTAATTAGGGTCTATAACCGCTGGCGCTTTGCCGCCTAGCTCTAAAATAACCGGAGTTAAATTTTTAGCGGCAGAGGCCATTACCGCGCGGCCGGTTTGGCCTGAGCCAGTAAACACAATTAAGTCGAATGGGATTTGTGAAAACTCGACACCGACAGTACCCGTTTCTTTAAAGAATTGAAGTTTTTCAGATGGAAAATAATTACCCGAAATTTTAATTAATAGCTCAGTTAAGGCAATTGAGTTTTCCGACATTTTAACCATAGCCCTGTTACCAGCGGCAAAAGCAGTGGCCAATTGTGAAAAGCTTAGGTTAATCGGAAAGTTCCAAGGAATGATTAATCCAACCACACCTAAAGGTTGTGGAAGAACGCGATTTTTAGCACCAAAAAACATAGTTTGATCCACATGACGTTTCTGTGGCTTCATCCATTTTTTAAGGCTTTTGATAATACTATTAATGCCATCGGTCACGGTGATGACTTCAGCGAATAAAGTTTCATTGCGAGAGCGGTTGTAATAGTCAGCACTGATCGCTTGAATGATTTCTTCACGGTTATCAACAACCATTGCCTTTAGCGCTTTTAGATCGCTAACACGTTGTTGATAGTCAGGAGTAGGATTGTCTAAAGAGCACTTTTTTTGCAGCTTGAACTGCTCCATTAGCATGTTGGCTACTTCAGATTTAATACTTTCGTTGACGGCGTTCATGGCCTATACCTCAATATGTTTAAACTAATGTGATTTAGTTACCAGTAATTTTAGCTTGATAGTTGGCGCTGTGCTTAACAAAGCGCGCCATAATCTGACCAAAGCTGGTTATTTTTTGGTCACACAGGGCTGCCGCCCTGTGTGAGTGCAGCTATTGGTTGAAAGCGGTGATAAACAGTTTGATACGTTTGGCGTTAGCGCCTAAGTCGCTTTTTCCGACCCGTGATACCGAGCGCAGGTCAATAATACTGCCGTTTTGGGCAGGGATAGCTCTAATGACTATATCGTCGGTAAAACCAAACCAAAATGAACTTACCGTTGCCTCAACATAGTTGTCGCGCTGGTCTGGCACTATTACCCAGCCCAAGCTTTGTGCTAATTGCTCTGCTTTAGCAATGGCTTGTTCTGCGCTTAGATCTGAAATAACTGGTTTTAAGTCGGGATAACCCGCGCTATGAATAACCGCTACTGGGGCAGTTATTTCAAGTGGGTTTGAACCCTCCGCCCGCAGTGGCAGCAGCGCTTGGTATTTAGGTGGGTTATCTAGATTGGTGGTGATGTTATGAATAGGCGGTACAGCGCCAGCGCCAGCTACAATTGCGGCAACTATGGCCATTGGTACAAAAGCTAATAACGCCGCATTGCGCATGCCTGGTTTGTCAGCACTATAGGCTTCTTTAAGAATATAAATAGCGGCGATAACGACGGTAATCAATGCTAACAGTATTGATGAGGCCAATACTAAAAATCCTATAGTAAAAGGCCATAAACCAAATTTTGTGCCTAGCGCCGCCACCGGCATTAGTACACAAGCGGCAATTGCCATTTTTGTTGATACAGTGGAACGCCAAGTTTTATCGCTCATAATTAGCCTTTTTATGTTGGTGGGTTAACGCCCGCCAGTATAGCTCTGCAGTCGCTGTGATGAAAATGGTGAATGTGTTATTTGTTATCAGTAGTTGCTGCACCCAAAAAAGCCGGTTTTTCACCGCCGCCATGAACTGTAATAGCAGCGCCACTGACATAGTTGGCCAAGTCGGATGCTAAATACAGGCAGGTATTGCCAATGTCCCTAGGCTCAGCCATTCGCTCTAAGGGTATAGTCTGGCTGACGGCTGCAATTCCTGCGTCATCGCCATAATGCAAGTGTGCTTGCTCAGTTTTGATTAGCCCTGCTGTAATGGCATTTACGCGTACTTTAGGTGCCCATTCGACTGCTAATGAGCTAGTCAAATTAATCAACCCTGCCTTAGCTGCACCATAGGCCGCTGTGCCAGGTGAAGGGCGCGTAGCGCTAACACTGGCAATGTTAATAATACAGCCGCCATTATTTTGTTTTTGCATAACGCCATTGACGGCTTGAGAGAAATTAAGTGGCGCCAATAGATTTAACCGAATAATAGACTCTGAAAATCTTGGTGATACTGTGGCCGCCTCGGCAGAGGGTGCACCGCCGGCGTTGTTTACCAGCACATCGATACCACCGAATTCTTTTACGGTGAAGTCTACAAAAACTTGTATTTGCTCAATATCGCGTACATCGATGGCCATAAATATGGCAGTATTGTCGCCAGCGCTGGGCAGTTGCTCTGGTTCATTGCGCGAACACACCGCAACTTTAGCGCCAGCGCTAAGAAAGCTCTCAGCAATGCCGCGGCCAACACCTTTGGTGCCGCCGGTAACAATTACTCTTTTGCCAGTCATATCAACCGGATTATCCATTGCGAGTTATTCCTCATTAACTAATTGACCGATCTATTATAGGTTTTACCACTATAAATCCTATGGTACCCGCCTTCTATGTCGAGATGGTAAGAAAACAGCAAACAGTCTTGCCCAATAATGGGCTTTTGTTACCATGACGGCCAGTTTATTAAGACTTTATTTGGTTCAATTATTAGCACACTACTCGATCACACAAAAAGGCATAGAACATGAACGAAGAGATTAAGACTATTGCAATACTTGGCGGTACTGGCGATTTGGGTACTGGTTTAGCAAGACGTTGGGTCGAGGCTGGGTACACCGTTATTATTGGTTCGCGCACCGAAGAAAAAGCACTAGCAGCGGCAGAAGATTTGAAAACAGTAATGGCAGAGCGTGGCGTCGACAATATCGCGGTGCAAGCGATGGAAAATTTAGCCGCGGCGACAACGGCAGATCTAGTGGTAGTAACGGTGCCGTTCAGTCATCAAGCTTCTACTTTAGAATTGGTCAAAGATGCGCTGCAAGGGAAAATTTTAATCGATGTCACCGTGCCTTTAGTACCGCCTAAAGTAGCCAAAGTACAAATGCCTGAAGAAGGCAGTGCGGGGCAAATAGCCCAAGCCTTATTGGGTAAAGAGGTATCTGTGGTGTCAGCATTTCAAAATGTGGCGGCGCATCATTTACAAGAAGGTAAAGGGATAGATTGCGATGTGTTGGTAACCGGCAATAATATTGAAGCGCGTGAAGTAGTCATTGGGTTGGTCGAAGCAGCTGGTATGCGCGGCTTCCACGCTGGGCCAATTGCCAATGCGGCCGCAGCCGAGGCATTAACCTCTATTTTGATTGCTATTAACCGTCGCTATAAATGCCATGCCGGTATTCAAATTACAGGTTTAGAGCAAGTTTGAATTCGCCATTAATTATTACAGCCTTAACCAATTATCCTCTGGTTCAGCCAGGGGATGATTTGTTTTTGCAGATACAACAAGGTCTAACTGATACCGATATTAAATTATGTGATGGCGATGTATTGGTGTTAGCGCAGAAGATTGTGTCTAAATCAGAAGGCCGTTATGCGCGCTTAGATAGCGTAACGCCAAGTTCAGAAGCTGAAGTATTGGCACAACAGATAGCTAAAGACCCGCGTTTAGTTCAGCTTATTTTAGATGAAAGCGTTGAGGTAGTGCGTAAGCGCCCGGGGGTTGTGATTGTTGAGCATAGGCTGGGTTATGTGCATGCGAACGCTGGTATTGATCGGTCAAATATCGAAAGTGGCGACGACCAGGTCTTATTGTTACCGCTAGATTCCGATGCCAGCGCAAAAGCTCTGCGTGATCGCTGTCAGCAAGAATTAGAGGTAGACGTAAAAATTATTATTAATGACAGTGCCGGTCGCGCTTGGCGTAACGGTACTTGTGGTATGGCAATAGGGACTGCGGGGTTTGAGCCAATTGACGACTTAATTGGCAATAAGGACTTATTTGGTCGAGTGATGGAAGTATCCACCGTCGCCGTAGCTGATGAGTTAGCTGCAGGCGCATCGTTTATGATGGGGCAAGGCGATGAAGCTAATCCAGTTGTGCATATTCGAGGTGCTAAGTTAACTACTAGTGATACCGGTTCCAAAGGTCTAATTCGCGATCGCGAATTTGATTTGTTTCGCTAGCCTATAAACGATAATAAGAAGATGCTAATGGCCTCTAGTGCAAATAAAATAATCGCTCTTTCCGGTGGCGTTGGTGGGGCTAAGTTAGCGGTTGGTTTGGCGGAAGTACTAAGCCAAGATGAATTATTAATAGTGGCTAATACGGCTGATGACTTTACTCACTTAGGTTTACGAATTTGTCCCGATTTAGATACTGTTATGTATAACCTGGCGGGGATACAAAACAAGGCGCAGGGATGGGGCATTGAAGGTGAAACCTGGCAGTTTATGCAGCAGCTAGGAAAGCTAAATGGCGAAGACTGGTTTTTATTGGGTGATAAAGATTTGGCAACCCACACTGTGCGCACTCAGTTATTGCAGCAAGGTGAGACTTTAACCGCTATAAGTCGAGGACTTTTCAAACAGTTGGGGGTTGCGGCAAAGGTTGTTCCTATGTGTAATGAGTCGGTTAGCACTCAAATGCAAACCGATGAAGGGATTTTGAGCTTTCAGCATTATTTTGTTCGAAGACAGTGTCAGCCGGTGGTTAGCGCTTACCAATTTAGCGGTATTGAGCGCGCCACAATACAGCCAGATTTTGCTGCAGCTCTTGCAGACCAAACATTAGCAGCCGTGATTATTTGTCCGTCCAATCCATTTGTTAGCGTTGAACCTATTTTATCGGTACCTGCTGTTCGTGACGCTCTTCGGAAAACAACAGCGCCTATCATTGCCGTATCGCCGATTATTGGCGGGCAAGCCTTAAAAGGACCTGCTGCAAAAATGATGGCAGAACTGGGTATGCCTCAATCAGCCACTGCAGTTGCACAATACTATGGTGATCTAATTGACGGCTTTGTAATCGACAATGTAGATGCCGGACTACAAAGTGAAATAGAGGCCTTAGGCATCGCTTGTATTACTGCTCAATCCATAATGAAGACCCAACAGGATAAGACTGATCTGGCCAATATCTGTGTTGATTTTGCCGCTACAATTAAAGGTAATATTACTTGAACAAGGTGTGGGTATTATTGCCCTTAAAAGGTTTTGAAAATGCCAAACAGCGTTTAAGTGCGGTTTTGTCGCAGGCCCAGCGCCGTCACTTGTTTGCCGCAATGGTAGAAGACTTAATCGAGCAATTAATGCTGGTCGAGTCGTTGGCGGGGGTGGCAATTGTATCAAATGAGCCACAGGCTAAATTATTATCTGAGCAATGGGGCGCAAAATTCATACCAGAGCCTAGCTCGGTTAAGGGCTTAAACGCCGCCGTTGAATGGGGCCTTGGTCAGCTCAGTAATGATGCTAGCCATGTTTTGGTATTACATGGCGATTTACCCCTAGCGACCAAAGCTGAAATAAACGCAGTGGTTGAGCAAGCGGACAATAGCATTACGCTAGTGCCAGATTGGCAAGACAACGGCACTAATGGTCTGTTAACTCCCGTGCCCAGCCCAATTAATGTGGTTTATGGGGTGGGCAGTTTTAATCTTCATAGCGAATTAGTTACTCAAGCGGCGATGAATGTTAAGACACATAAGCCATCGAGACTTGCATTCGATGTCGATACTGCGCAAGATTTGGCGCAGCTTAAGGTGTTGGCAAAAGATGGCTTTAGTGGGCAACGTTGCCTAAAAGTAATCAACAGCTTTGGTTTGCAGGATAAGACGTCAGTTGATAGTGCACAGGCACTAGACTTAGATAAGTTTTATGAGCGACTAGGAATTTAAATGCAAGTTGATTCACTGTTACAGCAAGTATTATTAGACGGACAGCTACTGAGTGATACCCAAGCGCTTGAGCTGGCTAGCTGTGTTGAAACTAAAGTTTTGATGCAGGCCAGTGCAAAGCTGCGTGATCAAGGATTTAACCAAACAATAACCTATTCGCGCAAAGTGTTTTTTCCATTGACGCAGTTGTGCCGCGACGTATGCCATTACTGTACCTTTGCAACTACCCCTAAAAAAGTTGAAAACCCTTATATGAAACTTGCCGATATTATCGAGCAGGCTAAAGCAGGGGTGGAATTAGGCTGTAAAGAGGCTTTGTTTACTTTAGGTGAAAAGCCAGAGCTTCGCTATACAGCGGCGCGTGAGGCTTTAGCTGAAATGGGTTTTGCTACTACCTTGGAATACGTAGCCGCTATGGCCAAAGCTGTGTTTGAAGAAACTGGCATGTTGGTTCATATCAATGCCGGTTGTATGACGGCTGACGAAGTGGCGATGCTGCGTCCTGTGTCAGCCTCAATGGGTATTATGTTGGAGTCGGCAAGTGCTCGCTTAACTGAAAAAGATATGCCGCATTATGGTTCGCCCGATAAAGAACCTTTAGTCCGATTAGAAACCATTGCTGAAGCTGGCAGGCAAAATGTTCCGTTTACCTCAGGTATTTTAATTGGTATCGGCGAGACTAGATTAGAGCGCATAGAATCATTATTAGCGCTGCGTAAATTGCATGCGGAATTTGGTCATCTGCAAGAAATTATTATACAGAATTTTAGGGCTAAGGCCGATACCAAAATGGCGCAAGCGCCAGAACCAAATTTAGACGAGTTGCTGTGGACAATTGCTGTAGCGCGGATCGTTTTTGGCCCTGCAATGAGTATTCAGGCACCGCCAAATTTAAGTCCTGGGGTATTTGAACAGATTGTGGCGGCGGGTATTAATGACTGGGGCGGCATATCGCCGCTAACCCCTGATTACGTAAATCCAGAAGCGCCATGGCCGCATCTAGATCAGCTCGCTACAGAGACTGCAGCTTGTGGTAAGCATTTAATTGAACGCTTAACAATTTATCCCCAGTATGCGCGTCAAGGCAGTAAATGGTTAGATAAAGGGCTGCAACAAGCGGTCATAAGAAGTATTGATGGTGAAGGTTATCCGCGCACTGATGATTGGTTGACTGGCGAAGTTTGCGAGTTGCCAAGCTCGGTCCCAGATAAAATGAAAGGTGCAGTTAGTGATCAGCTAAAAGTGATAATAGCTAAAGCTGGGCTAGGGCAAAAATTAGCTGAAGATGAAATTGCTCGATTGTTTAAAGCCCGCGGCGCCGAGTTTGATTACGTCTGCGCCAGCGCCAATAAATTACGGCAGCAAGTTAATGGCGATACGATTACTTATGTAGTCAATCGCAATATAAATTATACCAATATTTGCTATTTCAAATGTCAGTTCTGTGCGTTTTCAAAAGGGAAATTGTCTGAAAATCTACGCGGTAGACCATACGATTTATCAGATCAAGAAATTGGTAGGCGAGTTACCGAGGCTTGGCAGCGCGGTGCTACAGAGGTCTGTATGCAAGGTGGTATTCACCCTGAGTACGACGGCGAGAAGTATTTACAAATTTGCCAAGTTATAAAGCAAGCCGCTCCAGATGTTCATATTCATGCATTTTCCCCATTAGAAGTTTGGCAGGGCGCGCAAACCCTTAATATTAGTTTGACTGATTATTTAATTCGACTAAAGCAAGCGGGTTTAGCTACATTGCCAGGTACAGCGGCTGAAATTCTAGATGATGAAATCAGAAAAATAATTTGCCCAGATAAACTTAATACTGGGCAATGGTTGGAAGTGTTAGAAACTGCCCATCAACAAGGATTTAAGACAACATCGACAATAATGTATGGCCACGTTGAAGGCTATGAGCACTGGGCTAGACATCTTAATCGAGTTCGAACATTACAAGAAAAAACTGGCGGCATAACGGAATTCGTGCCGTTGCCGTTTGTCGCATCCGAAGCGCCGTTATATTTAAAAGGTAAGGCGCGCAAAGGCCCGACCTATCGCGAGGCGGTATTAATGCATGCGGTTGCAAGACTGGCACTGCACGGTCAAATCGATAATATTCAAACCTCCTGGGTTAAAATGGGCGCTGCTGGCGCTAAGCAATGTTTGAATGCAGGGGTAAATGATTTAGGTGGCAGCTTAATGAATGAGTCAATCACCCGCGCTGCCGGCGCGTTGCATGGACAAGAAATGCCACCTAGCAAAATGGAAGCTGCAATTACCGAAATAGGGCGCAATGCGCGCCAGCGTAATACAGTTTACGGAACTGTAACCCAAGAACGCCTCACAACGTCGCATAATGCCTCTGAGCTTACTGATATTGCCAATACGCCAGCGCGTAAATATGAGCGAGCAAAAAGCGGTAAAAAAGTCGATTTGATAAAATTGAAAACGACCGCCTAACGAGAATTTATAGCGGGTTACACCATGAAATCACGATACGAACAGTCCATTCCTTACGGTTGGTATGCTCTTGAATATTGCAATGTTTTAGCGGCAGGTGATGTAAAACCAGTACATTATTTCGGTCGAGAATTAGTTCTGTTTAGAACCCTTGAAGGCCAAGCCACTCTACTTGATGCCTATTGCCCTCACTTAGGTGCTCATTTAGGCCATGGCGGTATCGCCCATGAAACAAGTATTTCATGCCCATTTCACGGCTGGAAATTTAACTCCAATGGCGCCTGCGTCGATGTACCGTATGCTAAGCGAATCCCCCCTAAAGTGGCAGCCGATGGTGCATTAAAAAGCTATCCAATTATTGAACGTAACCAAATGATTTGGGCATGGTATCACCCCGAAAACGTTGAACCACTATTTGACGTTGTGCTAGTTGATGAGCTTAGCTCTGATCAATGGACTGATTTGGATACCTATGACTGGCGCATCAATTCGATTATTCAAGAAATGGGTGAAAATGCTGCTGACATAGCGCATTTTGTGACGGTTCATCAGGCCGCCGAAATGCCTGAAGGTGTTGTTACCATGGAAGGTGCAGTGCGTCAGACGGTAATGGACTCAAGGGTTAACGATGTAGACGAAAATGGTGTCCTCACCGAAGGTGATGACAATATTGTTGATGCTAAATTAGTCTCTACTAGCATGGGGCCTGGACAGACCATTCAAAAGTTTACTCGCATGTTTGATGTGGTAATGCTTGGCACTGTGACCCCAATAGATTCGCAAACGGTTGAACTACGATTTAATTTCTCTATGCCTAAATCTTCAGAGGGTGATAATCAGCTCTATGCTCAGGGTTTTATCGATGAAGTGGTTCGACAAGTAGGACAGGATATTCCTATTTGGGAGCATAAGACTTATCGGCCTAACCCTGTTTTATGTGATGGCGATGGACCTATTGCTAAGTATCGAAAGTGGTTTAATCAGTTTTATGAGTATTCTGCATAAAATTTATTATCTGATTTCGCCTATTGGCGATTATCTATCTAAGGCCAGGGTTTTTTAGCTCTGGCTTTTTTGTATATTTTTTTATAGTACTAACTTATTTTCGTCTATGGTCGAGTTACTTTCTTGTCAGTCAAGAAAGTAACCAAAGAGGCATAGAATCCGTTGACCGCCGTCATGGGCGACCCGTAAGGCGAGCGAAACGAGTAGAGAAAAGACTCTCGCTATCGAGCGAAATTTGATAATCAAAATATATATAGAGGCTTAAGTTTTAATAAAATCCAACGATTAGTTGATGGCAATCAAATTAGGATCCCGGTCCATAGAATCCGCAACCGAAACATCCCGATTCTGCACCGCGTTCGCCACCCGCTCCAGTGGTACTTTTAGCATCTCTTTCACTTCATCACTTGCGCCAATTTTATCCAAGGCTTGGTCCATACAAAACAACCATTGCGTAGTTTCTTTAGGACCTATGGCATAGCCTGCATGTGGTTCGGTTAAACAGACCGTACCGTACTTTGTTTGATAAATTGGTGGGCCTCCCATCCAATCAGTTAAATAATCAATTAATTTGTCTGTTACTGGTGCTAAGTCCTCAGCGTGCATGCGACGGATGCCTGCAGCTTCGTGGGCCGCTTCCATGGTTTCGTAAAACGACTCGCAAAGTTTTTTGATGCCTTCGCTGCCAAGTATTTGGTAGGGGGTATTCATTGGTTTTACCTAGTTTTTATATGGTTTACTATAGCTTTAGTGTAACACCAGAGGTAATGGTGCTTGAATTACGTTTTCGTGAGTAACAGTTTATTTGTAATTGATATACTAAAAGAAGGGTGTTTTCGTTGCTAGCAAAAAAATCTTTAGAAGTAGTCTGGCCAATGTTGGCAGAGGAATTAGATAAGCCTTATATGCTAGAGTTAGCAGCGTTCATTGATGGCCGTGAGTCTGACGGCGTGAGAGTATTTCCTAATGCTGAGGATAGATTTAACGCATTTAGCACTACGCCGATAGCCGATGTTAAAGTGGTGATTTTAGGACAAGACCCTTATCACGGTGCAGACCAGGCTCACGGTTTAAGTTTTTCGGTACAGCCTTATGAGAAAATTCCGCCATCACTGGTCAATATTTACAAAGAAATCGAAGCTGAGCTTGGACTGCAAATACCAATGCATGGTTGTCTGACTAGTTGGGCCGAGCAGGGCGTGTTGTTGTTAAATACTGTGTTAACTGTTGAAGAAAGCAATGCGGGCAGCCATCAAGGCAAAGGCTGGGAGCAATTTACCGATGTAGCGATAAATGCGATTAATCAGCAATGTGAAAACATAGTGTTTATCCTTTGGGGAGCCCATGCGCGAGAAAAAGCAGCCTTGATTGGCAACAATCATTTGGTGTTAGAGGCGCCGCATCCTTCACCATTGAGTTCTTATCGTGGGTTTTTTGGTTGTGGGCATTTTAAGCAAACGAATGAGCATTTGTTGGCGAGCAATAAACAGCCAATTGATTGGTCTGCTGATTAGTTTAATTAGTCGTAGTTTAGTGGAGAGAAGCTTAAAGTTAATAGCTTTCTATCATCAACCACAGTTTCCGTTAATGCGGCGTCGGTAATAACTACTAATCCTTCGCAAGTTTTAGCTGATGTCGCCACGCAATTGACGACTTCGCCAACATTTTTATCACTACTTTGAATGAACACATTACTACCTGCGGCTAAGGCTGATCCGTTGGCAGAAAAAATTGCCATATGCCTTTTTTGCTTACCGAGATACTTCATTCGCGCAACAATTTCTTGGCCGGTATAGCAGCCTTTGGTAAAACTGACCCCGCCAACTTCATGTAGATTTATTGCTTGGGGGATAAATGTCTCTGAGGTATCTGCGATCACTTGGGCGATACCTGCACGTATATTTTCTAGTTGCCAGTTCAGCGAGCTAGCTGAGGCTAGTGCTTTGCAATGCTGCCAAAAGTCTTGGGCTCGGCTTTGTGCTAACCAAATTTCATATCGCTTGCCGCCAGCAATTTGATGACAATGAATATTATCTTTTACCACTTTATGGTTTACACCAGTTGGCAGACCGCCAAAAAACTGACTGACGATACTTTCGCTATCTGCTCCACTTAAAGCGATTGCGGTCCAGTCTTCAGCGATGCTGACTTCAGCTTTTGAAAACACGATGTATTTTTGTAAACTGTTCAGCAAGTTTTTAATATTATCTGCCGGGGCTTTTAACAAATAAGTATCGCTGTCAGTTTTGCTAGCCATAAAACTGGCGATCATTCTGCCCTTATGGGTACAGTGCGCCCCATAGTGCATCTGACTATCTGATACCTCATCCATATCGCAGGTCACTTGCCCCTGTAAAAACTTGGCAGCATCGATTCCTTTCACCTGAATAAGCGCATCGCCACCCAAAACGGTGAGGTATGACTGATCAATATTCAATGCAGTGGAGCTGTCAAAACTTACCACCCCAGTGGCGCTTAGTTGGGCATTTATTGCGTTTAAAAAATCTTCCATGGTTATATAGGCTGTAGCGAAAAGAGAAGGGTATTATAGTACTTTTACTTGCTTTGGCTAACAGTTGTTAAGTTTTATCGTTATAATCCTCGTCCTTACTTTTTGTGCGTGAATAACTATGATTACAGACGTTGAATACCGAAAGATATACTGGCACAGCCGTCGTGGCATGTTGGAGCTAGATTTAATTCTTATTCCATTTGTTGAGAATCATTTGCGTAATATCTCGGCTGAAGACCAACAGCTTTACGTAAGGTTTTTGGAAGAAGAAGATAACGACATGTTTAGCTGGTTTATGCGCGCCGATGTATCACAAAAACCAGAAATAGCTAACATGGTAGAAATCATTTTAGCGTGTAACAAAGATACTATTCAGGCGGGTTAAGTATAGTGTCGCCGGCCAGTGGTAAGGTGGCGGGATAATCTAAGGTGTAGTGTAGGCCGCGGCTTTCTTTTCTAGCTAAGGCTGAGCGTATAATTAACTGAGCAACCACGGCTAAGTTTCTTAATTCTATTAAATCCGCGCTAATTTTGTAATTACTGTAGTACTCATCTATTTCTGCTAGCAATAGTTCCACTCGGTGTTGGGCTCGTTGTAGACGCTTGTTAGTTCGTACTATACCGACGTAGTCCCACATAAAGCGGCGCAGTTCATCCCAGTTATGGGAGATAACTACATCTTCGTCTGAGTCGGTAACTTGGGACTCATCCCATTTTTTTATGATCGCAGGTGCGAGCTCATTGGTTAGTTGTTTTTCAATACTTTGAGCTGCGGCGCGGCCATAAACTAAACACTCAAGCAGTGAGTTGCTGGCCATACGGTTAGCGCCATGTAAACCGGTAAACGATGTTTCGCCTATAGCATAAAGCTGAGCAATATCTGTCTTGCCGGTCTTATCGACCATAACGCCGCCGCAGGTATAGTGTGCCGCCGGTACTACCGGTATTGCTTGTTTGGTTATATCAATGCCTAGCTCTAAACAGCGCTTGTGTACGGTCGGGAAATGGCTGGTAATAAAGTCGGCAGATTTGTGGCTGATATCTAAATATAGACAATCGGTGCCTAGACGTTTCATTTCATGATCAATAGCTCTGGCAACAATGTCACGCGGTGCTAGCTCGCCACGCTCGTCAAATTTGTGCATAAAGCGTTGGCCATTGGGTAATGTTAAAATACCGCCTTCGCCCCGAATTGCCTCTGTAATTAAAAATGACTTGGCTTGTGGATGATATAAGCAAGTGGGGTGAAATTGATTAAATTCCATATTAGCAACCCGACAACCCGCGCGCCAAGCCATGGCAATGCCATCGCCGCTGCTGCCATCTGGATTGCTGGTGTATAAATAGACTTTACTTGCTCCGCCAGTTGCCAGAGAGGTAAAGTGGGCACGAAATACTTCTACTTCACCAGTTTCGCTGTTAAGTACATAAGCCCCTACGCAGCGCTTTGCGCGCTGACTTTTATCAATAATTAAATCTACCGCTACGCGGTTTAAATATACGTCAATGTTAGGATGAGCTAAGGCTTTGGCAGTAAGCGTGGATGAGACCGCTTTACCCGTCGCATCATCAGCATGAACAACGCGACGATGACTATGGCCCCCTTCTTTGGTCAAATGATAATCCTGACTACTATCTGCATTTTGTTCGCGAGTAAAGTCAACGCCTTGGTCAATTAGCCATTCGATCGTTTGTTTGCTGTTCTCTACAGTAAAGCGCACACTATCTTCATTGCATAAGCCAGCGCCAGCGATAAGGGTGTCACTTACATGGCTGGCAACTGAGTCGGAATCAGCAATGACCGCGGCAATTCCACCTTGAGCGTAATAGGTAGATGACTCGATCATGTCTGACTTGCAAATAACGGCAACCTTTGCGTGATCGGCTATATTAAGGGCTAAGGATAGGCCTGCGCCGCCGCTGCCAATAACTAATACATCGTGGGTAAACTCTTTGCTCATAGTGGGTTAAAAACAGCCTGTAACAGTAATATAAGAGCAGTTAGTATATACAAGCCGCTATAGAACAGAAGTTTTTGCGTTTAAACGACAAAATTTTATATCAAATAGTATAATGATTGAACTTTTCAATAATCAGTTGTTCTGATTGAATATGGCGATAACTGGAAATTTAACCGCTTGGGGCGGGTTTAACGATATTTTAGCTGGTGATTGTAAGAGCCGGCAACCATCTGTTGTAGATGGCTATAGGGACAAAATGATTAAAAAACCTGACGCAGACCAGGCATTGGTTAAGCGTGTACAGAAAGGCGACCAGAGGGCATTTGACTTATTGGTGTTAAAATATCAGCACAAGGTTATTGGCGTGGTGTCGCGTTATGTGCGCAATCGAGCTGATATGGAAGATATTGCCCAAGAAGCTTTTATTAAAGCCTATAGAGCACTACCGAACTTTAGAGGCGATAGTGCTTTTTATACTTGGCTGTATCGTATTGCGATAAATACAGCCAAAAATCATTTAGTGTCGCAAAGTAGAAGGCCGCCAGCAACTGATGTTGATGCGCAAGACGCTGAATACTTATATGGAGATTCTGATTTGCAGGATATTCAGAATCCCGAAAATTTGTTGTTTAGTGAAGAGCTTAAACAAGTGGTTGATCGAGCAATAAAGGAGTTGCCAGATGATTTGCGTACGGCTGTAACTTTACGTGAATATGATGGTCTGAGTTATGAAGAAATTGCCGAAGTGATGGAATGCCCGGTAGGAACAGTAAGATCTAGGATATTTCGTGGACGGGAAGCGATTGAAAATGAAATTCGACCGCTGATGGCAGGCGAGTAAATCGCTGCAATTATTTTTATAATGTGAGGTTGGTAATGAGTGATAAATTAGGTGAGTCAATATCTGCATTGGTCGACGGTGAAGCCAATGAAATGGACTTACATAGAGTATTAAAAGCCAGTGAGACCGATGACGATGTGCGTCAGTCTTGGCGTCGTTATCAAGCTATCTCGGTGGTGATTAAGAACGAAGAGAGCAGTTTGCTGCAGATAGATATATCGGCCGGTGTGCGAGCCGCAGTAGCTAACGACAAAGCTGCAAATGGCAGTCGTATTAGTGACATGCTAAAACCACTGATGAGCGTGGCGGTGGCGGCAACCGTTACGGTGGCAATATTAACCGGTACACAAATTTATCAAGTAGCCAGCGGTGGTGGCAATGCCTCGCTAAATGAGATTGCAACAACTGAGAACTTTAATAGTTCAGCGCCAGTCACAGCAGGGCAGTTTAATAATTTGGCGTTGCCTGCATCGGTATCTACAGATGTGTATAGCAAGCCCAGCCAAGCACAGTTAGATGAGCGTGCTTATGCCGATGCAGTGGCAGAACAGCGCCTACATTCGTATATGTACCGTCATGTTGAGAATTCAAGTCTCAGCACTGGTAGCGGTGTGATGCCGTTTGCTCGAGTAGAAAACTTAGAGGGAAAATAACCAGTGGCAAAGCTAAGGTACTTAGCAGCGCTGTTGATAATGAGTTACATCCCAGCGTTTGCACTTGCTCAGTCGCCTGCTCGGACAATGCTAGATGGCATGTCCAAGGCATTACGTGAACTTGATTATCAAGGTGTGTTCACCTATGAATATGGCGCCGAAATGGAATCTATGCGTATTATTCATGCGGTACGTGACGGTGTTGAAATTGAGCGATTAATTTATCTCAACGGGGAGCCACGAGAAGTCTTTCGCTATGGCCATTCATTAGAATGTGTTCACCCTGGTGATCAGATTTTACGTTTAGGGCATAATATTTCCAGCGGCCCTTTTGCCAATAGTTTCTTACAGTCAGTTGGCGATATTGAAGATTATTATGAAATCACTCAAGGCGGCAGTAAACGTATTGCTGGCAAGATAACCAATGAACTGCGCATTAGGCCTAAAGACAAATACCGTAACGGGTTTTGGTTTTATCTGGATCAAGACAGTTCATTATTATTAAAAAGCACTATTATTAGCCCCGAAGGTAGGCCGTTAGAGCGCTTTCAATTTGCCTCAGTAGAGATTAGTGAGGAGATTGCCGACTCTGATCTGATATCGAATAAGGCTGCTACCGAAGACTCTCACCAAATATTAGCGCAGACTATGCCGGCAGCTACACTGGCCACTGTTGAGGGAATGGATTTGGCGGTAACATGGTTGCCACCAGGTTTTACTCTTGCGGCTAGGTCCGAAACCATCAATATCGACGGTTCTTTGCGGTTAGCGCTTTATACCGATGGTCTGGCTAGTTTGAGCGTATTTATCGAGCAACCTCAGGCTGCAGACGAAAATGTCAGTGATAGTGGTGGGCGTGCTAGGCATGGCGCTACGGTAGCGTATACTCATAAAATGATTATTAACGACAAACCTTATGATGTGACGGTGGTTGGTGAAATACCACTATTTACGGCTGCCCGAGTCGCCCGTTATGTAGAAGCGCAGGCGGCAGTAAACTAATGCGTGAAATAGGCACAGTTGTTGCTATAGAAGAGCGCAGTTTGTGGGTAGAAACATCACGCCAAACTGCCTGCGGTAGCTGTTCTGCACAAAAAGGCTGTGGTACTTCACTATTGGCTAAGTTGTTTCCTAATCGTCAACACTTTGTGCGCGTGTTGGCTGAACCCAGCCAGCTATTACCATTAGAGATTGGGCAGGAAGTCACTATAGAAGTGTCCGATAGCTTAATTGTTAAAGCATCGCTAATTATGTATTTAGCGCCTATTATATTGCTACTTATAGGTGCTGCCATCGGCGATACTAAAGGTGCGAGTGATGGCTATGCCGTTTTGGGTGGGGTCATTGGTTTGTTTGGGGGGCTTGCCCTAGTCCGGTTGCATGCATGGACTGGGCGCGATAATCCCGATTTACATCCAGTTATTGTCGACCCAAACGATACGTCTGCCGAGCCCCGGCAGATCTTAGAATTAACGTAATTTAAAAATTAGCTTTTCGAGGTCGTTTTCATGCTTGATAAACTAGCAGGTTCACTTTCGCTGTCTGTGATATGTCTAATGTCAGCTTTAGGTGCTACTCAGGTCTTGGCACAACTGCCAGACTTCACGTCTATTGTTGAACAGCGTGCCGGAGCGGTGGTAAAAATTACCACCATTACTTATGCTAAAAGTCAGCAATATCAGCCTGATGATAAATACAATAATGGTCAGCGATTACCAGAAATATTCCGTGAATATTTTGAACGCCATGATCAGTCTAGAAGCCGAGAGAGTCGCTCTTCAGGGTCCGGCTTTATCGTATCGGCTGATGGTTATATTTTAACTAATAATCATGTAATCGAAGATGCCGATGAGATTGTGGTGCGCATGGTGGACAGGCGAGAGTTTAATGCGGAGGTAGTGGGTACTGACCAGCGCAGTGATTTGGCGCTATTAAAAGTGGCTGCCAAAGACTTGCCAGTATTAAAAATGGCTAGCAGTGATAACTTAAAGGTCGGTGAGTGGGTGTTAGCAATAGGCTCGCCATTTGGTTTAGATTATTCAGTCTCATCAGGTATTGTCAGTGCAATTGGTCGCAGTATTCGTGATGGTGGCGGTAGTACTTATGTGCCTTTTATTCAGACAGATGTGGCTATTAACCCCGGTAACTCTGGCGGACCTTTATTTAATATGAGTGGCGAAGTGGTCGGTATTAATTCTCAAATATATTCACCTAGCGGTGGCTCAGTAGGCTTGTCCTTTGCTATTCCTGTCGGTATAGCGGTTGATGTTATGGCGCAACTTAAGGAATCTGGTTCGGTATCGAGAGGTTGGTTGGGCGTAGGTATCCAAGATGTAGACAAAGATCTGGCTGAGTCATTTGGTTTAGACAGCCCTAAAGGCGCGTTAATATCCTATATTGAGCTGAGCGGGCCTGCTGCTGCTGCTGGCGTTAAAGTCGGCGACATTATTATCGACTTTAACGGCACCGCGATTGGTGATTCTGCTGATTTACCGGCCATAGTGGGTTTGACTAAGCCTGGTAAAAAAATCTCTATGGTAGTTGTCCGCGATGGTTTTGAGCGTAACTTGAGCGTTAAAGTTGGCACTTTAGACGGAGGCAAAGCTGGTGCAATCTTAACTAGTGGTGACTCTAGTGACTTAAATGAAGTTGATAAGTTAGGCCTGTCAGTGAAAGAGCTAACCCAAGAGCGGCAAGAAGCTGAGCAAATAGCCGGCGGCGTAGTGGTGGTTAAGGTTGAGACCGGTAGCGCTGGCGCAATGGCAAGGTTGCGTTCCGGTGACATTATTACGCTAGTTGGCGGTTATTCAATCAGCACCTTAAAAGAGTTTGAAAAAGTAGTGTCAAAACTACCGCCAGGTAAGCCCGTCCCGATGCGAATAGTGCGTAATGGCAGTGCTGGTTTCGTGGCAATTCAAGTGCCGCGATAAAACCTAACCTGATTGGTGGCAAATAGGGTAAAATGCGCCTTTTTTTGACCATCAACGCTATTATTTTGCGTTGTGATGACAGGATTCAGGTAACGCTAAGTGACTAAGCTCTCTAATATTCGCAATTTTTCTATTATTGCCCATATCGATCACGGTAAATCGACGATTGCCGACCGCTTGATACAAATGTGTGGCGGCTTGTCTGAACGCGAGATGGCGTCTCAAGTTTTAGATTCAATGGATATTGAACGTGAGCGCGGAATTACCATTAAAGCGCAAAGTGTGACTTTGAATTATAAGGCCGATAACGGCGAAACTTATGAACTCAATTTCATTGATACGCCGGGCCATGTGGACTTTTCCTATGAAGTGTCGCGCTCGTTGGCCGCTTGTGAAGGAGCACTGTTAGTTGTTGATGCCGCACAAGGAGTGGAAGCCCAGTCAGTAGCAAACTGTTACACCGCAATAGAACAGGGCGTAGAGGTTATCCCTGTCCTTAATAAAATGGATCTCCCTCAAGTTGAGCCTGAACGTGTTTGCCAGGAAATCGAGGATATTATCGGCATTGAAGCTATTGATGCTTGCCGTGTAAGTGCGAAATCTGGTTTAGGCATGGAAGAGCTATTAGAGGTATTGGTTGAGAAAGTGCCTCCTCCTGTTGGAGATCCCGATGCCCCTTTGCAAGCGCTGATCATTGATTCTTGGTTTGATAACTATCTTGGGGTCGTGTCGCTAGTGCGGGTGGTGAATGGCACTTTGCGCAAGAAAGATAAGATTATTACTAAATCCCTAGGCCGTGCCCAGTTAGTTGATACAGTTGGAGTTTTTACCCCTAAACGCTTGGTTACTGACAGTATTGCTGCCGGTAGTGTGGGTTTTGTTGTGGCGGGTATCAAAGAGATTCATGGTGCGCCGGTAGGTGATACGATTACTCACGTTGCAACCCCTGATGTTGATCAGCTGCCTGGTTTTGAAAAAGTACAACCTAAGGTTTATGCGGGCTTATTTCCGGTAGACTCCGATGATTATGAAGATTTTCGTGAGGCCTTGGCCAAGTTAACGCTAAATGATGCATCGCTGTTTTATGAACCAGAAAGTTCAGACGCCTTAGGCTTTGGTTTTCGTTGTGGTTTCTTAGGTCTGTTGCACATGGAGATTATTCAGGAGCGCCTAGAGCGTGAATATGATCTCGACTTAATCACCACAGCACCAACGGTAATTTATCAAGTAGAGCTAGTTGATGGTGCCTTAGTTAAGGTCGATAGCCCTGCAAAATTGCCTGCAGCGACTAAAATCAAGGAAATGCGAGAACCTATTGTGCGCTGTAACATTTTGGTGCCACAAGATTATTTGGGTAGTGTAATTACCTTATGTGTTAATAAGCGTGGCGTTCAAAAAGATATGCAGTTTATGGGCAATCAAGTGTCGCTGGCCTATGAGCTGCCGATGGCAGAGGTAGTATTAGATTTCTTTGATCGCTTAAAGTCGGTTAGCCGTGGCTTTGCCTCGCTTGACTATAGTTTTGAGCGCTTCGAAGCGGCCAATCTGGTCAAGGTTGATGTATTGATTAATGGCGATCGGGTTGATGCGTTATCAATTATTGTGCATAAGGATGATGCACAAAGCCGAGGCAGGATACTAACCGAGAAAATGAAAGAGTTAATTCCTCGACAGATGTTTGATGTGGCTATCCAGTCGGCTATAGGCGGGCAAATTATTGCTAGGCAAACGGTTAAAGCGTTGCGTAAAAATGTAACTGCTAAATGTTATGGTGGTGATATAACTCGGAAGAAAAAGCTGCTTGAGAAGCAAAAGCAAGGCAAGAAACGCATGAAGCAAGTGGGTAATGTTGAAATACCGCAAACGGCATTCTTAGCCGTGTTAAAAATTGATGAAAAATAAGCTTGGTGTTAACCAGTGATCAACCAAAAGAGTGAAGAAGTCTGAATGGATATTAATTTCGAATTGATTTTGGTCGTACTAGTTGGGATTTGTTTTGTAATCTGGCTGGTCGATAAATTATTTTTAAGTAAAAAACGTCATGGCGATACGCCAATGCCGATAGAATATGCCCGCTCATTTTTACCAGTATTGGCTATCGTGTTGGGTTTACGATCTTTTTTAATAGAACCGTTTCAAATTCCATCGGCGTCAATGGTCCCTACATTAATTGTTGGCGATTTTATCTTGGTTAATAAGTTTGCCTACGGCTTAAGACTACCTGCGGTTAGAACTAAAGTTGTGGATGTTGATGATCCCGAGCGAGGGGATGTGATGGTGTTTTATCCACCACATGTACATATTTACTATATTAAGCGAGTTATTGGTTTACCTGGAGACAAAATCGCTATGGTTGACAAAGTACTTTATGTTAACGATATAAAGGCCGATCAAAAACTACTAGCGCAGTTGCCCGTTAATCAGCCAGAGTATAATTTGCTAAATGAAAATATTGCTGGTGTGGAACATCAAATACAAACCAATATTGAGATACGGCGTGAGGATAATTTTAGCTACATAGTGCCTGAAGGCCATTATTTTATGATGGGTGATAACCGTAATAACAGTAGCGATAGCCGCTTTTGGGGGCCAGTACCTGAAGAGAATATCGTAGGTAAAGCTTTTGGTATTTGGATGAACTGGGGTGAATTCTTGAGCATACCTAGTTTTAAGCGAGTAGGGGCAATTGAGTAATTGCTAACATTATTTTGCATTTTTATAGCTGATAATGTTTGATGGTGAAAATAGATTGGAGATTTAAGTTATGAAATCAAAGCTTGGTTTGTTAATTATTGGTATTTTTATTGGCCTTTGTGCGATAAGAATCGCCCCTATCTATATATCCGGCTACACAATTTCTACAGTTATAGAAGACCTCACAACAGAAGCCGCAGCTAATGGTTACGACAGACGCGGAATTAAAGACCGTTTAGTTAAGCGCTTTGATATGAATAATATAGTGGCCATCACACCAAACAATGTGTCTATTATCTTATCTGACGATGAAGTTGTACTAGATGCTAATTACGAGGCGCGAGTGCCTTTCGTATTTAATATCGATGTTATCGTTAGATTTGAAAATAATATATTTACAGCTGCAGCTGCAGCTAATTAAACCTTACTGTGGCTAATTTACTTAAGCAATTACAACAAAATTTAGGTTACCAATTCAGTGATGAGTCGCTATTAACAACAGCGCTAACTCACCGGTCTTTCTCAAGTGATCATAATGAACGGTTTGAATTTTTAGGCGATAGCTTGGTTAATATGTTGGTAGCTGAGATGCTGTTCGAGGCGTATCCCAATTTACCTGAAGGCAAATTGACTCAGCAGCGGGCTATGCTAGTTAAAGGAAAGACTTTAGCTAAAATAGGTAAGGCGTTTGATGTAGGTGAATACCTTACGCTAGGCGCAGGTGAAATTAAAACCGGGGGTACCCAGAGAGAATCCATTTTGGGCGATGCGGTGGAAGCAATTATTGCCGCTATTTATCTTGATAGTGATTTTGACCATTGCCGTACGACTGTCAGGAATTGGTTTGAAGATAGAGTGGCAAATATCGATACCTTGGGCAAAGCCAAAGATGCCAAAACTCGGTTGCAAGAAGTGTTGCAGGCAAGTGGAAAAACTTTGCCTGTATATAAGACTAAAGAAGTGCAGGGCGAACAGCATAATCAACGATTTGTAGTTAGCTGCAAGGTAGCCTTATTGCCAAAGCCAACAGAAGGTATGGCTGCTAGTAAAAAAATGGCCGAACAAATCGCCGCAGAAAAAGTACTGCAGGCATTAGGAGAAGACGATGAATAAAGCGGTTGATGGGTTTCGGTGTGGATTTATCGCGATAGTGGGTCGACCAAATGTTGGTAAGTCCACCTTACTTAATTATATTTTAGAGCAAAAAATCAGTATCACTTCGCGTAAGCCTCAAACGACTAGACACAAAATCTTAGGTATTAAGACAACTGACAGTTCTCAAATTATTTATGTTGATACCCCCGGGATTCACAAGGCAAATGAAAAAGCGATTAATCGCTATATGAATAAAGCTGCAACCAGTGCGGTACGTGACGTTGATGCAGTAGTGTTTGTGATTGAAAAGCTACGCTGGACCGATGAAGACGATCTTGTTTTGGTTGAGCTTAAAGCGTCTAAGTGTCCAGTTATTGTTGTTATTAACAAGGTTGATCAACTTGATGAAAAAGAAAAGCTGTTGCCTTATATAACTGAACTAAAAGAGCGGCATGACTTTCATCAAGTGATTGCGATTTCTGCTTTACACGGTAAAAATTTGGACGTACTACAAGAAAGTATTGAAAAGTTATTGCCCGCAGGAGTGGCGTATTACCCGGATGACCAAATTACTGACAGAACCGAACGCTTTTTAGTCTCTGAATTGGTGCGTGAACAAATTATGCGTCAGCTGGGTGATGAGCTTCCATATTCTATAGCAGTTGAAATCGAAAACTTTAAATCTGATGGTAAAACTATTCATATCGATGCGTTAATATTAGTTGAACGTGACGGGCAAAAAGCGATTGTCATTGGTAAAGGTGGCGAGCGTTTGAAAACTATTGGTGAGCGCTCTCGACGTGATATGGAAATCATGCTCGATGCTAAAGTTATGCTAAAGCTATGGGTAAAAGTCCGTCGAGGCTGGTCTGATGATGACAGGGCGCTTAAAAGCCTCGGTTATCTAAACGAGTAGCCGGGGTTAGTTTTACTTATGGCTAGTGCTCAAACTACTGCGACGGCTTTTGTTCTTCATAGCAGGCCCTATCAAGACAGCAGCTTATTAGTGGATTTACTAACCGTTGAATTAGGCTTGATTCGAGTAGTTGCCAAAGGCGCAAGGAATAAATCTAAAAAGAATTCTCTGCGTTGCGATCCATACACTAAGCTTCATGTCAATTTGTCCGGGCGCTCAAATTTAAAAACTTTATGTGGCAGTGAAGTTCTGCTCGCTAGTTATAGTCTGCAAGGTGAGCGTCTATTTGCCTCAATGTATGTTAATGAATTAATACTGCGAGTATTACATGAGGGTGATCCATTGCCGGAAATCGTACCTTTGTATGAAACTGTTATTGCTAAGCTCGCCGGTACAGAAAACTTAGAATTGATACTGCGTCCGTTCGAGTTACAGCTACTAGATATACTCGGTTATGGTATTGATTTTGGAGCTGATGTGGATGGTAATGAAATCTTGTTGGATAAAAAATATACCTACATCCCTGAGCATGGATTTCAATTGATTAGCGATATTCAGCAAGTAAAAATTAGCTTTACTGGCCAGCAAATTAATGGTGTTAAGCAAGGCGATTTAGATGATGAGCAATCTCGCCGTGACGCTAAGATATTATTACGGTTAGCGCTGTCGCCATTGGCCGGAAATAAGCCGTTTATGAGCAGAGAGTTATTTGCCGGAGTGCAAGTCAAATGATCGTGGGAATCGGCAGCGATATTGTTAAACTCCAACGCATTACTGACACATTGGAGCGTTTGGGTGAACGTTTTGCTAGGCGTATTTTGAGCGCAGAAGAGTTAGTTCAGTTTACAGAGCACTCCAATCAAATAGCATTTTTAGCGAAACGATTTGCTGCTAAAGAAGCAGCCGGTAAAGCCCTAGGTGTTGGTATTGGGCAAGGTATATCTTGGACTGAAATTATTGTGATTAATGATGAATTGGGTGCCCCTAGACTTAAATTTGTAGGTGAAGCGAAGGCCTTGTGTGATCGTAAGTATGTTAGTTTTAGTCACATTAGTTTGTCTGACGAACAAGAGTTTGCTGTCGCCTTAGTGGTGCTTGAGAGTAGTTGAGCTAGTCTTTTCCCTTATAAGTCTTCAGGCTTATCTATATCTTTTAGAATACCTTCGTCGTTTAACGCTATTTCTATCACCGCATATTTATTGTTAAAAACCACATCCTTGCCGCCTTTATCGCTGTTAAGTTGTTCTAGCTGTTGGTAAAAGCTACTGCCAAAACAGACTGGGTTACCTTTTTTAGTGTCATAGGTCGGCACTACAATACTGTTTCTATTCGCAGTGGCGGCAATGTCGCGATAGGTTTTTGAGCCTACATATGGCATATCCGCTAGTACAATCATTATCGCATCCCACTGTCTGCATAGACTTATACCTTTGGCAATACTAGTGCCCATGCCCTTGTCGGAATTCTCATTAACTACCCACTTAATTTTTTTCTCAGTTAACTGTTGCTGCAGCTGAAAGTCATCTTTTTTTAAACAGACAACTAGTGGTAAGTGGATTGCCTCAATTGTGGCTAACGTATTTTCTATAATACTTTTGTTGTTAGACATCACGGCTACACGTTTATCGCTGCCAAAGCGTGCGGCAGAGCCCGCGGCCAGTAGTAATACACCTACAATCATGGCGTCAGTTTGCGAGCCGCGGCTGCGCGTAGCGAGGTTAGTTCGGCCATGATAGAGACTGCTATTTCCAGCGGAGTTTTACTGCCGATAAACAGCCCAACAGGAGCGTGCAATCGGTTAAGTTGTTGTTCGTTAAAGCCTTGTGCCAAAAGCCTTTGCCTGCGGCTGTCACTAGTGCGCATTGAACCCAGTGCGCCTACATAAAATGCGTCGGTCTTTAGTGCGCTGGCAATAGCTAAGTCATCAATGGCGTTGACATGAGTCAGAGAAATAATAACGCTTTGTAAGTCATTCCCCTGTTTGGAAATCAGTTGGTCGGGCGTATCGAAGATTGCTTCAACATTGTCAACATCCCAGTGTTCAATCAGTTCAGGGCGAGGGTCGCAAACAATGACTTTGTAATCCATCGCCAAGGCCAGTTCAGCTAAAACTTTGGACAGTTGACCGGCGCCAATCAGCAGCATTTGAAAATGAGGTCCAAAGCAGTGAGTGATTTTATCGCCTGAATAATCGAGCTGATGAAATGATGGTGTAGGTGTCAGAGTGCTAAAATTATCATCGATGTTAGACTCACGACTAATACATTTGCGTTGGGAAATAGCGCTAAGAATTTGCTTAAATTGCTGCTGATTATGGGTGCTAGCGACTATTGGCTGTACTAATAACTTTAGCTCGCCACCACAGGGCAAACCAAGACGTTCGTTCTCGCTGGCATCTATCCCATAACTTAAAACGCTCGGCTTACTTATCGGTAACTGCTGGTTTAATATTTGCTTGGCTATATCGTCTTCAATACAGCCGCCAGATACGGAACCGCAGCTTGCCCCCAATGAATTGATTGCCAGCAAAGAGCCAACGGGGCGTGGCGACGAGCCTTTGGTCGCTATAATAGTGCATAACCAGCAATCACTAACGGCCTGCAACCATTGGTCTATTTGTTCAATTACTTGTCTATCTGCTGAATGCACGAATAATTACCGATAAGCTTGCGATAGTGTCATGTTATTTGCTGGATTTAGCTCTATTTCTGATCCACTATCTAAGTTGTAACGTTATCACGATATAATGTGAAAAAACCAAATCGAAGGCTGGTAATGATTGAATTTTATTTGAATGGTAAGGCGGTACAGGCTGATGTTCCTGGCGACACGCCGCTGTTATGGGTAGTAAGAGATGAGTTTAAGCTGAAAGGCTCCAAATTTGGCTGCGGCATGGGTATGTGTGGTGCCTGTAGTATGCATTTAGATGGCGAGTCGATTCGTACTTGTATTATGCCTATTAGTGCCGTTGCTGGTAAACAAGTGACAACTATCGAAGGTTTAGGGCAATTAGATACGCTGCATGTTGTGCAAGCCGCTTGGCGAGATATTAATGTCCCCCAATGTGGCTACTGTCAGTCGGGACAAATTATGTCGGCAGCTGCTTTATTGGCTAAGAATCCCGTGCCCAGTGATGCTGACATTGACGCAGCGATGAGCGGTAATATTTGTCGCTGTGGTACCTACCCGAGAATTAAACAAGCTATTCACAACGCTGCTGAGCAGCTAAATAGTGGTGTCGCTTATTTTGATCCTCAGGCAAAAGTGGGAGGTCAGGCATGAGCACCTTAATCCAAACAAGGCGGGGCTTTCTCAAAACTGTAGCGCTAGCAGGTGGCGGTTTGGCGCTTGGTTTTCAGCTGACTGGTTGCAGCAGTAAGGCTATTAACCGCTCTAATGAAAGTCAGTTTATGCCCAATGCGTTCATTCAGATAACGCCAGACAACACTATTACATTTTTTATGCCGCGGGCAGAAATGGGGCAGGGAATTTTGGATGGTCTGACCACTATTATTGCTGAAGAGATGGATGTCTCCCCTCAGGCCATTACAGTTTTACATGCAGGTGTTGATAAAGCTTATGGTAATCCAGATTTAGTGATGCAGGTAACCGGCGGCAGCACTAGTATAAAAGCCCACTATCAAGGTTTGCGTGAGGCAGGTGCGACAGTAAAGGCTATGTTGGTAGCCGCAGCAGTGGCCGATTTAGGCATTAATGCTAGCGAGCTTACCATTGAAAATGGCAATATTATTACCCATGATAAAACCTATTCATACGGTGAGTTTGCAATTAGTGCTGGCATGCTGGCTGTCCCTGAGCAGATAGAGTTAAAAGATAGTAAAGATTTTTCAGTTATTGGTAAAAACAATATTCGTTTAGATGTAGCAGACAAGGTAGATGGTACGGCCGTGTTTGGTATTGATATAGACTTTGATGGCTTACATAGTGCGGCATTAAAGCGTTGTCCCGTTATTGGCGGGACGGTTAAATCATTCGATGCTGGTGATGCTGAACGTCGCCCTGGGGTGAAAGCCGTGGTCGAGATTTTTAATGGTATTGCGGTGGTTGCTGACAATTATTGGCAGGCGAAAAGTGCGCTGCAAGTTATAACCGTCGAATGGGATCTGCCAGCGCTGGCGAAAATAAGTAGCAGCGATGTTAAGCAACAATATTTGCAAGCTTTAGATGAAGACGAAGGCAAACAATGGTTAATCCAGGGCGATGAAAAAACCCCGTTTGAAAATCTAGCTAAAATCATCGAGGCAGACTATTCAGCGCCGTATTTGGCCCATGCCACGATGGAGCCGATGAACTGTACGGTGAAAATCGATGGTGACAAATGTGATATTTGGGTGCCGACTCAAGCGCCTGATATTGCTCAGGGCGTGGCGGCGTTTTATTGCGACGTGGATAAAGACAGTATTACCATTCATTCGACTCTAATTGGCGGCGGTTTTGGCCGTCGGGCTAATCAAGATTATGTAGCTGAAGCGGTTAGTATTGCGGTGGCAAGTCAGTTGCCAGTGCAGTTAGTATGGAGCCGTGAAGATGACATGCAACACGATTATTATCGGCCGGCAACAATGGTGCGATATAAAGCAGGCTTCGATGATAAAGGTCAGCTTCAAAGTTTATATACTAAGGCCGTTGGTCCTAATTTAATGCCTTATATGATGGATAGCTCGATGAAGGCATTTGTGCCAGATTTTGTGCCTGATGGCATGGTTAACTGGATGAGCAAGCGAGGCTTTGACCTTTATGGTAATTGGCTAATGGACGAGGCTTCAGTAGAGGGCCTATACGAAGACTACGAAATACCGAACAAAGAAGTTCGCCATGTGACAGTAGATCCTGGATTGCGGGTTGGTTATTGGCGCTCTGTAGGACATTCTTTTAGTGGTTTTTTTAAAGAAGGGTTTGTTGATGAACTGGTATTTGCAACTGGCAAAGATCCGCTGCAGTTTCGTCTAGATCATACTCAAGATAACCCTAGGCTTAATGGGGTGATAAAAGCAGTAGGCGAGTTGGCCAACTGGCAACAACCAAGAGAGGGGCGTTTTTTAGGTATTGCCGCCCATGAGTCATTTCATTCTTTTGTTGCCGAAATAGCAGAAGTCTCGGTAGAAGCTGGAAAATTGGTTGTGCATAAAGTTTATTGTGCAGTGGATTGCGGCGTTGTGATTAACCCCGATACAGTGGTTGCGCAAATGGAAGGCGGCATTATATTTGGAATGACCGCCGCACTTTATGGCGATATCAGCTTAAAAGATGGCATGGTTGAACAAACTAATTTCCACAACTATCAAATAGTGAGAATGCCCGAATCGCCAGCGATAGAAGTGGTGATTGTGGCAAGCGATGAGAAGCCAACCGGTGTCGGCGAGATATCGGTGCCGCCGATTGCGGGTGCCATCGCCAATGCAATATTTGCCGCTACTGGGCAGCGCCTTAGAGAGCTGCCGTTAAAATTAGCCTAGGGTCACTAGGTTTGCTAACAATTTTTTATCCGCGTGAACTTAGGCTAAAATAGTCACTCTAAATAAACTCTGAATGAAAGAGAATTCGATTAATGAAGTATCCTACTATCGAAGCGTGTGTTGGCAATACGCCTCTGGTTCGTCTGCAGCGCTTGCCTGGTAACACCAGTAATATAATTTTGGCCAAGCTAGAAGGTAATAACCCTGCTGGGTCAGTTAAAGATCGGCCAGCGTTGAGCATGATTAATGAAGCCGAAGTGAAAGGCGTTATTAAACCGGGTGATACCTTAATCGAAGCAACCAGCGGCAATACTGGGATAGCTCTGGCAATGGCCGCGGCTATTAAGGGCTATCGACTTATTTTAATAATGCCTTCCCATATGAGCAGTGAGCGCAAGTTGGCTATGTCGGCGTATGGCGCAGAATTAATTGAAGTCAGCAAAGAAGATGGCATGGAAGGTGCAAGAGACTTGGCAGTGGCAATGGAAAACGATGGCAAAGGGGTGGTGTTAGACCAATTTGGTAATACCGACAACCCTTTGGCGCATTATAAAACAACCGGCCCTGAGATCTGGCAGCAAACCGGTGGAGAAGTTACCCACTTTATTAGCTCAATGGGAACTACCGGTACGATTATGGGTTGCTCTACTTATTTGAAGGAGCAAAACAGCAATATTGAAATTATCGGCTTACAGCCTCAAGACGGTTCCAGCATCCCTGGTATTCGTCGCTGGGGGCAAGCTTATTTACCGTCTATTTTTGATGGTAAGAGAGTTGATACGGTGATGGATATTGATCAGCAAGAGGCTGAAAACACCATGCGAGCAATGGCGGTAAAAGAAGGTATTTTCTGTGGGGTATCATCTGGAGGTGGGATTGCTGCGGCACTAAAAGTAAGCGAGCAGGTTGAAAATGCAACCATAGTCGCTATTATTTGTGATCGCGGTGACCGTTATTTAAGCACTGGTGTCTTCAGCTAAACTAACTTAATAAATAGGTATGGCTTGCAGCTAAATAATGGTTAGAGTCCGTAATATTCATCCAGTAAAAAGCGAAGCTGTTGTCGATCTCGATGACTGGGTTGGTAGCTTAACGTGCACCGAATTAGAGCGCGGTGAGTATTTACGTGCAGCGAAGTTAGTTGAAGAAGTTCAATATATTTCTACTGGTTCGCGTTATGTTTGGGGTGATAAGGGCGATTGTTTGACTGCCGGTCTGGGCATGGCTGAAATACTGATCGAATTGCATCTCGATGCGGCCAGCATCAGTGCTGCTATTTTGTATAGAGCAATCCGCGAAGAGAGGCTATCGTTAGATAAAGTCAAAAAATTATTCGATACGGAAGTATTAGCCTTGTTAGATGGCGTCACTCAGATGGCTGCTATCGGGCAAGCTTTACATCCCACCCGCGAAGTTGTTCTTGGTCAAAGCCAGACCCAAGTAGATACGATACGCCGCATGCTAGTCACAATGATTGACGATGTGCGCGTGGCCTTAATTAAATTGGCTGAGCGCAATTGTGCATTACATGCCTTAAAAGATGAGCCTATTAAACGTTGGCAGGTTGCCAAAGAAGTGTCCGAAGTTTATGCGCCCTTAGCTCATCGCCTGGGTATTGGTTATCTGAAATGGGAGCTGGAAGATTTAGCATTTCGTTATTTAGAGCCCGCATCCTATATGCAAATAGCTAAGTTACTTGACGGTAAAAGGCTTGATAGAGAGAAGTTTCTTAGTGCTGTTCAAAAAGAAATTTTAGCTGAGCTAAAAGCAAAAAACGTCGACGGAGAAGTGCAGGGTCGAGTAAAGCATATTTATAGTATTTGGCGCAAAATGCAGCGCAAAGGTATCTCGTTTTCAGAAGTTTATGATATTCGTGCAGTGAGAATATTAGTCAACGATATTCAAGATTGTTATGGTGCTTTAGGGGTGGTCCATACTAAATGGCGTAATATTCCGCGCGAGTTTGATGACTATATTGCCAATCCTAAAAACAATGGCTATCAGTCTTTGCACACTGCTGTTATTGGTCCCGAAGGTAAGGCGCTGGAAATTCAGATTAGAACTCACCAGATGCATTCCGATGCTGAGTTTGGGGTCTGCGCCCACTGGGCTTATAAAGGTGCAGATAAAAAATTAGCGCAACAAGATTCTTACGAGCAAAAAATAGATTGGCTACGCCAAGTGTTAGAATGGCATGAAGAGCTTGGTGAGGTTGATGCGCTCGGTCCACTTACCTCTGAAGTAGCCCAAGATCGTATTTATGTGTTCACTCCAAAAGGTCATGTAGTCGATTTGCCCGAAGGATCAACGCCCGTCGACTTTGCTTATCATATCCATACTGAAGTGGGACACAAATGCCGTGGAGCTAAAGTAGATGGTCGTATTGTGCCATTAACCTACCATTTAAGAACGGGTGAGAGAGTAGAGATACTGAGCAGCAATGAAGATAAGCCTAGTCGTGATTGGTTACGTCTAGATCTAGGCTATAGCAGTTCTTCAAGAACGCGTTCTAAAATTCAGCAGTGGTTTAGGCTACAGGCTAAAGACACTAATTTAGACTTAGGCCGCAGTGTGCTGGAACGCGAATTTAAGCGTATGGCGATGACGAGCATCGATATCAAAGCTGTTGCTGATAAAATGAACTGTCAGTCGGTGGAAGAACTTTATATATCAGTTGGCTCTGGCGATATAACAGCGAAGCAAGTAGTAGCTGCTGCCCAGCGTTTGATAGATAAAGCCCATGGTCGTCAGCTCGACTTCAGTGATTTTGAAACTGCACGTACTGCCAAGCAAGATGCTGGTATTAAAGTTCAGGGAGTGGGTAATTTACTCACCGTTATTGCGGGTTGCTGTAATCCTGTGCCGGGTGACGATATAGCGGGCTATATAACTCATGGGCGAGGGGTTAGCGTACATCGTGGAGATTGCGGTAAGTTGTTAAACCTTCAAACTAACGACCCCGGTCGTATTGTGTTAGTAGAGTGGGGCCAGTCGGCAGTAACTTTTGTTGCTCATGTTGCGGTTGAAGCAGTGGATCGACAAGGTTTATTGCGCGATATAACTACTATGCTGTCTAATGACCGAGTTAATGTAATTGGCATGAATACAATGTCCGATACGCATCAGCATACCGCCAGTATGAGGCTAACTGTGGAAGTGAAAAGCGTCACTGATCTTAGTCGCTTATTAAGTCGCTTGTCACAGTTACCAAATATTTTAAATGTACAAAGGGTTACTGAAAGTTGATGGCGGATAAATATTCGATAGATGATTTGCTAACCATGATGCGGCGCTTGCGTGACTCTATTGATGGTTGTCCATGGGATCGAGAGCAAACTCTAGAGACTATTGTTCCTTATACTCTTGAGGAGTGTTATGAGCTGGCTGACACTATTGCCAACGGCGATTTTGAACATTTAAAAGAAGAATTAGGCGATGTTTTATTTCAGGTAATATTTTACAGTCAGATAACGACTGAAGAACATGGTTTTGGTTTTAATGATGTTGTGCATACCCTGGTTGATAAGCTAGTTAATCGCCACCCTCATGTATTTCCAGCGGGAACTCTAGCTTCGCGGGCAAGCGATACGGTTCTTGATACGGCAGAAATTAGTGCTAGTTGGGAAGCGATTAAACTGCAGGAACGTAAGAAAAAACAAAAGACAGGTTTGCTGGCTGATATTCCAGTGGCATTTCCGTCTTTGGTACGAGCGCAAAAATTGCAAAAACGGGCTTCATCGGTAGGTTTTGATTGGTCTGATATTAAGGATGTTAAAGCAAAAATCGATGAGGAGTTTGCCGAATTAGCGCAAGCGATGACCAATAAGGATGAGGCCAACATAAGTGAAGAAGCCGGCGACGTTTTGTTCTCAATGGTTAATATGGTTCGCCACCTAGGTTTAGATGCCGAAACAGTGCTGCGTCAAGCGTCAACTAAATTTGAGTCTCGGTTTACTATTGTGGAGCAACTTGCTCTTGATCGCGGTAAAGAGCTTTCGGATATGACTAGCGCCGAAATGGAAGTTCTATGGATGAAGGCTAAGAGCTCGCAGTTCTAGCTAGAAATTTCGTAAAAAAATCACCTACTTCATGGTTTTTCGGCGCTAAATGTCAAATTTTTTGTCTTCTGGGTTTGGTATTCTAATTTTTCCTAGTAGCTTTGTGCCTGTATTTCTAGTCTTGACTAAGAAATAACTCCGTGTATTGTGTCGCCTCCCCTGTTTTGAGGTAACTCAAACAGTGCAGAAATCGAATACAGCGAAATCGTAAGAGTTTGAGGAAGCATAGATATGAGAGTAATTTTATTAGGCGCCCCGGGTGCAGGTAAGGGCACGCAGGCTCAATTCATTATTGAGCATTTCAACATTCCTCAAATTTCCACCGGTGATATGCTGCGAGCGGCGGTAAAAGCAGGTACCGAATTAGGCGTAAAAGCTAAGGCTGTTATGGACAGCGGTGGTTTAGTCTCTGATGATATTATAATTGGTTTAGTCAAAGAGCGTATTCAAGAAGCTGATTGTGCTAACGGTTTTTTGTTCGACGGCTTTCCAAGAACTATTCCACAAGCTGAAGCTATGGTTGAAGCGAGCGTAGATATTGACGCGGTTGTTGAAATAGATGTTGATGATGAAGCAATTGTAGCGCGCATGAGCGGACGCCGCGTACATCCTGGGTCAGGTCGTATTTATCACCTCGAATATAATAAGCCCAAGCAAGTAGGTTTAGACGATGTAACGGGCGAAGCCTTAGTGCAGCGTGAAGACGACCATGAAGACACTGTACGTCATCGTCTTTCTATTTATCACGAACAAACCAAACCACTAGTTGGGTTTTATCGAGGTATGCAAGGTGACAATGCGCCTGCATACCATAAAATCGCAGGTATTGGCTCAGTAGAAGAGATTAAAACTAGGTCTTTAGCTGCGTTAAGTTAAGCTGAAAACAGTCTGCTAGCGTATAGTTAATACTATAATTAATTAGCCGAGTTTTTAATGGATAATCCTGATAAAAAAATTGAAAAAATTGGTGTTATCCTTGCCAACCTCGGGAGTCCGACCGCTCCCACTCCGAAAGCTGTTCGATCATTTCTTATTCCGTTTCTGCACGACCATCGCGTTATTGAATTAACGCGATGGCTGTGGTGTCCTATTCTTTACGGTATTATTCTGCCATTTCGTTCGGTTAAGTCGGCAAAAAACTATGCCAAAGTTTGGTGGCCAGAGGGTTCGCCGCTAAGAGTGATTACCGAGCGCCAAGTGAGCGCGTTGCAGACTTACTTAGATGAAACCAGTCCTGAGCAATATAGTGTTACCCAAGCTTACAGCTACAGCGCACCTACTCTCGAGTCGGCCCTTGATAAGCTGCGTGATGAAAACGTAGGGCAAGTGGTTATGTTGCCGCTCTACCCGCAATATTCTGCCACCAGTACCGCGCCTCTACTTGATCAGTTAGGTTGTTATTTTCAGTCGCGCCGAGATAGTTTGCAGGTTTCTTATGCGCGGTCTTATTTTAACCATAGCCAGTATATTGGCGCGCTGGCGAAATCAGTCAAGCAATATTGGGCTGAGCATGGCCAAGCGGAAATTTTACTGATGTCTTTTCACGGTATTCCCCAATCATTTGCTGATAAAGGCGATCCATACCCGCAGGAATGTGAGCAAACGGCTAAATTATTGGCGCAAGACTTAGGTTTGCAGCAAGGACAGTGGCAAATTAGTTTTCAGTCGCGTTTAGGTAGAGCGAAGTGGTTAGAACCTAGCACCAGTGATTCAGTAGAACTTTTAGGGCAGAAAAAACTATCTTCAGTGCAAGTAATTTGTCCTGGGTTTTCAGTCGATTGCTTGGAAACACTTGAAGAAATTGAAATGGAAAATGCTGAGATATACGAACAGGCTGGTGGTAAAGGCTATCAATATATTCCTTGCTTGAACGATAGTCGTGATCATATCGAAATGATTGCCGAGTTAGTTAAGGCCCATCAGGTAGGTTAGATTTTTGTTAGTTGCGCAAGCGTATTAATGTTCATAAAAGCTTTGGCGTTGTCGCTAAAGTTTGCAGATTGCCAGTTTGTTGTGTCAAACCAAGCCCTGAGAGATCTACGCTCTGCTAATAACTGCTGTGCGGCAGTTTCAGCAAACATTTTTGTCAGTAGTGCGTGACTGTAATGCTCATTACAGCCATCGGCGGCGACAATGGCTGAGACGGCGCTGCTTTGTCTAGCTTCATTTAGCCGTGCTAGCAGGTTTTCAGGGATGAGCGGCGTATCGCATGGGCATAACAGAATAAGATCATGCTTGGCAGTAGTCACGCAGCTAGCAATACCCGCAAGCGGGCCGAGAAAATCGGTGTTTGAGTCCTTGATACATGAATAACCAAATGCTTGGTATAGCTCAATATTACGGTTACAGCTAATAATAATTTCATCAACTTGTGGCGCTAAACGTTCTATCACATGTTGAATTAATGGTTTATTGCGCCACTCCATTAGCCCTTTGTCTGCGCCGCCCATCCGTTGCCCCTCACCGCCAGCTAAAATTATTGCGCTACATGTCATTGATGATCTGTTTCCTGTGGGCATCTGCTATAATCTATCACCATTGTAACCAATAAATTTATTAGTCATACCCACTTATCTAAAGGATTTTAGCTTGGCCAAAATTTTGGCAATAGACACTAGTGCTGGTGCTTGTTCAGTTGCTATTTATGGCGATGGTATTTGCGCTGAAGAATTTGTACTTAGTCCGCGCGAACATACCCGAAAAATTTTGCCTATGGTTGATAGTGTTTTGTCAGCGCAAAAATTGCGCCTGCATGATATAGACGCAATCGGATTTGGTCGTGGCCCGGGATCATTTACTGGCTTAAGAATAGCCGCAGGAGTGGTACAAGGCTTGGCATTTGGAGCGGGTTTGCCGGTTGTGCCCGTGTCATCGTTGGCGGCGATGGCACAGGGCTGGATTGGCGAATGCGAACAGCCATGCGACGCCACAATTTGCGTTGCCTTTGATGCCCGCATGGGTGAAGTTTATTTCGCTCGCTTTAAAAGTGAGGCTGGTTTCTGTCAGTTGATTGGCGATGAATTGATAAGTCAGCCTGCCAGCATTGATTTAACTGATTTAGCTAAACCTATTGTGGCATTGGGCTCTGGTTGGAATTATAGCGATTTGTTGATGGCGGCTAATTGCCTAGTAAAAGACAATGAGCGCGAAGTGAGAGCGTTGGATGTGGCGATACTGGCTGAACAACAGTATCTGGCGGGACAGGCTGTGAGTCCAGAGCTAGCGCTGCCGGTATATTTACGAAATGAAATAAGTTGGAAAAAGCTTGCTGATCAATAAGAGATTAACATGGGGCAAGTAGCGGATATCAGTATATGGCAAGCCGTGCTGTTAGCTATTATGCAGGGTTTGACCGAGTTTCTGCCTATTTCCAGCTCGGCTCATCTGGTTTTACCTAGCGAAGTGCTGGGTTGGCCCGATCAAGGGTTGGCGTTTGATGTTGCTGTGCATATTGGTTCGTTGCTAGCCGTGGTCATTTATTTTCGCAAAGATATTAGTGAATTAGTTAGTGCTTGGTTTCGCTCTCTTTTAGGTCAAGGCGTTAGCAATGAAAGCAAGATGGGTTGGGCGGTCATAGTAGCGACGATTCCGGCAGGCCTCGCAGGTTTGTTATTTGATAGCTATATCGAAGCAAATTTGCGCAGTATAGCGGTGATTGCAACAACGACTATTGGTTTTGGTTTGTTGCTGGGCTTGGCTGATAAAAAATCGTTTGCCAAGTACCAAACGGTAACTATGGCAGTGGCTATTATCATTGGCTTTGCCCAAGCTTTGGCGCTTATTCCTGGTACTTCGCGCTCTGGTATCACTATGACAGCCGGCTTGTTATTGGGTTTGTCACGTCAGCTTGCTGCACGCTTTTCTTTTCTGCTGTCTATTCCGTTAATTGGCGCGGCTGGGGGCTTAAAAATGTGGCAGCTTATCGAGATGGAGACCGCTGCACCATGGAGAATGATTGTTATAGCGACAGCAATATCAAGTATTACCGCATATTTGTGCATTCATTGGTTTTTAAAATTGCTGGATAGAATAGGCTTTATGCCATTTGTCATTTATCGTTTGCTGCTTGGTACAGTGTTAATAGGATTAATAGCGGCGGGCGTCGCTAGTTAAGGGTGAAAATATGAGTGAAGAGTCGTTTAATCAAAATCTGCTGCAGTTTTTGCAGCAATCGCCAACGCAGTTTCATGCGGTTGCCAATACGGCAAAGCAGCTGGTAGCCAACGGCTTTAGCCAGCTTAATGAAGTTGATCATTGGGAATTGACTAAAGGTAGCGGTTATTTTGTTATTCGTAATGATTCAGCCATTATCGCTTTTTACTACGGCGGTGATGCGCTAGTGCAAAGTGGTGTCCGATTATTTGGTGCTCATACAGACAGTCCATGCTTAAAAGTTAAGCCTAATCCTTTGCTAGCAAAGAGCAACTTTATTCAGTTTGGCGTAGAAGTTTATGGTGGCGTATTGCTAAACCCATGGTTTGATCGAGATTTATCGCTAGCTGGAAAAGTCTATTACGAGTCTAGCAATGGTGAATTGAATTCTACTTTGATCGATTTCAAGCGAGCGATTGCATGTATTCCTAGCCTTGCTATTCATTTAGACCGTGACGCAAATGAGAACAGAACAGTAAATAAACAATTACATATGCCACCTATTGTAAGTTTGAATACTGATAATAGTTTTACTGATTTTAGTCAGTGGTTACAACAAGAGTTAACCGCACTGCAACCTGAGCTAGCTGTGGCAAAAGTATGCGACTATGAATTGAATTTTTATGATACCCAGCCGCCTGCGATAGTTGGATTGAATAGTGATTTTATTGCCAGTGCTAGATTGGATAATTTATTGAGTTGTTATATCGGGCTAGATGCTTTGTTAGCCTGCAATGGAGCCCAGAGTGCAATGTTGGTATACACCGACCATGAAGAAGTAGGCAGTCTCAGTAGCGCGGGGGCTGATGGTCCATTTTTACAGTCGGTACTTGAGCGATTGACTGAGACAGATGAGGCGAGAGCGAGAACGATAGCTAAGTCGATGCTGATTTCAGCTGATAATGCCCACGCAGTGCACCCCAATTATGCAGATAAACATGATGGCAACCATGGGCCAGCACTTAATAAGGGGCCTGTTATCAAGCACAATGCCAATCAGCGTTACGCCACTAATGGTGAGACTGCGGCTATTTTTAGTCAGCTATGTGAGCAAGAGGAGGTGCCTGTACAGCGTTTTATCGTGCGCAGTGACATGGCTTGTGGAAGTACTATTGGCCCAATTACAGCTGCTAATATTGGTATCAAAGCAATAGATGTGGGCGTGCCACAACTAGCTATGCATAGCATCAGGGAACTGGCCGGTAGTAAGGATTCTTGGTGGTTGGCTAAAGTCGTCAAACGATTCTTCGAAGTCGAAAAATTATAGCTGCTTGCCTCCTTATAATTAAATATAAGAATATAGCAATTTGTTATAACTTTTAGTTTGTACCATGGTGATATGTTTTCTATAGTGCGTCCCTTAACTTAACATTAGGATCGGTAGGGTGTCGCAAGTAATATTAAAACAAGATCAAGCTGAGCTAAATATGAAAGATTTAGATCTTGCTGCTATTAATAAGCAGCTAAGCAATGCTGCGCCAAAAGAAATAGTCACTTGGGCCTTAAGTCTTGGTAAAAATACGATTACAACGACTAGTTTTAGTCCAAACTCGGCGGTTATGCTGCACTTGATTGCTGAGCAAGATAAAACCGTACCAGTGGTGTGGATAGATACTGGCTATAACACTCGTGATACTTATGTTGTTGCCGAAAAGATTATGCAAGAGTTAGACTTGACTATGCATATCTATTCACCACTCAGTACGAGTGCCCGGCGTGACGCCATCATGGGTATTCCCTCGCCTGAAGATAAGCCATTGCACAAAGAATTTTCCCGTCAGGTAAAACTTGAGCCGTTTAGCCGTGCTATTGAAGCCTTGGCACCAGAGGTATGGCTAACTGGTTTGCGTCGTGAAGAAACTGAGTTTCGCAAGACTTTGGACATTGTTAGCTGGGATAGCCGCGGTATTTTAAAAGTGGCACCTATTTTTCATTTTGACGAAGACGACGTTGATGATTACATGCAAACCTACGAGTTACCCACATGTAAGCGTTATTTTGATCCGACTAAAGTGGCAGATAATCAAGAGTGTGGATTGCATACCGGGCCATAAAGAGTAATTTAAGAAACGACGTAAGCTGTTTTTTTTATGCCTGGTAAATAAAGCTCCCCTCGGATGTTTTTTTAACAATAATTTCAAATTCTTTCAAGATATCTTCTTTCGCGTCTGCTTCGAGCTGGACCATTTCTTCGCGTAATAGTAGTCGCTGTAATTTAGGTAAATCTTGCCAAGCTTGATTACGTGGAATGTTATAGGTTGCATTGGCAAGCCTATAAGTTTCACTATACGAATTCTTTTGCTGATCGGTGAGTTGCAGAGCGTCAGTTAGTGCCGCTACTCTTATACAGGCCTCAGTTAAGTTTAGCTCGCCATTAATAGCAGTAATCGCTATGAGCTTAATACTATAGATAGTCTCGCTTTGCTGCTTTTTTTTACTAGTTGCCTCTTTTTCAGCGTCGAGTTTTTGAACGGATAACTGTCTATTAAGCATTAGCGCATATGCTATTAAAGTAACAATTATTATCACCGCCAGCGAGGAGAGGATTAGTAAAACAGTTTCGTTCATATCGATATCTTGTTAAATTAACGAGGAAGAATCAGCATAAAATATACCAACCTAGTAGGTAATAATTCAATAATACAGCAGCGCTAACAATTTGCGATAGATTACGCATTATTGGCAATAAATAGTGTATTAGTTACGTAATAATTGTTGCACGAGGGGTAAGTTTAGTATACTCATGACATTATAATAATGATCGGTGAGTTAATGACTATGATAACAGCGGTTTTCTTGGTGTTGGGTATTATGCTGACGGCTGGTTGCAGTGGCGGCGGTGCCAGCAGCAATGGTGATGCAGTTACTTCAAGTCCTACGGGCGCCGAAGGCCCAGATGTCCCCGATGGGCCATCGGCGCCCGTTCCTACGCTTGCTATTCAAAGTGATATTTTTGAAAGTGGACCGGTGCGCACTACCGCATTATCACCAGATGGCAGTCGGTTATTTGTAACCAATATGGCTAACCATAGCCTAGAAATCTTTAACGTAGTGGCTGGCGGAATAGAGTTGTCTGCATCTGTTTCGGTAGGCTTAGAGCCTGTTGCCGTGGCAGCAAAGTCTAATACTGAGGTTTGGGTAGTTAACCATTTATCTGACAGCGTCAGTATTGTTGATGTTTCATCAGTCCCACGAGTTATTAATACTTTGCTGATCGGCGACGAGCCGAGGGATATTGTATTTGCAGGAATTCCTAATCAGCGTGCATTTATCACTGCGGCTTATCGCGGACAAAATCATCCGACTTTTACAGTCGCCGATTTAAAAGTCGAAGGTTTGGGAAGGGCGGATGTGTGGGTTTTCGATCCTGCTGATCTAGGTACGCAGCTGGGTGGCGAGCCAGTGACAATTATTAACTTATTTGCCGATTCACCGCGCGCGTTAGCGGTTACGCCGGATCAAAGTACTGTTTATGCAGCGGCGTTTATGTCGGGAAATCAAACCACAACGGTCGGCAATGCGCCCGAAGTTGATGCGGGTAAAGCGCTACCTGTAGTCAATATAGAGGGTGAGCGGCAGCCTGCGACTGGTTTGATTGTAAAGTTTAGTAAGGCTGACAGCACCTGGCGTGACAATGCCGGTACTGATTGGAGTTCTTCAGTAAAGTTTGATTTACCTGATTTTGATGTGTTTGAAATAAATGCCAATGCTGCGCCGCCGGCGTTGGTTAATACATTTTCTGGCGTCGGTACAACCTTATTTAATATGGCAGTCAACCCCGTCAATGGCAACCTTTATGTCAGTAACACCGATGCTCGTAACGTCGTTCGATTCGAAGGCCCCGGCGAACAACCCGGAGCAACTAGTGTAAGGGGGAATATTGCCAAAAATAGAATTACGGTAATTGATGGGGCTAGCGTATTGCCGCGACAGTTAAATAAGCATGTGGATTTTTCGATTCATGAAGGTGAAAGTTTAGCTGCCGGTGAAAAAGAAAAGTCTTTGGCGCAGCCGCAAGACATGGTCATATCTAGCGACGGGGCGACAATGTATATGGCGGCGTTTGGTTCAAATAAAATAGCCCGTTTTGCAACCGCGGATATAGATTCAGATACATTTACTCCCAATGCTGCAGATCATTTAATCTTGCCAGTTGGAGGGCCAGCTGGACTGGCTTTAAGTGGTGACAATAGTCGCTTGTATGTCTACAGTCGGTTTGATAATTCTATTCAAGTTATTGATACAGCCTCGTTCTCGATCTTGTCTAGTACTACAATGTTCACCCCTGAATCAGCGTCTATACAGCGCGGTAGGCAGATTCTTTACGATGCGAATTTGAGTTCAGCCAATGGTACGGCGAGTTGTGGTTCCTGTCATATTTTTGGTGACCTCGATGCCCTCGCTTGGGATTTGGGTAATCCTGATGGTTTGCTGGTCGAAAATATCAACGAATTTGTACGTTTACGTAATCGTACATTTGAAAACTTTCATCCCATGAAGGGACCGATGACCACTCAGACTTTTAGGGGCATGGCAGACAGTGGACCTTTGCATTGGCGTGGTGATCGCTTTGGTAATAATCCAGTTGAGGTGAACGGGCTACAGGAACAGCTAGAAGCTGGGGCCTTTAAAGAGTTTAATCCTGCATTTGTGGGCTTATTAGGCCGAGAAACCGAGTTAGATGAGGCTGATATGCAGTCATTTACTGACTTTTCATTAAGTCTTGTACCGCCGCCTAATCCGATTCGCAATTTGGATAATAGTTTGACGATAGATCAAGCAGAAGGACAAAGAGTTTATTTAAACGATATTACGACCGGGGGCGCTCTGACCTGTAATCACTGTCATGTATTGGATGTTTCGCAAAAACATTTTGGTACAGATGGCAAAATGACCAATGAAGGGCCAGGTATCACTGAAGATTTCAAAGTGCCACATTTACGCAATGTGTATACCAAGGTAGGAATGTTTGGTGAAAGCGACAATCTAGCAGTGTTTGGTGATCAAATAAAAGGTTTTGGTATGTTGCATGATGGTGCTATATCGACAGTGAGCTCTTTCTTACAAAAAGGAGTATTTGATTTTGATAGCGATGCCCAGCGCGAGCAAGTGGTAGACTTTATGTTTGCTTTTGATACTAATCTAGCACCGGTGGTTGGTCAGCAAGTAACACTACAAGGTAGTGATGGCAGTGACGTTATTGCTCGCCGAGATTTACTGGTGGCTAGAGCGTTAGAAAATAGCCCCGAAGAATGTGATTTAATTGCTAAAGCAGTGATTGGTGGAGTCAGTCGCGGAGCCTTTATGCAAGAAGGTGGTACTTTCTTGGTCGATGATGGCACTAGTTTGTCACTAGCGGATCTTAGTTCTCAGGCCAACACAGCTGGACAAGAAATAACGTTTACCTGTGTTCAACCAGGCTTTGGTCAGCGCATGGGAGTAGATCAAAATCTAGACGGCATTCTTAATGCTAATTAATAGTGCTATCTGTAGGGTACTGGGATTGCCAATGTTTCTGTCACTTGTTCCATTACAACGTAACTAGTCGATGCATCTACTCCTGGCAGTGTCAGTAGTGTTTCGCCCAAAAATTCCCGATATGCGGGCATGCCTGCAACTCGAGCCTTAATTAAATAATCAAAATTTCCAGACACTAAATAGCATTCTTGTACTTCATCTAACTGGATGACGGCTTGGCGGAAGGCTTCAAAGTTGTCTTGGGATGTTCGAGATAATCTTATCTGTACAAATACTGCTAAGCCTGCATCTAAATACTCAGGGTTTAATATGGCCCTATAGCTGTTAATTACGCCCAGCTTTTCTAATTTACGCACTCGCTCTATACATGGAGTGGTGGTTAGCCCAACTTGCCGAGCCAATTCGGCATATGAAATGCGCGCATCTTCTTGCAGAATACGCAATATATTGCGATCTATTTTACTTAGCTTACTAGCAATTCTTTCTGGCATGACGCTTATGATTAACCTTTATTTTACTAAAAATTTAGGTTAATCGACTAATTTTATTAAGTAAACAAGAAAATAAAACTAATCGATAAAAATATAATAGTGACATCGACTTATTGATAACTTTAACGATTTAACGGAGATTATGGCTATGTTAATTGGTGTTCCAAAGGAAATAAAAAATCATGAATATCGTGTCGGGCTAACCCCAGCTTCAGTTCAAGAGTTTACTGCGGGTGGTCATCAGGTGCTAGTTGAAGTAAGCGCTGGTGCGGGTATTGGTTTTGACGATGATGAATATATTACTGCAGGTGCAAAGATGGTGGCAACACCTGAAGAAATTTTTGCTAAAGCTGACATGATTATCAAAGTTAAAGAGCCGCAAGCTAACGAATGCAAGATGCTTAGGTCAGGACAGATTTTATATACTTATTTGCATTTAGCGCCCGACGCTGCCCAAACCAAGTTGCTAGTTGAGTCTGGTGCTATCTGTATTGCCTATGAAACTGTCACCGACAGTAACGGCGCCTTGCCACTACTTGCGCCAATGAGCGAAGTAGCTGGACGTATGTCGGTACAAGCGGGAGCGTATCATTTAGAGAAAGCCCAAGGTGGCCGCGGGGTATTATTAGGGGGTGTACCTGGTGTTGCTCCAGCAAAAGTTTTGGTAATCGGTGGAGGAGTAGTTGGAGAAAATGCGGCCTATATGGCTACTGGTATGGGAGCAAACGTCACTATCCTAGACCGCAGTATAGAGCGTCTACGCCAATTAGATAATGACTATGCTGGCCGTCTAAATTGCGTTTACTCAACGAGTGCTGCGATTGAAGAGTATGCATTGCAGGCAGATTTGGTGATTGGCGCGGTACTCATTCCTGGGGCGGCAGCGCCTAAGCTAATGAGTCGAGATCTTATTAGCCGAATGAAAAAGGGCTCGGTAGTGGTTGATGTGGCAATTGACCAAGGTGGTTGTTTTGAAACGTCTAAGGCCACAACTCACCAAGACCCAACCTATGTTGTTGACGGCGTCGTACATTACTGTGTCGCAAATATGCCTGGTGGAGTTGCTCGTACGTCGACATTGGCGCTCAATAACGCGACTCTGCCTTTTGCTTTGCAGTTAGCAAATGATGCTAAGCAAGCGATGCTAAACGATACGCATCTAATGCAGGGTTTGAATGTGTGTAAAGGTATGGTGACATACGAGGCAGTAGCTATAGCTCATAACTATGATTATGTTGAGCCAGCGGTCGCTTTGTGCTCTTAACTTAACAGCGGTGAAAGTAGGCGCTTTTAGCGCCTGCTTTCACCGCTTATTAAATCTCTACCCGCATAGATAGATCAATAGCTATAGCATCTTTAGTTAGTGCGCCAATTGAAATGTAATCTACGCCAGTTTCAGCATAGGCGCGTAATTTCTTTCTAGTGATGCCACCAGATGCCTCTAACTTTGCTTTGCCATCAACAAAAGCGACGGCTTTTTTGGTTTGAGTAATCGAGAAGTTATCTAACATTATAATATCTGCTTTCGCCGCTAATGCTTGTTCTAACTCGGCTTGGTTTTCCACCTCTACTTCCACTTTAATTTTGGGATGGTTACTCTTTGCTTGCGCTACTGCTGCTGCGATACTGCCACAAGCGTTGATATGGTTCTCTTTAATCAGAAAAGCATCATATAAGCCGATACGATGATTGACACAGCCACCACAGGTTACCGCGTATTTTTGTGCGGCGCGCAGCCCAGGAATTGTTTTCCGCGTATCGAGCAACTGAACTTTAGTACCGGCGACAGCATCAGCATAGTCACGGGCTAAAGATGCTGTACCTGAAAGTAGTTGTAAAAAGTTTAGCGCACAGCGCTCGGCTGTTAACAGGCTGCGTGCATTACCTTGTGCAGTAAATAATATTTGCCCCGGCGATGCTTGCTCGCTGTCATTAAAATGCCATTCTAGCTTTACCTTAGGATCAACTTGTTTAAAAACTTCATCTACCCACTGCTGGCCGCAAATAATAGCCTGGTCGCGGGTGATTACTGTGGCGACTCCGCTATTATTAGCAGGGATTAGTTCGGCGGTAATATCGCCAGTGCCAATATCTTCAGCTAATGCGGTAGTAACATTGTCGATTAGAATTTGTTTATACTGTTTTGGTGATTGCATGTAAATATCCGTAAAGTTCTAAGCAGGAGTATTCTAACAGGCTTATTTCATTGCGATAATGAAAATTTCGTTGACGCGGTATTATTGCATCTGGGTAATGGTCAATATTCCGTTGGAGTGCAGTATTTCCATATCTTTTAAAGCACTCATTCCTAATAAAATGCCAGACCCTTGCATTGCAGGGTTAATACTAGCTTCAACCTCTCGAATCACCAATGGGCCGATATTCATAACTGGGATTATGGTGCTATAAACAGTGATAAGGCCGTTAGCGGTCATCGCTTTGCTGGGTGCGCCTTGCGCTAAATTGGCGCGGCGTGCCAGCTGCTGTGGCACGACCACCTCTGTTGCCCCCGTATCAACAATAAAAACGCCATGCACATCACCTATTTGCCCTTTAGCGATATATTGATGCTGCTTGTTTGCGGCCAGCTTAATTGAGGTACTAATGCCATTACTGCTGCCACTAACTTTTCGATTAGGGTTTAGCTGTTGTTCGGCCCACTCTTGATACCATAGTGCGGCCACCACCATAATAAGTAGCCAAGCAATACCAATCATACCGATGCCAATGGGAGTTTTGTTTTCGTCTTGCTGGTTGGTCATATTACTCGCTTATAGCTATTTAATTATCGCCATTATAGCTTATCATTACTTGTGGTTTTGGCTATGGCTTCTATACTTGTTAGTTATTCGGGCAAAAACAATCAGTAATGAAAAACTCTAAAGCTACAGCTGCCAATAAGCGTAATCTCGATTCAGATGGGAATACCACTGGCGACTCGATTTTGAGGCGAGTTTTAGAGCTTACTGATGTCAATTTACAAAATTTGTTGGCTGCGTTATTTGATCGTGTCGATGACTCTTTGTTTGCGATGGCCGAGCGCGCCGCAGTTAATTCAGATCAAAACTTATACTTTGAAGCGATGCGAGAGCTTCGCTTAGAGCGAGGTGGAGTGCTAACTCGCTATAAAGGTGAATTTACGGTTGGATTTGAGTTGATGATAGACGGTGGCAATAGCGCGTCACTTAAGAGCTCGCGCTTAGCGCTAGTTAGGGACAGTGAGCTAGAAGAGAATGTTGCTATTGAAAGTATGGTGGCTAGAACCAGGAATCGTTTTGGTGATGAGCTGTCTTTATTGTCATTGCGTCTCGATAGACTTATAGGTACACAGGTTGTAGATGAAGGTAATAATGCTATATCGCCGGAGAAAATTTGTACTGCATTTATGATGGCAACGACTGATGTAAATATTGACGTTCGTATGCGCTTATTACTGCTCAAATTATTTGAAAAAGAAGTGCTCGGCCAGATTGGTAACTTGTATATAAAACTGAATAGTTTGTTAGCTGATATGGGTGTTTTACCAAATGTTCAATTGGCTAAAAACGAAAATAAAGAAAATGCTAATTTTGAACATCAGTATGAGGATGAAGGAGAGTCAGACGAAGTGTTTTCAACGCTTCAGCAGCTGGTAAGAGATAACCGTAAACAAGTGGGCTCTGATATTACCGATAACGAAGATGTTGAAAATGTAACCGTAATAAGGCGTAATATGGTGGTCACTGCACTGTCATCGTTGGTTCAGTCCAGTGCCGATCTAACTGTCGATAAGGCAGGTTATATTAACCAAATGCCTGAGAAAGTTAACCTAAAGCATAAGCTGCTGGAGTTGTTCAATACTAACGCAGCCCCCGATAGTCGGTATGAGCTAAGTACCACGGATACTGACACCATAGATATTGTTAGCATGTTATTTGACGTGCTAAACACTGATAAATCCATGGCGCTGCCAATGCGTGCGTTATTGAATTTGTTACAAATTCCAGTGGCTAAAGTTGCTTTGTTGGATAAAAGTCTATTTAGTCAAGCGGTGCATCCGGCGAGAAAATTAATAGATGAGTTGGTTGTCTCTGGTTTGGGTTGGCGGCCGGGAGAAGAGGCTGGTCGCGATTTTTATTATAAGAAAATACGTGAAGTTGTCGAGCTTGTACTTACCGAATTCTCAGACGATATACATCTATTTCAACAAGCCCTCGCAGATTTTATGATTTTCCGTGATGTTGAAACGAAACGCAGAGCTATAGGTGCGCAACGGTTGATCGAGCGTGGCAAAGGTCAAGCGAGAGCTGAAGCTGGAAATATGTTTGTTAAGCGAGAGATAGCAACGCGAATAGATAGTATTACCTTGCCAGTAAGGGTTCGCGATACGATTAAATTTTATTGGTCCAAGCTTCTGTTTATGATCTATTTGCGTGAAGGCGAAGAGGGCGAAAACTGGTTGGCGGCCATCAAAGTTGTCGACGAGTTAGTATGGAGTGTTGCGGCCAAAATAACGGCCCCCGATAAAAGTCGGTTAACGAGATTATTGCCTGGTTTAAAACGTAGCTTGTACAACGGGCTTACTCGTATGGAAATGGGTCACTTCGAGATGAATCGCCTGTTTGATGAATTAGAGAAATGCCACGACTTGGCTGCTAATGGGCAGTCGCGCTGGGGGTTGGCAGTAAAAAGTACCGCTGGTGAGCAAGATAGTATGGAAGAAATTGAAAATATTAGAGTGCTGTCTAATGTTTCAGAAGGGAGTTGGTTTGATCTGAACAATAAAGAGGGTGGCTATTTATATCGTTTGAGCGTGATAATAGATCCACCCGGAAAGTATATTTTTATCGATAGAAGTGGCCGCGATGTGCAGACTTTTAGTCGCGCGGAGCTTGCTGAAAAAATTGTAAAGAATGCTGTGGAAGGAATTGATGATAGACTGTTTTTTGACCGTGCATTGTCTGTCTTAAAAGAAAATTTAAATTAATTGGCCGGTAAGGAGTTGTGGTGGAACAGCGCTATACGGTTAATAAAGGAATTCTGATTGGAGCTACTCAGTCTCCGTCTGATAATTTTAATTTACGTCCTGCAGGCGACAAGCCAAGTTTATTGGTTATCCATAATATAAGTCTACCGCCTGGCCAGTTTGGAACTGGCTGTATTGATAAGTTTTTTACTAATTGCCTAGATACCTCTGAACATCCTTTTTTTGCAAAAATAGCAGAGCTGACTGTGTCGGCTCACTTGGTTATCGACCGGGCTGGCTGGGTTACGCAATACGTTAACTTTAATGATAGCGCATGGCATGCGGGTATTTCTAATTTTGAAGGTTGTGATGCCTGCAACGATTTTAGTATCGGTATTGAGCTTGAAGGGACTGATAATATTGCTTACACCGACGAGCAATATACAGCATTATTTGAGGCAACTACTGCTATTAAACAAGCATATCCAGCTATTAACGACGAGCGTATAGTTGGTCATTGTGATATTGCGCCGGGCAGAAAAACCGACCCTGGTGAGTCATTTGATTGGTCGAGATATAAAGATGGTTAGCCAGCACTAGTTTGTTCACAACAGGCGGTAATTATGAAATTGTTTTCAATTCTAATAGTATTTGCGCTGTTACAATACTGGGGCAGTGGCGGGCCTATTCAGCAAGACTCTTGGTTTAACTCAATAATAAAAAAATTATTGGCTAACCCTGCAGCTAAAAATGCAGCTGTTTGGCTACTGCCATTATTAGTCGTATTGTTGCCTGCAGCTCTAGTACAGTTAGTATTGTGGCAGGTTGATGGCGTGGCTTTTGGCATTGCTGAATTAGTCATTACCTGTATGGTATTGTTGTACAGTCTGGGACGTAATGAATTTAATCAATTGGTTGAAACCTATTTGCGCAGCTGGAATAGCGATGATATGGAAGGAGCTTATTGTCACGCACAAGACTTTTCATGTTTAAAACCATTGGGCAATGATGAAATTGAAGTAGGCAACCTAGCAGAACTCCATAAACATGCGTTTACCTCTATCGTTTATCAAGGGTTTGAACGCTGGTTTGTCGTTATCTTTTGGTTTTTATTACTGGGGCCAAGTGGTGCTTTAGCGTATCGCTTAGGTTTCCTATATTCACGCCATTCATTAACTAATGAGGCCTCAATAGTTAAGCCTATTCAAGCTCTAATGCATTGGGTGGAATGGTTGCCAGCACAATTATTGGGTTTAAGTTTTGCCTTGGCAGGAAACTTTGGCAGTTGTTTTGTGCTGTGGCGAAAACGAATGACGATTACTTCTGACTCAGTTTGTGAAATGTTAATGAATTATGCTATCGCGGCACTTGGCGTAAACGAAGAGCTGGCATGTCAAGGTGAATGCTTGTCTGCTGATCGAGCTAAATCAATTAGTGATGGGAATCAGCAAATAGTAGGTTTACAGCAATTGCTCCACCGCTGTGTCGTGCTGTGGGTAATTGGGTTGTCAGTGTTTATCTTGTTTGTATAAGGTTTGCACTTGTTGAATAAGTGAGCTGTTTACCGGTGTCTCAATACCTTGCAGTTTTGCTTGTCGTTCTAGGTAGCCATTAATAAAATCTATCTCAGTTTTTCTATTGGCCCGCACATCTTGCAGCATTGAAGATATATTACTTGTGGTTTGCTTTGCGACTTCGCTAGCGGTATCAAAAATCATTTCATATTCAATATTTTGGCCGCAAGCTTTGGCAACTAAGCTAATTTCTTTTGCCAGCAGCCTCATTTTATCTATTAGACATTCATGCTTTAAGAGTTCACCATTAGCGCAGTCATTTACCGCGGTTATCGGGTTAACAATGCAATTTACTGCTAGCTTTAACCAAAGCTGCTTATAAATATTATTACTCACTATCACTGGCGATGGTCGTTGTGGCAACAAACTTATAATTTGTAGGCACAATGCGTGTTGTGATTGGCGGTAAGCACCAAGTATAGTTTTCCCTTCACCCGCAGCATTCACTGTAAATGGTTTTAAAATATTGGCACCGCTAGTGGTACTTGCCAGCAAAAGCGAGTTGTTAGGTATTAGATTTACTAGCTGCTCTGCAACGCCCATGCCGTTTTGTAGCAGGACGATAACGGTGTTTTCGTCTATTAGATTAATTATCGAGTTTAATGCCTCAATGGTCTGATGAGATTTTGTACAGACCAATAAATGTGATATCACTGACCGCTTAGAATCAATTGATACTGCTGGAATTTTAAATAGCGTCTCTTCTGTACCCGCAAGGGTTATACCACCAGCGGTTTTGTACTGAGCTAAACCATGGTCGTTTTTAAGCAGTAAGCTGACCCCGATCCCCTCCTGATAAAGTTTAGTAGCCCAAAGGCAGCCGATAGCCCCTGCGCCTAAAATTGTCCAGCCATCAAAGTTGTCGTTATTGTGCATTTTAAATAAATGTCTTTGCGGTTTACTGTGGTTTTTATCTGGTTGCTGATAGTATCATCAAAATCATTTCTAACCCCAGGAGCAAAAAAATGCCAAGCTTTGACGTAGTATCTGAAGTAGATACGCATCAATTGACCAACGCCGTCGATCAAGTGAAGCGGGTGATTAAGAACCGCTTTGATTTTAAAGGCATTGATGCAAGTTTTGAACTGAGTGATCATACTATTGATATAACAGCTGAAGCTGATTTTCAGCTAGAACAAATGGTCGATATGCTCAGAGCTACATTGATTAAATGCACTATTGACCCCAAGGCGATGGAAATTGGCGATGAGGTTCAGTCGGGCAAGATAGTTAAGCAAGCCGTGACCTTAAAACATGGCTTATCGACAGAGCTATGTAAAAAAATTGTCAAAATTATTAAAGAAGAAAAAATGAAAGTGCAGTCGGCTATTCAAGGTGATCATGTCCGAGTGACAGCTAAAAAACGTGATGATCTGCAACAGGTAATGGCTTTATTGCGAGAGCAAGATTTAGAGCAGCCTTTGCAATTTGACAATTTCCGCGACTAGTACCCAATTTGAGTCTCTATGACAATCGATAAAATATCGTGGTGGAATGCCACCTCTATATACGCTAAACCACGCGTTATAGCCATGTGCATAATTGGCTTTGGCGCTGGGTTACCATTTCTATTAGTGTTCTCAACTCTGAGTGCTTGGTTAAGTGATAGTGGCGTTAGTCGTTCCGATATTGGACTATTTGCATGGGTTGGCATCACGTATTCTATTAAGTTTATTTGGTCGCCAGTGGTTGATAGAGTCTCCTTGCCATTTTTGAGTCGCTTTGGACGCAGGCGAAGCTGGATTTTAGCGGGGCAGCTAGGCATTGCTATTGGATTGATATTTTTATCAACAATCGATCCATCGGCTAATTTATTGTATGTTGCATTATGGTCTGTGTTGATTGCATTTTCGTCAGCTACTCAAGATATAGCGGTCGATGCTTATAGAATTGAAGCGGTTGAATCAAGGTTGCAAGGAGCTATGTCGGCGGCGTACATTTTTGGCTACCGAGTTGCTATGTTAGTGGCTGGAGCTGGGGCTTTTTTAATTGCTGACAATTACGGTTGGTCTCAGGCGTATTTATCTATGGCTGCCATTATGGGGTTTGTGATGGTTACGGTATTACTGGTAGCAGAACCTGTAGTTGGTGTTGGTGAAATAAGCTCTAGTAATAATCAAAGCTCTGCTTTTAGTAAATTAAAGCAAGCCGTTATTAACCCTCTTTCAGATTTTTTTACTCGTAATGGACAGTTAGCTATATTAATTTTACTGTTCGTTGCATTCTATCGACTTAGCGATATTACTATGGGGATTATGGCGAATCCTTTCTATTTAGACTTAGGCTTTACTAAAACTGAAATTGCGCAAGTCGTTAAGTTTTTTGGTTTTTTCATGACTATAATAGGCTCTTTTCTTTGCGGTAGTATAGTGGTGAGGTATGGGTTTTATGGTCCTTTATTAGTCGGGGCTGTCATGGTCGCAGTCACCAATATACTATTTTCAACACTGGCTAGTATTGGTCCGGATTTAAATTGGTTGATATTGGTTATTAGTGCAGACAACCTTAGTGGCGGTATTGCTACGACTGCGTTTGTTGCATATTTATCTAGCTTAACAAATAGAACTTATACGGCTACTCAATACGCTCTTTTTAGTTCGTTAATGACGTTGCCAGGAAAATTTTTGAGTGGTTTTTCTGGGTTTGTTGTGGATGCTAGCAGCTACTCAAGTTTCTTTTTAGTTGCCGCCGCTTTAGGTATTCCAGCCATCATTTTAGTAGTGATATTAATTGTAAATCGACATAAAATAGAGGCTAATGTGGCATCTGTGCATTAATTTTTCCACTGATAAGTTTTAAGTTTTATTTTTGCGCCGTTAAATTCTATGCCTTCTTGTTTTAAGCGCTGCTGTTGTTCGACATAGCTGTCGCTTTCTTCTGGTAGTGATATCTTTCCCGCTGCGTTGATCACGCGGTGCCAAGGGATAGCTGAGCCTTGTGGCAGATGCGATAGTATTTTACCGACCATTCTAGCTTTGCCCGGCAGGCCGGCAATAGCGGCTACTTGCCCGTAGGTGGCTACTTTACCTTTGGGAATAGAGTGGATGACTAAGTAGATTACTTGCAGGTCTTGATCGTTCATAGGGTTAGCATAAGCCGGTAATATTAGTGATTACAATAACAACAATACCGGCTATAAACTTAGATTTTAACAGTAGCGGTTAAAGTCTAAGTCCTCCGTCCATTTCAATAACACGACCGGTGAAATAGTCGCTTTCAATAATGTAGGCTACAGCTTTACCAATTTCTGCTGGCTCGCCCATGCGCTTAAGCGGTACACCTTTACAAATGTTTTCTAATACCTCTGGTTTCATTGAAGCGACCATTTCGGTGGCAATAAAACCTGGTGCAATTGCTGCACTTCGAATACCAAAGCGGGCCAGTTCTTTAGCCCAAGTAACGGCCATTGCCGCGACACCAGCTTTAGCTGCTGAATAGTTTGATTGGCCAATGTTACCAGCTCTAGAAATACTAGAAATATTGATGATGACGCCCGGATTACCTTTCTCAATCATCTTGGTAGCGGCTTCACGGCCGCATAAAAATACCCCCGTTAGATTTACATCAATCACCGACTGCCACTCAGCCATACTCATACGTTTGGTGATTTCGCCATCTTTTACTTTAATCATCATCGAGTCGCGAATAATACCGGCGTTATTAACCAGTACATCAATTTGGTCAAAATCAGCAGCGATACTGTTAAATACTTGCTCTACCTCTTCTTCTTTGGCGATATTGGCAACATAGCCCTTGCTTTCACCACCAGCATCCTTACAAAGCTGGGCAGACTCATCTAGCTTCTCTTGGTTTAAGTCGATTAACGCTAGCTTTGCGCCTTTAGCTGCAAGTACTAATGCCATTGCACGCCCCAAGCCTTGGCCACCGCCAGTAATCACTACAACTTTATCTTTAATATCCATTGCTTTACCTATTAATGGTTAGCGACAAACGGCGCAGTTTGCAGGATTCGTCTAAAAAACGCAAAATAGTAAACTTATACGCGAGCTTGAAATTATGCTATTTGGTCCCCATAGAATAACTCATAACCAAGGAGCCCTGAATGCTTTTACTTGTATTATTTGTTGTAACCCCAATTTTAGAAATGCTGTTATTAATAGAAGTAGGTAGTAAAATTGGCGCCTTAAACACGGTTGGTTTAGTGCTGTTAACCGCAATGATTGGTTTAGCATTGCTGCGCAAGCAGGGTTTAGATACTTTGCTACGAGCTAATCAAAAGATTAATAGCGGTGAAGTGCCGGCCCAAGAAATGGCTGAAGGCCTCGCGTTAGCAGCCGGTGGGGCATTATTATTAACCCCTGGTTTTATTACTGACGGGGTCGGATTTTGCTTGCTACTTCCTTTTACTCGCAAGCTATTAGTAAAAACTGTATTTAGCCGCTTAGTTTCTAGTATGACGATTAACGGTCAGTTCCATACTTCTGCCACTCAGCAGTATTCTCAGTCTATAAATAGCAGTATCGAAGGCGAGATAATTGAAGGCGAATACACTGAGCACAAAGATAAGCTTTAGTTTCTATTCGGGGCTTGAAATGTTATTGATTGACCCCAATTAAGTCAGGCGAGAAGGGCGGCACTTGACTACAATTGTTCCCGCCCTATTATTAGCACTCTTTTGTATAGAGTGCTAATAGCGTAATTGATAGTTAAGTGAATGAATTAAAACAATAAATACCTATTGTGGGTATTAAAAAATGTAACTAAATTGGAGAAATACAGCAATGAATATACGTCCACTACGCGATCGTGTTGTCGTTCGTCGCAAAGAAGAAGAGCAGGTTTCTGCTGGCGGAATCGTGCTAACTGGATCGGCTAAAGAAAAGCCAACCCAGGGTGAAGTTTTGGCTGTAGGTGATGGTGCTGTTTCGGATAACGGTGATGTCCGTCCAGTAGCTTTAAAAGTAGGCGATACTGTAGTTTTTGGTCAATACGCAGGTAATCCTGTAACGATTGACGGTGAAGAGCTGATTATTATGAGCGAAGGCGATATTTATGGCGTTCTAGAGAGCTAGTTTCTATAGTCGTTTTATTTAAACCAAATTATCTAATTAATTTTTAAGGAAGTAGAAATCATGGCTAAAGACGTAGCATTTGGCGACAGCGCTCGCAAGCAAATGTTAGAAGGTGTAAACATTCTAGCTGACGCAGTAAAAACAACTTTGGGCCCTAAAGGCCGTAACGTAATTTTAGATAAATCTTTCGGTGCTCCAACAATCACTAAGGATGGTGTGTCTGTTGCGAAAGAAATTGAGTTAGAAAATAAGTTTGCCAACATGGGCGCTCAAATGCTGAAAGAAGTTGCTTCTAAAGCATCAGACGTAGCCGGTGATGGCACCACTACAGCCACTGTACTAGCGCAATCAATTGTTAGCGAAGGGCTTAAGTCTGTTTCAGCCGGGATGAACCCAATGGACCTTAAACGTGGTATCGATCAAGCGATAGCTGCCGCTGTTGAGCAAATTCAAGCTATGGCTAAGCCTTGTGCAGACACTAAAGCGATTGCACAAGTGGGTACAATATCTGCCAACAGTGACACCAATATTGGTGAAATCATTGCTGAAGCAATGGACAAAGTTGGTAAAGAAGGTGTTATTACTGTTGAAGAAGGCACCGGCCTAGAAAACGAATTAGACGTTGTTGAAGGTATGCAGTTTGATCGCGGTTACTTATCGCCATATTTCATTAACAACCAAGACAGTATGAGCGTCGAGTTAGAGTCTCCTGCTATTTTGTTAGTTGATAAAAAAATCTCTAACATTCGTGAGTTACTGCCTGTGTTAGAGCAAGTTGCTAAAGCAAGTAGACCATTGATGATTATTGCTGAAGACGTTGAAGGCGAAGCCTTGGCAACTTTAGTTGTTAACAACATGCGTGGTATTGTTAAAGTTGCTGCCTGTAAGGCACCTGGTTTTGGTGATCGTCGTAAAGCTATGTTACAAGATATCGCTATCTTGACTGGCGGCACGGTTATTGCTGAAGAAATAGGTTTAGAGCTTGAAGCCGTAACTCTTGAGCACCTAGGTACAGCTAAGCGCGTCACTATGGACAAAGATAATACTGTTATTGTTGATGGTGCTGGTGATACGAAAGTTATTGAAGCACGCGTTAATGAAGTACGTGTTCAAATTGAAAACACTACTTCTGACTACGATCGTGAAAAGCTACAAGAACGTGTTGCTAAGCTAGCTGGTGGTGTTGCAGTAATTAAAGTAGGCGCCGCTACAGAAATGGAAATGAAAGAGAAGAAAGCACGCGTTGAAGACGCATTGCATTCTACTCGCGCTGCAGTAGAAGAGGGTGTTGTTGCCGGTGGTGGTGTTGCTCTTATTCGGGCTATTGCAAACATCACTGGTCTTAAGGGTGAGAACGAAGATCAAAATGTTGGCATCGCTGCTGCGCTTCGCGCAATGGAAAGCCCTTTTCGCCAAATTGTTAAAAATGCTGGCGATGAGGATTCAGTTGTTCTTGAAAAAGTTAAGAACGGTGAAGGCAACTTCGGTTATAACGCGGCAAACGGCGAATACGGCGATATGATTGAAATGGGTATCCTTGATCCGGCTAAAGTAACGCGCACCGCGCTACAAGCAGCGGGATCTGTTGCCGGTCTTATGATTACTACAGAGTGCATGATTACTGATCTGCCAGCCACAGATGGAGCTGGTGGCGGTATGCCTGATATGGGCGGCATGGGCGGTATGGGCGGTATGGGCGGTATGATGTAACCCAGCCCTCCAGCTAAGCACAAAAAACCCCGACTTATTCGGGGTTTTTTTTTATCTTAAGTTTTAGTCAGCCAAGTTTTTAGCCATCATCATGGTTAGTTCTGTCTTTATTTTCCCTGAGTAGGCGCTGAGTAAAAAACCAACATCTAGGTCTATGGTAACTCTACAGGGGGAGATTTTTAGCTGGCCAGTTACACCTCTGCGTTTAAAACTCACTAAGTTATCACTTTGCCAGTTTGGATTTATGCCATAGCGACGTTTTAAATCATCTGCCAGGGCATTAACAATTTTTCGTACATCATCGTCGCTTTTATTGTGATTTTGACTAACGTTGACTCGCGCCATGGTTTGTCCTCTGTCTTATTATTGTTGGCAGTTTGATATTAGCTCTAACTGGGGAAAATACCAGCCTTGTAACTACTTGTAACCATATTGTAGACAAAAAAAAAGACCGCGATAGCGGTCTCTTAATTTACTTACAACCCTATACGAATTGCAGTAGCGCCACAAACACAAACGTTAACGCAATAGAGCAGTGAATAACGCCTTTAACTGATGTCATCGGACCTTGTTTTCCAAATATTGCATTAAGCTGCAATGCAACGATAATTGCCAATACCGCCCAGAAGCCGTTAGATATTGACGACATTAGCGGAATTAATCCAGCTCCAGCGCCATGACCAGAACCAAACATTCCTAAAAGCATAGGTGCTGAAAATAGCGTATTAGTTCTGGAAGCAAGGCCAGCTTTAGCGGCAGCAGCGGCTTTATCACCTTCCTTCAAACCAATAACAATTTTTTGGTTTGGCCAAATAATTAGCCATACGTTCAGGAACATAAAGGTTCCCATTAGGGCGCCCATCATGATGTAGGAGTTTGCTCTAGCTCCGACCCACGCTAGCAAGACTATGCCGGTGATAAAAGTAAACATAGCACCCCAGCGAAACCACCAAAGTGCGCGTGGCGCTAGCTTCGCTACTGCATCTGATTTAGCCGCAGGCTCAGCTTCTTTAAAGTACTCAGTTTGTACAAAGTTAAAGTAGTAAAGTAGACCGATCCATGTAATACCAAATAACACATGCAGCCAGCGGAAAAGTAAATCCATTGATATAAAATCGCCCATAGGAATCTCCAGTTAGTTTGTAATTTTGTTATCCTGTACACGTAAGAAGGTACAAGTAATTAGTAGCAATATAGTATAGTTTTAACCTAGCTAGTGCAGCAATTTTTGCACTAATACGAAACTTAAGCGTAAATAGCTTGTTTAACCATGCATACTGTAATGTTTATTGACCTAAGGAATTGAATCAATGCCGTCACGTCGTGATGAAGATCCGGTTTTATCATCCTCGCCACTTATTGCCGATAGAGGTGATAGAAAGTCCAGTAATGGAAAAGTGAAAAAAAGTGCTGGCGCTCCGGTCGCCAAAGGCACCACTAGTGGCACTAAGTTAATGTTGGTCATTGCCGTAATGGGGTTGGTAGGCTTAGCAGCATGGATTGCTGAGATGCAAAAGCAACTGCAGGCGTCGAGTAATCTATTGGTTACTTATCAACAAAATATGCAAGCATTAGAGCAGCGCTTGTCGATTACCGATGAAAGTATGATGCAGTCTGACACTCAGTTTGAAGATAAGGTTAAAGTGTTAGACAGGGAGGTACGTAAACTGTGGGACAACGTTTGGAAAAAGACTAAAACTGAATTAGCCAAACATGACAAAGCGTTGGCAGAGCAGAATAAGAAAATCCTCTTACACAATACAACAATTGCCAGTTTGGAGAAAGCTAATGTAAATGTCGATTCCAGGCTGGGCACCAATCAAATAGCTATTAGCGCCTTGAATGAGCAACTCTACGTTGCCAATGACAACGCGACCGCTATCGCTAAATTACAAGCTCAGATGACCGGCCTTGCGCAAAGCTTGAAAACAATAAAAGAGTCTACCGGTAAGCTAACCACTCAGCAGCAAGAATTGCTTAAGCGTGTTGCAGAGAATGAGGAATGGGTGGAATCGTTCAATGGTTATCGCCGTGAGGTAAATCAAAAACTGTTGCGACTAGAAAGCGCTCCTGTGCAATAACTTATGTATAATTCGCGGTAATTTTTAACGCTAAATTTGGAGTAAAGCCTCATGACTGTAATCCGCCAGGATGATTTGATCGACAGCGTTGCCGATGCACTACAGTTTATCTCTTATTATCACCCCGCTGATTTTATTAAAGCCGTTCACGAGGCATATCTGCGAGAAGAAAGCCAAGCAGCGAAAGACGCAATGGCTCAAATACTGATTAACTCGCGGATGTGTGCCCAAGGTAAGCGTCCTATCTGTCAGGATACTGGTATTGTTACTGTGTTCGTAAAAGTTGGTATGAATGTGCAGTGGGATGCGTCAATGAGTGTGACCGATATGGTTAATGAAGGGGTGCGTCGTGCTTATTTAAATCCAGACAATATATTACGCGCGTCTATTTTGGCTGACCCTGCTGGTGCTCGAACCAATACCAAAGACAACACTCCAGCAGTTATTCATTATGAGGTTGTCGCAGGTAATACTGTGGATATTCAGGTTGCCGCCAAAGGTGGTGGTAGTGAGAATAAATCTAAAATGGCGATGTTAAACCCATCTGATAGTATTGTTGATTGGGTTGTTAAAACCATACCTACCATGGGTGCTGGCTGGTGCCCGCCAGGAATGTTGGGTATCGGTATCGGCGGGACTGCTGAAAAAGCAGCGCTTATGGCTAAAGAAAGCCTGATGGAGCCAATTGATATTCATGAATTGCGTGAGCGTGGGCCAAATACTCGAGCAGAAGAGTTGCGCATAGAAATTATGGATGAAGTGAATAAACTGGGCATTGGTGCTCAGGGTTTGGGCGGTTTAACCACCGTTTTAGACGTAAAGATTATGGATTACCCAACGCATGCCGCGTCACTGCCAGTAGCCATGATTCCTAATTGTGCGGCTACACGTCATGCGCACTTTGTTTTGGATGGTAGTGGGCCTTCATTGCAAGAGGCTCCGAGTTTAGATGATTGGCCTAACATTACATGGGATGTTGGTGACGACGTAAGGCGCGTTGATTTAAATAGCGTATCTAAAGAAGATATTAAAGATTGGCAGCCAGGCGAAACTTTGTTGCTGTCTGGTAAAATGCTAACAGGCCGTGATGCTGCCCATAAAAAAATGATAGAGATGATGGCTAATGGTGAAGAGTTACCGGTGGATTTAACTGGTCGTTTTATATACTACGTAGGGCCGGTTGATCCGGTGCGTGACGAGGTGATGGGGCCAGCTGGTCCCACTACTGCAACGCGGATGGATAAATTTACCCATAAGATGTTAGAACAAACTGGTTTAACTGGCATGATTGGTAAAGCTGAGCGTGGCGCAGTAGGGATAGATGCTATCAAAAAGTTTGAGGCGGTTTATTTAATGGCTGTCGGCGGTGCTGCTTATTTGGTGTCCAAAGCGATTAAACATGCTGAGGTTGTTGCCTTCCCAGAGCTAGGGATGGAAGCAATTTATGAATTTGACGTAATTGACATGCCAGTGACCGTGGCGGTAGATACTCGAGGCGTTTCGGTGCACCAAACCGGGCCGCAAGAGTGGAAAAAGAAAATTGAAGAGCATGCTTTAGAAATACAATAAAAAGAGCCGGTTGAACCGGTTTTTTTTATGGCTGTACAAGCTTAACTAAATTTTTGATATTGGCGAGCTATTGAAACCAGAGTGCCTTGACGATTTCGGCTATTAGAGAGGGAAAATACTCTGGTATTAATAGCGTTGAGAGTGATGCTATTGTCGCATTAGTGTCAGTTGTCTTTTCTGCACTGATAACCCACGTTTAGAAAAGACAACTGACACTAAGTTGATTGCTGGACAGTATGAGGACTATTAAAGCTTTTCGGAAATTTAAAGCATAGTTTGGGTAATGGTAGGTCATAAATTTCTAAGGGTTTTGGATAGCTTGGGCTATCAGAGAAACAAAACAAATAGATATTTACGGCGAGTAGAATCATAAAAGGACATAAAACATGGCGGCATTTAGTTTCTACTGGCACGACTATGAAACCTTTGGTATAGACCCTTCTAAAGATAGAGCCTCTCAGTTTGCTGGTATTAGAACCGATAGCGAGCTAAATATTATTGGTGAGCCATTAGAGGTTTTTTGTCAGCCTGCGCTAGATTTTCTACCACAACCGATGGCCTGTTTAATTACCGGCATTACACCTCAGTATGCGTTAGCCAAGGGCGTCAATGAAGCTGAGTTTATGGCAATAGTGCATAAAGAATTAGCATCTGCAGGAACTTGTGGCGTAGGTTATAACAGTATTCGGTTTGACGATGAGTTCACTCGTTATGGTTTGTATCGTAATTTTTATGAGCCATATGGACGCGAGTGGCAGAATGGGAACTCGCGTTGGGATTTAATTGACGTAGTAAGGCTTTGCTATGCCCTGAGACCAGAGGCAATCAACTGGCCATTGCGCGAAGACGGTAGTCCCAGTTTTAAACTCGAATTGTTAACCCAAGCTAATGGTATCGAGCAAATGGGAGCCCATGATGCCTTAGTCGATGTTAGGGCAACGATAGACCTTGCTAAGCTTATTAAACACACTAACCCTAAATTATTTGATTATGCATTGAGTTTGAGAAAGAAATCTGAGGTATCTAAATGCCTGAGTGTGGCGGCTAGAAAGCCTGTGTTGCATGTGTCATCTAAGTATCTGGCAATAAATGGCTGCGCAGCATTAGTCGTTCCGATAGCGATACATCCTCGTAATAGTAATGGCGTGGTGGTTATCGATTTAGCCCAAAATCCGGATGAGTGGATTCATTTAACAGTCGATGAAATCAGAGAGAAACTGTATATGCCATCCTCAAAAATGGCAGCGGGTGAAAACAGAGTTGGTATAAAAACTATTCATATTAATAAAAGTCCCATGGTGGTGACGGCCAAAGCCCTAGAAGAAAAAAGAGCAGTAGAGCTAGGAATAGATTTAGTGGTATGTCGTGAAAATTATCAGCGCTGGAAAAATATGGACGCCAGTGTTGTTGAAAAGATACGCGAGGTTTTGGATACAGAGCCGCCGGGTCGAGACGATGTCGATGGTATGCTATATAGTCAGTTTTTACCGAATTCTGATAAAAACTTATTGCAGCAGGTTAGAGCGTCTACGCCAGATGACTTGGCCGTAGGTAAATTGCCATTTACAGACGAGCGACTCCCTGATTTACTTTTTCGCTATCGGGCGCGGAATTGGCCGGAGTCTTTGAATGAACAAGAAAAAGACCTTTGGGCAGAGTTTTGTCACCAACGGATATATGATGCTGATGCTGGTGGCAGCATTGTGATGACAGATTACTTGGCCGAACTTACACAGCTGAAGACAAAAGATGATTTAAGCGAAAAAGGCCGAGATGTATTAGCTGCCCTTGAGGAATATGCGAAACAGTTTTAATTCGTTGGACTGAACGGTGATTACTGAAATAATAGCGATAGTTGAAAAATCAAAATAATAAGGGGTAGGACGTGATATTTGCCGGCAGCCATGTTTTAAGTATCGATCAGTTTGAGCGAGATGATATTGAACGTATCTTTTCGGTTGCTGACTTAATGGAGCCTTATGCTCAGCGCAAAAAGCTGACCAAAGTACTTGATGGGGCAATTTTAGGCAGTATGTTTTTTGAGCCGAGTACCCGAACCCGCGTAAGTTTTGGCTGTGCCTTTAATCTGTTAGGCGGTGAAGTCCGTGAAACCACTGGCTTTGAGCATACGGCTATTGCCAAAGGCGAATCCTTATACGATACGGCTAGAGTAATGAGCGGTTATAGCGATGTTATCGTGATGCGTCATCCTCAGGCTTGGTCGGTGTCTGAGTTTGCTGGTGCTAGTAGAGTGCCGGTATTAAATGGTGGCGACGGAGCTAATGAGCATCCGAGTCAAGCTTTGTTAGATTTGTATACCATCCGTAAAGAGCTGCTCGAAAAAAATAAAGGCGTAGATGGTATGCGTCTAGCCATGATTGGAGATTTAAAATTCGGGCGCACGGTTCACTCCATCTGTAAGTTATTGAGTATATTTAAAAATTTGAGTATAACGCTGATTTCTCCTCGTGAACTTGCTATGCCTGAAGATATTGTGGTGCAGTTGCGCGCCTGTGGACACGAGGTGATTGAGTCTGACAATATGGAGCAAAGTATTTCTGATGTTGATATTGCTTACTCCACGCGGATTCAGGAAGAGCGCTTTGCCAATAAAGAAGAGGCCAATATTTACCGCGGCCGATTTAGATTAAATCAAGCTATTTACACTAAGTTCTGTGATCCTAATACTGTCATTATGCATCCATTGCCAAGGGACTCTAGAGCAGAGGCTAATGAGCTAGATGTGGATTTGAATGAAAACCCAAATTTGGCAATTTTTAGGCAGGCCGATAATGGCATATTGATCAGAATGGCTTTGTTTGCGTTGATTTTCGATGTGGTCGATTTGGTTGATAAATTCTCTGTGGCGGTGCCATGGCATATTCGTCGTACCCAGTAATTAAGCCGGTAGCCGCGGAGTGTAGATTTGTCTGAACAAGGCGATAGCGACAAGCAAGCACAATTAGCTGACGATAAGCCTAAAGGTTTATTGCGATCTAGCGCTATTGTTAGTGTGTTCACCATGTTGTCACGAGTGTTAGGACTGTTGCGCGACATTGCTTTTGCAACCTTTATTGGCGCTGCAGGCAATGCAGATGCCTTTTTCATAGCCTTTAAAGTCCCCAATTTTTTACGCCGATTATTTTCTGAAGGTGCTTTTTCTCAAGCTTTTGTACCGGTGTTGTCAGAATATAAGATTCAACGCGATCATCTTACTGTAAAAGCCCTAATTGACCGAGTTGCTGGGGTATTAGGTGGCAGTTTAATTGTGGTAACTGGTTTGGCGGTGATGGCAGCTCCGGTATTGGTTTATGTAGTGGCGCCAGGCTTTAGTAATCAGCCTGAAAAAATGGAACTTACCGCCAGTTTAATTCGTATCACTTTCCCCTATTTGTTTTTCATCTCGCTAACTGGCTTTGCTGGCGCCATGTTGAATAGCTATGGTCGCTTTGCGGTGCCGGCGGTCACACCGGTATTGCTTAATCTGTCATTAATAGCTGCCGCTGTTTGTTATGCGCCGACAATGGTTGAGCCGACTTATGCCCTAGCCTGGGGTGTCTTTGTTGCAGGCTTGGCTCAGCTGCTGTTTCAATTGCCCGCTTTATATAGAGTAGATTTGGTACCAAGACCAAAATGGGATTTGAAAGATAGCGGTGTGCGGCGCATCTTGAAATTAATGGTGCCGGCATTGTTTGGCGTTTCGGTTAGTCAAATTAATTTATTACTCGATACCGTATTGGCGTCATTTTTACCCACTGGCAGCGTGTCGTGGTTGTATTTTTCTGACCGCTTGTCTGAATTGCCGTTAGGAGTTTTTGCGATCGCAGTATCTACTGTTATCTTACCTAGTCTGTCGAGAGATGTGGCTAACGACGGCGGCAATAAATTTTCACAGACCATGGATTGGGCGATTCGCATGGTTTCAATGATCGCCTTACCCGCTGCAGTGGCGTTAATCGTATTGGCTGAGCCAATTTTAATAGCCTTGTTTCAATACGGCGAAATGACCGCGCGTGATATAGCTATGTCAGCGCTGAGTGTGCGAGCCTATGCGGCTGGCCTGCTGGCATTTATGTTAATTAAAGTGTTAGCGCCCGGATATTACTCGCGCCAAGATACTAAAACACCAGTAAAAATAGGCATCATCGCGATGGTCGCCAATATGGTACTCAATTTTGCTTTAGTATTACCATTACATCACTTTTGGCAGATTGGCCATGTAGGTTTAGCTTTAGCAACCGCTTTGGCAGCCTGGATAAACGCTATATTATTATGGCGTGGCTTGGTGAATAGTGGTGTCTATCAGGCGGCTACAGGGCAATTTGTACAAATGGTTAAGTTGTTAGCGGCGTCCCTAGTGATGGGTGCCGCCTTAGTTTGGGTTGGTCAGTCAAGCGTGGATATGCTGGCGCAACACTGGTGGCAACGTGGTTTGAGCTTGTTGGGGTTGTGTGCCATTGGTGGGTTGATTTACTTTGGCTCGTTAGTCTTACTGGGCATTCGCCCCGCATATTTTAAACCCGCTAATAACGGCTGATTAGTAGGCGTGGCAGTGTCTCTAGGATATAATCTGGCCTTTATTTGATCACTAAGATCTGCATCGATGGAATTAATCAGGGGTTTACATAACCTGCAACCACGACACCGTGGCTGTGTGGGCACTATTGGTGCATTTGATGGCGTTCATCTAGGCCATCAAGAGCTGATGACGCGTTTAGTGGCGAAGGGGAAAGAGCTTGCTCTGCCCACTGTGGTAATTTGTTTTGAACCACTTCCTCGTGAATATTTCGCGCCAGCCGAGGCCCCGGCAAGGCTAATGAGTTTTAAAGAAAAATTTATTGCGCTGCGTAAATTAGGTATTGATCGTGTGTTACGAATCCGTTTTGACGAGCGCTTTCGTAGTATGACTGCGGAAGATTTTATTCAACATGTATTTGTTGATGGCCTAGGGGTTAAGTATATTGTTGTTGGTGATGATTTACGCTTTGGCCAAGACCGCAAGGGTGATACCAAGGTATTGCGCGCGGCCGGTCAAATGCAAGGTTTTGATGTTGTTGATACCGCGTCAGTTTTAGAGGATAGCCAGAGAATTTCTAGCACTCGAATACGACAGTGTTTAGAAAATGCTGATTTTGACGAAGCAGCAAAACTGTTGGGACAGCCTTATTCCATAAGTGGCAAAGTTGTATATGGTCGTCAAGTGGGTAGAACGATAGGGATACCCACTGCAAATATGGAATTACATAGATTTCGCGCGGCTTTATCTGGTGTTTATGCGGTAGAGGTGAGTGGCTTTAATGGTAACACTTATCATGGCATGGCCAACGTAGGTACGCGGCCAACAATAGGTGACCGTGTTAAAGCTATTTTAGAAGTTCACCTGCTTGATTACAGTGGTAACTTGTACGGTAAAACCATTGATGTGGTGTTTCGGCATCGTATTCGTGATGAGATGAAGTTTGACTCAATCGAAGAGCTAAAAACAACAATTCATGCCGATATTGAAAAAGGGCGTGAGTACTTTAATAACCAAATAAACGCGTAAGCGATAACCCAGTAGAAAATACACATGGCTGATTATAAGCAAACTTTAAACTTACCTAAGACCGACTTTCCAATGAAAGCTAATTTAGCTAATCGTGAGCCGGCAATGCTAAAGCAGTGGCAGGAAAGTGAGTTGTACCAAAAAATTCGTGCAGCCCGCAGTGGGTGTGAGCAATTTATTTTGCATGACGGCCCTCCCTATGCCAATGGTGATATTCACATTGGGCATTCAGTCAATAAAATACTGAAAGACATCATTGTTAAGTCAAAAACGCTTAGTGGCTTAGACGCGCCTTACGTGCCTGGCTGGGACTGTCATGGTTTGCCAATTGAATTAAATGTGGAGAAAAAAATTGGTAAGGCTGGCGTAAAAGTTGACGCTAAGACGTTTCGCAATAAATGTCGTGAATATGCAACTAAGCAGGTTAGTGGCCAGCGTGAAGACTTTAAGCGTTTAGGTGTATTTGCCGAATGGGATAATCCTTACTTAACTATGGATTATCGGTTTGAAGCAAATATTATCCGTACCTTAGGAAAAATTGCAGACAACGGTCATTTGGTAAAAGGTTTTAAGCCCGTTCATTGGTGTATGAACTGCGGCTCTGCTTTAGCTGAGGCCGAAGTTGAGTATCAGGATAAAGTGTCATCGGCGATTGATGTTAAATTTATGGCCACTGACGATAGCTTGAGTGCTGCTTTTGGGCTGCCAGGTAGTGATGTCGCTGTAGTCATCTGGACAACAACACCTTGGACACTACCAGCCAATATGGCGGTATCGGTCAATCCTGAACTAGATTACGTGTTAGCTACATTAGTTATTGATAGCGTTGAGCACACGATTGTTTTGGCTCAAGCGCTGTTGGAGCAATGCGTAGCCCGCTATGGCGCAACTAATTTTGAAATATTGGGGGTCGTAAAAGGCGCGTTACTTGAAAATATTCAAGTTAATCATCCTTTTTTGGACAAAACAGTGCCACTTATATTGGGTGAGCACGTTACCACTGATGCGGGTACGGGTAATGTCCACACTGCCCCAGGGCATGGTCAAGACGACTTTATAGTCGGTCAGCGCTACGGTATTGAGACTTATAACCCTGTTGGTAGTAATGGGGTTTTTGTCGAGGGTACGCCTTTTGTTGAAGGCCAGCATGTGTTTAAAGCAAATGCTGTGATTGTTGATTTGTTAGCTGAAAAACATATGTTGTTGAAACATGTAGAGTTTAATCATAGTTATCCACATTGCTGGCGTCATAAAACGCCTATTATTTTTAGAGCAACGCCACAGTGGTTTATTGGCATGCATGAAAATGGCTTGATGAACCAGGCTACCAAGGCTATTGATGAAGTGGAATGGTTGCCTGCTTGGGGCAAGGCGCGTATTGAAAGTATGATTGAGGGTAGGCCGGATTGGTGTATTTCTCGTCAACGTACATGGGGCGTACCCATTGCCTTGTTTATCGATAAGGATACCTCCGAACTGCATCCAAACTCAGCTGAGCTGATTGAGCTAGTTGCCTTAAAAGTTGAGCAAGAGGGCATAGATGCTTGGTTTGATCTAGAACCTAATGAGCTCCTAGGTGATGACGCTGACCAGTACGAAAAAGTTACCGATACCCTAGATGTATGGTTTGACTCAGGCGTCAGTCATGCCTGCGTATTGCGTGAACGAGATTATCTTCAGTCGCCGGCAAATTTGTATCTTGAGGGTTCCGACCAGCATCGTGGTTGGTTCCAGTCCTCTTTATTAACCGGTATTGCTGCGTTTGGTCAGCAGCCCTATAAGCAAGTTTTAACCCATGGTTTTACGGTTGATACCGACGGCAGAAAAATGTCGAAATCAGTTGGTAATGTGGTTGCCCCACAGCAAGTGATGAAAACCTTAGGCGCTGATATTTTGCGCCTATGGGTAGCTGCTACTGATTACCGCAATGAAATGACCGTGTCAGACGAAAACTTCAAGCGCACGGCTGATTCATATCGACGTATTCGTAATACAGCACGTTTTTTCTTATCGAATCTTGATGGTTTTGATCCTACCAAAAACCTAGTTGCGCCGCAGGATATGTTGGCATTAGATAGATGGGCTGTAGATTTAACCGCGCGCTTACAAGATGAAATTATCGAGGCTTATAACGCTTATCATTTCCATCAGTTTTATCAAAAGTTACATAACTTTTGTGTGGTTGAAATGGGCGGATTTTACCTAGATGTTATTAAAGATCGGCAGTACACCACGCAGAGCGATAGCTTAGCTAGGCGTTCTGCGCAGACTGCTATGTATCACATTATCGAGGCGCTTTCGCGTTGGCTTGCTCCAGTATTAAGCTTTACTGCTGATGAAATATGGGCCTTTATTCCAGGTGATAGAGGCGAATCAATTTTTCTTGAAACTTGGTATGAGGGGCTGTTCCGCTTAGATAACGACACTGATTTTAATGCCGCTTATTGGGAAAGAATGATGGCTGTTAAAGCAGCTGTAAATAAAGAACTAGAGGTTAAGCGTGGCGCTGGAGAAATAAAGGGTAGCTTAAGTGCCGAGGTTGTACTTTATTGCGATGGCAGCTTACGTGCTGATCTAGAGCAATTGAAAACTGAGTTGCGTTTTGTGTTGATTACTTCGACAGCGAAAATTTGTGATTTAGCCGATGACTCTAATGGAGCAGAGACTGAATTAAATGGTTTAAGAGTTAGCGTTAAGGCATCGACTCATGAAAAGTGTGAGCGCTGTTGGCATCATCGGGAAGATGTTGGTGATGACGAAGGGCATCCCTTGCTGTGCGTTCGTTGCGTCGATAATATAGATGGTGACGGCGAAGTCCGTCATTACGCGTAAATTTAATGAAAATTTATTATCTGATAAGCTTTGTTGTTATAGCCCTTGATCAGTGGACCAAGAGCTTAGCTGTAACAGAACTTGCTAATGGTTTTATTAAAGTGACTGATTATTTTAGTTTAATTTTAGCTTATAATAAAGGCGCGGCGTTTAGTTTTCTAAGTGACGCTGGGGGTTGGCAGCGGTGGTTTTTCACTGCAGTAGCTGTCGCTGTAAGCGCTGTTTTGGTGGTGTGGATATACCGACTTAAACAGCATGAGAAGTTGTTAGCGATAGCGCTTGCATTAGTTTTAGGTGGTGCGATCGGTAATGTGTACGACAGAATAATGCTAGGGCATGTGGTCGATTTTATTTTAGTGCATTATCAAGACAATTATTTCCCAGCATTCAATATTGCTGATAGCGCTATTTCTGTTGGTGCGGCACTATTAATTTTAGATGCATTTTTACAAGGTAAGAAAACTGGTGAATGATTTAGCGATAAATGAAAGCTCGACGGTTAGTCTGCACTTTAGTTTGTATTTAGAGGATGGTCAGCTAGTCGATGGAAATATGGATAAAGACGCCGCCAGTTTTAAAATAGGCGACGGCACCATGTTACCTGGTTTTGAGCTTAATTTATTAGGGTTAAAAGCGGGGGCGACAAGTGAGTTTATGATTGAACCGATGAATGGGTTTGGCGTTCCTAATCCTAATAATGTTCAGTTGTTCTCACGCGCACAATTCAGTGGCATGGTTTTGGAAATTGGTACGGTTATTTCTTTTGCTGACGCCGCCAAAGCCGAGCTGCCCGGCGTTGTTAAATCATTTCAAGGTGACCAGATCGAAGTCGATTTTAATCATCCGTTGGCAGGAAAGTTACTGCGATTTGAAGTCAAAATAGTAGAGGTTAGCTAATGGAAAATACTAGAATTATTCTAGCTAATCCTCGGGGTTTTTGCGCGGGCGTTGATAGAGCGATAGAAATTGTTAATCAAGCGTTGGAAATATTTGGCGCCCCTATTTATGTTCGCCATGAGGTTGTACATAACCGCTTTGTGGTTGAAGATTTGCGCCAACGTGGCGCTATATTTGTCGAAGAGTTGGATGAAATCCCCGACGATTCAACGGTGATCTTTAGCGCCCATGGCGTTAGTAAAAAAGTTAGAGCTGAAGCGGCAAATAGAGCGCTAAAAGTATTTGATGCGACTTGTCCATTAGTAACTAAAGTCCATATGGAAGTGGTTAGGTATAGTAAAACTGCAAGAGAATGTGTGCTTATTGGTCATAAAGGTCACCCTGAAGTAGAAGGAACGATGGGCCAGTATGATATCAATACCGGTGGCGCTATTTATTTGGTTGAAGACGAAGAGCAAGTCTCTAGTTTGGAAGTTAATAATCCTGACTGCTTAAGTTATGTAACTCAAACTACATTATCGATGGATGATACCGCTAGGGTTATCGACGCTTTGCGTATGCGCTTTCCTAATATAACCGGGCCACGTAAAGATGATATCTGTTATGCCACTCAAAATAGACAGGACGCGGTGAAAGGCTTAGCCGATAAATGCGATTTGATGCTGGTTGTTGGTTCTGTCAATAGTTCTAATTCAAATAGGCTGGCAGAGCTTGCTAAGCGTAAAGGTACTATGGCCTATTTAATAGATTCTGAAGATGATATCCAACCGGAGTGGTTAGAGGCTGTCAGTGTTATCGGCGTTACCGCGGGAGCCTCGGCACCAGAGCAATTAGTGCAAGATGTGATAAAAAAATTACAACAGTATGGCGCATCTGCACCAGAGGAAACTCCAGGTACTCCTGAGAACATAACTTTTAGTTTGCCTCAAGGTTTACGTTGGGTTGATGCAAGCGATAACGGCTAATTAATCAATGTTCAGGCGTTTTAATTTATAGCGTAGCTGGCGAAAAGATATTCCGAGTAAAGCAGCTGCCTTAGTTTTATTCCAGCGAGTTCTTTCCAATGCTTGGTTGATCAGATCTTTTTCAATTTCCTCCAGATAATCTTCTATAGAATTAATATGGTCAATTGATAATTTTTCCATAGGCCCAGCTTTCTGCGCTAGGGTGTCAGTTGGTAATTGTAGGTCAAGGCTGCTTATATTTTTACCGTCAGATAAGGTCAATGCACGTTCTAAAACATTTTCTAATTCCCTGACATTACCTGGAAAGCTATAAGCCTTCAGAGTTTCAAGAGCGTCATTACTTAAGCCTGGAATACTTAAGCCCCATTCCTGAGACAGGCGTTTGATAATGTGATTACACAACAGAGGGATGTCGTCGGCCCGATTGCGAAGATTTGGAACGTCGATTTGAATGACATTAATTCGATAAAATAAATCTTGACGGAATTTTTCTTGATCAACTTCTACGCTTAGATTTTTATGGGTAGCACTCAATAATCTTATGTTAGTATTTTTTTCTTCATTGTCACCAACTCGCCGAACTGCTTTTTCTTGAATTGCTCTTAACAATTTAACCTGCATACTCAGCGGTAAGTCGGCTATTTCGTCGAGGAACAGGGTTCCGCCTTTAGCAGCCTCAAATAGCCCCTCTTTATCATGAGAGGCACCGGTAAAACTCCCTTTTTTATGACCAAAAAATTCACTTTCCATTAATTCTGCAGGTATAGCCCCACAGTTAATGGCAATAAATGGCCCGTTAGCTCTGGGTCCGTTATTATGGATTAATCTAGCTACTAATTCTTTGCCGGTACCTGATTCACCGTTAATAAAGACAGGTGCTTGACTGCGAGCGACACGCGAAATTGTATGTCGTAAATCTTCTATAATTTTGGTTGAGCCGAGTAGTTCGACTGCCTTATTGGTTTCTCCGTTAGCGCTCTGATTGTTAGCACTTAAGGCTGCCTCAGCTAGGCCTCGAATATGCTGAAGTTTTACTGGTTTAGAAATGAAGTCGAATGCTCCAGCTTTTAGCGCTGACGTTGCGGTGTCGACACTGCCAAAGGCTGTAATCATTGCAATAGGCGTTAGTGGCTGATGTTGTTTCATATATTTAATTAACTCTATACCATTGCCATCAGGTAGCTGCATATCTGTCAGGCATAAGCTAAAACGCTGCTGATTAATAGCTTTTTTAGCATCTGAGAGCGTGGCAGCAGATGTTACCAAATAGCCCATCTGTACTAAGGTGAGATCTAATAGCTCTCGAATATCAGGTTCATCATCTACGATCAGGATGTGGTCTTGAACGATATCGGCTGAGTCTGGCATTTTTTATAATTCTTGTTTTAGATGTGGAAATGATATTTTAAAACAAGTTCTATCGTCAATTGTCTTAATATATGCCAGATTAAGCTGATTAGCCTCACATAACTCACGCGCAATATATAAGCCTAGTCCACTGCCATTATGCTCCGAGGTAAAAAAAGGCTCGAACAGATGTGAGGCAACCTTAGGCTCTATACCTATGCCATCATCAATTATCTCAACATTTGATAATTGAGTTAAATGGTTAACCGCTAGGTTTATTTCTAGTGAGTAATTTGCGGTATTTTGATGACTATAGCGTAATCCATTTTCTATTAAATTGTTGAGAACTTGTCTTAGTTGCTGCTGGTCGCATTTTACGGAGACATCTTTAGAAATACCAGTCAGTTTGATTTTTGCGTTGCTGTTATGCAAATATATATATTCACTGATAATATTTTCTAACAGTTTATTGAGAGAGAATATCGCTATATTTGATGTTTCTCGCCGCGACAGCAATTGTACATTTTCAATAATTTGATCAATTCGTTGAGACTGATTGTTAATGATTTCTACTAGCCTATTATTACTGATATCATCAGAAAGCTGTTCATTTAATAATTGCGATGCGTGGCTTATTGCGCTTAATGGGTTTCTTATTTCGTGAGCGATACTGCCTGCTAATCTCCCAAGTGAAGCTAGTTTTAAATTTTGTGCTTGTTGTTGTAATTTTTTCATATCTTCCATAAAAACTAGAATACTGGGCGCATCAGAATGGCCTAAGGAAGAAAAGTTGAGTTTTATTTGAATGCCATTGCTAATAATATAATGTGATTTATTAAATTTATTGCTGTCCAGCCACTCTTGGAGATGGTGATCGATAGTAGCGGGGATGCTTTGATTTACAGCAATTGGCTTATTGAAAAAACTGCTCAGTAAATTAATCCCAGCAGAGTTGATTTTTGAGATGCGATGAGAACTGTTAAGCACAAGTATTCCAGTGTGCATTTTATTTACAACTTGCTCGTTGATCTCCTCAAGTCGAATAATACTGGCGGCTTGTTCACTTACTATCGTCTCAGTAGATTGAGCCCTAGCAGCTAAGTGCTTAAGTAAAATAAAAGTTATAAAAAATACAGTGCCGTAGGCCCCCGCATCAAATAGGCTGTCCAAGCTGGTATTATTAGTAAGTATTGAATTTACTTTTTCTCCAAGCACCGCTATCGAAGCCATAGCTGCGGTCAATGCTGCCATTTTATCGCTTAGCGACATCGAACTAACCATAACCACCAATACTAATAGCAGGGGCAGCATTGCCGCCGTATCAGCACTAGAAAGTTTTAAAAAATAAACAGTGCCAATATCCATAAATAGGCTTGCTAATACTAGGCTTGGTTTCTTGCTTAAATCAGGCCAGGTTAGGCAGCTGAGTAGCAGAGTAACGTTAGTTATCGTATAAATTAATAATGTTATTAAATATACCAAAGGGTCTCGTGAACCGAGTAAAGGTTGCTCGAAAACCACAAAATGCATAGCAAATAGTAGTATGCCGATGATCATTCGATAGGCACATAGCTTAGTAAAGAATGTCGGATTATTTAATGCTAAGTTACCACTATGCGTTGGCATTATAGTTACCGTTTTAGCTGCGGCGCGAATTTTTCTTAGTCATAAATAGTAGGTATTGCTAAGCGCTTATGCTGAGTTTTTTGGTATATCGCAATGAGCTTATCCGCTACATCGCTGTCCATATTTTTGCCTTCAAGAAAGTCGTCTATTTGATCGTAACTTAGGCCAAGCACTATTTCATCAGCTTGAAGGGGCTGCAAGCATTCAAGATCAGCTGTTGGTGCTTTTTCGATCAGAATTTTTGGCGCTCCCAACGTTTTAGCGAGTTGCTTAACTTGACGTTTACTTAAACCAAACAGCGGCGCTAAGTCACAGGCACCGTCGCCCCATTTGGTATAAAAGCCAGTAATGTTCTCAGCTGAGTGATCAGTACCCAATACTAAACCGCCGATTAGCGCTGCAACCTCGTATTGGGCCGCCATGCGCGTTCGGGCCTTTAAATTACCTTTGGCATAGTCAACTAATGCATTGTCATCGGTTAACAAACTCTTGTCACTAAGGCCTTTGCTGACCTCTTGGTGAATACCGTCCGCACCTGGTTTTATATTAATCGTTATTTTATGGCTAGGCTCAATAAAGTTGATTGACGCCTGAGCATCTTCTTCATCTTTTTGTGTCCCATAAGGCAAGCGTATTGCGATAAATTGATACCCTTGCTCGGACTCACTATTTATTTCGTCGACGGCAAGTTGGGCAAGTCGGCCACATAAAGCTGAATCAATACCACCGCTGATACCTAAAATAATATTTTTAGAATAGCTAGCAAGCAGTGTTTTTTTGATAAAAGATACTCGTCGTTCTATCTCGAGTTTAGTATCTATCGAAGGCAAGACTTTCATCTCACGAATAATTGACGCTTTATCCATGGTTATAATGACCAGTATTAGTTGAGTTCGGTTTTGTTGTTGATTTGCTTGGGTTCGTCTCTGCCGAATAGACCGCCGGTAACACTTGCTAGCCAGTTGCCGTCTGCACCATCTAAACCATAGACAGGAATAAAATTACCTTCTTCGTCTAAATTAGGATGGTCTGGGAAATTAGTTCTAAGAACTATTAATGAGTCTGCAGCCAAGTCATTAAGATCAAGCAGCATATAACCTTGCACCATTAACGCTAGTGCGTCAGGTACTGCAGGGCTTTCTGGATAATGTTCTACCACGTAGCGAGCGCGTCTTACTGCGCCTATAAAAGCAGTACGTCGCATATTATAGTTAGCTATATTTATTTCACTTCTTGCTAATATATTTCTCAGATAAATCATTCTGGCTTTAGCATCAGCGGCATAGTCACTATTAGGAAAGCGATTAAGTAACTGCGAAAAATCACTAAAAGCGATCGCTGCGCCGCCGGGATCTCGTTCGGTTAAGTCAACAGGAGTAAACTGTTCGAACATACCTTTGCCTTCGCTATAACTGGCCATCCCCTTCATATAGTAAGCGTAGTCAACATTTGGATGCTGTGGATGGAGGCGAATAAATCGAGATGCGGCTTCAATCGCAGCGCCATACTCTATGTTTTTGTAGTAGACATAAATTAACTCTAGCTGTGCTTGTTCAGCATATGGGCCGAACGGGTAGCGTGCTTCAAGTAGTTGAAAATGTTTAATGGCCATATCGTTATTGCCATTGCTCATACTACGTTCGGCGGCTTGATATATTTGCTTCTCCGAATCGCCTTCATCAGTGATTTCTTCGGTTGAAGAGCACCCGCTCATTATCATTGCAGCGGTGATAAAAAATGTAACGATAACGCGCATAGTTAGCTTATTCCACAGAGTTTGCTTTTGAAGTGATATTTAAACACACTACGCCCCTCAGCCCAAGGCGACAGGGCCTTTAGAAGTGATTATTTATGGTAACTATAATACAAAAGCAAGCTTCAGTTTTAGAAAGTGATAATGGTAAACGATTAGATCAGGTTGCCGCGCATTTGTTCGATGACTTCTCTCGTGCACGCTTACAAATCTGGATCAGATCGGGTGAGTTAACGGTAAATGGCAGTACTGCAAAACCCAAAGACAAGGTTTTCCAAGACGATTTATTAGTGTTGGACGCAACCATGGAAGAAGAGTCGCGCTGGGAAGCAGTGCCGATGGATTTGACCGTGGTATTTGAGGATGAGCATCTACTGGTGATAAACAAGCCAGCCGGTTTAGTTGTGCATCCGGCTGCTGGACACATTAATGATACTTTGCTGAATGCATTGCTGCATCACAGTCCTGATTTGGCCAATATACCGCGTGCAGGTATTGTGCATCGATTAGATAAAGATACTTCGGGCTTATTAGTTATCGCCAAAACTTTAATGTCTCATGCCAATTTGGCAGAGCAATTGCATGATAGAACCGTCAAACGTGAATATGAGGCGATTACTTACGATGTGATGACAGGCGGTGGCAAGGTTGATATGCCTATTGGTCGTCACCCCACTCAGCGTAAGAAAATGGCAGTGGTTGAAGGTGGTAAAGAAGCGATATCTCATTATCGCGTAATTAAGCGCTATCCGGCTCATACCCATGTGGCGGTAAAGTTAGAAACCGGCCGGACACATCAAATTCGCGTCCACATGGCCCAAATCAGATATCCATTAGTGGGTGACCCTGTATATGGAGGGCGTTTGCGAATGCCGCCGAATGCGCCGGAAATACTGCGCGAGAATTTACGATTGTTTAACCGTCAGGCTCTTCATGCTCGTCGTTTAGGTCTAATACATCCGGTCTCTGGTGAGCATATTGAGTGGGAGTGTGATTTGCCCCAAGACATGCAAAATCTACTGGCAGCATTAACAGAACATCTGTCATATGCGGATTAGCGAGATTCATAATAGTTGTCTAGAGCCAGAATGGGGCGCTCCTGGCAATGTAAAAGCGGCATTTACAACACGAGTGGGTGGCAACAGCCAGCGGCCATTTGATGGGTTCAATATGGCCCATCATGTCGGCGATCAGCAGTATGATTATGGTGATAATAGGTCTTCATTGTCGGTTTATGATGGGCTTAAGGATATTCAATGGTTGGACCAAATTCATGGCGCTGCAGTCGTTAAAGCTGAGTTTGGTGGTAGTAGTATAACTGCAGATGCCAGTTATACTGCTGAGAAAGGCTTGGCTTGCGCCGTTCTTACAGCGGATTGTTTACCGGTATTATTGTGTAATAACGATGGCACAGAAATTGCTGCTGTTCATGCTGGATGGCGAGGTTTAGCAAGTGGTGTGCTGACAAATACCGTCGCTAAATTTCAAGCAGACTCTTCAGCATTGCACGTGTGTTTTGGTCCGTGTATTGGGCCTTGTCACTTTAAGGTTGGCAAAGAAGTTTTTGATGTATTTACCCATGCGAAGGCTTTTGCAGGGTGTAAGTTACAAATAGAAGAATCCTTTACAGCAAAGGGTGATAAATATTATGCGGATCTTAAAGGTCTGGCCACTACGCAGTTAAAATCCTTAGGAGTAGGGCTAATTACTACTAATGATTATTGTACTTACTGTGATGCTAATAATTTTTATTCTTATCGCAGAGGGTCGCCAACCGGAAGGATGGCGAGCTTTATTTATCGTCGCTAGCAGTTTTCATCGATAATCTTTTGATTATTCTCTTTGCGTTGTCGTTTTTGGTCGGCAGATAATATCGTAACGTTTCCGTCTTTGTCTTTTGCTCTAACAATTGCAGATGCTGAACTCTCAATAACCGCCAAGTTTTTACGCGCGGTTGCACAAAGTTTCTGTAGTTCCTTGGTATTTGAATCCTTTTTCTCTTTTTCATCCTTATCTTTAATGCTAGCGGCTATCGAATAGGGCGTCGTTTCGCCAGGCTCAGGGCGATAGGCTTGAGAGCTCTCTGTTACAACGCTCGCATTCACCCCTGGTGGCGGATTATGACCATAGGTTAGCACTTCTTGTTCGTCATTCCAGCTATAAACCGTTTGAGCCAATAGCATCGTGGGGCTAGCGATCAATATAGTCGCGAGAAGTATGCGAGAAGCTGCTAAAATATCCATATTCTTATCTCAATATTTGGAATTGTTATAACCATAGAAGAAGGTTTGCAGTTTTTCAAATCAATATTGTAAATATAACTAGCTAATCACACTCTAAAGCGTTGACATAAAAAGGAATTTCGTGAAAAATACTACTTACATTATGGGTGTGGTTTTTGTCTGCTCTTATCCTGCTTTCTCAAACCCTGTCGGCTAAAATCCGATTGAACTCAAATGGCTGACTCTGTGAAGTGTTTTGCGCACACCTAGCGTAGCAATTCAGGCCAACGGCAACTCCTCAGGCTTTGGGTTAGACCTAAAAATATATCGTAGTAGCCAATATAGGCAGCTTGACGGCATTCGTTAACTGATTCAGTTACAATGTCTATGTGTTGGTGTGGTTTTTTGTTGATTAAATTAGAGGCTTAAAAGTCGTGACTTTATTATCTGGTGGCGAGATGGTCGCCCAAGCGTTAGAAGACGAAGGTGTTGAATTTATCTTCGGTTATCCTGGCGGCGCGGTACTTCATATATATGATGCGTTATTTTCAAATTCGAAAATTCCTCATATCCTAGTGCGACATGAGCAAGCAGCGACGCATGCTGCAGACGGTTATGCGCGGGCTACAGGTATCCCCGGGACTGTTCTAGTTACATCTGGTCCCGGTGCTACCAATGCTATTACGGGCATTGCGACAGCGTACATGGATTCTATTCCAATGGTGGTTCTATCTGGTCAGGTACAAAGCCATTTGATTGGCGATGACGCTTTCCAAGAAACCGACATGGTAGGTATTTCTCGCCCGATTGTTAAGCATAGTTTTCTGGTCAAACGAACAGAAGATATCCCTGGTATTATCAAAAAAGCTTACTACCTTGCTGCCAGTGGCAGACCTGGGCCGGTAGTTATTGATATCCCTAAAGACCTTACTCATCCAAACATGAAGTATGAGTATAATTATCCTGATGAAGTGAAAATGCGCTCTTATACGCCTGCCGTACGGGGGCATAGTGGGCAAATTCGTAAAGCGGTGAATTTGCTGATGTCAGCTAAACGGCCGATAATTTATGCCGGTGGCGGCGTTATTCTTGGTGAGGCTTCTGCGCAATTAACTGAGCTAGCAAAATTATTGAATTATCCGGTAACCAATACTTTAATGGGGTTGGGAGCATTCCCTGCCACTGATAAGCAATTCGTTGGGATGCTGGGTATGCATGGCACCGTTGAAGCTAACAAAACTATGCATAATAGTGATTTGATCTTGGCGCTGGGCGCCAGATTTGATGACCGGGTGACAAATACCACCGATAAATTTTGTCCTAATGCAAAAATCGTCCATGTTGATATTGATCCAGCTTCTATATCTAAAACAATTCGTGCTGATGTACCTATCGTTGGTCCAGTAGCGAGCGTATTGGATGAAATGATTGCCATGGTTAAAGAGATCGTTGCGAGTAGCGAGAACCCACTTGATGCTGGCGCGATTGATGCTTGGTGGCAGCAGATAAATGAGTGGCGTGAAGAATATGGTATTTATACCAAACCAAGATATAACCAAGAGCCCGGTGGGCTAATAAAACCACAGGAAGTTATCAAAAGTTTATACCGGACAACCAACGGTGATGCCTTTGTTACTTCAGATGTAGGTCAGCATCAGATGTTTGCGGCGCAGTATTATCAATTTGATAAGCCGCGCCGGTGGATAAATTCTGGCGGTTTGGGAACAATGGGTTTTGGCTTTCCTGCGGCCATGGGTATTAAATTGGCGTTTCCTGATACTGAGGTAGCTTGTGTTACTGGTGAAGGTAGTATTCAAATGAATATTCAGGAGTTATCAACTTGTACTCAGTATAATGTGCCAGTAAAAATTATTAATTTAAATAATTCAGCATTGGGTATGGTTAAACAGTGGCAAGATCTAAATTACGGCGGTCGCTACGCACACAGCACAACTTATGAAGATTCGTTGCCAGATTTCAAAATGTTGGCTGAATCTTACGGTCATGTCGGTTTAGTTGTCGATAAATTGTCTGATTTAGATGCCGCAATGGAAGAGGCGTTTTCGTTAAAAGATCGGTTGGTATTTTTGGATGTAAAAGTTGATCCAATGGAGCATGTATACCCAATGCAAATTGCTCCTAACGGTAATATGCAAGACATGATGTTAAGTAAGACGGAGCGCACAAAATGAAGAGAATAATATCCGTTTTAATGGAGAACGAGCCGGGCGCATTATCACGTGTTGTCGGGTTGTTTGCTCAGCGTGGTTATAATATCGAATCGTTAACAGTGGCACCTACTGAAGATGCTAGTTTATCCAGACTTACCTTAATGACAGCTGGTGATGACCATAAAATTGAGCAGATCACTAAGCATTTAAATCGTTTGATTGAAGTGGTGAAATTGGTTGATTTAACTGAAGGCGCGCATATTGAACGTGAACTAATGTTGGTAAAAATAAAAGCAGTTGGCCCTCAGCGAGAAGAAGTAAAACGTTGCACCGATATCTTTCGTGGCCAGATTGTTGACGTTAACCCAAGCGTTTATACTGTCCAGGTAGCGGGACCTAGCGATAAATTAGATGCGTTTATTGAATCTGTCGGCAGGGACAATGTATTAGAAACTGTACGCACTGGCGTCAGTGGCTTGTCTCGTGGTGATAAAATATTGAGTATCTAAATTTTATTTGATGCAAAAAAAAGCCGTATCATTTGATACGGCTTTTTTGTTTAAGAACCCTTTAAACGATTTTTTTCATCGCAGTCATATAGCCACGTAATTGTGCGCCAACTAATTCTACCGGGTGATTACGAATTGCATCGTTGACTGCAATAAGCTCTTGGTTATCAACGCCATTTTCTTGGCTATTGAAACCTTTACCGATTACATCAGTAGATATCGTTTTCATAAAGTCTGTTAATAATGGTTTGCAGGCATGGTCAAATAAATAACAACCATATTCAGCGGTGTCAGAAATTACAACATTCATTTCGTATAATTTTTTACGCGCAATAGTGTTAGCAATTAGCGGCGTTTCATGAAGAGACTCGTAGTAAGCTGATTCAGCAACAATTCCTGCAGCAACCATTGTTTCAAACGCTAGTTCAACACCTGCTTTAACCATGGCAACCATCAAGATTCCATGATCATAGAATTCTTGTTCACTAATATCCATGCTGCCATTAGCTGCTTTTTCAAATGCAGTTTCAGCAGTCGCTGCGCGCCAGCCGAGAAGATTAACGTCGTCATTGGCCCAGTCTGCCATCATAGTTGATGAAAAGTGTCCGGTCATAATATCATCTTGATGTTTTTCGTACAGGTTGCGCATAATATCTTTTAGTTCTTCTGCTAGTTCGAATGCACGAATTTTTGCAGGGTTACTCAAGCGATCCATCATGTTAGTAATGCCGCCGTGCTTTAAGCCTTCAGTAACAGTTTCCCAGCCATATTGAATTAGCTTAGAGGCGTAACCGCTATCAATGCCTTGCTCAACCATTTTGTCAAAGCAAAGTATTGAGCCAGTTTGTAACATGCCACATAAAATAGTTTGCTCGCCCATTAGGTCAGACTTTACTTCGGCAATAGGCGAAGATTCTAATACGCCGGCACGGTCGCCGCCGGTGCCAGAAGCCAATGCTTTAGCAATGTCTAGGCCGTCACCGTTGGGGTCGTTTTCAACATGTACAGCAATTAGAGTAGGGACACCAAAACCGCGCTTATACTCTTCGCGCACTTCTGTACCTGGGCATTTAGGACACACCAAAACCACTGTTAAGTCTTTACGGATTTGCATGCCTTCTTCAACCAAGTTGAAACCATGAGCGTAATCTAAGCATGCCCCGTCTTTCATTAATGGCATTATAGCGCTAACCACAGCAGTATGCTGTTTGTCAGGAGTAAGGTTCATTACGATGTCAGCTTGCGGGATTAGCTCTTCATAGGTACCAACAGCAAAGCCATTTTCAGTGGCATTTTTCCAAGATTGACGTTTTTCTGCAATTGCTTCGCTGCGCAGGGTATAAGATACATCGAGGCCACTATCCCTCAGGTTTAAACCTTGGTTTAGGCCTTGAGCGCCACAACCAACGATGACAATTTTTTTGCCTTTGATGTAATCGCAGCCATTTGCGAATTCCTCTTGTCTCATAAAGCGGCACTTGCCTAGTTGATCAAGTTGTAGGCGTAGTGGCAGGGTATTAAAGTAGTTAGCCATTGTTTTCTCTCCAAAGATTTTTATACAAATTTTAGGCTGAGCAATTTACTCTTATTTTTATGTTGCGTAAAATGAATTATTTAAAACCATATATTGCATTAATCGGGATATAAACAATATGGATGAAAAATCTTTACGCCTATTTATTGCACTATCTGAGCAAAAGCATTTTGCGCGGGCGGCTAGTGAGTGCAATGTCAGCTCATCTGCCGCAAGCAGGGCGCTCAGTCGGATTGAAGTTGAAGTGGGGGTGTTATTAGTCGAGCGGGATAACCGCCGCGTTGAACTCACTAGTGCCGGCAAGCAGTTTTTAGATTACGCCAAAGCTACTTTAGCGAATTGGCATGAGCTCAAACAAAATATTCATCTATTAAGCGCATCGCCCAAGGGACGCTTGAGTCTCTACTGTTCGGTAACTGCGTCATACTCATTACTTTCGACCTTGTTACCGCCTTTGCGCCAGCAATATCCGGATATACAGCTCAGAGTACATACTGGTGATCAAGCCGCTTCTATTCAGCGTGTTCTATCAGGTGATGATGATCTGGCGATAGCCGCATTACCGAAAACACTTAATAGTCGTCTTTACTTTAAGTCGCTAACTCCGTCATCACTGCAGTTTGTGGCACCAGTAATAGATTGTGCTATTAATAAGGTGCTAGAGGAAGGGCTGGCTGGGAAAATCGATTGGTCTGAAGTGCCTTTCATCTTATCTGAGTCTGGATTAACAAGAGATAAGGTTAATGACTGGTTTGGTCGCCAGCAGTTAAAGCCAAATATTTATGCCCAAGTGCGGGGGCATGAAGCTATTGTAGGTCTAGTCGCGCTAGGGTTTGGTGTTGCGGCAGTGCCGCAGTTGGTGCTCGATAACAGCCCCTTGAAAAGCAAAGTTAGGGTTCTTGGGCTTACCCCAGAGCTAGAGCCGATTGATGTAGGTATAGTGTGTTTAAAAAAGCGCTTAGACGACCCTTTAGTTAAGGCCTTCTGGGGTATCTTGTAATATTAAGCCTGTGAGCTATAGGAAACGATGTTTTGTTCGTGCTACAGTCCGCAAATAACAAGCCTTGGCATTACTAACGCCATTAGGACTAATTAATAAATAGCGAGAATTTGAAAAAGTGGGCGAAAAGTCAAATAACGAAAGTAACGTAAAGCAGCAAACTTCTTTAGAAGATGTTATCCCGGTAGGAGAGCATGAGGAAGAGGTTTCTGAAGGCGGCAAGACTGTGCGCCATAAAGGCATCTACCTACTGCCTAATCTGTTCACCCTAGCTGCAATGTTTGCTGGTTTTTACTCTGTTATTTCGGCAATGAACGGGCATTTCGAGATTGCTGCCATAGCAATATTTGTTGCTATGATTTTAGACGGCCTTGATGGGCGTATCGCCCGAATGACCAATACGCAAAGTGCATTCGGAGCGGAATTTGACAGCTTGGCAGATATGGTCAGTTTTGGTGTTGCACCAGCATTGGTGTCATTTACTTGGGCGTTGAGCTCGCTAGGAAGAATCGGCTGGGCAGTTGCCTTTATTTATGTGGCTGGTACTGCTATCCGCTTGGCTCGTTTCAATACTCAGATAGAGACGGCCGATAAAAGTCATTTTACTGGCTTGGCAAGCCCTGCAGCGGCGGCATTGGTAGCGGGGATAGTGTGGATATGCAATGACTATGGGTTGGTTGGGGAAGACTTGCCTTTAGTTGTGTCAATATTAGCAGCGATTACTACCGCTTTAGCCGGTATGCTAATGGTGACTAATATTCCTTATTCGAGTTTTAAAGAAATTGACTTTAAAGCTCGTGTTCCTTTTGTGACTATATTGGCCGTCGCATTAGGTTTTGCAGTTATTACTGTCGACCCACCGTTAATATTACTGGTACTTTTTGGCGGCTACGCTTTGTCAGGACCAGTGATTCTTATAATGAAAAAAGCGGGTCGTAAATAGCTAGTCAAATAAGCTGCTGAATTCAGGGTAGCCCTCTGCTCTAAGTGTATCGTTGCTGATAAAGCGTAGCGAGGCGGAATTGATACAGTATCTCTGCCCAGTCGGGCTGGGTCCGTCATCAAATAAATGCCCAAGATGAGAGTCTGCTCTGATGCTGCGAAGCTCGGTGCGCTTAGAAAATAAGCCGTAGTCATCTTTAGTTATCATCGACTGTGTACTTATGGCTCTAGTAAAGCTTGGCCACCCTGTCCCAGACTTATATTTGTCTAATGAACTGAATAAAGGTTCACCCGACACGATATCGACATATATACCCTTTTCTTTGTTGTCCCAATAATCATTATTATATGGTCGCTCAGTACCTTCATGCTGGGTGACTTTATATTGAATAGGACTAAGAGCTTCCTTCAAGGCATTTGCCGCTGGCCTTTCAAAGCTAGGATTATTTGTTAGCCAGCGCTCATATGCGTGGCTATTGGCGGAAGTTGCTTTAAGAGTGGGGCTGTCTGCGGCTTTTAGTTGAGTGCTGCTTAGTACAAGTAACATAGTTAACAGCAGCGTAAGTTGTAAGTTTTTCATTATAATGCTCATTATTAGGAGGTAATCATCAGACTGATAAAAATTGACTCAGTTCAATTTCAGATTTATTGAACAAAATTTATACTCAATATGGTTAGTTTTGTATCAATTTGTTCATAAAATAGACGTTTATTAGTGCCTTTTTTTATGTCGGGAAAAAAAGCAGTTATTTTGCATTTTTATTAGTGTTATTTGTTGACACAAGAGCGCGAATGTATAGAATGCGCCCC
>CAWVSB010000003.1:0-224406 GCA_963933215.1 uncultured Cellvibrionales bacterium
TTATGGCGGTTACTGTCTACCTAAAGACACCAAGCAGCTATTGGCTAACTACCAAGACGTGCCTAATAATATAATCGGCGCCATTGTCGATTCTAATACTACCCGCAAAGACTTTATTGCCAATTCAATTTTGAAGCTTAACCCCAAAGTCGTGGGTATTTATCGTCTAACAATGAAAGCAGGCTCCGATAACTTCAGAGCGTCAAGCGTACAAGGTATTATGAAGCGGCTGAAGGCCAAAGGCATTAAGGTGGTGGTGTATGAACCAGCACTTGACGAGAAACAGTTTTTTAACTCTACGGTGATTAAAGATTTCGAAGAGTTCAAAAAAATTAGTGATGTGATTGTGTCTAATCGAATGGTTGATGAGTTAAACAATGTTGCCCATAATGTGTATACACGTGATTTGTTTGGCAGTGATTAGTTGTCACTTATTAAAATTTTTCGCAGCAACGTTACTAGGCTGGGTTAGTGGTTTTAGGGGTGCAACCGATACGGTCGCTAAAATGGCAAAACGTAGTGAATATAGTCTTCGGTATATGAAAAATAGATCGTTATAGTGGGATGTGAAGATATTTTTGAAGACATTCCTGTCAGGCTTTAGTGAAAAATATGCCTATTAATTGAATATAAGGCTTATTGGTAAATGAAAATAGCAATCGCAGGTACTGGCGGTGTTGGCCTATCAAACGAAATGCTGTTGGCGCAGCACAATGAAGTTGTCGCAGTTGATATTGACGCAGATAAAATTGCCAAGTTGAATCGAATAATATCGCCCATAGCTGATGTTGAAATTGAATATTTTTTAGACAAGTGCTTGATCAGTTGCATTGCTAATACTGCAAAGCAGAAAAGCGGAGCAACAGTTTTCGCATATCCTGTTAAAGATCCTGAGCGTTTTGGTGTTGTCTCCTTTGATGTAAATGGTAAGCCAGAAAGCATTAAAGAAAAACCTGTTGGGCCTAAATCTCGTTATGCGGTGACTGGGCTTTATTTCTATGTTGATCAAGTTGTAGATATGGCAAAAAAAGTTAAGCCGTCTAATCATGGTGAGCTAGAAATTACTGACTTAAATCGTATGTAGCTAGAAGATCAAAGTTTACGAGTAGAAATAATGAGTCGAGACGATGCGTGGCTGGATACAGGAACTCACGATTGTTTAATGGAAGCTGCTAAATTTTTTCAAACAATTGAGCATCGCCAAGGATTGAAAATTACTTGCCCTGAAGAGGCCTCTTGGAGGCAGGGGTGGATTAATGAAAAGCAATTGCGAGTGTTGGCGGAGCCTCTAGTTAAGAGTGGTTACGGTCAGTATTTACTGGAAATATTGGAGTGGTAGTTTCTAGCCGTATTGATTTGATTAAGAGCTTCTAGGTATTGATAATGAATTATAAAAAGATCTTGACCATTGAGCAGGTGATTTATCTTAAAAAGAAAAAAGCTTTCTTAGAGAATATGCCTGAACACTGCATAGCTACACAATCAATATTTATACATATCCCTAAATCTGCTGGTATGTCGGTAGTTAAGGCACTTTATGGAAAAGACTCATCCAATCATGATACATGGCGAGAGTATTATTATCGTGACAAAAGTAAATTCAAAGAATATTTTAAATTTGCTTTTGTGAGGCACCCTTTGGAGCGCTTTATCTCAGCTTATGAGTACTTGTTGAAGGGGGGGAAATCAGATGCCGATATATTTTGGCGAGATAAATATTTAACCCCTTATAGTAATGTTAATGATTTTATACTTAAAGGAGGTTTAGAGCGTGCAATTAAGGGCGGGGCAGAGCACTTTACTCCGCAAGTTGATTTTGTATGTGAAGGCGATAATGTTTTGGTTGATTATATTGCACGTTATGAGTCTATTAATAAGGACTTTGAATATATACGATCAAAAATTGGGGGGGCAGTGCTATCAGTGGAAAATAAAAATGCAAATAAAAAAACGTTTTCTCTTATCAGCTCATCAAAAGAGAAGCTAGAGACAGTCTATGCGAAAGATTATAAAGTCTTCGGCTATACTAAAAACGCATGAGTATTTCAAACATATTAGTCCTGACAGTCACGTATGGTGATAGATTTGATGAATTGAAATATGGGCCTCTTGCTGTCGCCATATCATTAGACTGCCATATCGTCATTGTTTGTAATGGTGTGTCTAGTAATTATTTGATTCAGCTTAAAAATTATATAGAGGCTTTGAATATAAATGCGAAACTTATTATAAATGAATGTAATTTAGGTTCTGCTGGGGGTTTTAAAAAAGGAATTGAATCTTGTACTGAACTTTTTTTTAATAGAGTGCTGATCTTGGATGACGATAATTTTATATCTCCAGACAGTATTAATGCTATTGACCTCGCTAAGCTTGGAGATGCTAACTTTATTTATAGGAAAGGGCGAAAATATATGGATGTTGCACTTCATGGTAATGACCCAGCATCGATCTTGTCTGCGAATAATGGATTTTTAGGGTTAAACATCGTACAGCAAATTCAAAAACGTATTTCCTCACCAAAAGTAATTAAGGTCGAGAGTTATAATTTTCCATGGTCACCCTACGGCGGTTTACTGTTATCACGCAAAGCTATAACTTCTGGCATTCTGCCAAATAAAGATTATTTCTTATATTGCGATGATACGGCGTATACAAATGATTTATCTAAGGAATTTGGATTGTATATTGTTCCCGGTTGTGAGGTTTCTGATTATGCTGACTCATGGAATGTTGCAAGCAACAAAAATATATTTAATCGGTTACTTCAGGAAGTAGATAGTTGGAGAATTTATTATAGTGTGAGAAATCAATGTCATTTTGATTTAAGCAGGTGTGACAGCAAATTAAGTTTCATATTAAATATGATGATATTTATATTTCTTCTTTCATTGTTTTCAACGATTGCATTAGTTACAGAAATGAAACTTCGCCCTGGATCAAGATTCTTTCTAATTGTTAGATCTTCATGGGATGGACTTCGGGGTTCTTTAGGAAATAAAGGGGTGGGATGGTGAAAAAGATACGCTTGTATGTTTTTGGTTATAGAGATCAAAGTTTTTGGTGTGAATATGGGCCTGTTGTTAGAGATCTAATGATTGTTAGTGCATTATGTGAATTAGATGTAGTAGATTCTGTTGAGTTTTATAATAGACCTGTAACCTGGCCTGAGATTTTGCTGCGGAGAAAAAAAATAGGGTATCCTGATGTAGGGTCTAAAAAGATCACTTTCATGTCTAAGCTTTCATTTGATGTTTTTGGGCCGTTAAGAAAAAGACTTTGGGTCAAGGATGCATACAACATTCACTATAATACACAGCCAGATTTTTCTGGAGATTATATTAACGTAGTGCTTGATTTTTTACCTATCGGAGAGCTTCCGGCGTGGATCGGTGAAGCTGACGTTTATTGGTATGATCTTATTGATAATTTCACAAAGCATAATCGTTATACTGAGGCTGAAAAAAAACAAGTCAGCAAAAAATATCAAAGCATTGCTAAGTATGCCGGTAATAATCTTGTTACAGGAGTGAGTGCTAGTGCTTTAAGTGAATTTTCTAACGCACATGTCTTAGAAAACGCCATATTAAAGTTGCCTAAAATTATAAAAGGTGCTGAGTCCAGTATGTTTGATTTTGGCTTTATGGGATTTATGTCAAATAAGTTTGACATTGATGCGGTTAAAAAAATCTGCACACTTGGCTATAGTGTTGCAATATATGGTGAATTTTATGATAAAGATACAGAAAAAGAATTGCTGAAAGTTTCTGGCGCTAAGCTATTTGGTAGGTTTAGAGACACTGATGTGGATATGTTGCTTTCAACCTTCAGGATTGGGCTTATCCCGTATAAGAATGAATTGCTTCATGATGAGTCACCCTTGAAGTTGTATCAATATTTAAGTGCTTTCAAGCTGGTTTTATCCTCATTCGATTTCGATTTTAAACATGATATGTTCTATGTTTATGATGCGAACGATTTTGAAAGTAAGGTGAGCTCCGTTATGTTGGATTTGGATGAAAATAAAACACTGAGCGAAAGTGAAATGTATCAGTTTACATGGGAATGTAGAGTTCAGTCGATTGTCCGATTCTTAGTGAGTAGCAAGTAACGAATATGACAGCAATCATGTATTTACCATTGTTTATTTTGATTTTCTTTGGAGGTGCTTTACAAGTTTCAGGAATATTATCTCCTACTTCAACTGACATGGTTGTGTTAGTGAATATTATAGTTTTGTTGTATTACAACATTGCTAGATCAATAATCGGAACTGCCTATGTTAAAAAATTATTTTCGGTTTATATAGCTACGGTCCTGTATCTTAGTATCTTTTCGACTTATGTTTTCACTGATTTATTGGTATACATCTATTACCTCTCAGCATTTTTTCTATCTATATCGTATGGTTATTTACTAAGTCAAACTGTAAAGGTAAACTTATATAAATTCACTATCAGGTTTCTAATTTTTGAAGTTGTAATTACTAGCCTTCAAACATTGTATCCTGATATAGTTTCATCGTTATCTTCATACCCTATAGCGCCAATAGACGCTATTTTTGGTTCATTTTATGTGGCTAGTGATACAGGGTTGTGCCTGTTTATAATTGGCCTTAACGTTTTGAATATCTATAAGGATGCCAGATTCGATAAGTTATTAGCGATATTTGCATTAAGTTATATTGTCTTATCAAATGCCAATTCAAAAGCGTTCTACATCCTATTTCTTCTTTTACCAATTTTTTACTTGATCAGAAACATAAAGGCTAGAAGTATTTATTTTGTGTTGGCCATCACAGTTCCAATTTTACTGCCTTATATAATTAATATTCCTTATATATCTGAGTTTTATTGGGAAGTAACTGATAGTTACGATAAACTGGATGTCCGTGACAACTCACATAGATTTATTATTCTTGCATTTATACAATATTTAGACTTCACGATTTTCGGTGATGGATTACTGACATACTACAATCCAATAAATAAAGAATGGCTTTTTAAGGCAGGCTTTAATACTTATTTAACAATATTAATTGATATAGGTATGGCGGGAGCGATACTAATTGTTATTTCTTTAGTCATGTTGTCTTCTTCAGTCACAAAGAAAAATTTTGCTTTTGGGGGGTATTGGTCTCTGTGTCTTGCTGTGTATTTACTTGTTGGTTTTATTTTCTCCAATGTATTGATAACATTAATTTTTTCATATACGTATTTTAAATTAATAGCTCCGCCCAATGCTGACTCCCATAATATTTCAATATGTAGTGAAAAGTCGTTGCTTTAGGTGTTGGTCGGTTTGGAAGGGTGGATGTGTGCTATTTATAAATTAAGTCCTATTAAATTATTAGAGTCTTGAAGCGATTTGGTACAATTAACTTACAAGGAGTGGTGGTTTGAATGATAGTAAATATAGTTAAACAACAATTTAAAGGCATTCAAGTCTTAAGTTCTATTGCCGCCTTAGTGGTTGTTATTTGCCATAGTACTTTTTAAGCTTCTGAAAGATTTGTTTCGGGCGCTTAAATTTGGTTTATGGGGAATAGAGGTGTGGATTGGTTCTTTGTAATAAGTGGTTTTGTTATGGTGTATTCATCTTATAACTATCAGCATAAAAAACTATTATATGGTTTTCAAAAAAAATTATATCGGGCGAGTTGGCCCAATGTATTGGACTGCAACTACTGTTAAATTAATAGCCATACTTGTTAGTGCGTCTTTAGTTCTTTATGCAAACCTAGATATAGGTGCAATAATTAAGTCATATTTTTTTATTCCATCTGTAAATTCTGATGGACAAGTTAAGCCTTTTTTAGGCTTTGGCAGGACGCTTATTTATGAAATGTTTTTCTATATGCTTTTTTCATTGGCCTTATATTTTAAATTTAATGGTTATAAGTCGGTATGAGGGGTGTTGTTGACTTTGTCTGCGCTTTCATTTTTTAATTTTGATCTGAACCCTATATTATCATTTTTCATAAATCCTGTTGTCTTGGATTTTTATTACGGCATGTTAATTGGGTATTTAATTATCAATGGTTGATACCTTGATGTTAATGCTGCGTATTTGATTTTAATAGTTTCAAGTTTACTGTTTTACTTGGGGAGTCAACAGTCATATTCAATGAGTTTTTATATGTTGGGGTTTCCTCATCTTTTATTGTTTATGCTTTTTTGTCGATTGATAAATTATTTGAAAAAATATTTTAACGTATTTGTGCTTTTAGGGTCATCATCTTAATCATTGTATTTATTTCACCCATTAATGGCGCCCGCAATCCCAGAAATTATGAAATATCCCAATTATCAGTATTTTTCAGTTTCTGTGTTGCTAAGTGTTACTGTTACAATAGTTTCAACATCTATTATTTTTCGCTACTACGAAACTCCTATTACTAAATATATTAAAAAATATGGTTTTTAAATGTGTAGTTAGGTTTTATTCAATAATAATTGGTTATTAATATATTGTATTTAGGTTTTTGTATGAAAAAAGAATTGATCGTTTTAGGTATTAGGGGCGTTCCAGCAGGCCATGGTGGTTTTGAAACATTTGCTGAATACCTATGCCCATATCTTGTTGAAAAAAATTGGCAAGTAACGGTCTATTGCCAAGAAGACGGTTCTGGCCCCATTTATACTTCACAATGGATGGGTGTAAATAGAATTCATATCCCAGTGAAAAATGAAGCCCCCTTAGGGACCGTTATTTTTGATTTACGTTCTGTTATACATTCTTTGCGTTTTAATGGAGTATTTTTAACCCTAGGCTATAACACTGCGATTTTTAACATCCTATATAGGATTTTTGGTAAATCCAATGTGATCAATATGGACGGCATTGAATGGAAGCGTCAAAAGTGGAGTGGTATTGGTAAAGCTTGGTTTTGGTTAAATGAACGGTTTGGCTGTTGGTTTGGAAACCATTTAGTTGCAGATCATCCAAAAATAAAAGAACACCTTGCTACTCGTGTATCACCAGATAAAATAGCAATGATTGCATACGGCGGAAAGGAAGTTGTATCCGCAGATGCTGATGCGCTTAAAGAATATGATTTAGAGCAAGATAAATACGCGATTATAATTGCACGCGCTGAGCCTGAAAACTCAATACTAGAAACAGTTCAAGCTTTTTCACAAAAAAAACGTGATGCAAAATTGGTTATTCTGGGGAGTTATACCCCAGAGAAAGATCCCTATCACAGGCTTGTTAAAGATGCGGCTAGTGATGACGTAATGTTTGTTGGAGCAATCTACGATACTGAAACTGTTGGAGCGCTTAGGTTTTTTTCTCGGTTTTATGTTCACGGGCATCAAGTTGGAGGCACGAATCCATCTTTGGTCGAACAGTTAGGTGCTGGTGGTGCTGTTCTTGCTCATGAGAACCCATTTAATCGTTGGGTCGCTGGTGATGGTGCTGTTTACTTTGATTCTGTGGTTACAGCGTCTGAAGAGATGGATGTTCTGTTTTCTGATGATGACTATGTAAGTGGATTGAAAGAATATTCACGCAATAATTTTAAAGAGAATTTTCGCTGGGAAAAGATACTATTGCAATATGAAAAGCTACTAGAAAAGTATCTTCCTAGTAGTGGCAAGTAATAATGGCTTATCGTTTATTGATCCATGTTTATGGCTGGTATTTATGTCACCTTTAATTATTAAAACGTTAGTTGCAGGTATTGCTAAGGGTGCTGCTGCTGTCATTGGTTTTGTAGTGACTATCTTTATTACAAGAACATTAGGGGCTGAACAGAGTGGTTTGTTCCTTTTAGGTTTCACTCTGGTTTTCGCATTATCTGGTTTTTTCAGACTGGGCTTAGATCATGTGATTTTACGTATAATAGGTTCGGAAGGAATATCCACATTAAGTCAGAACTACTTAAATAAAGGGCTTCTTTGGATTAGCGTTGCAGTGATTCCTTTTGCTATTGTCGTTGCATCTTTTTCAGATTTGATTGCAATTAGTATTTTTAATAAACCAGACTTTAGTAATGTACTGAAATGGTTTGCCATGGCATTACCTTCAATTACATTATTTACGATCATAGGGATGGCTTACCAAGGGTTACATAAAGCAGTAATATCAATTTTGTTTCAAAATCTGGGATTGTCTTCCCTGTTTCTGATCTGCGTTGTACTTTGGGTGTTTGGTGGCTGGGCGCCTTTAACAGCAAGTTATGCCGCTGGTATTTATGCAGTCAGTGCTTTTTTTATAGGATTACTCGGGTTTATTTTGTGGTTCAAACAAGAGGGGGTTCATTATAAGCTAGGTACGTTTTCTGATAAGAGAATGTGGTCCGCGAGTTCTAACTTATGGGCTGCGTCATGTATGACATTGCTAGTGCAGTGGTCTGGAGTACTTGTAGCCGGAATTCTTATCACTTCTCAAGAACTGGCTTTTTTATCGGCTGCTCAGCGTGCTGCGATGTTAACAAATTTTGTATTAATAGTTGTTAATATGGTAGTTGCTCCCAGATATGCAAAGTTGTGGCAACAAAATAAACGTGCTGAAATTAAGAAGCTAGCGAAATTATCCACCCGTGCAATGATTGCTATGGTTTTACCAGTGATATTGATTTTTGTTGTAGTCCCTGAATGGATTATGAGCTTTTTTGGTGAGGGGTTTGAGCGCGGTTCGTCATTATTACTAATTATGGCGCTAGGTCAGTTTGTTAATGTAGCTACAGGGTCTGTGGGTTACCTGTTGACTATGAGTGGGCATGAAAGAGATTTTCGTAGGGTTACGTTGTTTGCTGGTCCACTAACTGTAATTTTGAGTTATCTTTTGATAATGGAATATGGTGCGTTAGGTGCCGCCATTGCTACTGCCATAGGCTTGTCCGTACAGAATATTGGAGCACTCATTATGGTGCGAAAAAGGCTTGGCTTTTGGCCAGTAGGTTAGTAAATGTCTTAATAAACATTAGAATGACTTTGCCAGTTTATGCAGGGGGATTACAAGCGCTCGGCTATCAAAGTTTTACCGAAGCCCGGCAATCAATATCGGAATATATTGTTGGCTATTAATGCCAAACAAGACCACACCAATATAATCGTTGCTTAAGCTCAAATATTGCGCAAAAGCAGTATTAGATTAGCTAAACCCTGGCTATTTTTACTTGAACACTACACAGTTATGGTAAATAGTTTGTTTGATTTATAGCCGATGTAAATAAAGGGACGAAGGCTTTGGATAATGTTTGTAGTTACCATGTTTTCTACAGGCTCGTTATATTTATTGCAGAGGTAAAGTTTGAATCAAAATATAAAGCAATTAACAGGCCTAAGAGGCTTGGCAGCCCTAATAGTGTTTATCTCACATGCCGCAAATGAAGAGTTAATAGCTAATTTCTTAGGGAATGGATTTGGACAGCTAGGAGTAATGCTATTTTTCGTTTTAAGCGGTTTCTTGATGGCTCACCTTTATCTTGAAAAAATACCTAATTGTTCTAATATAAAAGTTTTCTTTATTGCTAGAGTCGGGAGGGTTTTCCCGCTCTTTTTCATATTAGTTATATTGTCGTATATCGTAAAAACACAAGTATATGAAAATTTTCATTATCAGGTAAATGATATTTCTATTCTTACAAAGAGCCTCCTTTTCATAAAAGCCTCAAATGAATTTTGGACTATACCTATTGAAGTTCAGTTTTATGTTATGTTCATATTACTCTGGTTTTTATCGGCCTACAAAGAAGCTATAAATTTATTTCATTAATGTGGCTTATAATGGTGGCCCTAGCGTGCATTTATTCCCTATGATACAGCAAGATTCTACCATTATTACCAACTTACTATAGTGTGTTTATGTTCGGAGTAATATTTTCTTTTATATACAAGCGTACTAGTCAATCTTTACTTGCAAAAAAAATTGCTGACAAACTTGGGGTTATTTTTTTAATCCTAATATGTATTAACTTACCTGCTCTAAGATTGGAGTATGACTTTGTTCTTTCAAATAACTTGTTTATAAGAACGTGGGCAGACCCCATAAATTGGATTATTATCTTTGGTCTGTTTTTCTGTGCACTTATGGGCTCAAAAAGTTTGTCTATATTGAATTCCACTTTTTTTCAATATCTTGGTAAAATATCTTATGCTTTTTACTTGTTGCATTATCCCATTTTGATTTTAGTGAAAAAGATTGATACTTACAGTTCATTACAATTCTTCATAGCATTAGTTATAGTTGTACTTCTTTCTCACCTTTCGGGTTTGTTGATAGAAGCGCCTGCAAATAAGGCCGTTAGGTCTGTAGAATATAACAAATTGCTAAGCGGAAAATAGTAATGCGCCCTCTTAGAGTTATGCAGCGTTAGCGGTATAAATTTAAAGTCGAGGGGCCTAAACAGAAATTCGCACTATCAAATGACAAGAGTATAGAGGGATTACAGTTTATCACGCGTGTTAGTTAGCTTAATACTATTAAAAGCAGGCTCTGGCTATATACCTTATGCGTCATTAGAAAGTATCGTAGAGAAAAACAAAGACGCTTATTACTTAGCCCTGCAAAGAACTCAAAGAACGCTACAAAAAGCAGGCGTTGACTGGCTTCCATGGATACGCTTTTTTCTGGCTTCACTGGAAAGGTAAAAAGATCATCTTGCTACAAAGACTACAGCTCTTGAGCAATACTCGAATTTATCTTACGAGAGCATGTTGATCATGCAGTACGTTAATAGCCATCAGCGGATAACCATCCGACATGCAGAGAGGTTAGTGACTACTATTAGCAGGCCGACGATTAAAAAACGTTTTTCTGAGTTAGTGGCGTTGGGCTTATTGGTTCGAAATGGGAAGGGGCGCGATACTTGGTACAATAAATTGAGTAAAAAATAGTATAAGCCGTGAAACTACTTTGAGCATTGACAGCGTTCAGCTTAACAATGCTTTAAGGATGACATTCTATTGTTATTCTGACAAAGGCATCTTACAGTACTATTTTTGTTCTAAGGCTTATCTACGTTTGCCCATAATACCCATTGTAATACTCACCATTGCCATAACTATATTTTTCAAGCTGCTCTGTATCAACTCTGTTAAGTACTAAGCCAGTTAGCGGCAAGTTGCTATGGGTAAAGCGCGCTATACCTGCAGATACTGCTCGATGCGGCGTGCTGTTTGCTCGTATAGTGTAAATAATTGAGTCTGCCATTGTTGACAAAATTAGCGAGTCACTCACTGCTTGCACGGGTGCAGAGTCGATGATAATACGGTCGTATTGCGCGCTTAGGCTTAGCACTATCTCTTTAAAGGTTTTTGAAGATATTAGCTCTAGTGGGTTGCTGGGTATTACACCCGCGGGGATTAGATCAAAGCCGTCTTTCTTATGCTTATATATACAGCGTTCTAACGGTGATGTGCCTGCCACTAGTTCAGACAACCCTGGCGAGCCCTTAGGCAAGTTGAACGAGGTGCCTAAGGTTGTGCGGCGCATGTCGGCATCTATTAGCAGCACTTTTTCCATTTGGGCCAAAGACCGACTCAGGTTCAATGACACCGTTGATTTCCCTTCGCCTGGGCTGGTTGAGGTAACGACCGTAATTTTGTGTGGGTTGTCGATGCCTGAAAGCATCATGGCAGTACGGATTGTTCTAATGGCTTCAGAAAATGAGCTTTGGGGGTTTCTTTTGTAAGCAGTTATTGGGTTACCGTCTTTTTTGTACAAAAGAGGTAGAATGCCAAGCAGTGGGTGATGTAAGCGTTCTTGCACATCTAACGGGCTTTTTAAGGTGCTGTCTAGTGCATCTAATAAAATCGCGATAACTACACCAAGCATCCCACTTAAAATAAAGGCGATAATAATGATTAAGCCTTTTTTTGGCTTTATCGGTTTTACCCGTGCAATGGCTTTGTCGACTACTCTTGCATGGGCCGATTGAAAGCCGCTACTTTCGTTAGTTTCTTGGGTGCGGGTAAAAAATAAATCATATAGTTTGCGGTTAGTTTGTGCTTCGCGTTCTAGCTCGCGAAGTTTGAATTCTTTTTGGTTGATTGCGCCAACTTCTTTTTTACTAATACTCAGTTGTTCTTCTAAGTCTTGCTCGTTACTTAATGCTATTTGGTATTCTTTTCTTATGCCGGCGACAATGCTAACCGCCTGTTTTTTTAGCTCGCTAATGGTGGTGTCTAAACGTGAATTGGCGGCAATCATTTTAGGGTGTTTTGGGCCATAACGTCTGGCCAGGTTAGCCATGTCACTTTTGGCGGCTGACTCTTGCTCTTGTAGCTTATGAATATGCTGGTGTTGTAATACCGCGGGCACAGACATTAACTCTTCAGGTGTTTTATTTTTTAAGCTGCCTATTTGTTGGTAGATGTTTTCAGCGCGCGAACGTTCACGTCTTACTTCAACAAAGCGGGTGGTTAGCTCGTTTAGCTCTTTTTCATTAAGGGTTTTTACGCCAGAAATATCAACCAAGCCTTCTTGGTCGCGATAGGTTTGCAGTCGTTGCTCTGATGCGCCTAGTTTGCCTTTGAGCCCTTCAATGCGCTCGGCTAGCCAGGTTGTCGCCTCGTGGGTTGCATCTAACTTGGCATCAAGGTGATTTTTTATATAAACGCGGGCCATTGTGTTAGCCACTAGCGCGGCAAGCTTGGGTGAATTTGACTCAAAGCCCACCTTTACAAGTTGGGTGTTGCGCACTGGCGTTATAGTTAGTTGGCCTACAAATTGGTTGAGTATAGCGGCCATTTTTTTGGCTTCTATAAAGTCAGGATCTTCGGTCTGGCTTGGGCCACTAGGTAACCAAGATTTCAAATCAATGTTGATAAAAGAGTCTGTGTCTTCGGCGGGGTTGAATTCTGGGTGGTTTCGTAAATCCAGTTGGTTAACAACTTGTAGCGCTAAGTCTCTTGATTTTAGTATTTCAAACTGGGTTAAAAAATATTCTTTAGCGCCGGTGTTTACGCCATAGACTTCTTCAATTGAAACCGCTTTTGCCTGCTCAGACTCTATTAATATTGTTGTGCTAGCGTTGTAAACAGGTTTCATGGAGAAGACCACTAGGGTGGCAACCAACGACAGGGTAAACGCTAGCCCCAAAATAGCCCATTTTCGCTGCATTAATATGCGCCAATAACGGGTTAGATCTATTTCGTCTTCTTGCAGAAAATTATTTGGTTGATTCATTATCTAGTTGCTTAAAAAAAACTTTGTTCAATAGTAATGCTGTCGCCAGGTTTTACTGAAGAGTTTAGTGTTACTCGGTTGGGTGTTTTGCCATCGTCGTCGTCATGCACAATAAAAATATTCCTTTTTGACGCGCGGTCGGTGAAACCGCCTGCCAGTGATATTGCCTTACGCACGTTAAGGCCAGGCTTAAAGGGGAAGCCGCCGGAATTTTCAACTTCGCCGTTAACATAAAAATTACGGTATTCAATAATTGACACGGTGACTTTAGGGTCTATTAAATAATCGTGATGCAAACCGGCAATAATTTGTTGCTCTAGCTGTTTGGTGGTATTGCCTTGAACTTTTATTTCATCTAAAAATGGGTATGAAATGATGCCGCGGTCACCCACTAGTAACTTGTCAAAGCTAAGGTCTTCTTCTTCAAATACGCTAATACGAATTAAGTCACCGGCGCCAAGGCTGTAGTGGTTGTCTTCGGTCGTTGCCAGCACTGGCGCAAGCAAACTTGCCGCTGTGACAATAGCTAAAGATAAGGTAACGATAATTTTCTTGAGCATGACTACCCTAATAGATCCATCTGATACTAAAAGTAACAACTTAGTATATTAATATTAAAGGTGTTGTTTGGTACTTGCTATAGTCTATTAGTGCTATAGCACTGAGCTAGCGCGGGGTTAGTAATATTGTGTTGCTTTGCCATTTGGCAAAGCTTGGTTTGTTGCTGATGCCATTGGTAATGTTTATAAAGTGTATTGTGCTTGCGCGGTGCATTTTTTAGTAGGTGTAGGGTTATGTCATTAACAGTTTTTGTAATGGTAGGGTTTTGTGGATTGCTAAGCCCATAATAAACCAGATAAAGCAGTAAGTCGTCATTGTTGGTGTCTAGCGCAATTGCGGTTGTTAGTGCGGTTTCCGCTTCTTTGTCAATTTGATTAAGCTTGGTTTTTGTTTTAAATAATCGATACCAGTCCCAGCCCGATGTACTGCGCAGCGTTAATACCTGTTTATAGTAATTTTGGGCAATGCGGATGGTGGTGAGTTTGGTACTTTCTTCAAGCGTGTCTATTTTTTCGCCCCATTCATAAATTAGCCCTAAGCGCCTTAAATTAACGGGGTTGTTAGGGTTCAATTGGTTTGCCTGTTGGGCCTGGCTTAAGGCTTGTTGCCATTGTTTTTCCGAAGGTGCTTTGCTTTGTTTGTTCCATAAGCTTACATAACGGTCGCTGCTGCGGGCATATTGCGAGGCTAAGCTGTATTGCATTTCAATAACAAAAAAAACGATAAAAGCGAGAGCTAAAGTGCTGCTAGCGATTTTGATTATTATGTTTGTATTGCCAGCTTTAGTCATTGACGGTTTTATTACTTATTAATTGGGTAACATTATGTTTAAGTTGCTGGCTGAAATCGCCGCCTACTTTTTCTTCTAGCAAAGCATACGCCTCGGCTAATTTAGGCAGCCAACAAGTGAGCCGGTGGTAACTTGCAATAAGCAGTCTTGGTCAATAAACGGTTGAATTTTACTTGGGTCTGCCATAATTTTTTTTATCGCCCTTGTGGTGGGAATAAGCGGGCGACTATTGTTATTGAGTAACAGTTTAATTAGTTTGTCACTGTCTGGCAGTATGTGGCTGTGGAATACTTCTAATAACATTACATCATAACCTTGGCATTGGCCTACATAAAGAATGGTATTGTTTTTAAACATGGATAGCAATTCTAGCTAATGCGGTCTTCGGCTGACCCTTTAATAAGGGCATTCGATAAATTGCACTATCTATTAAAGCGCTGTTAATTGAGGCAATATTGTTGTCGAACCGGCCAGGGTAAATATGCGGCGTGGCGACTATGCGGCTAATGCCATCATTAATGGCAGTGTTTATTAGCTCAATTGACTCGTCGAGGTTTTAGGCGCCATCGTCTATCCCTGGCAGTATGTGGCAGTGTAGGTTTATCATTTAGTTAGCTATATAGCGCTAGTGTACATAAAAATTTCAAACTGTTATTTTCATTGTGCCCCAGGGCACCTTATCTTGCTGAGCAATTCACCTTGTACCCCAGGGCACTATCTCTTGCTGCGCAATTCACCTTGTACCCCAGGGCACCTTATTTTGCTGAGCAATTCACCTACACTTCGGTTGATCTTCAATCCCATTGATAGATTCGCCTGAGTCTCTTTAAATTAAACGGCGATTACAGCGAACGGTGTGTGAGTAAAAAATGATTAAGTATCATTTTTTAGGAGTTCTTGAGTGGCCGTTTTATTTTGTGATACTCAGGTTTCCCGCAGGGCGATCTATATGGGCGGCGTTCTTTTGGTTACTTTTCTTAGCCGTCAAGAAAAGCAACTCGCCATCGGGCGAAACCAGTCTAAACCATACATCAAAAATCACGAGCTGGCCCTAGGGCACTATCTCTTAATGCGCAATTCACGTTACCAAGCCTGGGATGATCAATTCCAGGCATAAAAAAAGGCCATTAAATGGCCCTTTTACATTCAGTTTATTTTATAAGCTAAGGCTTACGTTCAAGCTGTAAATGTTGCGCTCGAAATCAAGAGCATTAATGTTTGAGTCAAGTTCGTCAAAGTCATACGCTACGCCAATTGATAACCAGCGACGGAATTTATAGTCTAGGCTGATACCATAGTCAGATACGTCGTCGCTACGATTAGTTCCCTCATAATCGTCGTCGCCTACGCCATAATTAACAGTGGTTGAAATCAAGCCAGTCCAGTCTTGTGTCCAAATGGCGCGAGTTACAGTGGCGTCAATAAAGTTAGCGTTACCAATGTTAGTCTCTCTTGGCTGTTGGGCGCTATAAACAGACACTGAAGTTTGCTCAAATGGTGTCCAGTCAACTTGCGCTAACCAAGTAGTACCTGAAAAATCATCACGTGACGCAGAATCAAATTTTTTGTCTACTTGACCAATTTTAACCGTACCGGTGGTGGTGCCTGTTGTTTCCCATACCGCACCAATAAAAATTCTGCCTTCATCACTGTCTAAGTTTCTTGCTGCAGACGGCGTTACATCATATTCAAAAGATGCCCTATTATATCCAGCTAGCAAAGCTGTTTTAGGTGCTAGCTCGTAATAAACGGTTAAGCCATAATCGTCTTTCTTGTAGCTTCTGATTGCAGCAAGGGCTTTAAAGTTTGTGTATTCTTTGTCGAATCGACCGGCTCCTAATTCAACGCTAAGCATTGAATCGTCATTACCTAAACGATAACCCGCCGAAAAAATGTCTTGATCGAATTCAACCGGCGTTGCAGAGGCAATAATACCCTGAGTAATACCTTCGCCACGGTCTTCATGGTTTTCAGAAATCGACGCGCCAAGCATTATTTTATTGTTTTGGTTTAACGCTATGTCTGCATCGGCAGCAATAATGTAGTCAGTGTAGTCGTCGTCTTTAGCTAGGCCGTCGCTATAGGTCCCGTCAGACAATTTTGCGTTTAGCGAGTACAAGCTGTCTCCATAAACTATCTCGGCTAAAATACCAGGCTTGATCACTAATATATTGCTAGACTGTTCATTGGTTGACGAACGGTAAATATTGTCGTTGCGGCTTTCGCTGATGTTTAAACTTGGCGTAAGATCAACACCGCCCGCTTTGATTTTTGCTGGCTCGCCGGCATTTGCCGTTGATGCAGCTAGGGTAAACAGCGCTACTGATAAGATTCCGATTGTAGCTGTAGGTAAATTGTTAATAATATGATTCTCCTGATGTAATTACAGCAACAGTTGCTAAAAACATTTGTTAAACAGTGATTTTTAATCGCGCCAAAACAATATTCGCTTTTGAGACAAAAGTCACGATCTCGTTAAACTTTACTAGTCCGCGTTCATTGTTTGATTTAAAACAAGTCAAAGGATGCGTTTGTAATGAGATTATCACTCGAGGTAAATTATTTTATTGCCCTATTTTATTGCGCTTTATGGTTGTTTGGTGGATTTTTTTGGATATTGTATTGAACAAAAGTACGGTATTGCAAATTTCAAAAGCTCAGCCTAAGATTATAAGATTAGGTCATCTTTTGATAAGCTGTTCTAGAAAGTAGGAGTTTTTAAACTTGGGAGAAGGATGATGAATAGAAAACTAATTGCAATATTGTGTGCAGTCATATTGCTAGCGTCATTGTTATTTGTCGACTTGAATGGTGACTTGGACGGTGATTTGGCTGGCGGTTCTGATGCAGCAGCAGCATTAACTAACGAAGTAATGGCTGTAATGGCTGCCGCCCCGACCTTATCTGTCGATAAAGCGAAAGATATTGCGTCGCAAAATCTTGTTACGGCTTTAGTGGCAACGGGTTCTTCTCCTAGCGAAGCTGCAGCGACAGCTGCTGGCGCCACTGAGTCTGTTGTCTGTAGTGAAGATTTTGTTTCAGCACCTGCTGCAAGTGCTTTTTTAGCACTTGCAGTATCGGTTGGTTTATCACCGGCAGTAACTGGCTGTCAAAATGTTGCTATCGGTTCTAGCAGTAGCAGGCCAGCTGGTGGTGAGCCAGGTAGTGGCCAAGAAGATGAAACTGAAGACAATAGCTATGCTAAGCCAGCGTAAGTTGCTTTAAGTAGTTAAGTTAAAAGTCCTGTTTAAGGCGGGATGATTAATGGGTGGTTAAAGTGGTAGGTATGGTTAGCGTTGAGTAAATTAAGCAAACGCAATTGGTTATTTGTGACGCTGGCGGCTATATTTATTTGGGCGCCACTGCCATGGGGCAGCAACGAAGCGGCTTTTTGGCATTTGCTGGTCGGCCTTGTGTTTTTGCTGGCGGCATTGTGTTGCTTTAGTGTCGCCGGCGGTAGCCAGATGTTGTCACCGGTAGTAAAAAAAAGCTGGCTACCCATACTGGCTTTGGTGGGGTTTCAGTGTTGGGTGGGCGCGCAATATTTATTTGGCCTTACTATTTCGCCTTACGACACCTATGTAGACATTCAATTAGGTGTTGCTTACACCTTGTTTTTTATATTGTGCTTGCAGTTAATTAATACCCGCGAAAAGCTGAAAATCTTTGCCACCGTGTTTGTGTTGGCGGGTACGTTTCAAGCGTTTTATGGCTCATTTATGACACTTAGCGGGCTTGAGTACGGTTTTTTTGAAGAAAAACATAGGTTTAGAGGCGTAGCTACCGGTACGTATATGGCTCGTAATCACTATGCTGGGTTTTTAGAAATGAGTTTGGCGGTAGGCATAGGGCTAATGCTCAGTCAGTTGCGCACAGACCGATCAAAAGGGTGGCAAGACCGCTGGCACCGTCTGCTTGAAACAATCCTTAGCCCTAAATTTAGACTACGGCTATATTTAGCTATTATGGTGGTGGGACTAGTACTTAGCCGCTCGCGCATGGGTAATATGGCTTTTTTTGTTTCCGTTACTTTATGCGGATTATTGGCGTTGTATTTTCAGCGGCGGCATCATAAACAGCGGGTTAATCGCAATATTATTGTCTTTTTTGTCAGTATGGCAATTATTGATGTGTTTATTGTTACCAACTGGTTTGGCTTAGATAAGCTGGTTGAGCGCATGGAGAAAACTAGCGCCGAGTCTGAATTGCGCGATGAGGCCGCCAGAGATACGCTAAAAATATGGGCCGACTACCCAGTTGCGGGCACCGGCGCTGGAACGTTTCAGTTGGCTTACCCTAGATATCGCGGGGCCGCCGTGCATGTTGCTCAATTTACGGCTCACAATGACTATTTAGAATTTGCTTCAGAAACTGGATTGGTGGGTATTGTGCTGCTGGGCTTTGCGGTGCTACATATTTTGTGGCAGGGCATTCGGGCGCAAATAGAGCGCCGGTCGCGGTTTTTGCAAGGGATGGGTTTTGCCAGCACTATGGGTATTGTGGCAATACTGATTCACTCTTTTACCGACTTTAACTTACAAATACCCGCCAATGCGTTGGCGTTTATGGTGATTTTAGCGTTTGGCTGTATTGCCCGACATTTACCTAGTTCTAAGGCTAGCAAAGGCTAGTGGCGACTATTTCACTTGTTTGCCATCTAATCTGGTTATAATGGCCAAATTGCTGCATTGCAGCGTTGTTTATGGAATTTGATATTTATGGCTAAAAAAGGCCAACCGCAAGACCCCCACGCCGCTCGTGAGGCGGCTAATTACGACGCCCCTATTGCGAGTCGTGAACTAATATTAAGCGAATTAACCGAAGCTGGCGTGCCTAAGCTGCGTGAAGAAATTGCCCTAGCGCTGCAGGTTGAAGGCGAAGCGGCGGAAGAAGCACTGCGCCGCCGCCTGCGTGCTATGGAGCGCGACGGACAGTTAATGCGCAACCGCAACGGCGCTTATTGTTTGATGGATAAACTGAGTTTGATTCGTGGCCGCGTACAAGGCCATAAAGATGGCTTTGGTTTTTTAATTCGTGAAGACTCAAAAGACGCAACTGGCAAACGCGACGATTTGTTTTTGCATGGTCGCCAAATGGCTTTGGTGTTTAGTGGTGACGAAGTATTAGTGCGCGAAAGCGGCGTTGACCAACGCGGCCGCCCTGAAGGCAAAATTGTTGAAGTACTGCACAGAAATACCGAAACCCTAGTTGGGCGTTATTATGCCAATAGCCAAGGCGGTTATGTTGTGCCCGACAGCAAGCGTATTTGCCATGACGTACAAATTGTAGCTAGTGAGCTAGAAGTCGAAGACGGCCAGTTTGTGATTGTTGGCATTACTCAGCAGCCTGAAAAACACAAATTACCCGGCGGTACAATTGTTGAAGTATTGGGCGACCACTTGGCGCCTGGACTGGAAACCGATATAGCCATTCGCTCTCATGACATTCCGTTTGAGTGGGATAATGAGGTAATGGTTGAGGCCAATGCCTTAGGCGAAGAGGTTGATGACAAAGACAAGTTAAACCGTATTGATATTCGTCACTTGCCGCTAGTCACTATTGACGGTGAAGACGCGCGCGACTTTGACGATGCAGTGTATTGTGAAAAGCAAAAAGACGGTGGCTGGAAGCTGTTGGTTGCCATTGCTGATGTGTCGCATTATGTGCAGGTTAATTCAGCCTTAGATAGTGAGGCTTGGCGCCGCGGCACGTCGGTTTATTTTCCGGCGCGAGTGGTACCCATGTTGCCAGAGGCAATTTCGAACGGTCTATGTTCGCTTAAGCCTGCAGTAGACCGCTTGTGTATGGTTTGCGAAATGACCATTAGTAGTAACGGGCAGGTCGAGGGCTACCAGTTTTTTGAAGCGGTGATGAAGTCGCATGCGCGAATGACGTATACCGAAGTGGGTATTTTGTTAGCCGAAGATGATAGCCCGCGTAAACCTAAGTTAACCGAGCAATACCAAAGCGTATTGCCTCATGTAAAAGCCTTGCATGGTTTATACACCGCGCTGCGGGCCAAGCGTGAAATACGCGGCGCGCTCGATATCAATACGGTTGAAACCCAAATGCTGTTTGACAGCTTTGGTAAAATTCAACGCATTGTGCCGCGTGAGCGCAACGATGCGCATAAGTTAATTGAAGAATGCATGCTGGCAGCTAATGTGTGTGCGGCTGAGTTTTTACAGGCTGAAAAGCTGGAAGGCTTGTACCGCGTGCATGAAGGGCCGAAAGAAGAAAAGCTGAAAAACTTACGCACTTATTTAAGTGAGCTGATGATGAGTTTAGGTGGCGGCGATAAACCGTCACCCGCAGACTATCAAGTAATTTTGTCAAGCGTTGCCGATCGGCCTGATGCGTCGGTTATTCAAAGTATGTTGTTGCGGTCGATGAACCAAGCGGTGTACCAAGCAGAGAATAAAGGCCACTTTGGATTGAGTTATAACTCTTATGCGCACTTTACCTCGCCCATTAGACGCTACCCAGATTTGCTAATGCATAGAGCCTTGCGCAGTGTTATTCGCAGCAGTAAAAACAGCCCTAGGGTTAAGCGCGACAGTGGCGCTAAGCCCATTGCGCTAGATAAAATATATCCTTACAAAACTGCTGATTTGGCTGCCGCCGGCGAGCATTGCTCGATGGCTGAACGCCGTGCTGACGAGGCTAGCCGCGATGTGGAAGCCTGGTTAAAGTGTGAGTATTTAAAAGAGCGGGTGGGTGAAGAGTTTGACGGCGTTATTGCTGCCGTTACTAGTTTTGGTTTGTTTGTAGAACTTAGTGATGTGTATGTTGAAGGTTTGATTCACGTCACGGCATTGGCCAATGACTATTACCAGTTTGACCAAGCAACGCAGCGCTTAGTCGGCGAGAAAACCAAAACGACCTACCAGTTAGGCGACAAATTAACTGTGCTTATTGCCAGGGTTGACCTTGACGATCGCAAAATTGATTTAGAGCTGGCTGGTGAAGGCGCCCGTGAGGCCATTGCTAAAACGGTTAAATTTGGGGCTAAAAAGAAAGCCAAGCCTGGCGCTAAAGGCCCTAAAGGTAAGGGCGGGCCAGGGAAATCTAAGTCAGGTGCTGGGCCCAATAAGGCTGGGGCTAAGCCTAAAGGCGAAGCCAAACCTGCTAAGAAGCCGCGTAAACGAAAGCCGAAAAAGTAATTGAGCGCCAGTTAAGTGAGCAGTAAGTGAGAGCTGAGTGAGAGTAAAGTGAGCCAAGAATTAATATATGGCATTCATGCCGTCGAAATGTTTTTACAGCAAGCCCCTAAGCGGTCTGAACAGTTATTGATACTGCAAGGACGTGACGACAAGCGAGTGAATGATATTGTCGCCTTGGCAAAAAAGGCTGGAGTGCAGATTCAGCACGTTACCCGCCAAGAATTAGAAGACAAAGTAGACGCTAATCATCAGGGGGTGATTTTATATTGCCGGCCGGCACAGGCCAAAGACGAAGCTTTTTTAATGTCGTTGATTGAAAAGGCAGAAGCCCCGCCGCTGTTTTTGGTGCTTGACTCAGTGACCGACCCGCATAATTTAGGCGCTTGCCTGCGCAGCGCCGATGCGGCCGGTGTTGCCGCTGTTATCGCCCCTAAAGACAAGGCTGTTGGGTTGACGCCGGTGGTGCGTAAAGTGGCCTGTGGCGCCGCCGAAACTGTGCCTTTTGTGGTAGTAACCAACTTAGCGCGCACCCTTGATAAAATGAAAGATGCCGGTATTTGGATGATTGGCGCGGCTGGTGAGGCTGAACAGTCAATTTATCAGTCAGACTTTAAAGGTCCCATGGCCGTGGTGATGGGTGCCGAAGGCAGCGGTATGCGCCGGCTAACCCGTGAGCGCTGTGATTTTTTGGCTAATATTCCTATGGCTGGAGTAGTGACTAGTCTAAATGTGTCGGTCGCTACTGGGGTATTTCTATTCGAGGCGCTGCGTCAGCGTTCAAGCTAATAGCCGAAGTTCAATGGTGGTGTTATCTTTTTTGCCCTTACCATCGCAGAGCGTAAACTTACCTCTTAATTATAATAAAAACTAATGGTTGCCGTATGGATAAAGTTTATTTTCAGATGTTAGCTAGCCTATTTTTTATTGCAGGTAGTCAGGTCAGCTATGGCGCAGACATCACGCCCGCAGTAATCGCGCCGATGCAAGGTTTCCCCCCAGTTCGCGAAAGCCAAGTCACTATGAATAACTATCGCACTCACCCATTTACGAAGTGGTCGTTTCGTAATACCGGTGCTGCGCTTAATGTGGTGATGATTCCTCGTCAGGGCGACATTGTTGAACTACCAGGGCCGTCAAGGGGTGAGCTTGGTGGCCAGCAATACCCTGCTGGAGCCGATCAAAGCCTTAGCTTTGACCAGATATTTGAACGTAATCATGGCGATGGTGTGGCTATTGTTCAGGGCGGTAAACTGCTGCATGAAAAGTATTTTCATGGCTTTAATGCTCAGGCTCAGCATATTTGGTTTTCTATGACTAAGTCTTTGGCCAGTACCGCCTTTGGATTGCTGGTGGCAGCGGGTAAAGTTGATTTAAGTGCGTCCCCTGCAAGCTATATTCCCGAACTTAACGGCAGTGGCTTTGAGCGCGTTAGTATTCAGCAGGTACTGGATCATGCTACCTCGATAGACTTTAAAGAAAGCTATACCGACCCAAACTCAGACTTTGCCCGTTACTATGCGCCAGCGCTCAATATGGGCTGGTTGCCCGGTGCTGGCGATATCCAGCCAGATAATGCAGAGATCTATGGCGTGCATGACTTTTTAGCAAGTTTTATCAAGCCAGATTTAAACCGTGAGCCTGGTGATAATTTTGACTACAACTCGAGTAATGCCGACGTGCTGGGCTGGTTAATTGCACGCCTCAGCGGGCAATCTTTTCAAGATTTTATTCAGCAACATATCTGGGCTAAGTTAGGCGCAGAGCACGACGCAACTATTGCCGTGGACCGGGCATATATGCCGGTAGTTACCGGTGGTATGAACAGCACATTACGCGACGCCCTGCGTTTTGGGATGATGGTGCGCGATCGCGGTGAGTTTAATGGTCAACAGGTGATCCCCGCCGCTTGGATTGATGAATCGCTGCGGGTCAGCGACAAACTGCGTACCAATATGGTCGAAAATATTAAGTACAGTGATGAGCCGTGGCAGGCCTACCACAATATGTGGTGGATTTTAGATGCAGCGGCTGGCGAATACTGTGCTGTCGGGATTCACGGCCAGGTAATCTACATAAACCGCAAAGCCAATACAGTTATGGCCTGGTTTTCAAGTCAGCCTGGAGCCAGTTCGGCTAACAACAAGCATTTTCGGGCTAAGTTAGAGGCGGCGCGTGCGTTAGCAACCTCACTTAGTCTGTAGGTTTCAGCGCTAGGTAGGCCATCTACTTTATGACTGGTTAAAAACCTGCTTGCTATAAATAATTGCATCTGCAGTAATATTTCACTACAATGCGCGACCCCCGAAAAACGGGGCTTTAACCCTCCTTGTCTCACCGTATTTTCGGGAGACTTTAACCCGTAAGGAGCAATATATGCGTCATTACGAAATAGTGTTTCTGGTCCATCCTGATCAGAGCGAGCAAGTATCAGCAATGGTAGAGCGTTATACCAAGCTCATTACCGATGATGGTGGTTTAGTTCACCGTATGGAAGACTGGGGTCGTCGTCAGTTAGCTTACCCAATCAATAAGATTCACAAGGCACACTACATTCTAATGAATGTTGAAGCGTCGAAAGAAGTTATTGAAGAGTTAACCACAACTTTCCGTTATAACGATGCCGTTATTCGCAACATGGTTATTCGTCGCGACGAAACTGTGACTGAAGAGTCATTTATCGTTAAGGCTGAGAAAGAAAACCGTGATCGTCGTCCACCTCGTCCAGCTCCAGTTGAGCCAGTAGCAGAGGTTGTAGCCGCAGAAGCGCCAGTAGCCGAAGCCGCCGCAGACGAAGCAGCCGCCGAAGAGTAAGTTACTCTTTCATAGCATTGTATTAAACGAGGATTTTACCATGGCACGTTTTTTTCGCCGCAGAAAGTTTTGTCGCTTCACTGCTGAAGGCACAAAAGAAATAGATTACAAAGATCTTGAGACTCTAAAAGCTTATGTTTCAGAGACTGGCAAGATTGTTCCGAGTCGTATTACCGGCACCAAAGCTAAATACCAGCGCCAGCTAACTACAGCTATTAAACGCGCTCGTTATGTTGCTTTATTGCCATATACAGACGCACACGAATAGACGATTGAGTTGAGGCCTGGATAATGCGCGCACTTGCTCAATATGTAATGCGCGGCCGAACTCAGGCCATGCTGGTTACTATAATCAGCGCCGGTACCGTCATGTTTTATTGGATTGGCGGTGCAGCCTTAGCGTTAGTAACACTGCGCCAAGGTGCTAAAGATGGGTTTTTGCTGTTGTTATGGGCGTTATTGCCCGCGTTAATGGTAGCTTGGTATGCTGGTGAAACGGCACCCATGGTAGTACTGCTAGGAAGTTGGATGGCGGCAATAATATTGCGCGAAACCTCTTCATGGCCGCTAGCCTTAACCGGCATAACGGCTTTTGGCCTTATTACTGCAATAACAGTGCTACTTATTGGGCCCCAGTGGCTTGATAACGTAGCAGAGGTAGCTGAGCAGTTCATTGAACAGCTTAACCAGCAGGTGCAGGCAAGTGAAAGCGCTGCTGGGGTGATAATCCCTCCAACGGTCATGCAAATAGTTGGCATGTTGGGGCTGGTTTACACGATGACTACCGTTGTTTGCGTGGTACTTGGTCGCAGTTGGCAGGCTGCTTTGTATAACCCCGGCGGTTTCGGGGAAGAGTTTCGCCAGATGCGTCTGCCACCAACGGTAGCAGTGCCATTACTTTTATTAGTAATGGCATGCATGGTTCAAGGGGGTGATTTACTACCTTGGGCATACTTACTAGCAATGCCGTTTATTATTTCAGGTATTGCGCTAGTGCATGCGTTGGTAGCAGCAAAAGCTCGTAGTTCGGCTAGCTTGTGGTTGTTTTACGGTTTGTTGATTTTGGTTAACCCGGTGAAGGATATTTTGATCCTAGCCGCCTTGTTGGATAGTTTTTTTGACCTTAGGTCTAAATTGATTAAACAACAAAAAGACAGTTAAGAGGATAAGTTGATGCAAGTAATATTACTTGAAAAAGTAGGTAAATTAGGTGATTTGGGCGACCAAGTTAATGTTAAAGCAGGTTACGGTCGTAACTTCCTGATCCCATTGGGTAAGGCAGTACCGGCTTCCACTGGCAACGTTGCTGATTTTGAAGCACGTCGTGCTGAGCTAGAAGCTGCCGCTGCTGAAAAAGTAGCTGCTGCCCAAGCCCGTGCCGACAAGTTAGCGGGTGTTATTGTGACTATTGAGTCAAACGCTGGTGAAGAAGGTAAGTTGTTTGGCTCTATCGGTACGCGCGATGTTGCAGATGCAATTTCCGCTACGGGCAATGAAGTCGCCAAAAGTGAAGTTAAAATGCCTGCAGGCGTTATCCGTGATCTTGGCGAATACGACATTTCAGTGCAGCTTCACAGTGATGTAACTACTGTTGTTAAGGTTATTGTTGCGCAGCAATAATTGCCTAAATTGATGCAGTGAAGAAAGCATTGTTAGTTATTTACTGATGATGCTTTTTTTTTGTGCGTAAATTCGCCACAATCACTCCTCTATAATTAATGGTCGATAAAAGACCTGATTGAAATTTCATAGTGGGAATTAAATAGTGGAATATGGCTCAGCAGAAGATCAGCCACCCGGCGACTACAATGATAGCTTTGCCAGTACTGGTGATGTTGCCTTAGATAAGTTGAAAATCCCACCTCATTCAATTGAGGCTGAGCAGTCAGTTATTGGCGGCTTAATGCTGTCGCCTGAAACATGGGATTCTATTTCTGATACTTTAGTTGAAGGCGATTTTTACCGCCGTGAGCATCGGCTAATATTTCGCACTATGTCTTCATTGGTGGAAATTCAAAGCCCACTTGATGTAATTACCTTGTCTGAAGCATTGCAGTCTAGAGCTGAATTAGACAATGTGGGTGGGCTAAGTTATCTGGGCGAGCTAGCGACTAATACGCCGAGTATTGCCAATATCAAAGCCTATGCGGATATTATTCGCGAGCGTTCTACCCTGCGCCAGCTAATTGGCGCTGCCACTGACACTGCCGAAGATTGTTTTTACCCGGAAGGGCGTGAGGCAGGTGAGTTATTAAGTGACGCCGAACAGCGCATTAGCAATATCGCTGAAGGGCGGCCAAAAATTGGTGGTCCGCAGGATGCCAACTCCTTATTAAAAAGCACCATTGAAAAAATTGATGAATTGTTTAATACCGACGGCAGCTTAACCGGCTTAACCACTGGCTTTAAAGACATTGATGAGCAAACCTCTGGCTTGCAAAATTCTGATTTAATTATTGTTGCCGCCAGGCCATCGATGGGTAAAACCGCACTCGCCATGAACTTGGTTGAAAATGCCATTATGGCCCAAGACAAACCGGTTATTGTCTTCAGTATGGAGATGCCAGCTGAGTCACTGATTATGCGGATGCTGTCTTCTATCGGGCGAATTAACCAAACGCGTATTCGTAGCGGTAACTTAACCGAAGAAGATTGGCCTAAGTTGTCAGCGGCGGTTAGCAAACTTAAAGATAAGCCGTTGTTTATCGATGACACTGCGGCACTTAGCCCGGGTGAAATACGTAGTCGCTGTAAAAGAATTCAACGCGAGCATGGCAGTCCAGCCATGATAATGATTGATTATCTGCAGCTAATGCAGGTGCCGGGTAAAGAAAATAATCGAGTGGAAGAAATTTCCTACATTTCGCGGAGTTTAAAGACCCTGGCGAAAGAGTTTGAATGTCCGGTGGTGGCGCTGTCGCAGCTTAACCGTGGCCTGGAACAGCGGCCTAATAAACGCCCTGTAAACTCAGATTTACGTGAATCAGGCGCGATTGAGCAAGACGCTGATGTGATTGCGTTTATCTATCGCGATGAAGTGTATAACGAAGACAGCCCCGACAAAGGCGTTGCAGAAATTATTATCGGTAAGCAGCGTAATGGGCCGATTGGTACCAGCCGCTTAGCGTTTATTGGCGAATTTACCCGCTTTGAAGATTTAGCCTTTGGCGCTAATGACTACAACGGTTAATCGTTAGCTCGCTCATTTCTAGCGGGCTAAATTCCTAGCCCTTTACGCATCTCTTGCATATGTTTCTTTTGGTCAGCTCGCTCTAATGGCTCGGCTGGCTGTTGTTCGATCATTGTTGGCACAGGCACAATCAGCGTTTCACCACTGCTAACCTGTTGGCAAAAGTTTTGGTAATTACTTTCAAATACTTTGAAAGTTACGTATTCCGGGTTGTTGGCCAGAAAAAACCAGTCGCTAGCGTGGCCAGCAAAATAGACTGCCGGATGGCTCCAGTTATAGGTTTGTTTCGGGCTGGGTGCGTTGCAGGCTTCACGATAAGCCGCCCGTGGGCTGGGCAATCCAAGTTCAGTTAAGCTGGTTTCGCAGTATTTTAGAATGCTTCTGACCGATGGTAAAAATTCAGATTCTTTGGTGGCGCGTTTAACTGCCGCTAATATTGTGTCGCTGCTGTAACCACGTAAATTGCTATACCAAAGTTTTTTGGCATAGTGTAACTTTTCAGGGCTGTTAAACGCCTTGTTGTATTGATTGTGGTACACCAATTCAAGCTCGGCAAACATTTGGTTAATAGCCTCGATAACATCATGTTCAACCGGCTGCTTAGAGGTCTTCTGCCCATCCGCTGTCAGTGTGTTTTTCGACAAACCCGCGACGGTCTGATCCAGTTGCTGATTGAGGCGTTTTTTGGTCATAAGTACTCGGGTCGTATTGGTGGCGTCTAGCCCACTGATGTTTCACATGCTGCAAAAACTTGCTGTTCCACGCAGTATGTATCTGATTGCTTTCACGCCAGAATAGCACGAATTCTGGTACTTGTTGCAGTGCGAACTCGCGCTCGATTGTGGCCATTTCAATGATATCAAAGACATCGATACTGGGCTGCCAGCTAGCTGTCATGCGTTGTGGCTCAGTGTCGGCTTGCAAACTTAAGGCATAGCGCCCCCACTGACGGCGAATATGGGCAATGAATTTACTATTCCAGGTTTTAAGCTCATCACCGCGCTCGCGCCAGTAGAGTACAAATTCAGGGATCGCATCTTCAATAAATTCAACAGCAATACCACTGCGGGTAAGAATCTGCATAGCATCGACACTGGGAATCCAATGTTCATCGAGTGCTGTGTCTTTTGCGGCGGTGGGAATAAAGCCTTTTTGGGCCGGTCGTGCCTGTTGCTTGCGCCACTCCATTGCCGCATGCTTTAAAAATTTGCTGTCCCAGCTGTAGGTGCTGGCGCCGCGGTCGCGCCAATAAATTTTAAACTCGTCGACTTGAGCAAGGGCAAAGCCGCGGTCAACGCCATGATGCTTGCTCAGTGTTAGCAAGGTTTGCTCGCCCGGCTGCCAGCTGTCGCCAATAGTGTTGCTTGCTGGTGGCGGCGTATTATTCCATTGGTTAGATATAGGCGGCACGGTAAATGACGGTAATGGCTTAGGTTCTGCCACTTGCTCGCTTTGCTCGTTAAGTGCAAACACCAGCGCCTGAGCAATATTAAGTTGGGCGTTGTTAAGCCGAATAATGCCTTGTGCCTCAAGATTGCGGCTTACGCTGTCGATTTTTCCTAAATCCCAAAATGGCATTAGGTTGACTAAACGAGTATTGGGGATCTCTAGCCAGTTATAACCATTGCGTGGCTCGGTGTCACCATGGTGCAGGCAGCTTGCCAGCACTTGCAATAAGATGGCTTCTTCTAGACCTAGGGTGGCGGCTAGCGACACCGGTATCACAATGTTGTTTTCTTGAATTAGTGAGGAAGGCATGATTTTAATTGTTTTTGTTTAATGGGCAGTGATTTTACGAGCTCCCTACTAGTAGTTCTAGTAGTTTGACGATAATCTGGCAAAAAATCTGGTGGGACTCATTCTGCTGAGTAAGCTGTCTGAATTTATTGATAAGGAAAATACATGGCAAAACAACGCACAGCCTTTGTCTGTAACGACTGCGGGGCTGATTCGAGTAAATGGTCGGGCCAGTGCCCTGAGTGTAAAACTTGGAATACTATGGTGGAAATAAAGCTGGGGGCTAGTAGTAAAAGTAGCCCCGATCGCTCAGGTTTTGCCGGAGCACGCAGCGCGGTGCAAGTACTTGACGATATTAACGTCGCCGAAGCTCCTCGTTTCACTAGCGGTACCGGCGAATTTGACCGCGTACTTGGCGGCGGCTTAGTACCCGGTTCGGCTATTTTAATAGGCGGTAATCCTGGCGCGGGCAAGTCGACTTTATTGCTGCAAACCCTGTGTCATTTAGCGGCCACCATGTCTGCGTTATATGTCACCGGTGAAGAGTCATTACAGCAAGTGGCGATGCGCGCTAACCGCTTAGGACTGCCAACCAACAAACTGCAAATGCTGGCTGAAACCGACGTGCAAAGTATTCTAATTGCAGCGCAGCAGGTCGCCCCTAAATTATTAGTGGTCGACTCTATTCAAGTTATGCATATGAGCGATGTCGCGTCCGCTCCTGGCAGTGTGTCGCAGGTGCGTGAGTGCGCGGCCGCGCTGACTCGCTTTGCCAAGCAAACCGGTACGGTATTGTTATTAGTTGGTCACGTTACTAAAGATGGATCGTTGGCGGGACCAAAAGTATTAGAGCATATGGTTGATTGCTCGATAATGATTGAAGGCAGTGACGATAGCCGTTATCGCACATTGCGCGGGACTAAAAACCGTTTCGGTGCGGTCAATGAGCTGGGCGTATTTGCGATGACCGAGCAGGGTTTAAAGGAAGTAAAAAATCCTTCGGCAATATTTTTGTCGCGCAATGCAGAAGTTAGCGCTGGCAGTGTAGTGATGGTGGTGTGGGAAGGCACCAGGCCACTGTTAGTGGAGCTGCAGGCATTGGTGGATATCAGCAGCTTTGGTAATCCTCGACGGGTAGCGGTAGGCGCCGACCAAAATAGATTGGCGATGTTATTGGCCGTTTTGCATCGTCACGGCGGTTTGCAGCTTGGTGACCAAGACGTGTTTGTTAACGTAGTGGGCGGCGTCAAGGTAATGGAAACCGGCGCTGACCTGGCGCTAATTCTAGCCATGGTATCGAGCTTTAGAGATCGGGCGCTGCCGCAAGATTTAGTGGTATTTGGTGAGGTTGGCTTGTCTGGTGAAATTCGGCCAGTACCCGGCGGGCAAGATCGTTTAAAAGAAGCGGCCAAACATGGTTTTAAGCGTGCCATCGTACCTAAAGCCAATGTACCTAAAGCCGGCGTTAAAGGCATGGAAATAATTGGGGTCGATAAACTGTCGCAGGCGCTAGAGGCGGTTTAAAAGCTTAGCTTTCAATAGCCTTTAGTTGAGTAGATATTTTGGTTGCTAGTTGCGAGAGCAGATTGCGTAGTTGGGATACTGACTGACTGAAACCGTCTTGTTCAAGTGCTTGGGCAATAAAGAAGTGATCTTCAAGTACTAGTTCTTTACCGTTACGTATTTGAAAGCTACCTTTTAAACTCACCAGTGATTCATTGTTAGGATGAAATTGGTCGATTGCTACTAGCAAAGTATAGGGCGAGCGGTCACCTCTGTTGAGCTGACTTTTGCTAACTCGCCAGTCGCTAAGGCTGGTGCGCAGGTCTTCGGCAATGGCTTGAGTAATACTACCGGCAAGTGGCTGTGCCCATTGATGGGTTTCAGATACATACAATTGGTTGCCCTTTTGCATGACTAAAAATTTTTGATTTAAAAAGTCAGCTAATACCACCGGCTTAACCAATAATTGTTTACTCTTATCAGTACTAGATAGTTGTTGCTCAGCTGTTGACTGTGATGCGTTGAGCAAGTAATAGTTGTTACTAATGCCGGTAGACGCGCAGCCGGCGAGAGCTAAAGTAATACCCAGTGGGGCAATATAGCGAGTAAAAATATTACGACTAAAAGTGTTTATCATTGGGCAGCTCTCGGTTGTTCATCAGCTTTTAGGGTGCGGTCAAAAATTAAAGAGTTGGGTTGTTCCGATACTTGTTTTAGCAGCGGCTCTAGCTCATACAGTACGCGGTTTAGTGCAGTAAACGTTTGCATAAGTTCTTGTTGTAACGGTGAGCCCTGAGCCAAGTCACCAGCAAGCACATCAATTTGATTCAAGGTAGTTTTTATCGCTTTTGGTAAGTTCGCTTCAGTGGTGTTGATTACAAATTTGTCAGCAGATAGGGCCACTTGGTCAAATCGTTTAAGCGTGGCAGTCGCTTGCAGCATAAGTGTACTGGCATTCTGGAGTATCTTGCCAAAGGCGTTGGGAGCTACTGGAATAACAGTATGTGATTGGAATTGTTTAACGCCAGTCTGTTGTTGGTCTTCGCTATAGCTAAGTTCAACTAACTTTGTGCCACCCAAAATGCTGTCTATCTCTATGCTTGCCGATAAGCCTTTGGTAATCCATTTTTCTACATCGGCAATGACTTGGGCTTTTGCCTCGTTGTCGTCGGCTAGCCCCATCGCTTGCGGGTATAGTAAAATGCGTACGGGAATGGCTACGTTTTTATCTAAAACATTCTTGGCTTGTTGGTAGGGAACATTAACTTCGGCAACTTCACCAATGGTGAGGCCGCGGAATTTTACGGCGGCTTTTCGGTTAAGCCCGCTGATAGATTCCTTAAATAACAACATATATTCAATGGCTATTTTATGTTCTTGGTTTTGCTTAAAGATAGCTTCGTAATCGGAATAAATTTTAAAATAGGAGCGCTCAGTTATTTTATCACCAAGTGGTGTGTCCTCTGGGACTCCAAATTCGATGCCGCCAGAAAGAATAGTACCTAATGTTCCTGTTTTTACTTTAAGTCCATCAGAGGTGATTCCTACCGAGATGCCACTGATACTCCAAAACTTAGTGTTTTCGGTTAATAGCTCATGGTATGGCGCCTTCACAAAAACATTGTAGTAAACAATGCGCTCGCTGCTGTTGAAGTGCACATCCTCTATCTGTCCCACGTCTAGACCTTTATAAATGATCTTGTTGCCAGGCGAAAAATCAAATCGGCCACCGCTATTTAATGTGATATGTAATCCAGGTGCATCGGGAGGCGTTTGAGGTGGCTTAGCTAGGCCAGCAAATACTCGTTCCCTGTCTGTCTCATTACTTGGGGCCAGCTCAATATAGGCACCTGAAAGCAGTGTGCTCAAGCCCGATACCCCTGAAGAATCTATGCGCGGCTCAACCACCCAAAACGCGCTATCTTTAACTAAAAAAGGTACTGCGCCGGGGAGCATTTGGGCGGTAACAATTACCCCGTCAAAGTCGTCATTAAAATGTATTTCAGTAACAGTACCAATATCTAAACTACGAACCTTAATTTTAGTTTTCCCTTCTTCAATACCTGATGCTGACTCGAAGGAAATTTGGATTTCAGGGCCTTGCTGCATCCACGTGTAAAAAAGCATCCATGCACCAATGAATAGCGCTAGTAGAGGTATTAACCAAATGGGATTAAAGCCCTTAATAGTAGACACAGTTGCCGATAAAGGTTGTTCGTTATTGTTCATAGTTATCCCAAATTAATCTTGGATCAAAGTTTTGTGCAGCCAACATAGTCAAAATCACCGAGCAACAAAAAGCAACCGCTGCAGGGCCCGGTATGATGGTAATTAAATTACCCATTTGCAGCATAGCCACCAGTACGGCAACAACAAATACGTCAATCATTGACCAACGGCCAATAAATTCATTGACTCGATACATTTTGGTGCGCATTAAAGCCTGCTGATTTTTTTTAATGCTAAAGCATAGCCACAGCATGGAACAAAATTTTGCTAATGGTACTAATACGCTGGCAATAAAAATTACCGTAGCAATCGGGTATGAACCGTGAGCCCATAACTCTATTACGCCGCCAATTATAGTTGAGTTAGAGTCGTTGCCCAGTAGGCGGGTAGACAGCATTGGCAGTGTATTGGCCGGAATATAAAGCAGTATTCCAGTCAATAGTAGTGCCAAGGTTTTTTGAATACTGTTGTCTTTTCTGCTATGCAGCGAGGCATCGCAGTGTGGGCAAATTTTTTCTTTGTTAGATAAAACATGCGCGCAGCCATGACAGCCCACCAAGCCTAGGGACGCGGCTGAACCTTCGTTGTAAACGGGGTTAGCGTTAGCTGTCATTTTCTTTCAACAAGCGCCAAAGTTGTACTTTGTCTACATGTAAAAATGTACTGGTAAGACATACGCTAAATAAAACGAATGAGTAAAACGCAAGATTTAAGGTTATATCGGCAAGGGAAATTATTTTTATTAAGCTAACTAGCAAGCCCACTACAAATATTTCTACCATGCTCCATGGGGTAAGGCTGGTTAACGATCGCAACAGTTGGCGTTGAGTGAAGTTGGTATTTTTTTGTTTAATGGAGATAACGACATTTATGATCCCCAGCAAAAAAGCTAGTGGCGCAATTATCACAAAAAAAGTAACTAGCGCTGCTAGTGTCCAGTAGTGTTGCTCAAATAATATACTAATGGTTTGCAGTAAACTTATTGTGCGCTCTTGCCCCTGGGCCTCCAGGGTAATAAAGGGGAAGCCAAAGGTAATGACCAAAAAAATTAGCGAAGCGATTGCATAGGCTAATATTTTGTCACAAATATTGCGCCGGTTTACCGTCAAGGTAAATTGGCAGCGAGGGCAACTAGCCTTTTGTTTTGGCGCTAGCTCGGTGAGGTTCAGTAATAGATCGCATTCGTGGCATGCAATCCACGAATCCGCTATTGAATCTGTTGTTGTTATTGGCATTCAATTACATCGGTAACTATTTTGTATCGAAAGCATACACCTTAATGAATGCGGGCAACAAATTAGTAATGCATTGACGGGCAGTTAAAAAAAGCCAGCGTTAGCTGGCTATTGCTGGTTAGCTTTTTAAACGGGTGTATTTAATCCGAGTTGGTTGAGCGTTTTTGCCTTTGCGGGCAATTAAGTCGTCATGGTATTCGCTGTAGTTACCCTCATAGAACTCTACGTGGCCGTCATCTTCATAAGCCAAAATATGAGTCGCAATACGATCTAAAAACCAGCGATCATGAGATATGACCATAGCGCAGCCAGGGAAGGCTAATAATGCATCTTCTAGTGCGCGCAAGGTTTCCACATCTAAGTCGTTTGACGGCTCATCTAGTAAGAGTACGTTAGCGCCTTGTTTTAGAGTGTTTGCTAAATGCAGTCGGCCACGCTCACCACCTGATAGCTCACCGACACGTTTTTTCTGATCGGCGCCTTTAAAGTTGAACAAGCTAACGTAAGCGCGGGAGTTAATTTCTCTGCTGCCGATGATTAAGTTGTCTTGACCGCCAGATACCGCTTCCCACACTGTTTTATCATCCTCCAGGCTCTCACGGCTTTGGTCAACAAAAGCTACCTTAACGGTTTCGCCGATGACTACTTCGCCACTATCAGGTTGCTCTGCGCCACTGATAAGTTTGAACAGTGTAGATTTGCCCGCGCCGTTACCACCGATAATGCCAACAATGGCACCTTTGGGAACGGTAAGATTTAGCTTTTCAAACAGCGCTTTATCACCAAAACTTTTGGCCACATCATGCAGTTCAATTACCTTGTCGCCCAGACGTTCGCCAGGTGGAATATAAATCTCGTTGGTCTCGTTGCGGCTTTGGAACTCTTGGCTATTCATTTCGTCAAAGCGAGCTAAGCGAGCTTTGCTTTTTGCCTGGCGGCCTTTGGGGTTCTGTCTTACCCATTCTAATTCTTTGGCAATTGCTTTTTTACGTGAGCTATCGCTTTTTTCTTCGGCCTCAAGGCGGGCTTCTTTTTGCTCTAGCCAATTGGTGTAGTTGCCTTCATAGGGGATACCATAGCCACGGTCTAATTCTAAAATCCAACCGGCAGCATTGTCCAAAAAGTAACGGTCATGGGTGATGGCTACCACGGTGCCGACAAATTCTTTTAAAAATCGTTCTAACCAGGCGACTGACTCAGCATCCAAATGGTTAGTTGGCTCATCTAGTAATAGCATGTCGGGCTTAGATATCAGTAAACGACATAATGCAACACGGCGTTTTTCACCCCCAGACAAGTTTTTAATTTCGGCATCCCATGGTGGCAGTCGCAAAGCGTCAGCGGCTACTTCTAAGGTGTTATCTAAATTGTGGGCATCCCAAGTTTGAATAATATCTTCAAGCTGACCTTGGCGTTTGGCTAGCTTGTCAAAGTCAGCATCGGGATCTGCGTAGTCGGTAAATACTTGATCTAATTCTGCCATAGCATCTAGCGCTTCTCTCACGCCGTCTTCAACATTGCCGCGCACGTCTTTGCTCTCGTCTAGCTCAGGCTCCTGTGCTAAATAACCGACTTTAATGTCGGGCATTGGGCGCGCTTCGCCATGATAATCTTGGTCGATACCGGCCATTATTTTCAGCAGGGTAGATTTACCTGAGCCGTTTAAACCCAACACACCAATTTTGGCACCAGGGAAAAAGGATAAAGAGATATCTTTAAGTATTTCACGTTTGGGTGGAACGATTTTACCCACGCGATTCATTGAATAAACGAACTGAGCCATGCTACTTGCCTACTTGGTAAAAAGTTAGGCGAGCATTTTAGCGTAAAGCGGTTAAGAGTGGGAGAATAGCCTTAGCTATATCTTGCTTGTCCTCGGTATAGGCCAGAGAACTCTTTGCTGCCTTGCCAGCGTTTATAGATTTTACCGCGATAGGCCATGGTTTCATTGTCATTTCTAGGCGGCGTTTTCGAGGTATGGCTAACCGAATGGTTAGTATTATGTCTAACAGGCACCTGCGAAGGGTGCTGGATTACATTGTCGCCGGCGGCTTTTTTCAAAAATACCGCGCCCTGGGCTCCAGCTAACGAGTTTAGTCGTTGCACCGCTTGTCTAAGTTGCGCCGACTCCATCATGTCGGCGTAGTCGTTTAACATTTCTAAAAATTGAGGGTGTGATAATGGCAGTTTTATATCGATGTCGCCCTGTACTAATTGAATACAGGTCTTAGCAACTTTGAGAGGTTCAGGCTTCAGTAGCCACGCTCTATCACTCACAATATTTTCCTAGTGGTGGTGTTTAATTGGGTAGTTCACTAATACATTTGCAAGTTTGATGCCAATAAGAATTTTATGTAATGCAATGCTATTGCTCATAGCATGCCTAGCTTGTGGCGCTAAAGCTGGTGTTTATTTGGTGCGCACTCTCAATGTTAGTGCGATAAAAGGTGCTATTTTGAGAATGTTTGATGCATTGGCATATTTATTTTTTTGTCTTATAGATAACTGGTTGTCAGTCTGATTTAGATCATAGTTTGGCCTCGCCAGATAGGTATGCTGAGCGCAATGTTAATAATCATAGGAGAAAATAATGGGCGTAGAGCATCACCACTTAGTTAGCGAATTCCCGCATTTGAAGACTAGGATTCATCAACTGAAAACCGAAAATACACACTTTAGAAAATTATTTGATGAATACCATGAGTTAACCACTGCCATAGAAAAAATGGAAAATGAAGTAATGGCTGTCAGCACTCAAACAGAAGAAGAGGGAAAAATTCATCGAGTCTATTTAAAAGATGAGCTCTATCGAATGCTCACCGCAGAGGCGTAATTGATGGTTGAAGAATCTTATATAGATGTTATTGCGAAGTTGCGCCTAAAGCGTGAGCAGCTTCAGTCGCGAGTAGACAGTATTAAAGCTGATATTACCCAAGAGCACTCGCATAGTTGGGCAGAGCAGGCTGTTGAGCGCGAGAATGACGAAGTCATAGACGTTATCGGTAATGAAACGCAAGCATCGATTAACGATATTGATGCCGCATTAGGGCGCTTTGAACAAGGCAGTTACGGAATTTGTATCGATTGCGGTGAAGATATCGATGCTGGTCGACTATTGATAATCATTGAGGCCATCCGCTGTATCAACTGTTCTGAGTAATTGCGATTAACGTAGTCACTTATCAGAGTAACTAGGTAACTGTTATGATTGGCCAACAATCATCGTGAGGTTAGCGCGTGAAACGTTTTGGACCTGGGTTGCTGATCATGGCGGCCTTTATTGGCCCCGGTACCGTTACCACGGCTAGCGCCGCTGGTGCCAATTATGGCTTTGCTTTGTTATGGGCGCTGCTGTTTTCAGTTGTCGCAACTATTGTGTTGCAAGAGATGGCAGCTCGCTTAGGCTTAGTTACCGGTAAAGGTTTAGCCGACGCCCTGCGGACTACCTTTAATAATAAAGTATTCGCTAACTTGTCAATTGTTTTGGTGGTGTTGGCCATTGGGTTTGGTAATGCTGCTTACGAGTCGGGAAATATTGCAGGTTCATCATTAGGGTTAGCGGCAATCACGCCGGTTGAGCGCTGGGTATGGTGCGTTTTGGTGGCGGGAATTGCTTTCGCCTTGCTGGCATCTGGTCAGTATAAGGTGGTAGAGCGTGGCCTAATAGTCATGGTGGCGGTAATGAGTACGGTGTTTTTGGCAACCATGTTAATGGTTCAACCGGATATTGGCGCGGTGCTGTCCGGTTTGTTTAAGCCTAGTTTGCCAACCGGTGCTACCTTGACGGTGATTGCCTTAATTGGCACTACTGTAGTGCCGTATAATTTGTTTTTACACTCCAGCTTGGTGCAAGAAAAGTGGTCAGACAGCGTATCTGTTGATGAGGCGCTAGCTGAATCGCGCAAAGATAGTGCGGTGGCTATTAGTTTTGGCGGCCTAATAACCTTGGCGATTGTGATAACTGCTGCCAGTACATTCTTTGGTAAGGATATTGAGTTTTCAGCACAAACAATGGCCCATCAGTTAGAGCCAGTGCTGGGTGCGTCGGCTAAATACTTTTTTGCGATTGGCTTATTTGCCGCCGGTTTAACCAGTGCCGTAACTTCGCCATTGGCAGCGGCCTATGCTGTGTCTGGTGCTATGGGCTGGCCAACTAATATGAGCGAGACACGGTTTAAAGCAATTTGGGCGCTGGTATTAGTTGTTGGCGCAACTATTGCGGCATTGGGGACTAAGCCGATAACGGCTATTTTGGTTGCCCAAGCTACCAATGGGTTTTTGTTGCCCATGGTGGCAGTATTTTTGCTGGTAGTGATGAATCGAAGCGATTTACTGGGCACTTATCGCAACAAGCTGTGGGGTAATATACTAGGCGCAGCGGTAGTCGCCGTCGTGTCTGGTTTGGGTTTGACTAAATTATGGCAGGCGGTTAGCTAGATTATCGGCTAAGTCAGTAAAGTTAATGGGGATATGGGTGATTTTCCGTTCTCTTGAACGCATGTTTTGTGTACAATTCGGGCTCCTTTTTCAACCACCTCGCTGGAGCCCGCGTAATGTTTGATAAGTCGATTAAAATCGCAGACTACGACCCCGAATTATGGCAAGCCATGCAAGCTGAAGATAAGCGTCAAGAAGAGCATATCGAGCTAATTGCCTCTGAAAATTACACCAGCCCTCTGGTTATGGAAGCCCAAGGCGGGCAGATGACCAACAAATATGCCGAGGGCTACTCTGGCAAACGCTATTATGGTGGCTGTGAATATGTTGATATTGCTGAAACTTTAGCGGTAGAGCGAGTAAAAGCTTTGTTTGGCGCCGATTATGCCAACGTCCAGCCGCATTCAGGCTCACAAGCAAATAGCGCAGTGTTTCAAGCGCTGGTAAAGCCGGGCGACACTATTTTAGGTATGAGCTTGGATGCGGGAGGTCATTTGACTCACGGCGCGGCACCAAACTTTTCTGGTAAGCACTACAACGCCATTCAATATGGGTTGATTAATGAAACCGGTGAGATTGACTACGACCAGGTTGAAGCACTAGCGGTTGAGCATAAGCCAGCGATGATTATTGCCGGGTTCTCTGCCTATAGTCGGGTAGTTGACTGGCAGCGGTTTAGAGATGTTGCCGATAAAGTAGGGGCTTACTTGTGGGTGGATATGGCGCATGTTGCAGGTTTAATTGCAGCCGGTTTATATCCGAGCCCAGTACCATTTGCCGATGTTTGTACTTCAACCACTCATAAAACACTGCGTGGCCCTCGTGGCGGAGTAATCTTGGCCAAGGCTAATCCTGAGCTGGAAAAGAAATTTCAATCAGCGGTATTCCCTGGTGGCCAAGGTGGCCCATTAATGCATGTTATTGCAGCCAAAGCGGTAAGCTTTAAAGAAGCGATGACGCCAGAATACAAAGTGTATCAGCAGCATGTTATTGATAATGCTAGAGCCATGGCAGCAACCTTTATCCAGCGCGGTATTAATATCGTGTCTGGCGGCACCGATAACCACTTAATGCTGGTTAACCTAGTGGGCAAAGAGTACACCGGGAAAGATGCCGACGCAGCCTTAGGTGCAGCGTTTATCACGGTAAATAAGAACGCCGTGCCTAACGACCCGCGCTCGCCGTTTGTTACTAGTGGCTTGCGTGTTGGTACGCCGGCGATTACTACTCGTGGTTTTGGCGAGAAAGAGACGGTCGACCTAACTCATTGGATGTGTGACGTGCTTGATAGTTTAGAAAACGGTACTTCTGAAACAGTTATTCCTGCAGTGAAAGCTAAAGTGCTAGAAGTTTGCGCACGCTTTCCGGTTTATGGCTAAATTGTAGCGATTTAAAAAGCCTCGCTGTTGCGGGGCTTTTTTGTGGGCGCAAAACTAACTCAGTATTGTTTCTAAAGCGTCGGCTAGCTTCATTGCAAATGAGCGCTGCCAAGGGGGAGAGTTGTTGTCACAGTGTACGTTCTCTTCCCAATTGAATACCGCCAGCATTGCTTTGTAGGTTAGCCAGCGAATGGGCTCTGGCTCCCATTTTTTTAGTGCGCTATGGTGGCTGGCGTTCGAAAAAGCCCAGGGCATACTGGCTAGCTGCGTGTCTCGCTCTAAAATCATATCTACCAGAGTGCGGGCAAATAAATTACTTGCGCCGACGCCTTCGCCGCCATAACCGCCGGCATTTGCCAGGCCACTAGTCTTATCCCAAATTGCGTAAGGTCTAAATTTGCGTGCCATGCCGAGGGTGCCACCCCAGCAATGAGTGATTGCGGTATTTTCTAAGCTCGGGAATAAATCTACCAGTAAGGTTTTTTGAAGATTAAATAATGAATCCTGAGTAGAAAATTTGCTGCGGACTTTGCCACCAAATTCATATTGGCCACGAGCACCAAAAACTATCCGATTGTCTTTCGAGCGTTGGCCATAGGTTGACATACGACTGGTGTCAGAAAAAGTTGGTCTATTGTCTAAGCCGATATTACGCCACTGGTTTTCAGTTAATGGCTCAGTGGCTATTACGTGGCTTTGAATCGGTATGGCGTATTTGTTTATATTTAGTAAGCCGTCAGAAAAGCCTTCAGTGGCAGCAATAATAATATCGGCCTTAATGGAGCCATGCTCAGTAAAAACGGTATTGTTAGTAACGTTGGTTACGCGACTCTGCTCAAATATTTTTACGCCCCTGCTCTCGATAGATGCGGCAATACCTTGTGCTAATTTTGCCGGCTGAATAGCGGCGCAATGGGGGGTGTAAACGCCGGCTAGCCCACCGCGCATATTAACGTGTTGTTCAAGTTCGGTTTTAGACAGCCACTGATAATCTTTATCATTGCTTGTGGCGTAATAATCATAGGTTTTCTTTAATCTAGTTAATTGTTCTTGATAACGAGCAGCGGCGTAAACGGTTCCGCCTTTATGATAGTCGCAATCAATCTGTTCTTTAATGCAGACGCGGCCGACTTCATCAACAGTGTCATAAATGGCGTCATATCCTGCTTGACGTTGAGTCGGGGGCAGTGGGTCTAAATAGTCTCGCTGACCTTCAATTTCGCCCATTAACCAGCCGCCATTTCGGCCCGATGCACCAAAACCAACAACTTCTGCCTCCACCATAGCTATATTTAAGTTTGGCTGTTGTTGCTGAAGATAATAGGCGGCCCATAAACCGGTATAACCGGCACCAATAATGACCACATCTACTTGCAGGTCTGCAGCTAACGGCTGACGCGAAGGGGTCTTGTCTGCCAATTCGTCAAACCAAAAACTTATATCGTTGAGCTTAGTCATAATTTATTCTATGTTAAACTTTGAACTATAATTAAATCAGGAAATGAAGCGTATGTATTGCCCTTTTTGTCGCGCGGTTGAAACTAAGGTTATCGACTCTCGTCTGGTTACTGAAGGCGATCAAATTCGTCGTAGGCGCGAATGCATTACCTGCTCTGAGCGATTCACCACCTTTGAGACAGCAGAGCTGTTGCTGCCTAAAGTAATTAAAGGCGATGGCACCCGTGAGCCTTTTGACGAAGACAAAATGCGGCGTGGTATTTCTAAGGCTTTAGAAAAGCGTCCAGTATCGGTCGATGAAATTGAAGCCTGCATTCATAAAATTAAGCATCAACTGCAGGCGACTGGTGAGCGTGAAATATCTTCGGTTATTATTGGCGAAAAAGTGATGGAGGTGCTGCGCGAGACGGACGAAGTTGCCTATGTGCGGTTTGCCTCGGTGTATCGGGATTTTAAAGATTTAAAAGAGTTTAGGCATGAGCTGGACTTACTTGAAAAGAATGAAGCGCTGAAAAATAGTGAGCAAGATAGTTAATGAGTGATTCACAGGCAGTTATCGACAGGTGCTATATGGCCAGGGCATTAAAACTGGCGGCTAAAGGCTTGTATACCACAACGCCTAACCCCAGTGTGGGCTGCGTGTTGGTGAAAGACGGTAAAATAGTGGGTGAAGGTTATACCCAGCCAGCCGGTGGTGCCCATGGCGAAGTGATGGCAATGAAAGCGGCGGGCGCGAACACCACTGGTGCCACAGCGTATGTGACTTTGGAGCCTTGCAGCCACTATGGGCGAACCCCGCCTTGCAGTAATGGTTTGATAGCCGCGGGAGTGGTTCGAGTTGTTGCGGCAATGGAAGATCCTAATCCTGTTGTTGCCAGCAGTGGGCTGGCAAAACTAAAAGTCGCCGGAGTGCAGGTAGAAAGCGGTTTGTTAGAAGCGCAGGCCAGGCAATTTCTGGCAGGCTTTTATCAGCGCATGACCAACGGCGTACCAAAGGTAATTGTTAAGTTAGCGAGCAGCTTAGATGGCCGCACCGCAATGGCTAGCGGCGAAAGCCAGTGGATAACCGGTCGAGAGGCGCGTTATCAGGTGCAAAAGCTGCGCGCGGCAAGTTGTGCCATTGTTACCGGTATCGATTCAGTCTTGCAGGACGACTCGTCACTAACGGTAAGGATTGAGGATTGGTTAGAGCCTTATGGCAGTGATGTTGTCCGCCAGCCGCTAAGAGTGGTACTAGATTCTAATCTTAAGATGCCACTAACTGCAAAGATATTACAGCAAGACGGCGATACTTTAGTTGTTTGTGCCACTGACCATATTGAGAAACGACAGCAATTAAAGGCCGCTGGGGCCACAGTCTTAAAGCTAGCGGGGAAGGACCAGCGGATAGATTTAACCGCGTTGTTAAAATGGCTGGCCAAAGAAAAAGGCTGTAATCAAGTAATGGTAGAGGCAGGAGCCACCTTATCGGGTAGTTTTATTGAGCAAGGCTTAGTCGATGAGCTGCATATATTTCAAGCACCGGTGTTGTTGGGGTCTAGCGCCAAACCGCTACTAAATCTAGATTTGAGTACAATGGCCAACAAGCGTGAATTAGTGCTAATTGACAGCCGTAAAGTAGGCAGTGATACCTGGCTACGCTATCGCTGCTAGGGCTTTACAGTAATTCGCTAAAATGCAGCGCAAACCCGAATAAACGGCTATAATGCGCGGCCTTATATTGGCAGCTAGCCAAAAAATTCTTATTTCAGACAGTAAATACGAGATACCCCATGGCACTAAACACTGCAGAAGAGTTGATTAACGATATTCGCCTAGGGCGAATGGTTGTTTTGATGGATGATGAAGATCGTGAAAATGAAGGCGACTTGGTGATAGCAGCTGAGTGCGTTACGCCACAGGATATTAACTTTATGGCAACTCATGCGCGTGGGCTTATTTGTCTGCCAATGAGTAAAGAGCGCTGTGAACGGTTAAATTTGCCATTAATGGTTGAGAATAATATATCAGGCTTCGGCACTAAATTTACCGTGTCAATAGAGGCAGCGGAAGGGGTTACTACTGGTATTTCAGCGGCAGATCGTGCGCATACAGTTCGCACCGCGGTTGCGCGCAATGCTAAAGCTGAAGATATTGCTCAGCCTGGTCATATCTTCCCCTTGATTGCTAACCCAGGGGGGGTCTTGTCTCGCGCCGGTCATACCGAGGCGGCTTGTGATTTAGCACGCTTAGCAGGCTTTGATGCTGCGGGGGTAATTTGTGAAGTAATGAACGACGACGGTACCATGGCGCGGCGTCCTGACTTGGAAGAGTTTGCCAGCAAGCACGATTTAAAAATCGGCACTATTGCCGACTTGATTCATTACCGAGTATTAAACGAGAAAACCATTAAAGTGGTTGAGAAAGGTACTGTGCAAACTGATCACGGTGAGTTTAACTTGCACACTTTTCAAGATACTACCGAGGGCCGTGTGCACTTGGCATTAAGTAAAGGTGATATCAACTCTAATGACGAGACTTTGGTTAGAGTTCAGATAGCATCTAGTGTGCGTGATATGTTGGGTACCCAATTGCCTGATCGCGATGCTGGCTGGAATATTGGTCGCTGTATTAAGCGCGTCAGTGAGGTAGGTACGGGGGTAGTTGTTTTGCTGGGCGGTAGTGAGACTGAAACCGATATTTTACATGATGCAAAAATGGCCCTTGGAATAAGTTCAGACTCGAGAGTGAATTCTAGCGAAAGTGATGAAACTTATTTTACCGTTGGTATCGGCTCGCAAATTTTGCGCGAGTTAGGGGTTGGAAAAATTAAGCTAATGGGTGCGCCGTTAAAATATAATGCTATTTCAGGCTTTGACCTTGAAGTAGTTGCTTTTGAAGAAGTATAGGATTAGTAATGAGTGAATTTAGACCGGTAGAAGGCAGCTTTAACGCGGGCGATGCTACCTTTGGCGTAGTGGTAGCGCGTTGGAATGGCGATATAACCGAAGGCTTGTTGGCAGGTGCGCTGCGCGCGTTTAAACGCCATGGAGTGAATGAAGAGCAACTGACGGTGGTGCGAGTCCCCGGCGCTTTTGAATTGCCATTAGCCGCACAAAAATTAGCAAGGCTTAACAAGTTTGATGCTATCGTGACCTTAGGCTGCGTTATTCGCGGTGGCACGCCGCATTTTGAATACGTGTGTAGCGAGACTACCCGTGGTGTTGGTGAAGTGGCTTTAAATGAAAACTTGCCAGTAGCGTTTGGTTTGCTAACTACCGACGACTTAAAGCAAGCGCAAGATCGCAGTGGCGACAATGAAGAGAATAAAGGCGAAGAAGCGGCGCTAACCGTTTTAGAACTCGTGAGTTTATATAAGCAGCTTTGAGCTGAATAAAAGAGCAAGTAGTATGTCTGAGCAAGAAGCAGCTAAAAAACCATCATCAGCAGGGCGCCGCAAAGCGCGGCATTACGCGATGCAAACAATCTATGGCTGGCAAATTGCCGGTGGCAGCGCGGCTGAAGTAGAGGCTAAATTTCGCGCCGACAATGATATGTCGAATGTCGACGTGTTGTATTACCACCAATTATTACAAGGTGTGGTGGGCAGCGGTGACGAGCTAGACGCTCTGTATGTTGATTATCTAGATAGAAGTCTCAAAGAGTTAGACCATGTTGAGCGCGCACTACTGCGGATGGCAAGCTTTGAATTGTCAGAGCGAATAGACATTCCATATAAGGTTGTGATTAACGAGGCTGTGGCCTTAGCCAAAAAATTTGGAGCCACTGATAGTTATAAATATTTAAACGGCGTACTGGATGCGGCGGCTAAAAAACTACGCGAGGCAGAGACCAACAGCTAACTGCTGTTGGTCGCTTGAATTATTTTGGCTATTTCTGAGTTCGAGCTAATTAAACAATATTTTGACCGCGCCAACGTTGCTGGTAGACGCGGCATAGTTAAAGGTATCGGTGACGACGCCGCGATAGTGGCTGCGCCAACCGGTCATGAAATAGCAATTTCTATCGACACCTTGGTGCAAGGTGTTCATTTCCCCGAAAATATTACGCCGGCCGATTTAGCCTATCGCGCCTTGGCAGTAAACCTATCTGACTTAGCTGCCAGTGGCGCAACCCCTTGGTGGTTTACCTTAGCGTTAACACTACCTGAATCTGATGAAGCTTGGTTGCAAGCATTCAGTGAAGGCTTGTTTGAACTAGCCGCTAATGCGCGGATTGATTTAATCGGTGGTGACACCACTAAAGGCCCGTTAGCAATTACTATTCAAGTAGCAGGTATCGTTCCTACTGGTAAAGCCTTAATGCGCAGTGGTGCGGCGGTGGGTGATAAAATTTATTGTACCGGCACCTTGGGCGACGGCTGCGGCGGTTTGCAGTGTTGGCAGCAACAGTTGAGCGGCGACCACGCTGATTATTTGAAGTCGCGTTTTAGTCGTCCGCAACCGCGCTTGATTGAAAGTAGCTTACTGCTGGGCTTGGCTAATAGCTGTATTGATGTCTCAGATGGTTTGTTGGCAGACCTTGCTCATATCATAGCCGCATCTAATGTCGGTGCCGACGTCGATATTACCCAAGTGCCGGTTTCAGGTCCTTTGTTTAAACAGTTTGGTGAGCTATCTTTAGAGTATGCATTAGCCGGTGGCGATGATTACGAATTGTGCTTTACGGTCGCCCCGCATAAGGCTGATATGGTGGAGTCTGCCTTTGCTAAACAACAATTGAGATTGACCCATGTGGGCCATATTACTGAGGGTAGTGAGCTGCGTTGTATCTCCCCCGATGGGTCGTTATATACCTTGCCCAAATCAGGATACCAACACTTCTAATATGTCAGTTCATCCTAAACAGTTAATGACCAATCCATTGCATGCATTGTCGCTGGGTTTGGGCAGTGGCTTGGCGCCAAAAGCGCCAGGTACCTTCGGCACTATCGCCGCGCTTATTATTTACTATTTCTTGCTGGCCGATTTGTCTCTGCCCATCTATGCAGCGGTCGTAGCGCTGTCGATATTAGTTGGCTTTTACTTATGCGGTTATACCGCCAAAGCAATGGGGCTGCATGACGCCCCTGCTATTGTCTGGGATGAGTTTGCCGGCTTGTGGATAGCCTTGATCTGTGTGCCGACGGGTTTACATTGGCTGGCTTTGGCTTTTGTGTTGTTTCGCTTTTTTGATATTTTGAAGCCTTGGCCTATAAGCTGGCTAGATAAACATATGCACGGTGGTTTTGGCATTATGATTGATGATGTTGTGGCAGGAATATTTGCCTGGCTATGTTTGCATTTTATTGTTTTCCTATTATAGTGCGCGCCCGGCAGCCAATTTCTGGCTGGCGTTAATAGTTAACATAGGTGAGTAAACGATGACTATCGTAAAGAAAACCGATACATACAGTATCTCTAAGCGTCGCGACGGCCGTTATTCGGTTGTTGGATCAAACGGAAAAGCGATTAATGGCGATGACAAGGTCGTTATTTTAAAAGCTGAAGACCTAATTAAGGTGACTGCTCCTGCGCCAGTTGAGGAAGTAGAAGAAGTTGTTGCTGAAGAAGCTGCAGCAGAGCCGGCCGCTGAAGAAGCGCCTGCAGAGGAAGAAAAGCCAGCCGAATAAGCTAGCTTATCTTGCCAGCCGCGACATTGTTCGCGGCTTTTTTATGCCTACCATTAAGGTAAAGTTAGTTTACACTCTATTATTTTAATTAATTAGAAGGTTAGCTATGAGTAAAACAGTCTCCGATGTAGTGTTTTTTAATGATGCTGCAACGCCAGTAGATAAATATCATGCCGCTGAAGAAAAGCGGGTAGCAGGCAATCCAGAACAATCGCTATGGAATCATTACTCGGACCCTAGCGAGCAGTTTCATAGTGGTGTTTGGCAGGCAGGCGTCGGCCGCTGGAAAGTGAACTATACTGAGTATGAGTTTTGCCAGATTTTAGCCGGTATTTCCATCCTGCATGGTAGCGATGGCAGTAGTAAAAAATTGGTAGCTGGCGATAACTTTATTATTCCCGCAGGTTTTGCTGGAGAGTGGGAAGTAGTTGAGGCGACTAAAAAGATTTATGTTATTTTTGAACCAGCAAGCTAAGCGCAATACTGGGAGCATATTTCTAATGACAGTAATCCCCAATAATAGCGAGCTGGCTTTATGCCGGCAGCTGGGCTATGTGGGTGATACTTATTACTATAGCGACAATTTGGAGCTGGACTGATGGCAGGTGGTAATAATGATCCCCTACATGGCATTACGCTCGAGGCTATTTTGGAATGGTTAGTTGAGTATCGCGGCTGGGAGGCAATGGCCGCTGAAGTGAATGTAAACTGTTTTAAAAGTGACCCTAGCGTGAAATCCAGTTTAAAATTTTTACGTCGTACACCGTGGGCTAGGTCTAAAGTCGAAGCCTATTATGTCACTGAGAATAGAGCCCCTTGGGTTGGTGTGAATACTAAACACTAAGGGTAGCGAATTACATTATGTCAGTCATCAGTAGTTCAATAGTAATGTTTTTCACCTTATACTTAGTGGTGTTTGATGCTAATGCGGCTGCCGATCAACCTTGGCAAGACCAGCAATATATTACAGACAGTTTCGTGAAAATTTCCTTGCGACGGGAATATGACACTAACGCTAAGCTAGATATGATTCGTAAATGGCGCCAGCCGATAAGAGCTTATGTGCAGTCTGATATAGGCAATAGTGAGCTCCAAAAAGAAATGGTGGCAGTACAGTTAAACCATTTAGCTAGTATTACTGGCCACCGTGCAGGTTTTGTCAAAGACGTTAAAAAAGCGAATTTGATAGTTTTCTTTGTACTCAAAAAAGATATGAAAGATAGTACTAAATCGCTGGGCTTATATGACAGTCGCAGCGATGAGATTTTGAAAGATGCCGCTTGTATTGCTAATATAAAGGCTGCCAGTAATGGAGAAATTGTTAGCGCGGTTATTCATATCCCAGTGGATTCCACTCGCTCTAGTGGGCTGTTTTTAAACTGCGTGGTGGAAGAAATAACCCAAGTGATGGGGTTGTTAAATGACTCTGCCGATGTGTACCCTTCAATATTTAATGATCGAAGTATCGACGGTTATTTGTCGGGCTTAGATTATGTGCTGTTAAAACTGTTATATCATCCCAAAATAAAGCCAGGCATGAGAGAAGATAAAGTCAGAGCTATAGTGAGTGAAATATTTGTGGAGCTGGATGACGCTAATTTGATTAGTGATGCTTCGACTAAAGTGCTGCCTAATAGCATGCGCATCTGGTCTGGCGAGTAATTTTTGCTACAGTGCTACTACCGTCTATTACTTTGTGACGGTAGTAAATTTTAACTAGGTTAATCGATTAAGCCATAGTCACTGCGAAGAATATCGATGATTTCCGCTTTAGGGTTGTCAGATAATACTAGTTTTTCACCAGTAATTTTTTCAGCAATATCGATATATGTCTTTGATATTTGCATTAGTACCTGAGCAGGCAGTGCGTTATCTTTTGCTAATGCGGTGCGCTCGCTCATACGAGTTTTATCTAGTAAAATTTCCGGCTCAGGAAAGTGATTTAATAATAATTGTCGAAATTCTTCTTTAGAGTTTTCTATCACTTTGCCCTTAGCATAGGCAGCGCCGTCCCAAATACGGGAAGAGTCTGGGGTGCCAACTTCATCCATATAAATTAGTTTTTCATGGCCGTCGCGGTCACTCACATAGCCAAATTCAAATTTGGTATCAACAAAAATTTGACCTACTTTTGCGAGCTCGTCGCTAATCACTTTAAAGCCTTCGCTGAGCAATGTTTCGTAACGGGCCACGTCAGCAGCACAGTTAAGCTTAAATGCTTCAAAATTGTTGCTAAGATCCATGCGCGTCACATTTACATCGTCAGCCTCTGCTACTCCCGGAATACCGGTCAAAATACCTTTGGTAGATGGAGTGATTAGTAGCTCAGGCAATTTTTGATCTTTATTTAGACCATCAGCTATTTGAATGCCGCAGAACTGTCGCTCGCCCTTCTCATAAGCGCGCCACATAGAGCCAGTAATATATTGGCGTGCAATGGCTTCGATCATTACTGGTTTAGCTTTTTGTACTATCCAGACAAATGGATGAGGAATATCTAAAATATGGCTGTCAGCTAGGCCTTGCTCACGGAACAGCTTAAACCAATGGTTAGAGATAGCATTTAATGCAGCCCCTTTGCCAACAACGCCATTGACGCCACCGTCGCCATGCCAAATACACTCGAAAGCCGAGATTCGGTCACTAATAACCATAATGGCTAGTGGCGCATCAGCGGCAACATCATAGTTTTTCTCAGTAATCAGGCGCGCGCTGTCCTCGGTAGTTAACCAATAAACGCTACGAACTTTGCCACTGTGCACTGAGCTATTGGTGCGAATAGGCAGATCGTTATTAACGGCTAATACTTTATTAGCAAAGCTCATGGCGTTGTCCTTGGAGGAGGCTAGTGATTTCAAATCGGTAATCATAACAAACCCACCTAAGCTGGGCACTATTTGCCGAGCATACTTTTTATAGCCCACATAAGGAGGTTTTATATGGCGGTATTCTAAATCGTAATAGTGGTTTGTGTGACGCTAGCAGAGGGCTGGTTTATAGTGTGGTTTTGCTTATTTAGACCTATTTTGGAGTTCTCAATGGAAGTTGCAGGCAAGGTTGTAGTTGTTACTGGTGGCGGCAATGGTATTGGTAAAGCGCTGTGCCGCCGTTTCGCTAAAGAAGGTGCCAAAGTGGTTGTATCGGACTTAGATGCCCAGGCTGCGCAGACTGTTGCCGATGAGATCAACGGTATCGCCATTGCTTGTGATGTTAGCGATGAAAGCCAGGTTAGTGATTTGGTGGCCAAAGCCAGTGAGCACTATGGCCCTATTGATGTGTTTTGTTCAAATGCTGGCGTCGGGTTTGGCGATAACGGCACTGGTGATATGGGCAATGCGACCTCAAAAGCCACTGATGCTAGCAATAAACTATGGGATATTAACTTGCAGGTTAATTTGATGGCTCATGTGTATGCGGCGCGGGCAGTATTGCCGTCAATGATTGAGCGTGGCACTGGCTATTTTGTGAATACTGCCTCAGCAGCTGGCTTGTTGGCACAAATTGGTGACGCGGCTTACACCACTACTAAGCACGCCGCTATTGGCTTTGCTGAATCTTTGCAGATTACTCACGGTGATGATGGCATTGTTGTCTCGGTCATCTGTCCACAGTATGTAGCAACCAACATGACCGGGTTTAGTGAAGGCGATGACTTTAGTGGTGTTAGCGGGGTGATTGGCCCTGATGAAGTGGCAGAGAAAGTATTGCAGGGTATGCGTGAGGAGCGCTTTTTGATTTTGACCCATGATGAAGTAGAAACCTTTAGACAGCGTAAAGCCGCCGATTATGATCGTTGGCTAACGGGTATGCGTAAGTTAAGACAGAAAATAATTGCTAACGACATGTTAAATTTCGGTAAAAAAAAGTAGTTTAGGAAGAGATTGGATAGGGTTCTAGCTATGCTCGACTACTATGCTCAATAAGGCGTCAGGCGAGACGCCAATTCAACTACTGTTAGTAGTTAATGAAATTAAACTTAGAGAACAATAATGGAAAACAATCCCACTATAAAAGTACGTGACGGTGAAGAGTTAGATATTACAGTTATCGATAAATGTCTAAAAGAAAATATTGAAGGTCTAGAGGGAACGCCAGAAGTTAGCCAGTATCCCAGTGGCAACTCTAATTTAACGTATGCGGTTAACTATCCAAATCGGCCGTTAGTACTGCGGCGTCCGCCATTGGGCACTAAGCCCAAGTCTGGCCATTCTATGCATCGTGAATACCGCATCATGACAGCCTTAGCTGGTCATTATCCGGTGCCGTCAACGCCGTATTATGTGTCCGATGAAGACTCGCCGATTGGCGCTGAATTTTATGTGATGGATAAAGTTGAAGGTGTCTTAGTTAAGCAAGAAATTCCAACCGAATGGAATTTCACTAATAGTGACAGAAAGAAGTGGTCGTTGGCATTTTTTGATCAGTTAGTTGCCCTACACCAAATAGATTACAAGGCAGTTGGTCTTGAAGATTTTGGTCGTCCAGTGGGATATATAGAGCGCCAAGTAAGCGGCTGGAATGGGCGTTTTGAAAAAGCCCATACGCCTGATGTGCCAGATTTAATAGATGTGCGCGAATGGTTGGCCGCTAAAATGCCAGCGGTTGAGAGCGGACATGCCATATTACACGGCGATTTTCGTATCGATAATATGATGTTAAATCCTGCTGATCCATTTGATGTAGTTACTGTATTGGATTGGGAAATTAGTGCTTTGGGTGATCCATTGATGGATGTTGCCAATACCCTAGGATATTGGATTCAGGCTGAAGACCACCCTGGGTTGCAAGCAATGGTTATGCAGCCAAGTAATGTTGAAGGGATGGCAACTAGAGAGGAGTTGTTACAACATTACGCTGATAAAACTGGCGCCAATATTGATAGGTTTGATTTCTACATGGTGTACGGTTATTTCCGCCAAGCCGCTATTTTGCAGCAAATCTATTTCCGTTTTTATAATGGTCAAACCTCCGACAAGCGTTTTGGAAAATTCGCTCAAGCGGTACAAGTGTTGGGTGAGGTTTGTCGCCAGCTAATTGCTAAGTCTAGTTTGTAATGGCTGAGATAATATTAGTCCGTCATGGACAGGCATCATTTGGGGCCGACAATTATGATTGTTTGTCTGAGCTAGGCGAAAAGCAAGCGCGCTGGACCGGTGAATTTTTACAGCGTAGCGGCGTTAAGTTAGATGCTATCTACAGCGGATCTTTACAGCGCCAACGGCAAACCGCTCAAGGCGTGGTAGAAATTTATTCTAAAGCTGGACTTGCTTTGCCAGAATTAGTGATAGATTCGCGCTTTAATGAGCTTGATACAGATGGGCAAATACATAAGTTGTCGCCAGTACTAGCTAAAACTAATCCTGAGATTGGCAGCTTAATGACAGGCGCTTCTAGCGATAGCAAAATATACCAAAAGCTGCTGAAACAAGTATTTGCCCATTGGGTGTTAGATAACCCGCAGGTTGATGGTCTACAGAGCTGGCTAGAATTTAAAGCGCGAACAGCTAGCGCTTTAGAAGACGTTCGTACAATGCAGGGTAAAGGTAAAACGACTGCAGTGTTTACTTCAGGAGGCGTTGTTGCCACCTTGGTGGCCTATGTTATGGGTTTGCCCGACAGCAAAGTTTATAGTGTGTTTGAGCCTGTGATCAACGCATCAATCACCCGCTTTCTATACAGCAGCAAAGAGATTTCCCTGTCTTCTTATAATGAACACTGTCATTTACCGTTAGTGTCTAATGACCCTAAAGCCATTACCTATCGTTAGTGTGGTATTGCTATGAGCGAATTTGTTACAGCAGAATTAACCGACGGCATATTGCTAGTAACCCTTAATAGGCCGGCTAAGAAAAACGCGTTAACACAGCCGATGTATGCGGTTATGGCTGATGCTATCGAGCGCGCACAAACTGACCCTGACGTAAAAGTAGTGGTGTTTACCGGCGTTGGCGATATGTTTACTGCTGGTAATGACTTAGGTGATTTTGACATAAGCTCGGATGGAGAGCTTGCTCCGGTAGCCAGGTTTCTTGCCAATATGGCAAGCACCGATGTGCCGTTGATTGCTGCGGTTAATGGCGCTGCCATCGGTGTCGGCACAACCATGTTATTGCACTTTGATCAAAATTTTGCCAGTCCAACCGCGAGCTTTGCGCTGCCATTCATCAATTTAGGCTTAGTACCTGAGGCGGGGTCAAGCAAGTTGCTAGTGGCTCAATGTGGCTACCAAAATGCGGCCAAGTTATTAATGCTGGGCGAAATATTTAGCGCGCTTGACGCCAAAGACTTCGGCATTGTGAATAGCATAGCTGACGATGTACTGGTGGCAGCAATGGCATATGCCGCTAAGCTTGCGACTAAACCTAAGCAAGCCCTGCGCGCCACTAAGCGCTTAATGAGGCGCGATGCTGAACCCCTAGCAGAGACCATGAAGCAAGAAGCTATATTGTTTAGCCAAGGTTTGGGCTCTCCAGAATTTACCGAAGCAGTAGCCGCTTTTGCTGAAAAACGGACCCCAAACTTTACCCAGTTTGACTAATAGCAGCCGTTAATTCAGCAACGTCGTACCACCGTCTACCGCAATAATTTGACCAGTAATAAATGCGCCAGCTTGGCTAGAAAGCATAATAGCGATGCCGGCTATATCGGTTGGTTCGCCCCAACGATGCAGTGGAATAGTTTTACACTCCTCTTCAAACGCTGCTTGGTTGTTGCTCAAAAACTCGGTCATTTTCGAATAAAAGCGGCCAGGTGCAATGGCGTTTACCCGTATATTGCTGTCTGCTAACTCAACTGCCAATACTCTGGTTAATTGATGTACGGCAGCCTTTGATGTGGCGTAGCTATAGTTGTCTAAACCATTGCCGACGATGCCGGCGATAGAGCCAATATTTATAATACTCGCTGTGTTATCTGCGCTGGCGTTGTTTTTCAGCAATGGGGTTAACGCTTGGGTTAAGAAAAACGGGCTTTTGACATTTATGTCCATTACTTTGTCCCAGCCATTTTCAGGGAACTGCCCAAATGGTGCGCCCCAGCCAGTACCTGCATTATTGACTAATACATCAATATGAGTTTCGCGCTTGATAAGCTCTTGTGCCAGTAGCATCATACCTTCTGAGCTGGCAACATCAGCGGCTATCGCAATACACTCGCCAATGTTACTTAGCTCTGTTGCCATCTCAATGCAGGCCGCTTCTTTGCGAGCAGTAATGTAGACACGCTTCGCGCCTGCTTCGAGAAACCCTCTGGCGATAAATGAACCAAGGCCTCGAGACCCGCCAGTTATGACGCAAATTTTGCCCTGCATAGAAAATAGTTGTTCGAACATTTTTTTACCCCAATTTATGTAGAAATAAGGTTACCAATTAATACTGTTAGCCGGATATTTATTTGCTTTATAGCAAAGCCAAAGTGCGATTGATAATGCTTTTTTAGTTAAGTAGACAGATTAGCGATTGGCAGACAGTGATATTTTTCCTAAAGCTAATTAAGCTGCTTGGAGAAGTAGGCCAATATTTCATCCAGCGCTTGGTGGGTAGGGTGATTCTTTTCATCGACAAAATCTAAGGTTAAAACTGAATGCCCTTTCCCGGGTAATGTTTTTAATGGATTGTAGATTTGTCTTGATTGAAGGCAGTATCTAAGGCCTCAAACTTTGCCGCCTTACCAACTGGGTCTTGGTCAAAGTGCTAAGCATGCATTGCCTCGCTGGCATCAATCTCCTGTTTAATTTGGTTGATATCGTCGTTATTCATGTGCGGGGCGGCTTGCTTGGCAATAGATATAGAAGGTTGCGATGCGACAGCGGCTAGCGCGCTGTCATTAGCCATTAGGAATTGCAATATTGCCGGTCAGGGACATACCGATTACGCAGACAGTTTTTTGTGTCGCTATCGATTTTATTTTTTGGCATAAAGCCTTTAGCCAATCAACTATCGGGCTGGTTTTGTTGGTTTCAAATAAATCAAACTCTTTGCGCACACAAAATACATTGATCATATTAGCCGGGATGCTTATCTTGCTTATAGGAGCAAATAAGTGAGGGAGGTATGCGCTGAAGCCTTGCGCCACAAATCGCTGCGCTAAATCTAAAGGTTGTTGACCTCTGCTGGGCAGCGCTTCGTTAATGGCAACAGATCGGGTACTGCCAAGCCTATATATTCAGGGCTGTTGGCAGTAAAAAAACTTTTGGAAAGTCATCTATAAAAATATCAATCTTAGTTTACGGTTAAATATTAAGGCTAGATAAGGGTGCGTCGATTACTACTGCAATAGCTTTAATAATAAATACCATGAGTGTTGGGCTACCCATATCAGTTAATTATATTACTTGGCTCTATAGTGACGCACGCGGGGGTATTTAATTGTATTTTCATAGTAGTTTCTGCTGTTTGCGCAGTACATTGTAAAAATCATAACTTATAACATTTGGTGAGCTCGATTGTCATGATGTAAGACTATATCACTATAGTCACAGCTCGCATTGTTACGCTGAAATACGCTGTTGGCGATTAGCCAAATTTTTTTGATACGCGCAGGAGGATCACCCATATAACGCTGATAGTCTTGATAGAGATTACGGCGCTCGTTTTGCCATTGGCCTAAACCTTGCTCGCCACTACGAATCACTACGTGGTATTCCTTGCCTTTCCAGTTGGGTAGTGGGCAGTCATAACCGGTCTCAAATGGCAGCGTGCTACTCCAGTAATAGGTAATATCACGGCCATTATCAAACTCAACCGCAATACTTAAATAGTCATGACTTGGTACTGCATCTTCTCGTATGGTGGAGGCCAGTTGGTGCATACACCAGCGCCAGCTAATCTCACTGCTTTTATCTAGGGGCAGGTCGACAACTTTTTGTAGTATTCCAGTATTACCGTTGGTATGACAGCTTATGCAAGGCGAGTCACTAGTGTTCATTTGGTGGCGATATATATCCGATGGCCCAATATTCCACAAGTAACTCCAACCGATGGGCGTAGTTGAGCCGTTTTCGATACGGCTAATTTCGTTGCTTAATCGATTATCCACATCCCCCAAAGTTAGCAGTCGTTTAAGCCCCTCTAGTATTGGCAGAGCCCACTTAATAATCAAAATTTTGGCGTCACCAGTAGATGAGGCATAAACTTTATCATCTTGTTGCCGGTCGCCGGCAGGGCTTTGCCAGTCGTTGGGGAAGTAATTGCCAAACTGTAAAGCACCATTGTTTTGGGCGACAAAGGAATGACTGTCTTGAGTGCCACGAAAAATATCGCCAGCGCCGACTTTAAACCATATTTGCATTGACAACGGGACATAGATATCTAGAAATTTATTTGCGTAAATACGTCCTGCTGCAAAACAACTCACGTTATCGCCTGTTTCAAGTAGCGCTTGGCTAGCCAGCCAGGGGGGCTGCTTAGCGTTGAGATCAAGCCAGTAATAACTTTCAATAATATCGGCAGAAGCGTTATCTAGCAGCAGCTGTATATTATCTTTAAAGCTAACTAAATCTGGTGGCGGTGCTATCTCGCCTGCTAGTTTCTTTTTAAAAGTATTCCATGCGAGCTTTGCCGCGACGCTTAATTCTGTTGCGATGCCTGCCATGAGGTTACCTCTGTGCTATTTTTACTTCTCAAGATTGCGCTGAATTAGACTCTATGTAAAGACAAAATAATGCCGAGTATTAAGCCCACTGCCGCAAAAGACAGTAGTATCGATACTAGGATTTGAATAGACAGAATAGTGACTTTAGTAACAAGCTTGTTGCCAACATAAGCGCCAGTAAAAGCCGCAACAGTAGCGCAAATAACGGCTGGCCACGCTATAGACGTATTAGTTTGTAATATATCCCAGCCGTAAATAGTCATTCGTGATACGTCAACTATTATGGCTAGCATCACTCCAGTAGCAATAAACTGCTCTTTACTAAGGCCTGCCTTAATTAAAAACATACTGCGCAGTGCGCCTTGATGGCCTGACAGGCCACCAAAGAAACCACTGACAATACCGCCCAGCGGCAGATACTTTTTGTCTAGTTTTATTCCAGCAAGAAGAGGTGATAACTCTAGGAATACAAAAATTAGAATAAGCATGCCGATAACGAGCTTAACCGGAACTATTGAGAAAGTACTACCAATGGCGGTATATTGAAAAAGTGGCGTGCCGATTGAAAGCTGGCTTAGCAGCATTGCGCCGACTAAGGCTGCAATAATAGCTGGGCCACCAAAGCGCAGTAATACACTTAAATTTGCAGCTTTGCCAAGTAGCGCGGCTTTAAATAAGTTATTAGCTAAATGCACAATAGCAGTAATAGTAATCGCTATCTCTAGCGGAAAAAAAATTGCCACCACTGGCATCAGTAAGGTGCCAAGACCAAAGCCTGAAAATAAAGTTAGTGCAGATGCCACAAGAGCAACTAGTGAAATAATAACTATATCCATTGTCGACCCCTGACTAGTAACATAATAATTAAATAGCGCGAATAGCAGTCAGTCATTATTACAAAACTATTGCGCTATCAGTAGAGCCCTTGGTTGGTTCAGTAGCTATGGTTTTGTGGCTGGTGATTTTACCCCAGTCATAATCGAGTGACTGGCAACTATCACAAGGATTTTCTGCCAGCTGTTGTGTAATCCGTTCAACTCTATCAGATGTTGTCGGATGTGATGAAATCCATTCTGGTATATCTGCCCTCGACTCTCCCTCTAGGCGCTGCATCAGCTGCAACATTCCACTGGGATTAATATCAGCTGCAATTAGTAGTTTCACCCCTAGTTGATCGGCTTCATTTTCTTTGTCACGACTAAAATACATATTGCCAAGCTGATGCACAATCACTGCGGTAGAAATATTTATATCGCCCAGCAAAATCACCATGCCAGTGGCCCAGCCAAGACTATTAATTAAGCTTTTAAGTGAGTGGCGTTGTTCCACGTGTTGTACTTCATGAGCCAATACCGCCGCTAGTTCGTCGGCATGTTCTACTGCTAGTATAAGCCCCGTATTTACAATAACTATACCCCCTGGCAAGGCATAAGCATTTATCTGGGGGTCTTCCACCAGATACCATTGGAAGTCATAATCCGAGCCTACAGTTAGTCTTCCACCGATTGCTCTCAGTGTTTCTAGGGGTAGGCCATCGTCGACAATATCAGCGTCTGCTTTCATTTGCTCAAAAATAGACGCGCCAAGTTTTTGTTCGTTTTCAATAGTAACTTGACTGGTAACCCATGATATTACCTCATCATATTTCCACCAAAACAAAATGCATGCGAATGCAATGATAGTGATAGCAGTGAGGAGCGTTGTCCAAACGCTAGAGATGGAAAATCGACGTTTATGCCATATTCTAAAATGTGGGGTTAATATGTCAGGCGCCTGCGCAATGGCCATTTTAGTATCAACAACAGAGGCCAGTTGGAAGGAGTAGTGAGATTTATCCGCAGCTTCCCAATGAAAAAATAATTGATTATGGTCAAAGCCACCGACTCTGACCGTCAGTAACTTAAGATTTATATCGTCGAAATCATCTATTTTTAACGATACGCTAGTAAACCTAGCTGTGCGATTAGAGCCAGCCAAAGGTAAATCAGCGCCGTAGAGAACTCCCTTAAACTGACTCATTATTAGTTAGGCTCCTACACCTGTTGCGATAACATATATAGCGTAGATAATTATCATCGCCAAATAAATTTTACCGATTTTCCCACCTTGGCGTTTACCAACGGCAGTAGCCAGTTGCGCCGCAAGACGTTTCTCAGGTAACGACTGCAGCCAGACTTTACCTGGTCCGGTAACGCTGGCGTAAAATAAACCTTCACCACCAAAAAAAGCAGTTTTCATTTTACCAGCATATTTGATCTCGTAAGCAGCGCTAGGAGATAAGCCCACTAGGCAGCCGCTATCAACCTTTATTACTTCACCTGGTGCTAGCGTCATTTCTTTGAGGGCACCACTCGACCCGATAAAGACTAACCCGCTGCCTTCGATACGCTGCATAATAAATCCTTCGCCGCCAAAGAAACCAACGCGTAGGCGTTTTTGTAAGGCCAGTTTTACTTCAGTACCTTCTTCGCCGGCCAAATAAGCCCCTTTTTGGCAGATAAGGCTACCGCCCAATTCCTCAAGATCGATCGCCAATATTTTACTAATACTGGGTGTGGCAAAAGCAATTCTTTGTAAACTATTAGCGTTGTTTTTATAACGACCACTAAATAATGCCTCGCCAGTGAACATACGCTTAACCGCCTTAAATAACCGCCCAATAGCGCCAAATTTTGCTGCAGTACCGTCACCGAGCACGGTAGTTACGGCAACATGTTCATCCATATACATCATTGCGCCTTGCTCGCCGACAATTGAGCCGCCTGGTTGCAATGTTACTTCCACAAATTGTAAGTCTGATCCCTCAATTTTATAACTAACGTATGACATTAAAATACTCCCTGTTGATGCTCTGGTTACTATTAGAATAGTCTAGCTTCGGATGCTAAAGATTAAAGTTAGGCTGTAGTGATATCCATTTTAGGAGATAGATATAGTGCAATGATATGACTAGTGTAGTGTTTTCTTGAGATAAGGTCTTTGCGCGCTGTTAGTAATTAGCGTCAGCGCAAAATCAAACCGATCAACATCGGTGCAGTAGTCGAAATCAGACATCGGGTTCCACGGTATCGTCGGGTCAAGAAATCGTTGCGCACAAGGAGAATTCAGCAGTATTGATCGAATCGAAGCAACATCAAATGGTTTGTTAAGTAGTAATGCTTCCATATAATCAGCGCAGACATCATCTTCGTCAGTTCTTGTGATTGCCTCATGTCCCATTCGAACCAAGCTGACTACCGCAGGGTTTTGCTGTTTGATGTATTCAATAGTTGCCTTAGCATTGACCAGCGCGCCGGTAAGCACCTCGGTTGCATTATATGCATTAATTAAACCTTGGGTACCGGCATGGGTGGTTTGTACCATAATTGCATCATTGATGTTCGCCGCCAGTATTTCAGTAGGGGAATTACCAAAGTCGAACTCTGTTGGTTTACGACCATTGCGCTCACCAATTCTTAAAATCCTAGTATTTGTCTGCTCAAATGACAGTGCATCTTCTAATGACCCCATTGGAATGACTTTGTGAACCCCTTGTTGATAACAATAGCAGGCAACGGTGAATGCTCTGAATACGTCGATGATTACAGTAATACCTTCGGCATGCTGTGCGCCGGCAACGAAGTCTAATTTTTTAATAATCATATAGATCTAATCCTAGAGTTAGCCATGGCACTTTTTAAACTTGTTGCCACTATTGCACCAGCAGGGCTCGTTCCTACTGGGTAATTTAATCGGCCCACTTGCAACTATTTCGCCGTCGATATAAAACCACTGCTGGTCTTCTTTTACAAAGCGTGCTGTTTCATGCAATAAGCCAGGTTGTTGATTTTCGCTATAGCGGGCGATAAATTCAACATAGCCTTCAGTTGGATTATGGCCAAAAGTAGTGCTGGTGATAATTAGGCCGTGCCACTGTGTATTAGCAAGGCTGGCGGCTAAAGTGGTGGTGTCAGTACTCCGCCGGCTGGAGTGTTGTGTTTTATCCAAGTATTGCGCATCAGCTAGGCTAAAAGCGGAGTAACGTGAGCGCATTAGCTGCTCTGGTGTCACTGCTGTCTCTGTGCCTAGGTGGAAGGGTTGGCAGCATTGACTATAAGTTTTCGGGATCTGCTCGGTATTTTGGCAAGGACAGAGCTGGTTAATATTACGCATCATCTATTAGTCGTTGCTAGCTTAGCGTTCATGCTACACTACGCGCCCTTTTTTAACTTGAATAAAGTGAGTGAAATGTCTGATAAATATAGTTCGGTAGAAGAGCGTGTAAGTTACGGTATTGGTCGTCAAATGGGCGAGCAATTGGCAAATAGTCCTTTCGATGGCATGCAAGTTGATTGTGTGATGGAAGGTATTAATGACGCATTAAATAGCCAGGCTAGCCCGATTGCAGAGGCTGATATGGAAGCGGCGTTTAACGAAATTAACGTTCGTCTTCAAGCCCAGCAAGAAGAAGCATCGAAAGAATTGTCAGCCAAGGGTGAAGCCTTTTTAGCTGACAATGCGAGTCGCGACGAAGTGACTGTTACTGAATCTGGTCTGCAATACGAAGTGATTACTGAAGGCACTGGCGAGATGCCAACGTCTGCTTCTACAGTGCGTACCCACTATCACGGTAGTCTTATTAGCGGTAAGGTTTTCGATAGTTCGGTTGAGCGCGGCGAACCAGCTGAATTCCCAGTAAACGGCGTTATTGCCGGTTGGACTGAAGCATTACAAATGATGCCTACAGGGTCTAAGTGGCGTTTATTTGTGCCTCATCAATTGGCTTATGGCCAACAAGGTGCCGGTGCTGATATTGGTCCATGTGAAGCGCTAATTTTTGAAGTTGAATTGTTAGCTATCGTTTAAGATAGCGCTGCAACACTATGCCAAGGCGAGCTGAAAAGGCGCCTTGGCATTTTAATTTTTAGTTAGCTGGTTTTATCAATTTTTTATTTATTAATGTATTAAGTGGTAGCGTATGTGGTTTAAAAATCTTTATATTTATCGTTTTACCAAACCGTTTGAATTAAGCCCAGAAGAAATTAGCGAGCAGTTAACTGAGTTTGAATTTCAGCCTTGTGAAAGCCAAGAATTAAGCCGTACCGGCTGGGTGCCACCGTTGGGGCGTCATGGCTCAGACTTAGTGCATACCAATGGCGGTAACATTATGTTGTGCGCTAAACGCCAAGATAAGTTGTTGCCCGCCTCGGTAGTTGCTGAAGAAGTAGAGCAACAAATCGAACTGATAGAACAAGCGGAAGCGCGCAGTGTTGGGCGTAAAGAAAAGCAGTCACTAAAAGAAGAGATGATATTCACGCTTATGCCGAAGGCGTTTGTACGCTCAAGCCTACAGTATGCCTATATTGCGCCACGCGAAGGTTGGTTAGTTATCAATTGTGCCTCAGCCAAAAAAGCGGAAGATTTTCTCAATGCACTGCGTGATGCTTTAGGTACTTTGCCGGTGATTCCGTTGCAGGCTAAAAATATTCCACTGCAAGCGATGACTAATTGGTTGCTCAATAGCGAAGCACCTAACGGTTTTGAGTTTGGTCATCAGTGTGAGTTGCGAGACCCTAGTGATGAGGGCGGTACCATTCGCTGCAAACATCAAGACTTAACGTCAACAGAGATGAACAATCATCTAAAAGCAGGTATGACGGTTAGTAAGTTAGGCTTGATTTGGAGTGCGGGAATTGATTGCGTAATAGATGAAAACTTAGCCGTTAAAAGCCTAGGTTTTGATGATGTGATTCAAGAGCAGGCTGACAGTAGCGATGCACAGGACGTTGCTGAAAAATTTGATAATGACTTTTCTATTATGGCGCTTGAGTTGTCTCGCTTTATTAAGGGCTTGGTAAGCGCTTTTGGTGGTGAAGATACTACTGAAATTGATGAGCATAATTTTGAGGCAAAGCCAGCGACAACCTCGTTGTAAAAAAGCCCTTGTCGCTGCAGGCTGCGCAGCGATAAAGGCAAGTAAGGCTGGTTCTGAATTAGCGTGTAGCCAGCGCAGGCGTGGTATCTTTTTTGTCCCCATTACTAATGCAGCGGCTGAGTATTACCAATATAATCCCCAGCGTAGGAGTGAATAAGCCCGCTATCACCCATAGTGCGACGATAATGCCATATTGGTCAATAACAAAACCAAGTGCAGGGCCGCAGACTATAAAGATTGCTCTTATTCCTAGGCTAGTTATTGAATTAATAGTGGCCCGATATTCACTGGCAAGTCGTCGGTTTAGCGCATCGAAAAACACCACATGATAAAATCCTCGACTTACTTGAAACAAGCCACCTACTAATATACCTATCCAGCCACTGCTTAACGCCATCCCAACAAATGCAGCAATCGCAAACACAATCATTAATAGTAATAGGTTTTTGACTCCTAATTTGCGCTCAGCGTTTACCGCACCGCGGGCACTAAGCGATACAATCAAGCAGTAAAACGCCCAGATATAACCATAGTTCTCGATGGCAATATCATTGTGCTGCCAGTATTTTTGTAACGTCCAAAAGCCCACTATGGTTGCTAGACCAAAGCTTATGATAGCGGCAATAGTCCACATTACTATTGGGCTATTAGTTACCGCACGAACCATATTGCGTAAATTATCTTTGTGGCTTACCAAACTGGATTCACGCATTGGCTCGACCAAGCTTAGGGCGATTAGCAGTGGCACTATGGCTGTTACAGCTTGAATTGGCGCAACCCATGCTATTGAAAAGACCATTAATATACTGGCACCAAATGCTCCTGCGGCCTCAGCAAAAGCTTTTATTGAAACTAGTTTTGACGCACTACTATCAACGGCGCCGCCATGGCTACTGGTTTTATTAATTGCTGCTTGGCTGTCGTAAAGCATAGCCAAGTCAGTGCCTGAGAATAAGCTAAGTGCAATTCCCATTAGTACCTCGTACACAATTAAACCGCTAAAACTGGTGGCAAAGCAAAACCATATCCAGCCGATAGCGAGCAAAACTGAACCCAGTATCAAGGTGTTTCTTCGGCCCCAGTTATCGGCTAAATAACCCGATGGCACCTCTGACATAGCAATAGTGAAGGCGAACACGGCTTGTGCTTGCATGATTTGCATCATGCTTAAGTCATTGGCTTGAACGAGAGGCACAAAGATAGGTACTACAGGTGTGAAAGCCTGAAAGAAGCCCATGATTTGAATTTTTTTAATGTTGCTACGTAGTAAGTTTTCCATGATGTTAACCAAGTTCTGGCCCTACATCCGAAAACCCCAGCAGGCATAAACAAAAAAGCCTTTGGGATTGTTCGGTCCCAAAGGCTTTTTTGTAAAAATTAAATAACTAGCCTAACTGGGAACCCTATTTGCAGACCATACACAGGCCGTCGCAAACGATTTAACTCGTTTACTGTCCAGATGCATGGTGCTGTTAGAAATAAGGTTCACGTTATACCAATTGTATTGTAAGAATTTTATAATCCACAGATGCATAGTCTGCCTGTGGCCAGCTTTTGTATATGCGTAGTTCTACTAGGTTGGCGATATTAATTAATTGAAGTTATTTCTAATTTCTCATTATGCCAAATAGGGCCAACCGGTTTTACTGTAGAGATATTGCTGGGTAGTTGTTCTATTTTCCCACCTCTAGCAATAAAGTCCTCTATTTGAGAGTGTATTTCTTGGCGAGCGGAATTCTTTAGTACGCTACATTCTATATCTGTGGTTAACATAATCATCACCTGTATTGATTTATGTGGTTTTAATGTTGGCTTTGATTATTGATATTAAATATGACAACGCGGTGTGATTTACTTGAAAGTTTTATGACAGAAAGCAGCGGCGTGTCTTCAAAGTTTCATTGTTTGGTCATTGTTTTGTCATAAACTCATGCCAAATTGTAATCATGGAAATTTTATCAAAGCTACAAAGAATTGATGCCAACTTACTAGGCTACATTTACAAGCAGAGTAGCCGCCGGGCAGTAGTGCCACTAGCTAAAGCGATCTCCCGCTCGGGCGATGGTTATTTGCATGCGCTGACACCGCTGCTACTATTATTAATTGACGCGCCACAAGCAAACGTATTTTTTGTATTATTGGCTGCCGCATTGCTAATCGAAAGAACACTTTACTGGCTATTAAAAAATGGTTTAAAGCGGCGCAGGCCACAAGAATTTTTCTCAGATTTTAGCAGTATTATTACTGCCTCTGACCGTTTTAGCTTTCCCTCTGGTCATACCTCGGCTGCGTTTTTACTGGTAACTGCATCGGCCATTGTTTATGCACCACCATTCATTGTGTTGTACGTATGGGCATGTTTAGTGGGGCTGTCTAGAGTGGTATTGGGAGTACATTTTCCCGGTGACACATTAGTTAGTGCGGTAATGGGGTCTGGTTGTTGTTTATTAGTAGCGAACTTTATGGAGCTAATATAATGAGAATTTTATACGGTGTTCAAGGTACTGGGCAGGGGCACGTTAGTCGTGCACGAGCGATGGCAAAAGCTTTTGAAAACCTGCCAGTTGAGATTACTTGGTTATTTTCTGGTCGCGACAAAAATCAATTTTATGATATGGAACCATTCGGCGATTGTCGCTATTACCGCGGGTTAAGCTTTAGCAGCGGTGGCGGTAAAGTAAGTTATTTGGATACTGCGCGGCAACTCAACATTCCCTATTTACTGATGGAAGCGCTGTCAATTGATGTCGCTAGTTACGACTTAGTGATCACTGATTTTGAACCGGTGTCGGCGTGGGCAGCACGTTTAAGTAAAGTGAAGTCAATTGGTATTGGACATCAGTATGCCTTTGGTCAAGACGTGCCAACGATTGGTGATACTAGTTTAACTCGATTTATTATGAAAAATTTTGCGCCGGTAGATTTTGGGATTGGCCTGCATTGGCATCCTTATAGTAATACTATATTACCGCCTATTTTAGATTTACCGACTTTCAATGAATCTACTAGCGATCACTATTTGGTGTATCTACCGTTTGAAGACCAATGTGAGGTGACTCGGTGGTTGCAGCAAATGCCAGAGTATCGCTTCATCCAATACTCGCCAGAATTAACAGACGGTATGGCTGACAATGTTAGTTTACGTAAAGCCAGTATTTTGGATTTCAAGCGGCAACTGTGGCGCAGTAAAGGTGTTATTTGTAACAGCGGGTTTGAACTAATTAGTGAATGCTTACAGTTAGGCAAGCCAGTACTTACTAAGCCTTTGTTAAACCAAGTAGAGCAACTATCGAACGCATTAGCGTTAGAACAGCTGGGCTATGCTTCGGTAATGTATAGTTTGGATAAGGCGCAAGCAAAACACTGGTTAGCCACAGCATTTCAATCGCAAGGCGTTAACTACCCCGATGTTGCTGATACCTTAGCGACATGGATTAGTAGTGGTATGCAGGAAGACATTACCGACCTTGCCACTGCGTTATGGATGCCCAGTAAGCAGAAACTCACTGGGCAGACTGAATCTAGTTGGAGTAAGGTTGCCTAGTTAATGCCTACGTATCCATAACTTTTCTAGGTGGGCCCTTTTTCCTTTTTAGGCCAGTTTGGATGGTCGCTTTTCTTTTTGGTTTTGCGCCCGTTTTTAATGTTGGTTTTAACACTGGCGTTGTTTGCGGCTTAGTTTTTGGCCGAGCCTTAACGTTAGCTGTTGTTAACGCAGCGGCTTTACTTTTAGCCTTAGGTGCGGCTTTCGCTGCCTCAGGTTCGGCTTTGCTGGTTTTCGAGCTTTTAGGCGGGGTAATACCAACCGCTTGTTCTAGTTCCACTAGGGCATCTTCCAAATAGTCAATTAGGCGTTGCAACTGTGGCGCGGCTTTGCGACAAGCAGTAATACCGAAGTCGAGGCGGCCACAGTTACTTACCATGGTGAAGTTAATCGCAAAACCTTCAAAGGGTATGGATGCAGGATAGATACCTTCTAGTTTAGAGCCATGCCAGTACATTTGATTTCTAGGCCCGGGGACATTCGAGATGACGGTGCTAAAGGCGGGAAACTTACTACCAGTGCCCGTTATAGTGGTCAAAACCAACGGTGATTGAGCGAGGACAGTATAGAGCGCGATCTCTTTGTTGGTCATCCCTCGAAGCTGCTCTTTGCCCGCACTTACTGAGCGTTGAATAGCATGCATACGCTCTTTTGGATCACTGATATTGGTAGCCAAATCTGCAGTTAAAAAGCTAACGGCGTTTGCTGCATCTACGTCATCTGCGGCGCGCACCGACACAGGCGCCATTGCTTTTAAAGACCCAGTGGGTAAATCGTTTTGAGTAATTAAGTAGCGTCGGAGTGCGCCAGAGCACATGGCTAATACGGCATCATTTAAAGTACCGTCGTAGGCTTTGCCCATTTTTTTAATTCGGTCTAGTTCCCACGACTGAGCAACAAAGCGTCTAGCGCCAGTGATTTTGTCATTGAACGCAGTGCGAGGAATATTGAGCCAAGGAGTTGATAGGCCATTATTGCCGTTCAACCATGCGGAGGCAGTTTTTTGTAGTGCCTTAGCGATATTGGTACCGCTATCAACCTGGCCTTTAACAACTTCTGTAATTGATTTATGGGGGGCAGGTTCGGGTTGCTTAATTCCTGCATGCATCATTTTTTTATAAGCATCGTAAGCTTCGACAGAAAACGGTGACATCTTGATTTTTTGTTTTGGATTTTCGGTCAGCATGCTGGCGCTAAAGTGCATTGCACCAATGCCGTCCATCACGCTGTGATGGATTTTAAAATAGGTAGCAAACTGTCTATCTGGTAAACCTTCTATTAAGTGCAGTTCCCACAATGGGCGAGAACGATCAAGTAGCGCGCTATGTAGTCGTGACACTAAAACAAATAACTCGCGATAGCGGCCGGGCTTAGGCAGGGCGGAATGGCGAATGTGATAATCCATGTCGACTGCATTGTCACGTTGTAAATAAATACTGCCATAAGCGCCTAGCGCGCCCATTTTTAATACTTCACCAAAAGGAAAGCGCAATGCGCCTTGGCAGCGTAATCTATCCGCGATGTCATGAAGGTATTCGGTTTCATTTACGCCTTCTGGCATGGTGTATAAATTTAGCCCACCAACATGCATCGGCGTTTGTCTTGATTCAGCAATTAAAAAACTCGCATCTGCTAGGGTAAGTTTACGCATTACTATTCCTCAATATATCGTTTTTTATAATCATATATTAGCGCCAATTTTGGGTATTGTCTTTTATTCTTCGACCCAAACCCATCTCACAATTTCACCAAAGTCATCTAATACAGGTTTGCGAACAGGGCCGCTAGACTTTGGTTTTTTAACTGGTTCGGCCTTTGTTTTTCGTCTAGCTTCTATCGACTCAATGCTGTCTAGCACTGGGGTACGCGTTTCTTTAGGCTTAGCAAAAGGGTGATTTGGTGGGGCGGCCGCAGGATTTTCTCTGCCGCTGATGCCGGTTTCAATACTGGCTACTGCGCCGCCCTTAGATAAAAAATCATCCATTTGTTGTTGCAGTTGATTGCGTACTTCTTTTTTACTTGTTTGCTTTTTCATGGCGCCAACTGTTATTAAATGACCGCACAGTATAACGCAATTTGACTAATTTTTGTTCAGCTGCATGTGTATCAAACGGTGTTAAACTGTTCAATTGTCTGTAATAAACAGTAAGGAAGACGGATGACTGACGTTCAAGCAAAAATTGTCGAGCGAATGCGCAAGATTATTCCTCATATAAAGCACTGTTCAGTGCTGGGTATTGATGTGATTTCAGCCGATGTTGGAAAAATTAAGTTAATACTGCCTTATAGCGACCATATTGTCGGCAATGTAAATACTGGGTCTGTCAGTGGCGGAACCTTAACTAGCTTAATGGATACAGCCTGCGGCTTTGCCGGAGTGGCTGCCCTGTCTAAACCAAGTTTAATGCCAACATTAGACTTACGAATAGACTATATGTCTGCTGGCGAGCCAGGTTTGGACATAATAGGTGAAGCAGAAGCTTATCGGGTTACTGATAATGTGGTGTTCTGCCGCGGCATTGCCTATCACGACGGTCAGCAAGACACTCCAATAGCCCATTGCACGGCAACCTTTATGCGCTTAGACCCTAAGCTTATGGCGAGTACTTTCGCTAATCCCAACAAGTCTTCGGAGGATAAATAGATGTTTGCAGATGCATTAGCCGCTGCCCGGGAAAATCGTGATTTCAATACGCTGATTAAGGCAGTGCCTTATGTCAAGCTACTTGGGATGAAAAGCTATCACATTGGTGATGAACTGATGTTTGTATTGCCTGCGATGGAAGACAATATTGGTAACCCGACACTGCCCGCAATACACGGTGGTGCTTTGGGGGGGTTTATGGAAAGTGCGGCGATTTTTCATGCCTTAGGCTCTGTTGATAGCGATCGAATGCCTAAAGTGATTGATTTTTCCATCGACTATTTACGTCCTGGCCGTTATCAAGACACCTATGCAATGTGTGAAATAGTGCGCCAAGGTCGCAAGGTGTTAAACGTGTCGGTGTCGGCATGGCAGAATAAACGCAGCGAGCCAATTGCTAATGCCCGTACTCATTTACTGTTGTAGAGCTGCCAATGCAAATTGAGCATAAAGTACAAGAGAGCAAGTTTGTCGGCGGCGATGGCGGTGAAGAAGTTGTGCTGGAGTATATGTTAGCCGGTAACGAGGTTAATTTTACTCATACCTTTGTGCCTACTAAGCTGCGTGGTAAAGGTTACGCCGAAAGAATAGTGCGGCGTGGTTTAGCGTGGGCGCAGCATAAAAATTTAACAATAACCGCAAGCTGCTGGTATGTGGCCAAATTTTTATAATATTTTAAAGAGGAAGATCGATGTCACATGATAATTGGATGATCTACGGCGCTAATGGCTACACTGGGAAAATTGCCGCAGAGCAAGCAGCGGAGAAAGGTCGGCGCCCACTATTGGCAGGGCGAAGCGAGGCGAAAGTCAAACCTATCGCCGACGCGCTAAAGTTGGATTATGTTATCTTCGATTTAGCTAATATCGCCGCTACTGAACAAGCCTTGACTAACGTTGATTTGGTACTGCATTGTGCGGGTCCATTTTCGGCAACCAGTAAGCCGATGGTTGATGCCTGCTTAAAGACCAAAACACACTACCTAGATATCACCGGCGAGATTTCCGTATTTGAAGCTATTCATGGCCGCGACGCTGACGCAAAACAAGCGGGCGTTGCGTTGATCCCTGGTGTAGGTTTTGACATAGTGCCGTCAGATTGTTTAGCGGCCTTACTGGCGCAAGAACTGCCCGGTGCAACTCATTTAGAAATGGCCTTTTGCGGTGAGGGTGGCGCTAGCCCCGGCACAGCGAAAACCATGGTTGAAATGTTAGGTGATGGTGGTCGTGAACGAATAAACGGTGACATTGTTAAAATTGGTAACGGTAAATACCAAAAAGAAATCGGTTTTAGTATTGGTAAGCGGTGGTGTATGACAATACCTTGGGGCGATGTCAGTACCGCATTTTACTCCACCGGTATTGCCAATATCAGAATATATACCGGTGTGCCAAAAGGCGTTGCCACTACTGCCAAAATAATGTCGCCTTTAATGGCAGTTACTAAGCTAGGTTTTATGCAAAATTTTCTAAAGAGTCAAATAGAAAAAAAAGTAACCGGGCCTAATGAAAAGCAGCGCCTAGCTGGCAGTATGAATCTATGGGGCAAAGTCACTAACGCAAAAGGCGAGAGTAAAGAAGCCTATTTGGATGTGGCAGAAGGTTATGGTTTCACTGTAATGGCATCACTTGAAGTCGCAGACCGTATTATGCGCGGCGGCATTAAAAGTGGCAGTCTTACCCCATCAATGGCGTTTGGCGGTAACTTTGTTGTCGAGCTAGCAGGTTCTAAATTCCAATTTCTAGGCTAGTTGTTAATGCGTATATTTGATGTAGTTATTATTGGCGCCGGCGCAGCCGGCCTAATGTGTGCGCTGACCGCAGGTCAGCGTGGTAAAAGTGTTTTAGTTATTGATCGTGCCAATAAAGTTGGCAAAAAAATTCTTATGTCCGGCGGCGGCCGCTGTAACTTTACTAATCTTGACGTTCAGCCTAATAATTTTATTTCACAAAACACCCACTATTGTAAGTCAGCATTAAGTCGTTACACCCAGTGGGATTTTATCGCCTTGGTGAATAAGCATAACATTGCCTATCACGAACGTGAGCATGGCCAGCTATTTTGCGATGACTCGGCCAAACAGATTTTGGCAATGCTATTGCAAGAATGTCGTGACGTGAATGTGCAGATATTAGATGGCTGTGAGGTGAATGCAGTAAGTCATAATGGCAGCTTTGAATTAGATTCTAGCGATGGTGTATTTACCGCCCAGTCATTAGTAGTAGCGACTGGCGCTTTATCTATTCCAACTTTGGGTGGTTCGGGTTTCGGTTATGAGCTAGCTAAGCAGTTTGGCATGAACGTTTTACCGCTGCGGGCAGGTCTGGTGCCTTTTACCTTTAGTGACAACATTAAAGAGCTCTGTGTACGCTTAGCTGGTAATGCAGTTGCTGTTACCGCAACGGTAGGTAAAGTCTCGTTTACTGAAAATATGCTGTTCACTCATCGTGGTTTAAGTGGCCCCGCAATTTTACAGATTTCAAGTTACTGGCAAGAAGGACAGTGTGTATCGATAGATCTTTTGCCCAGTGAGGATATGACAGCGGTATTGTTAGCCGCTAAGCAAAGCCAAGGTAAAGTTTTATTACGCACTGTATTGGCAAAATTATTGCCAAAAGCCTTAGTCGCCGAGTTGCAAATCTTGTGGTGGCAACAATATGAAGAGACTGTGTTGGCGGAAGTGCCCGATAAGCTGCTTAAAGCTGTCGCTGAAAAACTTAATGGTTGGGAATTAAAGCCGTCTGGCACTGAAGGTTATCGAACCGCTGAGGTTACCTTAGGCGGGGTGGATACTAATGAACTATCGTCTAAAGACATGCAAAGTAAAACTCAGCCCGGGTTGTATTTTATTGGTGAGGTAGTTGATGTGAGTGGCCATCTTGGTGGGTTTAATTTTCAATGGGCATGGGCGTCGGGTTATGCGACAGGGGCTGCCGTATAGTTAACGTTTAAGCCAATGCTTGTTACTAGTTGTACGGTTATTTTTTGATTAGCTGCATGGCCGTAGATAAATCAATTGAGCCATTGCTAATAAGTTGATCAATCACTTGTTGCTGGTCTTGCTGAGACTTATTTTGGCTGAGCTTATATTTACATTGAATCTCACTAATAGAAATTTCAATACCAATGATGGCCGTCAGCATTTTCGGGTTGTAGTCTGGCTGCCATGGCGACGGTAAACTGCTCTCATACTTGGCGGTAAGTTTATTGACTAAGTCTTCGAGTTTATCGATGTCAGTAAATGTTTCACAGCTTCCATAGATATGTGCTGCCTGGTAGTTCCAAGTAGGGACGCCTGGACTCTGATACCAAGACGGTGAAATATAGTCATGTATGCCTTGCAAGGTGACTAATACTTGTTGGTCGACAATATCTTCCACTTGTGGATTTTGTATTGCCAAATGTGCCAATAGTTTAGTCTTATCGTCAGACAATAAAAATGGTAGATGGGTTGAATAAGGCCTTCCACCTGAACTTGAAATGAGCTGGCCGAAGCCATTGGCTGCGATGAAACTATATTGTTCATTTTTGTTAGTGATTTCAAAATATTGTGGTATGTACATAGTATTCGTAGTCTTAAATTTTGCTGGTGCTAGATATTAGCTATTTACTGGGCTGATTAATATATTTATCAATATAGTCGCACCAAACCGATCAGCTACTATTAGTTACGTCTGGGTTGCCACGCAGGCCTAATTTAAATTCCACGGTATAGCGCCATTCCAGGCTACCTAAGTCCGGTCCATGACCCTGGTTATCAGCAGTCAATATTTGCTGTTCAATTTGCCTAAACCAGCGTTCACTGCAGGGTAGGGCAGTAGTTGTGCTACTGGGGACAGCTTGCGCAGGCTAATAATACTACGGCTAAAATAAATCGCATCTAATAATAATATTCATAAAGCGCAAAACCCCATGTTAGTAGAGCTACAGTAAGGCGGCTAAACGCATTGAAGATCCAGTACATAAAACTAAAGTAGATAGTCAAAACGGACACTAATACTAAAGTTCTATTAGTGTTTTTGGTGGTTTTTTGATGATGAAAATTTAGGCCTGACTCGGATAATATTATTTGTCCTATTTTTCAGCAATAACATGATAGCGAAAAAAGATTAGTAAAGGGGGGTGATAAAAAATCCGCGACAATGAATTGGGTTAATAGATTCATTGCCGCGGTGGGGGAAACTAAAGTAGTTTAGAATTCAGCAATAAGCTCTATGCCATAGTGCTTAGGTGCGCTGTACTGACCGAAGGTAGATACGCCAATTGGAATAACTCGAGCATAGCGCTCGTCACCCAGGTTACGACCATAAACACTGAGTCTGTAGCTATCACTAAATGCTACATCGATACTAGCATTGTGAAAGCCGCCAGCGTCTACCAATCCTATTGGAGCATTATCAATGATGGTGTGATATTCCTCGCGCCATTGATAGTTATAGTGCATGCCGATCTCGCCAAAGCTTACGGGTAGAATGTAATCTAGACCTATGCCTATGGTCATATCAGGAGCATTACGCAACTCAAGGTCAGAGTTGTCTACTGTGTTACCTGAAGCGTCCGATACTTCAAAATCTGAGAACTCAGCATCTAGCAGCCCAATATTTAAGAAGGCCGATAGTCCACTAGTGACTTGAGCAGTAAGCTCTATTTCAAGACCAGATATCTCTACATCGGCGGCATTATTAACAATAGTTGTTACATTGCCGCCCCCTAAGTTAGTAATAACTTCTTCTTGTTTGTCGCTGTAGTCACTATAAAAAACTGTGGCGTTAAAGCGCAGACGGTTTTCCAGCCACTCACTTTTCATCCCAATCTCATAGGTGTCTACATACTCTGGATCGTAAGAGTTTATATCATCAACATTTTGAGTCCGGGCAAAGAAGCCACCGCTTTTAAAACCGTTAGATAATGAAGTAAAGAACATCAAGTCATCAGTTAACGAATATTGTAGCGCAATACGTGGCGAGAACTCTGTCCACTCTTCTTCAAATTTTTGAGTTGGCCCAAATGGTACTATCTCAACATTAGCGGGGTTGAGATAAAAATTGGGAGTTGCAGTCTCTAATGATCTTGTTTCTTGGGTAAGACGACCACCTAAGTTTAGTAGCAGGTTGTCAGTGAGTGACCAATCCATCGATGCAAATATGGCATATGCAGTATTTTCACCAGTGCCATCTAGTTGGCTTGAAACATCACCAGGGTTGAATCCACCCTCTGGACCAAAACCGATACCTAGGTAGTACCACATATCAAATGACTCTTGGAACTGGTCATATTCAGAATTCCAGTAGTACAGTCCAGCGGTCAAATTGATGTCGTCATTAATGCTACCGTTAATACGGAGCTCTTGGCTGAATTGTGAATAGTCTTGCTCGGCAAGTACAGTTAAGAACTCTACTTGGCTAGCATCGTACTCCACCCGGAACTCTTCTTGGCGTTCTACATAACCAGTTATAGATGTAGCGGTCCAGTTGTCGTTTAAATCCCAATTCATCGTCAAATTGAAATAGTCATTAGTAACTTCAGATGTATTTGGAGCATTTTGCGAACTATGATCTTCGTCGCTATCAGTATCCAAATCCATACAGCCGCTACCAAACGGAGCGCCGGTAACGTCAGCAGGAATGCCTGCGGCAGGGATGCCGCCTACAGAAATTAAGCAAGCTACATCGCTAACTGAATTAAAGTTAGACCATGCGCCAACATCTGAATCGTCATTGATTCGCTCTGCGGTAAAAGATAGGTCAAACTTGTCAGTAATGTTAAAGGCAACGGTAGCGCCTAGTTGTAGGAAGTCTTTCCCGCCGATATCTTCGCCGATAATGTTGTTGCGCATGTAGCCATCGTGTTCATCTTTATTAGCATAGAGTTTTAAGCCACCATTTTCAGTTAGTGAGGTATTGACCACTGCTTGAATTTGTCGTCTGTCCCAGCTGCCCGCGCCTACTTTGACCCGTGCACCTAGTTCTCTAGTAGGGGCAGTACGAATAATATTAAGTGCGCCTGCCGTGGTGTTTTTGCCAAATAAGGTGCCTTGTGGGCCACGTAAAACTTCAATACGTTCCATATCAAAGTTGTTTAACAGGCCGCCTGCTGCAACTCCCATATAAACACCATCGAGGATAACGCCAGCTGGTGGATCAACACTTTTGTCTGTTTCTTGGAAGCTGATACCGCGAATGGAAATTGCCGCGCCATTATTACCAGCAATCTCGTCAATAGTGACGTTAGGAACGTAGCCTTGCAGATCTTGGATGCTTTGTATGGTTGATCTTTGCAGTTGGGCGCTAATTGCGGTTACTGCTAGCGGGACATCTTGCAATGATTCTGCTCTTTTGCGTGCGGTAACAATAACTTCTTCTAGCGCTAGCGACCGTTCTGCCGCCGTCGCAGTCGTCGATATTGTGCCTGTCATAGCAGTGATGCCTGCAATGGCTGCTGCAATAGCTGAATATTTCATCCTCATATACCTTCTCCACCTATGTATTATTATTTTCGGTTACTTTTTGTCGCTAATTCAATAAAACAGTACGTACTGTTTATATTAATCACTAAGTATTGTTTTTGTAAATAGTAAAAGCTAAGTGAGATAGTCGAACCATGCAATTAGGTTCTTATGCCCCGTTCATGTTTGATGGCAAATGTATGGTTTATTAACTATCAGTAAAGAAGCTGGGCGCTATTTAACATCATGACTGAGATTGCAGTGGAGGAGGCTGTTCAGCGCCTATTGATAATAACTAGGCTGAACCAGCAGTTGGGTAAATAACTGCTGGCATAAGTTGAGAGGTGTTAGCTCGGGTTGCGATCGAATTTTAGAACGTGGTCTGCTATCTCAACCCAAGGTTGGGCTGAGTCACACCAAAAATGAATTGTTGGCACGAGCCAAGATTTGTCATCCAGAGTGCCGGCTTTGAGTAAGTATAGCTCAGGATTAGAGTCGATTAGTGAAAGTATCGGCGAGCCACAATTGTTACAAAACTGACGCCGGACTGGGTTGCCCGTGTCTCCTTTGTCTAGGTATTCAGTAAGAGTTTTATCGCCGTCAAGCTCAAATGAACTTTTAGCCACGCCGACAATAATTGAGAATGCTGTACCACTTTGGCGTTGGCAGTTTTCACAATGGCAAACCCCAGTCATCATTGGCTCACTATTAAAAGAATATTTAACTGCTCCACATAAACAGCCGCCACTATGTTTAGTCATATTTATCGAGCATTCCAATGTTTTTGCATTTCAAGATATAAAAAAGAGGCAGACCAAGTAATAAGAACTAGCCCGGTCAGAGACTCAATCCCTGTTAAATATCTTATATTACCTATGGGAACAATGTCACCAAAGCCTACAGTGCTAAAAACGGTAAAGGAAAAATAAGCACAATCCATCAAGCTTCCATCGAAATTCCCAGTGAGCTCGCCCCAGTTGTCTGAGTGATGCATATAATAGTATGCCATAGCAAAAATCCAGATCTCTATGGTATGCGCTATTAGAGCCCCAACGACTCCTGCAGTTATTCTCAAGCGGTGTTTAATTGTCATCTTCGGGATAAGCACACTGAGGCGATTGAGAAACTCGTAATGAACGATTACCACTATTGCGACAACTACGCTGTTTAGTAAGAATGCATATAGCATCATTGACGAGTGTGCCTTTACTTAGTTTTGATGGTTGCTAGCTGTAAAAATTATAGATTAAAAAGCCGCCTGCGGTAACTGTTGGTAGACAATAAGCTTTATAGTCCTCAGCAGCGCTTATTGTTTTTGCTACATAGTTTAGTTTTGATTTAGTCCGAGTTAGCTATACTTCTTTTTAGTTAGCCCTAGTGACACAATACGATGGGATTATTTCAGATAGTACTTTAATGTCTCATCGACATTTTCAGTACATCCTATTGCTGTATCCACTTCATCCCACAGGCCGCCATATAAGGCGCTGACCGGAATTCTGGCAGCACGCTCAATACCTGAAAATTTAATTCTGATGCCTTAAATGTGTATGCGCAGTCATCAGTTTTCTGCCAGCCGCCAATAGCGAATACTTTCCCTCTCACCTTCCAAACATGAGAGAAGCCCTATTGAACTACATAGGTTGTTGAAGGCAGAGAGCGACAAAAGTGATTGTATTGATGATAAGGCACTGCGCTACCCTTGGTGTTTTTTGCCGCTATTACTATTAAACAATATCCTCGTGTGTGGCAATTTCTGTTGCTAGTTTGTTTGCCCTGGCGCCGGGCGGCTGACTATATTTGGCAAGTTTTAGATAAGCCATTGGCACCATCGCCAAAGTAAAAAATGTTGCTACTAAAACGCCAGAAAATAAAGTGATACCAAGTACTGCGCGCGATTCCGCGCCTGCACCAAAAGCCAAAATTAGCGGCAGGGTGCCAGCAACAGTAGTAATGCTGGTCATCAGAATTGGTCTTAGGCGCAGACTACTGGCTGCTAATATAGCGTCCTCGACACTGTGGCCTTGGTCTCGTAGTTGGTTGGCAAATTCCACAATTAAAATAGCATTCTTGGCGGCTAAGCTGATCAGCATCAGCAAGGCAATTTGGCTATAGATATTTAAGCTTTGGTTAGTGAGCCATAATCCTAATAGACCACCACCAATTGCTAGTGGCACAGTTAAGGTGATAATCAGTGGGCTAATAAAGCTTTCAAATTGTGCGGCAAGCACTAAGAACATAACGATAATTGCTAAGCCAAAAATTAATGCGCTACTATCACCTGCATAAACAAAATCTCTAGAGCGGCCTTTGTAGTCAATAGTGGCGTGGTCAGGTAATTGTTGACGCACTAGTGCCCCCAAATAATCCAGAGCCTCGCCTAAACTATAGCCATCGACTAAGTTGGCTTCAATGGTTAAAGCTCTGGTGCGATTAAAACGGTTGAGTTCTCGCGCGCTAGTTTGTTCAGACAAGCTAGCCAGGTTGGCCATAGAGATTAGTTTGGCACTAGTTTCTGAGCGCACATAAATATTGTTGATATCAGAAGGGTTGTTTTGCTGCTCGCGTCTACCTTCTATTAATACATCGTATTCTTCGCCATTTTCGATATAAGTGGTCACTCGCCGTGACGCTAAAACAGTTTCTAAAGTGCGGCCAATATTCTCTACCGATACGCCTAGTTCTGCTGCCCGAGGGTAGTTAATATTAACTTCAATTTGTGGGTTAGCTACCTCATAGTCTGAATCAAGATCAGTAAGCTTGGGGTTTTCTGCAGCGATGGTGGCCAATAAAGTATCTCGCCATTGACCTAGTTCTTCAAAGCTGCCACCGCCAACGACAAACTCTACTGGTTTACTCTGTCTGCCACCAATACCTTGGCTCATTATTACCGCAGCTTTTATGCCCGCTAAATTACTCAGCTTATCTTTGACTTCTTTAATGATTTCATTGGCTGACCTGCGTTCATTCCATGGGCTGAGGACCACTACAACATTCGCAGTATTAAAATTTGCTAAGTTGCCAAAGCTGCCAGGATTACGGACCAAAACCCGCAGCGCTTCGTCACTCTCTACTAGCGGTAATAGTCGCCGTTCTACCTCATCCATATATTTCTGCATATAGTTAAAGCTAGCGCCCTCGGGGCCTTTTACTATGATGAAAAAGACGCCACGATCCTCTCTCGGGGCATATTCTTGCGGGAGTGCCATAAACAACAATCCACCGAGAGTGATGATTGTGAGGTATGTTGCCAGCACCAGAAAAGGTCGATGTAATATTGCAGCGAGCTTTTGTTCGTAAAATGTACGCAGAATTTGAAAGCCATTATCGATGCGCAGCATTAGACTAGGTTTGTTCTCGTCCGATTGGGCTAGTTCTGCTTTGGGTTGCTTCGGTTTTAATAATAATGCTGCTAAAACTGGCGATAGAGTTAAGGCTACCAGCGAGGAGAAAAACACCGCAGTGCTCAGCGTTAGTGAAAACTCTGCAAACAGCCGCCCAATATCGCCTTCTAGCATGATGATGGGAGCAAACACTGCAATCAGCACGGCAGTCGTTGCAATAACCGCAAAGCCAACTTCGCGGGTGCCACGATAGGCCGCCAGCATTGGCGGCTCGCCCAGCTCGTCCATACGGCGGTGAATGTTTTCTAGCACCACAATGGCGTCATCAACTACCAGGCCAATAGCCATTACCATGGCTAATAAGGTCAGTATGTTAACGGTAAAACCCATCGTCCAAAGAACAATAAAGGTGGCGATTAAGGCAATCGGCACAGTAATAGCAGGCACTATAGTGGCGCGCGCACTGCCCAGAAATATAAAGATTACTAACACAACTAACATTAGCGCTATGGCTAGTGTTGTATAAACTTGGTCAATCGCGTCCTCAATAAACACCGCACTATTATAACTTTGGTTGATTCTCATGCCGGGCGGTAAATTAGGATTGAGTAAGGCAGCGATTTTTTGTGCCCCTTTGGCAACCGCAATGGTGTTAGCGGTAGATTGCTTGGTAATCCCCAGCCCCACCATGGTTTCGCCATTGCCACGAAAAGACGTACGGTGTTCAGTAGTGCCTAAAATGACTGTCGCCACATCGGCGAGTCGAATTTTTTTGCCGTCAGTAGAGCGCTTCAATACTAGCTCCCTGAAATTATTTGGCTCGGTAAAGACCCGTTCTACTCGGACCGAAAATTGTTGCTCTACTGATTCCACATAACCGGCTGGTAGCTCAATATTTTCTTGCCGCAACGCTTGTTCAATATCTGTCATGGTTAAGTCATGAGCGGCTAACTTAATACGGTCTACCCATATGCGCAGCGCATAACTTTGGCCGCCACTAATACGCACCCGGGCAATACCATTTACCACTGAAAATCGATCAACCAAATAACGCTCGGCGTAGTCGGTGAGCTGGGGCACAGTCATGCTATCTGAGCTTAGGTTTAGCCACATGATTACATTGTCATTAGAATCGACTTTTTCAATGTCAGGAATGTCGGCCTCATCGGGGAGGCTGTCTAATACCCGTGACACTCGATCACGCACATCATTGGCGGCGGAATCTATATCTCGCGATAGGTCAAATTCAATATCAATGTTGGAGCGGCCATCAACACTGGTTGATCTGATAAAACGAATGCCTTCAAGCCCGGCAATACGATCTTCAATTAACTGCGTAATGCGAGTTTCAACTACCGCTGCGGCGGCACCGGGGTAGTCGGTTTGAATAGACACTACTGGAGGATCAATATCTGGGTATTCGCGCAGCGGCAACCGATCAAACGCTAGTAGGCCAAACACTAATAGCAGTAGTGATAGTACGCTGGCAAAAACGGGGCGCCGGATGGCAGTATCAGATAACAGCATTAGACTGGCTCGCTAGGTATGGCTTGCTTGGTCTTGGCAGCGCTAGCTGGCAGGCTGCTAATAATCTTAACTTTGCTACCGGGTCTAACTTTTAGTACGCCATGGTTAACAATTTTTTCGCCAAGCTTTAGGCCACTAGTTATTTCCACTTGGCCACTAGCTCTGCCGCCAGTAGTTACCTTGCGGCTTTCAATAATGTTATCTTTAGTGATGATATACACCTGAGTAATATCGCCTCGGCGCACTAGCGCTAGCTCAGGTATTAACAAACTTTGCCGCTCGGCAGAGCTTATTACCACCGTCATCAACATGCCTGGTATTAATAAGCTATCGGGATTAGATAGGACAGCGCGTACTGTAATCGTTCGTGTGACTGGGTCAATTCGGCTATCAATAGCGGTCACGATACCGGCAAAAATTTGACTGTTTACGGCAACGGTTTGCGCTTGTATCGGAAGCTTAGCTTTAATTTTAGACAGATAGGGCGCAGGCAAATTAATATCTAAATGCATGGCAGTGGTATCATCTAAAGTGACAATTGAGTCCCCAGGCGTAACTAGTTCACCAACGCTCACATTGCGCAGGCCTACCACTCCAGCAAACGGTGCAATAATCAATCTGTCATCGAGCCGTGACTGCATGGCTAGTTGGCGTGAGCGAGCTGCGTCATATTGTTGACGGCTTTGGTCTAACAACTCTTCTGCTACCAGTTGCTGCTGTTTCAGTATTGTCTGGCGGTTAAACTGGCGCTTAGCTTCTACTGCTGCTGAGTCCAGCTCCTCTAACATGGCATGTTCTTCATGGCTGGTCATTTCTACCAGCACCTCGCCTTTGGTTACTTGTTGGCCATCATTAAAATGAATTGCGCTGATTTTCTCGGTTACCGTTACCGATAAAGTTACCGATTGCCGCGCTTTTAAAGTACCAATTGCTTCAATCGAGTCGGTAAATGGCTGCGCAATAATCTCAAATGAAGTTACTTCGGTCGCATCGCTAGTTTGAGCAGCAGCCAAATTAGTTACTGAAAAAATTATCCCGCAGAGTACTGTTGTAATTAAATTGTTAGCAGCACAGTGGTGTTGGTAGCGCATAGTTGACCTTAAGATTTACCGAATTAGTTGTTCGCTTTTAGAGTACAAATAACGAGTAAGTGTACGCGGTTAATATTACAGTTTTATGGGGTGATTAAATATATTGTGGTTGCTCTATTTATTACTTTACGATAGTTCAGATCAGGCTCGAATTAAAAACTATAACGAAAATCTGCAATAACGCATTAATTTACGAGAGCTGCATGCATTCAGATCTTTTACAATGATTGGCAATTAGAATCGGGCCAAGGAAGCACTTTTGTGATGGTTTGCTGTACGCCAAAATCAATTCATCCAAGCGCCGTTAGTCACTTGGCAATCTATTGCATCGAGCAGCATATGCGCCGACAAACCAATTCCCAACAGCCTTATTCTAGGCATGTTGGGCATGATGCAAAGCAGTGCATAAAAACAGATCATCCAGAGTTGATGCAATGGATGGAATCCTATACTGCAGCGATTTGGGTCATAAATAGGGGTCGCGAATAGATGGTCGATATCCACCAGCATAGTTGCGACCATTAAAAAATAGGCGAGCTGCAAGTTCTTTCTAAAGAAAAGGCCAGCAAGTAAGGCTGGAACTAAAAAGTGTAAGGCAATATGAAACATGTTTTAGTTACTTTGATTCTTGAACAGGCACATTGGATTTAGTCTGCTGGGGCGATAGTTTATGTTCTTTACGGCGCCTAGCTGTCCACATAAACCACAATGGTGCCAATAAGCCGGTAATCAAAATGGCCAGTCCCATAGGCGAGCCGTTCCATAGCTCTTCAAAGATAATTGGAGCCGTCGGATTAATAAGCGCTAGTTTTGCTGCCCCAGCGCGCATTCCCGAAACGATTGCTGTGAGCATAAATGCCGGGAATGCATAAGCCACAATACAAGTAGCGATAGCGATGGTGACCTGAGCCTTGGTTAACTTAGTGCCGATCAGATAGGTAATTATGGTATAGCCAGTGACTATCGTCAGAAAAATTGATATGTGCGTACTCAGGCTGGCAGACGCAGACACCATGAATTGAGCGGTTTGATTCGCTTGCGTAAATAATTCCATTTCCGTCATCGCGATGCCCTCACCTTATTATTGTCTAAACAGTTCGATGCCAGTTTTTAAACATCAAGTCATATACGTTATTGCTGCAGTATAGAGAGTCCAGTTTCTGTTACAATGCCCACTTTCGGCTGCGGCCATTGTTAAATTAAGAAGCTCCTGTGACCCAAACCAACTTTTCTACTCTTGCGCTACACCCCAACTTATTAAGTAACTTAGATTCCTTGGGTTATAGCGAAATGACGCCTATTCAAGCCCAAAGCTTGCCGTTAATTTTACAGGGCAAAGATTTACTAGGGCAGGCAAAAACCGGCAGCGGCAAAACAGCGGCATTTGGCCTTGGCGTGCTAAATCAAATAGATATTAAAAACTACGATATTCAGGCCATGGTGTTGTGCCCAACCCGCGAGTTGGCTGACCAAGTATGTAAGGAAATTAGACGTCTTGCCCGTGGCATACCTAATGTAAAAGTATTGTCTTTATGTGGCGGCGTATCTATTGGGCCGCAAATCGGTTCTTTAGAGCATGGTGCGCATATTGTAGTGGGCACTCCAGGGCGCATTGAAGATCATTTGCGTAAGCGCACTTTAAAGTTAGATGGCCTAAGAATGTTGGTGCTTGATGAAGCCGACCGTATGTTAGATATGGGCTTTAATGAGGCGATTACGAATATTGCCAAGCAAATGCCTCGCGATCGTCAGACATTATTATTTTCTGCTACCTATCCCAGCACGATTAAAAAGCTAAGTCAGTCATTTCAACGCAACCCTGAAAGCGTAAGGATTGAAAGTAAGCAAGAAAGCTCTGATATAAAACAATTATTTTTTGAAGTGAATAAAAAACAACGCAGTGAAGCGGTGATAGCATTGTTGGCAAAATACCAACCCGAGTCGTCGCTAGTCTTTTGTAATACTAAACAAAAATGCCAAGACATCTGTGATGATCTGCGCCAGCAAGGCGTTATTGCCTTGGCGCTACACGGTGACCTAGAACAACGTGACCGCGACCGGGTAATGGTGCGCTTCGCCAACCGCAGTTGCTCAGTATTGGTGGCAACCGATGTGGCGGCGCGCGGCTTAGACGTAAAAGGTTTAGATGCAGTGATTAATTTAGAGCTGTCGCGTGACCCTGAGGTGCATGTGCACCGCATCGGACGTACTGGCCGTGCCGGTGAACAAGGTTTGGCTTTGAGCATTTATACGCCTGAGCAGACTGGGTTGTTAAATGCCATCGAAGATTATTTAGGCGTTGCGCCAGAGATAATCTCTGGTGACGAATTAGACTTTGATGCGCGGGTTAAGTTGTATCCACCTATGGTTACCTTGGTTATCGACGGCGGTAAAAAAGATAAGCTGCGCCCCGGCGACATTTTGGGCGCGTTAACCGGCGAATTGGGTATAGATGGCAGTGAAGTGGGTAAAATAGATATCAGTCATTTTGCCACCTGTATTGCTATAAAGAGACAGTCAGCAAAGCTTGCTATGCAAGCGTTGGAGAATGGCAAAATTAAAGGCCGTAAGTTCAAAATTAGGCGTGCCTAAAATTTTAAGAAAATTGATTAAAGAAACTCTAAAGGAATACACTAGTGCCTAAAGCAAGTGAACTTAAAAAAGGAATGGTCGTAGAACTTAATGGTGAGCCATATACGGTAAAAACCGTTGAGGTCAGAAACCCATCGTCGCGCGGCGCTTCTACTTTGTACAAGATACGTTTTAATCATATTAAAACTAAGCAAAAATTGGATGAGTCGTTTAAGAGTGATGACTTTGTTAAAGACGCCGACGTACAACGCTTTGCCTTGCAGTATTCCTATCAAGAGGGCGACACCTATTATTTTATGTCGACAGAAGATTATAGCCAGCATGGTGTGGACGCTGAAGACATGGAAGATAACTTAGGTTTTTTAACTGAAGGTTTAGATGGTTTAACCGGTTTGTTAATGGATGATGTATTACTGGGTATTGAATTTCCGCAGTCAGTCAATTTGACGATTAAAGACACCGCCCCCGGTATCAAAGGTGCAACCGCTGCAGGCAGAACTAAGCCTGCAATATGCGTGACTGGCTTCGAGCTGCAAGTGCCAGAATATTTAGAATCTGGTGAGGTGGTTAAAATAAATACTACCACCGGAAAATTCATGTCGCGGGTTTAACCAGTAATGTTTAATTTGTTTGATGCGTTGTTGTTAATACTATTCACTTTTGGCGCTATTTATTGGACGTCAGCGCAAAAAATTAAACAAATTGCCTTGGCAGCGGTGCGTAAATATTGCCTAGATATGGAGGTTCAGTTTTTAGATGAAAATATCGCCTTGCGCGCAATTTGGTTAAAGCGTGACGCCAGGGGTAACGTACATATTTGGCGCTCTTATGTCTTCGATTTTTCTTCTACCGGTCAAGACCGCTATAACGGTCGAATCGTATTACTGGGGCGCAGTGTTGAGTCGTTGCAGTTAGAACCGCATAAGTTGCACTAGCATGCCATCACTGGGTAAAAATATTCATTGTGACTATGACGAGTTTGGGCCGATAGAGGTTTATGATGATGGCGAAAAGCGGGTCATGACCTTTGGTGGCGAAGAAGAACAAAGCTCCATGTTAAAAGCTAAGCCTGGACAACTGCAACACGAGTACACCCGCGCAATGATGTTGGTGATGTTGTTTCGCCAACCCCGCGATGCAATTGTATTGGGTTTAGGCGGCGGCAGCTTAGTGAGTTGCTTGCATCATTGTTGGCCAGATATAAAAATACGCGCGGTAGAGCTTAGGCCAAAAGTTGCCAAGGTGGCTTATAAATATTTTCAGTTACCGCGCAGTAAGCGCTTACAAGTTTTTGAAGCGGACGCTGGTGAGTTTTTAGATGAACAGCCTAAAAAAACCGATGTATTGTTTACTGATATTTACAGCGCCGAAGGCCTAGATCAACAGCAAATACAGCAGTGGTACATGCAAGCTTGCTTTGATACTTTAAAAGATGACGGCTGGTTAGTGCTTAATTGTTGGAGTGAGCACAGAGCAGGAACAGACGTATTAGATATTTTGAAAGAGATATTTAGCGACGTCAGAATGTGCTCAACTAACACCGGTAACTGGGTTGTATTGGCAGGTAAGAAGCTGGACACCCAGAGTGGTAAACAACTAAAAGATAAGGCTAAGCAGTTATCTACTGTGTTGGACTATTCGTTAAGTGCGTGTTTAACGCGGCTAAAACATATTCATCCGGCTTAGTGCTAGAAAAAATACAGACATAAAAAAACCCGCTTAAAGCGGGCTTTTTTAACCAAGAGTAAAAACTTACTCAGGGTTAACGTTAGTAGCTTGTAGACCTTTTTGGCCTTGCTCTACGTCGAAGTTAACAGCTTGGCCTTCAGCCAAAGTTTTAAAACCGTTACCTTGGATAGCAGAGAAATGTACGAATACATCAGCGCCGCCGTCAGCAGGTGAAATGAAGCCGAAGCCTTTAGACTCGTTGAACCACTTAACAGAACCAGTAGCCATTGTTTAATACCTCTATAAATATTTAGTTATTCAAAGTGCAATTGTAGAGGTAGAACAGTAGTTGCCGTAAGTGGAGCCACCAAAATTACCCAAAACGCTTGCTTGCAGAGCTATTGTACACGTTTTTCACAAAAGTAAACCTTTATCTGACAATTTCATGTTTTATTCATTAATGAGTTAATGTTGTCATAAAAGATTAATATTTAGCTTTGCGTAACGGGTCAATAATTTTTTCCATGCCGTTGGTTTTTATCTCCAAAGCTAGGCCCATCAGCAAGCCCAGCTTGCCTTCAGGAAAGCCTTTGCCCGCAAACCACAGCAGATACTCTTCAGGTAGATCGATTATTACCCGGCCATTATATTTACCAAATGGCATAGGCATATTAGCTAAGCTGACTAGGTCTTTTTTCTCAAACATTGCGGTTAATAATCAGTTGGTGTGAATGGTGATTAAGCGGTTTGGCTTTAAGTTTGGCTAGTATATGCTGACGCTAAGTTTTGAGTAAGAGTAAAAATAACCTTGATACGAAAAAATACAGTCGCTACTGAAAGTTCTTGGTGGGTTTATATCATCTTGGCATCTGATAATAGTTATTACACCGGCATTACGGTAGATATGGCTAGGCGTTGGCATGAGCATTTATATTCAACCAAGGGCGCAAAGTTCTTTCGCGGTCGCAGCCCTAAGCAATTGGTGTATTTACAGACTTGTGAAAACAGAAGTATTGCCAGTAGTAGAGAAGCAACTATTAAAAAACTAAGCCGGATAAATAAAATAAAATTGCTTACTGAGGCTATTAATCAATTAGAACAAGTACTAGCGCAAGGCTTAGTACTTGCAGATTAAAACACGGTTTAGTTTCGCTCATTGGCTATCGTGCTATCTGGCAAAGCATAGGCGATTAGATAATCACCAGCCGGTGCGCCGCCAGACCAATGTCCGCCGACCGCTACAACAATATATTGTCTGCCGTCAGCTGTTAGTTGATAGCTCATTGGCAATGCATTAGCTGCAGTAGGTAGGCGCGTTTTCCAAAGCTCTATGCCAGTTTTTAAATCAAAGGCTCGAAAGGCATGTTCATTACTAATGCCTGAAAAAACAAGGCCACCTTTGGTAATCATTGGCGCAGCAATACCGGGTAGACCCTCAATCCACCAAAATGGAAATGGTGCCATATCTCGAGTGGTGCCAAGCGGTACCCGCCATAATATTTTACCTGCAGCCAAATCTATTGCATCTAATGTGCCCCAGGGAGGGGCAACACATGGCAGGCCTATGGGGGAGGTAATGAAGTCTCTGTTAGCACAATAAGGTGTGCCAGCTTGAGGTTCTGATGCGTTGTTACAGTCCTGGCGTGGAATCAGTACTATTTCACCGGGGAGCTTGACGGTATAAACCACCATTATATTGCTATTGGGATCGATCGCTGGTGTGCCCCAGTTATTGCCGCCACCGCTGCTAGGAAAATGTAAGCTGCCATTAAGCGATGGTGGTGTGTATAAACCTTGGTTATTTAGCAAGGCCAGTTTTTTCTTGCAGGCGTATTTGTCAATCAAAGTTAAGCCCCATGCGTCAGCGGGCGTGATATCGGTATCGACCAGATATGGAATGTGGCTTGGAAAAGGCTGCGTCGGTGACAAATACTCACCTTCTACCGCGCCAGTCTGTGGTACTGAACGCTCTTCTATAGGCCAGATTGGTTTGCCGGTGTCGCGGTGCAGAGCAAAAGTCATGCCCATTTTAGTGACTTGAATTACCGCAGGAATCGTTTCGCCCTCGACAGTTAGGTCAATTAGGGTTGGTTGTGCTGGCGCATCATAATCCCAGATATCATGATGCACCGTTTGGTAATGCCAAATTACTTCGCCGGTATCTCCATCTAGGGCAACCACAGAGCTGGAATAATGATCTAAACCATTTCTGTGGCCGCCGTAGAAATCTGGTGAAACGTTACCAGTAGGTACAAAGATCATATTGCGCGCTGCATCTACTGAAATAATAGACCAGACGTTGGTGGTGCCATTTAGGTAAGTGCCATTAGAATTTTTTCCCGCTGCACCTTTAGGAACTGGGTTCCATGTCCAAACTAATTTGCCGCTGCGAGCGTCATAAGCTCGCACAACACCGCTGGGGATATCAGCTCGTTGGTTGTCTAATACGCTAGAGCCGGTAATAACTAAGTTGTTCAAAATCGCCGGTGGCGAGGTGACGCCATATTCCCACGGCTTAAATTTTGATAAGCCGTAGCTCAGGTCGACTTCACCATTGTCGGCAAAGTCAGGGCACTTTTTGCCAGTATCTGCATCGAGGCTAATGAGCCGGCCATCTAAGGTGCCACTGAAAATACGGTGCTCGCAAAAACCGGTTTTACCTGACTGCCAGCTACTTACGCCACGGCAGCTTTTAAAGAAACTTTCTTGATAATTAACTGCAGGGTCGAAGGACCATAATTCTTTACCGGTTTTGGCATCAAGAGCAAATACTCGATTGAACGGCGAGCAATAATATAAGCGATCGTCGATTAGTATGGGCGTAGACACATGGGAGCTTTGTGACTTAATAGGCATGCCCTCGCGGCCGACAGCGTTGGTTTTGTCGCCAGTAGTATGACGCCAAACCTCGACTAGACCGGCAACGTTGTCTGGTGTTATTTGACTAGCTTGTGAAAAACGTGTGCCGCCCGCTGTTGCTCCATATACGGGCCAGCCTGCGGTGCTACTTTCGCTGCTTTCATTTAACACTACCGGTGACTGCGTACAGCTAACAACAATGAAAGCTGAAAGTAGTAAATAGTATTTTCTAATGGTCGATGTTTTCATAAACTCAGTCAGTTTGTATTTGTTAGGGAGGTATTAGATACAATGTTTAAAAAGTCACGCTAGCGCAAAGAGATAAGGTGCGCAAACACTTAGTAATAGAAATGACATTGCGTTAGGCGTTAGGCGTTAGGCGTTATGAGTTTTGATACTTCACGGATAAAATAAATGCTGGGTAAAACTTATATGAAAATACTATGACGTGAGGTAATGGCCACAACAGTATCATGCTTGCCTATATGACTATTAGTAATTAACGGTTACCAAATGCATTCCCGATAAGGACGTCTAGTTGAAGTTGTTATCGTTATTTAGTCATCTATTTTTGGTTTACGAGGTTTTGGTTTGGCTTTGCTCTTGGCTTTTGGTCTAGCTTGCGGCTTAGCTTTAGCGCGAGATTCTTTTAATACACTAAGTTTTTCTTTCTCGGTGTTTAGCTCGGTCTCATGTATAGCGGCTAAGTCATCCAGCGCCTTTTGCCCTACCACTTTTTCCTTGGACATAATATCTAGTGCAAGGCCAATCATATTGTCACTGTAACCAATAATACGGCTAAACTCATCGTCACTTAAACCGCGTAAGGCATCGTGTTTACGATAGATATTTACAAAGCGGCGCTCACGCTCATATTGTTTTGGCAGCGCGGCTAATCCCCATGCCTCAAGTCTTTCTTCTAAAGCAGGATTATAAGTGCGCAAAAATTTAATAATAAATGGGATTGGATCATGACGGGCAAGCACTGATGCTGAGCGAAAAATCATTTCAAACGGTAATAACTTTTTACCGCTTTCTACTTCTTCTAATAATTCGGTGTCGTTTAAACCCAGTGCAGCAGACATTTCACCAAGGTTAAGGCCGGCTACTTCGCGGGCGTCTTTTAAAAAGTGGCCTGCGTCAGCCATGGCTTGAATGCGTTCTGGGTCCATCGACTTGAGCAGAATATCTTTAACCCAGCCATCGCCCCATAGTGACGACATGGTGGCGACAGATTTTGCGACCTCTTTAGCGCTACTAGCCATCTGACCAGAAAACTGCGATAGCTGGCCAATAATCATAGACGTTAAGGTGTCGCTGGTAGGCTTATCATTTTCGCTCACAACTACTTACCTCAATGGTTAATATCGATAGTAGTTAATAGTAGGGCTAAATTATCTGCCGGGCTAGGTTAATTTTTTAGTGCTTTGGCTAATAATCGATCTAAATTGTTCGCAAAGTATTGCCGGTCGGCGTTGTTAAGCGGTGGTGGTCCGCCACTGGCTTGACCAGTGTTGCGCATTTCTTCCATAAAATTTCGCATTTGTAAGCGCTGGCGAATGTTTTCTGGAGTATATAGCTCACCCCGTGGATTGATTGCATGGGCGCCTTTCGCTACCACATCGGCGGCAAGCGGAATGTCAGCAGTGACAACTAAATCATCTATTTCAACTTGCTGAACAATATAGTTGTCCGCTACATCAAAGCCTGCTTCAACTTGTACTGATTTAATAAGTGGTGAAGGCGGCGTGCTTAACGGTTGGTTGGCAACCAGCGTTAGTGGCAGTTGAGTGCGTTGAGCCGCTTTAAACAAAATCTGTTTAATGACTACAGGGCATGCGTCAGCGTCGACCCAAATATGCATGGCAGCTAGTGTTGACCGCCGCTTATTGGTAAGTGCAAAGATAGGCGGTTGCTACTGCCACCTTTAATGAGAAGCTTTGATTGGCTTCAATGATGAAGTTGTCGCCAGCATTAAATATTTGCCAATTATCGCTGCCTGGCAGTTGCACGGTTAACGCGCCGCTAACAACCGTCATGGTTTCTTTCTTGTCAGTGTCAAAAGTATATTCACCGATCGCCATTACACCTACAGTTGCCGGCAATGTTTCAGTTTGAAACGCGATAGAGGCTACTTGGCCATCGAAATATTGGTTGGTATTAAACATATTTAGCTCTTAGGTTTTCTTGGTTTAGGTTTGTCGTCAGCACTTTTCTTTGGTTTTTTAGGCGCTGTTTCAACTCGGTTGATTTTGAGCGGGTTACGTTTTACGCGCACAGTTTTTAAGTGCTGGTAAATCTCTGGCGGCATGCCTTGAGGTAGGTCAATAAAGCTATGGTCGTCATTGATTTCAATGCGGCCGATGAATTCAGAGTCTAGATCTATTTCGTTGGCAATGGCGCCAACAATATCACCAGCTTTGACTTCGTGGTCATGGCCTACACCTAACCGGAAGGTCTCCATTGGTACGCTGTCGCTGGCTTTTTCTTCACGACGCCTGCTAGGTTGAGGTTGGTCAGAGTTTTTATCGCGGCTGTCATTGCGCTCGCTACGCTCACGATTTGGCTTGCGGCTGTCACGACTATCGCTGCGCTCGCGGCTATCACTACGCTCACGGCTTTGTCGCTCTGGCTGTGGTGAATCTTTAACCTGAAGTGGTGTTTTGTCTTGGTTTAAATAAGCGAGTGCGGCGGCAACTGCAATTGGGTCGCTGTTATTTTCTTCGCAGATCTCATTTACTAATTTAGTGAAAAATGCTGACCCATGAGGTAGCGCCTTACAGACTTTGTCTTTAAATTTAGAAACACGTTGCGCAGTTAACTCTTCAGCGCTGGGCAAGACTAAAGCAGTTAAGGTTTGTTTGGTGGCGCGTTCTATCGTTTTTAATAAGCGCTGCTCACGGTTGGTAACAAACATAATCGCTTTACCAGTCCGTCCAGCGCGGCCGGTTCTGCCAATGCGGTGAACATATGCTTCGCTATCATATGGAATGTCGTAATTGATAACATGGCTAATGCGTTCTACATCTAATCCACGAGCGGCAACGTCAGTCGCAACTAATATGTCTATTTTTTTGCCTTTTAATTGCTTGATAGTTTTTTCACGAGCGGCTTGGTTCATGTCGCCGTTAATAGCTGAGCAAGCGTAACCGCGAGCTAAAAGTTTTTCTGCTAGCTCGGCGCATGTGCCTTTAGTGCGCACGAAAACAATCATGCCGTCGAACTCTTCTACTTCTAGAAGACGGGTAAGGCTTTCTAGTTTTTCATGCCCTTTTACCATCCAAAAGTGCTGGGCGATATTAGATACCGTCTGTGTTTCAGATTTGATTTTTACATGCTTAGGATCTTTTAAAAATCGTGCTGATATCTGCTTGATACGATCTGGCAAGGTTGCTGAAAACAATGCTGTTTGCTGCTCGCCTGAGGTATGCGACAAAATTTCCTCTACGTCGTCGATAAAACCCATGCGCAACATTTCATCGGCTTCGTCTAGCACCACGCTGGTTACTTCAGACAAGACTAAGCTTTTGCGCTTTAGATGGTCCATCACTCGACCGGGGGTACCAACAACAACTTGCACGCCGCGCTCCAATTGGCGTAACTGTCCGCGCATGTCTTGGCCGCCGTAAATAGGCAGTACGTTAAAGCCTTTAATGTCTTTACCGTAGGTTTGAAATGCTTCAGCAACTTGAATAGCCAGCTCGCGAGTAGGTGCTAGGACAATTGCTTGTGGTTTTTTACTGGTGCCTGGTTTTACCAGTCGCGACAAAATAGGCAATGCGAAGGCCGCTGTTTTACCGGTACCTGTTTGCGCTTGGCCGATAAGATCATGGCCTGCTAATAGCAAGGGAATAGTTTCGGCTTGAATAGGTGACGGGCTTTCATAGCCAACTTTTTCAACTGCCTTCATTACTGCTGCAGAAAGACCTAGATCTGCAAATGAGACGCTAGTTTTCGGGAGTTCTGACATTAGGGGTTGCCTGCTTAGGTGCTGAACTTGGCGTAAACCCTATCTTTTTGGTGTAAGCACTTGGCAGCTATTTCGAGTGGAGGCGCATGTTACATGTTTATTGGTTATTTTGCGAACAGGGTTTATACCTATTTTCTAGGTTTTTTAGGTTTTTTTTTAAGATTTCCCCGCTTTGCGCTGGCTATGGCGATCACTGCCCAATGTTGTAATGCAAACAGGTCGTCGAAGGTGCTGCCGGGGGCTTATTAGTCGTTAAGCTAAAAAGGTTTGTCTTTTCTCATATAGATACAGTATCCGCTGTCGGTGGCTTGATAAAATCTAACGCTTTGTTGATCCACCCTAGATAGGTAGCATCACCGGGAGCGGGGGCAAAGATAAGCCTATTAGGGAGCAATCCATATCTGGCGAGCATAAGCTTAACGCTAACTATACCGAGTATCTGGAGTTCATCGACTAAGTGACTTATGTATTTGGCACTCAATATATTATGGTCACTAATAGCGGGGATTAACTTTGCATCTGCATCTCACAAATATTAGTAATTTTGTCTTTCACCCATTGAATGACCTGTGAGCGATCGGTGCGTTTATGTGAGACGAGCATGTAATTTACGGTTGCTATTGACTCGCTTATTGGAATTGGAATGCAGCATATACCATCGGCAATAACTGGATTGCCAGTTAAGTAAGGCGGAGCAACCATTAACATGTCGGTATGCCTGACAACTTCTAATGCGGTTAATAAGTGCGCCGTTTCAAATCTGGAAAAGTTTTCTGGTACCCGCTCGTTGCCACTGGTTTGTTGTCTGAAAATAGCCAGCTCTTCGCGGTCTGCTATATAAAAAGTGACAAAGGATTGTTCGGAGATGCTTTGTAGGTTGATTGTTTGTTTTGTCAGCGGATGATCTTCTCGGCATAAAAAAACTGGATTACCTTCTGCCACACATAACGTATTGAAGTCATTGCCGTAATGGTCGCGTTGAATATGTATAGCTATATCTAAGTCGCCATCGGCCAGATGATCTAGCTGCTGTTCAATTCGAGACATAGTTTTGATTCGTAAACTAGGCGCTGCAGTTTGCAGTTCTTGCATCAGCAAAGGAATTATTGCGATACCGATGAACTCGGACACCGCAATGCTGACTTCACCGACAAAGTTGCTGGGGTCAAACACAACTGGTGAAATTAGCGTGTCGATATCTTCTAGTATTGGGGCCAACATAGCTTCTAGTTCTAGTGCCCTAGGTGTTGGTCTAATGCCATGAGGGCCACGTATAAACAGCGGATCAGCAAAGACATTGCGTAGTCGCCCCAATGTTTTACTCATGGCAGGCTGAGTGATAAAAAGTCGCTCTGCGGCTCGAGAGACATTGGATTCTTCCAGCAATACTTGCAGGGCAACGAGGAGATTTAAGTCGATGCGCTTAAGGGCTTTTAATTGCATTAGTTTGGCCTTTCAGTGATATATCTTAAAGTTATAAATGTCATTACTTTAATACATTTGAAGCATACCATTACTAGGCTTATTATTCTTTTCAACACAACAACAGCAACTTAGGAGAACATCATGCTAACCAACATCATATTTACAGTATATTTAGTAATGTTGGGTGTAGCTGCTCTTGGTGATTTATTTAATGACTAATTGACACTATCCCCATCTAGATCTCGTTATATTCGGACCCGCAATCAAGTGGGTCTTTTTTTGTCTAGAATTTGTATATTTTTTTGAATTTAACGCTGGAGCGCGCAATAGCAAGCAGTTTTTCAAGCAGGCATGTGGCGGTTAGTTGCATTGTATGGGCCTACCAATGATATTCCCTTTGGTTATGCATATCATCACTTTAATACATTTGAAGAATACCACTATTGCACTTATTATTCGATTCAACAACACAACAGCAACTTAGGAGAAACATCATGCTAACCAACATCGTAGTTACAGTATTTTTAGTAATGTTGGGTGTAGCTGCTCTTGGTGATTTATTTAATGACTAATTGACACTATCCCCATCTAGATCTCGTTATACTTGGACTCGCAACTGCGAGTCTTTTTTTGTTTGTGATTTAAATGTTTAGTAGCGAGGATTAATAGATGATTGAGCTTACGCAAGAGAGGTTTTTGGCAGAAGTTGGTGAGCGATTAGAGCGGATATTTGAATTTTATGCCGACGGTGAAGATGTTGCGGTTGGCGAACGTTTGCGTTTAGAAGGCTTTATCCAAGCTGGCTTAGTGTTCGGCGTAGTAGCGCTTGATCAGGTGTTAGTAATATTAGATACCGTGCATCAGCGTATATTTGACGAACCCTTTGGTGAGGTGTTTCCGCTTTATGATGGTGCGGACTGCATTATCGCTATCCCTTCAAAAATGCAGCGTGCGCCAGTTTTTCCGAGCACTAAGGATTAGCCGGTTACCCAATCTGGTGTGGGTAAATTGCGCTGGCGCAAGAAAACAGGGTTATACAATTTACTTTGATAGCGACTGCCATTGTCGCACAGGATTGTCACAATGGTATGTCCAGGGCCTAGCGCTTTAGCGAGCTGCACTGCACCGGCTATATTAATTGCTGCTGATCCACCTAAACAGAGTCCTTCGTTTCTAATTAAATCAAAAATATATGGTAATGCATCGCGATCCTCTATTTGAAATGCTTTATCAATGCGAGCTTGTTTAAAGTTTTCGGTCACAAAGCTAATGCCAATACCTTCGGCAATAGAGCTACCTTGAGGATCAGCTGTGCCGGTTGTTAAATAGCTGTACATGCCCGAACCCATCGGGTCGGCTAAACCAATCGTTATATCTTGATTGTGTTCTTTTAGTGCTTTGCTGACGCCAGCCAAAGTGCCGCCGGTACCTGACGCGCAGATAAAGCCGTCTACTTCACCGTTAGTTTGCTGCCATATTTCTTGACCGGTGGTAGTGTAATGAATATCCATGTTGGCAAGGTTGTCGAATTGCTGCGCCCAAAGCGCGCTGTTTGGCTCTTTTTGATTCATCTTCGCCGCCAGTTTTTCAGCTCGATGTATATAGTGTTTTGGGTCGTCAATACTGGTAGCTGGCACAACTCGTAAATCAGCGCCATAGAGCTCTAGCAAATCTTGTTTTTCTTGACTCATTACATCGGGCATTAATACCACGCATTTATAGCCCTTTGCACTAGCTAGCAGGGTTAGACCAATACCGGTGTTACCCGCAGTGCCCTCAACAATTGTGCCGCCCGGTTTTAAACTGCCATTAGCTTCTGCCGCTTCAATAATGCCCAGGGCTGTTCTGTCTTTAACGCTGCCACCAGGATTCATAAACTCAGCTTTGCCATAAATATTACAGCCAGTAAGCTCAGAAACCTGTTGTAATTTAATCAGTGGCGTATTGCCGATAGTACTGGCCAAAGAAAACTCTGACATGAAAACCTCTATATTTGTTATAAGCTTGATCTTAACGATCTAGGAGCTGGCATACAATCTATAACCGCAGGGTGTACTTCTATATTCTACTGTCGATTACAATACTATGAGCGGCGTTATTATCGGTCATTGCTAGTATGCTCGCTTCAAACCGTTGCCATTTACGGTTGGTTTTTAGTCGCGCTAGCAGGCCGATATGATTGGCAATGGGCCAAAAGTCTGAGTTGCCGATGTTGTCGATAATCAATAGGCGCCCTTCAGTCAGCGACGTCTTTTGGTAGACAATGTTCTTTGGTTTGATGGTCATGGTGATAATGCTGTTGGCAATTAGTGTCGCTTTTAAATCTTTCATTGCCTGAGTAAGTCCGGCTAGATTCTGCTGCGTTAACACATCGCTGGCAAGGTAGTGTTCGAGAGTTTTGGCGACGCTACCATCAATGTCGCGCACTAAATCAAAGATGGCGGCAGTGCCTAAATTAGTTTCTATGTTGCCATAAAATTTTGGTAGGGCGCGCCAACTGATGCCGCGCTTTATTAATGTTTGGTAATAGGCTTGTTCACGAAACGTTTCTTCATTGCCAGAGTTTTCTCTGGCCTTGTCTTGAATAACTATTTTTAAACATTTACTATAGTCTTCAGGATGGCAATATACCTCTCTATGTAGGCCTTTCCCAACGAGGTAATGGTGTTTAATGTTTAGCATAGTTATTCTTGTTGTCGTTTAGAGTCAGTGATTCTACTCGTGATCTGCCTTACGCTCAATTCTGTAAAAAATATAATAATAAGTGTAAGTACTAATGCGCTTATGTGATCTTTAGTCCTAAATGATTAAAGTAAAATAAGTTGATGTAATAATCGCAATTTGTAGTTTGTTAGCTACAAATTTTAATTATATAAAATAAAGAATGGGATTCTAACTATGAAATTTCGTATTAATGCGATAGCAGCAGGTATGGCTCTAGTGCCAGCGTTAGCAATATCAGGCACCGCCGGTGCCCAGATGCTTGAAGAAGTTATTGTTACAGCGCAAAAACGTTCAGAAAGCTTAATGGACGTGCCAATTTCGGTAAACGTGGTCGGCGGCGAAATGATATCAGAACAAGGCATTACCAACTTAAATGACTTGTCAGATTTTGTACCTAACTTAAGTATGAATCAAACTGGCTTGGGTACTAACGTAACTATTCGTGGTATTAGCTCAGGCATTAACCCAGCGTTTGAGCAATCTGTCGGAATGTATGTGGATGACGTGGCTTATAGTCGTCCTCAATTAGCACGTGTTCCTTATCTAGATGTCGCCAGCGTAGAAGTATTGCGCGGACCTCAGCCTATTTTATTTGGTAAAAATGCAATTGCCGGGGCTATTAGTGCAACCACGGTTAAAGCGTCTACTGATAAAATTGAAGGATTTGTGGAAAGTGAATATAACTTTGATCAAGACGGTTACGAAGTTCAAGGTGCAGTGAACATCCCCATTACAGATAATTTTGCCATTCGCTTTGCGGGCTTAAAGCGTGAATCAGATGGTTATTATGAAAACACTACTTTAAATCAGCCCGAGTCTCAGTTAGACCATGAAGTTCTTCGTGCAAATTTTCAATGGGATGCGACGGATGATTTATCAATTAACTTAAAAGTGGAAAATGCTGATTTTGAAACTGTCGGGCGTTTCTCTGAGATAATTAACCCTGTAGGCGCAGATTACGGTGCCCTTTTAGGTGGGTTATCTGCGGCAACCAATGGTCCTTATACACTAGACACTGAACAGGATTTTAAACGTCAATCAAACGGAGATTTTGAGTCTACCGACATTGATAATATCACCTTGACAATAGATTATGCGATTGGCGATCATACGCTTACCTCTGTTACTAGTAGTGTTGAATATGAGTTTTTCCAACAGTGTGATTGTGATTTTACCGGTGCAGAGATATTTCAAACTGCGGGCAATGAGCGATATGAGCAATTTAGTCAGGAGCTTCGTTTAGCCTCCGCTGGCGGTGAGACCATAGACTATATTGTTGGTGCTTATTATTCTGATTATAGTGTCGACAATGATGAACTATTAGCTTTTGGGAGTGATTCGATCGCTCGTGGAATCCCCGGGTTAGGAGTAATAGCGGGTACTGCTAATACGCGTTTATATACTACCGACAGTGAGCAGTGGTCAGTATTTGGTCAAGCTACCTGGAATATCAATGATGAGTGGCGCGTAACAGTGGGCGGCAGATTTAGTCAAGAAGAGAAAGAAGGTACTCGCTCGCTGACTGTTACTGATTTAGGATCAGCAGTAGGGCCATATGATCAGACTATTTTTCCAGCATCATCAAATGCTGGCGCTATTGGTATTTATGAAGCAGTATTTGGGATAGATACTGCTCAGGTAAGTGGACATAACTTGGCTGACGATCGAAGAGAGTCTTTCTTCACTCCCTCGGTTAATGTGCAATGGGATGCCACTGACGAAACTATGATTTACGCATCTTTCACCGAAGGCTTTAAAGCCGGTGGTTTTGATGCACGCTCTAACAGTAATGACAACTTTGAGTTTGAAGAAGAGCGGGCGTTAAGTTTTGAGTTGGGTGCAAAAATGACCTTGGCAGATGGCGCTGCGGAGTTAAATGTAGCTCTGTATCGTACCGAATATACCGATTTGCAAACCAGTCAATTTGACGGGGCGCTGGGGTTTAATGTTACCAATGCTGGTGAATCGACGATTCAGGGTATAGAAATAGATGGTCGTTGGCAGGTAACAGACGCGCTATATTTAACGGGCGCGCTAGGCTTGTTAGATTTCGAATTTGACGATTTTAAAAACTCACAGTGTTATTTCGGTGAAACTCGAGATAGTCCTAGTGGTGGTAACTTATGTGACCGTACTGGTGACACAAGAGAATTTGCACCAGAGGTAACAGCTAACCTTGGCGCTGCTTATAACGTCGATGTTTCTGATGATGTAGAAATGGTTTTCGGTATTGATTTATCATACAGCGACGACTATTTTGCCTCGCCAACATTAGATCCAAACTTAGAGCAAGATGCTTACGTGAGGGTTAATGCGCGGGTCGAGTTGGCTTCTATCGACAATATTTGGTCAGTATCTTTGTTAGGTGAAAACTTAACTGATGAAGTGATTACGACCTTCGGTAACGAGGCACCTTTAGCTGGGTCATTGACTGGTGGTCAAGGTGCTGCTTACTATGCCTTCTTTGAAGCACCAAGAAACGTAGCTTTACGACTTCGTTATAACTTCTAAGTTAGTATCAACCATAAAACGGGCCTTATGGCCCGTTTTTTTATGCCGGTGTTTTCATGGTAGTTTTTAGCTAATTTTCTGGAAAGTGTTGGTCAGTAGTAGTTCGGTTATCGACTTGCGGTTGGCTGAGCATATTTTGTGAGGCAGTTAACACTATTCGCCGTTTCTGTTAGCTGGCAGCTACCCAAATAGGTGGCTTACAGAGGGATGTGCTATTCAGCGTTTAGCAATAGACTTATAGTTTGGTTAGCTTATCTGCGTTGAGCAAATAAGCATTTTGTTAATATGGTCGTGGCGTTAAATTACTTAGTAAACTTGATAAGGATATCAGACTAATACGGATGTTAGAGTTTACTTAGTCAGGCCACAGGGACAGCGCCATGTTTCAGCCTAGGCACCTTCGGGTGTCTTTGTTGGTTTTAGGCTTTGGTTTTTCCTAGTTGGGCTATTTAAAATAATTTTCTCGGTAAATTTTCTCGCCCATTAATTCTATTTGTCGCGCTATCATCCAATTCATGCTGGTTAGTAAGGGCTGATATTTTTCACTGTTAGTTTCCAGTGTACTCAGTGTCTCTGCTATGGCTTCAATAGTAGATAGGGCTTTAGGGTTGGGGCTCTTGCGAATTTTATAGGTAGGTAGGCCTGTTACCTGTAGATGAACCGTAGGTAGGGATTGTAAAAGTTCAGATTCCAAATACAGCCGTTTGGCTTTGCGCCAAGTTGCATCTAAAAATATCAGCGGCCTAGTATCGTCAGTATTAATTGATAGCAGCGCTGAGCTCTCGGCGCTGGGAAATACCAGTATTGGTTTAGCGTTAAGTATGGTTTCAATATAGCGCTCATGCTCAGCGGTTATTTTACTAATGTTGACTTCACATTGACTGAGGCTGAGCTGGGCAATTTTAGCGGTGCCCAACGCGTGGTTAACTTCGTTACTGTGCTGCAAAATATGTATCGGCCAGTGGTTGTCTATGGCAGTAATGGTATGGCACAGACAGCGGTTTATTGGGCGGCTACAGTGGCTGCAGATTTGTCGTTTTTCAGTTGTCATATTAATCCGCTAAAATGGTGGCTTGCCGATAAATAAGTTGAAGAAACCTAAGTCGTTAATATCAGGTTTAGTAGCGTCAGACCATGCCTTCATTTCTTCAAAGCTAGTTGGTATTAGCTGGTGGTTAATGTGATCAATCATGGCGATAGGTAGCTTTAGGCTAAAAATATACTGCAGCAAATCATCCGGTTTACTGCCTGCCAAGCGTAAGCTATTAGGTGAGAATTCTAGAATCATTTGTAATTGTGGCAAACTCTTTTTTATTAGTTGTTTAATTCCTTGCAACACCTGCCATTCAGCGCCCTGGGTATCAATTTTTATCAAATTGACTTGGTTTAAAAATTGCTGAGTGTGGGTGTCGCCGTTAACTAATAAAATAGGCTGTTTACGGCGGTCTTGATTATTGTCGTAAATCTGATGGTCGCCAAAGTTATCAGCGCTTAAAAATAAAAAACCGTCGTTATCAATATTTGATAATGCGAGCTGAAATGCTTGTACGTTTGAACAGTTATTTATTTTTATATTGTTGTCTAGTAAGGCAAAATTTTCAGGGTTGGGCTCATAGGCTAACACTTGTGCTTTATCATCAAGATATAAGCCTGCTAATACAGCGTAGTAACCAATATTTGCGCCAATATCTAACACTTTATAGTCTTGTTGCAGGCAGGCTAAAAAAATCTCAGTTTCATAGGCCTCCCATATACCTTGCTCTAGTAGTGTTTTAGAGACGTGGTTGTCGCCTTCTTTATGGATATAAAAAGGAAAATTATAGCCAATTCGAGCAATATTTAGATGTAATTTTTGTTGCATGGTGGGTATCAATTAATCCTAAAGGCGTGTCGGCTGGTGGTATATATTTATAGTCTACTATTAACCGGCATTAAGAACGGGGCATCTTGGTCAAGTTAATAATTATACAATAGTACAATAGTACAGTTATTAACTTATAATAAATTCTAATATGACCAATAGAAATGGTGCATTTTTGAGTCTACATAAATCTACACGCGTCAGGCTTTATAGCATGCTGTTAGGTATGTTGAGCATGCTTATTGTTATTAATAGTGCGGCGCAGGATATGACGCAAAGGCAAACAGAGTTGTTTGCTAACAATTGTATTCAATGTCACGCGTTTGAACAGTCGGGCGCACCTAATATTGGTGATGTAAACGCTTGGCAGCAGCGCAGCGCTAAGGGCGAAGAATTGCTATTACGGCATGTAATTGAGGGTTTTCAAGGTATGCCTCCGCTGGGCTATTGCAGCGCCTGTAACGAGCAAGACTTTCGAGTAATGGTGAGAGCGATGGCTGATTTGCCGACACCTAATACTAGTGAGGCTAACTAATATGATCCAGCGCCGTGAGTTTATTAAAAAGTCACTGACTCTAGCGGTTGGGGCCGCGGCTGGAGCAACGCTGTCAGGGTGTGGTGAGCCGAGCACTGAGCTGCAGACACCGATTAGTTTTACGCCGGGCAAACCTTTGCCATGGGTGAATTGGGCTGGGAATCATGCCTGTACACCGCGACTGCGTCATGCGCCTAGAACAGAGGACGAAGTTGTGTCCATTCTTAAAAATTCAACAGGTACTATTCGCCCTGTCGGCGCTAGTCATTCCTTTAGCGCTATTGTGCCAACCGACGATACCTTTATTACTACTGACCTACTTAAGGGCTTGGTAAGCCATAATCCTGCGACCTTAGAGGCTGAGTTAATGGCCGGTACCCGTATGCATGCGGTGGGTGAAATGCTGGCCTCAGTCAACCAGGCTATGCCGAATATGCCAGATATGAACTATCCTTCAATGGGAGGCGCTATCGCCACGTCTGTACATGCCACCGGCACAGAGTTTGGGTCTATGTCGTCCTATGTCACAGGTCTTACCTTGGCCACCCCTAGCGGTGACTTGATCGACTGTGACAGACAAAACAACAGTGAGATTTTTCAAGCGGCACGAGCATCTATTGGCGCTTTAGGTGTTGTCACCAAAATGCGGATACAAAACCAAAAGCCGTTTGAGCTGACTGAATTTGGTAGCATGAAGAATACTGAAGAGGTGCTAGAAAACTGGGACAGTTTGTGTAATCAGTATCGCCATTATGAAATTTTACCAATACCGTATTCATCACTGTCGCTGTCAGTGGGCACGCGGCTAGCTAAGCCAGGCGACCAAAGTAGTGGCGAAGACGATCCGCAAGCCGTTCATACGCTGCGCTCTGTATTTGAGTCGGTGGCTTGGGTGCCGGGTGTGGGCCAACATGCTTACGACAAGATATTAAATATAGTGGCTAAAGACGCTGGTGGAGACACGGTGCGAACAGGCCGGTCTTTTGATGTGTTTCCCCATTCGCGCATCGTGCGCTTTCGTGAGATGGAATACACTGTGCCAGCAGAAGTTGGTGCCCAATGTCTGCGAGAAGTGCTGGCTACCATTAAGAAAAAAAATCTGCCGCTATTTTTCCCCTTAGAGTATCGAGTGGTAAAAGGCGACGATGCCTGGCTATCAATGTTTTATCAGCGCGATGGGGCAGCGATTTCTGTCCATCAATATGGTGATTTGGACTACAAAGGCCCATTTGCAGAAATAGAGCCCATATTTTGGAAATACGGCGGACGTCCACATTGGGGTAAAATTCATACCTTAGATGACACGCGTTTAGCTGAGTTATATCCCCACTGGAACGACTTTCAGGAGATAAGGCGTGCGCTTGATCCTAGCGCTAAGATGCTAAATACTCATTTAAAAACATTGTTCGGAGCATAAAATGGTTTCTCGACGGTCTCTATTGGTCGGCGGCGTGGCAGCAGCGGGGCTAGTGTGGGCAAAGCCTGATGATAACGGCGGTAATTACTCGCCGTATTTTCTAACACTTAATAATACCTTGCGAGAAAATGGCATTGATCGACCTAGCCTAGTGATTGATTTAGATCGCTTAGATAGAAATATTGACCGCGTAGCAAAGTCAGTAGCGGCAGGTGTTGGTCGTAATTATCGGGTGGTCGTTAAGTCTATTCCAAGCCCTGGCTTGGTTAACTATGTTGCTAATCGCGCCAATACCAATGCACTCATGGTATTTCATCGCCCATTTATTCAAGCGATGGCGGCCCAGCGACCTAATAGTGACTTGTTGTTAGGCAAGCCAATGCCAATAGCGGCAGCGCACACTTTTTATGATCAACATAAGGGTGAATTCAACCCTGAAAAACAACTGCAGTGGTTGATTGATACCGATGCTCGACTGGTTCAATACTTAGATTTGGCCAAGGCTAGAAACCTGAAGTTGCGGGTTAATTTGGAGCTAGATGTTGGCTTGCATCGAGGTGGTTATACCAGTCCAGAAGCGTTAGCGACCGCATTAGATATCATAATCGCTAACCCCAAGCGGTTGGAGTTTGCTGGCTTTATGGGTTATGACGCGCATGTTTCAGGTTTGCCAAAAATATTGGCAAAGGGTGAGCTACCAAAAATTAAACAACGCTATGCAGCAGCGGTTGATTTTTTACAGCAAAAATACCCTGCCTTAATAAATGACAAGCTATGCTTTAACGGTGCCGGCAGTCCTACTTTTAGGCATTATGAAGACAATACCGTCGTCAATGAAATCTCAGCCGGGTCTTGTTTGCTGAAGCCTACCCATTTTGATTTAGATATATTAGAAGATTTTGAAGAAAGCTCATTTATTGCATCGCCGGTATTGAAGCGCCTCCAAGGGGGGCGGCTACCGGCAGTTGAATGGGCTGGGCCAGTGATTCGAAGTTGGGATAAAAATCAAGCGCTAACCTACTTTGCCTATAGCGGTAATTGGATGGCTGAGTTGGAATCACCGCCTGGACTGTCCAAACATTTCGCTTATGCCAGTTCCAATCAGCAGGGCTATAACGGGTCTAAGTCAATAGCTTTAGCTATTGATGACTTTATATTCTTACGTCCAAAGCAGAGTGAGGCAGTGCTGCTAGAGTTTGGGGATTTAATTGGCGTGCGTGCTAATACTATCGAGCAACGTTGGCCGGTATTGCCGGTTGGCATATAAGGGTTCTCTGCCCATTTTTTAATTTGTGCTGCCCATCTATAGCTGCTAACTTTCTGGTCCGGAATATATTGCAGTTAGCGATACTTATTTAATCATTGCGCTTTGCGCAATTTAGTTACAGAGGATATCTAATGGATCTTTCAAATAGCTCGGCTATTGTCACAGGTGGTGGTTCAGGTTTAGGTGAAGCTTGCGCTCGGCGCTTAGCAGCACTGGGCGCGAAATGTGTTGTGGTCGATTTAAATGAAGAAAAAGGCCAAGCCGTTGCCGCTGCTATTGGCGGCCAGTTTGTTAAAGCAGATGTGTCTAATACAGAGCAAGTTCAAGTGGCGATAGACGCGGCTTTAGCTATGGCGCCGTTACGTGCCTTGGTAAACGGTGCCGGTATCGGTAGTGCGGGCCGCACGGTTGATCGTTCAGGTAATCCGTTTGATTTGGCGTCGTTTGAAATGGTTATTAAAGTAAACCTCATCGGTACTTTTAACTGTATTCGGTTAGCGGCGGCGGCAATGTCTAAGCAAGAGCCGGTTAACGAAGATGGTTGTCGTGGTGCGATAGTTAATATGGCATCAGTGGCGGCGTTTGATGGTCAAATCGGCCAATGTGCCTATTCTGCCTCTAAAGGCGGCGTAGTTGGTATGACTTTGCCAATTGCTCGTGACCTTTCTGCATCGGGTATTCGTGTTAATACCGTTGCGCCAGGTTTATTTAATACTCCAATCTACGGTGAAGGCGAAGCGTCAGAAGAATTTAAAGCACATTTAGGTAAAAGTGTGTTGTTTCCAAAACGTCTAGGTTATGCCGACGAGTTAGCTTCAATGGTGTCTGAGCTAATCACGAATGACTATATGAACGGTGAAGTAGTGCGGGCCGACGGGGGTATCCGGATGCCACCGAAGTAATAATTACTTATTACTTTAAAGCCGCCTATAGGGCGGCTTTTTTAATTGTTAGACATTTGCTTATATACCTATGTTTCCACTTATTAGGCACTTATAATTGATCTATCTACCTTACTAAAAAATTGTCGAAAGAGTACTTTTTATGAAGCGAAGCATATTGATTAAGTTGCATTTATACGCGGCGGCCTTTCTTGCTCCTGCATTTTTGTTTTTAGCTATTTCAGGTGGTCTATATTTAGTCGGAGTAAAAGGTAGTGTTGAGCAAACAGTCATTGTGGTGCCCGGCCAGTTAGTCTTAGATCCTAGTTCCGCATCCCTTTATGAAGATGTACAAAAAGTGTTTTCAACTGCCGGCATATCGCATGACTTTGAGTACGTTAAAGTTAAGGGGCAGACGCTGTTAACTCGCCCTACATCGCGCAATTTTTATCAGTTTGAGATGCAGCCAGAAGGACTTGTTGTTAGCTACAACGAACCAAGTATTCAAAGTAAATTAATCGAGCTTCATAAAGGCCATGGGCCAGGGATATTTAAAACCTTTCAGAAAGTAATTGCAGTAGGTTTGTTGTTTGTAGTGCTCTCTGGTTTTTGGCTGGGGGTGTCAGCGCTCGGCTTGCGACGTAATACCCTTATTGTAACTGGCTCTGGCGCAGTACTTTTTGGCCTGCTGGTGTTGTTGTAACGTATATAAGCTTAGCTAGTCAATTATAAGTTTAGCTAGTCAAAAACAGACTAGTTTAGCTATCGTTAGCTATATTTCTGCAGAATTTCTCATTTTTTTAATGTGTTCTGCATAGTCTATTAAGTAACATTGATGATTGGAGAGAATAATGAAGTTAGGGCCCTGGGGTAGAACAATCGCAGTTTGCGCGGTAATTCTTTTAGCGCTGGTATTGTTTAAGGGTATGCAAATTCGCTCGGGCATTGCTTTTGCTGAGTCATTTCCAGAACGCTCAGAGTCAGTAGAATCGGCATTAGTAGAAATGCTGCCATATTCAGAAACCGTGACAGTATTAGGTGAAGTTGCTGCGATGCAGCGAGTTGCCTTATACAGTGAAACTGCTGGCAGGATTGTTAAGGTTGGCTTTCAATCTGGCCAGTTGGTCGAAAAAGATCAAGTGCTTATTCAGCAAGATATTAGTGAAGAGAAAGCCCTGTTAAGTGCAGCAGAAGCTAGCCTTGAACTCGCTAATTCTATTTATAAACGCAATAAAAATCTTTTTAAATCTAACGCAGTAAGCGAAGAAACCTATGACACCGCGCGGGTGGATTTAGCCGTGGTAAATGCTGATATCGTGCGCTTGCAGTCGGTAATCCGCAAAAAAACTATCACTGCGCCGTTTAAAGGTAAGACTGGTATTCATCAGTTTGAACAAGGCTTGGTATTGCAGGGCAACGAACTAATTACGCAGCTAATTGGTGAGAACGATTATTTGTGGGTAGATTTTTATGTACCACAATTTTATCCAGTATTGGCTAATGGCTCAGCAGTAGAGGTTCAGTTGCTGCGCAGTATTGTGGGTAATAATGTAAGCGATTGGGTGCCTGCTGAGGTAGTCGCTAGCAGTACTCAAGTAGACAAGGTTAATCGAAGTTTTCAATATCGTGCCAAAGTTAGTGCGGCGGAATTACCGGCGGGAGTAAATAGCGGTGTCAGCGTAAAAATTTCGGTAGGAGAGCAAACTCAAGTAGCGACTCTGCCAGCGACTGCTGTGCAGCAAGATCATTTAGGTCAGTTTGTATTTTTGTTGAAGGCTGAAAAAGACGGTGGTAACTACCGGGCCCAACGCCAGAATGTGGTGGTGATATCTAAACAAACGGGTCGCAGCTATATTAAAAGTGGGCTAGGTAAAAGCCAATTGGTTGCCACTGATGGGGCATTTAAGTTGTCTCCAGATTTGTTAGTTCATAGTCAGCTGCCTCTTCAGGCTAGTGAGCCTGTAGAGGCCTCTAATACTGAGTATGTTAAAGAGCAGGCAGCCTTGTAATGGATATTTTTGTTAAGCGCCCTATATTGGCCTTAGTCGTTTCATTGGTATTAGTGCTAGCCGGTATCTATGCCGCGTTTAAAGTGTCAGTGCTGCAGTTTCCTGAAATTGAGAGTTCTTCGCTGGTTATTAGCACCTACTATTCAGGCTCGTCCGCCGAGGTAATACAAGGATTTATTACTGACCCTATAGAGCGGGCCGCCATGTCGGTGCCCGGTATCGATTATTTGGATTCAACTACTGTTGCCGGTTTAAGTACTGTTACCGCCTGGTTAGAGTTAGACGAAGATAGCACTAGTGCTCTGGCAGAGCTGACTAGCCGAATTAATCAAATTAGATACGAGTTGCCTCTGGGCGCTGAAGACCCTGCCATAAAAGTAGTTAGAGCAGATAGATCCGCCGCTTTGTTTTATCTTGATGTGTATAGCGATAAGTGGAGCCGTTCAGAGTTAACCAATTTTTTACAGCGCCAAGTTAGTCCGCAGTTCAGTTCTATAGAGGGTGTACAAGACGTAAGGTTTTCAGGTGGTCGATTTCCTGCCATGCGTATTTGGTTAGATCCAATGAAATTGGCGGCAGTCAATCTTGGCGCCAATGAAGTGCTGACGGCGCTACAAAGTAATAACGTTATTGCTGCTATTGGTAAAACAGAAAATAGCCAGCAGCAGATTAATTTATTAACTAACGCCACCTTAGAAACGGTTGATGATTTTAAGCGGTTAGTTGTGCGTACAACTGACAATGGTATTTTAAGAGTTGGCGATATTGCCCGGGTTGAACTAGGTGAAGATCGGGGTTCTGTTGATGCTCGCAATGATAACCAGCAGGTACTCTACATTTCAGTTTGGCCACTGCCAGGTGCCAACGAAATAGCAATCGGGGATGAGCTCTATAAGCGCTTAGATAAAATTAATGCCGCCTTGCCAGTAGGACTAAAAATACACATTGGTTATGATGCCACCGTGTATATGCGTAATGCCTTAAAAGAAATTTTTATTACCTTAATTGAAACAGTGATACTAGTGGGGCTGGTAGTTGTTGCTTTAATGGGGTCTTTTAGAACGGCTTTGGTACCACTGGTGACTATTCCTATTTCTATTTTGGGCGCTGTCGCGGCTATGTTAGTTATGGGCTTTACCCTCAACTTACTCACTGTGTTAGCTATTGTTTTGTCGGTCGGTTTAGTGGTTGATGATGCGATAGTGGTAGTAGAAAATGTTGCTAGGCATATGCGCTTAGGCAAAAGTCGCTTTGAAGCAGCGCTGATAAGTTCTCGTGAATTGCTAAAACCGATCATTGCAATGACGTTTACTTTAGCGGCAGTTTATATTCCTATTGGTTTTGTGTCTGGCTTAACCGGCAGTCTGTTTCAAGAATTTACTTTTACCTTGGCGGTTGCGGTGGTGATGTCAGGAATTGTTGCCGTTACCCTATCGCCAATAATGAGCGCTTATGTCATCTCTGATCGAGGTAGTGAGTCAAAGATGACAACAAAAGTGAATGCAGGCTTTGATCAGCTTAAGCAGCGTTATACGGCTTTGCTAGAGGAAAGCTTTAGCTGGCATAAGCAAATATTATTATTGGCGTTGTTTCTTAGTCTATTAATCGCGCCGCTATATTTGTTTTCTAATAAAGAGCTGGCGCCGGTAGAAGATCAAAGTGAAATCAGTATTATTGTCGAAGCCCCCGCTGATTCGTCACTAAGCTACATCAATGGTTATATGGATAAAGTGATAGACCTAGTTAGCCAAATGCCGGGCTATATTATGTCGTGGCAAATCGTCACTGCTGACGGCGCTTTTGGTGGTCTGACTTTCGTTGACTATGACAAACGTGAAAAATCTGTCCATCAAATGCAGTCAGAGCTGTTTACTGAGTTATCGGGTATTACTGGGATAAAAGTGCTGCCTGTTTTGGAATCGGCTTTGCCAGCGGCGGGTTGGTTTGATGTTGAGCTAGTGGTGCAGTCTAACGACGAATACATAGAAATGCAGGCTTTTGCGCAGCAGTTAATACAAAGAGCCTATCAAAGCGGCCAGTTTATGTATCTCGATACCGATCTCGAAGTGAATCTGCCGCAAACAAGAATTGTCTTTGACCGTGATCGCATTGCTGATTTGGGGATGGATGTGCAGCAAGTCAGTCAACAGCTGTCGGCACTGGTGTCAGAGCAAGATATCAATCGTTTTAATGCCGATGGTAAAGCTTACCGAGTTATTCCAATGGTGGAAAACTATGCCCGAGACAACCCTGAAGCGGTGCTCGATTTGCAAATTAAGATTCCCTCAGGGCAATTGATTCCAGTGCGTTCTATTGCGCAATTAAACATCGAAACTGCGCCGCGCGTATTAGGCAAGTTTAATCAACAAAAAGCCTTTCGTATTTTTGGTGGAATTTTGCCCCACACCACTAACGATGCCGCATTGCAAAGTTTAGAGCTTGCCGCAGCAGAAATATTACCAGCCGACTATGTTGTCGACTATGCCGGGGTGTCACGCCAGTTGCGCAATGAAGGCAATAGCATGATCAGTGTGTTAATGATTTCCTTGGCAATTGTTTATTTAGCCTTGGTGATACAGTTTAATAGCTTGCGACTGCCATTGGTTGTGCTACTTGGATCAGTGCCGTTAGCATTAGCTGGGGCGATGTTATTCACCTTTATTGGCTGGACAACCATCAACGTTTACTCACAAATAGGGTTTATAACCTTAGTCGGTTTGATTGCTAAAAATGGCATATTAATGACAGAGTTTGCGCATGAGTTACAGTTGAAAGGCATCGCCAAAGCACAGGCGATTACCGAAGCAACTCAAATTAGATTGCGGCCTATTTTGATGACAACCGCCGCGACAGTCTTTGGCCATTTTCCGCTATTACTAGTGTCTGGGCCTGGCGCCGAAGCGCGTAACAGCATCGGTATTATTTTAGTTGCGGGCATGGCAATTGGCACATTTTTTACCTTGTTTGTGTTGCCGCATGTTTATTTGGCTGTTGCGAAAGAAACAATTGATATGCTGCCAGAGACAATGGTAACTGATTCGCAGCTTGCTACATGATCACTAAGGCGAATAGCTTTTTGCTTTTATCTGTTTATCTGTTTTCACCGCGGAATCCATGACAAGGCAATTTATGCAGCGCACAGCGTTCTTCGTTATTGTAGTGCTTCTGGCCGGTTGCGCGGTGGTAGCTAAAAACAGTCTTGATGAAATTTATGCCGCAGATGGTGGTTGATCGTAGTATTGGTGCGCCGACTATTAACGTATCTTCGAGTGATGAACCGCAGAAAGTTCCAGAGTATTATCGCGATGTAAAAACGATTATCGACTGTCGATGTGCTGTTTGCCACGGCTGCTATGATGCCCCTTGCCAATTAAAAATGACTAGTTTCGAGGGGATTGATTGCGGTGCTAATAAAGATAAAGTGTATAACGGCAAGCGCTTGCTGGCAGGCAACTTAACGCGGGTGGCTATTGATGCCAGTTCTACGCAGCAGTGGCGAGAGCAGGATTTCTACCCCGTATTGAATGAGCGGGTGCAGACGCCTGAGGCCAACGCACAGGCAAGTGTTATGCATAGAATGTTACAGCTTAAAACAGCGCATCCGCTGCCAGCAGGAGATATTCTTCCTGCCAGTTTTGATCTCTCACTAGACCGTAAGCAACAGTACATCAAGATTGAAGAATTTGATGGCTTTGAAAAAAAACAAACCTTTATGGGGAATGCCTTATGGGTTGCCTGCTATTGAAAATGATCAGCAAGCCATGCTCGAAGCATGGCTAGAGCATGGCGCCAAAGTTGACTATTTCTACCCTCTTCAAACAACTAATCAAATAGTTGTAGATAATTGGGAGGTCTTTTTAAATGCTGATTCACTCAAAAAAAAGCTAATGGCGCGTTATATTTATGAGCATCTATTCTTAGCTAATATTTACTTTTCTGATTCATTTTCTGGGGTTGGTGAGCCGCGCCAATTTTTTAAGTTGGTGCGTTCAACAACACCATCTGGCGCTGCTATTAATGTGATAGCGTCGCGACGTCCTTTTGACGACCCCGGGGGGATTATTTCTATCGACTGCAGAGAGTGAAAACAACTGTTTTGGCCAAGCGCCATATGCCTTATAGATTCAACCAACAACGCATGGAGCGCTGGACTGAATTGTTTTTAACGCCACAGTATGTAGTTAGCGAATTGCCTAGCTATGATCCGGCGTTAGCTTCAAACCCTTTTGTTACATTCCAAGACCTTCCGTTTAATGGGCGTTATCGGTTTATGCTCGACGAAGCTCAGTTCACCATTATGGGGTATATAAAGGGGGCCTGTTTGTCGTGGGCAAGTCGCGTTAAATGTTATCAATGATCATTTTTGGGTGGAATTTACCGACCCTGATAGCGAAGTCAAATATTCCACTGGTGAATTTCTTGCGCGTGAGGCGATCGACCTGAGGCCTGCCAGCAGAGCAGGGCAGCACTGCCTTTTCACCGCTGACTAGCTGGATGAAATACTCCGCTATGGAAAAGAAATTTATTGATGCTCGAGAAAAACGATTTCGTGAAGTCATCAGCGGTGATGAAAAACTGACCTTAGACCACCTGTGGGATGGCGACGGTAATAACCGTAATGCAGCCCTTACAGTTTTCCGTCATTTTGATAGTTCTTCAATTATCAAGGGCTTGGCAGGCGACACACCAAAAACTGCGTGGGTTATAAGCTATCCGTTATTAGAGCGAATCCATTATTTATTGGTTGCTGGCTTTGACGTGTATGGCAATGTTGGCCATCAGTTGTTAATGCGGCTTTATATGGATTTTTTGCGGATGGAGGGCGAGGCGGCGTTTTTGAAATTCTTCCCAAGTGACTATGCCCAGCAGCAGCTTGATATGTGGTATCGAGGGGGGAGTCTCAAGTAGATGAGTATTTGAGTGAACTGAATACTCGAAATTTTGAAACTAGTGGCATTAAGTATAAAACTGATAATCCGAAAAAAGAATTTTTCAAGCTATTGCGTGGTGCTATGAGTGAGAGTGTAATCGCGTTAGACACCATTAATACTCGGCCGGAGATAGCGGTAAAGGCTGGTTATCAAACTTCTCTGCAGCGACTATCGATGGTGGAAGGATTAATCTTAGATACTATTCCTGAGCAATCGTTACTGCGTTTAAAACTGAATGATGGCAACTATCGCTTGATAAGCCTTATTCGAAATCGTGCACACCTTAATGTGTCGCATTTATTTGGTGAACAAAAACGATTTGTGCCAGCCGAACAAACATTGAGTGTTGTTGACGATGTGGTTGGGACCTATCCAAATGTATTTTTCGACGTCAAAGAGAATGAATTAGACAAATTTGTCGATCAATTTTCAGTGATTAAATCTGAGCAAGACTACACTATGCTGCTGGACAATTTTGGTGTTCGACGTACTAACAAAGATTTTTGGCACTTTAGTGATTCTATTCATGACACATATATGAGTTCGCATCCAGTTGACGCAGGATATCTTGATTTTAATCGCTTAGAAAACAGACAGTGTATAGTTAAGATAAAATCGCAGTAATCATACCTGTAGTAGTTCAGGTCAAATTAGTTTCTGAATCAACCGCTTTAACTTCGCGGTCAGCCTTGGCTATGTACTTTGGCTCAGTCTTTGCTGCTAATTTGTCCATGTATTTTTTCTTTTTCTTAGCATATATTTTTTTGATCTTCTTTTGGCGATTCATGCTTATCTCCAGCAAGGCTAGGGTCTATGCTAGGATAAATAGTTTTTACCTCTGCCGATAGCCTAAATAGAGATTGATTTTGCCTGCCTTGCCGATTGATGGATTTATCCCGCAGATTACCGCTCAGCTAAGGCGGGCTAATAATCTTGTGCTGCAGGCTGAGCCGGGAGCAGGTAAGTCTACGGCGTTACCGCTAAGCTTGTTGGACGCGCCATGGTTGGCCGGGAAAAAGATTCTGATGCTAGAGCCGCGACGGGTGGCGGCAAAATCTATCGCGACTTATCTAGCTCGCCAACTAGGTGAAACGGTGGGCCAAAAAATTGGTTACCAAATAAAGAATGATCGTAAGATTTCCCAAGGCACAATTCTAGAAATTGTTACTGAGGGTATTCTGACCAGACGTTTACAAAGTGACCCCGAAATAGCCAATATAGGCTTAATCATCTTTGACGAGTTTCATGAGCGTTCTATTCATGCCGACTTAGCTTTACTGCTAGCACTAGAAATACAGCAGACAATTCGTGACGATTTAAAATTACTGGTTATGTCGGCAACAATCGATACTCAGCAAATAGCCGATTATATGGGTGGCGCCAAAGTTATCGAATGCCCCGGGCGAGGATTTCCGGTATCCATTGAATACGTCGATGGCAGTCAGCACAGCAATAGGCAATCTGCGGGCGATAAAAAAGCGGCGTTGTCCCGCCAAGTATGCACCGCGCTAGGTTCGGTATTACAGGCCGAAAAAAACGGTGATGTGTTGGTGTTTTTGCCTGGGCAAGGGGAAATAAACCGTTGTCTGACTGACGCCAAAAGTATGCTTGGCTCAGATCCTAATATTATTTTTTTGCCGCTTTATGGCGGCCTTTCGCTGGCCCAGCAAGAACAAGCCTTAATCCCTGACCCGAATGGACGCCGCCGTATCGTGTTCACCACTAATATTGCTGAAACCAGTTTGACCATTGCTGGGGTTGGTTGTGTTATCGACAGTGGCTTAGAAAAGGTGTTGGTATACGATCCTGCTAGCGGCATGACCCGCTTAGACACCACTTATATTTCAAAAGCCTCTGCCGCTCAGCGCGCTGGTCGCGCCGGACGGACTCGGGCTGGCGCCTGTGTTCGGTTATGGAATGAGCAAAAACAAAGAACTTTGCGAGACTACCAAGGCGAAGAAATTTTAGCGACAGATTTAAGCGCTTTAGTATTAGATTTACTGATTTGGGGTGCTGGCGATTACGATTCAATTAATTGGCTTACGCCACCACCACGGCCACATTTTGACGCGGCACAAACTATTTTGCTGTCTTTGGGTTTAATTGATGCTGCCCGCAAGGTGACACTGCTTGGCGAAAGTACTGCAAAAATAGGACTCACGCCACGCTTGGCAGTTATGTTGCTATGCGCACAAGGTGAAGTAGAAAGAGGTATTGCACTTGAGTTGGCTGCATTGTTGGCAGATAGAGATATTTTTTACCAATATAGCGGTGTTGATATCACCGACCGTCTGTTGGCATTGCAAGATTATAAACAAAATCGCCGCCAGGCCATGCATACCTACCCTATTAAACAATCGACTGCAGAGCAATTGCTGACTAGCGCAGCCATGTTTAGAAGACAACTTCGAATCAATTCAAAGTCCGCTCTATATACTCTTGCCCAGTTACAAGGCTTGGTAGGAAAGTTGCTGCTGCACGCTTATCCAGACCGGTTAGCCAAACGACGTGCAAAGTCCGGCCGCTATCAGTTAGCTAATGGTCGTGGGGTATTTTTATTTGATGATGATCCACTATTTGGTAGCGAGTGGTTGGTTGTTGCCGATTGCGATGGGCAAAAAAAGGAAGGTCGAATTTTTAGTGCCACTGCTATCGAATATGATGCTGTACTGAACTGTTTGGTAGATAATTTTGTGGTAGAAGAGCGGTATGAATTAGACGCATTAAAACAGAAATTTAGTGGGCAAAGCATTACTTGCTATGACGCCATTATCATAAAATCTGAAGTGATTTCAAAAATTCCAATAGCGAAATTTCAGCACTGTTTACAGCAAGTTTTACAATCTGATGGATTGGACCTATTTAACTGGACTCCTCGGTGTAATGATTGGTTAGCCAGAGTGCAATGGTTAGGTGAGCAGCTTGATGGTTTCCCCCAGCTGTCAAAAACCCAGTTACAAGCAACAGTTAAAGATTGGCTAATACCTTATCTTAGCGAAATAAACTCTATTGCTGAGCTAAAAAAAATTAAGCTGGATGAATTGCTGATCGCGACATTAACGCGGGAGCAACAGCAGGTGTTAGCTAGCGAAGCGCCAACAGAATATATAACCCCTAGCCAAAAAACAGTAGCTATTGTGTATGACGAAAATCAAGGCCCTACTGTGTCGGTACAGTTACAAGAAATGTTTGGTGAAATCCGCTCCCCTAAAATCGGCGGTGGCAAAGTCCCGCTTAGGTTTGAATTGCTCTCGCCCGCCCGCAGGCCTATTCAAACGACTAGTGACTTGGCGAATTTTTGGCAGACATCTTACTTTGAGGTGGCAAAAGAAATGCGTGGTCGCTACCCAAGGCATCGCTGGCCAGAGCAGCCGCTGCTAGAAACAGCAGGCAAATCAATTAAAAATAAAAAGTGTTAAGAATAACCTTGCTAGTTAAGCAGCTAACAGCGTGTGGCGCAGGCTCTCGTAATGTTATGGATGTCAATTTAGGGAAAAACTATTAAGCCTCTTGCATTAACTTATCTCTAACATTCATCAGTATTTGCCCATACATATTTTCACCGCGCCGATCCCGGCCGCAGCCCCAAAAATAGTCATACTGACTATTTTCAACCAATCGTTGGGTGCCCGTACTAAGCAGCAATCCAGCGATGTCATCATAGGTTTTACATTTTGTGTAAACAGCTCGAGTCATAAATACCGTTCTAGCAGTTGACCAGTCGTTGCGAATTTTTTCTAAGCGAGTACGCCCCAATTTGCGTGCTTTTTTAGAACTGGATGCCAAGCGTATTTTATCTTGATAGTCACTATCTTTAAATTTCATCGCATGAAAATAGTGCTCTACAGTCGGCCACTCCTTATTCTCAAGTGTGAACGGGTGAGCTGAGAAGGTCCCCAAAATTTGGGTTATATCGCTGCGCGCAAAGTAGAGTGACTGACCATCATCTCCGGGGAATAAATTGTTAGTCACAGTTTGGTCTCATTCTTGTGATTCCTATCTTTAAATAAGATTGTTGTGATGGCTAAAAACCAAAATTTCACTTGCCGTTCTAAGACCAGTAAATCTTATCCCTGGAAATTGGTAGCAGAGATCATTATCTGGCGCCAAATAATTAGCTATTCTAAGCATAGCAGCCTTTCATGACCACATTTAATCATGGCAATAAAGCTTGCTGTATAGGTGGCAGTCTGTCGATGATTAGATTGAATCCAGTTTAGGGTGGCGTGTGATATGTTATTGCTAAATAGTTACCCGATACGATATGCGTATATAGATAGGAAGAGCGCGATTGTATTTATCGTACTTATTCTTGCTATGCCAGCATTAGCTGCGCAGGAACTATTTAATGTTATCAATTAGGGGTGCTCATGTATTAATGGCCAAAAGTTTGCTCCCTGTAGGTTGGTCGGGGCTCAATATCGGCGATATCCAGCAGTGTCGCAGTAAAGTCTGTGGTGATAATTTGCTTTTGTAGTCGTCGGCCGCGTTATTCCTGTGGCAAGCGAGGGTCGTAGACGAAGCCTGGGACGTGAAGAGAGCTTTCTCGCAGCAACCATCTCCCTGCCATCTTGTGCTCACCAAATAAAAAGCCATTGTCAGAAGTAAAAATGATAATGGTGTTCTCGGCAAGGCCATGCAATTGAAGTAGTTACCTGAGCTTATCTGTAGCGTCATCAAGGCCCACGACAAGGCGATAATACTGTTGCAAAAGCTGTCTCGAAGCGCAAAATTAGTCGCCCAGTTTAGTCCTGTGGAGGCTCCTAGTATTGTATTGTTAGTCCTCAAAAAGGCGGGGTTTGCGGCGTTATGTTCGCTACACATCGAAGTAGCAATCGGGGATTTTTGAGTCTGGTAAAGTGCGTTGTCGCTAGGATCTGATCTACCTAAGGAAGCATGCGGTGCCTTGTAGAATAAAGATAAAACAAATGGTTTTTTGGTGTTACGGGAGTCTATAAAATCTGCAATCTTGATAGGAAACACTTGTATGCTCAGATGTAGAGGGTTGAGCAAGGTTTCTGAATTGTTTTGTTCTCGGTCAAGCGTGAAAATCTCTGTAACAGAGACATTGTCATGCCCTGTATTTAGTACAAAAGATGAACTGGTGCCTACCAATAGTTTAACTGACCTGCGCCTCCTGGCTAATAAGCAACAAGATCTGCAGCTTGCTAGCTGTTTTTATGGCTATGGCCAATCCCCCATTTCCCAATAAATATTGTGTAATACCCGGCTTTTTTCATTAACGCTGGGTAAGTGCTAGCAAGTTCTGATGCAGGAAATGTTTTATGAAAGTTATCAATTCCATGACGCAAGGGTGACTGGCCGATCATGATATTGGCTCGACTAATTGAGCAGACAGATGTGTTCACAAAAGCGTTGTCAAAGATGACGCCCTCATTAGCCAACTGGTTTTGATTGGGAGACTTGACTGCAGGGTTTTCATGGCCTGTGGCGTCATAACGCTGGTCATCAGAAAAAATAAAGACGATATTCGGACGTGAGGGAGTTGAGGCCGCTAGTGCGTAATTTGTAGCAAAAGCAAGAAGGCTGCATCTATTAAGGAAATAGTGCACATGAGCTCCCTCAAAAATAATCCAAATATTATAATGTATGCGAAGCCAGTCTCGGATAATTAGATAAAATGCATAGGATGACGTTCAGTTTATCTAAACTTTTGAGTCAAGTAATGGTTTGACTACGGTGCCTTTTCAATACCGCTAGCATGGATTTACTTGATCGTCGGTTATATACCTTTCTTTGTGATAGTCCCTCTTTAAAAAACGATATCTTAGCTGCTGGGCTTTCTCTAATAGGTCTAACTGAGCGGCCATATTCAAAACGTAACGAATTACTGTGACGTGGTGCTCATACGATGAGCCTGAGTGACCTGACTCTTTTAGTGGGTTAAGGCACAGCTGATTTTTTTTGTCGGTGATATCAGGTAAAAACCGTTGCTCTTGTATCTGTTCATCACCGAGCTATGCAGTTAAGCTAGTTATATTATCAGTGCCAATGCGACCAAAGTAACCAGTATACAAACGGCGACTGAGTCTATTTGAAGGGAATTCGCGTAATGACAACGCCATGCGATACGGCTTTAATCACCGGTGCCTCGTCAGGTATCGGTGAGGCACTGGCCGAAGTTTTTGCCCAGCATCAATACAATCTAATTCTAGTGGCACGCAATCAGCCAAAGCTAGAGACATTGAGATCAAAGCTTCATTTAGAATATGGCGTTGAAATTAGCGTACGTCCTTGTGATCTTTCATCATCGAGTAACGTTAAAGCCTTGTGTGATGCGTTGCTTAGAGATCAAACTCAGGTTGATGTATTGGTTAATAATGCCGGCACCGTCGAACATGGCAGCTTCGTCCAAATACAGCCAGCTGAGCACGAGCGGATTGTGCAGTTGAATGTATGCGCTATCACATCATTGTTAGCCTATTTACTGCCGCCGATGGTGGCGAGGGGCAAAGGGCGGGTCTTGAATATTGCGTCACTAGGGGCCTTTCAACCTTTGCCTAGCGTTGCCACCTATGCGGCCACAAAAGCCTTTGTGTTGTCGCTGTCAGAGGCCTTGGCTGAAGAAGTGCGCGGCACCGGAGTAACAGTAACCGCTGTTTGCCCCGGCCTGACAGCGACTAACATGGTGGCCGAGGCGCAGAAAAAAAGCCCGGCATTGCGACGAATACCACCGTTTGTTTTTGCCGATGCCCGCACAGTTGCTCGCAAGGCATTCAAAGCCTGCCATAACGGCGATGCTTTACTTGTGCCAGGATTAAAAAATAATCTGGCCAGCATGCTCTCTCGGGCCACTCCTAAATGGTTGGTAAGAATTATCACCGGTATTGTTGGCAGGGCCACACTACCGCGATACTAAGCTACAGATAACGTTACTTTGATTGCCGCAAATTTAGCCCGCAACGAATCTTTACTAGTTACGCTAGCCGCAGGCGGGTTAGAATAATCATGCCTCTTATCGGCAGCAGCGGATTATCTGCGCAGTACGCCTAATTTGGTGTTCCCTAACCAACATAAAAAAGTAGAGACTAGTAATATGTCAAATGGCGTCGTCATCGAAGCAATTGCTTACGAATTAGCTCCCCATATCATTACATCATTAAGCCTTGAGGAGGAGTTTTCCGCCAATTTAGAGAAGTTTGGCATTCCTCTAGGTAGTCTTGAGATGCTAACCGGTATAAAAGAACGACGCTTTTGGGACCAAGGCACTATGCCTAGTGCGGTGGCGACACTTGCTGCGCAAAAAGTCATCGATGAATCTGGTATAAACCCTGACGAAATTGGTTGCATTATCAGCACCTCGGTGAGCAAAGATTATTTAGAACCTTCAGTTGCCTGTTTAGTGCACGGTAACCTAAAACTGTCTGCACATTGCCGTAATTATGATATCGGCAACGCATGCCTTGGCTTTGTCGATGGCATGTCAACTATTATGATGATGCTCGAAACAGGCCAAATTAAATACGGCCTAGTTGTCGCTGGGGAGAGCTCTCGCGACCCAATGGAGCCCACCATGGAGCGATTAAAAGACCCCGAGTTAACGATGGACACATTTCGAGATAACTTCGCTACATTGACTCTAGGGTCAGGCGCAGTGGCGATGATCTTAACCAATAAAGATAACTCAGACTCAGGGCATCTCATTAATGGTGCGGTTAGTCTTGCCGATACCGACAATAATCGCTTATGTATTGGCACCCAAGAAGGCGGTATTACCAAGCCCAGCGAATTGCTAGTGGCTGGTGTTGCACTGGCAACTAAAGCCTGGAAGTTGTGTGATACCCAGCTCAACATGAGCGACGCAACGGTTGATGTTTACGCACCCCATCAGGTAAGTATTCCACACATCACAAAACTGTCTGAAGCGCTCGGCTTATCCATCGAAAAAGCATTCCTTAATGTGCAAACCCAAGGAAATATTGGCCCCGCCGCGCTACCTATTACATTAAAGATGGCTGAAGAAGCTGGCCGTATAGCCGCCGGTAACCATGTTTCTCTATTGGGGATTGGCAGTGGTTTGAATTGCACCGGAATGAGTGTGACGTGGTAATAAGTAAGATTAGAAATGATTTTATCGTGTTACAAAAAACCTGAGTAATGGTGCGCCCGGAGAGATTCGAACTCCCGACCAAGTGGTTCGAAGCCACCTACTCTATCCAGCTGAGCTACGGGCGCATGTAAAAATTGCTAAGGTTCTAGCGTTTCAGCCAGTGGTGCTAAGGCTGAAATATTTAGAAAATGGTGGGCCCGCCCTGACTTGAACAGGGGACCTGCCGATTATGAGTCGGATGCTCTAACCAACTGAGCTACGGGCCCTTTTCTAAAGTTTGTTGACATTCCAACAAGCGGCGCAGTATAAGCGCTTAATTTATGGTTGGCTAGTGCTACAGAGGCGAATAAGTGAGCCAATTTATTGCTGGTCTAGCCAGCTAATAAACTCTGCAGCGGTCATGGGCTCTGCGATATGGAAGCCTTGGGCAAAGTCACAATTCTGTTGTTCTAGGTAGTTCAAAATTTCGGCGGACTCTACGCCTTCGGCAACAACTTTTAGACCTAAATTATGGCCAAGGTTAATCACGCTATTGACGATTGCACGGTCGTGACTGTCCTCGAGCATATTTATGATAAAACTATGGTCTATTTTTAATTTTGTTACTGGCAATCGTTTTAAATATGATAATGACGAAAACCCGGTGCCAAAATCATCAATGCTTAGCGCAATACCTAGTTCTTGTAAGCGGTTCAGCCAGTCTTTGATCACAAAGGAATGATTAACAAGAGAGTTTTCGGTAATTTCTATTTCCAGCGCGCTTGTTGGCAGCGAATAGCGTTGTAAAGTTCTACTCATTAGCCCTAGCATGGTGGGGTCTAGCAGGTTGCGAGCGGATATATTAATAGCTACAGGCACATGATTACCATTGCGCCACCAGCTGTCACAATTAGCGAGGGCGTCTTGAATAACGAAGCGACTAATATCGTGAATAATTTCGGTTGACTCTGCACTGGGTATAAATTGGTTGGGTGGTATATAACCACGCTCTGGGTGATTCCAGCGCAGTAGGGCTTCCACTCCAGCGATTTTTCGAGTTGGTAATTCGAGTTTAGGTTGGAAAAATAACTCAAGTTCATTACGTTTAAGTGCGCCGCGTAACTCAGATAAAGTCTCAATCCGATTGTAACCTCGGGTCGCGGTATCATTGTCGAAGATAACTGCGCCTAGCTGACTAGCTTTGGCTTTGTTTTTAGCAATGTCAGCATTAGTCATTAATTCAGATCTAGTCGCTCCATGCTCGGGTGCGAGAGCGATGCCAATACTTGCACTAAGGTTTAACTCTAGGGTATTGATTAAAAAGTGCTCTTTAATTCGCTCTAGCATTAGCCCCGCCGTGTGCTCTGCCTGCTCTTGAGTGATAACTCCATCGCTAACCAAGGCGAACTCATCGCCGCCAATACGGGCAATTATTGTTTTACCTTCGAGTTCATTGCCAAAAATAGTAAGTCGTTCTGCTAATAATATTAAGCATTGGTCGGCTACATTATGCCCCAGTGAGTCATTGATACTTTTAAACATATTTAGATCAATAGTAAAAAGCGCAAAAGGTGTTTGCGTTATGTCTTCCTTATAAAGCTTTTTTAAATGTTTGATATAAGCAGACCGACTATACGCGCCAGTAAGGTTGTCATGGTCTGCTTGATATTGAATTTTATCTAAGTGTTTACGCCTTGCGCTAACATCAATATGCGATGTCCAAGACTCTGTTAAATATCCGTTTTCTACTTCACTGGTAGATGATGAGAGGAACGTGTGGACGTGGCCACTAACGGAGTTTTCTTGCATCCACTCCATATCGATAAAATTGTAATTTTGTGCTAAAAAAATATCAACGAATTTATTTAGATTATTCGCATTGGCCTTAGTTAGTATATCTGCTACCCGTTTCCCTAGTAGTTGGTCAACGCTATTGACATAAAGCCAAGAGGCATAGGCTTTGTTGGCCTCTGCTATATAGACATTTTCCAATAGCCATTTACGTTGCAGACCTTTGTCGATATTAATCGGCATTGGCGGCCTAACTTCAAGACACGCAATCGGTCCTGCGCTTTTATCGATAAATGACTTATGTCGTTTTTGTTCTGCTTTTAGCTTAGACGCTGTTTCAATTAGCTCGGAGACATTGTGCTGAGTAAGCCAGCCTCCCATCCATAAATCATTAAAAATAATGCTTTGAAAATTTGATTGTAGCCAAAATTGCCCGCCGGTAATTTTGTTTGTAGTCAGAATTGGTGGACTATCTTTAGTTAAAGTAAAATTGTTTTCCACCATAAAGTGAATGATTTTTTTGTATTGTTCAGTAGCCAGCATTGCTGATAGAGGCTTGTTTATTACGACATCACGTTTTATACCAACGATATCACACCAGCTTTCGCTAACAGCGGGGGCACGGGCATGCTTGAATACAGTGTCCTTTATTTCTTCTTTACCGGCATGAATACTTATCGGCTGATCAAGTTGTATAAATAGCATTGGATCAGCATTTTGGTTGACGAAATCCAGATGCAAATTACTAAATGTTGTTGATAGTTTCTTATAGTTACTTAGCTCAGTAATATTTAAGGCGCAAAACCATAGGCTGTCGAGTTTGCCATTTATTAAGTTTTGACCACTTGATATGCGTAGATATAGGGGTGCAGTGTCCTCTGAACCCTTAAAGGTAACTACTTTATCTTCAAAGTCTATTCCATGGTCTAGCAGTTGAGTGATAAACGGTGAAATTAAGTTTTGTGAGATAATTTTAGATATATAGCAGCCCCTGACTTCGATCGCACGAATCAGTTTTTCCCAAACCAAATTATAATCTTTCAGAATTGCATGCTTGTACATTTCAACAGCGATTACATTATCTTCTTGCGACAAATCAATAGGCTCGGCAAAAGAAATAAAGCAATTAGCCGATGGACTATTATCGATGACGAATTTTTCAAACGAATTTACGTCAATTTTGGATAACATTTTGTCTGATACTGATGACGGTATTTGACTCATAGTTGTAAGTAACTTTTTGGCCAGCGTATTATATTATTAGTCGCGATGCTTGGTTGTGATCACAATAATCATTGTTGTCGTTTAAAGCGTAATATTTAATATACGATATTTTTAGTTCGCTTGGCGACTATTTAGTGAGTCTATTTTTTATAGTTAAAAAGTGTCTCTGTTTGACTAACGTAATATTAATGGGAAAGTTTAGCTAATTCGTGGGTAAATAAGCGCTAGATTCTAGTAATCACTAATTAACCTACAGGGAATTAGAATGACTAATCAAAGTATACACCCAGCGGCTCAAGCTAATATGGATTCAATTCGACTTATGATGGCTAAAGATAAAGTAGCATGGCTGGATCTTTATGCTGATGACGCTATCGTATCTGACCCAGTAGGAAAGTCTCCGTTTGACCTAGAAGGTAATGGTCATATTGGTAAGGCCGCTATCGAGCAGTTTTGGGATACTGTTATTGCTCCTTCAAACGCCAAGCTGACCGCCGGATTGCGTTGCCCTAGTGGCGACAAAACGTGTGCTGTTCCAATGGCTGCCGTAAACGATCTAGGTAATGGAAATGTGATCACTATTAACATGGTCGCTATTTATGAATTAAATGGTGCAGGTAAAATTATATCAATGAAAGCTTATTGGGATTGGAGCGAAATGGAAAAGCAATTAGCTCAGCTGGGCTAGTTTCTAGCTCTAAATAGGTAGTAATTAGAATGTTTTAAGTCATTGTGTTGGGCTTAGTTTAAATTAACAATAAATCACATCTTGAACACAGTGAGACGGGCATGAAATTACTGAATACTATCTATAATAAAATTTATTTGTCGACTCTTCGCTTAGTATCAAAATTCGTCTCCATGCCTAATCAAATTACCTTCGCTGGCAGTGGTTCATTAGAACAGTTGTGCGCTCATATCACCCGCATGGGTTTAGTTAAAGTACTGCTGATAACTGATAAACCGTTGGTTGATCTCGGTATCGCCAAGCGGGTTGTAGATAGTATAGAAGCATGCGGCGGCGAGGTGGTTATTTACGACGGCGTATTGCCAGACCCGACCACCGCAATGGTTGATGTCGGAGTACGACAATTTAACGATAACGACTGTGACGCAGTGTTGGCGTTAGGTGGTGGCTCGTCTATAGACACTGCAAAAGGTGTTGCAGCAGCGGTAACTAATGGCGCTATTGCGAGCTTAGTTGGGGTAATGAAAGTCAAAAATAAAGTAGCGCCGTTATTTGCTATCGCGACGACTTCAGGCACTGGTTCTGAGGTCAGTGTGGCAGCCGTAATTAGTGATGCGCAAACTCATGCTAAAGGCTTGATAATCGACGTGGCGTTAGTGCCATCTGCCATCGCCTTGGATCCTAGTGTTATGTTGGGGATGCCAAAATTTGTAACTGCGGCGACAGGGATGGATGCGCTCACCCATGCTATAGAAACTTATGTCAGTACTTGGGCTAATGCTGACGTTAAAAACTACTCAGGCACTGCGGTTAAACTTATCTATAAAAATTTGCCTATTGTTTTTGAGCATGGGGAAGATATTAATGCCCGTGAAGCCATGGCGCTTGGCTCATATTATGCTGGCCTGTCACTTAATATTTCTGGTGTTGGTAATGTTCATGCCATCGCTCATCAGCTTGGCGGCAAATACGGTATTGCGCACGGTTTAGTTAATGCGGTGTTATTGCCTCATGTCTTGGAACGCAGTCATTCGCTTATGGCTGAAGGTTTGGCAGAACTAGCTGAGTTAATCGGTGTTGGTGAAGATAGTGATAGCGACAGTGTGCGGTCGCTAAAGTTTATTGATGAGGTTAAAGCCTTAAATGAGCTTTTAGGTATGCCGCTAGGGTTTGAGCAAATTCAATATCAGGACATGGCTGGTCTTGCAAAAGATGCAGTGAATGAGGGGCGTACTTATCCTGTGCCTGAATTATACGAGAGCATTGATGTGATCGATATTTTGAAAAAAATAACACTTAAACCATCGTTATAGATAAGTAGACGCTACTTTAGTGAAACAAAAGTTAGCAATACCCGCTAGCAGTATATTGGCTTGTCTCCCGAGTTGACGATTTTCACAGCAGCTACATAAACAGAGCATTCCTCCATTTGCGCCCGACAGAGAAATGAACGACAGATCAATTTCTATGTACGAAGTGTTATGCCCGCATAAATAAATAGCATTAGAGTAATAGTCAATGCAAATTGCCGGTGAGCGCTGTTTGCTTGCTAAAATATACTAATGTGAAATGATGGAGCAAATAATGAGTCAAACTAAAAAATCAAATATCCACGGTAAAATGATGGCAATTACGGTTGCTGGCATAATGGCTGGTTGCGCAGATACAAGTGTCAGTCCAGAATCCACTGCAGCAAATACTACTGATTTAGCCCATTGCTATGGCGCTAATGTGTGTAAAGGACATAACGATTGTAAAACAGCCGATAACGCCTGTGCGGGCCACGCGTCATGTAAAGGGTCTGGCTTTGTTGCTATGCCAAGTAAAGCTTGCGCTGATGTTGGTGGCACGGTGAAAGATGTATGGCGCGGCACAGTAAAAACCGTTGATTTGGCTCATTGTTATAATGTCAACGTATGTAAAGGGCATAATGATTGCAAGACCGCAGAAAACGCTTGTACTGGTCATGCATCATGCAAAGGCACTGGTTTCGTTGGAATGCCTGCTAAAGCCTGTGCAGATATCGGGGGAAAAGTTGGCGCGTAATACGCTAACTTAAAAAACCAATATAGGTTTTTTTGCCTCTGGTGTGTAGTAACAGCCAGAGGCTTTTTTTATTATATTGGAACCCGCTGAATGAAAAATAAATTTTTAGGTTTTGGTTTGGGTTTGCGTACAGATCATTATCAAGAAGTCATTGATAACAGGCCAGATGTGGACTGGTTCGAAGTGATGTCTGAAAATTATATGGTTGGCGGCGGCAAACCCAAATACCATTTACATGCCGTGCGAGAGCACTACCCGCTGGTGATGCATGGAGTGTCATTGTCGATAGGATCGACCGACCCGCTAAACTACGACTATTTAAAGGCACTTAAAGTACTAGCGAATGAAGTGCAACCTGAATGGCTGTCTGATCATTTATGCTGGACCGGCGTTGCGGCAACTAATACCCACGACTTGCTGCCGTTGCCCTATACCGAAGAAGCAATTGCACATGTTGTTAGCAGAATATCTGAAGTGCAAGATTTTTTGGGCAGACAAATTTTAATTGAAAATCTATCCAGCTATATCAGCTATCAACAGTCGGCAATGCCTGAATGGGAATTTTTAAATGAAGTCGCTAACCGAGCCGACTGCTATATTTTGATGGACATCAATAATATTTATGTCAGTTCGCGTAATCAAGGATTCGACTCTAATCTCTATATAAACGGCATAGATGTGGATCGGGTAAGGCAATTTCATCTGGCCGGACATTCTGACTTAGGTGACTATGTTATTGATACTCATGATCATCCTATTGTTGATTCAGTCTGGAATCTTTATCGCACCGCGCTACGCCGCTTTGGTGACATGAGTACCATGATAGAGCGTGATGACAACATTCCGCCGTTAGCTGAATTACTGACAGAACTTGATATGGCGCGCGCTATTGCGACTAGCATTAAAGCCGAGGCTTAGTCTGAATGATAAAGGTTCCCCGTTATGAGTGAGCTTAAAAATTTACAGCTAAACTTACTTAACTATTTACTGCATGATGATGACAGTATTTTTGATAGCATTACTTCTGTCAGTGATGACAAAAAATTGCAGCAACTACAGATTTATAAAAACGCCTATAGCTTGCGATTAAAAGAGGCTATTGATACCGATCACTCGCAACTGGGATTTTATTTGGGAGATGACATTTTCGACCAGGTGGTTGCTGGCTACATCGAAAAGTATCCTTCGTCATATACTTCTTTACGCCACTTTTGCGACAACTTGCCGCAATTTTTAATAGACTTTGAACTGTTGCAAGATGTGCCGGTGGCGGCCGAGTTTGCTGCCTTTGAACGTATTTTAATGACAGCGTTTGACGCCCAAGATAGTAATTTTTTATGCCGTGAAGATTTGCAGAATATTGCAGCAAGCGACTGGGCTGCGGTTATATTTAGATTACATCCAAGTGTACAATGTATTACTTTGCAGTGGAATACTGTGGATATTTGGCAGGCGATGAAGGAGGGAGTAATTCCTCCTGCGCCAATGCAGCAAGAGAATCATTGGATTATCTGGCGCAATAAAGATCGTTTAACCGAGTTTAGGTCGGTAACCCATCAAGAACACCAGCTAATTGGCTTGGTTCTAGTAGGTAATGACTTTGCCAATCTATGTTCGTTCTTGTCTCAGGACCAAGCAAGTGACGATATAGGAAGTCTAATCTCTAGCTACATTTTAACTTGGGTTGATAATCAGTTACTCAGAAGCTACGCAGTTTAATTGCTAGTGCAGTATTTTTTGCGATAGATGTCAGGTGACGCTTGCATTTGTTTGCTAAATGCTCGGGTAAAGGCTGCGTTTGAGTGATAACCGGCGGCCAGTGCAATTTGATACAAATTACTTTTAGTGTCTCTTAGTTGAGCTGCAGCCCAATGAATTCGCCACTGGGTAATGTAATTCCCAGGACTGATACCAACCACTTCTTTAAAGTTGATAGCAAATTTTGTTCTTGATACCCCCGCCTCCTTTGCGAGTGAATCTAAAGTCCAAGGCAAGTCGAAGTTGTTATGAAAAGCGTCCAAGGCCAGCGCCAGGTTTTTATCAGCGAAAGCCGCAATAAGCCCCTTGTTTGCCTTACGGTCTTTCAAAGCTGCACGCAATATTTCGATAAAAAATAAATCAGCCAACATCGCGGTAGCTTTCTCAGAGCCAGGGTTGCCGCTGTTAATTTCTTGCATCATCAGTTCAGACAATGTTTTGATTTTTTTTGATTTTTCAATATCTGATGCTTTCGACACAAGAATCTCTGGAAAGCTCTCCATAAGCAATTGATTATGGTCGTCAAGAAATTCAAAATAGCCGCAAATCAAGGTTGTTTGTTCCAATACTTGGTCATCATTGACGGTTAAAACATGTTCGCCGCCACGCATGATGGCGACAAAATCGCCGATTTTTAGCGCATATTCATTGTCGTTGCAGGTAACGGTGCAGCTACCCTTTTCAACACAATGGAATGGGATTCGATTGAGCATTGCCGGTTTGTCTTCATGAAATGGTTCGTCAAAGGCCGGGTGAGCAATAATGACAACGCGGTGCTGGTAAATAGTTAGTAAGTTGTCTATTACTTGATTATCTTTATTCATTATTATTTTTCTACCGTCGCATATACGATTTTCAGATAACTTAGTTGGGCATTGGTTCAATTAAAGTTTGATAGTATTAATGCTGAACGAATTGATAGTAAATATATACGAAAAGGTAAGCACAGGTATAGTTTAGCGGTAGATACTACAGATATTGCTTAACAGCATAAAAATTCTATAGGTAGTGCCAATACACTTACCTATTTTACATAGCGCATAAAAATAACAAACGCTAAATGTTAGCTAGCTATTTCATTGATGCTGTTTAGTTAATGGGGTAATTCATATATTGCATGTTCCGGTTTATCCAATGGGTAATTGTATGGTGAACAAAAATATACTTGAAGTCGTTAATCCATCGAGCGCTGAAGTGCTGGCGCAATTGGATACTGATGATTGTAGTCGTGCTTTAGGCAAGATAAAGGCTGCGAAAGGATTATTTGGTGACCGCTCTCGTCAGCTAAAGCGGCATGAAAGGACAGCGATATTAGAAAAACTGGCTGTTGCTATCGAGTTAGACCATGAAGCTTTTGCGATAACAATTGCGCAAGAGGGGGGCAAACCGCTAATGGATGCCCGGGTTGAAGTGACTAGAGCAATCGCGGGAATTAAAATGGCGGTTGCCGCTGTTAACGAATATCGCGGCAAAGTCATTCCTTTAGGTCATCAGGCAGCATCAGCCGATCGGTTAAACTTCACCGAGGTCTTTCCTCGTGGCGTGGTACTCGCGTTTAGCGCCTTTAATCATCCACTTAACCTTATTATTCATCAAATAATTCCGGCTTTTGCGACTGGCTGCCCTTGCGTTGTTAAGCCTGCGCCAGACACACCTCTGTCGTGCCTACGACTAATTGAAGCAATGTATGCAGCGGGTGTTCCGCGAGACTATATTCAAGCGGTTATAACACCCGACTTAGATGTTGCCAGCGCATTGGTGCAAAGCTCACATATCGCTTTCTTTAGCTTTATAGGCTCGGCTAAAGTCGGCTGGATGCTGAGGTCTCAATTACAACCTGGGGTTCGATGCGCGTTAGAACATGGCGGCGTCGCGCCCTGTATTGTGGCGGCGTCTGCTGATTTAGATAAAGCGATACCGGCCATTACCAAGGGCGGTTTTTATCATGCCGGACAAGTGTGTGTTAGCACTCAAAGAGTCTATGTCGACAAATCAATTTATGCTAATTTTTGTAATCAGCTAATCGTTGCAGTAGCAGCACTAAATGTGGGTAATGCCACTGACGAACGGGTTCAAGTTGGACCATTAATTCGTTCGCAAGAGGCCGCGCGGGTACATGAGTGGGTGGAAGAAGCCAGAAGCCTTGGTGCAACTGTTGCCGTGGGTGGTCAGCCTCCCAAAGGTAATTTTTACCAACCAACACTTTTACTGTCTCCGCCAGAAGAAGCTAAAGTAAGTGGGCAAGAGATTTTTGGCCCAGTAGTTTGCGTCTATCCCGTTGAAGATTTAGAAGGCGCTCTTAGTAGGGTGAATATCGAACAGTTTGCCTTTCAAGCATCTATTTTTACTGAACATCTCGATGACGTGTATCGGGCTTATGATCAAATCAATGCTTCGGCAATTATGGTTAATGACCATACCGCTTTTAGAGATGACGTGATGCCATTTGCTGGCTTGGATGCTTCTGGCTTGGGGGTGGGCGGTATTCCTTACACGGTTGAAGAGCTGCAGTTTGAAAAAATGCTGGTATTAAAGAAATAATAGTCGTTGGGAGAAAAAATGAAAGCTTCAGATTTAATGGTGAAATGTTTAGAAGAAGAAGGTATTGAATATATTTTTGGTGTGCCCGGTGAAGAAAACGCCGACTTTATGATGAGTCTAGAGGACACTACAAAAATACGCTTTATTTTAACACGACATGAGCAGGGCGCTGCTTTCATGGCTGAAATCTATGGCCGATTGACCGGTAACCCAGCGGCTTGTTTGGGTACGCTTGGCCCTGGCGCAACCAATTTAATAACCGGTGTTGCTGATGCGAATATGGATAGAGCGCCAATGCTGGTATTAACCGGTCAAGGTAGTACTAGGCGCTTACATAAAGAATCACATCAAATTATGGATGTGGTGAAAATGTTTGAGCCGGTAACTAAATGGGCTACTACTGTTATACACGCCGACAGTATTCCAGAAATCATGCGCAAAGCGGTACGAATTGCCAGAAGTGAAAAGCCTGGTGCAGTGTTGGTGGAATTGCCTGAAGACATCGCCGAACAAAATACTGAAGCCAAACCAATGACGCCAATTCGGTTTAGGCGTTCGCCCGCCAATAGTGAAATGGTTGCAGTGGCAGCCGATAAAATTAGAGGGGCTAAGCGCCCAATAATACTGGCTGGTAATGGCTGTGTACGCACACGTAGTTCAGAAAACTTAAGAGAATTGGTTGATCTAACTGGCATCGGTGTGCTGAATACCTTTATGGCTAAAGGTGCAATAGACCCTAATAGTGAGCAGTCGCTTTACACTATTGGGCTAGGCTCTAAAGACATAGGAACCTGCGCCATTGATGCCGCTGATATCGTTATTGCCATTGGTTTTGATATGGTCGAATACCACCCTAGTTTGTGGAATGAAGATGGCAAGAAAACAATTATTCATCTTGATTTTGTCCCTGCAGAAATTGATAGCGCCTACCACCCAGAGGTGGAGCTAGTCGGTGATGTTGCCGACACCCTAAAAGCATTGGTGGCCGAGCTGAAAAGTGGCGCTAGTTTTGATTTTGATTTAGGCCAGCAGCAGCGCACTCGTCAAGAAATGATGAGCGAGTTGAATCACTATAATGACGATGAAACAACAGGAATTATTAAGCCGCAAAAAGTATTACATGAGGTGAGTAAAGTATACGCCAAAGACGGGTTGCTATTGTCCGATGTCGGCGCTCACAAAATGTGGATTGCAAGGCACTATCATTGTGAAACGCCTAACGGCTGTTTAATTCCTAATGGTTTTTGTTCAATGGGTTTTGCACTGCCCGGCGCAATCGGGGCGAGTCTCGTTGATCCCGACCGGAAAATTATCGGTATCGCCGGTGATGCGGGTTTCTTGATGAATGTACAAGAGATGGAAACGGCTAGTCGGCTAAATAGTAATATTACCATGATGGTTTGGGAAGATAAGGCCTATGGTTTGATTGCATGGAAACAGTGGGCACAATTTGGCGAACATACGGACTTGTCATTTCAAAACCCCGACTGGGAATTGTTGGCAAAATCTTTCCGTTGGGATTACCAGTTTGTTGCCGACAGCAAAGACTTAGACGCAGCCTTAGTAAACGCCGCAGAGCATCGTGGCCCAAGTCTAATTGTTATACCAATAGATTATGAAGAAAATCAGAAGCTCACTCGGCGTCTTGGTGAGCTTACATGCACAATTTAGACATTTATAATCGAGGAGTCACTAATGGATAAGCTACAAATATTAGCTCAGAGCGTTATTCAATGGAGTGCTTTACTGCTGCTGTTTGTTGCGGGCTTGGGCCTGTTAATTATTTCGGTGATTTATCTCATTGATAAAACTCAAACGGCGCAAACTATCCGTCGAAACTACCCAGTTGTCGGTCGCTTTCGCTACGCCTTTGAGCATATGGGTGAATTTTTCAGGCAATACTTTTTTGCAATGGACCGAGAGGAATTGCCATTCAACCGGGCCGAGCGGTCATGGGTTTATCGCGCTGCAAAAAAAGTTGATACCACTATTTCATTTGGTTCTACTCGCCCTTTAGATCACAAAGGGGATACGATATTTCTCAATAGCGCTTTTCCTACCCTAACGGAAGACGTTGCAGAGCCGCAGCCGGTGACAGTAGGTGGGGGGTATTGTGATTCGCCTTATACAACAAAAGCTATCATTAATATTTCAGGCATGAGCTTTGGCGCTATATCCAAACCTGCGGTACAGGCACTTTCTAACGGCGCACGTGAAGCAGGTATTTGGATGAATACTGGCGAGGGAGGCTTGTCGCCTTATCATCTAGAAGGGGGTTGCGATATCGTTTACCAAATTGGCACTGCCAAATATGGTGTCCGCACGCCAGATGGAAAATTGAGCGATGACAAACTACGCGACATAGCAGCACACGAACAAGTGAGAATGTTTGAAATAAAAATGAGCCAGGGGGCCAAACCCGGTAAGGGTGGTATTTTACCCGGCGGCAAGGTCACCGAAGAAATCGCTGGCATCCGTGGTATTGACATAGGCTCTGATTCTATTAGCCCTAACGGCCATGAAGATATTCGAAGTGTCGATGATTTGTTAGATATGATTCATCGAGTACGCCAAGTCACTGGTAAACCGGTTGGTGTTAAAATGGTGGTAGGCCAGCTAGATTTCTTTGACGATCTATTTACAGAGATACATAGTCGCGGTATTTCACATGCTCCAGACTTTATCACTATTGATAGCGCCGACGGGGGCACTGGCGCCGCGCCACAGCCATTAATGGATTATATGGGGATGCCATTACAGGAAAGCTTGCCAATTGTGGTGAATTTACTCCACAGCTATGGGCTGCGCGAGCGTATCAAAGTCATTAGTTCAGGCAAACTAATTACCCCAGGTAAAGTTGCGTGGGCGTTAGCGGTGGGGGCAGATTTTGTCACCTCAGCCAGAGGGTTTATGTTTGCACTGGGCTGTATTCAGGCTTTGCAATGCAGTAAAAATACCTGCCCTACTGGTATCACAACTCATAATGCTGAATTGCAGCGAGGGCTGGTGCCCGAAGATAAGGCCAAGCGAGTTACTAACTTTGCTGAACAGATCGTCTATGGCGTTGGCATGATTGCCCATTCATGTGGCGTTAGCCAGCCACGTAAATTGGAGCGCAAGCATGTACGAATTATTGAAAGTGGTGGCCATTCGGTTTCATTGGCCGAAAGTCATCCAATTCCAGCAGTGAAAGCTGAACACATCAATGTGACTGCACTATAAATAGCTATTTTTTATAATAATTAGGTGAATGACATGAAGGCAGTACTGAATAAGTTATACGAACTACTAGAGCTTACTAAAAAGGTCGATTTTTTAGCGCCATTGGCGTTGCGACTTTATTTGGTGCCAATCTTTTGGATGGCAGGAACAAAAAAATGGGGCAGCTTTGACAGCACGGTAGAATGGTTTGGTAATGCTGATTGGGGTTTGGGTTTACCATTCCCCTTAGTGCTAGCCTTTTTGGCGACATGGGTAGAGATTTTAGGAGCGATAAGTTTGCTGCTCGGTATCGGCTTACGCTGGATTGCTGGGCCGCTTATATTCACTATGATTATTGCCATGACTTCTGTTCATGCCGAAAATGGCTGGCAAGCGATTGCCGACCCAGGCGGCTCATTTAGTAATGAGCGGGTAATCGAATCAGCGGAAAAATTATCTGCTGCCAAATCTATTTTAAAAGAAAATGGTAATTATTCTTGGCTTACCTCTAGCGGCAGCATTGTGGTGCTAAATAACGGTATTGAATTTGCGGCAACGTATTTAATCATGTTGCTAAGCTTGTTATTTACCGGTGCCGGGCGTTTTGTCAGTTTCGACTATTGGTTTAAACGCAGATACATTGATCAACGTTAGTTCGATTTATCCATTTTAATTGAGGGTATAGCATGACTGTTGACATTATCGGGCAGATATTAGCGCTAGGTGGCTTAACGTTGGTTGGCTTATTGGTGAATAAGTTTTTACGCCTAGAGCTAACCTTGGCTTGTTTGTTAGTAGGGTTTTTAGCCGGCTTAAGTTTGGGCTATGTTGATTTTGATACCGGTATCCGTGCCGATAATTTGCAACAAATAGTGTTCTTTATTATTTTGCCAGTGCTTATTTTTGAAGCTGCCTGGCATTTAAAACCTGCGTTGCTAAAAAAATGGCTGTTACCTATTTTGTTGCTAGCTACCTTAGGCGTGCTTATAAGTACCTTTATTACTGGCGGTTTGGTTTACTTTGGTGTCGGTCATCCACAAGGGTTTCCATGGATAGCGGCATTACTCACGGGTGCTATCTTAGCGGCCACTGATCCGGTGGCGGTTATCTCGCAGCTGCGCAATGCTAATGCACCTGATAATTTGACGACATTATTTGAGGGCGAAAGCCTATTTAATGACGCATCAGCCGTTGTGTTATTTATGATTGTCATCGGCATTGCGACTCAAATGGGCGACGCCCAGGGCAGTTATTTTGGGTTTTTCTCCTTAGTATTTATCGGTGGCATGGTCTTTGGGCTAATAGCAGGATTGGTGACCAGCGCCTTGGTTCTGCTTATTGGCTCGTCAGTTGCCAGTCGTTTCATTTTGGTATTTTCAGCATTTGCTATTTTCTATATTGGCGAGCACATTTTGCATGTGTCCGGCATTATGGCGGTAATGATTTCAGCAATTGTGGTGAAATTTTCGCTTAAGGAAGTTGAAGACTCCGTCGCTTTTGCCATTGCTGAAACATGGGAATGGTTGGGGCTTTTTCTAACTAATATATTGTTTGTCATTATGGGCTTGGTAATAACTGTTGCCATGTTTAAAGACCAGTGGCTGGCTATGCTAATTGCTATTATTGGAGTGTTGATCGCACGAGTTATAGCGGTGAAAGTCTCTTGTGCGATTAGTTCTTTGCTAGGTAAACCAGTGTCTTCTAATTGGCAAATACTATTAATCTGGGGTGGCTTGCGCGGCGCTATTGCCATCGCCTTGGTGCTGTCACTGCCGACCAGCTTACCTTATTGGTGGACTATTCAGTCGATGGTATTTGGTGTAGTAGTATTTAGTTTGTTGGTGCAAGGCACGACTAACAAAATGCTTATTGGAAAACTAGCAAAGGCTAGCTAATTATTGCGCTAAGTGAGAATTGATCGCTTGTAAAAATACACTGCCATATTTATCTAGCTTACGCTCACCTACGCCGCTTAATTGAGCAAATTCGGGCAAACTTTGTGGCACGCTGGTACACATTTCTTGCAATGTGCTGTCATGAAATATTACATAGGGCGGCACGCCTTGCTCATCGGCTAGCTCGCGGCGGCATTCACGCAACGCTTCCCATAGTGCTACATCTACATCTAACGGCAAGGCAGTTTTGGTAGTGCGCTTGGCTGCTTTTTGGTTGACATCTTTGCGCAGCTCAATCTGTTCTTCACCGCGCAGTAGTGGTCGGCATTTTTCTTCTAAGCGCAGCGCGTTAAATCGTTCTAGATCTACGCTTAAATAGCCGCGGGCAACCAATTGCCTAAACACCGAGCGCCACTGGTTATTGTCCAATTCTTTGCCTACGCCATAGGTAGGTATTTGATGATGATTATTTTGGACGACTTTTTCAGTTTCAGCGCCCCGCAGCACGTCAATTAAATAGTTAACACCAAAGCGTTGCTGAGTTCTATAGCAGGCGCTTAATGCCATACGCGCAGCTTCTGTGCCATTCCACGTAGGGACTGGTTTTAAGCAGGTGTCGCAATTGCCGCAGGGCTGGGGCAATTCATTGTCAAAGTAGTTAAGTAGTGCTTGGCGCCGACAAGTAGTGATTTCACATAAGCCTAACATGGCGTTTAACCGGTGCTGCTCTGCTCGCTTGTGCTCAATGCTGCCCTCAGAGCCTTCCATCATTTGGCGCAGTTTTATCACGTCTTGCAGGCCGTAAATCATCCACGCGTTGGCAGGTAGTCCATCACGCCCGGCGCGGCCGGTCTCTTGATAGTATGACTCTACCGTTTTTGGTAAATCTAAATGGGCAACAAAGCGTACGTCGGGTTTATCAATACCCATGCCGAAGGCAATGGTTGCTACAATGATAATACTCTCTTCACGCAAAAAACGAGATTGATGGTTAGCACGAGTTTTTGAATCTAAACCGGCATGATAGGGCAGGGCATTAAAGCCTTGGCTTTGCAGCCAAAAGGCAATGTCTTCAGTTTTTTTACGAGACAGACAATAAATAATACCGGCGTCATTAGGATGATTTTCAGTTAAAAATTGCTGTAGCTGCTGTTTGCCGTTGTGTTTTAAACTAATAGTGTAGCGAATATTAGGGCGGTCAAAACCGGAAATAAATTGCTTTGCTTCACCGAGGTCCAGACGATTAATTATTTCAGTTCTAGTGCGAGCATCAGCGGTAGCGGTTAATGCAATACGCGGCACGCTTGGAAACTGCTCATGCAGAATACTTAGCTTTAAATAGTCGGCTCTAAAATCGTGGCCCCATTGCGATACACAATGAGCCTCATCAATAGCAAATAAGGCGATGGGTGCGCGATTTAGTAAATCTAACATACGCGATTGATTAAGCCGCTCTGGTGCTATGTAAAGTAAGTCTATATCACCAGCCAGTAGCGCTTGCTCAGTACTGTATGCTTCCTCGCCTGAAAGTGTTGAATTCAGATAGCTGGCCTTAACCCCAAGCTGACGCAGAGCATCTACTTGGTCTTGCATCAGCGCAATCAACGGCGATATCACAATGCCGCAACCGCCTCGAACTAGTGCTGGTATTTGGTAGCACAGTGATTTACCGCCCCCCGTAGGCATCAGTACCAAAGCGTCTTCGCCTGCTACTACAGTGTTAATGATGTCTTCTTGCGGGGGACGAAAGGAGCCGTAGCCGAAGGTGGTTTCTAAAACATATTGGGCATTAATCATGGAGGGCAGTATACGTCATGTTTAGTAGAATCTGACTTATAACATTGTGATTTCTTAGCGGTTAGACCATATGATTACTAATCAATTGCTTTATCATTTACCACGTAAAGCTATAATTATAAGAAGGTGAGTTATGAATATTCAATCAGTCATTTTGTTTTTCTTTTCAGTACTGCTATTAAATGCCTGTAGCGACGATATTAGTCAGCAAGAAAACCCCTATGAGGTGGAATTTTCGGCGCCTGACTATTTGGTAGAGCATGCGAAATATCTAAAGGAAGAGCTGTTTCAAATTGGTGATTATTCAGTTTGGGATTACAACACGCCCAATAAAGGTTTTGGTAACGTCATTATGATCGAAGGCGATGACGGCATAATTATTGTCGATACCACTGCCGCCAATGATCACGCCCAAGTTGCACTAGATGCTTTTAGAGAAATTACCGACAAGCCGGTTAAAGCAATTGTGTATACCCACCATCATGCTGACCATATTAATGGTGCCGGCGTGTTTGCGACTAGGCAGCAGGCTGAAAATGGCAAGGTAAAAATTATTGCAGGGCAGCAATTTATGCGCGAGCTAGCCGATGAAAACCAAGCAACTGCGCCGATTATGGGAGTTAGAGCGCTATATATGTATGGTCAGTTGCTAGATTCAGAAACCGATGGGCGTGACTACCATATATCCTGCTGTGGTTATCAATTACAAAGCGGCGGTTCTAGCTATATCACGCCCAACACTTTTGTCGACGATGGCGAAGAGATGACAATTGCCGGCGTTAACATACAGTTTATGCAAACAGGTGGTGAGTCTGCTAGCCATATAGCGGTGTATTTGCCAGCGCAAAAAATATTGCTAACTGGCGATGAGATACAAGGGCCTAATTACCCCAATTTACATTCTCTGCGTGGCACCAAACCACGCGATGCTGAAAAATGGCTGCAAGCGCTGGATAAAATGCGCGGTTTAGAGATAGATTATTTAGTACCCAGTCATGGTCAACCAGTTTTCGGTAGTGAGCAAAGCCAGCGGGTGCTGACTTTATATCGCGATGTTATTCAGTACACTCACGACCAATCTATTCGTTATATCAATAAGGGCTTCACTCAGGATGAGCTTGCCAACACTATTAAGTTACCCAGCTATTTAGATATAGACCCGTGGACCAAGGAGATGTATGGCACGGTTAAGCACAACGTAAGGGCCTATTACACTTCATATATTAGCTGGTGGAATGGCGACCCCGCCGAATTAGATCCAATTCCTAGGATAGAAAAAGCTTCTCGATACATAAAGCTAATGGGTGGTCGAGACGCTGTGTTTACTGCGGCAGAAAAAGCATTTTTTGATAAAGACTACCAGTGGGCAAGTGAGCTTACTGCTTTGCTAGTCAGAGTCGATAAGCAAGATATGCCAGCTCGGCAATTAAAAGCTGCAGCACTGCGTGCTATTGGCTACGCTACCGCTAATACTAACTGGCGTGGCTTCTACCTTACTAGTGCGCTGGAGCTAGAAGGCAAGGTTGATCCGGGTAAGGTGTTGGCAAGATTGCGTAAAGTTTCTTTTACCCCAGCTGAAATGACCACGGCTCAGCTTTTTAATACCCAACGTTTTTATGTGGATGCAGAAGCTATTAAAGATACACAGCTAAAGGTTGGTTTTAACTTCACTGATACAAACGAGCAGTTTACACTAGAGCTTAGAAACAGTATTTTGGATATCCACAGCGCCTTGTTAAGTGACAGCGATGTCAATTTGACACTTACACGCGACACGCTAAATAACATTTTTACTAAAAAAATAGGGTATCCGCAGGCGATAGCCGAAGGCTTGATTGAAATTGATGGCTCTAAGCTGGCATTGCTAAGTTATGCCAAAGCCTTTGATACCAGCGCCGCTACGCCATATCTGTCATTGCAGTAAGCAAATGATGACGTTAGACGTAATGGCAATAAACTTGCGATCAACTAGGTTTGGATACGTGTCTAAAAGTTAGCTCCCAAAATAGTTGAAGAAGGTTGGTTATTATGAAAATCAAAGACTATCTCGACCAAGACCAAATTAAATATTTCACTGCTAAAAGTGATATTCAGGCATCACTAGTATTAATAGTAAACTGGTTAGGTGTCTTTGCGCTCTTTACCATGGTGACTATTTGGACAAGCCCGGTAACGATTATTTTAGCGATTATTTTGCTGGCAGGACGAATGCTGGGGTTATCGATTCTTATGCATGAATGTGGGCATCGGACCTTTTTTAATTCGCCTAAGCTAAATCATTTCGTTGGTCAGTGGCTTTGCGCTGCACCTACTTTTAACGACTTAGATGCCTTTGCTAACGAGCATAAAGTTCATCATCAAAAAGTCGGTACGGCAGACGATCCAAATCTTGAAAATTATCGAACTTATCCGGTAGAGAAAGCAAGCTTCAGGCGGAAAATGGCGCGTGACATAACTGGTCGTACTGGAATTAAATTAATCACTTTTATTATTAGAAGTGCATCTGGTGTGGTTGACATAACCAAGCGAGAGCTCGCGATTCCCGCATTAAAAATACTCTGGGCGCAGTTGCTATTGGCGGTCGTGCTGGGCTTATTGTTTGCCCCGTGGATGTACCTAGTGTGGCTGGTTACCCAAATGACATCATTTATGGTGGTGGTTCGTATAAGGCAAGTGGCCGAGCATGGTGCGGTGCCAGAGTTATTTCATGACGACCCCCGAGAAAGTACTCGCACCACAATTCCACTCTGGTGGGAGCGCATACTGATTGCCCCTAACTCGGTGAATTATCACGTCGAGCATCACTTTATGTCTAGTGTGCCTTGCTACAAGTTAAAAGAGCTACATGAGCTGTTAAAAAATAAAGGAGCGTATGAAAATATGTATATCCCGCAAAGCTATGGTGAAGTCGTTCGCGGTATGACTAAGTCTGCTGAATTAACTCCAAGCTAAATAATCACTTGCTTTGATAGCGAGTTTTAATTCGGTCTTGTGTAGTCTAAGTTTGACATAGGAACTTCTGTTTTTGTTTTAAATCCGATGATTTCTTTACGCTCGATTATTTTTTCTAGTCTGCGTTCAATGGCACATAATCTTTTGAAATCATCTCTAGAAACAAGTGATACTGCCTCGCCATCTGCTCCGGCACGGCCAGTTCTTCCTATGCGATGAATATAGTCGTCGGCATCATCAGGTAGATCGTAATTAATCACTCGGGTTAGGTCATCTATATCAATGCCGCGTGCGGCAATGCCAGTGGCAATTAATATACCAATTTTGCCACTTTTGAAATCAGCTAATAACTGGGTGCGCATCGCTTGGCTTCGGCCGCTATGAATAGACTCAGCCGCAATACCACGTTTTTCTAGCTGGCTAACTAACTTTGCTGCGCCGTGTTTGGTGCGAATAAATATAAGCGCCTGCGTCCATTCGTTTTGTTTAATTAAATGGCTTAGTAAGGCAGATTTATTGTCTTTATCAACAGTAACTAGCCACTGGAATATTTTCGGTGTTGAAGTGTTGTCATCGCTAATAGATATTTCAACCGGGTTACTTATTGCGGTTCTGGCAAGCTGACGAACTTCTTTAGATAGGGTGGCAGAAAACAGTAAGTTCTGTCTTTGCTCAGGCAGGCGTTCAATAATTTTATTAATATCGCCAATAAAACCCATATCTAGCATTCTGTCAGCTTCATCCAAAACTAAAAATTCTAGCTCATCAAAATGTAACGCTCTTTGGTGAGCCATATCAAGTAGTCGTCCTGGAGTGGCGACCACTATATCAACGCCGTAAATAAGAACCGCTTTTTGTGGCTCACTATCAATGCCTCCCACCATCGCCATCGAGCGCAGGTTTAGATGTTTGCCATAAAGCTGAATATTCTTTTCCACTTGCAACGCTAGCTCGCGGGTGGGCACAAGTATTAGTGCGCGCAGCCGTTTTGCACGGCGTTTACGGTCGCCGCTTAATAACTGCAGCAAAGGCAGTACAAAGCTGGCTGTTTTTCCGGTGCCTGTTTGCGCGGTAGCAACAATATCATTGCCTGCTAAAATTTCTGGGATTGCTTTTTCTTGTATAGCGGTAGGCTTAATGTAACCCAGCTCGTTAAGGGCTTGTAAAATGGGGTCACTTAATTGCAGCGTGGGAAAAGTCATGCGAGGCTCGGTTCTATTAGGTTTACGCTGTTAGTGCTATTGCAACAAGGCTGTTTAGGAGACGCACTATAGCACGGGAGTAAAGAGCAGCTGGGGGCATTATTTAGCGACCCCAGTTAATTAGTGGGATAAAAAAAGGCGCCAAAAGGCGCCCTGTAATCTTTTCGTTAAGCCTATGCCACTCGATGCAGTGCACAAACCTTATTACCAGATGGATCACGTAAATAAGCCAAGTAAAGCTTGCCGATAGCGCCTTCACGTACCCCAGGAAGTTCTTCACAGGTAGTTCCGCCATTTGCTACCCCAGCAGCATGCCATGCATCTGCTATCTCTGGGCTGGCTGCTGCAAAGCCTACAGTGCTGCCATTGGCGACAGTGGCTGGTTGGCCGTCAATTGGTATGCTGATTGAAAAAATGCCGCTGTCAGTAAAATAGAAGTACCGACCTTTTTCATCTTTTACTGCAGGCGCATGGCCCATTGTGCCTAATATTGCGTCATAAAATTTTCTTGATGCTTCTATATCGTTAGCACCGACCATCATGTGGCTATACATTGTATTTCTCCTAAAAAGTGGGTACGGCAAAGTATCAAATAGCGCAAAAATAATAAAGCACTTGTCGGTATTATTAGCGTTGATTGAATAGATTAAATTTGCTTTCTAGTGCATCAGCTAATTGCTCGCGGCCCTTAATCCGCAGTAGCTCAATAACACATTCTATTGTGCATAAGCCGCCTGCGCGTTGGTTGCGCCTTAATTGGAATGCTGATTGATATTTAGGCGACAAAACAGCTTTAGGTGCTGCTTTTAAATAGGGGCTGCGGTTATAAATTTTTTGGGCTTCTTGCCATGTGCTATCAATGACAACAATATTGTCAAAGTCTTCAATGTCAGCGCTGCTATCACCATCGCTAGGGTAAAGTAGCAATGCCTTGTTGTTGGCAAACAATTCTACTAAGTCGTTATTGGGGTTTACTCGCTCCCATACAATACGCTCAACAATGCCCGCCGAGAGATCAATGGCAATAGTGCCAGTATTGGTTTTTCGGTTTAGCTCACGCTCATGGGTTAGTAAAAATATTTTCACTTAGGGCAGAATTGCGTCGTTATGGGGTGGTATATCTTCTTTAACGGGTTCTTCTTGTGCCCTCGGATCCATGTCAAAGCTAGTCGGAGCCGTCGCTGAGGCGGCGGCGTTAAATGGTGTCTGATCTTCTACTGTCACACTGCGACTATGGCCTAGCTGGGCAAAAATATAAGTGGCAAAAATGATTGCTAAAACGGCTGCTGACCAAAATAACGCAGATGGCTCCCAAAGGCTCATTAGCTGGCCGATAAATAATGGTGCAATTACTGCGCCGACTGCATTCAATAATAATACTGACGTGCCCATTTGAACAAACTCATCAGGCTCAGATACGTCGGCTGCAGTTGCTAAGGCGATGGCATAAATAGGCATAATGGTTGCGCCAAATAAAAATAACACTAGCGGTGCCGCCCAAGTGGCTGCATAGAGCGCAACTAAGACAGAGCTTATAGCGCCGCATAGGCATAGCAACGCCATTACTATGCGTCGATCTACCTTGTCTGATAAATAACCAATGGGATATTGCAGTAGTGCGCCGCCAGCAATGGTGGCGGTCATCAGCCATGTTACCTGCAGTTGTGTGTGACTATAAAAAGAGACAAACACCGCCCCAAGCGACCAAAAGCTGCCAGCAATTAGCCCTGACGCCAGTGCTCCAGCAAATGCCGAATGAGACTTTTTATACAGCAAAGCAAAGCTAGGTCGGGCAGGCTCTACTGGGTTGGGGGCAAGGCTGCTAGTTAGGCCTATTGGAATAATGGCTAGCACCAAAAACAATACCGCTACAATAAATGGAATTGAGGTATCTATTGGCCCAACATTTACTAGTAGCTGGCCAGCCGCCATTGAGCCTAAAACGATAAAGGTATAGACGGATAATATTTGGCCGCGATTGGTGGGCGAGGTCGTTGTGTTTAGCCAGCTTTCAATAACCGTGTAGATACCACAAATGGCAATGCCTGTGCAGCAGCGTAAAAGCATCCAAATTAGCCATGAGTCAATCAGCTCTAATAATAATATTGAGCTGGCTAAAATCGCCGTTAGCACAGCAAATACGCGAATATGGCCAACCCTAGCAATCAGCCTAGGCACATACAGGCAGCCAATAATAAAGCCAAAAAAATAGGCCGATGCTGTTAGTCCAATTTCTGAATCTGGCATACCATTAGCGGCGGCTCGCAGTGGCAACACAGTAAGCTGCATACCATGGCCGATCAGTAGCATTGCCGTAGATAATAAAAGTGAACTTATGGTGAGTAGTATTTTCAAGTCGTTCTCAACTACAAGTGGCAGATAACATAAATAGGGCGGATATTAGTCGCATATTGAGCTACTGTCATTGAGGTTTTCGCGAAAGTTAGCAAAAATTTTACTGACGCATTGAGATAAAATTTAAACAGTATTTTAGGTGATTTAATGGCGTTATAGTAAAGCTACAAATGGACTATTAAGATGCTTGTAGTTGGCAGTAGTTGGCAGTAGTTGGCAGTAGTTGATGCTGTTGTCACTTACAATACGTGGCCTTGACTCCCTAATGTTTACCTAGTTAGTTTCACTTAATTCTGCCAATAAAAAATCTACCGCTAAGCGTATTTTTTGAACCGCGTATTTTGGCCGATGGTAAAGCAAATAAATTCCAGAACTGTCGGTTCTTGCGGCGTGCACATTAGCGTCGTCCAAAGTGATATGGATTAATTCTTTATTATCAAGCTTGTCGACAACTCCCCAGCGCGGAACTAAGGCGAGTCCGGTTCCCGCCAGTGCTTCGGCCAATATGGTATTGCCTTGATTGCAGATAAATGCCGGTGGTAGACGCAGTTCTTGCCAGCCGTCAGCCATTTTCGCTTGCCAATATAAAATCCCGCTGGGAAGTCGATAAAGTAGCGCCCGATGGTTTTGTAAGGCTGCTGCTGTTTTTGGGGTGCCGTACTTGGCCAAGTATTGAGGGGAGGCGACTAAGATAAAGGTGCCATTGGTTAATTTTTTTGCGACCGCTCGCTCGGACACACTGGCGGTTGCCCTCACTGCGATATCCACTTCGTTTTGCGCTAGGTTAGAAATGTGATCAGACAGCTCCACATCGCAGACAATATCAGGGTAAAATTTTTTCATTTTGGACAGTGCGGGTAACAACCGCGAGCGGCCGTAATCGGGTATTGCCGATATTCTTAGCACGCCCGATGGAGTGTCTGAATGCTGCCCGACAATTTCGTCTGCTAAATCTAAGGCGGTAATGGCCGGGCTGATTTGCTCTAAGTACAAAGTGCCAAGCTCAGTCAATTTGACAACGCGCGTAGAACGATGAAATAACACCACGCCCAATTCGCTTTCAAGATCATGAATCCGTCGTGAGATTGACGAAGCGGGTACATTAAATATATTAGCAGCCTTGGTAAAGCTGCCAGATTTAGCGACTTCGACAAAATAATTTAGCGCTCTTAATTTATCCATTTTGTTTCGTCAATTCCTTTATTGTTGTCTTTATGACAATTGTAAAGTGTATTTTTGCCTACATATCTACAAATATAGCTATATTATACTTATAAAAACAACAATAAAGCATAATCCAAAGAGAGACAAAATGAAATATATACAACATGATGAATTAGGAAACCCTGCCGAAGTGTTGAAAGTGATGGAAGCGCCGCAGCAATCATTAGCCGCTGGCGAAGTGCGCGTAAAGGTTTTGGCAGCCCCTATTCATCCGTCAAACTTATTACAAATAGCGGGGCTTTATGGCGTAAAGCCAGAACTGCCTGCCCACCCAGGTAGTGAAGGTATTGGTCGGGTTTTAGAAGTTGCCAATGATGTTAGCCATTTGAAAATTGGTCAGCGAGTTATGTTGGCTGGTGGGGCTACCTGGCGTGAAGAATTAGTTGGGCCGGCGGCTGGGTTTATTCCACTGCCTGACGTTGGTGATGTTGAGCAGATGTCTATGCTGACAGTAAATCCCTTAACCGCTTATTTAATGCTAAACAATTTTGTCGACCTGAAGCCCGGTGATTGGATTATACAAAGCGCAGCAAATTCTGCCGTCGGCGAGTACCTTATTCAATTGGCGAAGCAGCGCGGTTTAAAAACGGTGAATATAGTACGCCGTGCATCGCTGGTAGCTGAGTTAGAAGCACTAGGCGCGGATGTTGTATTAATCGACGGTGATGGCTTAGCCCAACGTATAGCAAGCGCAACTAACAATGCTGAAATTTCGCTAGCCATCGATGCAGTGGGCGGCGACACCTTTTCTCATCTGGTTGATGCCTTAGCCTTGGGTGGAACAATTGTTGCCTACGGCTCGCTTAGTATGCAGCCGCCTGCGCTTAGTTCTATGGCAATAATTTTTAACGATGTGCGTGTCCGTGGTTTTTGGTTATCTAAATGGTTTGAAGTCGCCAGCCCTGAAGACAAACAAGCAGCCTTCGGTGAAGTCATTCAGCTAGTTGCTAGCGGCGCACTGAAAGCAAAAATAGATTCTCGTTTTACCATAGATCAAGTTGGCGCTGCGGTGACCAGAGCGGGTGAAAGTGGAAGATCTGGCAAAGTGCTATTTATCGCAGCAGCTGAATAAACCTAGCTAAACCATTCCTTAAATAAGCAGAGTAGGTGCCACATGGATCATTTTTTTTGTCGATTAGTTGTAACAGCTGTACCCATTATCGCGTTGTCTTCTACGGCTTCGGCTGTAGAAAATACTCTGCCGATAAGCCATGGTGATAGTTGGGCGGCGTTAGCTATTATTATTACGTCAGTACTAACCGCATTATTTATGAATTATCGTACGCCAAAAGTACGTGCATTTGGCACCTTATTAGCGGCTTTAGGCTGCTTTGCTATTGTTGTGTGGTTCGCCAATATTCTTTCCACCGGTGTCCTCGAAAACCCAAAGCCTAATCAAACGCCATTGGATTCGGCCAAGCCTACTTTGCTTTGGATTCAGACTGCGATCGCTTTTATTTCAGGCTGGGCACTGGTGCTTGTCGCTTATAAGCAAAGTAGAAATACAGTGGTACTTGAATTGCATGCCGCTAATGAGCCGGCGCGCTATGGCAGAGTATCTCGCGTTTTGCACTGGGTTACCGCCATATTAATTATTTCACTTATTCCAATTGGAATATTTACCACAATGATTCCGGAAGAAGCGTGGTTTCGTAATCACTACTATGTCGTGCATAAAACCATAGGGATGATGGTCTTTGGTCTGCTTGTTATAAGGCTGCTTTGGAATAGAAAGTCTAGGCGTCCGGAGCTAGATGAGACGCTTAAGCCGGCCGAGAAAAGATGGGCCCATCGGGCGCATATCGCCCTGTATGTAATGATGATTATGATGCCTGTAACCGGTTATGTCATGACCACCTATCATGGTTACCCGACCTACTTTTTTATCTGGGAAGTACCTCCATTATGGGGTGAGGGGCAGGCTTATTTAGTCTGGGGGACATTCCATAAATATATATTGCCCTACTTGCTATACATTATTCTAGGCGCTCATATTCTCGGTGCACTTAAGCATCAGTTTATTGATAAACACGATAGCGCCTTTAAGCGAATGGTTGGATAACCGTGCTGTGAAGACGCATTATAACGTCTAAGCATTCATTACTAGCGCTGCTTACTATACTATGCTGTTAGCGAAATAATGACGTATTTAGTGAGATTAATTAGTGATGGAATTAGTTAGATATATTGTATTAGGCGCTATATTCTCAGTTGGATTTTTGGTGATAGCTGGCTGCACTATGCCTGCTGATACTCTGGGCTATGGCAAGTCACCACAGTATGCTAATGGCGTCTTTAATAACGACCCCAAGCCGCTACCAAATAGCACAACGCCCTTTGGGTTTATGCGACGCTACATATTTGAGGCAAAGATAGATGCCGAACCAATTCAACCAATCCCACTAAAACCTATTAGCTACCAAGATGTATTGAGCGTTGCTGACGATACTCCGGTTATTTATCGTTTAGGCCACTCTAGTTTGTTGCTCAAAATATCAGGCAAGATAATTCTTATTGACCCGATGTTCTCTCAGCGTGCATCGCCGATTAGCTTTATCGGTCCTAAACGCTTTCATCCAGTACCACTGAATATTGACGACTTCGCCGAGATCGACGCGGTAATTATTTCTCACGACCATTATGATCATTTAGATAAAGAGACTATTAAAAAACTAAGCAGCAAAACTAAACAGTTTTTGGTGCCGCTAGGTGTGGGTAAGTATTTAAAAGAATGGGGGGTTGCCAGCGATAAAGTAAATGAGTTGGACTGGTGGCAGAATATGGATCTTGATGAAATACAGTTTACGGCGACGCCTGCTCAGCACTTTTCTGGACGAAGCTTATCGAATCGTAATGAGACCTTGTGGGCGTCTTGGGTGATAACAGCGCCGGCGCATAACGTTTTTTATAGTGGTGATGGTGGCTACTTTGACGGTTTTAAAAAAATAGGCGAAGCCTTAGGGCCATTCAACTTAGCCATTTTAGAAGGCGGTGCCTATGATAAAAACTGGCCGTCGGTACACATGACGCCAGAGCAAACTATTCAAGCGCATAAAGATCTTAATGCCGAGGTACTACTGCCGGTACATAACAGCACCTTCGATTTAGCATTTCATCCTTGGTATGATCCATTGGTCAAGCTTTCAGCCTTGGCGTTTGAGCAAAACATTAACTTAGCCACGCCAGTTATCGGTCAGCCCTATTTACTTGACGGTGATGTGCCAACTGAGCATTGGTGGGAATTAAACTAGCTTAGATTTTCTCATTCCTTGATAAATATTTTTACGTACCAGCAGCGGTAATAATATTGTTCTAATTGACCAGCTCGGGAAACGGAACTTTGTACCGTCTGTTTGATAGACTCGCAGCCCGTCGTTTTGCACGCCTAATATGGAGCCCCAGCGATAGTGGGGCGCTTGGTATTTCATCATCATTTCGGGGGTGTTGGCTAAATAAGCTTTAATATTTCGCGCGACTAATCGATAGCCGCCATTACGGGCAGAGCTTCTATTAGCGTCACTAGCGGCAATGTCACCAACAGTAAAAATATTATCATGGCCGGGCACTCTTAAGTAATCGTCAGTCTTGATAAATCCCTGCTGGTCCAGCATCTCGCTTGGGATGCAGTCATTATTGGGTTTCATCTTACCAATAGCCCATAAGCTTACATCTGCCTGAAAAGCAGTTTGCCCGGTTGTCCATTCAATAGCGTCGGACGTTATTTCATCACAGTTAAAGCCAGGTGGAATTATCGCCCGATGTTGAGGATGCAGAATTACGCCACTGCGGTTTAAATGTCGCTCAATCGAGTCTCTTACTTTTGGGTGATAGCCGGGCAGAGGTTGGCTATGACTGTAAAATAGATGTACCGGTTTATTAGGTGAGCGCTCCGCTAAATTACTGGCAACGCTCACGCCTGTTGCACCGCCACCAATAATGGCAATAGTATTTGCGCTGCCTAGCTGACTTGCTTTGGACTCGATATTTTGATTAATTGAGTTAAGGTCTTCGATACCACTTTGCCGCCAAAAGCCGTTGCTTACGCCGGGCGAAAGTATTAAAACATCGTAGTCTAGTTGTTGCTGGCTGCCATCAGCTGAAGCGAATACTACGCATTGTTTTTTGATGTCAATTGCGCTGACCAACCCTTGATGGACAGAGACATTGTCGAGTTTTTTATAACGCCGAAATGGCACTACATAATCGCGTTTCCAGCTAGTAGGTTGGGTAAGACGCAGTCCCAGTTCTTGGCCGCTGACCAAGCAGGGTTTGGGACTGATACCGGTAATATCGACATTATTACCAAGATTAATAGCCGCTAGCATGCCAGTGTCGCCAAAGCCGACGATTACAACGCGTTTTTTCATGGGTAAATAGCACTCATTTTTATCGAGTTTATACAAACAATGCCATTATGCGACAGCGGCTGTACATTGCCATATGGTTAATAGCAGCAGATTTTTATTGATCTATCAGTGATCCGAATTGCGTATAATTATGACATTTATAGATAAGATATGAGAATAATATGAAAGCTATCTTAATGCTGTTAGTAGGATTGGCCAGTTTTAATGCCACTGCCAAAGACAACTGCGCTGATCATTTTGATACAAATATGCGCCAGTTACACTCAGCGGCGTCGGTTGATTTGTGTGAGTTAACCGCTAATAAGCCAGTTCTGGTAGTCAATACTGCAAGCTTTTGCGGTTACACTAACCAATTTACTGGTTTGGAAGAGCTGTATCAGCAGTATCGTGATAAAGGCCTAGTAATAGTGGGCTTTCCCAGTGACTCGTTCTCCCAAGAAGCAAAAGATGAGTCTGAGACGGCTGAAGTGTGCTTCGTAAATTTTGGTGTTAGCTTTCCCATGCTTGCTACCAGTAGCGTAAAGGGCGGCGATGCCAATCAGGTTTTTAAATATATTCAGCAACAAAACTTAACTCCTAAGTGGAATTTCAATAAATATTTGTTTAACAGTGATGGTCAACTGGTGGAGCGTTTTGATAGTCAAGTGGCACCTTCCAGCATTAAGTTAAAGCAGGCGATTGACAAGGTTATGATGTAGTGGAGACGCTTAGTATTAGCCAGCTTAAAGATAAGACCATTGATGAACTGCTGGTATACTCGATGGATGGTTCTCTTTACGGCGTCACCGTGGTTATGGGTGAGCGCTACTACAAGCTTAAAAAAGGTTTTAAAATGTATCGCTCATATTCTGTCTCAAGTATTCAAAAAGACTTGTCTGCCTGTAATATTAAAAAACTAACTTTAGTGCAGGACAGCCCCTATGACGAAATGATTGGTCAAACAGTTAGGCAGGCGCCAAATACGTTAAGTCTTTCAAAGCTAAATCCAAAAACTCAGTACAGCGCTGCCAGCGTAGCAGCGGTGCCGCCAAGACTACCGTGCAGAGGTTGCACTACAAGCTGTACAAATTACGTACAATGTGATGGTAAGCCTTGGCGTTAATAAATAGTTGGCAGGTTAAATAAGCTTATTGGTAAATATGGCTTATAGCTTTTATTATGTGGGTGTTAATGAAAACTATAACAGGCCACAAAATGACTCCAGACCAGTTTAGAGATATAAGTTACAACAAAGATGCCGCTGGCATTGTCACCCTAACCTTTAATACCCCCAAGCGTAAAAATGCATTAAGCATGTATTCTTTTTACGAAGTGTATTGCGCGGTTGATATGTTCGAAAAAGACGACAGCGCATACGCGATGATAATTACGGGCGCGGTGGCTGAAGGCGATAAGCCTGAAAAAGAGGCTTACAGCAGCGGCGGTTATTTTAATCCTGATGCCTTAGATGGTGTGCCTGAAGCAACAGTTCAGTTGTTAGACCCCAGTGATATTGCCCAAAAGCGCACTACGCTAAAAATGTACCAATGCGACAAGCCTATTATTGCAGCTGTTAATGGTTTGGCTATTGGTGGTGCCTTCACCCTCACCTTTGCCGGTTGTGACCAGATTTATTTGTCTGAAAACGCTTGGGTTCAACTGCCTTTTTCTAAACTTAGTTTATGCCCCGAGCTAGCCTCAAGCTTTTTACTACCGCGCTTGCTCGGTATGCATCGCACCAAAGAGCTAATCTATTTCGCTGAAAAACTTAGCGCCCAGCAGGCGGTAGCTTTGCAGCTCGCTAACAAAGTCGTGCCCCACGATGAGCTAATGACATATGCCAGAGGGAAAGCGATGCAGCTAATACCACCCGATGGTGCGAGCTTGGCCATACGAGAAATGAAAAAATTATTACATGCGCCGCTCATCGACGACGTTAGCCATGCATTGGACCGAGAAAATGAGGCTTTAAACAAGCTCACCAAATCCGATGATTTTATGGAAGGTTTAATGGCACGAATTGAGCGCAGGCCTGCAGTGTATAAAGGCGCCTAAAAAATAAAATAATAAAGGGACAGGGATGAAGTTACTCAAAAAAGGTTTGTTAGTATTAGCTGGTTTGCTGGTTGTCGCATATCTAGCTGGTTGGAACTTAAGTAAATCGAAATTCGATAGTAAGTTACCTGCCGATATCATCTCACAAATTACCATTGCGCCTATCGAGCAAGCTATTACCATCGCGGTAACCGGCGCAGGAGAAATATTGTTGGTTACTAGTGCTGATCAGCAAGGCGTAGGCGGGATTAGTCTCAGCGGCAATAATACCGGCTACGTCGATGCCGTCGATGCCTATCTTGATATTGGCAGGGCGCAGTTACTAGTCCTTGCAGCAACTGCAGAGAGTAAAATGTACCTATGGGAAAATCTTTCAATCCCAGTGGTCTTTGCCGACAAAATAGTCGCCGCAGGAACTAATTTTTCAGCTCATGCGGCGGAGGTTAGTCATGCCGGCGAGCCATTTCTTTTCCCTAAACTATCTACCCCAACGAGCTGGAATGCTGTTGTTGCTAACGGCGGCCGCTTAGATCATGAAGTAGAAATTTGTGCGGTACCACTTAGTGATTATCATCTTGGCGAAAAACCACCGCTAGCCTACTTGTTGTGCGGTGATTACACCGACCGCTGGTTGTTGGTGAAAGATATGGATATTGGCGGCGAGATGGGTAAAACCGGTTTTGCATTGGGCAAAGGCGGAGCGACGCATTTACCGGTAGGCTCACTTTTAGTTATCCCCGTAGCAGATGACTTTTACCAAAATATTGAGATGAAGTTATATGTGAATAATGACCTTCGCCAACTCAGTAAAGCGGGGTTAATGATATGGAACCCAATGCAAATTCTAGAGCGCATGCTTAAAGACTGTAATACGGTTTATAAAAAATTGGCTAAAGAAATACGCCTGCTAAATAGCTGTGACAAAGTGCCTGCCAAAACGCTGGTGTTAACCGGCACCCCGGAAGGGACCATGTTTCATATAGCAACATTATGGAATCCATGGTTTTATTTATCAGACGGGGATGTGGTGACCGCTACGGCAACTTATCTTGGTGTGACTAGCAATGTGGTTAAATGAGTAGCTCTTACAGCTCTGACAAACAGAGTTCAGTTTAAGCTTTTTACTTCTACATAATTAATAGTGTTATGGTCAGGTCATACAAATAGTTATTCGCGTTATTTCTCAACGAGTAAAGTAAGGAGTACTTCATGGCTAAGGGTAAAAGTTCGCAGAAGTCGGAAAAGAAAAAAGAAGGCAAGACGCTAAAAGAAAAGCGCCAAGAAAAGAAAGATAAAAAATCAGGTAAATCTAGCATTATCTGATTGGAATAAAAAAGGCCTGCATTATGCAGGCCTTTTTTTACCAGGCGGTTAACTTATTCACTCTTCCATATACGCTTCAATCGGCAAGCAAGAACAAACCAAATTTCTGTCTCCGTACACATTATCGATACGGCCAACCGGCGCCCAGTATTTGTTGGCCCGTAAACTTGCTACTGGATAAGCCGCGGTCGCTCTGGTGTAGTTATGAGTCCATTCGTCGCCGCTAACGATTGCGGCGGTATGTGGCGCGTTAACCAGCGGGTTGTCTGCTAGGGTGTAAGCGCCGCTGGCAACTAAGTCTATTTCAGTTTTGATTTGTGCCATGGCTGCTAAAAACCGGTCTAGCTCGCCTTTGGGTTCGCTTTCTGTTGGCTCGATCATTAGTGTGCCGGGCACCGGGAACGACATAGTGGGAGCATGGAAACCAAAGTCTACTAGGCGTTTGGCTACGTCTTCACCGCTAATGCCGGTGGCTGCTTCAATGGGGCGCAGATCAATAATGCATTCGTGGGCAATGCGGCCATTAGCGCCAGTGTAAAGTACTGGGAAGTCACTGCTTAATTTATTGGCTAAATAGTTGGCGCTTAGAATGGCGTTTTCGGTGGCTTGTTGTAAGCCCTTTTTCCCCATCAGTTTTATATAGCTCCAGCTAATTGGCAGTATGCTGGCAGAGCCGTAAGGCGCTGAAGATACTGGCCCAACCACTGAGTCGTCTAACAGTTCGTGACCTGGTAAGAATGGTGCAAGATGTGCTTTAACCGCTGTTGGGCCAACCCCTGGGCCGCCGCCACCATGGGGGATACAAAATGTTTTGTGTAAGTTTAAGTGGGATACATCGCCACCAAATTTACCTGGTGAACACAGCCCTACCATAGCATTTACGTTAGCGCCGTCGATATATACTTGGCCCCCATGTAAATGAATAAGCTCGCAAATTTCCCCAATACTTTCTTCAAATACGCCATGAGTAGATGGGTAAGTCACCATAATGGCTGAAAGATTATTGCTGTGTTCTTCCGCTTTGGTGCGCAAGTCGCTTAGGTCTACATTGCCGTTGTCGTCGCATTTGGTAACGACAACTTTTAAACCCGCAAGTTGGGCCGATGCGGGGTTAGTGCCATGGGCAGAAGCCGGGATAAGCACAATATTGCGCTGACCTTCACCACGACTTTGATGGTAGGCCTTGATGGCTAACAGGCCGCTGTATTCACCTTGTGAACCGGCATTTGGTTGTAGTGAAATATTGTCGTAACCGGTGGTTTCACAGAGCATTTCTTCTAGCTCGGTAATCATCGCGCGGTAGCCAACGGTTTGATCCTCTGGCGCAAACGGATGTATTTGGCCAAATTCTGGCCATGTTACTGGGATCATTTCGGTGGTGGCGTTTAGCTTCATAGTGCACGAGCCAAGCGGGATCATTGCGCGGTCTAGAGCGATGTCTTTGTCGGCTAAAGTGCGCATATAACGCAGTAATTCTGTTTCACTGTGATGAGTGTTAAATATTGGGTGGCTAAGAATTTCATCTTCACGTAACAAATTTTGTGGGATTAAGTTCTTCGCGCTACTATCGATATCAGTAAAGCTTAGCTCGCCACCAAAAATTGCCCACAGCTGTTCAATATGAGCCGGAGTTGTTGTTTCATCAAAGGCTAGGCTTAGGGTGTTAGCGTCTGCTTGGCGTAGGTTTATTTCAGCGTCAGCCGCTGCTTGAAAAATACGGTCGGTTTTATCACCGGTATTAATCGATATTGTATCAAAAGCATTTTGGTTAATGATGTCAAAATCAAACTGTTTAATACCTGCGGCAAATACTGCGGTAACGCGATGGACGCGTTGAGCAATTCGTCGTAAACCATCTGGGCCATGATAAACCGCATACATCCCGGCAATAACTGCTAGTAAAACCTGCGCTGTACAAATGTTGCTGGTGGCTTTTTCACGCCGTATATGTTGCTCGCGGGTTTGTAATGCAAGGCGGTAAGCTGGCTGGCCACTGTTGTCGATAGAGACGCCAACTAAGCGGCCAGGCATGGCTCGCTTGTATTTGTCGTTGGTGGCCATGTAAGCAGCGTGTGGGCCGCCAAAACCCATTGGCACACCAAAGCGTTGCGTATTACCTACGGCGACGTCAGCACCTTGTGAGCGTGGTGATTTAAGCACCACTAGGGATAAAATATCAGCCGCCATCACCACCATAGCTTTTTGACTGTGAGCAGTTTCAATTAAAGCGCTACGGTCGGTAATTTCACCGCTGGTACCAGGGTATTGCAGTAATATGCCAAAGTAAGCTTCGGGTAAGTCGGTTGCTGGGTTGCCAACCACCACTTTAATGTCTAAATGCTCGGCGCGGGTTTTTACGACGGCTATGGTTTGGGGTAGACAGTCGTGGTCAACAAAAAACACCTCACTTTTTGCTTTGGCGCTGCGTTTACATAAAGCCATGGCTTCGGCGGCAGCGGTGCCTTCATCAAGCATAGACGCATTGGCTAGCTCCATGCCGGTTAAGTCACACACCATGGTTTGGTAGTTAAGAATAGCCTCCAGGCGGCCTTGTGAAATTTCTGGCTGGTAAGGAGTGTAAGCGGTATACCACGCTGGGTTTTCAAGAATATTACGCAGGACCACTTTAGGCGTATGGGAGTTGTAATAGCCTTGGCCAATGTGGGTACGAAATACTTTATTTTGCGCGGCCAGACTTTTTAGCTCGGCTAATACTTCGTCTTCACTTTTGGCGTCTTCAAGATCTAGCTCGCCGTCAAGACGAATACTTGCCGGTACTACCGCAGCAATAAAATCGCTCATATTACTAAAGCCCATGCTGGCAAGCATTTGCTGTTGCTCGGCGGCTGATGGGCCAATGTGGCGAGCAATAAATTCGTCGTGTGAGGTTAAATCGTTGTAGTTAGCAGATAACTGCATGGGTGTGCTCCATGTGCATAAAAAGTTTGGTTAGTATGGTTTGCTTAGCGCTTGTAGCTCTGGACAACAAAAGGCATTTTTACCACTTCTACGGGTACCAGCTTTTTGCGTACTTGCGCATTAAAGGTGGTGCCTAGTGTTGCATTTTCGGTACTGACATAGCCCATGGCTATTGGCGCTTGCAGGCAAGGTGAAAACCCGCCGCTGGTAACAACGCCAATTTTTTCGCCGGCTTCATTCACTAGTTCAGCGCCTTCGCGCACCGGCATTTTGCTTAATACCTTTAGGCCAACACGCTTGCGGCTGACGCCATTGGCAATTTGGTCAAGAATTACATCGCTGCCAATAAAGCCGCCGGCATTGCTGCCATCTTTACGGCGACTTTTGCTAATAGACCAAATTAATGATGCTTCGATAGGGCTAATCTCGGTATTCAAATCGTGGCCGTATAAACATAAGCCAGCTTCTAAACGCAATGAGTCACGGGCGCCAAGGCCGATTGGTTTAACAGCGTCGAAGGCCATAATGGCATTAATAACGGCTTCGGTGCTTGCTGCGGAAAATGAAATTTCATAGCCGTCTTCACCGGTGTAGCCAGAGCAGGTGATATAAACTTTTTGCTTGGCAATTTCACAATGACAGCCATTCATAAAGGTTAGCTCGCCCGCCGCTGGAGCCAGTTGTTGCATTACTTCGCGGGCTTTAGGGCCTTGCAACGCTACTAAGGCTTGAGTGGGCAGCGGGGTAATCTCTACGCCTTGCAGGTTGGCTTGCATATGGGCAATGTCGCCTTCTTTGCAGCCAGCGTTTATTACTATAAAGAATTCGTCGTCGCTCCAGCGAGTAATAATTAAGTCGTCAATTATGCCGCCTTGCTCGTTGGTTAATACGCCATAGGTTTGCTTGTTAATTGGCAGTGCTTGTAAGTCTACAGGAATGATCTTTTCTAGCTCAGCGGTAACATTAGCGCCTTTGATAATCACTTGGCCCATATGGGACACATCAAACAGACCCGCGCGTTCACGGGTGTGTAAATGCTCACTCATAATACCGTCGGGATACTGCACCGGCATTTCATAGCCAGCAAATGGCACTAACTTTGCGCCCCACTGGCGGTGCATTGCTAGTAGGGGTGTACTTTGGAGTTGTTGCTGTCCGGCATCGCTCATTATTAGGTTCCTGCGCTGAATATCAGCGCATGATAAAGATATAAGCGTAATTTGTTAAATTAATAGTTATAATAAAATCATTTGAAAGTTAAATGAATTGAGCTGCTATGAAAAACTTGCCTATGGATGTATTAAGAACTTTTGTCAGCGTGGCCGAGTTAGGTGGCTTTACTCAGGCGGGGTTGAGCGTGGGGCGCTCTCAACCTGCGGTTAGTCTACAAATTAAAAAATTGGAGGACGGTTTGGGCGTTAGCGTGTTTCATCGTCAAGGACATAGCCTAGAGCTAAGTTCTCAAGGTAGCGTGCTCTATAGTTATGCCAAAAAAATACTAGCATTGAATGATGAAGCTTTGCTGAGTCTTAACCCACCAGCGGTGGCGGGTAAGTTGCGCTTTGGTATCCCCAGCGAGTTTGCGACCACCTTGTTGCCCAAGCTAGTAGGGCGTTTTACCAAACACTATCCCGGCGTAGCGTTAGAGGTAATTAGTGACTTAAGTAAAAATCTTGTAGCTAGCGACCGCCGCAGTGATTTTGACTTGATACTCGCATTGCAAGACCAGCCGACAGCAGCCGACAAAGGACTGGTGCATACCGATGATTTGGTATGGGTTGCTAGTAAACAATGGCGCGCTGTTGATGGCGAACTACCGCTATTAGCAGCCCCTGAGCCATGCATATACCGCGCACGGGCTTTGCAGGTATTGAAAAAAGAAGGCAGGCCTTGGCGTATTATCTATACTAATTCAGACTTAACTGGTCTACAGGCGGCGATAGAGGAAGGTTTGGGGGTGACGGTGTTGGCGCGCAGCGTGGTGCCGCCGTCGTTGAAAATAGTGGGTAAAGCGGAAGATTTAATGCCACTAGGGGAAATTGGCATAAGCTTGTTATATGATAGACGCAAGAATAACGAAGCGGTGGCGCGCCTAGTTGAATATGTAAGTGCGAGTTTAGGGAGATGATGAAGCAGAATATTGTATTAATTGGCATGCCGGGTGCGGGTAAAAGCACCGTTGGGGTGTTACTGGCAAAAGAGCTTGGGTTAAATTTTATTGATACCGATGTGTTAATTCAGGTGCGAGAAAAACAAACGCTGCAAGAACTGCTAGATGTAAAAGGCTATCTAGCATTGCGAGCCGCCGAAGAAAAAGTGTTGCTAAGTTTGTTTGACGGCAGCGATGAATACGCTGGTGTGGTGGTAGCGACTGGCGGTAGTGCAGTTTACAGCGAAGCGGGTATGAGAAATTTGGCCTCTAATGCCACTATTGTGTATTTAGATGTGCCGCTAGCTGAGCTTCGATGCCGAGTGAAAAATTACGATGAACGCGGTATCGCTGCTAGGGCCGATCAGACTTTTGAAGATTTGTTTACTGAACGCAATTCGCTATATGAGCAGAGTGCAGAGGTAACGATTAATTGTTTGGGCTTTAGTGCAGGTGAGCTAGTACACAAAATTATAGTAGCTACCTCTGATTAGCGATACGGGCGATACCGGTTACTAATTCATATCAATACTGGATAGCTTTGCGCTTGCTTTAGCGTTTCAACTATTCGAGGCGCTAGTACTAAAAAAATCAACTAACGGGTGTTCTTCGGATAAAACTCTAATAGAGATTAAGCTAGCCGTGGCAAGGTCGGCTCTGCTGAAATTGCCTCCAGTCAAATAAGATCGGTCACCAGGTAGTAGTGAGATATTGCAAATATATAATGTTGGCTTTGACCTAAATGAGTCTAGTGAGCCTGCTGATTGACTAATTTTACACCCAAAAGAAAAGGCGTGAGAGCTTTCGCCGTCACACCTTTTTTACTAGTAGCAAAATTTACTCGTCTAAAAAGCTGCGCATGTGATCTGAGCGGCTTGGGTGGCGCAGTTTACGCAATGCTTTGGCTTCTATCTGACGAATACGCTCACGGGTAACATCAAACTGTTTGCCAACTTCTTCAAGTGTATGGTCAGTATTCATATCGATACCAAAACGCATCCGCAGTACTTTCGCTTCTCTGGCGGTTAGGCCAGACAATACTTCCATTGTTGCTTCTTGTAAGCCTTCAATAGTTGCTGAATCTACTGGCGAGTCAACATTGTCGTCTTGGATGAAATCACCTAGATGCGAATCTTCGTCGTCACCAATTGGAGTTTCCATTGAGATAGGTTCTTTGGCAATTTTTAATACCTTGCGAACTTTATCTTCTGGCATTTCCATGCGCTCGCCTAATTCTTCAGGCGTTGGCTCACGACCCATCTCTTGCAGCATTTGACGAGAGATACGATTAAGTTTATTGATCGTCTCAATCATATGCACTGGGATACGAATAGTTCTGGCTTGGTCAGCAATCGAGCGGGTAATTGCTTGACGAATCCACCAAGTAGCGTAGGTTGAGAATTTATAACCACGACGGTATTCAAACTTGTCTACCGCTTTCATTAAACCGATATTGCCTTCTTGAATCAGATCAAGAAACTGCAAGCCACGGTTGGTATATTTTTTCGCAATAGAAATTACCAGCCGTAGGTTAGCTTCAACCATGTCTTTTTTGGCGCGACGCATTCTGGTTTCGCCTAAAGACATTTTACGATGGGTGTCTTTGATCTCAGCAACATCCATGCCTAGTTTTTTCTCAATGGCGCCGATCTTACGTTGCGAGCGAGCAACTTCTTCGCGACTAGCTTCAATACGCGGCGCGTAGTCTTGTTTGCGTTTAGTAACGTTATTCAGCCATTTAGGGTCAGATTCACTGCCCACAAAACTGGCGATAAATTCTTTACGCGGCATGCGGCCATAAGTTACGCAGTACTTCATGATGTCTTTTTCATGTCTGCGAATAGCTTCATGATTGCTGCGTGCGGCTACAATTAGCGGCTCTAGTTGGCGAGGAGTTAGTTTGAAAAACTTAAATAGCTCGCCAAGCTCGACCATCTCTTTTTGTACTTTGTCGTCTGAGCGGACACCATTCTCGAGCGCTTTTTCAGTTTTGTTGAGTTGTTTCTTCAGCGCGGCAAAACGCTTTTTTGCTTCTTCTGGGTCTGGTCCAGTATCTTCTTCTTCGTCATCATCGTCTTTTTCATCACCGGTCTTAATCACTGGCGGTGGCGGAGGTGTGCTGGTGTCCTGTGGATCTAAGTAGCCAGTCATGATGTCGGCAAGTTTGCGTTCTTCTTTAGCAACCAAGTCGTACTCATTTAAAACGCGAATAACCGTGTTAGGCAAATGCGCTAGTGAAGCCATCATTTCACGGATGCCTTCTTCGATACGCTTGGCGATAACAATCTCGCCTTCGCGGGTCAGCAGTTCAACCGTACCCATTTCACGCATGTACATACGCACTGGGTCGGTGGTGCGGCCAACTTCGGTTTCAACTGCGGCAAGTGCGGCGGCAGCTTCAGCCGCTGCAACGTCATCGGCAGAGTCGTTTTCATTAAGCAGTAAAGTATCAGCGTCAGGGGTTTCTTCAAATACTTGAATACCCATATCGTTGATCATTTGAATAATATCTTCAACTTGATCAGGGTCAGAGATCCCTTCCGGTAGGTGATCGTTCACCTCGGCATAGGTTAAATAACCTTGTTCCTTACCTTTAAGAATTAGATCTTTAATGCGAGACTGTGGAGGAGTAGGTGTTTCCGACATGTAATTGCTGCACCGTGTTGAAGATTAATCGTTAGTTAGCCTGCCATTATAACCTATATAGGTTTTTTTGCCTGTTTTTTTATATAGAATATCTTAGCTAAGTGATTGTAATTTAGATAAAAGTTCCCGCAGGCGATCTTTTTGCTTAGTGGTCATTTCGCCAATGCTGATTGCTTGCAGTTTACGCAGCTCCATTTCAAGCTCCACCCGTTGGAATTTAGTTTTTATTGTCGCCATCGCGCCTTCAAACTGGGGCTGAATACCCTGGGCTGGCAGCAGGTGTTCTAGCGCTAGCATGCGCTTGGCAAAATCGTCTTTATCGGTGCCCATCCAGGTGCCAATTAGGCTAAAAGTTGGGGTGTCGGGCTGCTCTTTAAGTAGATCAATTAGCTCCACCAGCACTGTCGCTTCTGGATTGGTGTTGGCGCGAAGATATTCATAATCGTCCACTTGAGCAACTAATTCTGGGTTAAATAGCAGTAATGCTAGTGCTGTGCGCAGTGGTGTCGCTTCAATACGCTGATTGGTTGGCGCTAGTCTCTCGCGCTGAACAGGTTGCGTAAAGTCGGGCGCGTGGCCAAGTTCTGGCGAGTCTTGATAGCTGTCTGCATAGGTTTCGTCATAGCCGGGTTGGGCTGGCGGTGACGTTTGCTGTGGAGCATTCTTTTGCTCCACGACTAAGTCTTTGGTCAGCGCTTTAACGCCATCTTCACCTAGGCCGGTGCGGACCGAAAGTTCTTGCAGTAACAGTTGGCGGAAAAACCCCTCTGGTACTTTGTTGATTAGTGGTAACGCCAGTTTTGCCAAGCGAGCACGGCCGTCGACCGACTGCAGGTCTATGCCTTTGCCAGTGAAGCTAAATAGAAACTCCGACAGGGGCGGAGCTTGCTCAATAGTTTTTTCAAAGCCTTCTTTGCCGATTTCTCTTACCATTGAGTCTGGGTCTTCACCGTCAGGTAAAAATAAAAACCATGCTTGGCGACCATCATTCATTTCCGGCAACGCTGCTTCCAATGCTCTGGCAGCCGCAGCACGGCCAGCCTTGTCACCGTCAAAGCAAAAAACTACCTCGTTGGTCTGACGAAATATTCGTTCCAAATGGGCGGAGCCTACCGCTGTGCCTAAGGTGGCCGCAGCATAAGTAATGCCTTGTTGGGCAAGGGCAATTACGTCCATATAGCCTTCAACAATAATTAGCCGTTTTAGATTACGGTTGGCTTGGCGCGCTTCATACAAGCCATATAACTCTCGCCCTTTGTTAAAGACAGGTGTTTCGGGGGAGTTAAGGTATTTGGGCTGTTCATCGCCCATAACACGTCCACCAAAGGCTATAACCCTGCCGCGGATGTCTCGGATGGGATACATAATACGGTCACGAAAACGATCGTATTGGCGTTTTTTCTCTTCGTTTTCGATAGTCATCCCCGCTTGCAATAAGCGGTGCTTTGTTGCGTCATCATCACCTAGAGCGGTAATAATATTGTCCCATCCTGGCGGTGCATAGCCCACCCCAAATTGTTTAGCTATTTGACCTGTTAAGCCTCGGCTTTTTAAGTAGTTAATGGCTTGTTGAGCTTGAGAGTGTTGCCGTAACTGTTGTTGGAAATGGGTGGCACATTGTTCTAGCAATTCATAAATAGGTTTATTGCTATCGCGCTGGACCTGGCTGCGGTCACCTTCTTCACGCGGGACTTCTAGGCCAACAGCGCTGGCAAGATTTTCCACTGCTTGTGGAAACTCCATACGCTCGTAATCCATTAAAAAGCCAATGGCATTGCCACCTGCGCCGCAGCCAAAGCAGTAGTAAAACTGTTTCTCGCTATTAACGGTAAATGAGGGGCTTTTTTCTTTATGAAATGGGCACAGACCTTTGTAATTGCGGCCTGCACGTTTCATCGGCACACGACTCTCTATTACCTCACCAATATCTACCCGGTTCAGAAGTTCGTCGATAAATGCTTGTGGGATTAAGCCTGCCATAGCTCTCTGGATGTTTTATTTTGAAAAAGTAGAGTAAGGCATTATAAGGTATTACAACAACACCCCATAATGAGTAGTGCCTACTTGAAGCGATCTTTTATTAGTTTGCCAATAGCGCCCATATCAGCACGGCCTTGGGCCTTGGGTTTAATCATCCCCATCACTTTGCCCATATCTTTCATTTCGCTAGCGCCAGTAGTACTGATGGCTTGGTCAATAAGAGTGGCAATTTCATCAGCGCTTAATTGGGCGGGTAAAAATTCTTGAATTACGCCAACCTCAAAAATTTCTATATCAGCTAAGTCGTTGCGCTCAGCGGCTTGATATTGGCTGATAGAGTCGCGTCGCTGTTTGAGCATTTTATCTAAAATAACCAGCACGCGATCGTCTTCAATGTCGATACGCTCATCAACTTCAATACGTTTTATTTCTGCTTGGATTAAGCGGATAGCACCTAGGCGTTGCTTTTCTTTGGCACGCATGGCGTCTTTCATTGCTTGCTTTAAAGTGTCTTTGAGAGACATTTTATAATCCTCTTAAATACAAATAGCCCTGGGAGCTGAGCCGCCAGAGCTATTTAGACAAACTGATAACAGTTTCTAGTAAAGGCGTACCATTTTGCGGTTTTCGCGCTGAAGCTTCTTCAAGTGACGCTTAACAGCTGCTGCGCCTTGACGCTTACGAACAGTTGTTGGCTTCTCGTAGAATTCGCGGCGACGTACTTCAGCCATAATTCCGGCTTTTTCGCAGGTACGTTTGAAACGGCGTAGTGCTACGTCAAATGGTTCGTTTTCTTTCAGTTTTACTGATGGCATTTACTAAGTACCTGATTTATATGAATAATTACCCTGCAAGGGTGGTGTTTACCTAAGCCCATGCTTTTAGGGGCGCCAATTCTAACCAAGTGCTGGCAAAAAAGCAAAGTGTTGTAAGGCTTAAAGCATAAATTTATGTTTAGCAGCGTTTGGCGCAATCTAATGCCTGAGTTAGCTGTTCTGTGTTAGCCGCGCTTGCTATATTATGCGCCCTTCTACAAAGGTGACTAAATGCGCGTACTAGGTATTGAAACGTCGTGTGACGAAACAGGAATTGCTATTTATGACAGCGAGCAGGGCTTGCTGGCTGAGCGCTTGTATTCGCAAATAGCCATTCATGCTGAATATGGTGGTGTGGTACCAGAGTTGGCATCGCGTGACCATATTTTAAAAACCTTGCCGCTAATTAAAGAAGTGCTGGCGGAAACTGCGGATGTTAAAGGCCGTAGTATTGATGCGGTGGCTTATACTGAAGGCCCTGGTTTAGTGGGCGCATTAATGGCGGGCATGAGTTTAGGGCGGTCTTTGGCTTATGCTTGGGATGTGCCCGCAATAGGGGTTCATCACATGGAGGCGCATTTGTTGGCGCCGATGTTAGAAGCTAATCCACCGCAGTTCCCCTTTGTTGCATTGCTAGTCTCTGGCGGGCATACCCAACTGGTTAAAGTTGGTGGTATTGGCCAATATGAATTGTTGGGTGAGTCATTAGATGATGCTGCCGGCGAAGCATTTGATAAGGCGGCAAAAATGTTAAAACTGTCTTATCCGGGTGGGCCTGCCATAGCAGAGCTTGCCAAGGCTGGTGATGTGAAGCGTTTTACTTTTCCTCGCCCAATGATTAATCGGCCCGGTTTAGATTTTAGTTTTAGCGGTCTAAAAACTCATACATTGAATACTGTGGCTAAGTTTACCGACAATAATGGCGCGGTGGATGAGCAAACTAAAGCGGATATAGCTGCGGCGTTTCAAATAGCAGTCGTTGATACCTTGGTTAAAAAATGTCGGCGCGCCTTGAAGTATACCGACTTGAAGCGTTTAGTTATTGCCGGCGGCGTTAGTGCGAATACTGAACTGCGAGTTGATCTGCACCGTATGTTAGATAAATTAGGTGGGCAGGTATTTTATGCAAGGCCAGAATTTTGTACCGATAATGGCGCAATGGTTGCTTATGCGGGTTGTCAGCGCTTAATGGCTGGGCAACATGCTGAGCTGTCGTTTGCTGCCAAGGCACGCTGGCCGCTGACTGAACTAGCTGCGGTCTAAGGAATAATATGGATATCGTATACATTCGAGATTTACAAATTGAAACCGTTATTGGTATTTATGACTGGGAGCGGGAAATAAAACAAACTGTTAGCTTAGATATTGAAATGGCGACAGACATTCGTAAAGCAGCCAAAAGTGACAATATTGGCGATACCTTGAGCTACCAAACTGTGGCTGAGCGCTTGATTGCGTTTATTTCAGGCAGTGAGTTTTTATTAGTAGAAGCCATGGCAGAAGAGTGTGGTGAAATAGTGATGCAAGAATTTAATGTGCCTTGGCTGAAATTGCGGCTATCTAAGCCCGGAGCTGTGCTCGGTTCACGAGATGTAGGCGTGATTATAGAACGTGGAGAAAAAAGTTAATGGCAACAGTTTACCTTTCTTTGGGGAGTAATATTGAGCGCTATAAAAATATTAGCGCTGCTTTAAATGCCTTGGCAGAACAGTTTGGCGAGCTAACTATTTCGCCAGTTTACGAAAGTGTGTCAGTAGGGTTTGAGGGCGACAATTTTTTAAATCTTATTGTAGCGATCGACACTGAAATGCCGGTTGGCGTTTTGTCTAATACTCTGCGAGAAATTGAAAATGATAATGGACGAGTTCGAGCTGCGAGTAAGTTTAGCGCCCGTACTTTAGATATTGATATTCTTACTTACGGCATGGAAGTTGGTGTCATCGACGGTGTTGAACTGCCGCGCGATGAAATTACTAAGTATGGCTTTGTAATAACACCGCTGGTTGATATTGCCGCTAATGGCGTATTACCAGGCAGCGACAGAACCTATCAAACAATTGCGACTGAGCTTAACTTAGACGAAAAAGACATGTGGCCGGTTGAGTTTAGATGGCCTGACAACGCCGCTTTATAGTTTAAGCCCCTGCAGTTCTGCCTCCATCAACTGGAATGACTTGGCCGCTAATATAAGGCGCATTAGTCGCCAAAAACAATGCCGTATTGGCAATATCTGACGCTTCGCCAGTTCTAGCTAGTGGCACTTTGGCAAGGATAGCCGTCTGGTCGGGCATGGCTGAGTCGCCTTCACTGGGCCATAGAATGGCGCCGGGTGAGATGCCATTAACGCGTATATTTGGAGCCAGTTCTAGCGCAAGCGATTGAGTCATCATATTAAGCCCAGCTTTCGCCATGCAGTAAATGGTGTGGTTAGCTAAAGCTTTCTCACTATAAATGTCGACAATATTTATGATACACCCCTTAGCTGCTTGCAAGTGAGGCGCGCAGGCCTGTGATAGGAAAAACGGGGCTTTCATATTACTGCTGATTAAGTCGTTCCAGTGCTGTTCTGTAGCAGAACCTATTTTGGTAGGATAAAAGCTCGATGCATTATTAATCAGTGTATCGATTCTGCCAAAGCGCTGGACTGCATCAGTCGCTAGTTTTTCTATTTCATTTAGCTGATCTAAATCAGCCATAAAAATTTCACAGGAGTTAGCACGAATACTGTTGAGCTCGTCTGCCAGCACTTGAGCTGGAGCCTTTGATTGACGATAGTGCAGAGCAACATTGTAGCCATTATTGTGAAATGTTCGTGCAGTTTCGGCGCCCAGTCTTTTAGCTGCACCGGTAATGAGTAATGTGGGGTTGTTTGGCATCATATTATCCATATTAATTTTAAGCTCAGTTACTAATGTATGTTTTCTTTAGGTCGCTAATAGCATCGACGCGCTTAGTGCGCAGCATTTCACCAAATTCTTTACCTTTTAAGCCAAGACCTGCTAACTGTTTTGGCGATACTGCTTGGCAGACCTTGAGCATCGCTCGAAAGTAATCTGCTTGCGGGTATGGAATTTGTTCTAAGTTTAAGCGGCCTTTAGCATCAGCTTCACAGACCAATAAAAAATGTTCGAACCGTTCCGGGCGGCGAATAGCGTCGCACTGCTCTATCACCTTTAGCATGGTGGCAGGTTTTAGCTCAAATGCGCGATGAATATGGGTGTGAAACTCGCAGCTTATTTTGGCTAGATCGCGAAAGTCGTTGGGCACCTTAATGTTGTTACATAAAGCCTCGATAATTTTCATACCGCGCACTTCATGGGCAATATGACGCGGCAGATCAGCTAGTGGCGTCGTACCTTTGCCTAAATCATGTATTAGCGCGGCAAAGCGTACGCTGCGATCGCTGCTCAATAGGCAGGCTTGTTTCAATGCCATTAGGCTATGTACACCGGTATCTATCTCTGGATGATGTGCGGCTGATTGTGGTACGCCAAACAGCTGGTCTAGCTCAGGCATAATAGCTTGCAGCGCATTGCATTCGTGCAATACTTGAATATAAACTTCGGGATTTTTCTCGCCCAAAGCTTTGTGAGTTTCTTGCCAAATTCGCTCGCCAACTAAGTGATTTAATTCACCACTAGCGGCTAGTTGCTGCATTAGTTCCCCGGTTTCATCGGCGATACGAAAACCAAGATGGTAATAACGGGCGGCAAACCTTGCAACTCGTAGTACCCGCAGTGGGTCTTCAGTAAAAGCGGCTGACACATGACGCAGTAGTTTATTGTTGATGTCAGCGACACCGTGGTAGGGGTCGAACAGATTTCCGTCAAGGTCTTGGGCGATAGCGTTAATAGTTAGATCACGACGAACAAGATCTTGTTCTAAGGTCACATCGGGCGCAGCGAATACTTCAAACCCTTTATAGCCATGACCATTTTTTCTTTCGGTGCGAGCAAGTGCGTATTCTTCATGGCTGTCTGGGTGCAGAAATACAGGAAAGTCTTTGCCGACTGATTGATAGCCGCAATCCAGCATTTGTTGTGGAGTGCTGCCAACTACCACCCAGTCTCTATCGCTGAATGGGTAGCCAAGTAGGGCGTCGCGGACGGCGCCGCCAACTAAATAAACCTGCATTTAATTCTCGTGTTGTGAATTAGAATACTAACTATTGTAGCGTGTATTACGGGCGTGACTAGGGATTAGATTACTGCGGTTACTACTAGGGGTGATCAGGCTTTGCAGTCACATTGAAAAATATTTTCGTCCTCCAAACGCATTGCGGTGAGTTGGCCGCCCCAAACGCAGCCAGTGTCTAAAGCGAAGGTATTGCCAGTGTTAGTAATGCCTTGTAGCGCGGCCCAGTGGCCAAAAATAATTTTGTTGTTTCGTGTTGGTCGCTGTTGGTATAAAAACCATGGTTGAAGCGATTTATCATCTGGTGGGTTTTCACCTTTGGTGACAAGGTCTAAATCACCCTCGACAGTACAGTAGCGCATGCGGGTTAAGTAATTAGTAATTAAGCGCCAGCGCTCAGGGCCAGCTAGTTGATCGCTCCACAGGCTTGGGCTGTTGCCATACATTGCCGCAAAGTATGCATCCGCTTGGTTTGATTGCAGTACTTGCTCAACTTCTTGTGCATAGCGCAGTGCTTGCTCAAGGGTCCAAATCGGAGGTATACCAGCGTGGACCATGGTGAAGTCTAATGTAGTGTCATGATGAACTAGTTTTTGGTGCTGTAGCCAGTTTAATAATTCTTCTTTGTCAGGTGCGTTGAGTATTTCGTCAACTGTATCTGACCTATGCGGTTTACGTATACCGCGATCAATGGCCAGTAAATGTAAATCATGGTTACCTAATACCGTTACTGCGCCGTCGCCAAGTCCATGTATAAAACGCAGTGTTGCCAAGGATTGCGGACCACGATTTATTAAGTCACCAGCAAACCAAAGCGTGTCATTGCTGGGATTAAAGCAGATTTTTTCTAGTAGGCACTGCAGGGCTTGATAGCAGCCTTGGACGTCACCAATAGCATAGGTAGCCACTGTTTAATGTAGTGATGATGGACGAAATAGGGTGAAGGTAGGGACTGGAGCGTCAAAAAATTCACCGGTGTTAGTGACCATTTGGTAGCTACCTTGCATTGTACCAACGGCGGTTTTTAGTACGGCGCCACTAGTGTATTCAAAGGTTTGCCCAGCGTTAATATAGGGTTGCTCGCCGACAACGCCAGCGCCGTGTACTTCCTGTTCACCTTGGTCACCGTCGGTGATTAGCCAGTAGCGGCTCATTAAACGAACAGTTTCTTCGCCGTGGTTAGTTATTGCAATGGTATAGGCAAAGGCGAATTGCTCTTTATCTGGATTAGACTGTTGAGCTAAAAACTGGGTTGATACATCAATTTCTATATTATCTTTTTTCTTGCTCATTATTTATTTTCCGCCGCTACCCAATTACTTAGTCTGACGTAGTCTGCTACGCCTAAATCTTCAGGCCTTAGTTTACTATCTATTTGTGCGTTTGTGAGTTGATCGTCAGTAATAATTTTCTTAAGGCTATTGCGTAATGTTTTACGGCGTTGCTGAAATGCAATGCTGACTATCTTTTCGAATAAGGTAAAATCGTCAGCGATAATGGCTGGCTGAGTTTTTATTTTCAGACGAACAACCGCTGACTCTACTTTTGGAGGTGGATCAAAGCATCCTGGCGCCACCGCAAATAAAGGTTGTATGTCGCAATGATACTGCAGCATAACGCCTAACTTGCCCCATGTTTTGTTACCTGGAGTTGCCGACATCCGGTCAACTACTTCTTTTTGCAGCATGAAGTACATGTCATCAATATGCTCACGATAATTCATCAGATGGAATAACAGCGGGGTTGAAATGTTATAGGGCAAATTACCAATCACTCTTAGTTTGCTGTCGGTGGTACGCATAGCAGCAAAGTCGATCTTTAAGGCGTCGGCAGAGGTAATGGCAAAATTATCCTTTAAACCAAACTGCAGCTTCAGCCAGGGAATTAAGTCACGGTCTATTTCAATGACATCCATTTTGGCACCGCTAGCGACTAAGCCTGCAGTGATAGCGCCTTTGCCAGGGCCAATTTCAATCAGGTGGTCATCAGCTTTTGCATGCACGCTGCGGACAATTTTGTCGATGATATTGTTGTCATGCAAAAAGTTTTGGCCAAAGCGTTTACGGGCTTGATGCGGTATTTTTTGTTGATTGACGCGTGTCATATTAGACTCTCGCTGCAACCATGGTCTGAGCCATAGCAATTGCGGTTAATAAACTGCCAGTGTCGGCGGTGCCTGTGCCAGCTAAGTCTAGGGCGGTGCCATGATCTACCGATGTTCTTATGATCGGAAGTCCCAGGGTAATGTTTACCGCTTCACCAAAGCCAGCTGCTTTTAACACCGGTAAGCCTTGGTCGTGATACATCGCTAACACGGTATCTGCGCCTTTGAGGCTAGCAGGCGTAAATGCAGTATCAGCAGGAATCGGGCCAATTAAATTTATACCAGCGCTACGTAGTTTTTCCAGAGTTGGAATAATGGTATCGATTTCTTCCATCCCTAAATGACCATCCTCGCCGGCATGGGGGTTTAGTCCACAGACCACTATGCGAGGTGAGCTGATGCCAAACTTGGTTTTCAAATCGCTATTTAAAATAGTGATTACTTGGCTTAACGACTGCTCGGTAATTGCTTGGCTAACTTGTTGTAGTGGCAGATGGGTAGTTGCTAAGGCCACTTTTAAGCTCGGGCTTGCTAGCATCATCACCACTTTCTCGGTATTGGTATTAAGTGCCAAATACTCGGTATGGCCAGTAAACATAATGCCAGCGTCGTTAATGACGCTTTTATGTACTGGCGGCGTTACCATAGCGGCAAACTTGCCACTCAAGCAGCCTTCGATAGCAACATCGAGAGTTTCTAGCACATAGGCAGCGTTAGCTATATTGAGTCGACCGCAGATACAGTGTTGTCTTAATTTTACTGGGATAACAATTAATGTTTTGGGCTGATGAAAAGCTGCTATGTTTTGTCCAGTCCATAACTCTATATTCAGCTCTAAACCAAGTTGCTCAGCTCTTTGAATTAATAAAGTGGGGTCAGCGATAACCACTAGCGGCGCAGCCTGCGGGTGCTGAGCAATTTGAATTAGCAAATCAGGACCAATGCCAGCGGGCTCACCACTGGTAATGACAATAGGTTTAACGCTCATAGGAGTGGTGCCGTCGAATTATGACGTTGCTTTAATATCCACATAGGCTTCATCTCGAATGCGTTGTAGCCAAGTTTCTAGCTCGGTTGAAAACTTGCGATCATAGAGCTTGCCGTAAGCCTGTTGACGCAACAAGTCTTGACTAACATCGTGGTCACGGCGCTCTAAAACTTGAATGATATGCCAGCCAAATTGACTTTTAAACGGCAGAGTAACTGCATCAATATTGGTTACAGCAAGGGCCTCTTCAAAAGCAGGCACAAATTGCCCTGGGCTAGCCCAGCCCAAATCGCCGCCTTCTTGTGCGCTGCCAATGTCTTCGGTATGGGCTTGCGCTAAATCAGCGAAGTCAGCATCGCCATTGATAATTTGAGAGCGTAAGTCTGCCAGTAAATCTTCACACTGTTGATCGCTTCGGACTTGGGAAGGTTTTACTAGGATATGACGGGCATGAGTTTGCTCGATTAGTTTCTCACCCCCACTGATACTGGTAACTTGCAAAACATGCAGGCCGGCGCCGCTTTCTATCGGCCCGATAGCTTCACCTTTATCAAGGGCCGGCACTACCTCGGCAAAGATACTCGGCAGATCGTCGCTTGTACGCCAGCCTAAGTCGCCACCTTGCAGCGGTGCTTTGCCAGAACTGTTATGAATGTCTAGCCATTGTAATAACGGTACCCCATCGTTTATTTCTGTAGTTGCTGTTGATAACAGTACTTTTCCAGCGGCCTTATCTTCGCCTTCTTCTATTGGCAGCATAATGTGAGTCACTCGGTATTGTAGGGCTTTTAATAGGTCTCCTTCGACAGAGTCTAAGTAGGCATCAACTTCTAAGTCGGTAATAATGACCTTGCCGGAAATATTGCCACTTTGTACCTGGCGCAAAATCAATTCGCGACGAATTTGCTCCCGAGCTTCATTGTATGCCCCATCCGCTTCTAAGGATTGGCGAAACTGATCCAGTGATGAGCCCATACCTTTAGCCACCGTAGTCATAGCTTGGTTAAGCTGTTGGTCGCTGATACGAACGCCTGCGCGGCGCCCCATTTGTAGTTGCAAACTTTCCAGTATCATTTGATCAATAACTTGTTTGCGTACTTCACTGGCAGGAGGGAGTTGTGATCCTTGCTGCTGCGCTTTATAGGAAATTTGTTGAACCCGTTCTTCTAGCTCTGTTGCCATAATGACATCGTCATCTACGACTACTGCTACCCTGTCGATAACTTGCGCGCTGCTGGCGTTAAGGCTAAAAAGTAAAGAGGTGATCAATACAGCGTTGGTAACTATTGCTTTAATGTTCATAGAGTTCTCGTTCGTTATAACCTTCGATAGATTCAGATAATATAGCATTAATTTGGTTGCCGCTGCCGGCCAAACCTTTGAGTTGGAATTCTATAAAAAATCCGCGGTCGATTTCATTAGTTGCGTCAATACCCTCTTGATAAAGTATAGAGGTCTTCCAACAGCATGACTCGTAAGATAGCGCTACCATTTGCTCTAATTCCCGCCCATTGGTGTGGTCATAGTTAAATTTAACCATGGCAGACCAGTGATTACTGATTGGGAAAATTGTTGAAATATTACTTTGGCGAGTTGTGGAGTCGGTTTCTTCACCAGTGGCGGTGTTGATTGTTTTGTCACCATTTCTATAGGTTGCGCCTAGGTTAAAGATAACATTATTATCGCCACGATAGGTCATTTTATAGTTGCCTTGCTTAACGAAATGTTCGCGATGGTCGTAAAGAATTGACACTCGATTTATTAATCCTTCAATTGGCCTCCACATTAACTCCCCGGCTACTTCCGAGGAGTCTTCGATTAGGGTGTTGCCATTGGTGGTTATTTCACGATCCTTAAAATAGCGAATTTGGCCTATGCTTGCGTTAAAAGTCTCAATGCCAGTGACTTTGCTAGTAAACCGGGTAGTAATGCCGATAGATACTTGGTCTGCATCATCAATGCGATCAACCCCGGTAAAACGACTTTCACGAAATAGTTGGCTGTAGTCGAAGGTCCTTTGGCCGGTATCAAATAAAGGCTGGTCTGATTGATCCTCAGATTCAGAGTATAAATAGTACAGGCGCGGTTCAAAAGAATGATTGTAGTCTGCTCCAAACCAATTGCTATCACGATCAAAATATAAACCACCATTTAAGCTGAACATCGGCACAGTCGCGCCAACACTATTTGCGCCTGCTGTTGGCAGCCTATGTTGATCATCCAGGTTGTAGGTAACAGAGCGTAGTTTAGCGGTGGGCGTTAAAAAGCCGCCTGCCCAGCGCATTGGGAAGGTGATGCCTGGCTCTGCATATAGGCGCGTGCCTTTAGCTGAAGAGGTGTTTTCAATATCGAACTGGGTCACCTGAGTATAGAGCAGTGGTGTCAGGGCAAAATCGTCATGACCTTGGCGATACTGTAGTTCCATCTGCGGCAACAACTTATATTGTTCTGTAATACTAGGGTCTAAAGTCTGATACTCGATTGCGGTGGTGCTAAAAGACCAATTTTCGCTCTGGTAGCCAAAGCTGCCTTCCTTACGCAAATTCACCGTACGTCTAACACTGAGACTTTCGGTGCCCAGGTCATTAAAAAATTCGTTATCGCTTACACTGGTGTAATCAATCCTGTGCCACCAGTTGCTATTAAAACGACCGCTTTCATCAATCCCAAAAATCCACCGCGTATCTTCGTACAACTTATCGTCAATATGGGCGCCGCTAACAATCCAGTCACTGTATTTATTAAGATGCCGCACTTCTAATTCTGTCGCTAGCCCCCTGTCACCAATAAATCTAGGCGATAAAGTCGCATCCCAATTTGGCGCAATATTTAGGTAAATTGGCTGGGCAATATCAATACCTTCGTCCGACATAGCGATAATTGGCCAAAGTAAACCTGAGCGCCTTTTATCGTTAATTGGGTAGGTCATGTAAGGCACATACATTATCGGTACATCTTTAACTTTGATTACCGCATGGGTTGCTGTTCCGACGCCAGTTTCTTGGTTGAGCACAATTTTATTGGCTTTCATCGACCAAGCATTGCTATCAGGTGCGCAGTGAGTGATATAGCTTTGCTGTAAATTCACAATGCTTTCATTTACACGCTCTATAGCAGCCGCTTCACCACGCATATGGGCATCGTGTAAAACGTATTCGGCGTTCTCTACCTTGCCAGTGCTATCGGTGGTATTAATCTTGGCGTTAGTACCTTGCATCAATAAATTTTTATCGCGTATAACTACATTGCCAGTTAGCGTCATTACTTCAGTTTTTTGATCGACTACCGCTTCATCGGCATAAACTCGCATGTCGCCTTTGGCGATGTAAACATCGCCGATAAATTTAGCCTGTTGGTCTTGTTGTAGCTCCGAGCTGTTGGCAGAGGCAGCTAGCGCTGCCATATCAAAGGCTTGACCAGCAGTTGGGCTGTCGTTTACTGGCTCTATATAGGTCCCTTCGCAATAGGGGGCGATGGTGGTCAGCCTGTCTTCAGGTATTGCCACGCGGTAATGCCAGTCGAGCTTATGATTGGTACTAGGGCTAGTAATCGTCCCCGCCGCTGCCCTCTTCAGTACCGCGCGGTTTTGCATATTGCGCTTAAATGGCAACTCTGGTTTGCCGTAGATACTCTCTGGTTGTTGTTGCGCGCCACACACCCATTCTCCATTAACGCCGGGCTCACATACCCAGCTGTCTGCACTTTGTGCACTGGCAGGTTCGCTGATAACGCTAACGCTGAGAACAGCCAGTAAAGTCGCAGGAATTTTAGATTTGGTCATTAACTACGTTAGCCTTACATACAGAGGATTGCTGATGGTGTTATAACAGGCAGCTCTTAGTGTAGATAATTTTATTATTATCGAAAAAACGGTGATAATAAAGCATTATAGGGCGTCTGCCCACCGGAATCCCGTTTAGGAGAGCAGTTTTTGAGCGCCGAATTGTCACGTTTTACCCAGTTTGAAAACTGGTGCCTACAATGCGCTGTTGCCCTCGGCGTTAAGGGTCAGATTACGCTAGACAGTGTTTCTGGCGATGCTAGCTTCAGAAGTTATTTTCGTTTTGGCGATGACGTTCAGTCCTATGTCGCGGTTAACTCGCCACCTGACAAGGAAAAGAATGTTGAATTTGTGACTTTGGCTAAGCTAATGGGCGCTGGCGGCGTTAAAGTGCCTACCGTTATCTATTTTGATGAAGCGCTGGGTTTTATGTTGTTAGACGACTTTGGTGATACTTTATTGTTGCCAAAGTTAACCGCCAGCGCAGCCGATGCATACTACCAGCAAGTCATAAAATCGTTGCTAGACATTCAGCAACTTGAGCATAGCTACGGCGAGAATTTCCAGCTTGCTAATTATAATGCAAAGCTGTTGATTGACGAAATGGATTTGTTTAAGCGCTGGTTTGTAGGCGAAATGCTGGGGCACAATTTATCTGAGCAAGAGTTAGTCTTAATTGATCAAATATTTGATGTGCTGGTTAACAGTGCCGAGCAGCAGCCGCAGGTTTTTGTGCATAGAGATTTTCATGCACGTAACTTAATGCTATTGGGCTCGAATGATATTGGCATTATTGATTTTCAGGATGCAGTTGTCGGGCCGCTATGCTATGACTTAGTATCTCTTTACAAGGACTGCTACATCCGCTGGCCTCGCCATAAGGTTGAGCAGTGGGTTGAGGAGTATCGCCAGCTTGCTGTTGATAAATTAAAATTGCCGGTTGCAAGCCCTGAGGTTTTTTTGAAGCAATTTGATTTAATGGGGCTGCAGCGTCACATTAAAGTTTTAGGTATTTTTGCCCGATTATATTTACGTGATGGGAAAACTAGTTATTTAAAAGACCTACCACTAGTGCTGGCATATGTGCGCGAGACTTGTCAGCAATATTCTGAATTCGCTGCCTTTGATGAATGGTTTGAAACAACATTGCAGCCTTTGATTGCAGAGCAAAGTTGGAATAGCGCAGAAGGGAATGCTTAATGCGAGCAATGATACTAGCGGCAGGCCGGGGTAAAAGACTACGCCCGTTAACTGACGAAAAACCCAAGCCATTGATTGAAGTCGGCGGCAAACCGTTGATCGTTCATCACATAGACGCTTTAGTTGCTGCTGGTGTTACCGAGCTAGTGATTAATGTTGCCTGGTTAGGGCAGCAAATTATTGATTACTTGGGCGATGGCGCAACATTTGGCGCTAGTATTCAATACTCAGTTGAGGAGCAAGCCTTAGACACTGGTGGCGGCATATTTCAAGCCTTGCCAATGTTGGGCGAGGCCCCGTTTATTGTGGTTAATGCGGATGTATGGAGTGATTACCCAGTGGCTGCATTAATGGATAGACAGCTTCCCGATGGCTGCTTGGCGCATTTAGTCTTAGTGAATAACCCAGTAGAAAATCCCGATGGTGACTTTAAACTCTCTAGCGATGGCTTTTGCTTAGATCGACAGCCGGGTTTTACTTTTAGTGGTTTTCGTGTTTTTTCGCCTAAGTTGTTTTTAGGCTGTCAGCAGGGCTGCTTTTCTGTGGTGCCATTATTGCGCCAAGCTATGGATAGAGGCTTGATATCGGGAGAGCTGTTTGACGGTCAGTGGGTAGATGTTGGAACTCCAGAGCGACTTAATTTACTGAATGAGCAGCTAAGTGCTTGAGTGTTGCCAATAAGTCCTTACACTGCGGCTAATATTTTTTACTATTATTTTTGGAGATAACTATGGCTGACTACTGGATAGCCCCTTCAATCTTGTCGGCAGATTTTGCCCGTTTAGGCGAAGAGGTTGACGCTGTGTTGGCGGCTGGCGCTGATGTTGTGCATTTTGACGTAATGGACAACCACTATGTGCCAAACTTAACGATTGGGCCAATGATCTGCAAGGCATTGCGTGATTACGGCATTACCGCGCCGATTGACGTACATTTGATGGTAAGCCCCGTGGATAGTTTGATCAGCGATTTTGCTAAAGCTGGCGCTAGTTATATTACTTTTCATCCGGAAGCATCTGACCATGTGGACCGCTCGTTACAGTTGATTCGTGATGAAGGCTGTAAGGCTGGTTTGGTATTTAATCCGGCGAGTGGCTTAGAGGCTGCTAAATACGTAATGGAAAGACTGGACATGATTTTATTGATGTCGGTTAATCCGGGTTTTGGCGGACAAAAGTTTATTCGTAATGTATTGCCTAAAGTGCAGGAAGCTAGAGCGCTTATTGATGCAAGTGGTCTCGATATTCGCTTAGAAATAGACGGTGGTGTTACCGCTGATAATATTGCTGAAATAGCTGCTGCTGGTGCTGACACTTTCGTTGCAGGTTCAGCGATTTATGGCAAAGACGATTACAAACAAGCTGTCGACGCCATGCGTAAAGCCTTGGCTTAAACCGTTTTTAAATAAAAAGCCCAGTATTTACTGGGCTTTTTATCGTCTGGATATCGACGCTTTAAAAGTTATAGGTCACATCAAGCGAGTAGTTGCGTGGTGGTTGTACAATACCGGTAAATGCGCCTTGGTAATCCAGCTCTCCAGTTTGATTGTAAAATGTAGCGGTGTTGCCATGACCAAAGGGTAAATCGCCAGCAGTTGATAAGATTTTTTCATTTGTTAAGTTTTTCCCTATTAGCGCCGCCGTCCATTTTTCGTCGGTGCTTATCAATGCAATGCGGCCGTTAAATTGAGTATAGGCTTCTTGCAATGTGCCAGGATCTAGATCCTCTGATAAGAATTGATCGTCTCTATAGTTTATGTCCAATGTACTCACTAAATCATAACGCTGGCCTAACGACATAGTGTAGCTAGCGCTAATACTGGTAGCCCACTCAGGCGAGCGTGATAAAGTTTCACCGCCTAAGTCGTTCATACAGCCTTGGAATCTAGCGTTGCCGGTAATCCCAGCAGCAATATTATTTTGAGCATTTGTCGCTAGTTGAGAAACATTACAAGGAGCATTTTCGAAACTGTCGTAAGTATTATCTAGCCAAGCCATAGAGCCACTAATGATAAAGTCGGGGGTGACTAAATAGCGTCCATCCAGTTCTATGCCTTGGCTGGTTGATTTCCCTGCGTTGGTCACAATAAAGCCTGTAGAGCCATTAAATATACTGACTTGTAGGTCTTCATAATTGCCTTGAAAAACAGCCATATTCAAATTTGCCTTGCCATCTAGCAATGTCATTTTTGCACCTAGCTCGTAAGAGATTGCTTTTTCTGGATCAAACTCGAGTTGGTCGAGTTTGGTGCCGTTAGAATGACTGCTGTCATAGCCACCAGCTTTAAAGCCTCTAATCGCCGAAGCATATAGCAGAGTATTTTCGTTTAGATCATATTCGACGATTAACATTGGCGAGGTATCGCTTTCACTGCGATCGCGTTTTACTGCGTAAGGTGAAATGTCTGCATCAGGCTCCCAGATTAGCGAGATTATTAAGTCGCTATGTGGCAGGCCGGTGGAAAGGCTATTTAATGCCATAGACTTTTCGATGTCTTTGGTTTCATAGGTATAGCGCAGACCTGCTTTTATTCGAAAATTATCGTATACATTCCAAGTACCGCTGGCGAATGCTGAAATAGTATCGGTAATCTGTTCATCGCGGCCGATCCGTAAACCGTCAATAAATGCAGGTATTGCTGGGCTAAGGGTCGATAGTTGAATGCCCACATCGGTATCATTTTCAAAAGTGGATGTTTGCAGATAGATGCCGGTGATGTACTCAAATGTTTGTCCTAGTGGTGATTTAAATTGAAATTCTTGGCTTAGCTGGTCATATGATTCTTTACTGTCTGTAGCGCCGATAATATTTTTGGGAGAAGAGTCTAAATCTGCTTTAGCGTCATAGGTGAAACCGGTAAAGCCAGTGATTGAAGTGAGGGAGTGTTCGCCTAGGCTTACGTCGAATCTTAATGCAGTATTGTAAATATCGACTTCTGTTTCAGTTAGTCCTTCATTTAGCGGCGCTACATTGCCGATATTTGAATTAAAATCGAGGCGGTTTTCGATACCATCTATTTGCGGTGGAATACCGCCATTAGGACTATTTATTGTGTTGGAACTAATAAGTTCGGTGTCTGTACCCAAGGTTTGGCGAAAGGTTCGCTCTACCATCACCCCCATGATGGTATCTTCGCTTAAGTCCCAGTCAAACTTGCCGCGGGCGGCATAGTTATCCACTTCGGGCACGTTTTGATCGAAAAAATTGTTGTGTATCCAGCCGTCGGTATGATCTTTGCGTAATGCTATTCGGCCTCTTGCGGTGTCTCCTAGCGGGCCACTAACGGCTACTTCTGCTTTGTAACCGTCAAAGCTGCTAACGGCCCCTGATACATAGCCCTCAAATTCAGTGGTGGGGGCGGCGGAAATAATACTTACTGCGCCGGCTATAGTGTTCTTACCAAACAGTATGGTTTGTGGGCCTTTAACAACTTCAATCCTAGCTAGGTCAAACAGTGGCATTATTGTCTGTCGAGCACGGCCCATATAAATACCGTCACGGAAAGTACCTACCGATTGTTCAAAACCATTGTTGGCTCCAGAGCCCGTGCCTCGAATGAGAATGACATTAGAAATGCCAGAACGGGTTTGTTGAAAGTTTGGCACATAGTTAGATATTTCGGCCAAGGTGGTAATATTGTTTTGTCGCAGTGTTAGCCCATTTAATGCCGTTATTGCCAAGGGCACGTCTTGCAAACTTTGGCTGCGCTTTTGCGCAGTCACCATTACTTCTTCAAGTATTAAATCGTTTTGACTAAATGCTATTGAGGAGAAGGCACTTGCAGTGAGAGCAAGTACTAAAGCAGATTTAGATAAATTGCTGTATCGAATAGTCATTAAGGGCCCCATGAATTATTATTTGTATTATAGTCGCCGATAGTAGGTGATTAGGCTAGGTTTCCCGCAGCCAAAATGTAATGACATAAAGCGGGTCGCCTTTGTTTCAGTATGGTCAATCACAGTGGTTGCAACAATGGTTTGTGCGCTGCGGGGTTATTAATTTATTGAAAGGTTTGAATTTGTACACATTTCCTCTCGCTATGGCTAAGCGTATTTTTAGTGCGGCCAAAAAAATTGGTGTTGATACCGATAAAGTGGTTGTCTTGGCGGGCTTGGCTAATTTGGCTACACACAATACCGTGTCTGAGCGTGTTGATCATGCATTTCATAATGCCTTTTGGCCGGCCATCGAAACTGTCTCGCAAGATCCCAATATTGGTTTGCATATAGGCGAAGAGTTTATTGGTTCTGGCAGTACAGCCTTAGAGTATTTGTTCTTATCAAGCGCCAGTTTCGGTGAGGCATTAGCGCGCTCACAAAGCTATACCCGTTTAATTAGCGACTCTTTACATATTGAATTAAAAGAAGCGTTGCCAGGGCATTGTCGAATATCGTTTCAGTTCTCCCATGAAAGTCCTGAATTACTCAGGCAAGTACAAGAAATGGCGATGACCGCTTACATTACCTTTTTTAGGTTGGTTACTGATAACGCGTTTACGCCAGTAAAAGTTGAATTTGCCCATAGTGCGCCTAAAGATGTAGCTGAGCACTTGCGCATTTTTGGCTGTGAAGTTGAGTTTGATTGTAAAGCCAATGCAGCGGTTTTCCCTGAAGAAAACTTATCAGCGCCTTGCTTGCATTCTGAGCCGACTATGCGAGCAGTGCATGAAAAGATTGTTGGCGATCAGTTAACTGAGCTAGAAAAGCGTGATTTTATCGATGAGGTACAAACTGTAGTGGCCGAGTTGCTTGATAGCGGTGAGGTAAGTTTGGATAGTGTGTCTGCGCAACTGGGTATTAAGCCGGCGCAGCTGCGTTATCAGTTGTCTGATATTGGTACCAGCTTTAGCCAAGTTTTTGCTGATTATCGCCTGCGAATTGCTAAACGTTTGTTGGCAGAGACGACGGAGTCTATCGATCAAATTATTATTACCACCGGTTTTTCTGAGCCAAGTCCGTTTTATCGTGCTTTTAAGCGCTGGACCGGCATAACTCCGATTGCTTATCGTGAAAAGTATCGCATTGATAAATGATTTATCTGGGCAAGGGATAGACTTCACTCGGCTATTCTAGTTACAATTGAATTGTAATTTTTGACGCCCATTTGGGCTTACCTTGGAGAGTAGCATGAGTAGTCATTTGTTAATGACTCGCCCGCTTGGTTTGCGGGATGATTTACAGGCTAGTACCTGTTGGCGATGGTAGCTAATCGGGCCTTTGCGCCTATTGTTTTTAGCTAATCGTTTTGTGCTGCACTAAGGAAATATCATGACTCCCGAACAATTTAATGCGCTGGTAAACCAGCAATATAACCGTATACCGGTAACCCGCGAGATTGCGGCAGATCTGGATACTCCGCTTAGCAGTTATCTAAAGCTGGCACAGGGTAAATATTCCTATTTATTTGAATCAGTGCAGGGCGGTGAAAAATGGGGCCGTTATTCTATTATTGGCTTGCCATGCCGTACCGTACTAAAAGTATTTGGCTATAACATTCAGATAGAAACAGACGGACTTACAGTCGAAAGCTTTGAGGTTGAAGACCCCCTAGCCTTTGTTGAAGAATTTCAAACCAAATATAAAGTGCCGGGCTTGCCAGAGTTGCCAATGTTTTCAGGTGGTTTAGTGGGTTACTTTGGTTACGACACCGTACGTTATGTTGAAAAGCGGTTAGCAGATACTTGTCCGCCAGATGTGATCGGCACCCCTGATATTTTGTTAATGGTGTCTGAAGATGTACTCATTTTCGATAATTTAGCGGGCACCTTAAGCCTAATAACCCATGCTGACCCTGTTGAGAAAGATGCCTTGGCAAAAGCTATGGCGCGGCTAGATAACTTAGAGCAAAGCCTGCCAGGGCCAACCCCTGTGCTTGCGCCAATGCGCTCAATTGAAGATGTTCGCAATGCAGAGTTAGAAGATAATTTCGTTTCTGGTTTTACCGAAGTGAAATTTCATCAAGCGGTAGAAATTGTACGCGAATATGTTTTGGCTGGTGATGTCATGCAGGTAGTGCCGTCGCAACGCTTAACTATTGACTTTAAGGCTGAACCAGTAAATTTGTATCGTGCGCTGCGCCGATTAAACCCTAGCCCCTATATGTATTTTTTAGATATGGGGGATTTTCAAATCGTCGGTTCATCGCCAGAAATTTTGGCTAGCCTTGAAGGTGACAAAGTCACCGTGCGGCCGATTGCTGGCACTCGTAGGCGGGGTAAAACGGCAGCAGAAGATTTAGCGCTAGAGCAAGAAATGTTGGCAGACCCGAAAGAGGTTGCCGAGCATTTAATGTTAATTGATTTAGGGCGTAACGATGCTGGTCGCGTATCGCAAATAGGTAGCGTAAAGCTAACCGATAAAATGATAGTAGAGCGCTATTCTCATGTTATGCATATTGTCTCTAATGTTGAAGGCAAGCTTAAATCTGGTTTAAACGCTATGGATGTATTGCGTGCGGCACTGCCGGCGGGAACCTTAAGCGGTGCGCCAAAGATTAGAGCTATGCAAATAATTGATCAGCTAGAGCCGGTTAAACGCGGTATCTATGGCGGCGCTGTGGGATATCTCTCATGGGGCGGTAATATGGATACGGCCATTGCGATTCGCACTGCCGTAATCAAAGACGGCGTGTTAAATATACAAGCAGGGGCGGGCATTGTAGCCGACTCGGTACCTCGACTGGAATGGAAAGAAACCATGAACAAAGCAAGAGCGATGTTTAGGGCGGTAGCTATGGTTCAGGGGGAGGATTAATTATGTTGTTAATGATCGATAACTACGACTCGTTTACCTATAACGTTGTGCAATATTTGGGTGAGCTAAAAGCTGACGTACAGGTTTATCGAAACGACGAAATTACCTTAGAGCAGATTGTAGAATTGCAGCCAGAGCGCATAGTCATCTCGCCAGGGCCATGTACGCCTAATGAAGCGGGTGTGTCGATGGAAGTGATCAAGGCGTTTGCTGGCAAGCTGCCTATTTTGGGAATCTGCTTGGGTCATCAAAGCATTGGTCAGGTGTTTGGTGGTGATGTAGTGCGAGCGCGTCAAGTTATGCATGGCAAGGTATCGCCTATATACCACAGCAACCAAGGTGTGTTTAAAGACTTGAGTAACCCGTTTGACGCAACTCGTTATCACTCTTTGGTAATTGATAAAAATACCTTACCTGATTGTTTGGAGATAACTGCATGGACTCAGTTGGAAGATGGCAGCGTTGATGAAATTATGGGGGTACGCCATAAAGAATTTGCTATTGAGGGGGTTCAGTTCCATCCAGAATCAATATTGACTGAGCATGGACATGACTTGTTGGCGAACTTCTTGGCGGCGACATAGCGGAGTATTGAAATGGATATGCAAACAGCGGTAGCGCAACTAATAGATGCTAAAGACCTAAGCCAGGTTGAGATGATGGATGTTATGCGTCTGATTATGACGGGTGACGCAACGCAAGCCCAGATAGGCGGATTTTTAGTCGCTTTGCGCATGAAGGGTGAAACTATTGACGAGCTTACAGGGGCTGCCTCAGTAATGCGTGAACTGGCATTGACAGTTAGCGTAAGTGGTGAACACGTGGTTGATATAGTGGGTACTGGCGGCGATAGTATTGGCCTGTTTAATGTCTCCACTGCTTCTAGCTTGGTTGCGGCAGCAGCGGGTGCGATTGTGGCAAAGCATGGTAATCGCTCCATTACTTCTAAATCAGGTAGCGCTGATTTACTTGAAGCAGCAGGCGTTAGATTAGATTTAACAGCAGAACAAGTAGAGCGTTGCATTAATGAAGTGGGCATTGGTTTTATGTTTGCGGTTAATCATCATTCAGCCATGAAGCATGCTATTGGACCGCGTAAAGAGCTGAAGGTAAGAACGGTATTTAATTTATTAGGGCCGCTAACTAATCCCGCATCGGCGCCTAATATGTTATTGGGTGTGTTTGCCAAACAGTGGGTTCGCCCGTTTGCTGAAGTGTTAAATAAGCTTGGTGCAAACCATGTGTTGGTGGTTCATTCAGCCGAAGGTTTAGACGAAATTAGCCTTGCCGGTGACACCTATGTGGCGGAATTAAAAGACGGAGAGATCACTGAATATGTGTTGAAGCCTGAAGATGTGGGTGTTGATCGAGCAGCGCTGGATAGTTTGGTCGTTGATAGCCCTGCAGCTAGCCTGGCGTTAATAAAGGATGCTTTTGCCGGTGATGCGCCATTAGCCGCAGACATGATTGCGCTAAATGCTGGGGCTGCACTATATGCCGCTGGAGTGGCGTCAAGCCATAAAGACGGAGTTGCCTTAGCATATGACGTGATGTCTGTCGGCCAAGCAAAAGAGAAATTAAAAGAGTGGGCCGACTTTAGTCAGGCCTGCGTGTTGTAAGGTTGGTTGAATGACTATTTTAGATAAAATTTTAGCGCGTAAAGATGAAGAAGTCGCCGAGCGTAAACTTAGCGTAAGTGAAGATGACTTGCGGGCCAAGCTTAGTGAAAGTGATAACTGTCGAGGTTTTGTTAGCGCTATGCAAACGGCGGTAGATGCAGGAAGACCGGCGGTAATAGCCGAAGTCAAAAAAGCATCGCCGTCTAAAGGTTTGATTCGTGCTAATTTTAACCCAGCAGAGATTGCTAGGAGCTATCAAACCGGTGGTGCTACGTGTTTGTCAGTGCTAACTGATGTGGATTTCTTTCAAGGCGATGATGACTACTTAAAACAAGCCCGCGCCGCCTGCAGTTTACCGATAATTCGCAAAGACTTTATTACCCACGCCTACCAAGTGTATGAAGCGCGGGTATTAGACGCCGACTGTATTTTGCTGATTGTTGCTGCCTTTATTAATAATTCCCAGTTAATGAGCGATTTAGCCGCATTAGCCCAAGAACTAGGCATGGACGTATTAATCGAAGTACATAATCAACTAGAGCTGGAAATGGCGCTGCCGCTAAACACAAAATTGATTGGCATTAATAACCGCGACTTACATACCTTTTCAACCTCGCTGCAAACCAGTATCGACTTAGCCAAGAATATTCCCGCCGACAGAATTGTGGTGACTGAAAGCGGAATTCATAGCTTAGAAAATGTTAACTTTATGCGCACTAATAATATTGATGCGTTTTTGGTGGGCGAAGCGTTTATGCGTGCCGATGAGCCTGGTGATGCTTTAAAAGCTTTATTTTTCTAGCTGGCAATCTGCAATTAAGCATTGATAGAAAGTTTGCTGTGATCTGCTGGTCCACACTAGTGGCAGAGTAAACGCCCAAGTTAACGCGTACCGTATACCACCATGGTTTTCCCTTTGGCTGTAACTAGGCCACCTTCTTCTAGATTTTTTAGCACTCTGCCAACCATCTCTCTTGAGCAGCCAACAATACGGCCAATTTCTTGCCGAGTAATTTTAATTTGCATGCCATCTGGATGCGTCATCGCATCGGGCTGTTTGCATAGATCTAATAAGGTTCTGGCTACTCGGCCGGTAACATCTAAAAAGGCTAAGTCGCCCACTTTACGGGTGGTCTGACGTAAGCTGCTCGCCATTTGGCGACTAAGAAGGCTGACTACTTCAGGGAATTTGTCGCTGACTTCATTAAATTTTGAGTAGCTAATTTCAGCGACTTCACAGGCTGTTTTTGCCCGGATCCAGGCGCTGCGTTTTTCATCATCGCCAAACAAACCCAGCTCGCCAAAGAAGTCACCCTTATTTAAGTAAGCAACAATCATTTCTTTGCCATCGTCGTCTTCAATAACCACTGTGACAGAGCCCGAAATAATATAAAACAGCGCATCGCTGGCATCGCCAGCATAAATAATAGTGTTTTTTGCCCGATAGCTGCGTTTGTGGCAATAGCCCAGAAACTCATCAACATTGGCTAGTTTGGGTGTAAGCGATACAGCAACCATTGAAACCTCGATATTAAATAATTGAGTTGAGTATGGTTCAGTTTGTTAAAATCACCAATTTTTGGTCTAAAACAAGTCAAAAGTGTTAATTGGTTAAAGTTTTAGTACGACAAAACTAATGTTAAGTATAATAGGCTAATTTTAGCACAGTAAAAATATTTAGCTGTGATGGTTTGTGAGGTTAGTAATGGAAGCAAAAGTACGTTGGGTTGGCGATGCCATGTTTTTAGCGGAATCAGGCAGTGGTCATAGTGTGGTTATGGACGGGCCGCCAGAATTAGGTGGCCGGAATATGGGTGTTCGTCCCATGGAAATGATTTTACTCGGCGTTGGCGGCTGCGCCAATTTTGACGTGATGACAATGTTGAAAAAGTCTCGTCAAGATGTGTCGGATTGTGTGGCAGAGTTAACCGCAGACAGAGCTGATGCGGTACCTGCAGTTTTTACCGCGATTCATCTTAACTTTAAAGTGACCGGGCGTAATCTCAAAGAGGCGCATGTAAAACGGGCGGTTCAATTGTCGGCAGAAAAATACTGCTCTGCGTCAATCATGCTTGCTGCCGCGGGGGTAAAAATGACTCACTCTTATGAAATTATTGAGCGGGCAGAATAAACTTACAGACGATAAGTCGTTGTAGTCATGACTTTTGACATGACCGTCATGACGCGTTTAACCGGTTTTGGCAAGTGTTGACCGCCTGCCGCCAAGGCCGTAGCGCCATGTTCTTCTTCATCAATTAGCATTTGTTCTAGAATTGCGCGGGTTTTTTTATCTTCTTGGGGCAGTTGTGCAAGGTGCTCACTCAAATGCTTACAAACTTGTTCTTCAGTTGCGGCGACAAAACCTAAACTCCACTTATCACCGACAGCTCCTGCCACTGCGCCAATGCCGTAAGAAAAGGCATAAAATAATGGATTCAATAAGCTGGTTTGACTGCCCAGTTGGTTAAGACGATCTTCACACCAGACTAAATGATCGGTTTCTTCAGTGGCGGCATGTTCCATTTTCGCTCTTACATCGGCTAGTTTTGCGGTTGCCGCTTGACCTTGATATAGCGCTTGCGCGCATACTTCACCAGTGTGATTAATGCGCATTAAACCGGCAATATGACGGTAATCACTTTTATCAAGCTGGTCTGACGACATTGTTGCGCTGGGGTTTTTACGCGCAGCAGTAGCCGCTCCAGGCGATAATGTCCTTACCGCATGGTCTACGCCTACCAGTAGTCGATCTAACGCTGAAAGATGTCTTGCCATAAATATGTTGCCATAAAAAAGCCCGAGTGCTGATCGGGCTATTATAAACCTGAGGGACCACTTGTGTCCCGTATTCAGATCATTTTTTAACTAAAAGTTAGCTAGCTTTTAGTTGGCGCACCTCTTCAATACTTGTTTCTGTGGGATCTAAAGGCCGTTCTAAAGAAGACCAGTCAATATCACCGTCGTTAGGCATATTTTCATATTCCAAAATACCCAGTTCTTCAAATTTCGGTCTAATTTTGTCAGTCATTAAGCCAATACGGGTTAAGTTAGGTACCACGCGCTGGAATAACAGCTTGCGGAAGTGAGACATTAAAAAGCCTTCCAGTACTTGCTGGCGGGCTTCTTCAACATCCCAGCCAAAGTGTCTGAATACATCAGTTGCGACTAAGCGATCGCGACTGATAACGCAGGCTTCATAGGCAAACTGCGCGCGTTCTTCCTTTTCTTCCTGTGATATCGTTTTGATATATTCTTCTAAATAGTTTACCCCAAAGGTTACATGGCGAGCTTCGTCGCGAATCACTAAATAAACAATGTCACGCAGTACCGGATCGGGTGAATTTTCACGGGCGCTATTGAACGCTGATAACGCCAAGCCTTCAATAATTAGCTGCATGCCGATAAATTTCATATCCCAGCGCTCGTCAGTCAAAATTTTGTCGAGGATGCTTTTGAGACTAGTGTTTATGGGATAAGAAATCCCCAGCCGCTGTTGCAGGTATTTGTTAAATACTTCTACATGTCTGGCTTCGTCAAATGTTTGTGATGCAGCGTAAAGCTTAGCATTATAGGTTGGGGCACATGACACTAGTTGCGAAGCCACCAATAAAGCCCCTTGTTCGCCATGTAAAAATTGCGACAAGCTCCAGCCATTCATATGCAACCAAAATTCTGTTTTACGCTCTTCAGACAATGCTAGGTATGGCCCATAAGTGTCTAAGTTCATCAGCTCAGCCATGCCATTGTCTTCTGGCCAAGGGCGGTCCCAGTCGATGTCTATTTCTGGATCCCAGTTAAGCTTTTTGCCCAGGTCGTAAAGTTTTTTAATTCGATCGTCTTGGATTTTATAATCCCAGTTATAAGAGCCAGTCAGTGGTGTTTGAAAAATTTCGGCAACATGATCGACGTCTCCTGGCGATAATAAATCTTCTAAGTCGTATTCAGTTCCCTTAGTGCGCTCTGCGCCGCCAAAGTGCTGGACCTTTCTTGGCGTGTCTTGCCATTCTATTTTCATATGATATCGCTCAGTTGTTTGTCGCTGTTATTAATTATTAGACTGAACTATGAAGTCTCGGTTAGAAAGTAACAAGGTTAAGACTTGCCAAAATGAGGTCATTTGTGGCCAAATAGGCAGATGCCATCATATAGTTCACCTGCACAATACGTCATTCTCTTACTGGACTTGATCTCTCAGCAAGGCGCTGACCCCTCATCGATTCTGAAAAATACTTCTTTTGAGCGCTCTGGTATTCAGACTATGGGTGCCCGAGTCAGCGAAAGTGATCTGCTGCAGATGCTAAATAATGCCAACCAAATTAGTGGCGACAAAGTGCTGGGGTTACACCTAGGGGAAAAATTAAATCCAAGTGCCCATGCTGTACTTGGACAAGCTTTCTTGACCTGTGAAAGTTTGGGCTTGGTTATTGAACTATTTATGAAGTACTACCAGATATTATCTCCCACCCTAGAGGTTAAGTATTACCAAAAGAATAATCGTTGTTACCTGCAGCCTATTAATTCCGGAGCGCTGTCTGATCGTTTTGGTTATGAAGCATTTTTCGCTGCGGTGAAAAATACTCTTACTGCAATGCTGGGTGGGCTGGAGCTGGAGTTGGCTTTTGAATTTAATTATTCGCAGCCAGATTATGTCAACGAATATCGGCGAGTGCTTGGCAGTGATTTAAGTTTTGATTGTAAGGTCACCCAGCTTTCCTTTGGTCAAGAGTTACTAAGTTTAACTCTGCCAACTTCAAATCCCGCTTTGTTGGCGCTTTACGAGCAAGAATGCAAGCGAGTACTTGCAGATATAGAAAGTGAACAATCGTTGGCGGAGCAAACTTTACGCTTGCTGAGGAAGCTAGAGGGGCACTATCCGCAAATGAGTCAAACTGCCCAATTGTTGAATATGAGCACTAGAACTTATCGCCGAAGGTTAGCAGAAGAGGATTTTTCGTTTCAGCAGTTGTTAGATACAGTGCGCTTAGAGCATGTAGATTATTATTTAACTAAAACCAACTTGCCAATGTTTAGTATTGCGTTAAATGTCGGTTTTAATGATGCGTCTAATTTTAGACGTGCCTATGTAAAATGGACGGGCGAGACGCCGCAACAAGCACGGCGCAATAAGCGCTATTAAAAAATTACTTTGTATTGAATTAATTTAGTGTCGCCAACTTTTATCGCTTCGCCCAGCTTAAAACCGCCGGCGCCAGTTAGCGTAGTAGCGTTGCCTTGTAACTTTATTGGCGGATTGGCACCAATGCGCACATGAGTACCATTGGTGCTGCTATCAATAAGGCTAAAGTTTCTATTCTCAAATTTTATTGTGCAGTGAGTACGAGAGGAATATTCACTGTTAACACATAAGTTAACGCTATTGGGGTCGCGGCCAATAGTATAAGGGGTTTGATCTGTATCCACTGAAACAGTGTTGCCATCAACTGTCAGTTGGATTTGGCGGGGGGCAATAACCGCGTCCATATTGAACATGGTCATTGATGCATTATCGCTCATAAAAACTCCTCGGTTTTCAAGCTGAATATACTCTTGTGACTATTTATTGGCTAGTACTGCTATCGCCACTAGAAGTCTAATTTAAACTGAATAGCATCAGGGTCTTGCTCGCCGATGCCTTGTCCCAATTTGAATATACCACGGCCTACCAAGTGAGTAGAGTTGCCAAGTAATATAGTCTGTGGCGCGTTGGCTAGCTGTATATGGGTACCATTGCGACTGCAGTCTTCTAGAAAGAATACTTTATCTTGATAGATGATTTTGCAGTGATTGCGTGAGGCGAACTCGGTGTTAACGATGAGATTACAGCTGTTTTCGTCGCGGCCAATGAGAAAAGGCGTATCTTCTTTGTAGATAGAAAGTGTTTTGCCTTGATAAGTAAGCCTAAGCAATAAGGGCGCGGACAGCGAGCTCATATTAAATCGAGTGGATGTTGTGCTCTCATCTTCCATAGTGTTTTCCTAAATTATTCGTCTATCAGTATTCTTGCTAGGTTATGACTCTCTGGCAATAGCTCGGTAGGCAATATCGGTACGATAAAAACAATCTTTCCAGCTTACTTTCTCAGCCTGAGCATAGGCTTTTTGTTGCGCTTCGCCAACTGTTTTACCTAAAGCGGTTGCGCATAATACCCGGCCACCACTAGTAACCGTTACGCCGTTTAGTTCTGTGGTGCCCGCATGGAATATTTTGCTGTCATCACTGTCTGCCCCGGCAAGGCCACTTATTTCAAAGCCTTTGCCATATGTGGCCGGGTAGCCGCCAGCGGCCAATACAACGCCTACTGCCGCTCTTTCGTCCCATTCGGCGCTAGCGGTGTCTAGTTTTCCAGCCAGTGCCAACTCGCATAACTGTACTAAATTTGACTTCAGTCGCATCATGATTGGTTGGGTTTCTGGGTCGCCAAAACGGCAATTATATTCAATGACCTTGGGGACGCCATCACTATCAATCATTAAGCCTGCATATAAAAACCCTGTGTAAGCGTTACCTTCACTGGCCATGCCATCAACCGTTGGATAAATGACTTCGTTCATAATGCGGTCATGGATTTCTGCAGTAACGACAGGCGCGGGGGAATAGGCGCCCATGCCACCGGTGTTGGGTCCGGTGTCACCGTTACCAACTCGTTTGTGGTCTTGGCTGGTCGCCATGCTGAGTACATTCTTGCCGTCTACCATGACAATAAAGCTGGCTTCTTCACCGGCTAAAAATTCTTCAATTACCACTCTACAGCCAGCTTCGCCAAACGCATTGCCAGATAGCATATCTATTACTGCGGCTTCAGCTTGGACTAAAGTTTCCGCAACTATCACGCCTTTACCTGCAGCTAGGCCGTCGGCCTTCACCACAATAGGCGCGCCTTGTTCGCGTAAATAAGCAAGTGCGGGTTCTACTTCAGTAAAGTTTTGGTAGTAGCCAGTGGGTATGTTGTGGCGGGCTAAAAAGTCTTTGGTGAAAGCTTTTGAGCCTTCTAGCTGGGCGGCACCTTTGCTTGGGCCAAAAGCTTTTAGCCCTTGTTCAGCAAAATAATCCACAATCCCATCAACTAATGGTGCTTCCGGGCCAACAATTGTTAAGCCAATGTTATTGCTTTTCACAAAGTTAGCTAAGGCAGCAAAGTCACCTGCGCCTATCGCTACATTTTCCATGTTCGCTTCTAATGCAGTGCCTGCATTACCGGGTGCTAAAAACACTGTTTCAACGTCTGGCGCTTGGCCTGCTTTCCACGCCAAGGCGTGCTCTCTGCCACCACTACCAATAACTAATACATTCATAAAATTGTGGCTCTGTTGTTAGTGATAAAAATTGGTGATCAAAGTTAGTGACGAAAGTGGCGCATGCCAGTGAAGACCATCGCCATGCCTGCTTCGTCAGCGGCGCTAATAACTTCGTCGTCGCGCATTGAACCGCCGGGCTGAATAACACAGCTAATGCCCGCTTCGGCCGCATTGTCGATGCCATCGCGGAAAGGGAAGAACGCATCAGATGCCATCACTGCGCCTACCACTTCTAGCCCAGCATGCTCTGCTTTTATCCCAGCGATGCGAGCGGAGTTAATTCTGCTCATTTGGCCTGCACCAACGCCGACGGTACGGCCATTTTTACCATAAATAATAGCGTTAGATTTGACAAATTTAGCAACTTTCCAAGCAAATAATAAATCGCGTATTTCTTCTTCGGTTGGTATGCGTTTGCTCACAACCTTAAGATCACTCATGGCTACCATGCCTAAGTCACGATCTTGCACTAATAAGCCACCATTTACGCGTTTAAAGTCTAGCGCTGGCAAGCTGTTAGACCACTTCCCAGTTTCTAATAACCGGATATTTTTCTTGGCGCTGACAACAGTTTTAGCTTCCTCGCTAATACTTGGCGCAATAATCACTTCAACAAATTGACGCTCGCAAATAAGGGCGGCTGTGGCGCCGTCTAGTTCGCGGTTAAACGCAATAATGCCGCCAAAGGCTGATTCTGTATCAGTTACATAAGCTAAGTCATAGGCTTGTGTAATATCGTCACCAATGGCAACGCCGCATGGATTTGCGTGCTTTACAATCACGCAGGCAGGCTGTTCAAATTGCTTTACGCACTCTAGGGCGGCGTCGGTGTCAGCAATATTGTTATAAGACAGTTCTTTGCCTTGCAGCTGTTTAGCACTAACGATTGAAACTTCTTGTGGGTTGGCTTCTACATAGAACGCACTATTTTGATGTGGATTCTCGCCGTAACGCATGTCTTGAGCTTTAACAAATTGGGGATTAAAGGTGCGTGGAAAATTCTCATTGCCGCCCGGAACCATAGTGCCGAAGTAGTTAGCAATAGCGCCGTCATAACTGGCCGTATGCTCATAAGCTTTAATAGCTAAGTCAAAGCGTGTTGCTTGGCTAGTGGCCCCATCGTTAGCTTTCATTTCTTCTAAGATCGAGTCGTAGTCACCAGCGTTTACGATGATGTTAACAAAAGCATTGTTTTTAGCCGCTGCTCTCACCATAGTCGGTCCGCCAATGTCAATGTTTTCGATGGCATCTTCTAGTGAGCAATCTGGATTAGCGACGGTTTGTGAAAATGGGTATAGATTGACCACAACCATATCAATAGGGTCAATGCCGTGCTCGCTCATTACCGCATCATCAATTCCACGACGACCTAAAATTCCGCCGTGTACTTTAGGGTGTAAAGTTTTTACACGACCATCCATCATTTCAGGAAAATCGGTATACTCAGACACTTCGGTAACCGCAATGTTGTTTTCTTGAATCAATTTATAGGTGCCGCCGGTCGATAAAATTTCGATGCCAAGCTGGTTTAATTGACGGGCAAATTCAACAATGCCGGTTTTGTCTGAAACGCTGATTAAGGCGCGTTTAACAGGAATAAAATTGCTCATGATTGGGTTCCAAAAAAATAAGTGAGTCGATTGTTGGTTTAAAGCATGTCGTATTGTTTGAGCTTTTTACGCAAAGTGCCACGGTTAAGCCCTAGCACTGTAGAGGCTTTACTCTGATTATTGCGGGTGTAGCGCATAACGGCACTCATTAGTGGCTCTTCAACTTGGCTTAATACCATATCGTAAACATCCGTCGGCAGCTGGCCATCTAGTTCGCTAAAATACTTGTCTAATGCCATCGCTATGTTGTCACGTAGAGGCTGAGATTGATCGACGATGGTATGGGCAAATGACTCGCTATTGTCTGTCTCTACAGACGTTAAAGTAGCTGAGTCTAAATCGCTCTGGGTCATGCGGCTTTTCCTTGTTGAAAAATAGTAGTGGTTAATTGCTCTAGTGCATCAAGCTGGGCTTGCGCACTATTTAGCTGGTTAAAGTTTTTGGTAAAGGTGGGTATTTGCTGGTCGACGAGATACCAGCCAATATGCTTACGCGCAATGCGCAGCCCTGCGAGTTCACCGTAGTGAGCGTGCAGTGCACGCAAGTGCTGCTTCATTACTGCCAATTTAGTGCTTAATGCGGGCGCTATAATTATTTCACCGGTCATTAAGAATTGATCTATTTGCTGAAACAGCCAAGGGTTACCTTGAGCGGCGCGGCCAATCATTACGCCGTCAGCTCCAGTGTAATCTAAAACTGTTTTTGCTTGCTGTGGAGTATTGATATCACCGTTAGCAAATACCGGGATCCCGGCTTGCTGTTTAATCGCTGCAATAGTGTCGTATTCAACCTTGCCTTTAAAGCGGCAAGCTCGGGTGCGGCCGTGTACAGCTAAAGATTGAATGCCTTCGTTTTCGGCGATACGGGCGATGTTAATGCCGTTTCTGTTATCTATATCAGTCCCCGTTCTGATTTTTAAGGTTACCGGTACATTCACCGCATCAACCACCGCTTGCAGAATTTCGCTAACCAGCTTTTCATCTCGCAATAAGGCTGAGCCAGCCGCTTTTTTACAGACTTTCTTAGCTGGGCAACCCATGTTGATATCGATAATTTGCGCGCCTAGTTCAACACTTTTTCTGGCTGCATTACTCATTAATACCGGATCACTACCAACTATTTGAATGGCTCTGGGCTCGCCCTCGCAAAGTTGTGGTAAGCGAGTGCTAGATTTTTTAGTCGTCCACAAGCTGGTGTCACTGGCAATCATTTCCCCAGTCACCATACCTGCGCCTAATTGCCTACAAATCTGCCGAAAGGGTAGGTCGGTAATCCCTGCCATAGGGGCAAGGACTACTTGGCTTTGCAATTGATAGGGACCGATATTAATCAACAGATTGGCTCGAATTTAGGTGTCGAAAAAAGGCGGCTATGATACCTGTAAGGCGTTGTGCGTTAAAGGGAAATTGATCAATATTTCAACAAATAATTATCTCAGGGGTGGGTCAGTTTAATTTGATAGCCCAATGGCTTATCGCTGGGGTTGGCTAGATCTAGAGTGATATAAACCGGGTTCCCGCTTGGCATTAGCGTGGTATTGGTTAATTCGCCGCCAAGATATTCACTGGGAGGAAAAGTGCGCCAAGCCACTAGTTTACCTTGCAGGTTGGAAAATTCTACATACAGACTTGGCCACGGTTGTTTATATACCGCATGGTTAATGATGACCATGGTTAGGGTTAAACCATTGGCGGCGGTTGCATGGGGTTCGATGGCTAAGTCTCGTTTTTCAATTTTACCAATATCTTTTAGTACTGGTAATTCACAGCCAAAAAAATCACAGCTAGCTTCAAGCAGCGGTCCAAATGTTGGGTCTATAGCCAATTGTTTCTGGTTGTTCAGCGCATACTGCCCACCAAGGGTTAGCAGTAAGACGCTAGCAGCAGCTAATAAATTCCATTTTGCCCATGGCGAGCTATCTTTGCCAGATTCGAATAAAATAGCCTCTGGTTCGATAGCGTTTTTAGAAATGTCGTTATTAAAATCTCGTTCTGCGCTGGTGTAATCTTCTTCTTGCCATAATGGCAGCGCCACTGGCGATGTGCTGACGGGCTCAGTCGGTAGTTGCGTAATATTGTCGCCAAAAGCTGATTTATCAGTGTTTGCTGGGTTTTCAATTGTCGACTCAGACTCAGACTCAGACTCAGACTCAGACTCAGACTCAACTGCCCTTGTTTTTGTGGCGATTAAGGTATCCGCCGTCCAGTCGTCATCTGCATTCAGATCGTCAAATAGATTAGCTGCTTCTGCTGTGGTATTGAGACTTACACTGTCAAATGTCTCAGGTAAATCGTCACCCCAGTCATTGAGTAAGTCTCGATCGTGAGCGCTTATTGTTGGTATTTGTTGATTAATAAGCTGAGGTGGATCTATATCATCTAGATTATCTAAATCACCAAAGACTTCCAAGCCGCCATAGTTTGAGTCATCGTCTCCAACCGGGTCGATAAGTTCGAATTGATCGCGCTCATCAAATTCGTCTGAGTCGCTTTCGACAATGGCAACGCGATGCTCTAAGGCTAAAAATATTTGTAAGCAGGCGCCGCAGCGAACTTTACCGTTGCCAATTAATAGCTGCTCTTGGGTTACCTTAAAAGCAGTTGAACAATGAGGGCATTGAGTGGCTTGTTCGCCGAGGCCACTCATTACTGTTTTTTGCCTGCTAGGCGAATCCAGCCGTCATCTTCTAATGGCGGTTCAAAGTCGATCCACTGAGCATAGGCTTGCATAACCGTAGCAGCCTGTTGAGGCAATATTCCAGATAATATTAAGTCGCCTTGCGGCTTTACCAAACTGGCGATTAAGCTGCTTAGTTCTATTAGCGGTGTTGCTAGAATGTTAGCAATAACCACCTCAGCGCTAGTACTAGTGTCAAAATCTGCAGGTATGGCGGTATAAATTTTAGCTAGGTCTAATTTATTGCGGTTAGCATTATCTAAGGTGGCGATCAGTGCTTGAGGATCTATATCTACGCAATGTGCGCTACTTGCACCCAACAATAATGCGGCTACTGCAAGTACGCCGGAACCACAGCCGTAGTCGATAACGGTTTTGCCGGTTAGCTCTTGCCCGTCTAACCAGCGCATACATAATGCCGTGGTCGGATGAGTGCCGCTGCCAAAGGCCAGACCTGGGTCCAGCATTAGATTAACTGCGCTAGGCTCAGGTGGTTGTTGCCAGCTAGGACAAATCCACAGCCGTTGACCAAAGCAAATTGCATGATAGTCTTTCATCCATTCGCGCACCCAGTCTTTGTCTTCCAGTATTTCTACTTTATGTTTGGGTAAGTCAAAACCTAGGGCTGGCTTTAATGCTGCAATAACCGATGTTATGTCTGTTTCTGCTTCAAACATTGCAGTCAACGTTGTTTTATTCCATAGCGGCGTTTCACCGGGCAGTGGCTCGTAAATCGGCTGGTCAGCTTTATCTTGATAGGTTACTGAGGCGGCGCCAAGTTCTAGCAGGCCATCTTCAAGCGCTTCAGTTTGCGTAGGTGTTACATCGATAATTAGTTGAATCCAAGGCATTACAGTCCTAGCTTCTTCTCTAAATAATGAATGTTCACACCACCTTTTTTGAAGGCGCTGTCTTTCACTAAGTCTCGATGTAGATCAATGTTGGTTCTAATCCCGCCAATCACTATTTCGTCTAGGGCGTTGCTCATTCGGCTTAGCGCTTCTTCGCGAGTGCTACCAAAAGAAATGATTTTACCAATCAGTGAGTCATAATGCGGCGGCACGCTATAACCACTATAAATATGTGAGTCGACGCGAATACCATTACCTCCTGGCGCATGATATTGAGTAATAGTGCCAGGGCAGGGCATAAATGTTTTTGCGTCTTCGGCGTTAATGCGGCATTCAAAAGAGTGCCCTGCTATTTTTATATCTTCTTGTTTAAGCGTTAGCGCTTCGCCGCTGGCAATGCGCAGCTGCCATTTTACAATATCTATTCCAGACACCATCTCAGATACTGGGTGCTCAACTTGGACGCGGGTGTTCATTTCGATGAAAAAGAACTTGCCATCTTCGTATAAGAACTCAAAAGTACCTGCTCCCTCGTAGCCAATCTCAATACATGCGTCGGTACAGGACTTACATACCGCAGTGCGCACATCATCGGGAATACCTGGAGCAGGGGCTTCTTCCAATACTTTTTGGTGGCGGCGCTGCAATGAGCAGTCGCGGTCGCCAACATGAATAGCGTTGCCCTTGCCGTCGGATAAAATTTGTATTTCTACATGGCGAGGGTTTTCGAGAAATTTCTCCATGTAAACGGTGCCATCGCCAAAAGCGGCTTTTGCTTCGGCCTTGGTCACATAAATGGCGTTGAGCAATGCAGCTTCAGTTTTTACTGTGCGCATGCCGCGGCCACCGCCGCCTGAAGCGGCTTTAATAATAACGGGATAACCAATTCGCTTTGCTATCGCAATAATATCATCAGCGTTGTCTCCTAACGGCCCATCTGAGCCAGGAACCGTTGGCACACCGGCTTTTTTCATGGCTTCAATGGCGCTAACTTTGTCGCCCATTAAGCGGATGACATCAGCGGCTGGACCGATAAACTTAAAGCCACTTTTAGTTGCTTGTTCGGCAAAGTCCGCGTTTTCAGCCAAAAAACCATAGCCTGGATGAATACCGGTTGCGTCGGTGACTTCGGCGGCGGCAATAATAGCCGGCACGCTTAAATAGCTTTGCGCCGAAGGGGCTGGCCCGATACAGACAGATTGATCGGCTAAGCGCACATGCATTAGATCTCTATCGGCGGTTGAATGAACTGCCACCGTGCGGATACCAAGTTCTTTACACGCTCTTAAAATTCTTAGGGCAATTTCACCGCGATTAGCGATAACCACTTTAGCTAACATAAAAGGCTCTACCTTTAGTTGTTCTTATAGCGGCTGAGGTTGGTTCAGCCGATGGTTTTGTCACGCACTACGGTTAAACAATAGTGACCAATGGCTGATCGAATTCAACAGGTTGACCGTCTTCAGCCAAAATGGCTTCGATGGTGCCAGCTTTGTCGGCTTCAATTTGGTTCATCATTTTCATTGCTTCCACAATACAAATAACATCACCAACTTTTACGTTTTGGCCTACCGTTACAAATTGCGGCGAGCCAGGAGATGCTGCCGCATAAAAGGTGCCTACCATCGGTGATGAAATAACATGACCTAGGATTGCTGGTACTTCTGGCTCAGCTACCGGCGCGGGGCTTGCTGCTGCTTGAACGATTGGGGCGGGCGCCGGAGCGTAAATTTGCGGCGCGCCAACCGGAAGGCCTGGACCACCGCGACTAATACGCACTGATTCTTCACCTTCTTTAATCTCAAGCTCGTTGATATTCGATTCTTCAAGTAGCTCAATAAGTTTCTTTACTTTGCGGATATCCATGGTGACTAGTTTCCCCGTTGGATGATTGGATTAGTTGTTATTGTTTAAAAGATCAATGGCAGCAGTTAGCGCTAGCTTGTAGCTATTAATGCCCAAACCGCTAATTACGCCGACGGCGATATCAGAGAAGAACGAATGTTGACGAAACTCCTCTCGGCTATGGACATTGGATAAGTGTACTTCGATAAAGGGGATGTCTACGCCCGTCAATGCATCGCGCAGAGCGACACTAGTATGAGTAAACGCGGCCGGGTTAATCACAATAAAGTTAATGCCTTCATTGCGGGCATCATGAATTCGCTCGATTAGCTCATATTCTGCGTTGCTTTGCAGACTAAGTAAGTGATGGCCGGCTGCCCGCGCCTGTTCTTCCAGTGACAAGTTAATGTCAGTAAGGGTGGTGGTACCATAAATATCAGGCTCGCGGCTGCCAAGTAAGTTTAAATTTGGGCCGTTCAATACCAGAATTGTCGCCATAACCGTTTGCTGCAATGCAGCCCCTTTTGTTAGTTGCAGCAATTTTGCAATAAAAATAACGATTAGTCTAGTATTTGTTAGTTAGCCGAAAATGACTACTGTTTCGCGACAAGATTGACGAAGTTGTAAAGCTACAGTGAGTTAAGTGCAGAAATCACAACGTCTTTAGTTAAGAGTTGAGGTAAAACACGGGCTTTTTCAGTGCTATTTTTGGGAAAAAGTAGGTATAGCGGAATACCTGTGCGTCGATACTGTGCCAAAAGTGTCGATATCTCCGGATCATATGAAGTCCAGTCGGCGATTATGTAGCTAACGTCGTTGATCTTGACAGCATCTTCGAATTCTTGAGTTCCCAGCACAATCTGCTCGTTCACTTTGCAGGTGATACACCAGTCTGCGGTGACGTTTATGAACACTGCCTTGCCTTCGCTGCGCAGTTGAGAGAGCCTGTTAGGCGAATAAGTGTTACTTAAATTATTTTGAATGGGCTTATTTTCAAGTCTTAATTGGGGTGACAGCAGTAAGCCGATGGCGATAGCTGCAAAAACAATCTTTAGTATTCCACCACCAAGGCTGCCTTTGAACCAGATTGCCATAGCGATTAATAAGCAGCCGCATAAAATAATGGCCATACCTAGTGAGCCAGCTTGCGCGGTAACCACGGTTAGCAACCAAATAGCGGTTGCCCATAGTGGAAATGCCATGAACTGCTTGAAGCGCTCCATCCATTGACCGGGCTTGGGTAAATATTGTTGTAGCTTGGGCCAATAACTAAGCAGCAAAAATGGGAATGCCATGCCGGCGCCAAGAAAGGCGAAAACTAATAGTGCGGTATACCAATCTTGGGCCACCGCGAATCCTAATGCCGTGCCCATGAAAGGTGCAGTACAGGGGCTGGCAACCACCGTGGCTAAAACGCCGGTAAAAAATGAGCCTTTAGCGCCGCCTTGCTCGGTCGCCGCTTGGCCTGCACCCATAAAGCTACTACCAAGCTCTAAGCTGCCGAACATGCCTAGCCCGAGTACAAAGAATAGATAAACCAATGCGCCCACGAACCACGCTGACTGTAATTGGAAACCCCAGCCGATTGCTTGGCCGCTGGCTTTTAATGCGATAAGCAGTGCCGCAATAAAAACAAAGCTAGCAATAACGCCAGCCGTGTAAGCCCAGGCTTGCAGCTTTAGCTGGCGGCTATTTGTTTGTCGGCTAAAGCTTAATACCTTAAGGGTAAGCACTGGTAAAACACAGGGCATTAAATTGAGAATTAGACCGCCAACAAACGCCATCGCCATGGCAATGATTAGCGTGATGGGCGTGTCTACTTGGTTTGCATCGCTATTATCTAAAGCGCTGCTTGGCGGTCTATCAAGTTCGGTTATGGTGGTAAGGTCAGCGCTAATGGTAAAATACTGCTGGCGGGGTGGATAACATAAGCCAGCATCAGCACAGCCTTGTGAGCTGACAGTAAGTACTAACTTATCTTGTGCCGCTATGGGTGGTGTCACAATCATCGCCTGCTGGTAATATACCTCTACGTCACCAAAATACTCATCTGTTTTTGGCAGACCGTCAGCGATTTTCAGGCCGTTGGTAATATCAATATTGTTTAGTTCAACTTTAAAAGCATGCTTATAAAGGTAGTATTCGGGCGCTATAGTCCAGTAGAAACTAGCGCCTTCTGGTCCAATAGAGGGCATTATTTGATAGGCTTTTTCAACCGGCAAAAAATCGATCTGATTGGAGAAAATATTATCCTTTGGCGCAAAAATATCATCGCTGGCAACTGCAGCGCTGGTGAATGCGAAGACTAAGAAGAGCAGTTGATAAATTTTTTGCGTAAACATGCAGACTCAGATTTGGTTATATGGCTCTATCTATAGGTACCATTAGCGAGAAAAGTTCAATGTAGACAAAATTTTGCTAGATTGATGGTGCGACAAAAGCCAGGAGTTTACTATATGGCTTTGTTTTAGCTAGTTGTTAGATAAAGTTAAATATTAGGTTAGATTATATGCGAATTTGCTTGAGTTTTCTGCTGTTAATATTAGTTAGTGGCTGCAGTATGTTGGTATCTGATGCGGTAACTCATAAACCACAATCGCAGCAGCTAGCGCAAGTAACCCTGCTGCTGGCTCAGGCTAACGAAGCGATTGAGCGAGGTCGCTTTGTTGCGCCGCAATTTGACAACGCTAACGGCTATTATCGTCAGCTGTTAGTATTATCCCCAGCTAACGATCAAGCTTTGGCGGGGATCCAAAATTTAGCTGAAATTTTGTCATTAAAAGCAAAGCAGTCGCTCGAGGTTGATCGGATTCAAGACTATCGTGTGTATACTTCGTGGATCCGACAGATTGCCCCTGGGTCACCCTTGCTGGCAGAATTAAAAGGCTTAGATCCTGCCCGGCAAGATGGCGGTAACAGTTGGGCTATTAGTAGCAGTGATTTGGCGGCGCGTAATAGCAGCGCCAGGGAAAAGATCAAGCAAGCAGCGTTAACAGCAAAAGCGTATGCATCGCGGGTAAAAATTATTGCGCCAACAGACGCTGATGGGCGCTGGATGTATCAGCAAATGAGAGTTTTCGCTGATGACTTTCTGTTTCGTTCGAGTTTTATTATTGGTGATAAGCCGGCAATCGTCGCCTTAGATCTGCCTTAGGTTATAGTGTGAAAATGAAAAAACGAAAGGTGATTATGACTAAATTTATTATTGTGCTGGCCTGCTCTTTGTATGCAGTCATCAGTTTTGCTCATATTGAAGTAAGTGATGCCTATGTGCGTGGTTTGCCGCCTGGTCAACCCAACACTGCTGCATTTATGACGGTGCTAAATGATACCGCTGACGACATGACCTTGGTTGGCGTTAATACGAAGGTGGCGGCGACGGCAGAAATGCACCGTCATTCTCATGCTAACGGCGTAATGCAAATGCGCCAAGTAAACGCTATTGATATAAAGTCAGGAGAAAAGTTTGAATTTAGCCCCGGTGGTTATCATATTATGCTGATTGGGCTGTATAAACCTTTACGCCATGGTGATAGCGTGGAGCTTGAGCTAAATTTCGCTAGTGGCGCCACGGTGATGCTGACCACAGTGGTGCGTAGTGTATTGAAGGAGAATGATTGATGGGTATTGCAGATTCGACTAAATCACTAGCGGCAAAGTTTAAGTTACGCGGCCAAGAGATGAAAGAAGATGTTGCTGACCTTGGTGATACCGGCATTGTGTTTCGTTGCATGTTGGCGCTAGCACTAATATTAATGATGGTGGTGGCAGTCGTGGGTTGGTATTGGAGCGGCGAGCCAGAGTTTTTTGATGTAGAGGAAAACGCCCAACAGCGACTAGATGAAATGGGTGTTAACCGCGTAGTTGGCAGTGTGACAACCGCTGCCACTATTGAAGTGATTACAACCTTATTGGAAAAGCCTGGTGGGTTTATCCGCAACGACAGAATGCCGCCCGGTATATTTATGGATAATATGCCTAACTGGGAATATGGCGCTTTGGTGCAAAGCCGTGACATGGTGAGAGCATTGCGGGAGGGTTTTAGTCGCTCCCAGTCGCAATCAAAAGAAGATGTTGATTTGACCCTGGCTGAGCCACGATTAAACTTTCAAGCCAGTTCATGGATATTGCCAGCGTCTGAAGGTGAGTACCGCGACGGACTTAAATTGGTTGATAGTTATTTGCGGCGTTTGTCAGACTCACAAAATCCGCAAGCACAATTTTATGCCCGTGCTGATAACTTACGCTTTTGGTTAGGGATGGTGTCAACGCGCTTGGGCTCATTGTCACAAAATTTAAGCGCAAGTGTAGGGCAGCGCCGTATTAATACCGACTTAGCCGGTGATATTGGCAGCCAGCAATCTACCCCGACCAGTAGTGAGATTTATACCAAAACACCATGGTCAGAACTTGATGATGTGTTTTATCAATCGCGTGGTGCGACTTGGGCTTTAATTCATTTTTTACGCGCAGTTGAAATTGATTTTGCTGAAGTGCTAGATAAGAAAAATGCCCGCGCCAGCTTGAACCAAATTATTCGTGAGTTAGAGCAGACTCAAGAGCCTATTTATAGTCCGTTCATTTTAAACGGTGATGGGTTTGGCTTTGTCGCTAACCATTCCTTAGTAATGGCGTCTTATATATCCCGAGCAAATGCTGCATTGATTGATTTGCGCTCATTACTGTCACAGGGTTAATAGCTAGAGTTAATGCAAACCACAGGCTTTGTATTAACTCGGCATTGGCGCGACACCCGCAATGGCATTGAAATAGAGCTCTGGTGTCTATCTGAGTCTGGCCCCTTGCAAATTATTATCCCTGCCCAGCAGGCAGTATTTTTTCTCGCTGAAGATGAATTTGCCGCTGCGCGGCGTCAAATTGGCAATTCACTGTGTGATAAAAGTAGTGAGGTAGCGTTAAAGAATTTTGATCAGCAGGCCGTTCGTGCTTGTTATTTTAATAGACAAAAGAGTGCTCGCAAAGCCAGTAAAACATTAACAACACTTGGGTTTACGCCGTTGGAAGCGGATATAAAGCCCAGTGATCGCTATTTGATGGAGCGATTTATTAAGGGCGGGTTTGACGTTTCAGGAGCTAAAACGTCCCAATCTGCGACGCACTCGTTTACTCAAATCACTTCGCCAAAACTGCAACCGTCAAATTATAAACCTGAATTTTCTGTCGTCTCATTAGATATTGAAACGGCGATGCATTCCAACCAACTTTATTCAATTGGTTTGTGGTTTAACGGTCAACGCTTAGTTTTTATGGTGGGCGCGGGAGCTGATACTGACTGGTTAATATTTTGCGCTGATGAAATATCGGCTATAGAAGCATTTTTACAATGGACGCGAGATAATGATCCCGATGTGTTTATTGGCTGGAATGTTATCAATTTTGATTTCTGGTATATCCAGCAGCGCTGTAAAAAGCTCAATATAGCTTTTGCATTAGGTCGTGACGGTTCTATGGTAAATTTTCGTGAGACAGATAATTCTGGTGAACGCTTTGCCTTATCTATTCGAGGCAGGGTAGTTATTGACGGAATTGATACCTTACGAACCGCTGGGTATCGCTTTGAGAGCTTTTCGCTGCAGTCGGTTGCCAGCGACTTGCTCGGTGAAGGAAAGCTACTAAGCGGCAATGATAGAGGTGGCGACATTACCGATCTTTATCTGACCGATAAACCTGCGTTAGCGCAATACAATGTAAAAGATTGCCAGTTAGTGTGGGATATTTTCAATCAGGAAAAGTTAATCGAGTTTTGCTTGGCTAGAGCCAGATTAACCGGCTTGCCAATAGATCGAGTTGGGGGCTCAGTAGCTGCGTTTGATTTCCAATACTTGCCTTTATTGCATCGCGCCGGTTATGTGGCGCCATCAGGAATGAATAAGCCTGCGCAGGCTAGCCCTGGTGGTTATGTGTTGTCATCTAAGCCTGGAATTTATGATCATGTACTAGTGCTAGATTTTAAAAGTCTTTATCCCAGTATCATTCGCACTTTCTGTATTGATCCAATGGCTATGGCAGAAGGGTTATCACAAGACTTTGACAGCGCTAAGCATGTAGAAGGTTTTGTTGGTGCAAGATTTAGCCGTGATAATCACTTGCTGCCAGAAATTATCAAGCAGCTATGGGCAGCGCGAGATGAGGCGAAGAGAAATAATGATGGCGCTTTATCGCAAGCAATAAAAATTATCATGAATTCTTTTTACGGTGTGCTTGGCTCTAACGGCTGTCGTTTTTTCGATACCCGGTTGGCCTCATCAATTACCTTGCGCGGACATCAAATTATTATGGAGACAAAAGATTATATCGAGCAGCAAGGGTATGCAGTTATTTATGGTGATACCGACTCGCTGTTTGTTTGGGTGAAAGATTGCGTAGATAGCGCGCAGGCGAATGCCGTTGGTGAAGAGCTAGCAGCTAACTTAAATGATCGGTGGCGGGTACGCTTGACGACCGAGATGAATTTAGAAAGTGTGTTGGAGGTAGAGTTTGAAACTCACTTTAAACGCTTTTTAATGCCGACTATTCGTGGCTCTGAGGCTGGTAGTAAAAAGCGTTATGCTGGGGTGGTAGAAAATAAAGACGGTGAAGATAAACTTATTTTTAAAGGCCTAGAAGCGGTACGAACAGATTGGACCAGATTGGCGAGAGATTTTCAGTTTAGCTTGTATCAAAAGATTTTTGCTGACCAGCCATTTGAAGATTTTGTAAAAAATACCGTTTTGAAGCTACAGGCTGGGGAGTTAGATGCTGACTTGCTCTATCGGAAAAAATTACGCCAACCCCTAGCTGACTATGTAAAAAATGTTCCACCGCATGTTCAAGCTGCGCGTAAATTACAGCAGTGGGGGGGCTTAGTGCCCAAACGTGGCGATTGGATCGAATATGTAATTACAATTGCGGGCCCAGAGCCTGCGGTGATGCAGCGTTCGCAACTTGATTATGATTTTTATATAGAGCGGCAGTTAGCGCCTGCCGCTGATGGCATATTACAGTTTTACTCCCAAAGCTTAGAGCAAATCACCGCGCCACAAATGGGGATGTTTTAAATAGTCCTCAGCTTATTTTGATTATCTGCGGGTTAGTAGCTGTTTGGTATGGATGTAGATGTTAATATCTAATTAGGATGTAGTTATTTATAAAACAGGAGGTTATATGAAGGGTTTGATCGCGATTTTTGTTAGCGGCGTAATGCTGGCTGCACCAGCTTTTTCTGATGAAGTTACGGAGTTTTCAATTGATGATGTTATAACTAGCGTACGTGCAAAAGAAGCGCTGCAAGATGACATTGCATTTTCTTATGCGGGTCAAAAGTACTCTGCGTCAGCAAATATTTTATTAGAAGCGACTGCGCTACAAGCAATTAACGGTTTTTTAAAGTCCGATCGCAATGCTTGCGAGCTCGCTTTTATAGCCGTCATGACGGAGCTCAAGAGTATCGCTATTGCCAACGGCGGTAATGCTTTGGTTGATATCAGGTCTAGCCTCAGTGCCGAAAGTGTTGAAAGAGAAGATGGAACCTATGGGTGTATATCTAAAACAACGGTTGCGGAGGTTTCACTGACCGCCAGTGTAGCGATTCTCGCAGATTAATTTATGTATCGATTCATGATTATCGGGTTGCCAGCAATCCATAGTCAGCTTTATTATTTTTAGGGAGTTACACATGAAAAAAGTATTATTGGCGTCAAGTTTGTTGGCAGTATCAGGTTTGGCTCAAGCCGATGTATTGGGTATGACGATGGGTATTAACGCGTGGCAACAGTCATTTGAGGGTAGTGCTGCATCGGGTACGTTAGGTTCCGCCATCGATTTGGAGGATGATTTAAACTACGATGGAGATACTGGCTCCAATATTTATGTGTCGTTTGAGCACCCGATCCCATTGATTCCTAATTTACGGCTTGAATACACAGAGCTAAAAGTTGAGGAGAATAATACCCTTATTCGTGACATAGATTTTGACGGGGGTAACTATGCCGTTGCTACCCCGTTTGAATCAGCTACCGACTTGAGTCATACCGATGTAACCGCCTATTACGAAATATTAGACAATTGGATTTCACTAGACATTGGCGTTACTGCTCGATTTTTTCAGCAAGGGGTTGAGCTAAGTAACCTGCGTCAAGCCGGCACCATAGAAATTGATTATACCTTGCCGATGCTTTACGCGGCGACTAAGTTCGAGTTACCGCTGTCTGGTTTGTATGCTGGGGCTAGAGCTAATGCCAGCAATTATGATGATAGAGATGTGCTCGATTACAGTGTCAATCTAGGTTATGAGACCGGCATAGGTTTGGGATTAGAAGTGGGTTATCGCTCCTTGAGTATCGAAGAGTCTAGTCGGACGAAGGAATACGATATAGAAGTTGACGGTGCATATGCAGGTGTATTTTTCCACTTTTAAAACTAGCAAGTTAGCGAGGATACTGAGTTGAAAACCCCTGTTTTAGTTAGGGCCGTGACCTTAATAGTAACTATTTTATTACTAAGTGCTTGTGCTTCTTCGCCGCCTAAAAACGCCGATGACCTTTGCGATATTTTTGAAGAAAAGCGTGACTGGTATAAGGCATCTAAAGACGCTTCTGATCAATGGGGTGCGCCGATTCAAGTACCAATGGCAATCATGTATCAGGAGTCCTCTTTTAAAGGTAAAGCGCAGCCACCAATGCGCTGGTTTTTAGGGTTTATTCCCTATGGTCGAGCTAGTTCGGCTTATGGTTATGCACAAGCTAAAACAGGTGCGTGGAGTGACTATAAACGTGAGACAGATAACGGCTGGGCTGATCGCGATGAATTTGAAGATGCTGTTGATTTTGTGCAGTGGTATATCAACAAAACAAAAAAAATTAATGGCGTGTCTAAGTGGGATACCTATAATCAGTACCTAGCCTATCACGAGGGTAACGGCGGTTTTAAGCGCCAAACCTATAATTCAAAGCCGTGGTTGAAAAAGGTCGCGCAAAAAGTGGATTCCAGGGCAAAAATGTACGGCGCTCAATATAGTCGATGTAAAACTAGCTTAGATCGGAACTGGTTTATGCGACTGTTCTTCTAGGAAGTACAAGGTCTGCCATTGCGGGCTTTGAAGGTACTTAATTAACCGCTAGCGATTGCTAAATAGAACATGTAAAGGCAGGCTCCATAGCCGGTAGCAAAGGCGATGGATCGGAATTTATCTTGATTGACTAAATAAAGCCCGATGAATAAAAACCGACTTATTATAAATACTAAACAAGCTGTGTTTATTGCAGTTGCTGGTACATTAGTAATAAATATGGCCAGTAACGCTGCCGAATAAACAGCTAGAGCTTCCCAAGTGTTTTGCTGGGCTGCGACCACTCTGCCGCCGATTCCATCTAATAATAGATATTGCTTGCGCGGATTTTGGTTGTCGACAAAGCCGAGATCTTTATTTCTAAAGTACGCAGCAGCCCAAGTAAGTATTATGGGTAACAGGGCAGTAAGAAGTAAGCAGATAATGGCAAGCTTCATAGTCTTTTCCTAGAGAAGTGATTATTTAAATACCTGCCTATCATGATGGGAGTAAAAAGCGTCGTTGAATACCCCCTTTATGATCTAATAAATTTTTATAATATTGCTGCTTTAAGTTCGCTGTGGGTGGCCGCGGGTAAACGTGGGCCAAAGCGAGTGACTAGTTCAGCGGCGCTGCGACAGGCGAGCTTACCAGCCATGGAAAAATCAAACCCGTTAGTAATGGCATATAAAAAAGCGCCTGCAAACATATCACCGGCACCGTTAGTGTCTATAGCTTTAACGACATGAGGTGAAATAGTGTGCATTGTCTGACCATCAAATACTAAAGCGCCTTTGCTGCCAAGAGTGATGGCAAAGGTGTTGGCGCTGGCTTTCATTTTCTCTGCTGCGTCTTCGATGGTGTCAGTTTTGGTCCAGCCTAGAGCTTCATCTTCATTGCTGAATAGCAGGTCAACTTTATCACCGACCATTTCTTGGAGGCCGTCACCAAAGAACTCTACCATGCCCGGGTCAGACAAACTGATGGCTGTTTTGACACCGTTGGCTTCGGCATGCTTTCGCGCACTGATTGCTGCCGCCTTACCGGTCGGGGAAGTCACTAAATAACCTTCTATGTAGACATATTCTGAGCTAGCTAAGGCGTCTAGGTCAAGCTGGTCAACTGATAAGGTTTCGCTAATACCCAAAAAGGTATTCATTGAACGCTCCGCATCAGGGGTGATCAATACCAAGCATTTACCAGTAATACCCTTGGGCTTTACGCTGCCACTATCTACATCGACTCCGGCATCTTTAATATCTTGCAAATAAAAATCACCATTTTCATCGTTGGCCACTTTGCATGAGTAATAAGCTTTGGCGCCAAAATAACTTGCCCCAATAATTGTATTAGCGGCACTGCCGCCACTAGCGCGTTTTGAGGCAACCATATGGTCTGCCAATAGAGCGATTAACTCTTGCTGGCGCGCTTCATCAACTAAAGTCATGAGACCTTTTTCAATATTGGCCTGTTCAAGAAAGGCATCGCTGACCTCAATTTCTGTGTCTACTAACGCAGCGCCGACGCCATATATTTGATATTTTTTCATGAAATGTAGCTCTATTGATTGATCGATTTTAAAAAGTCGCACCATTATCCTTGAATAAAGAATAAATGAAAGTGTTTGGCGGTAACATAGGTATTATCGTTTTAGTTAGAGTAATAATTGAGGATTTTTAGTGGCGGCAAAGAAATCAGCAGCACAAGTAAAAAGAAGACCATTCGTCAGCTTTTTATTCAAATTGAGCATAGTAATAGGTGTTGCTGTACTGGCGTGGGTTATTTATTTAGATGCCACAGTTCGTTATACCTTTGCCGGTAAAAAGTGGTCTACACCTGCGTTTGTTTATGCGCGGCCACTTGAGCTGTATGAAGGGTTAGAGCTCAATGCAGCAGATTTTGATACTGAGCTTAAGCTGTTAGGGTATCGCTTTGTAAAGTCAGCGCGAAAGGTTCGTCAGGTATCAAAGTATCAGGGCCGTTATGAGTTAATGATCCCAGCAGTAGTGTTGCCTGGCGGCAATGAGCCTAGCCGAAGTGTCAGTTTCATAATCAGTGATGGTCTGGTCACTAAGCTATCGACTAGTGATAGAGAATCACTTATCCGTTTAGAGCCAGTAAAGATTGGCGGTATCTACCCCGCCCACAATGAAGATCGCTTATTAGTCCAGTTAACTGATGTGCCGGATAGCTTAGAGCAAATGTTGATAGCGGTAGAAGATCGCGATTTTTATGAGCACGGTGGTATTTCGCTGCTTGGTATCGCTAGAGCAGCTTATGTGAATATAACCAAGGGCAGAGTGGAGCAGGGTGGTAGTACCTTGACCCAGCAATTGGTCAAAAATTACTTTCTCTCTAATAAGCGTACCTTGGCGCGTAAGTTAAAAGAGGCAGTGATGGCTATTTTGCTAGAGTTTCATGCCTCTAAAGACGAAATCCTTGAAGCTTATATTAATGAAATATACTTAGGTCAGGACGGGCCAAGAGCGGTACATGGTTTTGGCTTGGCTAGTCAGTATTATTTTGGCAAACCCATTGATACGCTAACGTTAAGTCAGCAGGCTACGCTGATTGCTGTAGTACGTGGGCCCAGCTATTACAATCCTTGGCGTCATGGGGGTCGGGCATTAAAGCGGCGTGACCGAGTGCTAGATATTGCAGTGCGAGAGGGCGTTATTACAGAAAATACCGCGCTGCGGGCAAAAATTGAACCCCTCGGGTTAGATGCGCAAGCCGCGCCAAATAGACGGCGCTACCCTGCCTATCTAGATTTGGTGCGGCGACAATTGCAGCAAGATTACGATGACAACGACCTTATTAATGCGGGCTTGTCGGTGCATACCTATTTGGATCCAGTGGTGCAGATTAATACCGAGAAAAGCTTGGCTGATAAGCTGCAGGCTTTGGCGGATGGTGATAATAAATTAGCCAGCTTAGAGGGTGCAGCAGTAGTGACTCGACCCAACACTGGTAATGTCATTGCTGTCGTTGGAGGTAAAAGTGTTCAGTTTGCTGGATTTAATCGGGCCTTAGATGCGCGGCGGCAAGTCGGGTCGTTAATTAAACCGGCCGTTTATTTAACCGCATTGCAGCAAAATAAAAGCTTTAACCTGGCGACACTATTAGACGATAGCCCGTTAACAGAGGCTGAGGGCGATGGTTGGTACCCTCAAAATTATGATAAGCAAAATCATGGTGATGTGATGTTGTTTAGGGCGATGGCAAATTCCTACAATCAGGCCACCGCGCGCTTAGGTTTAGTTTTGGGTGTTGGCGAGATTGCTGCAACCCTAACTAAGTTGGGTGTTGAGCGAGATGTGCCGCTGGTGCCATCATTGAGCTTAGGCGTGGCAGAGTTGTCGCCATTAGAAGTTGCTCAAATGTATCAAACGATTGCCGGCGAAGGCTTCTATACACCACTTAATGCGATAGATGCGGTTATTACCCCCCAGGGTGAAGCGATTAGCCGTTACCCGTTAAAAGTCGAGCAGCGTTTTGATAAAAATATCATTTACTTGCTGCGTTATGCCATGGAGACAGTAACCACCAGTGGCACCGGAAAAGCATTGAAGTGGTTGTTGCCTGATTTTTCTGTGGCAGGTAAAACTGGCACTAGTAGCAATTTACGCGATAGCTGGTTTGCAGGGTTCTCTGGCGATATGCTTAGCGTGGTGTGGATGGGTAATGATAATGGTACGCCGACAACGCTAACCGGTTCTAGCGGTGCTCTGCGAGTTTGGGCTAATTTGATGGTGGATAGCTCTCGTCTGCCGATTCAGAATATTCCACCACCAGATATTGAGTTTTTGTGGGTTGGCGACAACAATATAGATAAGACGATGACCTGTAAAAATGCTATCCCACTGCCTTTTATTCAAGGTAGCGCGCCAGCTGAGGCGCTAAACTGCGTGGCCCAATCAAACCAATTAATGGATACTATTAAACAATGGTTCTCTCAGTAACTATAACTAAGAAAATTTCCATAACTTTTATAATGTTGGGATTAACCGCTTGCGTGAGTGTAAATCCTTATACCCAGCCAAACGGTGCTGGTACCCAGTCTGCGGCGCAAGTGATAGATAAAAGTGGCCAGCTAACTGAAAATGAAGTGTTATTAGAGCCTCAACCAACTGCGGTGCCGAAGGAAGTTAGTGCGGTAGCAGCTGCGCCTGCAGTGGTAAATAACTTATTAATCAAAGCGAAAAAGCAGCAGCAACAAGATGATTTGAATGCTGCTATGTCTACTGTTGAACGTGCAATTAGAATTGCACCGCGCTATCCCGCTAGCTATTACCAGTTAGCCGAGCTTAAATTTGAGAGCAACGATTTTTCTAATGCTAAGTCTTTGGCACAAAAATCTATTAGCCTAGGTGCTAGTGGCTCGCTCAAGCGCAGAGCTCTTGAACTGGTGCAGATGAGCGATAATTATATTTCACAAGGCTTGTAGCCTCAAAGGCTTGTTAACTCGTACAAACCTTGAGGTCGTGGTTTGAATACCAATTCTTGATTTATGCATGCAGGAATTTCTCCCGGTAGGTGACTAATAAAAATTAGCTGAGTGTCACTGTTAGCCGCAATAAAATCTAAGGTGCGCAAAAATAATTGCCGGTGATATTCATCGAGCCCTGTACAGGGTTCATCCAAAATCAAAATTGGTGGATATTTCACCATGGCGCGGGCAAGCAAAATCATCCGCTGTTGGCCGTATGATAATTTTTTGTATAAGGTTTTTTGTAGATCAACAATGGCGAGCGTTTTCATCCATGCTCTAGCAGTCTTTTCTTCACAGACACCGTACTTTGAATATAAACCAATGGAGTCAAAGAAGCCTGAGATGACTACCTCTAAGGCAGTCCAGCCTGAAATATAACGATTGTGTAAGTCGTTAGATACCAAGCCAAACTTTTGCTTTATATCCCAAACGCTTTCGCCGCTGCCACGTTTTTTACCGAATAGAGTAATGTCTTGGCCGTAGGCTTTGTGATTGTCACCATTAATTAAGCTTAGTAACGTCGATTTACCACAGCCATTGGGGCCGCTGATAGAAGTATGTTGGCCGTGATTGACGACAAAATCGATGCCTCGCATAACGCAGTTGTCGTGATAGCTCACTTGTAAATCATAGGCTGCAATTAGTGGGTATTCTGTCGATGCTGTAAATATAGCTAAGTTTTTATCCGGTTCAGGTATTTGCTCAGGCATGGGAGGCAGTGGCGGAAATAAGTTCTGATAGGCATCGCTCTCACTAATAGTGTCTTTAGTGCCACTGGCGCTAATTGTTAATTCTTGCAGTAGCAATATATGGCTAATTTTTGAAAGTAAATCTTCTCGCCGCCGGCTAACTAAAATTATTGATAATTGTTCGGTCATTAACTCATTAATTAGCGCTGCCATGTCACGCTGCGAAGATCGGTCCAAACCTTCCATTGGGTTGTCTAGAATAATAATGCTCGGCTGCTGCAACATGGCCCGCAAAATTAATACTTTACGAATCTCTCCTGAGGACAAAAAACGAATGCCGCGATCTAATACGTGGGTAAGGCATAGTTTTTTTACCCAATGGGCATAAAGGCTAGTGCTTGGCTTACCTTGTAAAATGGCGTCTTGTGCTAGAGTGCCGGGATCAAAGGCATCGTCACGTTCGTTGCTGTTATCAAAGCGATTGTCTAAGGCATACAGCTCTTGTTGTAACTCAAACGATACATAAGCTATTTTCTCGCTGCAGATGTCAGTGCCATAATCGATGTCACCGCTAGCTATGGCAATATTATTCCTTAATAATTGTGCCAATGCTGTTTTCCCAGCGCCATTACCGCCTAATATGGCCCAGTGCTGGCCCGCTTCAATAGTCCAATTAATGTTACTAAAGCGCTGTTCGCGGTTAAGCTGGCAATGAAGATTGGTTAATTTGATTAATACGTTGGCCATGTGAGTCTATAATGATGTAATTGCAATGTAATTTAACAACAAGGATTGATTTTGGCTGCACAAGATACAGCGAATACGGCATTGAGAATAGATAAGGTAAAAGAAAAGTTGATTAACTTTTCTCCTAATCGTCATCCCGAAAGAAAAGCAACTAAGCGCTCGGCAGTAACCATTGTGTTGCATAGCATTGATAATCAGCTGTCGGTGTTGATGATTGAGCGAGCTACCCGCGAAGGTGACCCTTGGTCGGGCCATATGGCTTTCCCTGGTGGCCGAGTGGACCCCACCGACGCACACAGTTACGACGCAGCTTTGCGTGAGTGTGAAGAAGAGGTGGATTTAACAGTATTGGATCATGGTGAGTTAATTGGCCGCTTGTCTGAGCTGCCCACCCATTGGCGCAAAGACGTACGCGATAAAATGTACGTAACTCCTTTTGTGTTTGGATTAACAAGCTTACCCGAGTTAAAACCTAATTATGAAGTTGCTGACACAGTTTGGATTCCGTTGAATTATTTGGCCGATCAAACCAATCGACAAACTTTCACTTGGAGTAACGATGAGGTCAGTTTTGATTTGCCTTGCTATCACTATCAAGGCAAAAAAGTATGGGGCTTAAGCCTGGCTATGTTAGACGAGTTAATGAGTGCTATTGATATTGCTCATTATCCGCAGCGAGCGATTGACTAGCCTCTCGCTGCGGTATTATTTTAATTCAGCAAAAACGTTTTTAGCCGCAGTCAAGGTTTGATCTATTACCGCAGAAGTATGAGCGTGGCTAATAAAACCGGCCTCATATGATGCCGGTGCTAAATAAACGCCATTCGCTAACATGCCATGAAAGAATCTGTTGAAGCGGTCAGTGTCGCATGCCATAACTTGCTGGTAGTTGGTGATGCTGTCCTCTTCAGTAAAGAACACCCCGAACATAGATCCTACATAGTTGGTACACAGTGGAATGCCGGCATCTTTCGCAAGTTCAAGTAGTCCTTTGTTCAACATTTCGTTAGCGGCAAAAATTGGCTCATAGAAGCCTGGCTCGCTAATTAGTTCAAGTGTTTTTAAGCCGGCGGCCATTGCAACAGGGTTGCCTGCTAAGGTGCCTGCTTGGTACACAGGTCCTATTGGAGAAAGGTGCTCCATTATTTCTCGCTTGCCACCAAACGCGCCAACCGGCATACCGCCGCCGATGACTTTACCTAGACAAGTTAGGTCAGCTTCGATGCCGTAGTGGCCTTGTGCGCCGCTTAAACTTATACGGAAACCTGTCATTACTTCATCGAGAATCAGTAAAGCGCCAGCCGCAGTGCATTGCTCTCGTAATGTTTCTAGGAAACCAGGAATAGGCGGTACACAGTTCATGTTGCCGGCAACCGGTTCTACAATCACGCAGGCAACTTGGTCGCCAATTTCAGCAAAAGCTGCTTTTACGCCTTCGATATCATTATAGGTTAGTGTAATTGTATGTTCGGCCAGTACCTTTGGAACACCCGGAGAGCTAGGTACCCCAAACGTGAGCGCGCCAGAACCGGCTTTAATAAGCAGCGAGTCTGAATGGCCGTGATAGCAGCCTTCGAATTTGATGATTTTATCGCGATTGGTGTAACCGCGCGCTAGGCGAATCGCGCTCATGGTGGCTTCGGTGCCAGAGTTAACCATCCGTACCATATCCATATTTGGCATGATCTCGCAGACGCGATTAGCTAATAGGGTTTCTGCTTCAGTGGGTGCGCCAAAGGTTAGGCCTTTGCGCGCCGCAGTAACGACCGCTTCAATTACTTCAGGATGAGAATGGCCAAGAATCATCGGCCCCCAAGACTGTATATAGTCGATATAAGTTTCACCGTCTACGTCATATAAAAACGCGCCTTCAGCTCGCTCCATAAAAACAGGTGTACCGCCTACCGCTTTGAATGCCCGCACCGGAGAGTTCACTCCGCCAGGAATAGTTATTTTTGCAGCATCAAATAGGGCTTGGCTTTTGGTCACAGTTATTCTCGGGTAATTAAAAAATTATTTGCATTATGGGTAAGTTAGTACGCAATAGCTACGCTGCAGGATCATGTTTCATTGATGTTTTTAGCTAAATGGACGCACGATAACTAAGATGACTGCACCGAATAAAACAAATACCGGCATTTCATTAAACCAGCGATAAAACACATGGCTGCGCTGGTTATCACCTTGCTCAAACATTGTGACCATGCGGCCACAACTTAAATGGTAGGCAACTAAAGCTACAACTAAGCACAGTTTGATTACAAACCAAGTTTGGCTAAAATAATAAACGGCATTTTGCCATGTTAATAGCACGCCAAAGATAATTGTCAGCCAGGCAAAAATCGAGGTGAAGCGGTAAAGTTTGCGCTCCATAACCGCCAGTTGCTGGTGCACTGCAGGCTCGCTACTCATGGCGTGGTTAACAAATAATCTGGGCAGATAAAAAATGCCTGCAAACCAACAAACTACCACAATGATATGAAATGCTTTAAGCCAAAGTAGCACGATTATTCCTCAAGTTAATGCTGCCAAACGTTGTGTTCTATAGTAGCACGGGTCAGTACGCCAAATTTAGGATGTGGGTTGGCGTAATCTTTGTAGGGAATGACTAATACGTTCACCTTGTTTTTGTTTAGCGAATTCCAAGCTTGTTTAAGGGTCGCTTTTTCGTCTAGCTCGCAGGCTGCAGAGGTCTGACTGATATCGGCAATAGTCTGCTCATTATCAGTCTCTCCTTCAGTGCCGTCTTTACTAGTGAGCTCCATAATATGCTCAGACTTTATCGCTAACCACTGGTCATTGTCGTTCACTAATAGCCATTTCGGCGGTGCCTCGCTATTAATATTTATTGCAGTTAGTTTTGTATCACTAGCTATCACGATGACATTTTTTTCCATCACCTGCCTAGCAGCGCGGCTTTGCAATGCAAGGCTGACTGGATCGGTGGCGAGGGTAATACCGTTATTAGTGAGGATCGCTGACACAATAGATGGCTGTTTGAATACACTTCGATGAATAATGTTAGTAATACAGATAACTAATAGGCCAGGAAAAATGACAGTAGGGTTATACGTTAGCTCAACCAGCGCCAGTAGTGCTGCTAGTGGGGCGTTTAGTGTAGCCGCCATCATAGCGGCCATGCCGAGCATTACGTATAAGCTGCTTTCGCCAATAATGTTGGGAGAGAAAAACTGGCCTAGCTGAAACGTCAGCGCGCCAATACAGGCGCCGATAAATAAACTTGGCCCAATAACGCCAGCTGGCATACCTAGGCCAGCGCTAGCGCTGGTAGAAAGCAATTTGGCAACAATGATGACCGCTAATAGTGGCGGCAATGCTGATTGTGTTAGCAATTCTTTCAAGGTGTCGTGGCCGCCGCCCATAATTTCGGGTGCAATAAGTGCTAAAGCGCCGGTTAAAAATCCGGCGAAGGTAAGCTTTAGCAAAATGGGCTTGGCAGATTGGCGTAGCCAAAATTTAGTGAGCCAAACCAACGCGGCGCTAGCAAAGGCTGCGAAGATGGCTAGCCCACTAATAATAAAGAGCTCCGCTAAATTAATATGATGTCCGGTTGCCAGTTCTATTGCAGGGGCGCCGCCATAAAAAATACGAGCCACGATGGTGCCACTGACGGCGGCCAGCATTATCGGCATAAAGCCCATGATGGTGTATTCAAACAACACTACTTCCATGGCAAAGATAATACCTGCAATGGGGGTGTTAAATGATGCGGCTATGCCCGCTGCAGTGCCGCAACCAATGAGCACGCGTAAGCTATTATTAGGCAAACCTAGTCGTTGGCCTGCAATGCTGCTGATGCCTGCCCCGAGATGAACCGATGGCCCTTCGCGGCCTAGTGCTTGGCCACTACCTAAGGCAACTGCGCCAGCAAAAAACTGCACCACAACATTTTTCCAAGGTAGGCGGCCATGTAAGTTGTTGGCGCCATGTACTACTTGGGCAACACCGGTAAATGTATTGGCTTTGTTGCACAGACTAAGGCCAATACCGAGTAGTATTCCACCGCTGGCAGGCAGTGCAAAGTGCATCCATTTGGGCAAGTCTTCAAAGCTTTCGCCGGCGCCAAAAGGCATTAAGTAATCCAAAGGTGTTTCGAATAAATGTCTGAACGCAACTACTATTAATCCGGTTAGCACTCCTGACACTAAGCCCATCATTGCCAAAATCCACAGCGCGTCGTCGCGGCCAAGCTGATGTTGCCAGTCGGCAATACGATTGTTGAGTAAAGCCAGCTGCTGCTTAAATTGCTTATGTCTATTCATCTGCTTTTAGTTACTTACCTTCGTGTACCAGCTTTTAATTGTGCTAGCATGTGCGGCTATTTTGCTTAGTTTAGCAGATGTAAAGAGCATACCGCTGAGTAGGCGAGTGTTTTAAAATTGAAGACTGGAGATGTAGTGTGATTCGGGTAGGTATTGTAGGTGGGACGGGCTATACCGGCGTAGAGCTGTTAAGACTGCTGGCTACTCATCCAAAAGTTGAAGTGACGGTGATTACTTCACGAGCAGAAGCGGGTAGAAAGGTTGCTGAGCTGTTTCCCAATTTACGCGGCCATTATGATATTACGTTTTCAAATCCTTCAGTTACAGAGCTGGCAGAATGTGACTATGTGTTTTTTGCGACCCCCCATGGTGTTGCTCAGGGCAGCGTACCTGAGTTAATTGCCAACGGCGTCAAAGTAATAGACTTGTCAGCTGATTTTCGGATTCGTGATATAGCGCTATGGGAACAATGGTATAACCAGCCGCATGCTTGTCCTGAACTAGTTGGCCAAGCTGTCTATGGTTTGCCTGAAGTCAACAGAGAACAAATTAAAACAGCTAAACTGGTCGCCTGTGCGGGTTGTTATCCAACTAGCGTGCAACTAGGTTTTCTACCTTTACTAGAGGCAGACTTAGTTGATAGTAATGACTTAATAGCCAATTCTGCCTCTGGCGTTAGTGGCGCGGGGCGTCAAGCAAGTGTGGCAAATTTATTAAGTGAAGCCAGCGACAGCTTTAAGGCATATGGTGTTGCTGGACATCGGCATCTACCTGAAATAGAACAAGGGTTGGAGGATATTGCCAAACAGCCCGTTAGCTTAACTTTCGTGCCCCATTTACTGCCGATAATTAGAGGCATACACTCAACTTTATACGCCACTGTTACTGATAAATCAGTTGATTTACAGCAGCTATTTGAACAACGTTATGCAAGCGAGCCGTTTGTCGATGTGCTACCTGCGGGCGAGCTGCCACAGACGCGATCGGTGCGAGGCTCGAATGTTGCCCGCATTAGCGTTACCCAGCCTCAAGGCAGAAATAAGGTTGTGGTTTGCGTCGTCGAAGATAATTTGGTCAAAGGCGCCTCTGGGCAGGCGATACAAATATTGAATATCATGTGTGGTTTTGATGAAACGGAAGGGTTGCAAGCTCCGGCGTTGCTACCTTAAGCAGCGTGCTGACGGGTAAAAAATAATGAAGGCAAGAAATTCATCGTTAGAACGGATGGTGGTTGTGCCGCGGCGGATCGGCGGTGAACCAGTTTTTTGGCTAATTGCAGTTGTTATTGCAGCTATTGTCGTTTTGGTTGGTTTTGGCGCAGGGATGATTTTTGGTGAAAAATTTGCGTTAGCCCAATGGCAACAATTACGTGGTGCTGAGCAGACCATTATTGAGTATGAGCAGCATGCTGCGAGCCAAGCAGAAGAACTGGCTAGACTTAGTATTGGCTCTGCGATAGATCGTAAAGCGGCGGAGAAAGTCAGGGTCACCGTTGTTGGTAAAGAGTACCAATTAGCTGCGCTAAACAAAGAGATAAGTTTTTACCAGGAGCTTATGTCAGGCTCGACGGCCGAGCGTGGCTTGACCTTTCATGGTTTAACGTTAAGTAATGAAGGAATTGACAATCAATATAGGTATAAACTGGTATTAAAGCAGTTAGCCGCTAGGCATAGCTTACTAACAGTCGGGATTAGAATGAATGTACTAGGTGAGCTAAATGGCGAACTGATTACGATGGATTTTTCTCAGATATCGCCTATGTTTAAGCAAGCAGAGGAAATCGTGAAATTCCGTTATTTTGTTAATTTTGAAGGCTTGATTGATTTACCTGAAGGGTTTGATCCAGCGACGGTAACAGTTCTTGCGCGTCACGTTGGTACATCTCAAAAAATTGAAACCGCACTGCCATGGCAGATCGAGGAGGAATAATATGTGGGGTAAAAGTAGTGAAAAAAGTTGGGCTAGTAGCACGACATTGGTAGCAGCCGGAACTGAGATAAAAGGTGATATTTGTTTTCGCGGTCACTTAGAAATTGAAGGTAAGGTAACTGGCAATATTATTGCTGAAGCAGGCCAGCAAGCGGTTGTCAGAGTGATGGCAGAGGGCTGTGTAATGGGGGAGATAGATGTCCCCACTGTGGTGCTAAACGGCAAGGTTGTCGGCAATGTTTATAGTAGCGAGCATGTTGAGCTGGCGGCAAAGGCCGTAGTAGATGGCAATGTTCATTACAATTTAGTGGAAATTATGCGCGGTGCTGAGGTTAACGGTAATTTAGTGCATCAGGCGGCAGCAACGGCTACCTCGGGCAAGAACGTGGATGAATCTCACTCTGATAATTCAGACATTGGTGGGGTACCGTCAGCTAATACTTGATCAAAATACTAGGTTAATACATAATAGCTGTATAAATAAGTCCTGTAATAGGCCTTTCCCGTACTATATTTCGAGGTTTTCCATGTCTGTTGCTGAAGAAGTTACTCCCCAAGTATTGGGCTTCACTGATAGCGCAGCTAATAAAATGAAGCTGCTCATTGAAGATGAAGCCAATCCTGACTTAAAACTGCGGGTGTTTGTTACCGGTGGTGGCTGTGCTGGTTTTCAATATGGTTTTACTATGGATGAAATCGCCGCTGAAGATGATGCAGTTATCAAGAAAGAGGGTGTCTCACTATTAGTTGATCCATTGAGTTATCAGTATCTAGTTGGTGGTCAAGTTGACTATACTGAAGGTCTAGAAGGTTCTCGCTTTGTAATTACTAATCCGAATGCGACAACCACTTGCGGTTGCGGCTCATCATTTTCGATTTAAGCTGGTTGCCGCGACATTGATTAGAGGTGTTACGTTGCGCGCTAATGCTGTAGGCAGTTTATTGCTATCGCTTGGTTTGCTTATGCTGCTGTCAACTCATGCGCTGGCTCAAAGTGGTCCCCGATACCTAGCAAATATTGAGCTACACACCACTGCAGAATTGTTTGACGTTCTGCAGCGTTCAGAAATGCTATTTGATGATGGTGAGTTAGCTCAACAATCCCCTGTCGCCATAGTGTTACATGGTGCTGAAGCGCGAGCCTTTCTGAGGGAAGATTATAGTCAAAATAAGTCGCTGGTTAATTTGGCAGCCCAGCTCACTGCCTTGGGCGCTGTCGATATTCAAGTGTGCGAAGAGTGGATGGGTAGTCAGAGCCTAGACGCTAAAAAACTGCAGCCGTTTGTCGGCATTGTGACTTATGGTCCTAGTGAAATTAGACGGTTAGTCGCAGAAGAGAATTATATCTATTTTTAAGCATGGCATATCGTCCCTAAAACAACTTGTTTGTGTGCTCCGGTAACGGCAGGGCAGTTGCCCGGTAGCCCTTCGATGCATCGTTTTGCCAGCCAGGCAAAAGCGCAGCCCTCAACCCACTCTGGAGCCACGCCAACGCTAGCTGTAGTTTTGACTGGTATGGGGTGAGTAAATGCTTCTAATCGGGTCATAAGCTCACCATTAAATGCGCCACCACCACAGATAACTATTTCGTTGACACTTTCTTGCTTTGCCAGCTCCGAGTTAATCGTAATTGCGGTTAGTCTCAACAAAGTAGCTTGTACATCTTCAGGAGCGATAGTTATGTTAACTAATAATGAGTCCAGCCAAGCCAAATTAAAATCTTCTCTGCCGGTACTTTTAGGTGCCAGCTTCGCAAAGAAAGGGTGTGTTAGTAGCGCATCTAACAATTGTTGATTACAGGTGCCGCTTGCGGCCCAGTCGCCATTGCGGTCATAACTTTTAGCTTGATGACGATAAATCCAGCCGTCCATTAATACATTGCCGGGACCTGTGTCGTAACCGATAACAGATCCATCACAGGCTAATATAGTTACATTAGCCATGCCGCCAATATTAATAACTGCACGTCTTTTACCGATACTAGAAAAAATTGCCTGGTGAAAGGCAGGCACCAAGGGGGCGCCTTGGCCGCCAGCAGCGATGTCTCGTCGTCTAAAGTCAGCAACTGTGGTGATGCCTGTTAGCTCGGCAATTGTATTTGGGTCGCCAATTTGCAGGGTAAAAGCTTGAAGATAGGGCTTGGCGTTATCGGCAGGTCTATGGCGGACTGTTTGGCCATGGCTACCAATAGCTTTGATGTCGGTACTTTTAAGTCCATTGTCGGTTAACAGCTTATTAACATAGCCAGAAAAGAGTATTCCTAATTTACGGTCTAGCTCGCCAACGATATCTAATTCATTATGACTAGGTGCCGCCAAACCAATAATTGTTTGTTTAATGGTATCGTCTAAAGGAAATTCTGCGGCTGCAATAATCCGCGGGTTGTCGCTGGCAAAATCAACGATAACCGCATCAACACCGTCTGCGCTGGTACCAGACATTAAACCAATATATAGCTCCGACACTTTATCCTCCAGTCGCTTGGCTGCTGTCGCCATTGCTGGCCTGAAGTTGGGTATGAGTGGCGTTATACGCGGCAAGTTGAGTTTTTACCGGATTAACTAGTTGATTGAAGCGCTTTAGCTCGTTAGTTGCTATTGATTTGGCCTTAGGTAGTTTATTCAAAATAGTACTTGGGTTTCGATGTACGCCACTGACCAAAAATTCATAATGTAAGTGTGGCCCAGTTGCATAGCCAGTAGAGCCTACTTTACCGATTATTTGCCCTTGGGTTACCCGCTGTCCTTTTTTAACGTGTTTTTTGCTTAGGTGTAAATATTTCGTGGTGTAGGCTTGACCGTGCTGTAGCACAATGAAGTTACCACTGGCGTTATTGTAAGAGGCTTTGATAACTCGGCCATCGCCTGTCGCAAATACTGGGGTGCCGGTTTTGGCAGCGTAGTCTATGCCCCGATGAGGTCGGCTAGTTTTAAATATAGGGTGCAAACGTTTCGGATTAAAGCGTGAGCTGATCCGAGTGAAATCGACAGGCGCGCGCAAAAATGCTTTGCGCATACTGATGCCTTCTTCGTTGAAGTAACCGGTTTTACCGTTACTGTAGGTATAGCGATAGGCGGTGTGTTGATTGCCTCTATTGGTATAGCTGGCTGCTAAAATATTGCCATCTTTATAGTACTCTCCATCTAAATACAATTGCTCATATAAAACTTCAAAAGTATCACCGTTGCGAGGGTCATATACAAAGTCGATAACCCCGCCAAAAATGTTTGCCATAGCCATAATGACGTTTTGAGATAAGCCAGCTTTGCTGCCGTCTAAAAATAAGTTGTCTTTTAAGGAGGTGTAGCGATAGTCAATTCGTGACTCTGGCTCACGGACAATATGTTTAGTCTCGAAGCCTGCCCCCGCCTTCTTAATAATGACAGTGTCTAGTGGGCTTTTTATATGGCGCAATGCTAATAGCTTGTTATTTACAATATCAAAGCCAAGTTTTTCACCGGGGTATAAGTTAGTAAGTTCTTTGGCTTCGTTATTATGGTTAATAACCTGATACATTGAGGCGTCATTTAGCCCTGCGCGTTTAAACACTGAAGATAAATTGTCGCCGCTTTTTACTGTGATGTCTTTCCAGTTGTGCTCGGGCGCTGCTGGTTTGAGCTTGGCTTTGGGTTCTATATTTAGCGCAAGTTTGGCGCTTATGCGCGCAGCGGGTTGTTTTGGGCTGGGCTGCATTGATAAACCAATAGCAACTACTGCCACCCCGAGGCCGAGTATTAGCAGGCGGTATTTAAGCTTGCTAGGCATTGTGTTGCTTAGCTTGGCGTTACTCTCTGGGTTACTGGCTTGTGAGTTCATAGGATAGCTAGCGATAGCGCTGATAATAAAGTTGGGGCAAGTGTAAACTAGCTTTATGCTCGGAGCATAGTTTAAGTTAGCAACTTTTCGAACATTGTTTGCTGCCTCACCCTCTTGAAATTGCTAATTTTTGATGTAATGTGCGACCTCAAATAAAGAGTTGGAATAAATATGTCGTTAAATAATCCCTTGCTTGATGAATTGTCACAGCGTGAGTTAATTGCTCAAATGACAGCCGAAGCTGAATTGGCTGAGCATTTAAATACAGCGAGTCGGACTGTTTATTGCGGTTTTGATCCGACCGCTGACAGTCTACATATAGGTAGCCTGGTGCCATTGTTGGCGATGCGTCGTATTCAGCAAGCAGGGCACAAGCCAGTATTACTAGTTGGCGGTGCGACTGGTCTTATCGGTGATCCATCCTTTAAGTCGGCTGAAAGAAAATTAAACACTGCAGATATCGTAGAGGGCTGGGTCGATAAACTAAAGGATCAGGTGTCCCGTTTTATGGACTTTGATTGCGGCGATAACTCTGCAATCGTGGTTAATAATCTCGATTGGATCGGAGGTGTCACTGCGCTTGATTTTCTCCGCGATATTGGCAAGCACTTTTCGGTTAATCAGATGATTCAAAAAGAGTCGGTAAAGCAGCGCCTTGATCGCGACGGCGAAGGTATCTCGTTTACCGAGTTCACTTATATGATTTTGCAGTCTTATGACTTTGCTGAGCTAAATAAGCGCTATAACTGCACAATTCAAATAGGTGGCTCCGATCAGTGGGGTAACATCACTGGTGGCACAGATCTCACTAGGCGCATGAACCAGCAGCAGGTATACGGTATCACCCTGCCTTTAGTCACCAAATCTGACGGCACCAAGTTTGGTAAAACAGAAAGTGGCACTATTTGGTTGGATGCTAAGAAAACCTCGCCATATGCCTTTTATCAATTTTGGCTGAATACCGCCGATGCGGATGCCTATAAGTTCTTGCGCTACTTTACCTTTCTGTCTCCTAGTGAAATTGACACTATTGAAAAAGAAGATGGTGAGCGCCAAGGTCGGCCAGAGGCTCAGCGACTATTGGCCGAAAATGTTACGGCGCTAGTGCACGGCGACGAAGGCTTGCAAGCCGCTCAACGTATTACTCAGGCGTTATTCAGTGGTGACATAAATGCCTTGTCGATAGCTGATCTAGAGCAGCTTGGCCTTGATGGATTACCAAGTAGCAAGATTGCACCGCAAGATTGGTCTGAAAAACCAATGACTGGCTTATTCAGCGACAGTGGTTTGGCGTCTAACGGTAAGCAGGTTAAAGATGCTTTAGGTAGAAATGCGGTGATTATTAACGGCGATGCTATAGGTTGGGATGACAATATGAATATTGTTGGTGTCTTTGATCAGTCAAAAGCATTACATGGCCGCTTCTTTATTGTGAAGCTTGGCAAGAAAAGCTACCACTTATTTGAATTAGCTTAGGTTTTTTGTTCATAAAATAGGCGTTTATTAGCGTGGTTTTATATGAACAAAAAAAAAGGCGATTATTTTGATTTTTATTAGTGTTATTTGTTGACACAAGAGCGCGAATGTATAGAATGCGCCCC
>CAWVSB010000004.1:0-205374 GCA_963933215.1 uncultured Cellvibrionales bacterium
ACTGGAGTGAATTATGGCCAAACGAAATACCTACACCAAAGAGTTTAAACTGGAAACAAATTAAAGGGGACGGAGGGATTTAATTTTGACCATTTTGTTCGTTTTTTAATCCCTTCGTCCCCTTTAATTTTAGGTAAGAAAAGCAAGAATGTTTATACTCTTTATTGGAATTTTAAATGCAACTAGAAATACCTATAGTACATGTTCGCACCAGCATCGCGTTTATGGTGCAAGAGGGCCTGCCAGAAAATACGCTTTTAAATTTATTAGATTTAGACCATGAAAAAATCAATCAAGTAGAGCGTGTCATAAACGTAGATCAATATGAAAAGCTATTGGCCTATGGTTCAAAGCACCTCCACTACCCAGATATTGGTTTTAGAATTGGCAAGTGGCGAGACAGTGGTAGCTGGGCATTGGTTGGCCACATTATGAATTGCTGCAAAAACGTAGAGCAAGTGTTCACAGTTCGAAAGCGTTATGAAATTTTAGCGGGTAACATTTCCACCGTTAAGGTGCATCAAACTGAACAAACCATTAGCATAGAATGGATTGGACACTATCTATACACGCATCATATCTCAGAAGAAGCACTGACTCGTTGGGTGGCTTTTATCAGTAAATCCATTGCTGCTGAACTCAATCCCATCTCTGTTAGTTTTACCCATGCTTGCAGCAGTGATATTGAATCCTATGAAAACTATTTTAATTGTCCGGTCACTTTTTCTAGCGGACAAACTCAAATTAAAATAGACCGTCAAATATTACAACAGCCTTTAATAGGCTATAACCCAGAATTATTAAAATTATTAATGAACTATGCCGACATGGTCATTGATAGAAAATTTAAAGGCGCCGAAAACGATGTGCTTACCCGTTTTATATTGCAAATGCTGCCAGAAAAAGTACCTAGCATTAACGATACAGCAGAGCATCTAGGCATCAGCGTACGGACATTGCAGCGTAAAATTAAAGAACGCAACACCACCTTTAAAAATATGATAAAAGAAGTACGTCAAGAATTTTCCTACAGCTGCTTACTTCAAAGTAATTCAAAGATTAGCTACATATCACATGCACTGGGGTACTCAGAGCAATCTGTCTTTCAGAGAGCATTTAAACGCTGGACGGGAATCACACCAAAAGAGTATCGAAAAAAGAATAGTTTAAAATAATACTACGTACAACCAGAACCATTAAAGTAATGGAACAAGTTTTCAAATACAGTGGAAACCATGCCATGCCATTTAGGTACTGCAAATACATAACCATCAGCGGTGCTGATTGGCTCATTGACAATGTCAGCAATGGCACATCTATCGACTTCAATTTAAGCGTTATCTAAGTCATTGATCGCTAAGTGTCTATAAGTGTCGCCTAAAATCAATATTCGTGAATGTCAGGGGTATACCATGTGATAAAAATTCAAGAGTAAATGCCTAATGACAGCTATTACCCAAGTCCCAGAGTGGATACCGATGACCGAATGGATTTCAGAACGAGGGTTTCTACTCATACTCACTGTCTTTGTGGCTATGGTATTATTAGAGCGTTTGTATTACGCCATCAAGTTGCCAAAGCAATACCCAGATCTTGATGCGCTATCCAGCTTTGGTACAGGCCTTATCAATCGCGGCCTACGAGTTATCATTGATTATTTCCTATTATTCACTATTTACATATGGGTTTATAACAACCTTAGCTTATTTGACCTATCAAACAGTATTTGGGGCTTTGTAGTAGGGCTGGTATTGCATGATTTTGCTTGGTACTGGCAACACCGTATTCGTCACCGTGTTAGCTTTTTCTGGGCAGAACACTTGGTTCATCATTCTTCCAATACCTTTACCTTTCCCGTGGCACAGCGTGCGTGTTTTACCGGGCGTATCTTACGCTCACCGGCATTTGCTATTGCTGCCGTTGCGGGTGTCTCACCGGAACAATTTGCAGTAGTCACAGTGATCACTTTTATTTGGGGCATTGTAAGCCACAGTGATACCATTCCTAAACTTGGTTGGTTAGAAGGCGTTATGGTCACCCCAAGCATGCACCGTGTACATCATGGTACTCAAGCAGAATACATTGATAAAAATTACGGCGAGTTTTTTGCTATTTGGGATCGTATGTTTGGTACCTACCAAGAAGAAATCGAAAAAGTAAACTTTGGTTTGGTCACCTCATTAAAATCATTGAACCCTATCGTGGTTCAGTTTTCAGGATACGGATGGTTATGGCATCGCTGGAATGCTTCAAAAAACTGGATGGATAAAATTATTTATATGGTGGCACCGCCTGAGTGGCAACATAAAGAAAATGAACAAGGTAGGTAATAACTGGCAGCGTATATTAATACCCATGCTGGGCAGGCCCAGCATGGGTACAGAAAGATGTTGTGCCAACGATGACAATGTCATGATATTACTAATATTTGTATTGGGTGTACCCGTTATTTGGTTTCTGAGTATAAAAGCATCTACACCCTCGTCTACTCAGTTAATATACCCAAGGTAGTACTCTTTTTAATAGGTATTATCAGATTTTAGGAGCGCGTAAATTGAGACAAGCAACGAATGAATAGTTTAGCGATTAGCGATGCACTATTGGCGCTAGTAGCCTTTGGCATTGTTGTTAAAGGAGAATCTAGCTTGGTTTTTCGCTTGGGCGTGGGTATTTTGGGTGCGGCGGCATTATTGGGTATGTTAAAATTTTCTCGGCTATTACCTTTGCCTGAATTACACCTATCTGCTTCCCTGTTAAGTCAGGCTGCTGGGTTTCCGCTTATTGCTGTAGCCGTTCTATGGCCAACGTGTGCGGAGTCGCAAAAGCTTAAAGCGCTTGGTTTTTCGTATATCTTGTTAATCAGTATTGTTGTTGTGGTGGTTGAAGCATTAGCAATAACCGCTTATACACAGTTAATTGCCACGACGGCTTTATTGGCTATATGCATTATGGCTTTGCTAAGAAGGCAAGGCTTAACGTTATTGGGGGGGGCGACGTTACTGTTGGGCTTTATTCTGTTTGCATCCAAGATTCAATTGGTTTGGTTTTTACAACCAGGCGACTACTTACATATTTGTCTGGCTATTGGGCTTTTATTACTGGCAAAAATAGACATTAAAGTTAAGCCTATTGATTTGAGTGGCTAGTACGAATTAAAGAGGACGGAGGGATTTAATTTTGACCATTTTGTTCGTTTTTTAATCCCTCCGTCCCCTTTAATTCTTTCTTAATTTAGTCCCGCATAAGTACCTTTGCCGCTATAACTGTTGGGTCATTTTCGTAACCTTTTGTAGCTAATCCTTGTATACGTTTCTTTATCTCGGATGGCCCCCAAAAAAACATAGACTGACTATCAAAATACTCGTTAATTTCTTGTTCCGATTTTCTGTACACGTTACCCGCCGCCAGGCCTAAGCGTATCTTATGCTTTGTATCAATAAGGCCTAAACTCATTAAATCTTTATTTAGCTGTGTGAATACAATCTCTCGATAATTCTCGCATGTAAATAGTTTATATCTCCCCTCAGGTATTTCATGTCGTTCTTGCAAGCAGGATAAATGTACGCCTGAAGAATCTAGGTAGGACTTAACCTCTACTACAAGTATTTCTTTTGATGCAGGTTTAAAAGCGATAAGGTCAATTTCAGGGCGAGGTATTGTAGGCTTCCCAATGTTTCGTTTGTCTTCTTTAGAGATATTGACTTTGAATGACTGCCTAGTCCAAAAGCCGTCGTCTTCCAAAAGAGTTTTTACAATCGATTCAAAGTAATCCATTAGTTCTCCAGCAGTATATGGATCGGAGGAATTAAGTTTTTATCGTGTTATGCATGATTAGAAATTAAAGGGCTCTGACCCCTTTAATTGTAATTTCGTTACGGCTCAATTAATTTCCGCCTTTTTTGGATTTCAAGCGCTTTTGTTCTGCCTTCCTGCGTAAGGCTAACAAGATTTTCGTTCCATGAATTAGTGGAAACTAAACTGTTACTTTTCAAATCTAAAACCCACTGCATAATCTCCAGTTTAGTAAATGATGCGACATTATAATTAATGTTATCAAGGCATAGTGGCTGGGAAGGGTTTTCCCCTAGCACCAGCACAAGTTCGTAGTGATTGTTGTTTAAATTTGGAGGTGAGATGCTAGTTCTGTCTGGCGTAAAAAAATAACTATTGCAGAGTATATATATAATGTTGACTGCCCAAAATATGAGTAGCACTCCAGATAGAACCATAACCCCAAAAAGAACAGGAGACCAAGGCTGTGGGGTGGAAGGAACTATAGCTGGGAATAAATGCGGACCAATTACCATCACAAGAGTCGTGATAAAAACAGCCGCCACAATGCTTCTTGTTATAGCTAAATGCTTAAGAAAATCAGTAATCCAGTCCATAATTTACTCTTTTTTGATGGTGCCTAACAGTTAATTATACGTCGATTGGCTTTATATTCAGTTAGGAATAAACGAATTAGAGGGCTCTGACCCCTTTGATTTCAGTAGGCTAAATACCCCACTCATCCAAAATGGGCTCTATTTTTTTAAAATATAATCTAAGTTGTACGAAGTCATCTTCCTCAATGTTTTTTGCATGGGCATCTGGGCGACCAATAGTATTTATGTCATTTAATATTGTTGTGAATTTTGTTTTTTCAAACTCAAAAACATGTTTGAAAATTTCCCAGTTTTTAGTAATAATATTAATCAAGTCTAAGAAAAATAATGGTGATGTATCTTGATGTAGAATTTGAGTTAAGTTCAAGTCAGTATATCCCACTCTTCTGTGCTCTGGAATTGCAGCACTTACTTTATCCCGTGCAGCTTTGAGGCCTAAAGATGTACGCAAGGTATTTCTTATCAAGATGCGCAAACCTTTTTCTAACTTGTTTCTTCTTATTGATATTTCCTGAACTCTTTCCTCTTCGGATAGATTCATTCGTTCATTTCTATGCGTTTTCTTCAAGTGGTTGGATAGAATATCCAAATTAAAAGCATAACCACCATGACCTTTTTGAACCAAACCATAACCAATTAAATGTCTTGTATAATCGACATGATCAGAAGCAAAACTTTCAAAACTTTCAAGGTCTTCATTCGCAAGGAGTGTCAGCATTTCGTACTCATCAGGATACCAGCTTTCTAAAACTTGAAGAATCATATTTAAATACTCGTAAGATGAATCATAAAATTCACTTAGAGCCTTTATATATAATGCTTTATCTATTGTCGTCGGTCTTGTTTTACTAGCTAACGTATTCAATAAACTACACATTTGACGTATTAAAAAAGGATGCCCTCCAAAGTCCTCATAAAGTTTCATGCAAATATATTCGTCAAACTCCAACCCCATATACGCGCCTAGATTAGTCACCATTTCTGACACTAGATCAACAGTAAAGCTTGGTACATATTGACTCGGGATAGAAGCAAATATGGGATTTTCTTGAGATAGTATTTGCGCAGACTCTACACAACTTGGATTGGTTCCAACTAACATATAAGTAAAAACATTAGGATTCTTTTGATAAAACCCACGAAGTGTTTGCCAGAAATAAATAAAATCCGAAGATTCTGACCAATGAATGGACGACGCAGTTCCAGGTGAAATTCTTTCTATTTCATCAAATATAAATAAAGAACCAACTCTTTTCTTTGAATTGTATATTTTATTTATATCCTCTTCAAAACTATCAGCCGCATCCTTATCATCGTATCGCCCTTCATAAGTTATCTTTACTTTTGATTGCTTTGATGTGTGATATATTTGAACTAGCTTCTCTAATAATTCATTCCATCTTAATTTATGAATTGATGGGCTTTCGCAATCAATCGATACATAATCAAATCCACTCAGAATTAATTTCCTCTGAATTGCATAAACTATAGATGTTTTACCGCTCTTTCTTAAACCAAATAAGCTGCTATGTTCGCTAGATTTATGTCTATTTACTATCTCGTTTACAAGGTTGTTCCGGCCAAAGAAGTAAATATCTTTTTTCAGTGGCGATAAAAAAGAAAATAAGTCTCTTGAGTAAAACTTTTTCCTAAACTTATTTTCTACATTCTTATGATCATAGTTAAAGAATAGTTCTTTATATGTAAATGGAATAATTATAGAGTGCTCAGGATCAGAGTTCAGGAGGTCATCAACTTTTTGATCTACTTCATCGTCAGCACTAACAAGCACACCACATACAGTTTCAGATCTGGTGCCTGATATTTTATTGAATATTTGGTCAAAAATATCTACACTTCTAGCATCAAAGGTATGATACTGGCTAAAAACACAAACTATCTCCCGATCTAAATTAAACATTTCTGAAAATTCAGAGGTTGGCTTAATTAGGCAGTATGAAAAATCTGCTTGCTTTCCAGAAGATGTAATAAGCCAGTTAGATGAAAGTTTCTTTAAAACGCTTTGCTCACTTTGACCAAACTTATTTAAATTAAACTGTTTATGAAAACCAGGAGTCAGTCTTTCAATTCTGCTCTAACTAACCTTATACGTCTAGATTTATTGAAGACTTATAAGCACCTTATTGATGCAGCGCAGCAGAATTCTGATTTACCTAAACCCTCTCAACCAACAAAGCAGTCCCACTCCCAGCAGCACCACTAGTCGCCACAACCCCGCGCTTACAATTCCTACGTTCTAACTCATCTATCAACACACCCATCATAATGCTTCCTGTAGCACCCATAGGGTGGCCCAGAGCTATAACGCCACCATTCACATTCAGTTTGTCACTAGGAATATTCAACACACTTTGCGCTTTAACCATAGTGGCGGCAAAGGCTTCGTGTAGTTCAAATAGGTCTATATCACTAGTTGTTAAATTATTGTCATGCAGTAATTTTTCAGTGGCGCTTATGCAGCCGCCAAGTACTTGCAGTGGGTCGTCATCAATTACGGCAGCGGCAATAATTTTAGCCCGTGGTTTTTTACCTAGTACTTCACCTAGTGCTTTGTTGCCGAGTAACACTAAGGCAGCGCAGTCGGCCATGGCAGGGGAGTTACCTGCTGTGTGTATGTGGTCAATTTTACTAAGCTGCGGCTTTGCTGCTAGCTGATAAGCATCAACCCCTTTTGCACCTAAATCTGCAAAGGCGGGTTTCATCTCACCAAGGCTAGCTTCGGTTGTGTTGGCACGAATGCATTCGTCTTCACTGACGGTAATTTTTTTAACCGGGTTTTCGATTGCAATGATTGATTTGTTATAGCCGCTTACCCGTGCGTGTTCTGCCCGCTGCTGGCTGGTATATGCAATGTGGTCTGCTTGTGCACGAGTAATATTGTTAAGGCTGGCGATTAAGTCGGCGCCGCTGCCCATCATTAATATTTGGCAGGCGATGGCAAACTTTGGGTCTGAGAATATTCGTGCGCCGTCACTTAGCATGGGGTGGCGTGACATCATTTCTACGCCGCCAGCTATCATGCCGCCAGCTTGGCCGCCGGCTATTTTTAGGGCGGCTAAATTAATGGCATCTAAGCCTGATGAGCAATAACGGGTAACGGTAGTGCCAGCAATTTGATAGGGCAGGCCAGCGTAGAGTAAGGATGATTTAGCCACATTGCCTGCTTGCTCGCCTTGTTGGGTAACGCAGCCTAGTATTACCTCATTTACAAATTCATGCAGTTGGTCGCCTTGTATATCGGCGCGGTTTAATAGCGCTGCATACAACTGCTGTAGTAATGCATGGGGCGTTAAGTCACTGAGGCCTCCGTCGGCTTTGGCTTTTGCGCGGGGGGCGCGAATAGCATCATAAATGTATACGTCATGCATTAAGCGATCCTCATTAAGCAGCTCTCATTAAGCAACTCTTATTAATTAACACCGACCACAAAGCTAACGCAGGTTGTAGCGCTGCCGCCCACGTTAAAGGTGGCCATGTCTTTAGCACCTGTTATTTGTGTGTTACCTGCTTGGTTAGTGACTTGTTTGGCGCAATCTAACAGCATGCGCACACCGGTTGCGCCTACCGGGTGGCCAAGGCCAATAAGCCCGCCGCTGGCATTGATAGGAAAGCGGCCGTCTTTAGTAATGGCGCCTTCTTCAATGGCCTTCCAGCTTTCGCCAGGTTTGGTTAAGCCGCAGTGGTCTATGGCCATGTATTCGGTAACAGAAAAACAGTCGTGTGTTTCTAAACCGCCAAGGTCGGTAATGCTGTTGTAATTGCCACGGCGCAGTAAGTCGTCAAACAGTTTACTGACATGGGGGAATAACAATGGCTGGTCTTTGCTAAGGGCTAATTTGTGCTCTAACAATAATGGTGCGCTGCGATGGGCCCAGCTTTTAATGCGGGGAATGTCTGCAAGCGTTAAACCGTTTTTGGCGGCGTAGGCTTTGGCGGCTTTTTCGCTGGCTAAAATAACGCAGGCGGCGCCGTCGGTTATTTGGCCGCAGTCTAGTTTGCGCAGGCAACCTTCAATAACTGGGTTTAGTTCATCATTATTACTAAAGCTGCCTTCAGGGAGATTCCAGCCGCGGGTTTGGGCGTTGGGGTTTACTTTACCGTTGGCAAAGTTAATTTCACTAATGGCTTTTAGGTGGTCGGTATTCATGCCGTATCGGGCGTCATACTCTTGGGCGATTAGGTCAAACATATAAGGCCAAGGGTAGGTGGCATCTAACGCTTCTTTGCCTTTCCAGGTGGCGGCGCCTAAATATTCAGCGCCGGTTTTACCGTCAACATTGCGCATTAGCTCTAGGCCAACGGCGGCTGCTATGTGGTAATGGCCTGCTTCAATGTCGCGCATGGCGGCAAGTATAGCTAGTGAACCTGACGCACAGGCGGCCTCGTGGCGGGCTGTGGGTATGTCAGCTAGCTCTGGGTATACATGGCCAAAAAAGCCGCCCAGTAAACCTTGGCCGGTAAACAGCTCGCCAACAAAATTGCCAACATGGCCCACTTCAATTTGTTCAGGCTCTATGCCAGCTTGTGTTACCCCTTCGCTTAGGGCTTCTTTAAACATGTCGTAAATGCTTAGGTCTTCACGCGCCCAATTGCGAGCAAAGTCGGTTTGTGCGCCGCCTAAAATGTATACGTCTGTCATGGTTATGTCCTTTGTCCTTTGTCTTTTGTTTTGTTGCTGTCTGTTGATTGTTTAAATAGTTAGCTAGCGTTTTTTACCATTTGTTCTAACTCGCCGCGTAACACTTTACCCATTGGGTTGCGGGGCAGTTGGGTAAGCCGTTGTATTTTTTCAGGGAGTTTAAATTTGGCTAGGCCTTGGCCTAGTAAATAATCACTTAAGGTTTCAATAGTGGGAGTTGGGCTGTCGGGGGCTAGTACTAGACAGGCGCATATTTTTTCGCCCATGGTGTCATCGGTGTAGGCACAAACCGCGGCTTCAGTTAAGCCGCTAAAACCTTCTAATAAAATGTCGATTTCAGTGGGGGATATTTTCATGCCGCCACGGTTGATAATGTCTTTGCAGCGGCCAACAATGCGGTAAAAGTTTGGTGCCTCTAAGCAAATTTCTACTAAGTCGCCGGTATGAAAATAGCCGTCGCTGTCAAAAATACTGGCTTTATCTAGGGTGTCATCAGGGTCGAAGTAACCGTCAAAAATAGTCGCGCCGGCAAACATTAATTCGCCAGATATCCCGGTCTCAGTTATATCGCGGCCGCTGTCTGTATCGACTACTTTGCTGCGTACTAGTTGATGGCAGATACCTTGCCAAGGCGTATTGCTAGCCCCAAAGCGCGGAAACATAGTTGCACGTATTTCTGCATTATCAGTTACCTCTGGCGCATTGATTAAACTAATGCCTTCGTTGGAACCGTAAAAATTAATAATGTCTTTACCGTATTCTGTTTTAAAGGTTTCTATCATCCATGGTGACAGTGGGGCAGAGCCTGAACCTATGCAACGTAAGCTAGAGAAATCAAATTGATTCCACATCTCAGGCTTTTTAGCTAACTGGTTTAATAGCGCAGGGGGGATGATAGTGAAGTTTATTTTTTCATTTTCTAGCTGGCCCAAAAAAACTGGGATGTCGATAGGATGATGTAGCACTAAACCTAAGCCCAATTGCGCACAGGGATATAAAAAACCGCCTATGGACGCCATATTAACCAGCGGGAATATATTTAATAAGGTATCGCCGGCGTTGAGTTTGGCCGACTCAACAATCACCTTGCTGGTAGCTACCCACATATTGTGGGTGCGGGGTACGCCTTTGGGCGTGCCGGTGGTGCCTGATGTCCAGCACAGGGTGATGACTGTGTTGCCATCTATTTTGCAGTCAAAGTTTTCATCAGAACTGCTATCAGAACTGCCATCTATGGTGTATTGGTGTTGGGTAATAATGCAGGCGGCTTTGCTATTGTGGGTTAAGTCTAGCTGGCTATCACTTGCGCCATTACCAAACGCTATCACCTCGCCGGCAATGCATTCATCCATTTGGCTGGCAAGATTGTTACCGCTAAGATTTGAGCAGCTAATGCCCAAGGCTGGTTTTACTGTTCCTTGTATATTAGTTAATTCGTGCAAACTGTATTGAACTGGAATAGGTGAGATAACTGCGCCAATTTTACTAGCGCCATAGTAGCAAACCGCTAACTCTACTATGTTTGGTAGCTGCACTAAAATAATGTCGCCATGGCCTATGTTTTTATCTAGCAGCGTTAACGCAAGGTTGTCACTGGCGTTATCAAGCTCTGTATAGCTTAGCCGTAACGGTGACGTGCCAGTAAGATCTTGCTTGTTAGGTTGGTCGGCGAGGGCTAAGGCAGTTGGGGTTTTAACCACGCAGCTGGTTAGCAACCCATGCAGGGTTTCGTTAGTCCATAAGCCTTGCTCCGTTAACTCAGCTAGACGCGTGGCAGATGAACCGGTTAGATAATTAGACATTGCGTACCTCCGTTAGGGCTGTGTTGTATTCGCGTTCCAATTCATCAACTAAATTGGCTATTGATGTGATGTTACTAATAGCGCCGACGCCTTGGCCTGCGGCCCAAATATCTTTCCAGCGTTTGGCGTCACCGGCGGCTTTTAAAAAATCGATGGCGCTGGCATCGGGCATGTTGGCAATATCATAGCCGCCATTAATCAAACTGTTTTTTAGCCAGTTGGCCTTAACCCCGGTGATGGAGTCTGAACAGACAATATCATCGCCGCTCGAGTCGACAATCATTTGCTTGTATTCATCCTGGGCCATGCTCTCATTGGTAGTGATAAAGCGTGTGCCCAGATAAGCGTAGTCTGCACCCATAACCTGAGCCGCTAGGACGGCTTGGCCACTAGATATGCCACCGCCAACGATAATATCGCCGTGCCAAAATTGGCGTACTTCTTCAATAAAGGCGAACGGTGATAGCTGTCCAGTGTGGCCGCCAGCGCCAGCGCAAACTAAGACTAACCCGTCGACACCAGATTGCGCTGCCTTGCGAGCCTGAGTTGGTGAAATAACGTCGGCGTACATTTTACCGCCATAGGCATGGACTTTTCCGACTGCATCTTTAGGGCTACCCAGCGCAGAAATAACAATAGGTGCTTGGTATTTAACCGCTAAGGCTAATTCTTTATCGCGCCTAGTATATGAACGATGCATGATCACATTCATCGCCCATGGCGCGGCATTAGCATGGCCTTTAAGTGCCTCAGTAATGGTGATTAGCCATTGTTCTAAGTCTTCAATAGTGCGGGCATTAGGTGTAGGAAAGGAGCCAATAACGCCTGCTTTACAGCTGGCTATTACCATTTCAGGGCCTGAAATTAAAAACATAGGCGCCTGAATAACCGGTAAACGTAGGGGCTGCTTATTGCTCATTATTATCACTCATTAATCGTTATCACTGTTATAAAGAGACCAGTAGTTATTCAGTATAGCGATATTAATAGGTATTTAAACAGATTTTGCTTGGTTACTACAATATAGGCTTGTATAAACAGACCAGTTAAATATACTGAGCTTAACAAATCACTGTCACCTCTGGTTGGAGTTTATTGTGGAAGACGACTTTTTAGCGATTACTAAGCATTGTTTGGGTTCAGCGCCAAAGCTGGCTGACACGCCCGACTGGATATACAATTTAGATAACCCTTATTTGCATGGCGTATACGCCCCCATGCTGGAAGAGTTTGCGCTGGAAGACTTGCCGGTTGAAGGCGAGTTACCACAAGACTTGTCGGGGGCTTATTTTCGCAATGGGCCTAACCCTATTCACGACCCGGTAAACCGTTACCATCAGTTTGACGGCGACGCCATGGTGCACGGCGTTTACTTTCGCGATGGCAAAGTGAGCTACCGTAATAAATACGTGCAAACCCAAGCCTTGCAAAAAGAGCAGGCTAACCAAGGCGCTATCTGGCCGGGGGTAATGGGGCCGTTTGATTTCACCTTGCCTGACTTTCCGATTAAAGACACCGCCAATACCGATGTGGTGTTTCACAATAAAGACTTATTGGCCCTTTGGTACAACGCTGGCGAGCCATATTCACTAGACCCGCTAACGCTTGAGACTAAAGGCAAACTGCCGATTGAAGCGGGGCGCGGCACTAGAACAATGTCGGCCCATGCCAAGATTGACTGGGCCACGGGTGAAATGCTGTATTTTGATTACGGTGATACGGCGCCGTTTTTAACTTATAGCGTGAATGATAAAAACGGTAATTTGATTCATCACACTGCTATTGATATTCCGGGGCCACGGCTGCCCCATGATATGGCGTTCACCAAAAATTATGCGGTGATGCATGACCTGCCGTTTTTTCATGATATTGATATATTGAAAAACCACGGCATGCGAGTGGTTAGGTTTCATCGCGACATACCGGCGCGCTTTGGCATTTTGCCGCGTAAGGGTGATGGTAGCGAAACTAAATGGTTTGAGTGTGAGCCCTGTTTTGTATTGCACATTAGCAACTGCTGGGAAGAGGGCGACTGGGTAATTATGGACGGCTGCCGCTCTGTAGAACCTATGCAAAAGCCCAATGCCAATGAAGGTGAGTTGTCGCATATGCTGGCTTATATGCGCTTGAAAGCAAATGCTTACCGCTGGCGGTTTAATCTGCGCACCGGCCAGGTGATTGAGTCTGACATTGATGATTTGAATACCGAGTTTAATAAGTCCAACCCGATCTTTCACGGAGTAAAAGGTAAGTATTCTTATCATCAAAAAATACCCTTGGCAGAAGAGGGTGGCTATACGCTGAAATTTACCGGTCTGGTTAAATACAATAATGACACTGGCCAAAGTGAGCGCTGGGATTACGGTGACGGTGTTTATGGCAGCGAAGCGCCGTTTGCGCCCAAAGTAGGTGCCGACCGCGATAGCAGTGAAGACGATGGTTATTTGGTGAGTTTGGTGACCGACAGCAATACCATGAAGTCGGAGTGTTTGGTGTTTGACGCAACTGATATTACCCAAGGGCCCATAGCCAGAGTGAAATTGCCCCACCGGGTGCCTGGTGGCTTTCATGCGACGTGGGTAGCTGGCAGTGATTTATACCAAGACATTGCGTAACTGATGCCGGTAGCCATTGAGGTAGGGCCCAACATTAGTACCCGCGCAAGCTCTATTGCGCGGGCGCTGGATGAAATTGGTGATAAATGGTCGCTGTTAATTTTGCAGGAAATATTTCTGGGGGTGAATTCATTTAGCGCCTTGCGCACCAATATGGGGGTGTCTAAGGCGGTGTTAAGTAACCGCTTGGTATGGCTTGAAGAAAAATACTGTATTAAAAAAGTGGTTAGTGAGCAGTCACCAACTCGGCCCAAATATCATTTAACCGAAAAGTCTATTGAGCTTTATTCGGTTGCCTTAATGGCGATGAGCTGGGAGCGAGAATTTTTTCCAAGCGTTAGTAATCAAGCAATACGCTTGCGCCATAAAAGTTGCGGGCAAGAGTTTTGGCCCAGTTGCCGTTGTAGCGCTTGCAATAAAGCGGTGTATTTTGAGGATGTGGCCTATAGCCCCGGCCCCGGTGCTAAGCAAGATATTAGAGCGACCAAAACTCGGCGGCGGTCGTCTATTTCTATTATGGATGTACCTAGCAGCGCTAATGTATTTAAAAACTTAATCCATATTGTCGGTGACCGCTGGACCGCTAATGTTATCGCTTTGTCGTTTCACGGCTTTTCGCGTTATTCACAGTTTCATGCAGAGCTACCCCTTGCCAGTAATATTCTTACCGACCGCTTAGATTTTTTGGTAACTGAAGGGGTGTTTGCCCAAACAATTTATCAGCAGCAGCCTCAGCGTTATGAATATACCTTGACCAAAAAGGGGCGGGCTTTATTCCCTTATTTTTTAACCATGCTGCAATGGGGAGATAAGTGGTGTGGCGGCGTTAATACCAAGCCAATGCAGTTAACCCACAGTAGCTGTTTTAATTTGCTGGCCGCCGAGGTGGTGTGTGACAGCTGTAGTCAGCCGCTTGCTGCGCATCAAGTAGAGTTTTTATTGGCAACCACTTAGCCAGCCAGACTGACCTATTAATATTTACCAATTAGCGCCGCGGTCTATCAGATGGCTTTTGTTTTGTGCTAGTTTAATCGTTTACCTATCGGCTATAAGTAGGAACTACATACTATGAAAAAAATAACATTAGTAGGTTCATTAATAGCGGCGATGGTTGGCGGCTCTTTAATGGCCGCTGACAAGCCAAATATATTAGTGATTATGGGGGATGATATTGGGATCACTAATATCAGCCGTTACAGTATGGGGATAATGGGTTACCAAACCCCTAATATCGACCGTATTGCCAATGAAGGGATTGTTTTCACTGACTATTATGGCGAGCAAAGCTGTACGGCTGGCCGCAGTGCATTTATTACCGGCCAACACCCTGTGCGCACTGGGTTAACGAAAGTGGGTGTGCCTGGTGCCAAGCAGGGTCTGCAAAAAGAAGACCCAACCCTGGCTGAAATGCTAAAACCTTTGGGTTATACCTCTGGCCAGTTTGGTAAAAACCATTTGGGCGACCGTGATGAGTTTTTACCGACTAACCATGGCTTTGATGAGTTTTTAGGTAATTTGTATCACCTTAATGCTGAAGAAGCGCCAGAGCGTGAAGATTATCCGAAAGACCCTCGTTATAAGAAAATGTTTGGCCCGCGCGGCGTCATTCACAGTTTTGCTGATGGCAAAATTGAAGACAGCGGCCCGTTAACAAAAAAACGGATGGAAACTATCGATGAGGAGTTTTTAGCCGCATCCATTAAGTTTATCGACAACGCCCATAAAGCCAACAAACCGTTTTTTGTTTGGTTTAACTCTACCCGTATGCATTATCACACGCGGATAAAAGATGAGACCAAAGGGCTTTCAGGCCAAGGCTTTTATAATGACGGCATGGTTGAGCATGACAACCATGTGGGAGAATTATTAGCCAAGCTTGATGATTTAGGCATCGCTGATAACACTATTGTTATTTATACCACCGATAATGGCCCACACTATAACCAGTGGCCAGATTCGGCCATTACCCCCTACCGTGGTGAGAAAAACACTAATTGGGAAGGTGGTTTCAGAGTGCCGTCAATGGTGCGTTGGCCGTCTAGTATTAAAGCTGGCCAAATTAATAATATGGTGATGTCGCATTTAGACTGGGTGCCAACACTGATGGCTGCCGCCGGTGACGATAATGTTGCCGCCGAGCTTAAAAAAGGTAAGACCATTGGTGGCACGAAATTTAAAGTCCATTTAGATGGTTATAACTTTTTGCCTTTGTTAACCGGTAAAGACGATAAGCCGCCACGTAGAGACTTTTTCTATTACAGCGATGACGGTTTGCTGACGGCGGTTAGGGTAGGTGATTGGAAATTTGTTTTTGCTGAGCAGCGCTCTAAGCGTTTTGATGTATGGCGTGACCCTTTTGTTAAATTACGTATCCCTAAAATCTTTCACCTTCGGCGTGACCCGTACGAGCGCGCTGACACAGATTCAAACGGTTATAACGTCTGGTGGGGCGAGAAAATTGACTCAATGGCGATGCTAGGTGTCGCTAGTGTGACTCAGTTTATGCAGAGCTTTCTTGAGTTTCCGCCAAGACAAGAGCCTGGGTCATTTAATGTTGACCAAGTGATGGAAGACATAAGAAGACAACAAAGAAAATAAGGAATAGCACAATGAAAAAGGCACTGCAGGGCTTGTCCCGAACTATTTTATCATTGGTAGTTGGGGCAAGTGCCTCGGTGCCTTTTTTAATGGCTGAAGAAAAGCAAGAGGGGGTTGAATTTTCGCCCTATGTTGACGCAAAACATGCCGGTGGCGTGTATTGGGGAGATACCCATTTACATACTAATCTTTCTACTGACGCTGGTTTAAAAGGTAATAGTCTTAGCCCTGATGATGCGTATCGCATTGCCCGTGGCGAGCAATTGGTGTCATCAAGTGGCGTAAAAGCGAAACTGTCTAGGCCGTTAGATTTTTTAGTGGTGGCCGATCATTCTGATGGCATGGGCTTTATCGCTGATATGTTATCTGGCGCGCCCAACATTGTTGCCGACCCTAAAGGTAAAGAATGGTATGACCGTATTCTCGCTGGCGACGGCGCGGCTGTTGGCAGTGAAGTGATCGGCTTGTTTTCACAAGGGAAATTTCCGCGTGCGTTGGCTTATACGCCAGAAACACCGGCTTATAGAAATTCGTGGGATAAAACAGTTGATAGCGCCGAGCGTTACAATGAGCCGGGTTTGTTTACGGCCTTTATTGGCTATGAATGGACGTCTTTAATTAGCGGTGACAATTTACACCGCGTGGTGATTTATAAAGACGGCAAAGATAAGGCCGGCTTGGACGTGCCGTACACAACAACGCCGCCTTGGGGCAGCCCTAATCCGCGTGATTTATGGAAATGGCTTGAAGCGTATGAGGAAAAAACGGGCGGTGAAGTGTTAGCCATTGCGCATAATGGGAATTTGTCTAATGGGTCTATGTTTCCGCTAGAGGCGCAGTATGACGGCGTAGTGCTTGATAAAGAATATGTCGAGCAGCGCAGCAAGTGGGAGCCGTTGTATGAAATAAGCCAAATTAAAGGCGATGGTGAAACCCATCCTAAGTTGTCTCCTAATGATGAGTTTGCTGATTTTGAAACTTGGGACTTAGGTAATTTGGATTTGTCGACGCTGAAACAAGATTCAATGCTGGCGGGCGAATATGGCCGCGAGGCGTTAAAGCGTGGTTTAGCGATTGAAGAAAAGCTGGGGACTAATCCATACAACTTTGGCATTGTTGGCGCTACTGACAGCCATACTTCTCTGGCGATGGTGCAAGAAAATAACTATTTTGGTAAGTTTGGTAGCTTAGAACCCAGTGCGAGGCGTATTAGTAGTAACGCTAAATTTAAAACCGGTACTCAAGCTGGTCCTGGTATTCAAGGCTGGCAGCAGGTTGCCTCTGGTCTGGCCGGCGTGTGGGCTACCGGTAACACTCGGGCAGAGTTGTTTGAAGCAATGGAGCGTAAAGAAGTTTACGGCACTACCGGTTCACGCATGACAGTGCGCTTTTTTGGCGGCTGGGATTATGTCGCCAACGATGTGGTAAGCCATGACCCGGCTTCAATTGGTTATGCCAAAGGTGTAGCGATGGGCGGTGACCTAACTGATGCGGGTAACAAGTCACCTAGCTTTATGGTGTATGCACAGCGCGACCCTATTGGGGCAAACTTAGATCGTATTCAAGTGATTAAAGGCTGGCTTAATGATAACGGTGAGACCCAAGAAAAAGTTTATGATGTTGTGTGGTCTGACCAGCGTAAAATTAAACGGGGAAAACTGCAGTTGGTTGGTAATACAGTCGATGCTGATACCGCTAGCTACACTAACGATATAGGCGCACCTGAATTAGCCACCGTATGGGTTGACCCTGATTTTGATGCTGCGCAAAAAGCGTTTTACTACGCCCGCGTATTAGAAATTCCTACGCCGCGTTGGTCTACAATTGATGCGGTTCGGTTTGGTGTTAAACGCAACCCTGACGCACCAATTGCGATTCAAGACCGTGCTTATACGTCACCCATTTGGTATAAGCCATAGCGGCTTGTTGGCTAAAAATAGAGAATGAAAGTTATGACTGTAGAATCTGCAATTAGTACGGTTACAGTAATTGGCGCCGGCGTTTTAGGCGGCCAAATAGCGTGGCATAGCGCATTTAAAGGCAAACAAGTCGTAGTGTTTGATATTAATCAGGAAGGGCTTGATGTCTGTCAGGCTCGCCAGCAAGGCTATGCTGATATTTATCTGGCCAGTGTTGGCGCTAGTATTGACGATATAAAAGCGACGCGCGCTAGGCTTAGTTTTACCACCGACTTAGCCACTGCGGTGGCCGAGTGTGATTTGGTGATAGAAGCAGTACCGGAAATTCCAGAAATAAAAACCAGTTTATATGCTGACCTTTCACCTTTATTACAGCCACATACGTTAATAGCAACAAACAGCTCAACCTTACTGCCTAGTATGTTTGCACAAGTGACTGGTAGGGCTGAAAAGTATTGCTCACTGCATTTTGCTAATTATATTTGGGCGAGTAATTTAACTGAAATAATGACCCACGAGAAAACTGACAGAGATACAGTTAAACGTTTGGTGCAGTTTTCTATCGAAATTGGGATGGTGCCTATTCCGGTGCTGCAAGAGAAAAATGGCTATGTGTTAAATAGTTGGCTTACTGCCTTATTAAAGTCGTCAATGTCCTTGCTGGTTAGTGGTGTGGCAACATTTGAAGATGTTGATCGCACTTATATGATTACGAATCGCGGCGCTCAGTCAGGCCCATTTGGAATGATTGATGTTGTTGGCATGAAAACAGTATTCGATATTGCTAGTTATTGGGGTAGTGAGGCTAATGATGACGAATGGCTTAAAAACGCTGACTATATAAAAACCAATTTTCTAGATAAAGGCCTACAAGGTGTATTAGGTGGAGAGGGGTTTTATAAATATCCTAACCCTGCATTTCAAACTGATGATTTCTTAGCGGTGCCTGTTATGGCAAAAGCTGAAGAGATAACTAACCTTATTAAACCTGCCTAAAAAACCACTCAGTTATCAAGTGGTAACTGAGTGGTTTGTTTTATCGTTTCCATGACAAAGCTTGAGCTCACATCAAACAAGTCTGCTTTGATCAGTTTTTTATACAAGCGGTCATAGCCGGGCATGTCTTCAACCACGGCTTTAATCAAATAATCTAAATCGCCACTCATGCGGTAGGCTTCAAGTACCCCGGCTACTTCGTGGGTGACTTGTTGAAATTTTGCCGCCCATTTGTCGTTGTGCTGATTGGTGCGCACTGAAATATAAACGGTTAGCGCTAAGCCAATTTTTTCTTGGTCGAGGATGGCAACCCGCTCTTTAATAACGCCGCTAGCTTCAAGTTTTTGAATGCGACGCCAACAGGCAGATTTAGAAATTCCAATCCGGTCGGCAAGGTCGCCCACTGACAGTGAGGCGTCTGCTTGCATTAGGCTTAGTAGGCTGCGGTCTTGACTGTCCATAGGCTTATAGTTTCACTAATATTATTTAACTGGCACTATATTCCGTAATTGTTGTTAATTAAAGGATTATGTCTCGATTTATAGTGATATTAGGTGATAAATAGAAACAATGTTTTAGCCGGTAGGGTCTATTATTTCGCTCACATTAACTAATGGCTTGAGTGAATATGTCAGCGCAACTTATTAAAAAAATCCGTCAATCGGTGATTGGTGAAAACCAGCTTATTACTACCAGTTTTGGCGCTAAGCCGCTGGTGTATGCCGACTATACGGCGTCGGGGCGGGGTTTGAGTTTTATTGAAGATTATATTCGAGACAATGTATTACCGTTTTATGCCAACACCCATACCGAGTCTTCTTATACTGGTGCGCAAACTAATAAACTGCGCGAACAGGCCCGTGATGTTATTCATAGTGCGGTTAATGGCGATAAAGATGATGCGGTTATCTTTTGTGGTGCCGGCGCAACGGCAGCGATTAACAAATTAATAGATATATTAAATTTACGCTTGCCAGCGGATTTAACGGCGCGCTATGGCTTACTTGATAATATCCCTGAGCAAGAGCGTCCGGTGGTGTTTATCGGCCCTTATGAACATCACAGTAACGAGCTGCCATGGCGGGAGTCTATCGCTATCGTCGAGCGCATAGCCTTAGATGAGCATGGCCAAATAGATTTAGACGATTTAGACGCGAAGCTGCAGCAGCATCAAGGCCGAGAGTTGAAAATAGGCAGCTTTTCAGCCGCATCCAATGTAACTGGCATTAAAACTGATGTTGACGGGGTGTCTGCTTTGTTACATCAATACGGCGCTTTAGCATTTTGGGATTATGCGGCAGCAGCGCCTTATGTTGGTATTGATATGAACCCTGTCATAGGCGCTTCAGATTATAGTAAAGATGCGGTGTTTATTTCACCACATAAATTTATCGGCGGCCAGGGTACACCCGGTGTTTTAGTTGTGAAAAAACATTTGCTAACTAACACGGTGCCGTCTGTTGTTGGTGGCGGTACTGTGTCTTATGTGTCGCCAGACAGCCATAGCTATGTTGTGGACGCGGTGCGGCGCGAGGAAGGAGGTACGCCGGCAATCGTTGAGTCTATTCGGGCTGGCTTAGTGTTTAAGTTACAGCAGCAAGTGGGTACTGATTTAATCGAGCAAAAAGAACAAGACTTTGTTAGTCGGGCGCTAGCGCGTTGGAATGATAATGAAAATATAGAGGTGTTGGGCGATCTATCGGCTGATCGTTTGTCGATTGTCTCTATGAGAATTAAACATAAAGGTATAGATTTACATTACGGCTTTGTCGTTGCATTACTGAACGATTTATTTGGTATACAAGCGCGAGGTGGTTGCTCTTGTGCGGGGCCTTATGGTCATAGCTTGCTGAATATTGATAGCGAGCTGAGTAACAAGTTAGCAGCAGAAATTGCCAGCGGCAGCATGATACTTAGGCCTGGCTGGACCCGTCTCAACTTCAATTATTTTATCAGTGAAGAGACCTTTGATTATATTGTTAGCGCAATAGAATTAGTGGCTGAGCATGGTTGGAAACTATTGCCTTACTACAGCTTTAACACTGCTAGCACCACTTGGTCATATCAAGCAACTGCTATGCAGTTAGTCAGCGATCTTTCGACTATCGATTTTAATGCTGATCTAAAGACTGTTTTTGTTAGCTATGATGATGACTTGGCTGACTATTTAGCCACGGCAGAACGTATCCTTAATAAGCCGATAGAAGGCATCACTTATCCGCTTAATCTATCTGATAACGCCAACGTCTTGCGGTGGTTTTGGTTGCCACAAGCGTTGACGTTTATGCCTCTCTAGTCGTTTATTTTTTCTTAGTAGGTTTTTTAACTGTCGTTTTTAAACTCATCATTTTTGCCACTTTACCGGTGCCGGTCATGCCCGGTACTTGCCCTAAAAGATCTTTTTTGCCGATGGCTAAACCGTTGTGGCGTAAAATTGCAAAAGCGGTTGAGTAGTGAAAATAGAAGTTGGGTATAGACCAGCCATTAAAGAAATCTAAGCCATTAAATTCAATAGTACCGATAGGAATGACTATTTTTATTTCACGGCTGTCACTGTCTTCAAATTGAGCTGGCTTTAGGCTGCGTAAAAATATTAATACGGTTTTAATTCTCTGGTCTAGTTCAGAAAATGTTGTTTCATCGTCGGCCATGTAGGGGGCATCTATTCCAGCTAAACGGCCGCAACAGCCTTTAGCGTGGTCGGTGGCAATGCGTACTTGGCTAATCAATGGCAGCATGTCTGGCGCTAGGCGTGAACTTAATAGCACGCTTGGATCTATGCCACGGGCTTTAGCATCTTTGGCGGCTAATTTTAAAATAGCGGCTAGGTTTTTTAGCTGGTGGGTAAATACAGGTACAGTTTGGTGGTATAGATTCATTGTGAGGTTCTCTGCTTATTTGTTTTTGTTTAGGCTAGTTTGCTTTTTACGTGCTTGTTTTTCTAATTCGTCATTTGACAAACCGCTAGTTCCGCCATTCATTAAGCGTTCGTCTGTGGTTCTCATATCTAAATCACAAGCCTGACCGCCGGTGGTTTCTTGGCACTCGGTTGAGCCCAAGCTGCCATAGGCTGCATTGCCTAGTTCTTCATAAGTACAGCCTGTTATTAGCACTAGAGTGAATACTGTGATGGTTAATTTGGATATCATACTTTCATCCTGAAATAGAGTTGTTAATTTATTGATAGTACACAGTTATGTGTCTTACGCAGACGTTTTTTTACGAAGATAATTCACGATAAATTCCGCCTATGATTAGTAGCGATAATCATAACGAAGCGTTGCTATGTGCTCATAGTAATTTCGTTACAGATAAGAGGCGCCGCATAAAATAGCGCCGAGAAGTGGGACAAACCATCTAAGGTCTTTAGGCTGACAGATTTTGATATGGCGCTTTGTAAATAAGTTGCCATGCTGAAAGGGGACCAATTGTCTTCAGTCCCATGCCATAGATAGGTCTGGCTTGCGTTAACTGTTATATCGTTGCTCCAGTTTACATAGTTACTAATGTCGCGTTTGTACGCGCCGGAATGGTATTTAAAACAGTCGGCTAAAATGGGGGTTATCGTTGCTTTAAAATCAGCCGTACTGCTTAAAGCTTTGTCTTTACCTGCAGCACTTGCGAACAGCATGCGTGTTAACAGCTTAGGTGCTACGGTTGCCAGCAATTGTTGAAAGCTTGTCAGCAGTGAGAACAACAACGGTTTATCTCTGGCTAGTTTGAAAACAGCTCCGCCAGCCATGGTGTCCAAAAAATCACCATGGCTAAGCGGCGCGGCGGAAGAGACTAAATGTAATTGGTTTACTTGGCTGCCTAAAACTGCGCTGACTTCTAGCGCCACATGGGCACCAATTGAAAAACCAATGATGTTAATCGGTTTGTCACCGGCGATGTCAGTGATATTTTTGGCTATCTGTTGGTAATATTTTTTGCCGTCAGAGAAGGCTTCAATAGAATATCTGTCGATACCAATAAGCTTTACATTATGTTGTGTGGCTTGCTTTTCAAACATGGCGCATTCTGCCGTCGAGCCAGGCACGCCGTGTAAATAAAATATTAGCGTTTTATCAAAGGCCATTTTTATACTTACCTATTTTGTTAGTTTGTAGTAATTGCTTGTTGTCGCGCTTGCTACTAGTCGGGCTTCATAATATGTTTGTTATCAAATAATTAGTAGCACTTATCAATAGGATACACGCATGCAAGTTAGCGCCCCCACAAACGACGTACTTGGTACTTTAACGGCAGTTGAAATTGGGCGGCATATCGCCAACGGTGACTTTACCGCTAGTGAGTCTATACAGGCTGCTATCGCTCGCTTAAAGGCTGTTAACCCAGCATTGAACGCAGTGGCCTGTGAGCGCTTTGAGCAAGCTTTGGTGGATGCCAATGGCGCCGGCAACGGCTCGGCTGTATTTACTGGCGTGCCATCGTTTATTAAAGACAATACTGATTTACAGGGCTTGCCGACAAAACATGGCAGCCGCGCTACTATTAATAGTCCAGTGGCGAAAGATGCGGCATTTAGCCAGCAATTTTTGGCTACCGGTTTAATACCTATTGCTAAAACTAACCTGCCTGAATTTGGTTTAACGGCAACCACTGAATATAGCCAAAGCGCGCCGGTGCGTAATCCTTGGAATACTAATCATTCTACGGGAGGCTCATCCGGGGGCTCTGCCGCCTTGGTGGCGGCGGGTGTTGTGCCTATTGCCCATGCTAATGACGGTGGCGGCTCTATTCGTATTCCTGCGGCCTGTTGTGGTTTGGTAGGATTAAAGTCGTCAGTAGGGCGCTTAGTTGCGCCAGCCATGTCTAAGCATTTACCCATCGATATTGTGGTTGATGGCGTGGTGTCACGCACCGTCGCCGACACCGCTGCGTTTTATACCGCTAGCGAGAAGTATTATCGCAATAGTGCATTGCCAGCTTTAGAGGGTGTCAGTATGGCTATTGATAAACCCTTAACAATTGGCCTTAGTCTTGATCACCCTATGGGTGGGGTTGTTGACGCTGACGTAGTGGCAGGGGTGGAAAAAGTTGCCAAAGTCTGTGAGGCTTTGGGGCATAAAGTGGAAATAGTGCCATCGCAAGTGTCGGCGCAAATGGCCGATGATTTCTTTTTATATTGGGCCAGATCGGCAGCAGCGATTAATTATTTAGGCAAGTTTGAATTTGGTTGGGGTTTTAATCGCCGCCAACTAGAGCCGTTAACCAAACATTTGTCTAAGCACTTTATGGGGCAGTGGTGGAAAAGCTTTGGTGCGATAAGTCGTTTGCGTCAATTTGCGGTTGAGTATAAAAACACTTTTAACGATTATGATTTAATTCTGACGCCTACCTTAGCTAAAGCGCCAGTTGAACTGGGTTATTTGGCGATGGATTTAGACTTTGCTAACGCTTATGAGCGCTTAAACCATTACGCGCCTTTTACGCCAGTGCAAAATGTTTCAGGCACGCCGGCAATAAGCTTACCGTTAGCACAAAGCAGTAGCGGCTTGCCAATAGGTGTGCAGTTTGCTGCGGGCATGGGGCAGGAGGCATTGTTACTGCAAATAGCCTACCAAATGGAGGCGGAAATGCCTTGGTCGTATGAGTAGTCTTATATCTTTTTTAAACCAAATTAGCCCTTTGTCAGCGCAGACCACTGCGCTAGTTGCGTCTAAGTTTGTCGCTGACAAGTTAAAAAAAGGTGACTACTTTATTGGTGAAGGCGTCTACGCGAAGGAAATCGCATTCTTGGAGCGGGGTGCGGTAAGAGCCTTTTATACCAATAATGACGGCAAGGAGTACAATAAAACCTTCTTTGTTGCTCCCGCCATTATCGGCTCCTATGTCTCGCTTATCAGTAAAGAGAAAAACAATTTGCCGCAACAAGCGTTAACTGATTGTGTGATTTGGCGAATGAAGTATGACGAATTAGAACGTTTGTCTGACAACAATTATGAACTAGAGCGCTTGCGTAGGCGTATAGCCGAACGGTTTTTTGTGAGCAATGAAAAAAAGCAGCTGAAAATGGCTTTGTTAGACGCTGCTGATCGTTATTTATTTTTTAAAGAAGAATACCCCGGCCTTGAAGCTTTGATTCCGCAATACCATGTGGCGACTTATTTGGGCGTTAGCCCGACACAACTCAGCCGAATTAGGCAAAAACTCAGTTAATTTTTATAGGTATTTACCTACGTAAATGCTTTGGTCTGTATAACCAGCCATTCTTGTGTCACTTAATTAACAGCTAGGCACAAGACGATGAAACGCGCTTTTTTTACTAAGCTTTTTTTGATCACTTCACTATGGAGTCTAGCCGCGGCCGGCGTTGGTTTCTGTCTTTACAAAGCAATCGGTCGACAAGCAGAACTAAAAAATTTTACAGCATGAGATTACTATTGCCGCTGGTATTAACCTTGCTAAGTATACCTGCCCTAGGGCAGGTGGCTTGGGAGCAAGTAAAAAGTGATTCCAATGTAACTGTGTATACCAGGCAAGAACCAGGGCGAGCTTATAAATCATTTAAGGCTGTGGGTCTTGTGCCAGCTGCCCCTGAAGACTTGCTACACATATTGGAAGACGTGAATAGCTATAACAAGTGGTTTGCGTTCCCAAAATCAGTACGTCTTTTAAATAATCAAAACAACAAGAAACACGTTTACATGGAAAACGCTTCCCTTGGCCGTTCAGTAATGAAGATATGGTTTTTATAATGTCGGTAACCAAAAGTAGTAATGGCGATATAAAGTTTAGTCTACATGGAAGGCCAGATTACCTTCCCACCATTGCTGGTGTTAAGCGAATACGTAGCGCTAACGGTTATATTTTATTGCAGCCTGTCGATGAAGACACTTTAGTTACCTATGAAATGAACACAGAATTTAGTGGCGCCATAGCGCCTTGGCTGGCCAATAAGTATATTCATTAAATGCCGTTTCAAACACTCAATAGTCTGGTTGAGATTGTTGCAGCGATATAGAATTTTTCACCGATAACCGTTTAGACAAATAGTAGAAGAATCAATATGCCAATTAGTATTGCCAACATACCAACTGCTTCTCTCAATGAAATTTTTTCATTAAAGAAGAAATAAGAAATTATTAGCGCGAAAATAAGTTCTACTTGGCCTAGAGATCTTACTAGCGCCGCATTTTGATACGTCATTGCGGTGTACCAGCCGATAGAGCCACATGCACTTGTTGCGCCGACAAATAACGCCAATGATGTGTTTTTCTTCAGTAGAAAAAGTTGATCTTTCTCGGTGACAAAAACATAGACAAGACATAGCATCGTTTGCAGGGATACTGTAAAAATAAGTGTAATAGCGGCATTTAGAATAAATGAATATTCTAAACTTAAGCTGGATTCACGTAACCACAAGGCGGTAAACGCAAATCCAACTCCAGATAATATGCCGTATTTGATACTAGCGGGATCAATATCTTCAGCTCGTTTGGGAATACTGATTAGAATAATGCCAACTGCGCCCACTATTATCGCGACCCAGCCTAGCCAGGATAAAAAAGCGTTAAAGAAAACCATGCCAAGGACAGCGGCTTGTATCGCTTCTGTTTTAGCGAAAACGGTACCAATGGCAAAACTGCGCAGCTGCAGAACTTTGATCAACCAAAATGTTGCGGCGATTTGGGCAACACTGGCAGCGCAGGCATATAATAAAAACGACGGCCTATAAATGCTGCTAACAATATCAGCTAAAGAATGACTTCCGATCACCAGCAGTAAGTACAGCATTGCGAACGGCAAGCCATACATATAACGCACTAATGTTGTCGTCATAGGGCTTAAATAGTTTGATAGCTTCTTTTGCCCTGCAGTCCGGATAGTCTGCATAAGTGCGGCGAGTAAGGTAAATAAGACCCAAGTTTCCATGCTGCTTCCAGTTTGGTTTCATGCAGTTTGGGGCATACCGTCTTATAAATAAAATGAATAGTTTTGATGCATGTCATTACTAAAAGGAATGCTAAAAAATTACTGTTTGTGTCTTATGACCTTATAAATATGCAGGTACAAAGCCAATTTGACTAAGGTACCCGCGCCTATGTTTACTTGCCTACGTACTTTGCTCGTGGCCGTATTAATTTGCTGTTGTCACTGAACTCTAAATAATGCGCGATATAACCATACACTCTGGCCATAGCAAACAAAGCAGTAAAATAGTGTGGCGGCACCCCTAATTGATAAAATACTGCGCCTTTATAAAACTCTACGTTGGCCCAAATCTCTTTGCCGTTGGCACTAAACGCTTGGTTACATTCGGTTTCAACCGCGACCAAAGTATCGAATAGACGTTTTGCATCGCCGCTGTCACAAAGCTTAGCGGCCATAGGCTTTAAAATGTTGGCTCTTGGGTCTACTACTTTGTATTCTCGGTGGCCCATACCCATAATTTTTGTTTTTTCGGCTAGACATTTTGCTACATAACTAGCTGCTAGTTCGGGCGAGCCTATTGTTGCTGCCATTTCCAGCGCCGCCTGATCTGCGCCGCCGTGTAACACCCCAAATAAGGTGCCTATTGATGCCGCGATAGATGACTGAATCGGAGCCAAGGTACTGGCGCAGACGCGGCCAGCAAACGTGCCAGCATTAAAGCTGTGCTCCATTTGTAATATTTGGGTGGCATCTAATACCTTAGTTTGATTGTCGGTGGGTGCTGCGCCGTTAAACATCATCAAAAAGTTTTCATGCAGGCTAAGGCTGGCATTAATGCTAGTAACTGTATTGCCCAGTTCTCGTTGCCGCCAGCTTGCGATTAGGCTTGGTAACTTAGCCGCAATAATTAGTCCATTGTGTGCAGTGGCAGATAAACCACTAAGTTCACTTGTTGGTGTTAAACCCAGCATTGGCACCATGGTTTGGAGCATTAACATTGGATGTAGATCTTTAGGTAAAGCGCTTAGCACAGCCAGTTCAGTGGCATTCAACTTACTGTGCGTTGCCATAAAACCTTCTAGTACATTGCGTTCTTCAGCGCTTGGTTCGGTGCCAAATAGCACTTGCCAGACTACCTGCATAAAAGGTTTGTCTACTAAGTCTTCAATAGGATAGCCGCGGTAACTTAAAATACCTGCTTCGCCGTCAACATTGGAAATACTGGTTTCGCCCACTTCTATGCCAGCAAGGTCTGGTGAAAAGATGGTTTGAGTTGTCATCATGTGTCTCTCATTTTATTCAGGTGGCGGCAGTGTAGGAAACCAAATAGAATAAGTTAACTTAATAATACTTATTAAACTATAAGGTGTTCTTATGCGTATTGAAAATAACGAGTTGCGTATTTTTCAAGGGGTGATTGAAGCTAACGGATTTAACAAGGCAGCTGAGCGATTGCATATAAGTCAATCGGCGGTAAGCCAATCAATTTCTAATTTGGAATTTAAGCTGGACTTGCCACTAATTAACCGCGGTAAATCATTAACGCTAACTCCTGCAGGTAAACGCTTGTTAGAACATGCGGTTGAGGTGTTGCGCGAAGAGCAGCAAGTGATAGAAGATTTGTCGAGGATTAAAAGCGGCGATCAACAAGTGTTAAATCTAGCAATAAATAGCACTATTAATCGCTTTTATGCCCCGCAGTTAATTACTAAGTTCTGCCAGCAGCATAAAAATACTCAGTTAAAAATAGCTGAGCTACCCAGCCGCAATCTTATTTATGATGTGTTGGCCGGCAAAGTAGAGCTGGCTCTCGGGCCTTTTCAAAAACAAATGGATGCGTTTACGACTATTGCGTTATTTCGAGAGAATCGTTATTTAGTCGTTAGCCCAAAACATCCTGAATTTAATAAGGTAATAAAAGGTAATGCTAAAACTCTGCGTAAAACATCACTTATTACGTCATCTTTAGACACGCCAGAAAAACGCCCAGCTATTGCCCGTATTCGTGACCGCTTTCAGTCAGTATGGGAAGTATCTAGCCTAGAGATAACAATACATTTAGTAGAACAAGGCTTAGGCGTAGCGTTTGTTAACGGTAAAATGCTAAGTGATCATCCCGCCTGCCGAGACTTTGTTGCTATTAATGGGGTTGCCTATGGTGATATAGAAAGACAAGTGGGCCTTTATTACAAGGCCGGTAAAACACTTAGCAGTGGGGCGGAAGAATTTATAAAAATATGTAGTGATTTTTGGGGGCATAATTAAGAGGATTTTTTTTGCCCTATTCATGCCCTATTGTTAACAGCTAAAATTTATAAAATAAAAGGTATTAATACTTTTCGCTGCGAAGGATATTCGTCACCAAACTTCTTTTGATACCAACGATGGCTTTGAAATGCACGTGGTATCAAATTAGCCGCACTGACTAACAACACGAATATTGCGCCTAAACCCCAGGTGGCAATAGCGAACCCGGTAAAAGATAACAGCTCAGTAAAATAACTAGGGTTTGTTACATAGTTAAATAAACCACCTTGCGGTATGCGGTAAACTTTTTCACCTCTAGCCACTTCTTCCTTGCTACGTAAATTACGGATAATAGCGTCTGAGTGAATATTCATGATGAAACCAAAAAGGTAGATAGCCATCCCAATAATAAAGCGTGGATCGGTCAGCCAGTCTGCTGTTAGATGGTCGCTAATATGTGAAATAAATACGGCATTTAGATAACCGTGCAAGGTTGTTACTAACCACCCCGCGCCAATTACCATAATGCTAAAACTACCTTTAGAGCCCTTAGCAACACGCATTAGTAGAGGAAAAATAAATCCTCGGTTGCCATAATGCATAATCCAAACACCTAAAAAGATCATTGGTACTAATTCAAACCGATTGTCGCCCTGAAAATAGAAAAACAGAAAACTTAAGGTTGCTGGCAGCTCCATCAAAAACCAACCAAGCCTTGGTGAAACATTAATGCCTTTTTTACTATTGGCAAATCGTCCATAGGGCGCAGGTGCGATCAAGCCACCGACGACAATTAATGCTACATATATAAATGATGAGTACAAAATAATTTGGTAAGTATCTGCTTGTAATAAATCAATCATGCTTAAGCCTTTAATTACACCTTCGCTGCTGCCAAAGTCATATGCGCGCAGTGATAGCAGTGCGAGGTAGGGTTAGCTTTATTATCCTTCAAAAAATATTGAAGAAAAATTAAACCTTTTAACGAATCTAGATAATACTGCTGATTTGCCTGCTTGACCGTTAACAGTTTGTTATAGAGCTTGTTGAGCTATCGTCTATGTCTGTCGAATATCGATGGGCTTGGGTATTATCTGCAACTGGGTAGCTTATGTCTGAGGTGAAGGTACATTCTCTATCATCATTGACGTCGATGTCTAATTCGCTTTAAGGCAAAATAATATATGCACTTGCTACACCAATTATCTGCCAAGTAACCAGCAGCGTGCGCAACCATTCTGACGCAGATATAGTCGAATTGTTTAGTTTGCCAGTAAGCTGTGCCGGTCTCGCCAGAATATTTAGTTGGTTTAACTTGTCGCCAGGCGGTAATACTAAAAGGTAAGTTACTTATATTGATAAGTTAATCCGCAACTGCGATACAGCCGTTTATCTACTACAGGCTGTTGAATGAGCTTTTACTAGAGCCCCTTTTCCCAAAACATCGCATTGCCCATGTTTGGATCTAGGGCATAACCTGCAAAACCGAATTTTAAGTAAGCGTTTTTAGCAACAGTATTACCTTCTAGAACTTCTAGCGTAATTTTACAGCAACCGCGCTGGCGGGCGACTTCTTCAACAGTCTGTAGCATGTGTTGACTCACTTGTTTGCCACGAAATCCGCCAGCAACGATGACATCGTGAATGTTAATCAGTGGTTTACATTTAAACGTTGAAAAACCTTGCAGGCAATTAGTTAAGCCAGCAGGTTTACCATCTACATAGCACAACACCGTAAATGCATTGGGTACCTTATCTAGCTCTGCGGCTAAGTTGTCTTGTACATATTGTGGCAGGGCTTGGCCACCACCCATCGGGTCTTGGGCGTAGCTGTTTAATAAAAAGCTAATATCCGTAGCATGTTGTGGGTTTTGGTAGTCGGCAATAAATACTTCTGTTGTCATAAATTTGTCCAATTTTAAGCGTATTGCTGCGCCATGTTTTTCATAATGGTTTCAAACTCTGCAATGGTTTCATCAATAATTTCTTTTACTGATTTAATCGCGTCTATACGGCCACAGACTTGGCCAGTTAACGGAATTGCTGCTTCCATGTCGCCGCCAAAATATAAGTCTTTAAGATTTGCCATATGGTCATAGATAGGAAATTGACCTAGCAGCTCTAATTCACTCGTCAAGTTGGTGCGCATTGCGCGTAGGGCAGGTTTGGCTTGTTGGTTTAAAAATACCGTGTCAGTTTCTTTGGCGTTAACAATTGAATCCTTCCAGTTGCTATGCACTGGTGACTCTAGTGCCGACACCATGCGAGTACCCATTTGAATTCCTTCGGCGCCCATAGCAAATGCACCAGCCATTGATGCGCCATCGCTAATGCCGCCCGCAGCAATAATGGGTATGTCTACCTTAGAACGGATAAGTGGCAATAGCACCATAGTTGAAACTGGGCTAGGGTTTTTAAAGCCGCCACCTTCACCGCCTTCAACTATTAATCCATCTACGCCAGCATCCATTGCTTTCATGGCGGTGGCAAGCGTTGGTACTACATGGAATACCTTTATGCCCGCGGCTTGAAAATCTTTAGTACATACCGCTGGGCTGCCAGATGAGGTGGTAACAAATTTAACCCCTTGCTCGATTACAAAGTCGATAATATTGCTGCCGCGCACATAAGATAACGCCACGTTAATACCAAATGGCTTATCGGTTAGCTCACGCATTTTTGCTACTTCTAGCTTGATATTATCTAGTTCGCCAGACGAGGTTTCGATAATGCCCATGCCTCCGGCGTTGGATACAGCTGATGCCAATTGAGCGCGAGCTATCCAACCCATGGGGGCTTGAATAATAGGATATTGGGTGCCAAGTATTTCAGTTACGCGGTTTTTCATTCACGGCTTCTCTTATCGTGATTTATGGGTAGTTTTACCAACAGTTTTTACAAAATGGTAATCGACGCCCAGTCTAGGGGCATCCCTAATGGCATGCAAACCGGTTATGCTAGGCGGCTACAAATGTGTGAAAAATAGGCTAGACGATGTCTAATTTACTGGATCAATGTTTTGCCCCCGCCGCGATAAATGGCTTAACGCTGCCTAACCGTATTATCAAAGCCGCGACGTTTGAAGGCAAGTGCCCCGGCGGTATTCCCAGTCCAGAGCTTACGGCATTTCATCAGCGTATTGGCGAAGGCGGCGTTGGTATGACCACGCTAGCGTATTGTGGCGCTGAGGCTGATGGCCGAGTAATGCATCAAATGATGTATATGGGCGAGCATATCCGCACTGAACTGGTCGAGCTGATAGAGCAAGTACATAGCACTGGGGCCAAAGTATCGGGCCAACTTAGCCATTGTGGTAACTTCACCAAGAACAAAGACTTTAAAGGTAAGCGACCACTAGGGCCTACCGCCGGGATTAGCATGATCGGCTTGGTTAAGGGTTTGCCGTGGGCTGGTGAGATGACTAAAGCTGATATAACCGAGCGAGTAAATACGTTTGCTACCGCTGCTGGCTTTATGAAGTCGGTTGGCTTTGATGCTATAGAGATTCATTTCGGTCATGGTTATGGCATTAGCCAGTTTATAAGCCCGCGTACCAATAAACGGGTAGATGAATATGGCGGCAGCTTAGAAAATCGTATGCGTTTTGGCTTAGAGGTATTAGCTGCAGTGCGTGAGGAGGTAGGCGATAGCTTTCCCTTGTTAGCAAAAATAAGTATGAGCGACGGCGTACGCGGTGGCGTTAGTTATAGTGACTCGGTCGAAATTTCAGCCATGCTTGATGAGGCCGGCATTGATGCCATTATTTGCAGCGGTGGTACTAGCAGTATGAACCCCATGTTAATGTTTAGGGGCGACAGCATTGTTAACGGCATGATCAAACATGAAAAAAACTGGCTGATGAAGCTAGGTCTTAAATTTATGGGACCGACAATGTTCAAGCAATACCCTTATGAAAGAACCTACTTTATTGAGCAAGCCAAAAAAATACTAGCGCGGGTAAAATGCAAGGTAGTTTATATTGGTGGGGTTTGTACTAATGACGACCTTGAGAGATTAATGGCTGCAGGCTTCGACTTTATTCAAATAGGCAGGGGCTTGATCTTCGATCCTGATTTTGTCAAAAACGCACAAGCCAAGGCCAACTATAAAAATGGTTGTACCCACTGCAATGAATGCGCGTCATTAATCGAAGCGCCCGGCGGCATTCGATGTGTGCTTAAAGATTGACAACCCAAAGCCTGAGTAACGATACTTAGGCTTTACTACTTGCTGGCAAGGAAATATCTGAATGAAAAAAATACTATTAGGAATTGGTGCGGTGGCTGTAGCCATTATTGTCTTTGTTGTATACCAAGTCAGCTCTACCGATGTGCCTAATTCAATAGATGCGGTCGCTAAAGTTGCGGACCCTTCGTCACGCCGAATAACTCCTGCAGGCAGTTTTTTAGGCTTTAGTGACGACAATAATACTCACGCTTGGATTGGTGTTCCGTATGCTAAAGCACCGGTAGGTAATTTACGCTGGCGTGCACCACAGCCAATGTTGCCACTACTAGAAGAGCTGCAGGCCATCACTTATCATTCACCTTGTGTTCAATTCGCTAACCCTATATCGGGCGCTGTAGGCGAGGCAGGTACTGTCGTTGGTAGTGAAGACTGCCTAGCACTAAATATTTGGGCGCCAACGTTCGAGTTACAAGACGTGCCTACAGGCGATAAAAAATTACCCGTTATGGTGTGGATACATGGCGGTGGTAACACTATTGGTTCTGCCAACACTTACCAAGGTGATAAGTTAGCGGGTGACCAAAATATTATTTATGTTGGTCTTAACTATCGGTTGGGGGTGTTGGGCTGGTTTAGTCATGAAGCTATTCGAGATACTTCAACCGATCCACTGGATGCATCAGGCAACTATGCCGTATTGGATATGATTGCTGGCTTGCAGTGGATCCAAGACAATATCGAAGCCTTTGGCGGTGACCCAGATAATGTAACAGTTTTTGGTGAGTCGGCTGGTGGTCGCGATGTATATGCATTAATCGGTAGCCCTATAGCGAAAGGTTTATTCAACAAAGCTATTTCGCAAAGTGGTTCGGCGCTTACTGCAACGCTAGAGCAAGCTGAAAATTTTAGTGACGACGATGTGCCTGGAATGGCGTTAAGTTCTAACGAGCTAATTAGCAAGGTGTTAGTTGGTAGCGACAGAGCGGATGACCGCGATGATGCTATCGAGCTAATGGCCCAAATGGGTAGCGGTGAAAAAGTGGGTTTTATGCGTGACCGCAGCGTTGAAGAAATTTTTGCTGCTATTGGCGACCCAGGTGGTTTTGGTATGTATGCAACGCCGCAAAATATCCGCGACGGCTATGTATTGCCTAATGTGTCGTTATACGAATTGTTTACAGATAAAAATGCCTACAACAGTGTGCCAATGATACTGGGCTCTAACCGCGATGAAGCAAAACTATTTTTCGCTCAAAACCCTAAGTATGTGTCTACTTGGTTTGGCGTTATCCCCAGCATAAAAGACGAGCAAGCTTATAACGCTGCTGCTGCTTACCATTCTGACCAATGGAAAGCCTTAGCAGTAGATGAACCGGCGCTGCTGTTAAGTGAAACTCAAGGCGATATATATGCTTACCGCTTTGATTGGGATGAAGGGCCTGATACGTTATTGGTAGACTTTGGTAAGTTGATTGGCGCTGGCCATGGTTTGGAAATAGCTCATGTATTTGGTAGTTTCGACAGCGGCATTTCTATTCCGTTTTTGATGACCGAAGAGAATGAACCTGGCCGCTTAGCCTTGTCTGATGCAATGATGAATTATTGGGGTGAGTTTGCGCGCACGGGTAATCCCGCTACTGGGCAAGACGGTAAGCAAGTTGAATGGAAGTCTTGGAATAACAGCGCAGAGAAAACACTTATTTTGGATACCGAAGCAGGGGGTGGTATTCGTATGACGGATACTATTATGACTGTTGAGAGTATTAAGGATCGTATGTTTAGTGATCCATTGCTTGCCGACCAACAAGCGTATTGCGAAATGTATGCGCAATTGTTTTTACTGTCATACCAAGTGCATGATTTTTGGAATGCAGAGGAATATGCCAGCTTAGGTAAAAAGGGTTGTGGTAAATACTCGCCGTATCAATTCTCAAGCAGATAAAAAAAGCCCGCGTAAGCGGGCTTTTTCTAGCGCCTATAAGTAACCGTTTATTTTAACTCACTAGAGCCTTTACCTAATACTTGGCGGGCAATGATCAATTGCTGAATTTGCTGAGTGCCTTCATAAATATCAATAATTTTTGAATCTCTAGCAAATTTTTCTAGCAAGTCAGCTTTGCTGTAACCCAGTTGGCCGCATATCTCGACACATTTAAGTGCCACAAAATTACCCATGCGGCCAGCTTTGGCTTTCGACATAGACGCTTCTTTAGAGTTAGGAAGTTTGTTGTCAGCCATCCATGCGGCTTTGTAAATAAGTAAGCGGGCGGCTTCAAAGTCAGCTTCCATTTCCATTAAATCGTTTTCTACCGCGCTTAAATTCCAGTAGCCTTTACTGTAGTCCAATTCAATCTCTTTCTCTTTTAGTAGGTCTTGAGTTAAGTCTAACGACGCGCGAGCGACACCTAGTGCTTGAGCAGCTACTAGTGGTCGAGTGTTATCAAAGGTTTGCATTACACCACCAAAGGCTTTTTTACGCTCTTCAGCGTTTTTAGCAATCTCTGGGTTGCCTAAAATATTGGCTTTGGGAATACGGCAGTTATCAAAGACGATTTGCGCGGTGTCTGAAATGCGTAGGCCCATTTTCTTTTCGGTTCTAACTACAGTCATGCCCGGCGTACCCTTGGGCACTAAAAATGATTTGATCGCGGCTTTGCCTAATGACTTATCAAGTGTTGCCCACAACACGACTTGTTTGCTGCGATAACCATCGGTGACAAATATTTTTTCACCATTTAATACCCACTCATCGCCATCTAAAGTAGCGGTGGTTTTAATGGCAGCAGAGTCTGAGCCTGCGCCTGGTTCGGTGATCGCCATTGAGGCAAATAATTCGCCAAACGCTTCTTTTTGTTCATCGGTTGCTACTGCATCTACTGCCGCATTGCCTAAGCCGATAGTTGGCATAGCTAAAAACAAACCAACATCGCCCCAGCATAACTGTTGGCTAGCGTTAATCATGCTCATATTGTTGCCATTTTTATTTTTGTCTGACACCGGCTCATTAGAGGGCTTCTTCTTGCGACCGCCGCCACCTGCTTTTAGTAACTCGGCTAAAGCATATAGCTCTTCCGGCATTTCTTTTTGTTCTAGATCGTCATATTTACGCGAAATAGGGCGAAAGCCATCAAGTGAAAACTGACGCAGCAAAGTATCTTTTGAAGTAATTGATGCTGGTAATTCAAGATTAATCATATCGGCAACTCTTTTTGTAAGTCTTGTTTAATTGTTGGACTAAGCGATTAACATGCCGTCTAAGGTAGCAATGGCTCTTAGATTTCGATACCACATTTCACAAGGGTATTCGCGGGTAAAGCCGTGACCGCCCAGTAGCTGGACACCGTCAGTGCCGATCTTCATGCTGTGTTTTATACAGTTGCGCAGGGCAAGAGCAGCGCTTTTAGTATTGTCTATGCCTTGGTCAGCTTGGGCTGCTGCGCGGTAAGTCATTAAGCGCATGGCTTCAATTTCAGTAGCCATGTCGGCCACCATAAAGGCAACCGCTTGGCGGTTTGAAATGGGCTCACCAAAGGCTTCACGCTGGTTTACATAGGGTACAACATAATCTAACACCGCTTGACAGGTGCCTACGGCTAAAGCGGAAGCTGCGATCTTACTGTCGTTAACCAATTGTTGAATATTTAAATTGCCAGCCAGTTTGGCCTCTGGGCCTACACTAGCAGTAGCTAACGTCATTTTATAAAGCGGCAATGGTCGCAGGCCCATATAGTCTTCGCGGGTAAAGCTGACGCCAGTAGTATTTTTATTGACGATAAAAGCGGCTACTTCTCCATCTAACATGGCAAAGACAATAACTACTTCAGCCTTATCGCCATAGGCGACCATGGCTTTTTCACCAATCAGCACAAAGTTACCATCGGCTTGCTCTGTTGCGGTGGTATCAAGCTGATAGGCGTTGAAACCAATGCCTGGTTCCATCAGCGCGAGCGCAGCAGGGCTAAAGCTTTCTTTAGCTAAGCGGTTAAAGACATCGGCTTGTTGAGTTTTAGAGCCCGTATCTAGCAGGCAGTTAATAACTGATAGTGGCGTTAATGCCGCTATTGCCATCGACATATCACCTTGAGCTAAGTCTTCGATATTCAAAACGTTTGATACTCTGGAGCGGCCGGCCCCAACACCACCCATATCCTCCGGAATAGGCATAAAACTAAGCCCAAGATCTACGGTTTGTTGCAAAAATCCATCTGGCAAGTGGGCCGCTTCATCGGCGTCACGGGCTTTTTCTGCCATTTCTTCTTTGGCAAAACGCTGTACCACTTCGCGCGTCATTTGCTGTTCTTCAGTGGGCGTTAAGTCAAATAATAGGTTTGCGTCGGTCATGGTTAGTGCCTAGTTTTTTAGAATTTATGTTAGCTCAGCTAAAACAGTGTATGGCGGTATGTTTTATTAAGTAAAGTACGTTAAAGGTAATCAGGTAGCTATGACTTAATAACGTGTCACTGGTTACCGATGGGTCAACCTGTTAACAGTCAAGGTTGATGGTAGTTACAAGCTTATCAGTTACAATAACGCTAGATTTTTAATTGTTATTAAGGTTTTGTATGTCTAGTAAAGCGGTAACCGAATTTATCCCCTTAAACATTGCAGTGTTAACTGTGTCTGATACCCGTACGCTAGCGGAAGACACCTCTGGCCAGCTATTGGTTGATTCACTCTGTGAGTTCGGCCATAACTTAGCTGACCGGGTTATCAGTACCGATGATATATATCAAATGCGGGCAGTTGTTTCTAACTGGATAGCAGACAGCAATGTGCATGCCATTATTGTTACTGGCGGCACCGGCTTTACGCCACGTGATAACACACCGCAAGCACTGTCACCGTTGTTTGATAAAGACATAGATGGTTTTGGCGAATTGTTTAGACATATTTCGTATCAAGATATTGGTACCTCTACTGTGCAGTCGCGCGCGGTAGCAGGTATTGCCAACCAAACAGTCATTTTTTGTTTGCCGGGCTCTACGGGCGCATGTCGCACCGGTTGGAATGATATTTTAAAACTACAATTAGATAATCGCCATCGGCCATGTAATTTTGTGGTGCATACCAAGGCGTGGGATGAGTATTGCGAGAGCCGCGGCTAATGGATGCTATTGATAGTTGTGCAGTAGCGGGTTTAACTCCAGTAGAGGCTGCCATAGAGCATTTATTGTCAGCTGTAAAACCGATTACAGAAACCATTGAAGTGCCAGTGCATGACGCACTCGGCTATGTGTTAGCGCAAGATCAAATCTCGACGATTGCTGTACCGCCAGCTGATAACAGTGCAATGGATGGCTATGTATTTTGTGCTAAAGACTTAAGCGGTGAGCTTGAAACTATACTGCCAGTTAGTCAGCGTATTCCTGCTGGCACTGCGCCCAAACCACTTATTAAAGGCAGTGCGGCGAGAATTTTCACTGGCGCAGAAATACCCTCTGGTGCAGATAGTGTAGTCATGCAAGAAAGCTGCAGCGTGGTTGGCGGCAATGTAATTCTGCCCGCCAATTGCATAGCAGGCGATAATATCAGACCAAAAGGGCAAGATATTGCTAGCGGTAGTTGTTTGCTGAACAAAGGTCATCGCCTAAAACCGCAAGACTTAGGTCTGCTGGCGTCAGTCGGTATAGCTAAAGTTCGCGTCTACCGCAAAGTGAAAATTGCCGTGTTATCAACTGGTGATGAATTAGTAGAGCCTGGTATGCCCCTTGAAGGCGGGCAGATATACAACTCAAACCGTTACACCTTGGCAGGTTTAGTAAAAGCCATGGGCTGGGAATTAATCGATTTAGGGATAGTGGCAGATAATAGAGCTGCTTGTGAGAAGGCACTAATTACCGCCAGCCAGCAAGCCGATTGTATTATTACAACTGGTGGTGTTTCTGTTGGTGAAGAAGACCATGTAAAAGCCTGCGTTGAAAAACTAGGCAGTTTAGATTTATGGAAGCTAGCCATCAAACCTGGCAAGCCGTTTGCATTTGGCCATGTGGCAGGGGTGCCATTTATGGGTTTGCCAGGGAATCCTGCAGCGGTTTTTGTTACTTTTACTATAGTGGCGCGGCCCTATTTGCTAACACTGCAAGGCGCCGTCGATGTCATGCCAACATTGTTAAAAGTAACGGCAGGCTTTAACAAAGCGCGCCCCGCTAAACGGCAAGAATACTTGCGCGCTAAACTCAGCGTATCCAGTGGCGTTGCTATCGCAGAACTAACCGGTAACCAAAGTAGTGGAGTGTTATCTACCGCTAGCCTTGGCAATGGTTTTGCCGTGCATGGTTTAGGGCAAACCATTGCTGAGGGTGGCGCGGTAGATTTTATCTTTTTTAATGACGTGGTTTATTAAACCGTTATTTAATAGCGTTTAATAAAGCTTCAGCAATCGCTTCAGATGAGCCCGGGTTTTGCCCGGTGATAACCAATCCGTCAACCACTACTAACGGGTTCCAGTCTTCAGTTTTCTGATATATGCCACCCATAGCAATCAGCTGATCTTCTAGTAAATAAGGCACAATATCGGTTAATTCAACTGCCGCTTCTTCGGTGTTACTAAAACCGGTTACCTGTTTACCTTTTACCAGTGGTTCGCCATTTGTACTTTTGGCCTTTAATAACGCCGCTGGTGCATGGCATACAGCCGCCACGGGCTTGGCAGCAGCAATGAAGCCTTCGATTAATGCAATGGAGTGGGTATCGTTATATAAGTCCCATAAAGGGCCATGGCCGCCCGGATAGAACACTGCATCAAAATCTTCTACTTTCATGTCAGCTAATTTGGCGGTGTTGGCAAGCACCTGCTGAGCGGCCTGATCACCTTCGAAGCGGCGGGTGGCATCAGTATGAAAATCAGCTTGATCACTTTTTGGATCAAGCGGAGGTTGACCGCCATTGGGTGATGCAAGTGTTACCTTTACCCCAGCATCTTTTAAATGATAGTAAGGACTGGCGAATTCTTCCAGCCAGAAGCCTGTTTTCTCTCCGGTATTACCCAGTTCAGCGTGCGACGTTAATATAAAAAGTATATTCATTAGTAGGTTCCAATTGGCTAATTATTCGATTGTATTTCTTTTGATAGAATTAATTAAGTCGACTCCGAAACTGTTCAATGTTTCAAGTCAGCTATCGTCTTGTAACTTTTTATTACGTAAGCGTGCACGATAATTACCGCGCGCTAGTTCTTGCATATCTTCTACTGCGTCCGTTTCATCCACTATCTCACGGCCTAGTAAAGTTTCTATAGCGTCTTCTAAAGTGACAACCCCCGCAGTTTGGCCAAACTCGTCTTCTACCAAAAACAAATGCTCCCTATTTTTAATAAACATATCGAGCAGTTTTTGCACGGGTAGTTTTTCAGACACCCGAGTAATGGGTTTGACTTTGCTACCGATAGCTAAGGTTCCATTTCCTTTGCGCTCGGCTTGAAATAAATCCCGTTTGTTTACTATGCCGACGATATCGTCGATGTTTGCGCCATAAACTGGCATGCGAGTGAACTGCACTGTTTTATCATCATCCAATGCTGCGGTAACCGTGCTGTCTTCATTAAGCATGTGAACAACACTGCGTGGTGTTAATACCTGCTCAGTTTTTATTTCACGTAGCTTTAATAGATTAGATAAATACTCGTTTTCTTGAGTGAATAGATTACCATCTCTGTGACCAAGAGAGGCGAGGGCGATAATTTCTTCGCGAGTAATTTGACCGCCTTCTTTACTGCTGAATAATCTTGTTAAGAGAGTGGCTATCCAAACTAAGGGATATACTAGTTTGATCAACCATGAGATAACAAAAGCTGATGGTATTGCTAGCTTTCGCCAAAAAGTTGCACCTAAAGTTTTGGGAATTATTTCTGAGAAGTAGAGAATCACCAATGTCAGTAAAACGGCGATAAGCGTTTCCCATTTGGCGCCAAACACCTGCACGGCTTGCGAGCCAACCCCTGCTGCACCCATGGTATGAGCGAAAGTGTTAAGGATTAAAATACTGGACAAGGACTCGTCAAGTTGTGCTTTGACTGTTACCAACTGTTTGGCCGCTCGAGGTCTTTTCGATGATATTTGTTCAACAAAGCTCGGCGTGATTGAGAGTAGTACCGCCTCCAGCACTGAACAAAGGAATGACACGCCGATGGCAATAGCTAAATAGGTTAATAACAGAGTCATTCAGGATCCGTTCAGATATTTTTGTAATGATGAGTATCATACACAGGGTAGTAACGAAAACTAGGTTTAGGCAGTATTAACTTTCACCTGCTTTCGCATTCATCGCGGCGGCATAACCTTCTCGCACCATGCTCGATGTGGCATCGAATAAGGCGTCGGGATCACTGCGGCGCAGCAGCGCTATGTGTTGTTCTACGCCAGTTGCCAAAATCAGTTCTCGAGTACCATTGTTAATCGCGTCAATAATAGCTTCAGCAGAGTCATTTGGTGACATGCCGTTGTCTATAGCGCTATCGCTCACCCCACGCTTGGCACCGTCGGCGGTTAAGGCATTAATAGAGACATTGGTTTGAACTGAACCGGGAGCAATAACATGCACTTGTATACCTAGGTGTTCGTTTTCAGCACGGACAGAGTCGTGGTAGCCAATTAAGCCATGCTTTGCCGCACAGTAAGCCGACCGCATCGGTACGCCGGCAATGCCAGCAACGCTTGATATAGCGACAATATGGCCGCCACCGGCATTAACCATCTTAGGCAGTACCGCTTGGGTTAAGGCTATTGGAGCGAGTAAATCAACGTTAATCATCTGTTGGTAAACTGTAAAGGCAGTGTCGATTGCTAACGAGCGCTGTGAAATACCCGCATTGTTAACCAGGCCGTCAATGCGCCCTTTCCATGCCCATGCTTGTTCAGTCAGTGTTCCAATTTGGTCAAAGTCAGTCACTTCAAACGGCAGGATTAAGGTATCACTGCACTCTTTGGCAACGGCTTCTAGGGCAGCAATATTGCGGCCCGACAAAACAAGGCTGGCACCTTGAGACGACAAAGCTTTTGCTAAGGCTGCACCAATACCTGAAGAGGCACCGGTAATCCACCAGCATTGATTGTTGAACATAAGATGACCTTTACTGCGTTGAATGACGTTCTATTGGTGTCTATACCCGGCTGTATTTTACTCGGGTATAGACATCAGTTGCTATTACTATTGTGGTATTCCACTTTTACGATTAATCGATCTGCCCTTTTTATAATTCAAATTCAGCTAGTGCATGGTGCTCATATGAGTTATTCAGGCGGTTTTTACTCAGGGCGGTTTAGTAATCCTATTCTTGTTCTTTAGGTTTTCTCTTCAGTGTAGAAAGCCCGCTGGCGTCTCGATCTGCCATTGGTTTAGTTGCCGGGCGGCGTTTGGAGGCATCCTTTTTTGGGCGGTTACGTACTTTAGCTTTGGCGTCTTTAGGTTTTTTCTTTTTACCCGCGGCTTTGCCGGAGTTTTTAAGTTTTTTAGGGCCAGTAAAATTAGCTTTTAGCTCTTTAATCGATCGGCGCTCGAATATTATTTTTAAGTAGCGCTCGATGCTGGACATCACGTTCCATTCACTGGACATAACTAATGATATAGCCAAACCTTTTTCGCCGGCGCGGCCGGTGCGTCCGATGCGGTGAGTATAGTCGTCACCGTTGCGTGGCATGTCAAAATTGATAACCAGGTCTATACCTTTGATATCTAGCCCGCGCGCAGCTACGTCGCTGGCGATAAGAATATCGAATTTGTTTTCTCTAAATTCTTCCATGACCTTTTTACGCTGCGTTTGGCTTATTTCGCCGTGCAAGGCATAGGCATTCATTTTCTTATAACGTATAAAGCCGCATAGTCTGTCAGCGGCAATGCGGGTGTTAGTAAACACCATTGCTTTGGTAAACGCTTGATTTTCCAGCAACCAGGTAAGTTGCTTTTGTTTATGGTCTTTATCATCAGATAAAATAATTTGCTGTTGTATGTCTTCGTTTTGTTCGCGCTTTGCATTAAGCGAAATGGTTGCTGGGTTATTAAGCATTGTTTTGGCAATGCTATTCATCCCGGTTTGGTTCAGCGTGGCCGAGAACAACATGGTTTGTCTTTCGGCTTTGCAAAACTTGTTGATGAATAACATATCTTCGGTAAAGCCCATATCCAGCATACGATCGGCTTCGTCCAGTATCAGTACTTCTAGTTCTTTAAAGTCGGGGGAGCCTTTTTCTAGGTGCTCTACTAACCTGCCTGGGGTGGCGATAATAATTTCAGGATTTTTTCTAAACAGTGCTTTTTGAAATTTAAACTCGTCACCGCCAATAATTAAACCGGTTTCTATTGGTGTGTTACTGGTGAGTAACTTACTTTGTTTGAAAATCTGTCGCGCTAACTCGCGGGTTGGGGTGAGTATAAGCACGCGGGTACCAGCACCTGGGACTTCTGCTACGGTAAGTAGCCGGTGGATGGTCGGCAGTAAAAATGCGACTGTTTTACCGCTGCCGGTTTGGGCTGAAACTAATAGGTCTCTATTAGTTAGCGCCAGCGGTACAGCTTGCGCTTGTACGTCTGTTGGTTGTTCAAATCCCAAGTTCTTCAATGAGGCTTGCAGGCCTTTATTTAAATTTAGCTCGTTAAACAATATCGTATCCTGTCGCTATCTTTTGCGTTTTTTTCTGTTTTGTAGGCGTGCTTTTAGTTTTTCAGCTTTAGCCGCACGGATGACTTCTAGCTCAATTAACTCTTCTTCCATCATAGCAGGTAGCTCAAGGGTTATGCCGCCTAAGAGACCGTCGCGTAGTTCGGTTAACAATATTTTTGAGATGCGGTTCAAATCTATATGGCCGCCTTTACTCAGACAGCCGCGCTGGCGACCGATAGTTTCTAAAAACTCTAATTCGGTGGCGGGCAGGGTGTCTAGCTTATAGCGCTGTTTAAGTCTGTCTGGATAAGCTTTTAGTAAGTAGTCAGCAGCAAAAAAAGCAACGTCTTCGTATTCGATGGCGGTGTCTTTAATCGCGCCAGTAGTCCCCAAGCGATAGCCACTGTTGCGATTTTCTAGATTGGGCCAAAGCATGCCCGGGGTGTCGAACAACACAATGCCATTGTCGAGGTTGATGCGCTGTTGGGTTTTGGTGACGGCTGGCTCGTTGCCGGTTTTGGCAATGGTACGCCCCGACCATGTGTTGATAATGGTAGATTTTCCGACGTTGGGTATCCCCATAATCATGGCATTAATGTTTTTAATACTTTGGTCTTTATCGGGTAACATTTGTCGGCAAATATCTGGCAGTAGTTTTATCCGCTCAGGATGTTCAACTGATGACATTACCAGCGTTTTAACGCCTTGCTCGCGCTCTAAATATTCTTGCCAAATAGCGGTAGATTCTGGGTCAGCTAAGTCACTTTTGTTAAGTACTTTAATACATGGCTTGTCTTTACGGATATCTGCCAGCATGGGGTTTTGGCTACTGAACGGAATTCGGGCGTCGAGTATTTCGATAAAAATATGAGTTGCGGGCAGCGCTTCTTTAACTTCCTTGGCGGCCTTGTGCATGTGGCCGGGAAACCATTGAATGTTGATCGACATGCTTTATACCAAGGTGATTTGATGTTTTTCGATAACAATCAGTTTCTGTTTGTACAGTACCCCTAACGCTCGTTTGTAATTTGATTTGCTGACTTTAAAGCGAGCAAAAATTTCTTTGGGATCACTTTTATCGGTCAGGGTTGAAACGCCGTCGCAGGCTTTCAAATCAGTTAAAATAATTTCACTTAATTCATCGCGTGCTTCTTGACCATTAAATTGCAGGCAAAGGTCTATGCGCTTGTCGTCGCGAATATTTTTTATATAACCTTTTAGCTCTTGGCCTAGACGCAGCGGGCGAATAACTTCGTCTTTAAAAATAAGGCCAAGGTGGGTGCCATTGACAACAGCTTTATAGCCCATGTCACTACGGCCACAAATAAGCATATTAACCGCTTGTTTGGGTTTAAAGTAAAACGACTCTTCGCTTAAAAAATTACTCAGTTTGGTTGAGGCAACGATGCGGTCACTGTTGTCGACATAAACATAGGCAACATAGTATTTGCCTTCTTCCATCGGTTTAGATTGCTCACTAAAGGGAACCAGTAAGTCTTTCATCAGGCCCCAATCTAAAAACGCACCAATTTTATTGATTTGCGAGACTTTTAAATGAGCAACTTCACCAACCATAACTTTAGGTGTTTCGGTGGTGGCTATGAGTAAGTCACTGGAGTCGCGATAGATAAAGACTTTGACGTTGTCGTCTACTTCGCAGCCGTTGGGAAGGTAGCGGGTGGGCAGTAAAATTTCGCCCAAGTTGTCGCCGTCCAAATATACGCCGTGGGGTACTGTCTTCAGTACCCGTAGGTGGCTGATCTTGCCTAATTCAATCATGGTGTTACCAGTAATTCCGATGGGTGGTGCTTGGGTTAACCTTGCTCTTCAAGGTATTCATTTTTAAGTTTAACATAATGGTGGGAGTTAGCCGTAAGGCTAGCTTTATCTTTGTCACTTAATGGTCTTATTTGCTTGACTGGTGAGCCTAGGTATAAATAACCGCTTGCAAGAGTTTTGCCTGGCGGGACTAAAGAGCCGGCACCAATGATGACATCGTCGCCGATTACGACGTTATCTAGCACGATCACGCCCATTCCTACTAAAACTCGGTCGCCAATGGTGCAGCCATGTAACATTACTTTATGGCCGATTGTGACGTCATCTCCCACGATCGTCGGATAACCATCAGGGTTTGAGTCACTTTTACGTGATACATGAATAACGCTGCCGTCTTGGACGTTACTGCGCGCACCAATACGGATGTAGTTAACATCGCCGCGCACATAGCTACCAGGCCATACCGAGGCATCTATTCCTAAATTAACGTCGCCGATTACCGCCGATTGTGGGTCTATATAGACGCTATCGTCGAACTTAGGCAGTATTTTTTTATAGGGCCTTACTGAATAATTTGTCATCATATTATTGAGGCATTAACACTTTACTAGTAAACAACAATGATGGCGGAATAACCCGCCAAATGAAAGGTGCAATATACAATATGTTATCGCTAGAGCTTATCAGTAATGATCACTTTAATGGCTTGGTTGATACTACTGACTCATCTAGGTATCGTGATGACCGTATTAATTGTCGCGCTTAGAAAGCTAAACTGCATGCAGAAACTACTAACACTATTCGATATAAAAGCCGCCTTGTTGGGCAGTCTTGTTATGGGGGCTATAGTCGCTTCGATTAACGCTGGGCACGGCAGTCATGCCGCTATTAGTTCGGGTATTCGCCAAGCGATGTATACTTTTTTTGTAGCAGGTTTAAGTGTGCAGTTGTGTCGCAACTTAACTAATAACAGCATTTATAAAGCGGCAGCGTTAATAAAAGCGGTACTGATACCAACGATACTTACCGTAATATTGGTTTATATGATGCACCGCACAATGGGCACGCCCGAACCGTTTTACTCTAGTATTCCTGTGGCTATTTTGTCTTTAGTCTCATTCAGCGGTATTGCTTTGCATACCTTGCGCGAAAAAGATAATCATCAGTAAGCCGACCCCGGTTGATGCCAACATAATTGTTGCTACCGGCATTAAAGTGTCGTCATGCAGCCAGTTAACGCTAACCCCTGCAATGCCTGCTAACGAAAACTGCCAAATGCCTACCAGCGCATTGGCTGTGCCGGCTTGTTTAGGGAAGTACTCTAAATAAGTAGCGATGCCGTTAGAGCCAATAAACCCAAGCATTGACACATTTAGTATTAGTAATGCCAAAAATGGGCCTAATTCTGCTTCAAAGTTACTGACATAAATATATTGCGCTAGCACTGCCATAAACTGTATCACAATACCAAATTTGAACAGTGTGATTGGCTGAAAGCGTCGTAAGCACAAAACGTTAAATCGGTTCATGGTCATTAAACCGACAACCCCCGCGCCAAAAAACAGTGGGAATTGCTGCTCGCTAACACCAAAGTATTCCATATAAACAAAAGGTGAAGTGGTTAAAAATACAAATAGATTAGCGCTACAAAATCCTAGGCACATCAGTATAGGTATAGCGCGAACATTGGATAATACCGTGGCATAGGAGCCAAACAAATGTTTAGCAAAATTTGGTTTATTGTTATCAGGTTGAGCAGCTGGCGATTTAATAACTAATACCAGTTGCGATAAAGCGATGGCGGCATAGATAGCTAAGCCAAAAAAGATATGACGCCAGTCACCGACTTTTAAAATCAAGGCGCCAATAGCCGGTGCAATCAATGGTGCTATCATCATTATCAATGCGATTAACGCCATCATTTTTGCGCTGTCTTTACCAGAATGCGTGTCGCGTACCATGGCGCCAACAATTACGCCGGCAGCGCCACCGCCAATAGCTTGCACAAAACGCAGTGCCAATACTTCATTGATATTTGCGCTAATGGCGATAAAAATTGATGCAATTAAAAAGATGATGCAACCAACAATGCCAATAGGCTTTCTGCCATACAGGTCAGATAGTGGGCCGCCTAAAAACTGACCGACAGCGGCACCGGCTAGATAAACTGACACGGTGCTTTGAGTAATGCCTATGCCAGTGTTTAAGTCTTGTGCGATCGTTGGAATCGCGGGCAAGTAGGTGTCGATGGCAAATGGGGTTAATGCCACTACGCTAGCAAGCGTAAATGTTTGACGTTTATTGATGGCGGGCGTTGCGACGGTGGTCATTTTTCCTTTTATCCCTTACAGTTTCGGCGCAGTCTACTATATTATTAGATATCGGGTTTTTATTATTTAGGATCGTTATTATTAGTATTCAGCTGCCTCTGTTGTATTCGTTTCGTCGTTGCCCTTATGCCATAAGAGCGCGCTTAGCCATTCACGCTAGTGGCATAAAGGTGGAATTACGCGAAATACTGCTGCGCGACAAGCCTGAGCATATGCTGCAATTGTCGGCCAAAGGTACTGTGCCAGTGTTACGGCTACCTAGTGGTGCCGTAATAGATGAAAGCATTGATGTGCTCCATTGGGCTTTACAGATAAATGATCCGGCTGATTGGTTGGCGGTTGATAAAAACGAGTTAGCGAAACTCGTTAAGCATAATGATGGTGAATTTAAGCATTGGTTGGATCGATATAAGTACTCGGTAGGCTATCCAGAGCACAGCGTAGAATATTATCGTGGGCAAGCAGAACTTTTCATTGGCGAGCTAGAACTGCGCTTAGCCACGAGTCAGTATTTGTCAGGCGATAAGCTAACTGCTGCTGATATGGCAATATTGCCTTTTATTAGGCAGTTTGCTTTTGTTGATAAAGCTTGGTTTGATAGCGCGCCTTATCCTAAGGTGCAGCGATGGCTAGAAGATTTCTTAGTTTCAAGCGTGTTTTTAGCGGTAATGGATAAATACTGCCAGTGGCAAGTGGGCGATGATGTTGTTTGGTTTAGCTAGGTGAAAGTAGTTTGTCTAATAAAAAATTATTAAATTTGAAGTATGCGCCCGCGACGTTATTTTTTTATGGCGTGGCTGGTAGTGGTAAATCTTTTGTGGCTAATTTAGTTGGCGATTTAGCAGGTTGGTATGTGTATGAGGCGGACGATGATATAAGTGATGCGATGAAATTAGCATTAGCAGAGCAGCGACCGTTTACCGATGCAATGCGCGATGAATTTTTCACCCGTATTAGTTTGAAAATTATCGACTTACAGAAACAGCATCCCAAACTTGCTATAAGCCAAGCAGTATATAAGAAAAAACATCGAGATTTTTTACAGAGCCAAATACCAAATATGGAAATGGTTTGTGTGACTGCATCTGATAAGTGCATTTTTAATCGTATTAACCGGCGCAATAAAGGTATTAGCCATGCATCCGCTCAAGCGCTACGAGCGGATTTTGAATCACCCGAAGGTGTCGTGGTTGAGAATGAAATTGGCCAGAGTGAAATCATCAGCCAGTTAAATACGTATTATTCGGGTTGAGTTTTATCGACTTCTTTCTGCTCGTTCTTAGTCGATAGTTTTTTATTGCGGCGTTTAACCCTAGTCTCTTTCACCTCAGAGCCTATATGTGCTTCACCGCGAGCGTTGGCTAAATCCATTTGTTTTTGACGTTGTTCAAATCGTTGGCGCTGTTCACTGCTGGTTTTGTCATAGCAGTAGGGACAACTTACGCCGGCAGCAAAGTGCTCGCTGGTCTGTTCTTCTTTAGTAATGGGCATGCGGCAGGCATTGCATTGATCGTATTTGCCTTTCTCTAAACTATGGTCGACGGTTACGCGGTTATCGAACACAAAGCATTCGCCTTGCCACATTGTTTCCTTAGCCGATACCTTTTCTAAGTATTTTAAAATGCCGCCTTCAAGGTGATAGACCTCTTCAAAGCCTTGTTCTTTCATATAAGCGGTAGACTTTTCACAGCGAATTCCACCAGTGCAAAACATGGCAACTTTTTTGTGCTTGGCTGGGTCTAGGTTTTGTTTTACATAGTCAGGAAACTGACGAAAGCTATCGGTATGTGGATCAATAGCGCCTTTAAAAGTGCCAATGTTTACTTCATATTGATTTCTGGTGTCGACCAATACCACTGAAGGATCAGAGATCAGCGCGTTCCAATCTTCAGGCCTTACATAAGTACCAACAACTTGCTTAGGGTCTATGCCTTCAACGCCCATCGTGACAATCTCTTTCTTTAATTTTACTTTGCTACGATAAAACGGCATCTCGTCGTCAAACGATTCTTTGTTATCTATATCGGCTAAGCGCAGATCTTGGCGCAGCCAATTAAGTACCGCATCAATGCCTTCGCGGCTGCCCGCAACGGTGCCATTAATGCCCTCTTGGGCCAATAGCAGCGTACCTTTAACCTCGTTATCTAGCATAGATTGAAGCAGGGGCTGGCGCAGTTGTTCAAAGTTGTCTAAGTTGACAAATTTATACATGGCCGAAACAACGACTTGTGACATGGTATTTCCTTTGCTGCGGGCTGGAACGTAAATCCAGAGCATTGTTTGTCTTGGGTTAACTAATCTAAAGTGTTCGAATTATACGCAATGAAAAACGACTGTGCAGTGATTTATATCAATGCTGGCGTGTTGTTATTACCAGCATACGCGGTTGCGACCAGCTTGCTTGGCTTTATACAAAGCTTTATCGGCGGCCTGCAATACTTCTTCCGGCGTATCGTACTTGTCGCTGCGCTCACTAATACCAATGCTAATGGTGACATTAACACCTGCTGTAGTTCGGCTGGCACCACGTTTTGGCGTCTGTTGATGGGCGGTTTGCTTACGGACTTTGTCGTCACGAATAATCAATAAATACTCAGCAATCAATTGGCGCAAAATATCAAGCTGTTGATGGCATTGCTCGATAGTTCTACCGTTATAAACAATAGAAAATTCTTCACCGCCGTAGCGATAGGCCGTGCCGTTGCCCTTGTTCTTTCCTATAAGTGCGGCGACCATTTTTAACACGTCGTCGCCAACGCTATGTCCGTATTTATCGTTAAACTTTTTAAAATGGTCAATATCAATCATGGCAATACTGTAGGTATGGCCAAGGTTATTCAGTTTTTCATTGAAGGCGCGCCTGCCGGGTAAACCACTTAACTCGTCAATAAAGGCTAATTCTCGTGAGCGCATTAACAGGCTAATAATGAGTATTAATCCGGCAGTGGAAAAAAGTGTGGTGGAAATTAATGGTTTGGAGAAAAAGGCGAGGGTGATAAAAACTGCCAATATACTTGCGATTGCGGCTGCTTCGGTTTCGCCGTTTTTCAACCACAGCACCACTAGCCCTGATACAACGAAAGCAGCAAAAACTACACTTGCGCCAATCGACATGGTGTAACCATCAGCCGGTCTGAGTGGTAGTAGCTGGTTCAACCCCAGTAATAACTGCTCACTAGGCTGATAAAAATGTATGCTCAGACCAATAGCTAAGGGTATTACCAATAGTGAAATACTGACTTTGTTCCACAGGCCTTTTTCTGGCATTAACATCATCAGTAATAAATTTGCCGGTACTAATATACAGAGTAACGTGTAACGAAAATACGTCGCTGGTTCGTCTAGTGAATACTGTAAATGATTTTGAATTAGCCAATAACTGCCGCCGACAATAATAGCTATAATAAGCAAGCGCGAACGGTTATAAATATGGGCGATAACACAGGCAAATACGCAGAGAATATAGGGGAGTTTGCCCGACAGTGGTTGATAGCCAACAATATAGTCACTGATACTGACGAGCTGTATGAAAGCTATTGCGAGCAACAGTGCGGGGATGAATAAACGCCATAAGGGCTTTAAACTTTCGGGCATTAAGTTGTCTTTATTATTGTGTTAATGGGTGCCGCCTGAGTATAGCTTCATTGTAAACAAATTTAGGCTGATGCCAATACTTGCTTGGGTGTTGTTGATCTATTTATCACTGTTAATCGCACTGTCACCAGAGCGACATAGTTTGCTGCATAATATTGGCATAATAGGAGTTTATTGTCTGTTGAGGGTTTACTATGAAGGTTTCAGCTTTTGCTGCTGGTTGCGGCGCTGTTGTGGAAAATGTTCAGTTGGCTGCACTAAGTGATCAGCAAATAGTTGAACTGCGATCAATCTTTGCCGAGCACGGTGTTATATTTTTTCGAGATCAGGTGCTATCACCGAGTGAACATCATCGCTTTGCTACTCGTTTTGGCGACATTCATATCAATCCTTTTTTTAAATCGATTGATGGTTTTGCTGATATTGCCCAAGTACGCAAGGAGAAAGGCCAGCAAACAAATATAGGGGGAGGTTGGCACACCGACCATTCATATGACGATGAACCTGCAATGGGCTCGATATTGGTAGCAAGAGATCTACCAGCAAAAGGCGGCGATACCCGCTTTGCTAACTTAGCTAATGCCTATGACACTTTATCAGATGGATTGAAAAAGACAGTAGAGTCGCTGCGAGCAGTTCACTCCAATGTGCATATTTATGGCAAGGACGGGCTCTACGCTGGCACTGATATTGCCGACACATTAAGCGGTAGTGATAAAGTCGGTAATGCAGTGCATCCGGTGGTTATTAAACACCCTGAAAGTGGCCGTAAGGTATTGTATGTAAACCCTGCGCATACAATTTGCTTTGAGGACTGGAGCGTTGAGGAGAGCCGGCCATTGCTAGATTATTTATATGCCCATGTAGACAAGCCGGCAACGACTTGCAGCTTCAATTGGCAGTCAGGATCAGTTGCGTTTTGGGATAATCGGAGCACTTGGCATTTTGCTAATAATGACTACCATGGCGAAGCAAGGCTAATGCATCGTATTACTCTTAGTGGTAGCGTATTGGATGGTGTTTAGTTAACTGAAGAGTTTTTATGATAAAAATAATAAGCGCAGGTGTGGTTTTTCTATTGTTGATTGTTTGGTGGGTACTGGAATTTATTGTGCCGGCTCAAGTGGAGCTTTCACAGAATATTATCACTTTGCATGAGCCTTATACCATCTCTCCAGCAGCACAGGCTTTACATGACCGCATTTTAGTTGCCGACCTACACACTGATAGTTTGTTGTGGAAACGAGATCTTAATAAGCATGACAACCGCGGTCACGTTGATGTCCCAAGGTTGCTGGCGGGCAATGTAGCGCTGCAAATGTTTACAGCGGTGACGAAAAGTCCTGATGGCCAAAATTATGAAAGTAATACCAGTGATAGTGACATTATTACTTATCTGGCTATGGTTCAGCTATGGCCCGTGAACACATGGTTTAGCTTGTTAGAGCGGGTGCTCTATCAAGCCGATAAGCTGGAACAGTTTGCCAATGAATCTAACAACGACTTGGTTTTTGTAAAGAATCAACAAGACTTAACTGCCGTTTTAGCTCTGCGCGCCAAAGGTAGTTCACAGATTGCCGCACTGTATGGCATAGAAGGAGCACATTCGCTGGAAGGTAAGTTAGACAATGTCCAAATTTTGTTTGATGCTGGGGTGAGGATGATAGGTATTACCCATTTCTTTGATAATGAGTTGGCTGGATCGCTACATGGTATTAGCGGAGCTGGCCTAACAGAATTTGGTCGCAAGGTAGTATTGAAGGCAGTTGAGCTTGGTATGATTGTTGATATTGCGCATGCGTCGCCAGCAGCAGTAGAGGAAATATTAATGCTGTCTGACAAGCCGGTTATTTTAAGTCATGGCGGTATGCAGGGCGCTTGTGATACTCCAAGAAACCTGTCGGATGAATTAATGAAAAAAGTTGCTGCCCATGGCGGTCTAGTTGGAATCGGTTTTTGGGATGGTGCTGTTTGTGATCCAAGCCCTGTTGGGGTGGTTAAATCAATTCGTTATGCGATAGATACTTTAGGTGTTGATGCCGTCGCTTTGGGTTCTGATTATGACGGTACAGTTGAGGTCACCTTTGATACCGCAGAGCTAGCCGTGCTAACTCAGGTTATGCTTGAACAAGATTTCAGTGAAGACGAAATTACTAAAGTGATGGGCGCTAATACAGTAGCTTTTTTTAGTCGCTATTTGCCTGCTCATTAAGCATAGCGAGCGCTTGTAGTGCTAAAGCTAATCAAGAGTGTATTAGGCTGTCGGGTAAAAAGTGAGGCGCTGGTTACCGCGGCTGTTAAATTGTTAAAACTGACCCTGTCGCCCTAGTGAATAGGGCGCCTATATAGTTGCTATTATCCGTTTTACTATCTACAAGTAATATCCATTGAGGCTATTTCATGCCAGCGGCAATCCAACTGCCTAGTTGTTGACGCTCCGCCTCCGTCATCGCCGTTTTATTCATCATTGGCATATTCTGTGTGTCAACAGATCTGGCTTTAATGCGTGGAGCCCAGCGTTTTATGTCATCAAGACTATCGAGTATCACGCCGCCTGGGGCACTGGTGAAAATGTCATCAGTTGGCATTGCTGAATGACAGCTACTGCAATGCATTTGAACAATCGCCTCGACTTCAGCGGAGGTGACAACAGTAGCGGAATCTTCGGTTACCACTGGCTTAGGTGCCATGACTATCGCTAGTATTAAGGTGGCGAATGCGGCTCCTATTAGTATGACCGGACGATTAACTTTTTTGTGTGCCAGTACAAAGTACTGCCGCGCTACAGCGGTAATCGCCATAATCACTAAAAGTATTACCCAATTGTTTGGATTGGCATAGGTCATAGGGTAGTGCGCACTGATCATGATGAACAGCAATGGCAAGGTAAGGTAGGTGTTGTGGGTTGAATGTAACTTAGCCCGCGCACCCCACGCCGGATCTGGCGCTTCGCCTTTCTCAATGGCCGCCACCAGCGCTCGCTGAGACGGCATAATGACTCGAAATACATTGCCCACCATAATGGTGCCAATAATAGCGCCCATGTGAATGTAGGCGCCGCGGCCACTGAACAGATGGGTTAGGGAATAGGCCAAAGCCACCGTCGCCAGCACCAGAATTCCACCGATAATATAGACGTTTTTAGCTAGCGGGCTACGGCAGAGTAGCTCATAGAATATCCAGCTACCGGCCAGAAAAGACAGGCCAATAGCGATGGCTTGCAGTTGGCTAAGATCGGCGACGCGCTTGTCAATTAGATAAGCGTCGGCACCAAGATAATAGATGATTGTCAGCAATACCATACCGGTCAACCAGGTGGTATAGGCTTCCCATTTGAACCAGTGAAGCTGGGCGGGCATTTGTTCCGGCGCCAATGAATACTTGGCCACCTCGTAAATGCCGCCGCCGTGAATCGCCCACAAATCGCCTTTTATACCTTTGTCTTGTTTCCAGCGCGGCGGCTTTTCCAAACTGTTGTCCAGCCAGACAAAATAGAACGACGCACCAATCCAGGCAATGCCGGTGATCAGATGTAACCAGCGAAATATCAGTTGTAGCCAGTCCAAAATGTAAGCTTCTAGCATATCTTTTCCCGTTCTAGTTCTAGTTCTAGTTCTAGTTCTAGTTCTTGTTCTTGTTGCTAATGTTGATCCCGATCGTGCACTAGTGCCCCGGCCGAGTAAGTCGCTTTAATTGTTCTGTCATCGCCTAGCATAGCGATGACAAATAGTAGCTCGAATAAGTCTTTGCAATGTTCCAGTCTAAACTTCATAAAACGGGTAGGGGCCTTATCGAGGACAATGAAATCAGCTTCTTTGCCAGTCTCGAAATTACCTATCAGGTCGTCCATGTCCAGTGTTTTAGCGCCGCCAAGTGTCGCCAAGTAGAACGCCTTAAAAGGCGTTAGTTTCTCACTCTGTAGTTGCATTACCTTGTAGGCCTCAGCCATGGTTTGCAGCATTGAGAAACTAGTGCCGGCGCCGACATCGGTTCCTAGTCCAACCTCTATATCATGGGTTATTGCCTGCTTTAGTTTAAACAGTCCGCTACCAAGGAATAGGTTGGAGGTTGGGCAGAAAGCGATATTAGAATTTGTTTCTGCCAGTCGCTGCCACTCTTCATCCTGCAAGTGAATGCAATGAGCAAACACACTACGCCGACCCAATAGGCCCGCTTCGTCGTAGGTCTGTAAATAGTTGTCGCAGTGGGGGAAAAGCTCATTCACCCACACTACTTCGGCGGCATTTTCCGACATATGCGTCTGCATATAGACCCCCGGATGTTCCTGTAATAGCTGGCCCGCTTTGCTCAATTGCGCTGCGGTTGATGTAGGCGCAAAACGCGGTGTCACCGCATAACGCAGGCGCCCGCGGTCATGCCATTTCTCTATTAACGCTTTACTGTCTTGATAAGAACTTTCAGCTGAATCCAATAAGTAGTCAGGCGCATTTCGGTCCATCATTACTTTGCCCGCAATCATCCGCAGATTGCGCTCTTCACATGCTTCGAAAAAAGAATCTACCGACTCTTTGTGCACCGTGCCGAAAACCAATGCGGTGGTGGTGCCGTTGCGTAGCAATTCGTCGAGAAAGCGGTCAGCGATACGCCGAGCGTAGGCGGGTTCGGCGAAGCGTTGTTCAACCGGGAAAGTATAGTTGTCCAGCCACTCCAGTAATTGCTCGCCATAAGCCGCTATCATCTCGGTTTGCGGGTAATGTATATGGGTGTCGACAAACCCCGGTATTATTAGTGCGTCGGGATAGTCCAGTACAGCAACGCTATTGTCCAAGCCCGGCAGTATTTCGTCAGCAAACCCCACGCTGACTACTTTGCCCTGATCAACCAATAGTATACCGTCGTTAAAAAATTCATAGCTGTTATCAACGTTAACTTTATCGGGGTCAGCAAGAAAATGTAAAATACTGGCGCGATAGGCTTTCACTGGCGCTGCCTCGACGGAGCCGACAATGGCTGAATAGTGAGCTCGGTGTCAGCGTCGAGCGCAAACTCGTCGCAGTTATTTCCTTCACCGCCGCGGTCGATGACTAAAAAGTCGTTAACCGCATTTAACCCTAGGCAGTAGTGATGCCAGGTGCCACGGGCGTAATTAACTCCTTGATTGGGGCTAGCTAAAAAAGCGCGTACCAACTCCAGTTTAAACTCGCCGGCGGGCGCCACCACCACTACATAGGGGTTGCCTGACAAGGGCATAAATGCCTGACTACCCAGAGGGTGACGTTCCATTATTTTAACGCTGAAGGGAAGCTCCACCGGCTTACTATGAAATATGCTGATAATGCCATGGCCACCAGCGCTATCAACATCGACTTTAGCGAGTGCGTGGTGGCGCTCGGTTAGCCCATAGTTAATAGGGATAACTCTATCGGCGGCGCCCAATTCAATCACCTCACCAAAATCAGCGAAACTGGTTTTACTAAGTGGCTCTAATGTTAACGTTGTTTGCTTCATCTAGCTGCCGCGATACGTTGAATAGCCAAAGGGCGATAGCAACAAAGGAATATGATAGTGCTGACCGTCACCTGATATATTGAAAACGACCTCGGCCCATGGATAAAAGACAGGCGCGTCGATGGCATCAAAATACTGACTAATAGCAAAATACAGACGATAGGTTCCTGCCTCCAGCACTTGCTCTGCTGGGCAAAGATTGGGCGCTCGGCCATCGCTGTTGGTCTCGCTGCTACCCACTTTTTCCCAGTCGTCTTGGTGGCGACGAAACAGTGAAATAGTCACCCCAGGGGCGGGGCAGCCTAGTGCAGTGTCAAGTATGTGAGTAGTGATCTGACTCATCGTAATTTCTCCAATCGCAGGTGGAAAATTTGTCTCTGTTGTTCGGCTGCATTTTGTAATTCCTGCTTGCGGCTGTTGGGTAGTCTCGCCTCTAACAGGGCTAACATCTCACTGGCACTTTTACCGCTAGCACAGACAATAAAAATAAAACCAAATTCTTTTTCATAAGCCGCATTGCCTTTTGCCAGAGCAGTGATCAATTGGTCACTGGCGCTATCTACCGACGCCTGCTCACCTGCCGCAAGTGCTTTGGTGTTAGCATATTTAGCTTTAAGAGAGTCTACGTCGCCTATTTTTGGATGGCCATCAAAAGACTGCAGATAGTCTTTCTCTTGTAGCCCTTGCCAAGCTTTGTCGGCAGCGTGATGAAGCGCCTCCGGGCTAGCGAAGGGTCTTAGCTTTAGCAGACCCGCTATCCAAGCTTCGCTGGTACAGCACTGCAGCAACATCTTAGTGCCGGCTGCAGTATCCGCTGTATTAAGAGCAAGCAAACTCAACGCGCCGCTGCCCAGTCTGGCGTACCAAAAATCCGAAGTCGACTGACGCCGCCATCTGGAAATATATTAAGTCGCACATGGCTAAACTGCTGCTCGGAGGTGGCCAAAATCTGTTTGATATACAAATGCAGCTGATCCGCCTGCAGCGGAGTATTGGCTATTATGGTTTGCCAACTGACTTGTTCGGGCTGCAGGTCTTTGCTTGCAGATAAGGTGCCCTCGAGACTAAAACTCTCAGGGTAGTTACCTTTAAAGTGAGCGGTATCGAGAATGACTTTGCGGATAGTCCCCGCCACGCCTAACTTGATAACACACCAATCGTTGCCGTCATCGCGGCGCCGGCGGGTCTCCCAGCCATCGCCCATGTTGGCGCCCGGATTAGGCATTAAAAGATTGCTTGGTGAGCTGTAAAATTTGTCACTGCATTGTTGCCCACGGGCACCAATCATGACGCTGGCTAGGTCGACCAATTCGCCCGCGACGTAGTTCTCTTTTAGTAGTTTGGCGCTACCCCAAGCGCGCAGTCGGGCTACGCCGCCGTCGGGATATATTTTCAGCCGCAGATGGGTGCAAGGACGCGGGTTATCAATTTTAAAAAAGTTGTGGTCATCGGAATTGGTCGTACTTTTGGGCACTAACTCAAACCACTGCATATCGGTGCTGAGGCTGCCTTCCGCCCAAGCGCCTTCAAGTGAAGCATACTCCGGCGCGTTGCCGGTGAAGTGAGTCGTTTCTATATCGACGCCATGAATAATCCCAGGGATACCGAGGCGCAATATGCACCAATCATGATCTATTGCCGCCTGGTTGCGACTGCGGCGACCAAAGCTGCGCCGCGATTCCCAGCCATCCATCCATTGGCCAGTGGTGACAAAATGCCCTGGGCGAAAGATTGGCTCATCGTGCTTGACCAAATTTTCGCATTCGGCAAACCAGTCGTCTGAGGAGGCAAGTGCTTTTCCTCCTACTCGTTCATCGACTAGATCAGTATAGTTAAGCCTGAAATCTTCTAAGCTGTCATTCATTGCGCTAATTCTTTCCTATTAAGTACGGGCTTCCCATGGGGGTGGCCGACAATATCGCCGCCAGCATATATCTCTGTTCCACGCAGCAAGGTTCGCTCGACAACGCCACTTACTTGATGACCTTCATAAGGCGTTATTTTATGTCGATACTTGATAATATCGGCACAGATAGTGAACTCTGCGTTGTCGTCAAAAACAATTAGGTCGGCGTCATAACCCGGTGCAATACGGCCTTTTCTTCCGTCTAAGCCAGCAAATTGGGCTGGCCGCGTGGCCATCCAGTCTACGACTTGTGCCAACGAGAAGCCACGCTTGCGGGCCTCGGTCCAGACTAATGGCAGACCAAACTGCAAAGAAGATATCCCGCCCCATGCTCTTTCAAGATCACCACTGTCCAGATGCTTCAGTTGCGGTGTGCAGGGAGAGTGATCAGACACTACAAATTCGATAGCACCTTTTGCCAGCGCCTCCCACAGCGCTGTTCGGTTGGCATCTTCGCGAATAGGCGGGCAACATTTATAAAGGGTTTTCCCATCGGGACACGCTTCGGCAAACAGGGTCAGGTAATGGGGGCAGGTCTCTGCTGTTATGGCAATTCCTCTGGCTCTGGCTTGCTCGATGGCGGGTATCGCATCAGCACTGGATAAATGCACAATATGCATTCTAGCCATGTGGCCGGCATGCTTAGCTTCTTCGGCTAATTCTATTACCAGATCTATCGCATCATTTTCCCAGCTGCGGGGGCGGGATGCCAGAAAGCTTTGGTAGCTGTCACCGATTTCCGCCGGTGGGGTATTGTCTTTATCCAGTTCGGCGTGAATAAGATAGGGCACATTGTGCGCGGCAATTATTGGTATGGCGCGGCGAATATGAGTTTCGTCTACCCGCGGAAAATCATCAATACCAGAGTGTATGGTAAACGACTTGACCCCGAGAACCCCTGCGCGCAATAGCTCATCAAGGTCATCCAGACTGTCGGGCACTACGCCGCCCCAGAAACCGCAATCGACCCACAGTTGGTTGCCCAGAGCGTCCAATTTCTGTTGTAAAGCGTCGACACTGGTAGTGACTGGCGTGCAGTTCAGCGGCATATCAACTACGGTGGTAATACCGCCAGCTGCGGCTGCTTGAGTGGCGGTATTAAAGCCTTCCCAATCGGTCCGGCCAGGCTCATTGATATGGACATGGGTGTCCACCAGTCCGGGGATTAAGACCTTATTGTCCAGTTCTTCAACGGGGCAATCAGGCGTTTCATCATAGTCTAATACTGCGGTTATTTTTCCGTCGGACACCACAACCGTAGCGGCTCGTTCACCGTCATCGGTGATAACTCGTCGACTACGCAGGGCAAAAGTTGCAGAATTGTTCATAGGGGTTCCTGGTTGTTCAATTGCTCCACCAGTGGTTTTAGCTCTGCCCTACTAGGGCCCCGCTGCACTGGTTGGTTGGAAAAAGTTTGATTATAAATACTAATTAATTGACCGGCTATCGACACCGCGACTTCCATGGGGCGTTTGCCGGGCACTTCAGTTAGTCCAATGGGGCAGTGGACTGAATTATAAAGATCGTCGCTATAGCCCTGATGTTGTAGGCGCATCTGGAAGCGGCGCCACTTAGTTTGTGAGCCTATCATGCCAACATAGGCCGCATCTTCGCGTTTCAGTGCGGCGCTCAAAATCTCATAATCAAGCTGGTGGTTATGAGTCATGATAAGAAAGTAACTGCCCGCTGGCATAGTGGCCACTTCTGCCGCTGGCGTATCGCTGTAGCTTATATCAGCACTGACTTGCTCGGCACTAGGGTCTAGGTTTTCGCGACTATCCACCCACTGCAAGCGACAGGGTAACTGCTCAAGTATAGGTGCTAATGCGCTGCCAACATGTCCTGCGCCAAACAGCATAATATTCATATTGCTGGTTTTGAAGCTTTCAAACAGAACGCTGGTACTACCGCCACAGCACTGGCCCAGACTTGGCCCCAAGGGAAAGTACTCAATATGTTGCGTTTCGTCTTTTTGTAGCAGCAATTTAGCGGCTATTTCTGCACTGCGATATTCAAGATGACCACCACCGATAGTGCCATAGAATTGCCGCGCGGCGAAAACCATTTTTGTGCCACTGTCGCGAGGCGTTGAGCCACGCACGCCGAGTACGGTAACCAGTACATAATCCTCGCCAGCTTGTTGTAACAATTTGGCTGCATCGGCCCAGTGAGTGTTTGTATTCAAACCGTTTACGCTCCTGTCTTCTGCTGTAGTGCCTTGAGCTCTTCGCAGGCTCGCAGCACTCGCTCGGGTGTTGCTGGCGCATCGAGTCGAGGACTAAGACCATAGTCGCCTAGACTGCAAACGGCGTCACGCAATGCTGACCAGACTGAGATGCCTAGCATCAGTGGTGGTTCACCCACCGCTTTGGAATGGAAAATAGTCGCTTCTACATTGGGGCTATCTGGTAGCAATTCCACATTAAAAATTGGCGGTGTATCGCCGATTGCGGGGATTTTGTAACTGGCCGGATTTGATGTCTGTAGACGTCCGTCTTTTCCCCAAATCAGTTCTTCGGTGGTCAGCCAGCCCATGCCTTGAATAAACCCACCTTCAATTTGGCCAATGTCGATAGCCGGATTAAGCGATTGACCAACGTCTTGGCAGATATCCACTTGTACGACTTTATATTCCCCGGTCAGGGTATCGATTACCACCTCTGATACGGATGCCCCATAGGCAAAATAGAAGAAAGGCCTACCTTTGGCAGCCTCTCGGTCATAATGTATTTTCGGAGTGCGATAAAAACCGGTAGCCGATAATGAAATTCTGTTGAGATAAGCCAGCTGGGTCAGCTCGGCAAAGCTGAGAACCTGTTGCCCCACCGTTATCTTGCCGGCGGCGAATTTTACCGCGCTAATGTCGGTAGCGAAATGCTGCGCAGCAAATTCGGTTAGTCTATTTCTAATAGTACGGGCAGCGTCGCGCGCCGCCATGCCGTTTAGATCAGTTCCTGACGAAGCCGCTGTTGGTGAAGTATTAGGTACCTTGTCAGTCCGAGTTGAGGTGCAGTTAATATTTTCTAGCCCCACCTGTAATTCGTTGGCGACAATCTGGGCTACCTTAGTATAAAGACCCTGGCCCATCTCAGTACCGCCATGGTTCAGTTGAATGCTGCCGTCTGTGTAGACGTGAATTAGCGCGCCAGCCTGGTTCAGATGTTGGACGGTAAATGAAATACCAAACTTGACCGGCGTTAGTGCGATGCCTCGTTTTAGTATGGGGCTGGTTTTGTTAAAAGCACGGATCTCATTGCGTCGTCTCTGATAGTTGGAAGTCTGCTCCAGGCGGGCGACTAATGGCTCAATCAGATGCTGTTCTAACTGTTGGCCGTAATGGGTTGTATCTCTGCCGTCCTCAGGCCGGTAAAAATTGCGCCGGCGCACCTCCAATGGATCCAGCCCTGTGGCAGTGGCAATTTGCTCAACAATGTTCTCGATCGCCAGCATCCCCTGCGGCCCGCCAAAGCCCCTAAAGGCGGTATTCGATACTGTGTGAGTTTTTACCCGATGGCCACAGATACGCGCTGCCGGCAAAAAGTAGGCATTGTCAGTATGAAACATAGCTCTATCGACAATGGCGTCTGACAGGTCAGGTGACATTCCACAACCCCCAGATAGCTCCAGATCAAGCCCTAGAATCTGGCCAGTATGGTCAAAACCCACAGCATAATGACTTAGGAACGGATGGCGTTTTCCGGTTGCGGTTATATCATCCGCCCGTGCTAGCCTCAGTTTTACTGGCCTGCCGGTTTTGTTGGCCAGCACCGCGGCAATGCAGGCCCACTGATTGGCATTGGTTTCTTTACCGCCAAAGGCGCCGCCCATACGCCGCACATCAACAGTGACCATATTCATCGGTATATTCAGTACCTCGGCAACCAACTTTTGCCCTTCTGTCGGGTGTTGGGTAGAGGTATAAACAAACATACCGCCATCTTCCTGAGGAATACACAGTGAAGCCTGGCCTTCTAGATACATTTGTTCCTGGCCGCCACTGCTGAACTCTCCCCGCAGTCTCAACGGCGCCCGTTCTATAGCAGCGCCTGCGTCACCTCGTTGCTGGGTATGGCTGGGACGGACATAGCTGTTATTTTTAAGGCCTTGCTCGATTTGGATATCAGCCTCTATAAGTTCATATTCAACTATCGCCAAGCGCGCGGCTTTCCGCGCGGCTTCTTGGCTAGTGGCTGCGACAGCAAATAACACCTGACCATAAAACTCAACGGTAGCGCCAACCATAAGTGGGTCGCCCGGAAATACTGCGCCTATATCCTTGTGGCCGGGAATATCGTCGGCGGTAATCACCGTATGAACACCGGGTGCTGCGCGCACTTTGTCCAAGTCCAGGCTGAGCAGACGTCCATGAGCCACGGTGCTAAGACCAACATAGGCAAACAGAAGGTCGGCTGGCGCCCCGATATCGTCGGTATAGCGCGCCTTACCACTAACATGCAGATGGGCGCTTTCATGTTTGGCGGGCGCCCCAACGCCGGTGATACTTTCCTTGCCCGAGCGTGATTGGGTGGTTGGCAGGCTACGCATAATGAGTAACCTGTAATGTTGACGGCTCACTGCCATGGGCATGAAATAGCCGCTGCAATAAGTTGCGCGCCACTTGCATTCGATAAAAGGCACTCGCCCTAAAGTCATCAATGGGGCTGAAGTCCTGTTCCAATGCGGCCATTGCAGAGGTAATAGTTTGTTGTTGCCACGGCTGTCCCAACAGGGCCTGCTCACAATGGCTTGCTCGGCGCGGAATTTCAGCCATGCCACCAAAGGCGATGCTGACTGAGCACACATGTCCCGCCTCAATTTGTAGTTTGAAAGCGCCACAGACGGCAGATATGTCGTCTTCAAGGCGTTTACTGATTTTGTAGGTCTGAAACCAATCTTGTTGGCAGGGCGTCGGTATCACAATACGTTCAATAAACTCTCCGGCTTGCAGTGCAGTCACCTTGTAGCCGATGTAAAACTGGTCCAGTGGTATTGACCGGCTTACGTCACCGCGGCGCAGCACTAAACTGGCACCCAGTGCTAGTAGCGCTGGTGGCATATCACCAATTGGTGAGGCGTTGGCAATATTACCCCCCAAAGTGCCCTGATTACGAATCTGCAGCGAGCCCAATCTTTCCAGCAATTCATGCAAGTTGGGCCAGTGTTTTAGCAAGGCATCTTTACAATCGTTAAAGCATACTGCAGCACCTATATGTAAAGCGCCTTGTTGGTCTTGGCATTGGCGCAGTTCGGGCACTTGACCGGTGAAAACCAGCGTATCGATTTCCTTTAGGCCTTGAGTAATCTCCAAGGCAAGGTCAGTGGCCCCAGCAACAAGGCGAGCTTGTGGATATTCCAGCAGCGTGGCGGCTAGAGCCTGAAGCGAACGCGGGGCAAAGTAGCGCCTGCCACTGCCCTCAAGCGATATCGGGTCTGTGGATAAAGCAATACGGCTAAGGTCAGCTATTGTTTGCGCTTTTTGGGCACTAAAAGAATCAGTGCTGGCGGGCTCATACATCTGTACCGCCGCATCGACTATCGGCCGATAGCCGGTACAGCGGCATAAATTTCCTCCCAGCGATTCTATGATTTCGCTGCGCTCAGGGCTGTCGTAAGTCTTAATATGGGCAAACATCGACATTATAAAACCCGGCGTGCAAAAACCGCATTGTGATCCATGCTGTTCTACCATCGCTTGCTGTACAGGATGCAGCGTTTGTTCTTGCTGCACATCTTCAACGGTTATTAGTTGCAACCCATGCAAGTTTCCCAGCGGCGTGATGCAAGCATTGATGGCTCGGTAGCGTAATTGATCTTGCTTTAGCTCGCCTATTACGACGGTGCAGGCACCGCAGTCTCCCGATGCACAGCCTTCCTTGGTTCCTATTTTGCCTAGCTGATCGCGCAGGTAAGTAAGTACTGACATATTAGGATCAACATTGTCGAGCTGATGCTCCGTTGAATTTAGTAGGAATCGAATCATGAGGCCCCTCCCATAAAGGTGAATTTGGCAATAAAAATAATTGCCAGAAACCATGCGCCCATACTTACCTCAACAGCTCGGCCAGTAATTACCTTGATGGCCACATAACTGATAAAGCCCATCGCTATGCCGTTGGCAATAGAGAAGGCCAGAGGAATCATTATGATGGTAAGCAACGCCGGTACTAACTCGGTGGCGTCGTCCCAATCGAGCTCGCGCATGCCACTCATCATCAGTAGCGCCACATACACCAACGCCCCTGAGGTGGCAAACGCAGGCACCATGCCGGCCAGTGGTGAGAAGAAAATTGCTAATAAAAAAAGCAGGCCAACAGTTACTGCAGTTAACCCCGTGCGTCCTCCAGCAGCAACTCCCGCGGTACTCTCCACATAACTAGTGACCGGCGCGCAACCTAAAAAGGCGCCCACAATACTTGAAGAACTGTCGGCCTTAAGGGCCTTGTCTAGATTTTGGATGTTACCTTGTTCGTCGACTAACTTAGCGCGAGTAGCAACACCCATTAGCGTGCCGGTGGTATCAAACAGATTGACGAACAAAATGGCGATTATCACGCTTATCATCGCCACGTCAAAAGCACCGGCGATGTCCAATTGCAAGAAGATCGGGGCAATACTGGGGGGACTAGAAATAATGCCGTTATATTGCACTTCTCCTATTATCAGACCAACAGCGGTGAGGGACAGAACTCCCAGCATTATTGCGCCGGGTATCTGCCGCACTGACAGCGCAGCGATAAGGATAAATCCTAGTGCGGCCAACATAGTTGATGGTTGAGTAAGGTCGCCCATACTAAGAATGGTGGCTTGATTGGCGACGATGATACCGCCACTTTTAAGACCGATAAAACCGATGAACAGCCCGACACCACAGCCCATGGCAATTCTCAAATCACGGGGGATACTCTCGAGTATCCAGGCCCGCAGCCTAGTGACACTCATAATCACGAACAGTACGCCGGCCAAAAATACAGCTCCTAATGCCACCTGCCAGCTATAGCCCATTTCACCAACCACAGTGTAGGTGAAAAACGCATTAAGCCCCATGCCCGGTGCCAGCCCTACCGGCCAGTTCGAATAGAAACCCATAAAGAAACAGGCGAGGGCGGCGGCGATACAGGTCGCGGTAAAGCTTGCGCCATAATCCATCCCCGCCGTTGCCATCATTTGGGGATTGACAAAAATGATGTAGGCCATGGTGATAAATGTGGTCAGGCCCGCTAGTAGCTCCGTAGAAATCCGGGTGTTATGTTCGGACAGCTTGAAGATCCGCTCAAGTATGCTTTGCATACGATCTATTTCCTATTTTTCATAAGTGGTTTGCCACCAGCTTCTTGGCCTGTAGGCGCTGTTCTGCCTTTAGTTCTTCTATGTCCAAATCTACGATTGCGCCATCGACTACGCGCCAGTTGCCCGCGATCATCACCCGGTCGGCGCGCTGCGCATTGCACAATAACAGCGCGGCCAAAGGGTCGTGACTGCCGGCAAAAGACAGCTCATCCAATTTAAACAGTGCTAAATCTGCTTGCTTACCCACCGCCAATTGGCCAATGTCATCGCGTCCCAGTACGGCGGCTGAGCCAGCGGTTGCCCAGCGCAGCGCATCTAAATGGCTAACCGCCGCAGGGCCGTATCGCAAGCGTTGCAAATACAAGGCTAGCCTGGCTTCGACAATCATATTGCTGGCATCATTGGAGGCGGAACCATCGACGGCCAAACCAACTTTTACGCCGGCCGCTTCAAGTTCTACGTTGCGACAAATACCTGAGCCCAGCATCATGTTAGAGCCTGGGCAATGGGCGATACCGACTTGAGCTGCGCCGAGTCGGGTTATTTCTTCATCGTTAAAATGAATGCCATGAGCTAGCCAGGTATTTTCATTGAGCCAGCCCACTCGCTCCAGATAGTCGACGGTTCGACAACCAAACCTTTGCTGACAAAATTCTTCTTCATCAAGTGTTTCTGCCAGGTGGGTGTGTAGTCTTACTTTATGTTTCTGAGCCAATACAGCGCTGTTACGCATAAGCGATTCGGTGACTGAAAAAGGCGAGCAGGGCGCCAGCGCTATCTGTACAAAAGAGCCAGCATTAGCGTCATGGTAGCGCTCTATAAGCCGCTCAGAATCCTCAAGAATAGTGTCTTCGTCTTGTACCGTAGACTGTGGCGGCAGGCCGCCATCGTCTTCGCCCAGCGACATAGATCCTCGGGTCAAGGTTACCCGAGAACCGATAGTTTCGCGGGCCAGAACCTGAGCGTCGATGGCTTCTTCCATACCGGCGGGAAACAGATAGTGATGATCTGCTGCGGTAGTGCAGCCAGATAGTAAAAGCTCGGCTAGCGCAACTCGAGTAGCACTGAATAACATTGGTGGTTGCAGTGACGCCCACACCGGATACAGACTTTTAAGCCAATCAAACAGTTCTTTATTCAACGCGTCAGGGAAGGCGCGGGTCAGGGTCTGATAGAAGTGATGATGAGTGTTTATCAAACCCGGTAATAACACGTGTTCGCGGGCATCGAATGTACTGTCTACCGGCGCAGCAGGCTGCTGGCCCTTACCGAGTACCTCTTCAATTATCCCGCCACAGATAACCAGTCCGCCTGCGGCCGACTCTTCGGTAGCGGTGAAGCAGGCGAGGGGGTTGCGAATCCAATAACGTTTGTCAGCTGCCACTTTGATTATCCTGGTCAGACAATTCAGGCAGGATAACGCTAAGTAACATAGCTGTTAGGCCGGCGGTTGCTGCAGCTGAACTGAAAATATTTTGCACCAAAGCGGGAGTTTTTGAAAAAGCGTCGGGCACTAGCGCTAGGCCCAGGCCCAGGCCTAACGAAACCGCAATGATAATAACCTTTCTGCGATCTATTTCTTCTGACGCGAGGATCTTAATCCCCGCCACAGCGACGGTGCCAAACATTACCAAGGTGGCGCCGCCCAGTACTGACTTGGGAATCTGTTGCAAAATATCGCCAATACCCTGGAATAATCCGAGAAAAATCAGCAATGCCGCGATGTACAGACCAATATGCCTGCTGGCAATACCGGTGAGCTGAATCACTCCGGTATTCTGGCTAAAGGTGGTGTTGGGGAAGGAGTTTAAAACTGCGGCAATCATCGAGTTAATACCGTCCCCTAGCACGCCACTTTTAATGCGCTGAATATAGCTTTCGCCCGCAATGGGTTGTCCGGAAATTATACAGTTGGCGGTAATGTCGCCGGTTGTCTCAACCGTGCTGATAATATATATCACTGCGAGAGGGATAAAGGCGGCAAACTGAAAATCAAAGCCGTATTTAAAGGGTATCGGCACGCTAACAGTCGCCGACGGCATTAAATCCCCCGGATTGAGCATGCCCGCTAGCGCTGCGGCCACAAAGCCGGCAATAAGACCAACCACAATAGATGACAGCCGCACCCAGTTGTTGGCAGATATATTCATTAACACGATTACCGCGATTACAAAAAAGCCCAGCATCAAGTTAGCAGGACTGCCAAAGTCGGGGGCATTTACGCCGCCGGCAAGATCTGTCATGCCTACCTTAATTAGGCTGATACCAATACTGGTGATGACAATACCAGTCACCAGTGGGGTTACTATTTTTCTTAGTCGGGGGATGATCTGACTGAGGCCTATCTGCACAAATGCACCAACAAAGCACAGGCTGGTAATCACTGCGATAATTTCTTCCGGCCCGCCACCGGCATCACGGGTCATAAAGCCCGCGCTTAATATGGCCCCAAGAAAAGCAAAGCTGGTGCCCTGTACACAGAGCATGCCTGCGCCTATGCCAAAAGGTTTATAGGATTGTACAAATGTGCCTATACCTGACGCAATTAAAGCCATGCTAATTAGATAGGGCAATTGCTCCTGCAGACCAAGCACATTGCCAATAATAAGGGTGGGAGTAACGATACCGACAAAAGATGCCAGCAAGTGCTGGATCGCTGCGAACAAGGATTCTAAAAACGGCGGCTTGTCATCTAGTCGATAGATCAGCCCCGAGGGCGTTTCAGTTGTCATCCATCAGCATCCCTTTGCTCGAGTATTAATTTATATGACACCATTTAAAATATAACTCCGTCGCAGAGGGTTATTGCGTCTGTTTAGTAAAATTGACCAATTTCCTCAAGCCTAGCCTCGACGATTACGGCCATAGTGATAGCTAAATAATGGTTTTCATAGCTCATCTTATATAGGTCTTAAAAAAAAGCCCAGAAAGTAACTGGGCATGATTCGAAAAACTTACTCTAACGCTAAATAATTAGAAACTGTATCTTACCCGAGCCGTGTACTGACGCGGCGGTACGAACTGAAGACCGGTTTCATTAACACCGAAAACGTCAGTCATTGATGAGTTTATTCCGTCTTCGTCAAACACATTTAAGGCCATCAGATCGACACCCCATACTGCGCTTTGAGAGTCATACGACAGCCGCAAATTAACGATGTCATAAGAAGGAACATCATCTACTTCTGGGTTGTTGAATACTCGTTGCTCAAACTGACCGCGATAGGTGTATTGCACACTGGCACCAACAAATCCACCAGCATCCAATTGATCATCGTAAGATAAGGTTATGTCGCCGGTCACACCGGGTGTTTTGGCTAGCTCATTGCCATTCAGATTTTGCAGAAATCCTCCCACATCACGCGTAGGACCATGAATTTCCTCTTTAGCAGGGGTAACACCGTCTGCCAAAAATACATCTTCAATTAGCAGGCGGTTATCAAGGGCCAAAAAGTCTTCAGATACTTCAGATTCAGAGAAACCAAGCTTCGCATCAAGGGTAAACTTGTCACCGATCAATGCGGTAAACTCTACTTCTAGGCCATAAATTTCAGATGATGGAATGTTCGCTACACCACTACCAAATTCGTTAAAATCCGTCGCCTGAAATTGCAGATTAGTGTAGTCATAATAGAATGCTGCTACGTTAGCTCTAATTCTACGATCCATAAATTCGGACTTAAAGCCGATCTCGTAGGCATCGATAGTTTCGTCTTCGAAGTCGGAGCGCACCAGCGCATCTTCTGCAACGGCGAAGGTCAAATTAGTGCCGCCAGGCTTCAGGCCGCGTGTGTATGAAGCATACATCAGCGTGTCATCACTAGTATCCCACTCCACTGCAACTCTACCAGTAAGATCTTGGGTACTTGGGTTGATGAAATCTGGATCAGATGTGAAGAAGTTAGATACGGTACTTTCTACTTCGTCTTCGGTATAGCGCAGCCCAGTAATCAAACGCACTGTATCAGTCAAGGCAAAAGTGGTTTGGCCGTAAAATGACAACGACTCTCGCTGTGGGTTTGAGTCTGAGATAAAGCCTCGATCTCCTCCAAACACCTCAGGATTAGTTGGGGCATAGCCGTTAAGTTGACCATCGCGCCCCACATCGAGTTCTTCACGAATAGTGATCTCGATATCAGTGTCTAGGTAAAACATACCAACGATCCAGTCCACTTTGCCCCACAGCGGTTCGATGGAAATAATATTGAATTCCTGAGTGTAGGTTTCTTGGATATTTTGCTCTGGTAAAAAAGCGGAAATCTGAATTTCAGGGTTAGTGAGAAAAGAATGGCGATCATTATCACGTAACACTGTAATGTCGTCTTTCTGGTAACTAGTTATAGACTTTATGACGGCAAAATCGGTTTCATATTCAACAGTCAGGCCGTATATCTCAGAATCTAGCTCATAAGATGATAGTGTGTCTTGCGATAAATTACGGTTGCCAGGGGTTGGGTCTGAGATACCTTTGATGCCAGCTCCGTTTGACTCGCCAGTAAAATACTGGCCCAAAAAGCGAAAGCTAAGTCGATCGGTAGGCGCAAACAGCCAGTCAGTGCGGACGGACAGGTTATCCCTGTTATCCATATCCTCGCCCTGAATGTTTTCGAAAGGAGCGCTAACGCTTGGGCCGTTGTAAACATTATCTGTGTACCCGTCCTGCTGCAGTGAATTGACCGAGGTACGCATTGCTAGGGTGTCAGTAAATGGAACATTCACTGTTGCTCGGGCATTCACTAGGTCATAGCTACCGACAGTTAAATCGGCTTTACCAGAAAATTCTTCAAAGTCGGGTTTGACGCTGATTACATTAATGGCGCCGCCAGTAGAGTTTTGGCCGAACAAAGTACCCTGCGGCCCACGCAATACTTCGATGCGCTCTACGTCAATAAAGTCAGTTTGTAGGGCGTAAGGTGAGGCGATATAAATGCCGTCCATATGGTAAGACACAGATGGGTTGGCAGTTGCATTCTGATTAGCTTCGTTACCGACACCACGTATCGAGATAATAGTTTTAAAGCCCTCATTTTTTGCCACTGTGACGCCGGGAGCGATAGCGCTAAGGTCGACAAATGACATAACATTTTTGTTGTCCATGTCATTTGCTGTAATCGCGGTCACTGCCTGGGATAAAGTCTGCAGGCTTTCGGAGCGTTTCTCAGCCGTTACCATTATCTCCTCGATTATTCTCTCGTCTGCATTGACTGACTGCACCGCCGCACTGGAAGCAGCGACTGCTATAGCTGCAGAGATGGCGCTGGTTAAATATTTTTTCTGAATCATGATGTTTCCCCTATAGAGCATTGTTGGTATTAAATATGGCTAATTAGTCAAAATTGAATTTATCACTAAATTGAATGAGCAATAATCGAGCCAACAATTACAATCTTTTATATAAAACTTGTAAGAAAGTATAACTTCTGCCCGATTCGGATGATTACTGGATACATGCACTATGTTTTCCGTGATCTTTGCCACTACAGAAGTTTATCGGCCAGTTCATTTTTGATGCATTTTTTTATCTGTGCATTAATTTGATGCATCTTCTAGCAGGCGTGCCCAAATATCAATATAAGTTGCCGTTATTATTATTCTTCAAACAAACAAACAATCAAACAATACTGGCCGAACGGGCTCGCAACTGCTGGGGAAGTTGGGCTATGCTTGAGCGGTAAAAATAATTGGGCTTATCTACAAGGACTCAGACTAACGATGAAAAGCGATGATAGTCGTGGGGCAGATTCACCTACTCGAAGACATTTTTTAGAACGGGCAGGCGCAACCGTTGCCGGGCTGGCACTGGTCGCACCACTTATGGCTAAAGAATCGTCGCAAGCTACAAATTTGCCACAGCCGCCAGGGCTTGACCCCACTGCGGCACAAATGATGAGTAATTTGCGTCGCGCTAATAAAGTAGCTGCGCGTGCCCTAGAGCAGGGTCATCACCCCTTTGGCGCTATTCTGGTGGCTGCCAATAATGAAACTGTATTGCTGGAACAGGGCAATATCAATGCGGTTAACCATGCTGAATCGACGTTAGCGCGCCGTGCTAGCGAGCAGTTCTCCGCAGCAGAGCTCTGGACGATGACTTTGTACAGTACCGCTGAACCCTGCGTGATGTGCGCCGGTACCCAGTACTGGGCCAATATCGGGCGCCTCGTTTATGGAATGTCCGAGCGCCAATTATTGGACCTGACTGGCAGCAGCAGTGATAACCCGACTCTGGATGTGCCCAGTCGCTACGTATTTTCCCGTGGCCAAAAAGCGATTCGAGTATGGGGCCCGGTTGAGGGGGTTGTTGACGAGATTGCACAGCTACATAGGACGTTTTGGCAGTAGCTCAACTGCGCCCGAATATACCCTTGGCAAGTGCAGTACTACTAATCGAGGAGTTGTTGATAATGAGACCTATGACTTAGGTAAATGCTCTTTTATAATTTCGTATAATGCCGGTCGACTAGCGGCAACCTCAGCCACACTCAGACCTTCCAGTGAATGCGGATACTTGAGCCACTCTTCTGTTTCATAAAGGTAGTAATCAGGTATGCGCGCTGTTTTATTCCGAGTTGGTTTGAAGTAAGGCACCGCCACCCGCACCTCATGGGGCATATTAAGCCGTGTCTTTTCCTCTAAATGTTTGATCACGGCATCGATAGTGAGGCCCGTGTCAAATACATCATCGACAATCAACAAGCGGTCTTCGAGACGCGCATGTTTAACCAGATAGTTTATGCCATGAATTCTTATGTCGGCCGAGCGGCCATCAATTCCCGAGTACGATGAAGTGCGAATGGCGATATGGTCAGTTTCGATGCCCGCGTAGGCTAATAATTCCTGCACCGCAATACCTATCGGCGTACCGCCGCGCCATAGTGCTATTATTATGGTCGGCCGAAACCCACTAGCTATAATCTCCGCTCCCATTTTAAAGGAGTCTTCGAGAAGCTGTTGTGCCGTAAGGTAAGTTTTTGTACTCATTATTTTTATACTATCTAACGCGGGTTTGGCCTTGATGTCTGGAAAAGAAGTTTCAAGCCGTAGTATAGTCTGCTCGCTCCCTTAATATCGAGCAACAATTGTGGATACCCTATGAAAAAGCAGTTTGTGCAGGAAGAAGAGCTTCTAAATGACTCCTATAAACTGGCGGTCAAAATATATGAGAGTGGCTTTCGTCCCGACTTTATCGTCGGTGTCTGGCGTGGTGGCTCTGCGGTCGGTATCTATGTGCAGGAATGTTTGCAATACCTTGGCGTTAACACCGATCATATTGCTATCAGGACATCTTATACTGGGATGGATAAATACTTGTTGCGCGTAGATCAGCCCGAAACGATCAGAGTACATGGCCTACAGTATCTTTTTGAAAATCTGAATCATGATGACTCTCTGCTGATTGTTGATGATGTATTTAGTTCTGGCCATAATATTGAAGCGATCATTAATCGATTAGAGAGCAAGACCAAGCGCAATATGCCCTCTGATATAAGGGTTGCCGTACCGTTTTATAAGCCCACATATAAAAAGACTAGCCGCCAGCCTGATTACTATTTACATACCACTGATAATTGGCTGGTACTACCTTATGAGCTAACGGGCTTGAGCAAGCAAGAAATAGAAACACATAAACCATGGGTAATACCCATTTTGGAACAAATGAAAGCCGGGCTCAGCAATTAGCAGCCTGCCAGTTGGTATCGTCTTTCATACTACCAACTTACTTGTATTAACTCACATTTTGCTTGAGGGGGAGTTTAGTGATTAGGATATTTATCAAAGTGATAAGTACTAGCGTTATTGAACTTTATAACCAGCATCTTATTGTTATAAGTTAAATTTGGCTTATGGCGCTTGCTACGATTTGATTGCGGCCTTGTTTTTTCGCTTTATATAAATTCTCATCTGCATGTTTTAAAAAATTTGTAGTTTTTTCTGACGCTGCCGCCGTCGCTACCCCGATACTTAGACTCGGGGATGGATTGGCATAGTTAAAGTCACGTACTTTTGTGGAAAAATTATCATTTATTATTTCAGCGAAGGTGGCAGCTTTGCGAAGGTTAGCGTCTGGCATGAAAATCACAAATTCGTCGCCGCCGAAGCGTGCCGCAATACTATTATTTAATATATTTTTTCTTAAAACCTCAGCCAATGTTTTTAGCACTAAATCGCCAGATTGATGGCCATGGATATCATTTATCGATTTAAGATAATCTAGGTCGATGATAAGCATTGAAACAGGTTGCTGGGTAAACTCTGGAAGCTGGTAGTAGTCATTAACTTTTTTATAAAAATAACGCCGATTAAGTAGCTGTGTTAACGGATCAATGTTGGCATTGTGACGGATTTTTCGAATCAGTTTTTCATTACACATTAATATATAGCCAATAGGAAATATAACACCACTCAAAATAGCACTTCCAAACATCAGGTTATTGTAGGTATTTGCATTGTAAAAGTTGTGTGTGCCGTGCTCTATTGATGTTAAACCCGCTAGCCTTATGATAAATACAGTAGACAAACTGCATATGGCAATGCCGAACCAGAGGCAGGTTGTGTTAAGTCGGGTTGCACTCTTGATCAGGGTTAGACCAAGTAAACCTAGTGCTATGCTAAAGCCAATGCTGGCGACAGCTATCCTGCCGCCAAGACTGTCATTAACGAATGTTAGCCAAATAAATAGGGCTATAAATATTATGCTAGACATAATTATAGCGGGCAGATAGAAATTGTCTCGTTTGAAATATATTTGAACGCCTATAAATGCAATAAAAAATGACACTAAAATGGTGGCGTTACCAGCTACTATCAGCACGCCAGATGATGAATCTTGTCGTAATAAAATTGTTAATGCAGCAACAGCAAGAAGTAATAGCGAAGCAGACCAGTAGCGTAATTCTTTATATGACGGGTATAAAAAAGCAAAGCATAGCAGACAACAAGATCCACCTGACATGGAGATAAGCATTGAAAATACTAGCGTTTTTACATCCACATCAGTCAACTTTGCCAATTATTTTGGTAACTATAAAGCTGTTAGATTAATGGCGGATTAATAGATAGGGCTAGTGCTACAGCGCATGGTCACTTTTTTTCAAGGGTTTCACTAAAGGGCTATACAGCCCAGCGGTAGGGAGGGACACTTAATGAGCCTGTCAGGCTCATCTATTAAAATAAGGTTGCTGGTAAGCTTAACTGTAATTTTAGCCAATAGTATCGGCCTTGTTACCTCCATTATTGCCCCTTCGATAATCTCTGCCGTGACAGATTAACGGCAGTAAAGCGGGCGTTCGAAAATTCACCTTAGTTACTTTGGCCTTCAGTATTAATATCTGCGGCTGACAACTGATTGTGACTGCCATCGCAATAGGGCGCGTTGTTAGTGTGTTTGCACCTACACATAGCACAACTTTCTTGCTCTGCCACAAATCCAATAGGTGTAATCTCAGAGCCTTTATGCGAGCCGTCGCAAAAAGGCTGTGCGGCCGATTGCCCACACGCACAATAAAAGTACTTTTTACCAATTTCTAAATCTACTTTGATAGGGCTTGCTGCTGCAACAATTGGTTTACTCATAGTATTCTCGCCGGGTTAAAATTTTTATTTACGATATTAACTTAAGCTAACGAGTTATATAAGTTAGCTTGAGAGTATTGCTTTAAGCCAGATTTTTAATCTGCTGGGTGGTTAACCAACATCCGTGTACGCCATAAGGTACTCGCGTTGGCAAATGAAGTTTGGCAACTTCCTGCATGGTGCTGGCATCAATAATGACCATATGCGCTTTGTCATCGGTCATTAATATGTCTACAAGATATCCGTCATCCTCTGCTTGTGGATTATTTTTTGCAACAAATAACGCTTCGCCGCCTACATAGCCATCGTAATCAAAACGCGCTACTTCGCGTTCGTTAAGTAAATCGTACTTAAGTACGTTGCTGCCCATAATGCCGCCACTGGTCTGCTCATCGAGTAAATAAGCATATTGATTTTTCTTACCAACGTAAGCGGTATTAAAGCTAGGGCGCTCGTAAAAATGATCTAGCAGGACCCGTTGTTCAGTCACTTCGCCACTGTCTACATTCAGGCGATATTTATAAAATTTTGTATGCGGCTCTTTCGAAGAATGAATCGGCACATCTGACGGATAAGATTCGAACACGGGCGCAAAAATAACAATGTCGGTACCGCCATCTTCGCGAGTTTCTTCCCAGCCATTAATTGTGTGCCAAAGATGACCTGGCAAGTCGGTGGTAAACCACTGTATTGAGTCACCTTGTTGATGGTCTTTTTTAATAACGCCAAATTGTAATTTGTGGTCGGCATCGAAAGTAAATGCGCTACCTTCAGGGCCTGATAGGCCTTTCATGTTTGAACGCAGTGATACATTAGGGAAGACTGAGTAATTTTCAGTAATATAATAGTCATGCAAAAAACCAATTGCAGGGTCTGCTTCAAAGATTTCCTCGAACTTCTTCAGTTCGCCATTACTCAGCAATCCATAGAATACTTTGCCAGTTCGAATGTCGGTACTATACAAATACCAGTCACCATTGTCGGGGTCAATTTTGGGATGGGCAGTGAAGGGTGAAACAATCTTGTCGTCAAAACTCTCCATCGCGCCTTTACCGTTGAGGCTAAGCAAGCCATCTTTAATGGTGGTGTCTAGAGCAAATGGATAGCAAGTTTCTTGTAAGCAAAATAGTCTGCCATTGTGATACTGAATAGCTGTTGTCGCGCTGCCGTTATTTAAGTCTGCTAAGTTAGGAATAATGCCTTTCTTTTTTTGCAGCATTTCAACAATGACTTTGACTAACGCTGGTTTACCGCCACCTGCTACATCACCAAACTCTGTATAGATTTCCTTGCCGTGTGCCGCTTGGGCCTCAAAGCGGGGGGTGCGAATATAGGTGTTGGAGTAGGTCGCACTGCCATCGTTAATTTGCACTTGATGTAACATTCCATCGCCATTAAACATATGGCGACGACTGTTTATGTCGTCAAATTGGGTATTAGTACCATTACGTAAGTAGGCGCCATTTAGCTCTGGAGGTATCGTCCCTTCAACCACTATATCAACATGGTTGTGTTCTTTTCTAACGGGTAAAAAGCCGGGTTTTGAGTAATCGCTGTTGGCGTTATAAGTAGCTGCATCGAGTTTTTTGTTAGCGTTGGCTTTGACAAAATTGAGCAAAGGTCTGGGGGCAAGAAATAACAGCAGTAACCCGATAATAGGCGGAAATAAGACAATTAATAAAATAACGTAGATGACCGTTAGCATACATTCTCCTCATCAAACTGCTCGTTAAGGCAGCATGGTTGATTAATGGCTATTTGAGTGACTTAGAATAAAAACTACTTGTTATGTTTTGGTACTATGGGAGACTAGCTTGCAGTGTTTTTATATGCAACATGTTTCACATAAAATTTAGGAGAGTCAGTGTCACTTAAACATGTCATTTTGGTGGTATTAAAAGACCAACCTGCGAGCGGCTACGAGCTTAATCAAGTGTTTGCCGGTGAGTTGGGTTTATTCTGGAATACTAGTCATCAAGCGGTTTACCGCGCATTAGCCAGTATGGATAAAGAAGATTTGGTTGGTTTTGTTGCCCATGAACAATCAGGTAAGCCAGATAAAAAGACTTATCAAATAACTTCTCAAGGTGAACAGGTATTACAGCAGTGGTTGTCTGAGGTACAGCCACCGATGCAAATAAACGAAGATATTATGGTGAAATTTTTTGCCGGTAACTTAATCGCAAATGATGCTTTGCTTAAACAAGTGCAAGTGCACTATTTAGTCCATAAACAAAAGCTACAGGGTTACCAAATAACTGAAAAACACATACTTGATAATGAGAAATTAAATGCGCAACAAAAAGTCCAGTTTATGACATTACGACGCGGAATCTTAATGGAGCAGGCGCGGCTGGACTGGTGTGTGGAAGCGATAGCTGTACTGAGTCAATTTAATTAGTCTTACCAAACCACTTCTTAAGTTTTTCTTTAGTTTGCGCCTTAACTGAATCATCAATGTAAACGGCGATGGTTGTTACCGCTGCACTAAGCGTTATCAGGTCATCGCTAAAACCAGTAACAGGAATAAAGTCAGGAATTGCATCTATAGGTAAAATAAAATAGGCGATGGCCGAATAAATAACAGCCTTAGCCCATGCCGGTGTTACTGGGCGTTGGGCAGCATAATATAACCACAGAACTTTTTCGATAACGCTTATGCCAGCGGTTTTGCTGTAGCGAGTGATTTTGCCCCATAATTTTTCAGCACTGTAGTTGTCTGCGCCAGTTTCTTCGATGGAATTGTGATCTTTAACTTCAATTTTTTTAGCCATAAAAGTTATTGCCTAGCCAAGTAATGATTAACTAGTGTAATACTCTGCTGATTTATATCTAGTTGGTTTTTTTGCTCATAGTCACCATTAAGCGCTAATGTGAACCACGTATTTAACGTTAAAAGTTCTTTAACATCTATTGATGGATATTGATGATCGCGTAAATAGTGAATTAGGCGCAGTGTTGTTAAAGCATCGAAGCCATCATTAAGTTGCTTAACAAAGCCTTGATTAGTTTTTGCTTGCTTAAAACAATGGTTAAGTTGTTGCTCTATTTTGGCGAAAAGCAGTGCTTCAACTAATACGGGTTTAAGTGTTTTCTTTAATGTTGTTATGACTTTTTCTGTATTACCCAGATCAAATAAGCTGGGCGTAAAGTCTAGCCAAGTTTTTAATAACTCAAAACATTGCGGATGGTAGTAAAGGTATTCTTCCGTAGCATCTTGCATGGCACTTAGTTTGCTCACTGCTGGCCCGGTACCAAATGGAGTGCGGTTAGAATCGCGGTCAAAGATAGTTATCGCTGGCGCCTGCAACGAGGCTATATCACCTGTTTTCCGTAGCTTGTTGAGAATATGAAAATCCTCGCCAGCGCTGCGCTTTGGGAACCCACGCACCATGGCATAGTTGTTAGCATTAATGGCTAAAGTGCTGCCAATAGAGTGGTAGCTGTATGGCGAGCCGGCATACTTTAAACCTGCAAGATAGTAGCGCAATGACAGTTCATACAATGCTATGGGTAAGCCGCTGACACCACTCCGTGGTTGATGAGTAAATGGATAAATGACAGCAGCATAGCTGTGCAACTCAGCAGTGGCAGTAAAATAGTCGTGTGGCCAGCTTACATCTGCATCACTAGTGTGTATCCATTGGCTGCTAATAACGCCTTGAGCAATTAATTGGCAGGCAGCATCGCAGCCGATTTTTCTGGCTAGGCCAACGCCATGTTTGTCATCGATGCATTTGCCGTCAGAGAAGCGATCTATCACTAATATACTGTTTACTAGTTCATCTTTTGCAGCTTTGGCGAGGGTTTCATTTAATACACTATCTATTTGTGATGCTGGCTGATTAACAACTAAAATGACAAGCGTGCTTGGATTGTAACTTAGTAGTATTTTTAATCGGCTGAGTAAGTCGGTTGATTCATCTCTACAAGGTATGACTAAGCAATTAATTGCAGGCTTAATATGAGTAAAATTTTGCTGTGACTCAGATTCCGCATAATTTTCTAAATACTTAGTAAGTAGCATTAATGTAATGCTGCTCTAAACGGTTGTGCAGCGCATATTTCTGCCTCTAGCGTTAATAATTGTAATATACGTTTAGCCACGTCATCTTTATTACAATAGAGTTGTGCCAAGTCTAAGAATGTTGTGTAGTGGCGTTGTTCAGATTCAGTAATAGTGATGTAGAAATCTTTTAAGCTGCCAGCAGGTAAGCCTTCGGCAATAATGCCGAAGCGTTCGGCGCCGCGGGCTTCGATAATGCCAGCAATTATGAGTCTATCCATCATATAAAACTCGCTGCCCTTGCGGAAGGATTTGCGCAGCTCACCGACATAGTTGTCTTTAACATCACCGACTAATATTTTTCCGCGCTGATGAATGATTTTAATTACTTCGCGAAAGTGATTAAGTTCCTCTACTGCAACGGCGCTCATTATATCTACTAATTCCGTTTTATCTGGATAGTGAGAGATCATGGTGACGGCCATGCCAGAAGCTTTTTTTTCAGCCGAGGCGTGGTCGCATAAAAAAGTATCGAAGTCGGCCAATACAGTTTCTAGCCATTCATTTGGAGTTTGGTAGAGGAGAAAATCTGCTGCAGTTTTATTAGTATGCATTGTTAATTGTGCGCTTTGTTATTGATAATATTTGGTTGATTATCATTGGTTGATATAGGTCTTTAAATTATCATTATATATGAGTTAGAGGCAGCGCAGTTTTTGAAATCACCTTGCGCAATACAAAACTCGAGTGGACGCCGGTAACGCCCTCAATACGGGTTATTCGACCTAGCAATAGTTCTTCATAATACTCCATGTCGGGCACGACTGCCTTAACGAGATAGTCGTAAGATTGACCGGTGACAACGCTGGCTTCAATTATTTCAGGGTATTCGTTGACCTTACTTTCAAAGTTTTCAAAGCGCTCAGGGGTGTGGCGGTCCATACTAATGCCAATAATAGCGGTAAGCTTTAAGCCTAATATGGATTGATTAAGCAGGGTGACGTGGTTGTCGATAATGCCTGACTCCTCTAGGCGTTTTACCCGGCGCGAGCAGGGAGTAGGTGATAAGCCCACTTTCTCTGCCAGCTCTAAGTTACTGATGCGGCCATCTTGTTGCATGGTCTCTAAAATACGTTTATCAGTTCTATCAAGTTTCATATCGTGGCCTTTAGTCTTTTTTAGAGTGCAAAAATACAGTTAAATTGTAATTATTAGATATATTAACTATAAAAATTATAAATAATAGTTATTTGATGCAATATTAACCTATATATGTGCAATATTTAGGATGTATCGCTAGTAAGTTTGGCATATACTAGCTTTTGAAATATCGGTATATAGCTGACTGCAACGTATTAACACTAAGCCTCACCAAGGTTTACCAGTGATACCAGCCACAAACCCCACAAGGGTTTTAGAACGGTTACCATCCATAACCAACAGCTATGCCGACCAATTCAGCAGCATTCAGTAACTAGCAGCGAATAAAGAGTGACACACATGGGAACATTCGATCATAGTAAATATCAGCCGTATCCGGCATTGTCTTTACCTAATCGCACTTGGCCTGACAAAACTATCACGGTAGCCCCTAGATGGTGCAGTGTAGATTTGCGCGACGGTAACCAAGCGCTGATTGAACCGATGACTTCACTGCAAAAAATGCGTTTGTACAAGCAGTTGTTGGCGGTCGGCTTTAAAGAAATCGAAGTAGGCTTCCCGGCTGCGTCGCAGACTGATTTTGATTTTGTGCGCAAGATAATTGAAGAAGACTTAATCCCTGATGACGTTACTATTCAGGTATTGGTGCAAACTCGCGAGCCCCTGATTGCCAGAACCTTTGAAGCATTGCGCGGTGCTAAAAAAGCGATCGTGCATATTTACAACTCCACCTCTACAGTGCAGCGTGAGCAAGTATTTGGTTTAGATCGTGATGGTATTAAACAAATCGCGATCGATGGCGCCGAAGTGGTAAAACGCTTAGCCAAAGATTACCCCGACACCGATTGGTCGTTTGAATATTCGCCCGAGAGCTTTACTGGTACTGAGATAGATTATGCCGTTGAAGTCTGTGATGCGGTTATTGATGTGTGGCAGCCCACGCCAGAAAAACCTATTATTTTGAACCTACCGGCGACGGTAGAAATGTCGACTCCCAATATTTATGCCGATCAAATAGAATATTTTTGTAATCACGTCAGTAAGCGTGACAGCGTGGTTATTAGCTTGCATACCCACAACGACAGAGGCTGCGGTGTGGCGGCGTCTGAGCTTGGCTTAATGGCTGGCGCTGATCGTGTTGAAGGCACATTAATGGGTAATGGCGAGCGCACCGGTAATTTAGATGTAGTAACCATGGCAATGAATATGTATAGCCAAGGCGTAGATCCAGAATTAGACTTTGCCAATATGGACGAGATTATTGAGTGTGTGAAAACTTGCACCCAGTTGCCCGTTCATCCTCGTCATCCTTATGCTGGCGATCTAGTGTTCACTGCATTCTCTGGCAGCCATCAAGACGCGATTAAAAAGTGTTTGGATAAATACCAAGAGGGTGAACCTTGGCGCGCTGCGTATTTGCCGATTGATCCAGCTGATTTAGGGCGCTCATATGAAGAGGTTATTCGTATTAATAGCCAGTCGGGCAAGGGTGGCATCGCCTATGTCTTAGACCGTGAATACGGCGTGCAGCTACCTCGTTGGATGCAAATAGAATTCAGTACTATTGTGCAAAAAGAAGCTGAGGTGTCGGCGGCAGAAGTCAGTCCACAAGTAATTTGGGATTTATTCAATAAGCATTACATTAATGCCGATGTGCCTTACCAGTTAGATGGTTATGAGCTAAGCCGCGACAACGGGCAAGACCAATTGAGCATTAGCTTAACCGAAGGCGCACGCGTGATGAGCATTACCGGCAAAGGTGCTGGGGTGGTCGAATCGTTTGTCGATGCTATTCGTCAGGTGACCGGCAAGTCCATATCGCTTATTGAATATAGCGAGCATGCGTTAAGTAGTAGTGCGAGCGCAGAGGCCATTGCCTATATTCAATTAAGTGTTGATGGTCAGCGCTTTGGCGGCAGTGCCACTAGTAGCGATATTGTTGATGCGTCATTTAAGGCTATCTTAAGTGCAATAAATCGCTCTCAACCTAAGGCTCAATCTCAGGTAGCATAGCCTTCGTTATTTTTATCGGAGGTCGCTATGCGCGTGTTAATAGACAATTATCGTAATCTCACTGCTGGTCATTGTGGCAGCGGTGCTATGCGCAATCTTATTTTTCATTATACGGGCTTAGATCTTCCTGAGGGCGTCATTTTTGGTCTCGGTGCAGGCTTAGATTGTGTCTTTGTTAGCAATGATTCCATGCAACCTCCGGCAATGCTGTTTGGTCGCGGCGCCAGTATGGAAGTCGACTTAGCGGCTGCGCTAGGTATTGATTACCGTGAGCAGATTGAACTAGATAACGACATAGCTTGGCAATTAGTAAAGGATGAAATTGTTGCTGATAGGCCGACCATGTTGTCTGGCGATATTTATTATTTAGATTATCGTGAGTTTAAAGTCCATTTCCCCGCCCATCGTTTTGTGGTGGTGGGCTTTGATGAAGACAAGCAAGAAGTTTATATCGCTGATCGTACTGATGTAGACATTCAAACCTGCTCTATGCAGGCGCTGCGTGATAGTCGTAACCCGACTAAAGGTGGTATGTCTACGTTCAATAATTGGGGGAAGTTTTTCGACACTAAAATAAAACATGATTTGCCCTATGCCTGTGGCCTTGCACTACATAAGACTGTGTTGCAGATGCAGGGGATTGATAAAAATCAGCAAGAACTGATGTCGATTATTGGCGGTAAAGATGGTGAGGTGGTTGCTGGGCTAGCCGGTATTCGAGCCTTTAGAGAGCATTTTCAAACCTGGCGTGATAGCGAGCATACTTACGCCAATATTCAATATTCTGACAGCGCTATTATTAAGTTCGGGACTGGTGGGGGTTTTTTTCGCGATCATTTTGTTAGCTTTATGCATTGGTCAAAGCAGCAGCGGCCCGACTTAGTTACCGATACTACTATTGGTTTAGCTGAGGAAGCGGCAAAAGGTTGGAATGATTTGTCACCAACACTGCGCGCGCTAATGAAAGATACAACTAACGATCAGTTATGGCTGCAGGCTGATGCGCAAATACTCGACTTGTATGAAACCGAATATACCATGTTTGGCTTTTTGGCTGACTTGGTCTTACGCGGTTCGGTATAAGCCTATTTAATACTGATAATTTCGTAATCGTGATTCGGCATGGTGATGGCATTACTGGGCAGTGTTTGTTTTATTATTTTTTCAAGCGCAGCCAAAATATCCATTTTCCACTGAGTACGGCTATAGACGATGCTTATCTCTCTGATTGGTACTGGTTTAGCAAATGATTTGATCATTTGAGCTCGTTCTTGTTCGGGTAAATTTTCAGCAAATAACTGTGGGACTAGCGTATAGCCGCCGCTGTCGCGCACTAAAAAACGTAAGGTGTCTAGGCTGCCACCTTCAAAGACAACATTGTTGAACATGCCCTCATTATCATCTAGCGAGCAAAAATTAATTACTTGGTTTCTGAAGCAGTGGCCATCTTTTAGTAGCCATAGATCATCAGTAGTTAGTTGGTTAATTTTAATTTTATCTTTATTTGCCAGGTGATGCCGAGGGTTAACGTAGGCGTAAAACGGTTCGTAGAATAATACCTGCTTTTTGATGCCTTCAGTATTCAATGGGGTGGCCAAAATACCCGCATCTAATTTGTCTGTTTTTAATGTACTGACAATATCTTCGGTTTTAAGCTCATCAATAATTAGTTTTACTTTTGGGTAGTTAGTAGAAAAGCTTTCGATAAAGCGCGGCAGTACATAAGGTATTAACGTAGGAATAATGCCTAAGCGAAATTCACCACTAACCTCAGCGGCACACATTTTTGACATATGTAATAATTTTTCATATTCACCTAAAACTCGTTCCGCTTGTTTGATGAAGTCATTGCCTTTATTGGTAACTGCTAGCGGTTTTTTGGTGCGATCAAAAATATAAAAGCCGATCTCCAGCTCTACTTTCTGAATTTGTGCGCTTAAGCTGGGTTGACTCACATGACACTCAAGCGCAGCTTTGCCAAAATGTTTTAGCTTATCTACCGTACATATGTAGCGTAATTGAGTAATTGAGGGCACAAAAAGTCCTTGAATAGCAGTTAATTTAGTTATTATCTATAGTTAGGCCAGCAATGATAGCCAAAAACATGTATGATACGCGGCTTTTACGCAATCGAAAACATATCATGGCTACCAAAAAGAAAGCTCCAGATGAAAAAGCACCTACAACAAAAACTACAGTTAAAAAAGCTGCAGTAAAGAAAGTTGAGGCCAAAAAAGCTCCGGCTAAAAAGGTTGTTGCTAAGAAAACTCCGGAGGGTAAAGCTGCGCTAGAGAAAGAGATTAAAGCAGCCGCTAAACTGGCCGATAAAAAAGGCGCTTCAACTAAAGACGATGAGCCTGCTCGGGTTAAAAAGCCAACTAGAGCGGCCGCCAAAAAGAAACAACCAGCCTCGGTTGAAACATCCCAATCAATCGAAGAGCAAACTAAAGCATTTCTAGAAAAAGGCGGCACCGTTGAGGCCGTTCAGATTGGTATGAGCGGGCAACAAAATTTATCCGGGCCTAAGCACATTACGCTTGGCAATAAAACGCAACAAAGCTAAATATTCTAGATCAGCTATCTCTTGTCTAAAATCGCTGTTTTTGCAGATGTTCAAAACATCTATTACACAACCCGCCAAGCGTATCAGAAGCAATTTAATTATCGTCGTGTTTGGCAGTTAATAGCTGAGCATGGTGATATATGTATTGCCAATGCTTATGCAATAGCACGCAATGATGAGCAGCAGCAAAAGTTTCAAAATGCACTTAAGCATATTGGTTTCTCAATAAAGCTTAAGCCCTATATTCAGCGCAGCGATGGCAGTGCCAAGGGTGACTGGGATGTAGGTATTGCTATCGATGTAATGGAAACAGCCCCAGCGGTAGATACTGTGGTGCTATTGTCCGGCGACGGCGATTTTGATTTATTGCTAGATAGAGTGAAGGGTAACTTTGGCGTGGCGACCCAAGTTTACGGAGTACCAATGTTAACGGCTAAATCGCTAATCGATGCTGCCGATGTTTTTCATCCAATAGAATCCAGTTTATTACTGTAGGTCTTGGTTGTTGCCAAGTTTGTTCTTAATTTTTTAAAAGAGTCATTATGAGTTTTACAACGTTAGGCTTAGCGGCCCCGATATTAGAAGCACTAAAAGAAAAAGGTTATGACACGCCTTCACCTATTCAGGCGCAGGCTATTCCTGCGGTACTTGATGGCAAAGATGTTATGGCCGCGGCACAAACCGGCACCGGCAAGACTGCTGGCTTTACTTTGCCTATTTTGCAGCTACTTATGGATGGACCCAGTGCCAGGCCTAATCAAGCGAGAGTATTGGTGTTGACACCAACTCGTGAACTAGCGGCGCAGGTTAATGAAAGTGTTGCCACTTATGGTAAGAATTTACCGCTTAAATCTACCGTTGTTTTTGGTGGCGTAAAAATAAATCCACAAATGATGAAACTGCGTAAAGGGGTAGATATACTTGTTGCAACACCTGGCAGGCTGCTAGATCTATATAATCAAAAAGCGGTGCGCTTTGATGATTTAGAAGTGTTGGTGCTAGATGAAGCTGATCGTATGTTAGATATGGGCTTTATACATGACATTAAAAAAATACTGTCAGTGTTGCCTAAAAATCGTCAAAACTTATTGTTTTCAGCGACTTTTTCTAATGATATTCGCCAATTGGCTAAAGGCTTAGTTAATGACCCAGTAGAAATTTCGGTAACGCCGCGTAATGCAGCTGCACCATCAGTACAGCAAAAAATTTATCCGGTAGATAAATCTCAGAAGGCGAAACTTCTGACTAAATTGATTAAAGATAATGATTGGCAGCAAGTGTTGGTGTTCTCCCGAACTAAACATGGCGCCAACCGCTTAACTAAACAATTGATCGGTTGTGGTATTTCGGCTGCCGCCATCCATGGTAATAAAAGTCAAGGTGCTAGAACCAAAGCCTTGGCTGACTTTAAAGCTGGCGAGGTTCGTATTTTGGTAGCGACAGATATCGCTGCTCGTGGTATCGATATTGACCAGCTACCTCAAGTAGTCAATTTTGATCTACCCAGTGTGCCAGAAGATTATGTGCATCGCATTGGTAGAACCGGGCGAGCGGGTAGTACCGGGCATGCTGTGTCGTTAGTAGCGGCTGATGAGTTTAAGCAGTTGTCTGATATAGAACGCTTAACTGGTAAATTACTAGAGCGCGAAATTGTAGAAGGTTTTGAGCCGGTGAGTAAATTACCCGAATCTCGTTTGAATAGCGCACCACTTAGGGCGAAGAAGCCTAAAAAGCCAGCCGCCAATCATCGTGGCGGCCAACGTAATGGTGATAATACTCAAGGCCACAAGCCTGCTGCACAAAGTCGACAACGAAAGCCAAATTCTTCTAATGGCAACAATGCTGAAACCAGCTCGTCAAAACCTGCGGGTGGCCAACCGCCCCGTCGTAAGCCGAGTTCGCAGCGTTCTGCCAGTCCTTATGGCAACGTCAACTCCTAATTCTTTGTCAGGTTTTTGATCTAGCGCATAAAAATAGTATGTAGATTTTTATCCTCATAGAGTTTGTAGCCCTACATTGCTAAAATATGTTTAGTATTCGAGGGCTACGGTCGCTCGCTATAAGCACCACTACTGAGACTGAGGATCCTTTAGAGGCAACTCGGCTGTGCGTGCTTTCGTGCTAGCAGTCAGGGTCTGGCCACAGACCTCTATTTGATTGCGCTAAGTGCAGTAAATCCACTTCCGTTAACTTTTATGCCTTTTTTTAGTGTGCTGCATTATTTGATGCACTATTATGGTGCTACGTGAGTGGGCTTTACGGCTTTATTACAGAAAAATATTTTTATTGGATTGGCATAATAATTGCTTTTCTTACACTAGAAATCACTGTTTATATTGACGGGGGATTTTTTAAGCAATGTTTAATAATATACCAAAACAACACTAGTGTGACGTAATGTAGCAATGGCTGAACTTATAAAAGCAAATATAAAATATGATGCCAAGCGTTGGTTGGCCAAGTTTAGTGCCAACTTTGTCCATATAGATGGCTGTACTCGATTGGGCAAAACAGAGCATTATGGGCCACTAAGAGTGCAGCGGCCTTTTTTCCCAGAAGGGCTCGCATGCCTGCATTTGTATTTACTGCATCCACCTGGCGGGTTAGTCGGCGGCGACAGGTTGGCAGTTGATTTAACTGTAAGTGCGGCCGCACATGTTGTTATGACAACTCCATCTGCTGGGAAAATGTATCGCAATATAAGTGGATTAAAGCAAGGGCAATACACATCTATTAGCGTCGCCAACAAGGCAGTAATGGAATATTTTCCGCAAGAGAATATTATATTTAATGGCGCTGACGGAGAAATTACTACTCAGGTAGATCTCATTGGCGATGGCCTGTTTATAGGTTGGGAAATTGCTTGTTTGGGTATGCCGGCTAGTAAGGAAGAGTTTGAGGAAGGCGAGCTAAAACTGGCCCTCGTTATTCGCCAAGATGGTAAACCATTATTTTTTGATCGTCTAAAAATCGATTCACCTAGCGCCCTACAATTAAGTAAAGCAGGCCTGCAAGGGCATAGTGTAATCGGTACCTTCGTAATTACCACTACTGTAATAGATGCCGATAGCAAAGACAAAGTAACGGCTTGGCAGCAACAGATTAATCAGTGTGATAATAACAATCATATTAGTTGCAGTGTTGGGGCAACCCAAAAGCCTGGCGTGTTTGTGGTACGAATGCTAAGTGATAATAGCGAAAGTGTGCGCCGTAGTTTTGAAGCACTATGGGCGATGCTTAGGCCACAGATAATTAATAAAAATGCTTGTAGGCCAAGAATTTGGAATACATAAACCGATAAATTAGCAGCGTTAGGTATTTTTGATGGAATTGTCACCAAGAGAAAAAGATAAACTATTATTGTTTGTTGCTGGCGAGGTAGCGCAAAAGCGTAAAGATCGCGGTGTAAAATTAAACTATCCAGAAAGTATTGCACTGATTAGCTGCTACATTATGGAGCGTGCTAGAGATGGATATAGTGTGGCGGAGTTGATGAATGCAGGGCGCGAAATTTTGAGTCGAGACGATGTAATGGATGGCATCAGTGAGATGATTCATGAAGTGCAAGTCGAGGCAACGTTCCCCGATGGTACTAAATTAGTCACTGTTCACAATCCTATTGCTTAGTCTGCTGCAGCTACCCGGAGATAAAAATGATACCAGGTGAAATAATTTATAGCGAAGAAGATATTGAAATCAATGTTGGCTTAACAACATTATCCATTGAAGTTGCTAACTTAGGCGACAGGCCGGTGCAGGTAGGTAGTCATTATCACTTTTATGAAACTAATCCTGCCTTAGAATTTGAGCGTGCCAAGACGCGTGGCTTTAGATTAAATATTCCAGCTGGAACTGCCGTGCGGTTTGAGCCGGGGCAGACGCGGTCTATTGAGCTAGTTGAATATGCAGGTAAGAGAAAGGTTTATGGTTTTCGTGGCGAGATCCAAGGAAGTTTGTAGACTAATGATGACACCACAATCGTTGCTATTTTTTATCGATAGAATCAGAGGGACACATGGCTAAAATTGAACGTCGTGCTTATGTTGACATGTATGGACTTACCGTTGGCGACAAAGTTCGTTTAGGTGATACTGAGTTATTTATTTCGCCGGAGAAAGATTACACCGTCTATGGTGATGAAGTTAAATTTGGCGGCGGTAAAGTTATTCGCGACGGCATGGGTCAAAGCCAAGCGCTGTGTAAAGACACGCCTGACACAGTAATTACCAACGCACTTATCTTAGATTATTGGGGCGTAGTAAAAGCCGATATAGGTATTAAGGAAGGTCGAATTTTAGCGATTGGTAAAGCAGGTAATCCAGATACGCAGCAAGGTGTAACAATTGAGATTGGCCCTGGAACCGAGATCATTGCTGGTGAGGGGCAAATCGTAACCGCGGGTGGTATTGATGCGCATATTCATTTTATTTGTCCGCAACAGATTGAAGAAGCGTTGATGAGTGGTGTAACTACAATGCTTGGTGGCGGCACCGGACCGGCCACAGGTACCAATGCCACAACGTGTACCCCTGGACCATGGCATATTGGTAAAATGCTTCAAGCCATAGAAGATATGCCGATGAATATTGGTTTTTTAGGAAAAGGTAACGCAAGTTTGCCTGAGCCTTTACTCGAGCAAATAGCCGCCGGGGCAATGGGGCTGAAACTCCATGAAGACTGGGGAACGACACCAGCGTCGATTGATAACTGCTTAACCGTAGCTGAGCAATGTGATGTGCAAGTGGCAATTCATACCGACACATTAAACGAGTCGGGTTTTGTTGAGGATACGATTGCCGCCTTTAAAAATCGCGTTATTCATACTTATCATACCGAAGGTGCCGGCGGCGGCCATGCCCCAGATATTATTAAAGCCTGTGGTGAACCTAATGTGTTGCCATCGTCCACCAATCCGACGCGCCCCTATACGGTAAATACGGTGGATGAGCATTTAGATATGTTGATGGTCTGTCATCATTTGGATCCAAATATTCCAGAAGATGTGGCGTTTGCTGATTCTCGTATTCGCCGAGAAACCATTGCAGCTGAAGACATTCTGCATGACTTAGGCGCATTCAGTATGATCGCCTCTGACTCCCAGGCGATGGGTAGAGTGGGAGAGGTGATTACCAGAACGTGGCAAACCGCCCACAAAATGAAGGTCCAACGAGGCGTATTACCTGAAGATGAGGGCACTGGCGCCGATAACTTCCGCTGCCGTCGCTACATTGCAAAGTACGCAATTAATCCTGCTATTACAATGGGTGTTTCCCATGAGGTTGGATCGATAGAAGTGGGTAAATTGGCTGACTTGGTATTATGGAAGCCGATGTTTTTTGGCACCAAGCCATCACTCATTATTAAAGGTGGGATGATTGCGGGGGCGCCCATGGGTGATCCCAATGCGTCAATTCCGACTCCGCAGCCGGTGCACTATCGCACTATGTTTGGTGCTATGGGTAAAGCAGTGCATGCAACCAGTGTTAGTTTTGTTTCTAAGCTCGCTATCGAACAAGGCTCATTAGATCACTTAGGTTTACAAAAACCTTTAAGCGCGGTTAGTAATACGCGCACTATATCTAAAGCTGATATGAAATTGAATGACTACTTACCCAAGGTAGAGGTTGATGCGCAAACCTATGTGGTTAAAGCTGATGGCCACGTTTTAAGCTGCGACCCCGCAGTAGAACTACCCTTAGCTCAGCGCTATTATTTGTTTTAATAAAGCACCAATTACGAAGTACTGTTGATGAAAATTTATACTCAGGTAACGACAAAGGAAATTCCTAGCGGCGCACAAACAGATGAAATTAGTCTGTGTTTTGATGATCGTAAGCGCGGCCGACTGAAAGTAAGCTGTGCTAACCAGCAGCAAGTAGGGATTCAAATTGAGCGCGGCCTGGTGTTACGCGACGCCACCGTGTTAACTGATGGCGGCGGCAGTTACTTAATTATTCGCGCAAGCGATGAGGCAGTGTCAACAGCTTATATTGATCTACCATTGTTATTTGCCAGAGGTAGTTATCATTTAGGCAACCGACATGTGCCGTTGCAGCTTGGCGATGGTTTTTTGCGGTATCAACAAGATTATGTGTTAGATGACATGTTGAGTGGTCTTGGTATAGATGTGATCCACGAGCAAGCCGTGTTTGAGCCAGAAAATGGTGCTTATGCGAAAGCTGGGCATTCACACAGTCATCCTTCTGATGACCACGACCATCAACATAGCAAGCATTCTCACCAGCATGATCACTAAGGTGGCAGACAATAAGTTACTGGCGTTGCTGCATTTATCCAGTTCGGCGTTGCCAGTTGGTACCTTTGCTTACTCGCAAGGTCTGGAGTTTGCGCTGGATAGCGGCTGGTGCACGACCAGTGATGAGGTGGCGAGCTGGATAGAAGCAAATTTAGAATTTGGTTTAGGGCAGCTAGACCTGCCTATTTATCTGCGTATATATCAAACTTGGCTTGATAGTGACTGGCAAAATTTAGAACATTGGAATGATACTTTACTGGCTTTTCGCGAAACCAAAGAACTTTATTTGGAAGATACCCAAATTGGTGGTGCTTTTGCCCAGTGGCATCGAGGGCAGGACCAAAGCCGAGAACAGTATTTAAGCTATTGTCCGCAGCCTACGGTAGTGGCAATGCATTCGTTAGCGGCTGTTATTAGTGATATAGAGGCCGGGGCAGCACTGCAAGGTTTTGCTTGGAGTTGGATTGAGAATCAAATTATCTGCGCCAGTAAAGCCATGCCAATGGGGCAGTCAGATGGGCAGCGAATACTGCAAGCGCTTATCCCCAAGATAGGCGAAGTTTGTCAGTACGCGATGACAATTAATGATGACGATATTGGTACTAGTCTGATCGGAACGGCAATTGCTTCGTCGTTACATGAGCAGCAATATTCACGTCTTTTTAGATCATAAATAGTGAGGAAATAATTAATGTCAGCCACTAAACAAATATTGAGAGTAGGTGTAGGCGGGCCAGTTGGATCTGGTAAGACTGCATTGCTCGAACAGATATGTCAGGTAATGCGAGATCATTACAGTATTGCTGTGGTGACCAACGATATTTATACCAAAGAAGATGCGCAGTTTTTATTGCGAAATAAAGCCTTAACTGAAGATAGAATTTTAGGTGTTGAAACCGGTGGTTGCCCGCATACCGCGATTAGAGAAGATGCGTCGATGAACTTGGCTGCAGTTAAACAGTTGCAAGACGCGCATCAAGGATTAGAGCTAGTGCTGATTGAAAGTGGCGGCGATAACTTGGCTGCTACTTTTAGTCCCGAGTTATCAGATTTAACGCTATACGTGATTGATGTCTGCGCTGGCGACAAAATTCCGCGCAAAGGTGGGCCAGGTATTTCTAAGTCTGATTTGTTGATTATAAATAAAGTTGATATTGCTCAGTATGTCGGTGCCTCATTAGAGGTGATGGCGCGAGATACTAAAAAAATGCGTGGTGAAAAACCTTTTGTATTGGCTAATGTTGAAACCACCAAAGGTATCGCTGAGGTAGTTAATTTTATTATCGATCAGGGTATGTTGGAGCAAAAGGATTCGATTCAACCTTTGCTCAATCGTATGTTGCCAGCCCACCAAATTACCGCTGACGCAGCCATTCACTCATCGCGCTCAATTTAATATGGTCAATTATTTAAAGGGTTTGTTATGAAAAAAATACTAGCAATTATAAGCTTAACCGCGTCTTCGTTAACGTTTGCGCATACTGGTTTTCACGAACATGTGCATGCCAATACTGCAGCCGAGCTAGTTAATAGTCTGGTTGCTGTTGTGGTTGCAATGGAAGTGCAATCGATGGTTTTAGTTACTGCAGGGACTGTTGTTGTTATAAGTATTACTGCTGGGCGTAAAGTACTGGCTCTATCAAAAACTGGATTCAGCTAGCCCGACAGTAAATAAAATCGACAGGATCTATTAAATTAGCAGATCCTGTCATGCTAATTAGCGCTGCAGGCTAATTATTTACTAGTGGCTACTTATTCGGATTAATAAGATATTTGGTGCCAGTTGCTTGCTTGCCGTATTGCATTATTGCAGCAAGGCTTACGGTTTCAGCGAGTGATACCTCAGCAGTATATTCTGACTTGAACGTGGTAGTAATTTCGTTGGCAACGCGAGTTTGCAGTTCGATCATTTTTTCAAACCCTGCTTTTTGTAAAAACGGCGTCAATAACCAACCGCCAACACCCCAGTACATACCATAGGCGCGGCTTAAAATTACTGGCGTTCGGTCTAGGCCGCCATACATGTAAACCTGTTTGTGAACAACAGAGCCATAAGGGCTGTATTCAGTGGCAGTTTTATTAGCCGCAATTTCCATTGCCGTTAAGATATCGCTACCAAGCTTCCCGCCACCAATAGCATCGAAGGCAAGGGTTGCGCCAGTTGCCACTAAGGCATCAATTAAATCAGCCATAAAGGTGTCAGCAGATGAGTCGACAATATATTTAGCGCCAATCTCTTTTAGAATCGTTACTTGCTCAGGTTTGCGTACAATATTGACTAGATCAATACCGTCACTAATACATATCTTATTTAGCATCTGCCCAAGGTTAGAAGCTGCAGCGGTATGTACTAGTGCCGTATGGCCTTCCATCCGCATGGTCTCAGTCATTCCTAATGCAGTAAGCGGATTAACAAAACTTGACGCAGCTTGACGTGGGGTAACGCCCTCTGGCATAGCTAGGCATAAACCTGCATGGACAGCACGAAATTGTGAATACATGGCGCCGCCAGCAGCGCTAACAACCTTGCCTAGCAGTGCTTGGGCTTGTTCTGACTTACCTGCCGCAACCACCACGCCGGCCCCTTCGTTACCTACGGGTAAAGATTTATCAAGCCTAGGTTTCTGTGCCGGCATCATGTTAGCTGGAATGGCTGCTGTTACTACGGGGCTCTCTACACTGCCGCTATCTTTGGCGGTTGACATATCAGCTGGACCAATTAGTAGGGCTAGGTCAGAAGGATTAATAGGAGTTGCTTCTATTCTAATAACAACTTCGTCATCACCTGGAGTCGGCATGTCGACTTCAGCGAGAGACATTTTGAATGTATTGTCTGATTTTACTTCTGAGCGGATTTGTAATGGCATGATGTAGTCCTCAAGTTGGGTGGGTCATAGTATTTCAGTTGTTGCTGGATATCACTCAGAAGATGCGATAGTGCATTTTAAATGCATATACTCGATCATCAATGAGTTGAATAGCTAGTTAGATTTGATATGTAGTATGCATATTTTAGTCGACTGGGGAAGTTCAGTAAAATATATAGATGGAAACTTTTGTTAGCCCTGCTAACTCTGAATACTTGCTAGCGATTAGGCTGTATGTAATAGCCAGCAGTTGGAGTGAAGGGGTTGGCGTTGTTATCGCTAAACCGGAATGGCACCGAGACAGTTTTAAAACCAATATTTCTGCGAATAACAAAATGCAAATGTGGGCCTGTTGAAAATCCTGATGAACCTGATTTACCTAACTCGGCACCCACGGCTACACTGTCACCAATAGTAACGCCGATAGTACTCTGTAATAGGTGAGCGTAAACGGCATAGGTGCCATCATCGTGCAATACTTCGACTTTGTTTGCTTTGTCCAAAAAGTATGTTGATTGGCCTGAAAAAATATAATCATCTTTAGTATAAATCACTATGCCTGCCCTAGCGGCAGTAATAGGTGTGCCTACCGGAAGAGCGATGTCTACTGCATGTTGGTTATCCAGACTATAATGTGAAAATTGACCGTTGAATGCTTGAGTGATTTTTCTTTTAAATGATGATTTGAACGGAATTTGATAATAGCTGTCAGCATGAGATGCGTCTGGATTACCCTGTAGCCAGCTGTAGCTGTAGCTATAGTTAGTGTTTTCTTCGCCGCCTCGATAAATAATTTGGGTTGATTTTTCAGCTATAGTTGCGTGATAAAATAATTTGTTATTCCCATCTCTAAATTTTATTTCAATAGGGATATAAAGAGGATTTATTACCTTGATGTGGTTGTTAGCGGTGATGTATATTTTTGGCTCAATTTTTTCTTTTGTATCATTTTCATAGCGCAGTATTTCTGTAGCCGCAGCGGCCGTTGGTTTTTTATCAGTAAATACCCAGTTGCCTTGTTCGTCTCGGTATTTATATACATCTGCCGATGATGCCGGTGGCAGGTGCGACAGCGAGACAAGAACTGTTGCAATTATTACTTTAAAGAAAGAGTGCACGATAGCGGCCTAAATTCTTCTGTTGTGGGGTTAAGTTATTATATAAGTATAGGTAGTGAGCTAGCTCGTGGCCATCTTGAGCAATAATTTTTGTGAATCACTAACTAAGCTTTGCATCAGAATTGCAGTAGTTTGCTGCTTAAATAAACCAACCCCTTGCCCTGACCACATCACCATAAAATCTTTGTTACCTTGATGAATTGCCTGTTTGCGTAAGTCTGAGGATAGTGAATATTGAGCTGAATAGGGTAGTAATGGGTCATCAATTGCATCTATCTCGGTAATATAGCGATTTTTTAGACCTCGGGCCGGCTTACCTGAAAAGGCTTCAGTAATAACGGTATCTTCACCTTCTGCATGCTCTAATTCATTTAGCCAGGTGGCGGATAACTGAGTTTCTCGGCAGCCCAAAAATGCAGTACCCATTTGCACACCACTGGCGCCAAGGGCAAAGCTTGCGACTATTCCTCTAGCGTCCATAATTCCCCCTGCGGCAATGACAGGCACTGATACGGCATCAACAATACGCGGAATTAACGCCATGCAGCCAATTAATGCTGATTTTGCATTGCTAAAATTGCCTTGGTGTCCACCGGCTTCACTGCCTTGGGCAATTATTGCATCAATGCCAGCTTGTTCTAATATTATTGCTTCACTAGCAGTCGTTGCAGTGCATAAAACAATGGCTCCGCCACTTTTAGCGTAGGCGATGGTGTCGGCATCAACGCCAAAATGAAAACTGATAACGGGGACTTTTTCATCTAGCAGAACCGCCAATTGATCTTGTGCTGGACCAAATAAGCAGCGCGGTGACGGGATCTCTCCAAGGCCTTGCTCGCGATGATACTGGTTTAATTGCTGGCGATGTAGGTCACCGATTTGAAGGTTTTTATCAAATCGCTCGGTGCTGTGATCAAACAAATTGATATTAAATGGTTTGTTAGTAAGCGCTTTTATTTCCTTAATGGTTTTACGTAAAGCATCAACAGATTGAGGTGCAGCCCCATGACCGCCCAAACCGCCAGCGTTTGATACCGCGGCTACTAGCGCTGGATTGGTGGAGCCAGCCATCGGGGCTTGTATTATGGGGTGCTGTATATTTAGCAGGCTTGAAATGTTGTTACTAGGCCAGAGCATAGCTAATCCTTAAGTTATATAAAGCTTAATATACTAGTGATGTTGCTATATTCAAGTAACAATGTTCGCTACTAAAGCGTGCACAACCAATCTATAATAGCGTTAATATCAATAATTTATAACAGGGTAATATTGCATGATAATCAAACCTCGCGTTCGTGGTTTTATGTGTATCACAAGTCATCCGGTTGGTTGTGATGAAAACGTTAAGCAGCAAATAGAGTATGTGCAAAGCCAAGGTGAGATAGTAGGCGGGCCAAAAAAGGTGTTGGTTATTGGTTCCTCCACCGGTTATGGCTTGGCATCGCGGATTAGCGCAGGCTTTGGCTCAAATGCTGCTACTTTGGGTTTGTTTTTCGAGAAAGAAGGTACTGAGAAAAAACCTGGTACAGCAGGTTGGTATAACTCTGCTGCATATCATAAATACGCTGAGCAGAAAGGTTTGTATGCCAAGAGTATCAATGGTGATGCCTTTTCTGATGAGATAAAGCAAAAGGCCATTGAAGTGATTAAGCAAGATTTGGGGCAAGTCGATTTAGTTGTCTACAGTCTGGCATCGCCGCGCCGCACTCACCCTAAAACAGGCGAGGTGTTTAACTCTTGCCTTAAGCCGATTGGTAAAAGCGTTACTCAGCGTGGCATTAATACTGATAAACAAATTATTCAAGACGTGACTTTAGATCCGGCCACTGATGAAGATATTAGCAACACGATCGCAGTGATGGGTGGTGAAGATTGGCAGATGTGGATTGACGCTTTAGACGAAGCGGGTGTGTTAGCCGACGGTGCGAAAACAACCGCTTATACCTATATCGGTGAAAAATTGACTTGGGATATTTATTGGGATGGCACTATCGGCCAAGCCAAGAAGGATTTGGATACGCGGGTCGTTAATCTTCGCAAAAAACTAGCGGCTACTGGCGGCGATGCCAGAGTCTCTGTTTTAAAAGCGGTGGTTACTCAGGCCAGTTCGGCAATTCCAATAATGCCTTTGTATTTGTCACTATTGTTTAAAATCATGAAAGCTGACGGCAGTCATGAAGGCTGCATTGAGCAGGTTTATGGCTTATTTCGTAACAGCTTATATGGCAGCCATCCCACCTTAGATGATGAAGGCCGCTTACGCGCCGACGGTCTAGAGTTGCGGCCAGAGATTCAAGATGCGGTGGCGCAATTGTGGGAGCAGGTGACAACAGAAAATGTGTCTGAAATTTCAGATTTTGCTGGTTATAAGAGTGAGTTTTTGCGTTTATTTGGATTTGGTATTGACGGCGTTGATTACGAGGCTGAAGTTGAGCCTCACGTTGTTATTAATAATTTAGCATAAACGATGTTAATGCTTATGCCCGGGCAGTTAGCTGTGCGGGCATATTTGTATATAGCCTATAGTGGTATGTGTTGATGAAAGAACAAGTTAAAAAGTTAGACCCTAGCAAAGAGTATTATTTTCATGAAGGCTGCTTTATTACTGAGTATTCTAATGGCGTTGATGATCAACAGTGCTCAATTGCTAGAGCTAGGGTAGAAGCAGGCAAAGTCACTAAATGGCATAGTTTGGAAGGCACTACAGAACGTTATGTTATTGTTGCAGGGACAGGTTTGGTTGACGTTGGCGATGATACCAGTGAACAAGTGGCTAGTGGCGATGTGGTGATTATACCTGCCGGAGTTCGTCAGCGTATTGCCAACAATGGCAATGAAGACTTAGTGTTTTTAGCTATTTGTACACCAAGGTTTCAGGCTGAAAACTACACAGATTTAGAATAGGTAAGCGCTATGCCCGAAATTATTCATGGTGAATTAATTAATTTGGCGCCTAATGTGCATCGTATTACTGCACCTAACCCTGGCGTGATGACAGGTGAAGGCACCAATACTTATTTATTCGGTCGCCAAGAAATCGCCATTGTTGACCCCGGTCCAGCACTGGAAGAACACGTTGACGCCATTTTAGCGGGGGTTAAAAAGCTGGGCGGAAAGATAACTCATATTATTGTTACCCATACCCATATGGACCATTCGCCGGCGGCTAAGCTGCTGCTTAAGCATGTTGATGCGGTATTAGTTGGTGCGTTAGCCACTGACCCGCGCGCTCAAGATAAGACCTTTGTGCCTGACATTCATTGCCAGCATGATCAATTGTTTACCAGTGCTGAATATCGGCTGCGGGCAATTCATACGCCTGGGCATGTGGCTAATCATTACTGTTTTTATGAAGAAAATAGCGGCTTGTTAATAGCTGGCGATCATATAATGAATGGCTCCACCGTGGTGATTGTGCCACCCAGTGGTGACATGGGCGCCTATATTCGCTCGCTACAGCTATTGTTAGATTACGATATTAGTCAAATTGCTCCTGCTCATGGCGATCTGATGGATCAACCCGCTGAAGTAGTAAAAGGCTTGGTTGTCCATAGATTAGGACGTGAGGCTAAGGTGGTTATGGCCATGCAGGGCTTAGCGCCAGCAACTATCGAAGATTTAGTCCCGCTAGTTTATGATGATGTAGATGCTAGTCTGCATCCAGTGGCGTATTTTTCCTTATGGGCGCATTTGCTTAAACTGCAAGAAGATAGTCTCGCTTTAGAGCAGACTGACAAGTGGAGATTAAGTTAATATTAACTTTGCGTAAAATATAGATAATAAAAATACGCATACCGTTGCCCCTTGGTTTTTATCTCATTACACTGCTCCCATAATGTTTGTAATGAGATTGATGCGTGAAGCAACTAACTGACACAATTCCTGCCGTTTTAGCTAATGCCGCAAGCCAGTATGGCGATGCGTTGGCAATTGATGACGTCAGTGGTAATTGGAGCTACTCTCAGTTGCATGTGGCTGCGGTTGGCGTCAGCAAAGCATTGCTCGCTAACGGAATTCACCATGGTGATCGCATTGCTATCTGGTCACCAAATTTACCACAATGGATTATTGCCTGTTTAGGATTGCAATCTATTGGTGCGGTGCTAGTGCCACTAAGCCCTAGATTCCAAGGTAGTGAGGCGGGTGACATCTTATGTCGAAGTGGTGTAAAAGCTCTTTTTTATTATCCACAGTTAGAGCAGGGCGCTGTTACTGACCTATTAGCTGAGCAAGATCTACCACAGTTAACTTTACGCATTGCAATGCAAGTAGAGGGCAGCAGTACTATTGATGCTACTAGTTGGGAGCAATTCCTATTAACTGGTGCAGGCTATAGTGACGAGCAGTTGAGACAGGCGCAGCAGGCAGTTAATGCCGACGATATTGCTGATATATTATTTACCTCGGGCACCACCGGTAAGCCTAAAGGTGTGATATGCAGTCAGCAGCAAAATATCCGCGTGTTCAGCGAATGGGTGAACACTGTTGGTTTGCGCAGTGATGATATCTATTTGGGGATAAATCCATTCTTTCATTCTTTCGGTTACAAAGCTGGCTGGCTGGCGTCAATTTTAGCGGGTTCAACTATCGTGCCAATGCGCTCTTTCGATAAAGACGAGCTGCTATCAGTTATTCAGGAAAAACGCATTTCCATGTGGCCCGGCGCACCGTCAATTTACGCAATGATTCTGGCTCACCCAGCAAGAAAAAATTATGACTTATCCAGCTTGCGCTTAGGTGTTACCGGCGCCGCATCAGTGCCGGTTACCTTAGTAGAGGCAATGCGAGATGACTTAGGTTTTGAGGTCGTTGTCACTGCTTATGGCTTAACTGAATCCTGTGGTGTAGTCAGTATTTGCCGCCAAGATGATCCGCCCGAAATCGTTGCGACTACATCGGGTAAGGCGATCGCTGGGGTAGAAGTGAAATGTGTTGACCCTGCCACAGAGCAAGAGGTGGATAGGGGTCTTGAGGGCGAAATATGGGTGCGCGGCTACAATGTAATGAAAGGTTACTTGGATATGCCAGCAGCTAGCCAACAAGCGATAACGGCAGAAGGTTGGCTGCGCACGGGTGATATCGGGGTCATGGATAGTAATGATTATCTGCGGATCACTGATCGACTTAAAGATATGTACATAATGAATGGCGAAAATGTTTACCCTGCTGAAGTAGAACACACAATTTTTGCGTTAGAACAAGTTGCTCAAGTTGCTGTGGTTGGCATATCAAAATCGCCCCAAGGAGAGGTTGGTATAGCTTTTGTGGTAGCCCGCAGTGACATAGGCGAGCAGTCTGTTATTAGCCATTGCCAGCAAAACTTAGCTAGCTATAAAGTGCCGTTTAAAGTTATTTTTGTTGCTGCGCTGCCGTTAAATGCGGCGGGTAAAGTGTTAAAAAATACCTTGCGCGAACAGGCCGTTATTCACCAGCAAGGAGAAAACAGTGGTTGTTAAAAAATTAACTATAGATGGTAGTAAAGGTCATGGCTTTACCCCCGATGCAACCGATTTCAAAATCATCTCCTTGCTGCGCAAAGATGGCCGTATGGCTTATCGGACTATTGCGAGTGAACTTGATATTACCGAAGCAACAGTGCGAACGCGGGTAAAACGTTTAGAGGAATCTAATACCATAAAAGTGGTAGCCGTCACTGATATTGAAGCGGCAGGTTTTGATATGTTACTGGCAATAGGGGTTGAGTTAGAAGGCAGGGCCGCTTCTGAAGTAGGGCATGATTTAGCGAAATTAGATGAGGTATATTCAGTCAGTGTAGTGATTGGTAGCCACGATATAGAGATCTTAGCGTTAGCTAAAAACCAGGCTCATATGAATCAGTTATTAACTCAATTAGCGGCGGTGAAGGGAGTGCGTAAATTGCTACCATCATTAGCGGTAGACGTACTGAAAAATCAACCAAATTGGGTACCTTTTAATAATGACTAAACGCCAACTAGATGATGTAGATAAAAAGATAATGGCTTGGCTGTCAGACGACGCTCGTATTAGTAATCGGAAAATTGCGGCAGAGCTAGGCATAACTGAAGGCACCGTGCGTGGTCGCATTCGGCGGATGGAAGAAGATAAGCTTATTCAAATTACCGCTATTACTAATATCGATTGCATTCCTAATGCCATGGTTAGCTTTATCTGGATTGAAGTAGAGAAAAGCAGCGATATCGACACAGTAGCCCAAACATTGACAAAGCTGGCGCGGGTTGGCTTTGTTGGCAAAATGGTTGGTCGATTTGATATTTTAGCAATCACTATGGTGCAAGACACTGTTGAGTTGAGTGAGTTTTTGCATAGCACCATCACCGTAATACCTGGCGTGCGACGTACCGATTGCACTTTGGGGGTGGAATTTATTAAGCAAGACTACAAATTAAGCTGCATTGTAGATTGATAATATGCGTAATTAAAGTGGCAGTATTTTGATGTATTTATAATAAAATTTAATAATTTATATAATATTGCGTAATTAATCGGCAGTTAAGGTATATTTAGTTAAGAATCTTAAAGCTTGCTGGTACTGAGGAACAACTATGAACAAACAAATGACGGCACAACAAGTTGTCGCCAGTCTGCACAGCGGTATGACAATAGGTATTGGCGGCTGGGGTCCAAGGCGCAAGCCGATGGCATTGGTGCGTGAGATTCTGCGTTCCCAGCTAACTGACTTAACTATTGTCTCTTATGGTGGTGCAGATGTGGGAATGCTGTGCGCTGCGGGCAAGGTTAAGAAGCTAGTTTATGCATTTGTGTCTTTAGACTTTATTCCCTTAGAGGCGCATTTTCGAGCCGCCCGTCAAAGCGGTGCAATAGAGGTAATGGAAATTGACGAAGGCATGATGCTATTAGGGTTGCGTGCTGCTAGTTGGGGAGTGCCCTTTATTCCAACAGAGGTGGGTTTGGGAACTGACATCGTTACCAAATGCAGCGACTTAAAAGTTATTGATAGTCCATATGACGATAAAGAGTGGGTTGCCATGCCGGCACTTAAATTAGACGCCGCCTTAATTCATGCGGACAAGGCCGATGTGCGTGGGGTCTGTCAAATTGCCGGGCCAGATTTTTATATGGATGATTGGTTTGCCAGAGCCGCTGCTAAAACCTATGTCAGTGTTGATGAGATAGTTGAAACCGATTATTTCAATGATGCGGCCCAAGCGCGCTTAGTGCATTGGGAGCGCAGTGCAACCACAGGGGTTGTTCATCTCCCCGGTGGCGCCCATCCGTCGTCTTGTTCGCCACAATACGGTTTTGATATTCCTCACTTTAAAGAATACAACGCCAGCGCTAAAGCCGAAGGTGGCTTTGCCGGTTATTTTGAAAAATATATTGCTGGTAAAACCGAGAAAGAATATCAGCAACTGGTTGGCGGCATAGCAGCGATTCAAGCTTTGCCGCAACCTGTTTACTAGGAGGCTGCCATGGTAACTGGAAAAACAATGACTACAGCAACAGAATATAGTTTAGCCGAATTAATGATTTGTGCTGCTTCTAAAGCGTTTTCAGATGAAGGCGAAGTATTGGCTACTGGTATCGGTGTTATTCCGCGTCTAGCGGCCAGCCTTTGTATGACCGCTGATAATACTGACCTAATGATGACTGACTCAGAAGCTTTTATACTGGCTGAGCCAAATCCATTAGGTGCTCGAGCGGCAGACTTTGTGCAGAAAAACGAATCTTGGATGGGGTTTTCACGCATCTTTGATAATGTCTGGAGCGGTAAGCGTCACGCAATGTTAGGCCCAGTACAAATTGATCAATATGGTCAGACCAATACATCGGTTATGGGCGGCACCTATGAGAAACCAAAAACCCAGATGTTGGGCGCGCGCGGTTTTCCAGGCAACTCCATCAGTCATGGCAATAGTTTTTTGGTGCCGGCACATAATAAGCGTGTATTTATTGAAGGTGAATGTGATTTTGTCTCATCAATTGGTTATAACCCAGCACGCCTGCCTAAAGGCCATAGTTTAGCCGATATAAAAATAGGGCTAATTATTACCGACTTATGTGTAATGGACTTTGGCGGGCCAGATCATCAGGTCCGCTTAGTATCTTTACACCCAGGGGTTACCGTTGAGCAAGTGGTAGAAAATACCGCCTTTGCAATACATATAGAGGCTGAAGTGGCCATAACTCCCGCGCCAACAGAGCAACAGTTAGCGATAATTAGTAAGTTAGATCCACATAACCAACGCTCGTTTCAAATTAAAGATAACCCCAACGGGAACAGGTCTTAAGTTATGAGTAAGCACATGTTGGAGACAGCGCTGACAGAATTACTAGGCTGTAAATATCCTATTGTGCAAACGGCTATGGGTTGGGTGTCTGATCCGATACTAACTGCAGGCACCTGTAACGCTGGCGGTTTTGGCTTTTTAGCTGGAGCGACAATTCCGCCAGCTGAAATGGAAGCTAATATTCTACAAACCAAACAATTGACTGATAAAAACTTCGGCGTTAATTTTCACATGTACCAGCCAAATGCCGCTGATATTGTCGATATGGTTATTGACCACGGGGTAAAAGCGGTTAGTTATTCGCGCTCGCCCGGTGAGCAAATGATAGCGAGATTAAAAAATGCCGGAGTGGTTTGTATGCCAACTATTGGCCTGCCAAAACATGCGCTAAAAGCAATTGCAATGGGCGCCGATGCAGTGACAGTGCAAGGCGGCGAAGGCGGTGGTCACACTGGGTCAGTGCCCACATCATTACTTATTCCTCAAGTAGTTGACGCGGTTGCAGGCAATGTTCCGGTAGCGGCAGCCGGTGGTTTTAAAGATGGTCGTGGCTTAGTTGCGGCCTTAGCGTGGGGCGCCGACGGCATTGCCATGGGGACACGTTTTTTAATGACTAAAGAATCGCCAGTGCCAACGGCGACTAAAGGGCACTATATTGATTGCATGAATCCAGCTAACATTATTGTGTCAAAAGCTATGGATGGTTTGCCCCAACGCATGATTATGAACGACATGCTGGCTGAGTTAGAAAAGGCTGGCAGTGCGAAAAAATTAATTATTGCCTTGCGCAATGGATTGAAGTTTAGAAAGTTTACTGGCGCTAGTGTGTTCGGGTTATTGAAGTCTGCTGTAGCAATGTCTAAAGATAGCGATACTAATGCTGCCCAAGCAATTATGTCGGCCAATGCTCCTATGATCATTCAACGGGCCATGGTGGACGGCTCGCCCGATGAAGGTGTCTTACCGTCGGGCCAAGTAGCAGGGGTGATTAGCGAATTATTAAGCTGTGAAGAAATCATCAATAATATTGTCAATGAAGCTGAAGAGCGGTTGATTATTTTGGCTTTGCGCTGTAACACGAGTCAGTAGGGGAATTTATGTCGACGCCGTTTAATACCACCATTACCAATGGCATTGCAGAATTAGTATTAGATCAGCCACCCGTGAATGCTTTTGATAGCCACGGCTGGTTTGCTATTGCAGACGAAATTACTCGCCTTGGACAAGATGATGAGGTGCGGGTGATTATTATTGCCGCCAATGGTAAGGGTTTTTGTGCCGGCGTTGATATCAAAGAATTAGCTCAAGACAGCAATAAAATTTTGGCGGTAAATCGTGGTAATTACAATACTTTTAAGGCCGTTCATTTAAATCCTAAACCAGTCATAGTGGCGCTACATAGCTTTGTTTTAGGCGGTGGTATTGGCATTGCTGGTGCGGCTGATATTTTGGTGGCATCGACCTGTACTCGTTTTGGAGTGCCAGAAATAGATCGTGGCGCCATGGGTGGCGGTGCCCACTTACAGCGTATGTTTCCAGTGCAAAAAGTTCGTTATATGTATTTTACTGGTGAGTTTATTGATGCTGATGAAGCATATCGTTTAGGCGCTATTGAAAAAGTTGTGCCACTAGATGAGCTGAGAGCAACCGCTTTTTCTATCGCTCAAAAAATTGCTGAAAAATCTCCGGCCATGGTTAAGCTTGCTAAAGAGTCACTAATCGGCATTGAAGATGGCAACCTAGAAGATAAGTATCGTTGGGAGCAAGGTTTCACCTATGAGGCCTATAAAATGGGCGACTCGCAAGAAGCCCGTGATGCTTTTATTGAAAAACGTGACGCTGACTTTAAAGAGTAACTGAGACTATGGACTTAGCCTACACTGACAAACACCGTGATTTTAGACAAGAAGTGCGCACTTGGTTGGCGGCAAATGTGCCCGCAGAGCCACTCCAAAGCTTTGACACCGAAGCAGGTTTTACCCAGCATCGAGAGTGGGAAGCCAAGCTTAATGAGGGTCGATGGGGAATGGTTACCTGGCCCAATGCGCTAGGCGGGCGTGATGCAGATTTGTTGGAATGGCTTATTTTTGAAGATGAATATTTTAAAGCCAAAGCGCCATTACGGGTTAATCAAAATGGTATTTTTTTGCTTGGTCCAACCCTTATGGAGTACGGCACTGAAGAACAAAAAGCCGACATACTCCCTAAAATGGCCAATGGTACTGAAGTGTGGGCGCAGGGTTGGTCAGAGCCTAATGCGGGTTCAGACATGGCCGCCATTCGCTCCAAAGCTGAATTAACAGCAGACGGCGAGTACTACATTATTAATGGCCAAAAAACCTGGTCTACCCGTGCAGTATGGGCCGACCAATGTTTTGGTATGTTTCGCACTGACCCTGATTCAACACGGCATAAAGGTCTTACTTTTATATTAGTGCCACTAAATTTAGATGGCGTTACAGTTAGGCCCATTCCACAGTTAGATGGATTGCCAGGCTTTGCAGAAATATTTTTTGATAACGTTAAGGTCCCAGTTAACCGACGTTTAGGTGGAGAAGGTGAGGGTTGGAGTGTGGCTATGGCCACCGCAGGATTTGAACGTGGTTTGATGCTGCGTAGCCCCGCAAGATTTCAAGAAACCGCTAAGCGACTGGTTGAGTTGTATCAGGAGAATCGACAGCGAGCGGATCGTGATCCAGCGATTAGAGATGCGGTAATAAAAGCGTATTTAGATGCAGAGGCTTATTGTTTAACTACTTATCAAACTGCATGTCGACTAATTAAAGGCGGCAAGATAGGTGCCGAATCATCGACTAATAAAATATTTTGGTCTGAGCTCGACTGGCAGATGCATGCAACTGCTATGAGTATTTTGGGTGCGCGGGCTGAGCTATTACCGCATGCACCTGATGCGCAGGGCGTTGGTAATTGGTTAGACGGTTGGCTGTTTTCACAGTCTGGGCCTATATATGCTGGCACTAATGAAGTGCAGCGCAATATTATTGCCGAGCGTATGCTTGGTATGCCAAGAGCATAGGAGACGATAATGGATTTTACCTTTACTGAAGATCAGTTGTTGTTCCAACAATCAGTGCATGAATTTTTAATTAATGAAGTGACACCGGCAAACTTGCGGGCCAGTTGGGAAACTGATACCGGCCGTAGTGATGAAATGTGGGTGAAACTAATTGAATTAGGTTTGACCGGGCTAACTGTGCCAGAGGAATTTGGTGGCCTTGGGTTGAGCGAGCTAGATTTTGTATTGCTAGCGCAGGAGTGTGGTTACGTGGCGCTAAATGAACCATTAGTGCATGTGGTAATGGTTGCTACGCCATTATTAAATAGCTTGAACAACGACGAGCTTAAGCAAGCTTGGTTGCCAAAAATAGCTATAGGTGGCGCTAAGGTTGTTGTCGGTTTGACCGAAAATGTGTTTATAGAAGATGCGCATATTGCTGATCTATTACTGCTGCAACACGATAATGAAATTCATGCGCTCACTCAAAGCCAAGTGACATTGCGAGCTAACGAATCAGTAGATCCTTGCCGAAAATTGTTTGTTGTAGATTGGACTCCTAGTACTGAAACCTGTGTAGCGAGTGGCGCAGAAGCGTCTGCGTTGATTACTGCAACAATGAACCGCGGGGCGCTGGCTTGTGCTGCACAAGCCTTGGGTTTAACCCAGCGGATGTTAGATATGACAGTTCAGTACACCAGTGATCGACAACAGTTCGGCAAACCTATTGGATCTTTTCAAGCGGTAAAACACAGTATGGCTAATGTTGCAGTGCGTTGGGAATATGCTAAAGCAGTGGTTTACCGAGCGGCTTTTGCCATAGCTAATAAGCAGAATGTTGCGGAAGAGGCGTCATCCCATGCCAAACTTGCCGCTTGTGAAGCAAGTGATCTAGCTACTAAGAATTGTATTCAAGCTCATGGTGCGATGGGCTATACCTGGGAAGTGGACTTACATATTTTTATGAAACGGGCGTGGGCATTTAACAATGCATGGGGCGATAAGGCTTTTCATAAACAACGGGTGGCAGACATTATTTTTGCTACTGATGCTAAGTTAGGGGCCGGCAATACGTTTGGCGCATAAAAATAAATTGGATATAGGATAAGAATATGCCAGAAGCATATATAGTCGATGCAGCGAGAACACCCACTGGTCGCCGTAAAGGAAGTTTGGCCCATGTTCATGGCGCCGATTTAGGGGCCCATGTGATTAAGGCGCTGGTTGAGCGCAATAGTATTCCCGACAACGAGTATGATGATGTTATTTTTGGCTGCGTTGATGCAATTGGTCCGCTGGCTGGCGACATCGCTCGTACCTGTTGGTTGGCTGCAGGCTTAAGTGACGAAGTACCAGGCACTACTATCGACCGCCAGTGTGGTTCTTCACAGCAGTCGGTACATTTTGCTGCCCAAGCAATTATGTCTGGGACAATGGATGTAGTGCTGGCAGGTGGCGTGCAAACGATGACGCAAATTCCTATTTCATCGGCGATGACTGCAGCAATCCCATTAGGCTTTAGTGATCCGTTTAGTGGATCTAAAGGTTGGGTGGCGCGATACGGTACCGAGCCGCCAACTCAGTTTAAGTCGGCGCAAATGATTGCGGACAAGTGGGATATTAGTCGAGCTGAGTTAGAAGTATTTTCACTTGAATCACATCGCCGCGCACTTGCCGCTATTAAGGAAGGCCGATTCGATCGGGAAATTGTGCCATGTGAAGGTCTCGCGATGGACGAAACTGCACGAGTAACTACTCTAGAAAAAATGGCGAGTCTTGATAGCTTGTTTGGTTGCGAGAAGGTTACCGCTGCTGTGGCAAGCCAAACTAGCGACGGCGCTAGCGCTATGCTGATAGTGTCAGCAGCGGCACTTAAAAAATATAACCTAACCCCGCGTGCGCGTATTCATCATATGAGTGTGCGCGCTGCCGACCCGATTTGGATGTTAACGGCGCCCATCCCCGCGACCGAATACGCACTAAAAAAAGCCGGCATGACACTTGATGAAATTGACTTGGTAGAAATTAATGAGGCGTTTGCTTCAGTGCCAATGGCCTGGCTGAAAGAAACTGGCTATGACCATGCTAAAACCAACGTCAATGGTGGCGCTATAGCTTTAGGTCACCCCTTGGGTGCAAGCGGTACGAAATTGATGACAACGCTACTCCACGAATTAGAGCGCACTGGCGGCCGTTATGGTTTGCAGACAATGTGTGAAGGTGGCGGTCAGGCTAACGTAACGATTATCGAAAGGTTGGGTTAATAATGGGTATATGTGATGACAGAGTCGTTATTATCACTGGCGCGGGCGGCGGTTTGGGTGCTGCTCATGCCAAAGTTTTCGCCCAACAAGGCGCTAGCGTTATTGTTAATGATATTAATGAGGCGGCGGCAACAGCGGTAGTAGATGAAATTATTACTAGTGGTGGCAAAGCAATTGTTAATACTAGCGACATTACTAATTACGACGACAGTTTAAACGCGGTTAAACAAGCAATCGACACCTACGGTGATTTACACATAGTACTTAATAATGCCGGGGTCAATCGTGACCGTATGTTCGCCTCCATGACAGAGCAAGAATGGGACACCATTATGGCTGTGCATTTAAAAGGTCATTTTTGCATTAGCTCCCATGCAGTTCATTACTGGCGTGGCAGAGCCAAAGAGGGTGCGGCGGTTGATGCTCGTATTATTAACACAACGTCTGGTGCTGGCTTACAAGGCTCTATCGGTCAGTCTAATTATGCGGCAGCTAAAGCCGGTATTGCGGCACTTACCTTAAATCAGGCGGCAGAATTAGCGCGCTATGGTATTACCGTCAATGCAATTGCTCCAGCTGCGCGTACCGGCATGACTACCTCGGTACCAGCTATGGCCCAACGGATGGCGAAACCAGAAGACGATAGTTTTGACTATTGGGCGCCAGAGAATGTGTCGGTTTTATTAGCGTGGTTGGCATCTAGTGAATCGAGTCATGTAACTGGCCGCGTATTTGAAGCTGAAGGTGGGAAAATATCTATTGGTGATGGCTGGCGTACTACCCAAGGTGTAGATAAAGGTGATCAGTGGAAGCCTAGCGAGTTAGCTGAGGCTGTTGCCAAACTTATTGAAAAAGAAGTCCCAGCGCAAAAAGTTTACGGTAGCTAACGTCGAGTTATAGGTCTATATATGAATTTTTCATTCACAGAAGAACAAAAGATGATTATCGATACAGCCGATTCTTTTTTGGCTGATATATCGACATCTTCTGCCATTCGCAGTGCGATGGAAACACCTCTGGGTTATGACAAAGCGGTTTGGGCTCGTATTTGTGAAGAAATGGCGTGGCCCGCCATGCATATTCCAGAAGAGTTTGGCGGTTTAGGTTTGGGCGGAGTGGAGCTAGTAGCGGTGTTGGAGCAAATGGGGCGTTATCAATTATGCTCGCCATTTTTGTCATCAGCTTGTATGGCGGCAAATGCTTTGCTGGTAGCGGGTGAATCGCATCAATGCGCTGAATATCTGCCACAAATTTGTAGCGGTGAACTGACCGCGACCCTTGCCTATGCCGGTATAAATGGTGGTCACGATAGTTCGGCTATAACTGCGGCGGTTACTAAGCGAGACAATAATTTTGTTCTTAACGGTAACTATCGTTATGTAGTTGATGGTGACAGCTCTGAATTACTAATCGTTGCAGCGCGTGATCCAAAAAGTGTGGGTGATGAAGGTGTAAGTTTGTTTTGTCTGTCATGCGATGCTTTAGGCGTAAAAACAAAATGGCTACCAACTATTGACCAGACACGGAAACAGGCTGAGATCACATTAACTAACGTTATATTGGGCCGTGACGCGTTAATGGGAACACAGGGTGATGGCTGGCCGCAGCTCGAGAAAGTATTGGATTTAGCGACTATTGCCGTAGCCGCAGAGCAAGCGGGTGGTGCCCAACAAGTATTGGATATGACAGTTGCCTATACCAAAGAAAGGCAACAGTTTGGACGACCCATAGCTGGTTTTCAGGCGGTTAAACATCAAGCGGCAGATATGATGGTGGCAGCGGAGTCAGCAAAATCAGCTGTTTACTATGCTGGCTGTGTGGCTCATGAGGCGATTCATGGTGGACCGTTAGCCGGTGAATTAAATGAGGCAGCTTCAATTGCTAAGGCGCAATGCTCAGATGCCTTTTTTGCCAATGCCAGTACTGCCATACAGTTACATGGTGGGGTAGGGTTTACTTGGGAATATGACGTACATTTGTATTTTAAACGTGCCAAGTCTTCAGAAATTTTGTTTGGTAATGCTAGCTATCATCGTGAGCGGTTGGCAAAAAAATTATTGGATCAGGGGTAGATTATGCAATTAAGCTTTAGTCCTGACGATGAAAAGTTTCGCAGCCAAGTTGCGATTTGGCTGCAACAAAATCTGGTCGGTGAATTTGCCCAGCTTAAGTTTCGTGGTGGCCCTGGCGATGAGCATATGTATTCCCGCGAGCGCAAACAATGGGAGCATAAACTTGCCCACGGTGGTTGGGTCGGTGTTGGTTGGGCGAAAGAGTTCGGCGGTTTAGGATGCTCTATCGAGCAACAGGTTATTTTTAATGAAGAATACGCCCGCGCTGGTGGTCCTGGCAGAGTGGGGCATATTGGAGAAGGCCTAGTTGGCCCTACATTAATTGCTTTTGGTAGCGACGAACAACGAAAAAAATATCTACCCGGTATTTTAAATGGCAGCGAGTTTTGGTGTCAGGGTTATTCGGAGCCAAGTGCGGGCTCTGATCTAGCCAATGTAAAAACTAAAGCACGCTTTGATGAGGCGACAGGAAAGTGGCTTATCACGGGACAAAAGGTTTGGACCTCATTAGCTCACGAATCCGATTATTGTTTTGTGCTCGCTAGAACTGACCCTGAGTCTAGTGCGCACAAAGGGTTAGGTTTCTTTCTGATAAAAATGGATCAGCCGAATATAGAAGTAAGGCCGATTCAGCAATTAACTGGCACCTCTGAATTTAATGAAGTGTTTTTTGATCAAGCTGAATGTGACGCCAGAGATATTGTTGGCCAACCAGGCGAAGGTTGGAAAGTGGCGATGGGTTTGTTGGGTTTTGAGCGTGGAGTGTCTACCCTCGGGCAACAAATGCAGTTTCAAAATGAGTTGGATCAAATAATAGCGATTGCAAAAAATAATGGTACGGCCAAAGATGCCATCATTCGACAACGTATAGCTGATGCTCATGTCGGTTTAAAAACTATGCGTTATAACAGTATGCGAATGCTGTCGGGCGGCGAAGACGGTAGCTTGCAAAAAGAAGCACTAATTTATAAGTTGTATTGGGCAACATGGCATCGTGATTTAGGTGAGTTAGCCATGGACGTTATCGGGCAAGAGGCTGAAGTGCTTAGCGATGGACCTTATGAGTTAAGCCGCTTACAGTCGATGTATTTGTTTGTTCGATCAGACACTATTTATGGTGGTACTAATGAAATTCAGCGCAATATAATTGCTGAGCGCGGATTAGGAATGCCAAAAGAGCCACGGGTAAAAGGTTAAGTTGATGAATTTAAAAAAGCCAGAGTATGTGGAAGGCCACGGCCTGATTAAAGGTAAGGCTGTTCTTATTACTGCTGCTGCCGGTGCTGGTATTGGTTTTGCGGCAGCGGTTAAAGCGGCTGAAGAGGGCGCTCGTGGGGTGATATTAAGTGATATTCATGAGGGCCGCCTCAACGCATCGATAGAAAAGCTAAAAGCTGATACTGGGCTGCAAGCGGTTTATGGCAAAGTTTGTAATGTGGCCATAGAGGATGAGGTGCAAGCGCTAGTGGCCTATGCCGAAGAAGTAACTGGCGGTATCGATGTATTAATTAATAATGCCGGTCTGGGTACGTCTAAGTTGTTAGTTGAAATGGAAGATGATGAGTGGATGAAGGTTATTGATGTAACCTTAAACGGTACCATGCGCATGACTCGCTGCATGATGAAGATTATGCAAGCACGTGGTACTGGCGGTGTCATTGTTAATAATGCATCAGTATTGGGTTGGCGTGCGCAAAAAGAACAGTCTCATTATGCGGCAGCTAAAGCTGGCGTGATGGCGCTGACTCGCTGTGCCGCCTTAGAGGCTGCCGAGTTTAATGTGCGTATTAATGCGGTTGCCCCGTCTATTGTATTACATCCTATGTTGCGTAAATCTGCTGCTGAAGAGTTATTAGCTGAGCTAGAAGCAAAAGAAGCTTATGGCCGTGCGGCAGAGGCGTGGGAAGTGGCTAATGTGATGATGTTTTTAGCCAGTGATTATTCTAGCTATATGACGGGTGAAATTGTGCCGGTTTCTAGTCAACAAGCTTAGTCAGCCGTTTAGATCGTTTTTTTTAAGCTCTGCTTCGCTCCGACGCTACCTTCGGCTCAAATTCACTGTGTAGAAATTAAAAAATGATGGTGTGAATCTCCATAGATATGTTGAAAGTTTGGTTAAACATCGGTGAGCTAATTTGGTGATGGTTGGCAGTGAGGCCGAGTGCAGCGAAGTCGGAACAAAAAAATATTTCTAGATTAACGACTGGGACATTAAAGACCACTAAGTCAAACAAAAATAATTCTAAGCATAACAACGCAGGGTAAAATAATGAGAGAAGCCGTAATTGTATCAACCGCACGTACCGCCTTAGCAAAATCATTTCGCGGCAGTTTTAATGACACCGAAGCACCAGCTTTAGGTGGCCATGTTGTTCGTGTTGCTGTTCAGCGAGCAGGTATCGACCCCAGTGAGGTCGAGGATTGTATTTTTGGCGCTGCGGCCCAGCAAGGCTCACAAAGCTATAATATTGGTCGCCTCTGCGCTATTGCTGGCGGACTACCAGAAACTGTACCAGGCATGTCGGTGGACAGACAATGCTCGTCAGGCTTAATGTCTATTGCCACCATAGCAAAGAGCATTATGTGCAATGAATATGATATTGGCGTAGCCGGTGGCGTTGAATCGATTTCGCTAGTCCAAACCAAGCATAAAAATACTTACCGGGCGGTTTCTGAAACAGTTACAGGCATTGATGAAACGGCCTATATGCCGATGCTTGAAACCGCCGAGGTTGTTTCACAGCGTTATGGCGTTAGTCGTGAAGCGCAAGATGAATACTCACTGCAAAGCCAGCAGCGTACAGCTGCCGCACAAGCGTCAGGTCTATTTGCTGATGAAATAGTGCCTATGAACGCCACTATGGCAATATTTGATAGAGAAACAAAAGAGACCAGCTACAAAGACGTAGTGGTCGACAAAGATGAATGTAATCGTCCTACTACAACAATAGAAAACTTGCAGTCGTTAAATCCCGTGTTTAAAGATGGTCGTTGGGTCAAAGAAGGTAAGTTTATTACCGCAGGTAATTCGTCACAGCTGTCAGACGGCGCATCAGCCTGTGTGCTAATGGATTCAGAGCTAGCTAAAGCCAAAGGGATTCAACCGCTAGGCACCTATCGTGGTTTAGCGGTAGCTGGTTGTAAGTCAGATGAAATGGGTATTGGTCCGGTGTTCGCGATTCCTAAATTATTAGCTCGTCACGGTTTAACAATAGATGATATTGGCCTATGGGAATTGAATGAAGCATTTGCGTGCCAAGTAATTTATTGTCGTGATAAATTAGGTATCCACAATGATCGACTAAATGTTAATGGCGGGTCAATATCAATCGGTCATCCATTTGGTATGAGCGGTGCACGGATGGTTGGTCATGCGCTTATTGAAGGCAAGCGTCGCGGTGTTAAGTATGTGGTAGTTACTATGTGTATTGGAGGCGGCATGGGCGCCGCTGGTTTGTTTGAAGTGGCTTTGTAAAACGCCTTACAACCACTTTTCAAGCTGCTGATAAACGCCGATGTCCCACAGCATTTCATTATGCCCGAGTTCATATTTGAGTGATTTGTTTGCATCAGGTATTGCCAGAGTACGGGCGGGATCTTTGTGTTGACCAAAGGCACTACTAGGCGTTACTAGGCCATCACCAACGATGGTTTCAGCGCTAAAATTTTCCTTTTTACTTAATATGGCAGCTATAGCAAAATACTCTATACCTATTGGAAGTGGTACGAATTTATCTGCTATTGCTGTAATTTCACCATGGCGTAAATTTTCAATACCTTTACTTCTAATTTTAGTTAAGCGCACAAAGGGCACCGCATAAGGACTGCGCTGCATTAGGCTCTCTAACATGGCTGCAAATTTTTCTAATGGCGCACCAGAATGAGGTGTGCCAATTGAGATAAGCTTTTTATTTAACTGTATCCAGCGAAAACTGTCTTGTTCACTATAATAACGAGCACTTCTGGCCACTAGGCCTCCCATGCTATGACCTACAATAGTTATATTACTAACATTAACAGGCCAGCTAGCTACTAATTGTTCAATTTTTTCGGCAAGCTCATGGCCGTTATCTGCTATAGCTCGACCGGTATTATAGTGTAGATAAATTGGAGTAAATCCTAGCTTCTCAGCCATGTTTTTACTTAAGTTTTGCTTGTCACTTTCCCAGCTATGATGACTCATACATAGGCCATGAATGAATAGCAGTATTTTATCTGATGGTGATTTTATCGGTGAAACTAACTGAGTATCCACCGCTTGCTGTTGGTGAATAAATGTCATGCGAAGCGCTAGTTCATTGTTTGTTAATGATAGCCTGTCGCCATAGACGCCATTGATAACTGACAAAAAAATATCCTTGTTTCTAGAAGGTATGTGTTCGTCATCTAACAAAGGAATGGCTTTTTGCATAGCGTAATCTAAGCTTGTGCCTACTAACTGAGCGCCGCCACGAATACTTTTGTAAACTAACCCAGTAATGCCCGAAGTAGATGTAGCGCGAGATTCACCCAATGGCAGATGCCCACGCTCTATTGTGCTATGCATAGCTTCTACTAAGTCTGTCGTACTTTTAGTGGCATGTATTACCAGCTTGGTTAAGCCTTTTAGGTACTCTATGGTTTGCTTATTCGGGTTGCCCATGGTGGTAGCCTTAATGTTGGTAGCTGAAAGCTAAAAATGGCTCTTAATAGGTAATAGTGTGACAGCTATTACCGCAGTATTGAGCTATTATGCACTGCTATTAATACTACCTCTATATTTGCTGCGGATATTCACTATTAACGATTTAATTATTAATTGGTTACGCGATAACCAGCAATATGCTTTGTTGGTTGTACCTATAGTGGCTTTTCTAGAGGCAACTATAGGTATCGGTGTTTTTGTTTCTGGAGTTTTTTTACTCGCTATCTGTACTGTGATGTATACCGAGCAAATTGCTAGCTTGTCGCAAATGCTACCGTTAGCTTTTGCAGGAGCAATGTTGTCAGATCACTGCGGTTTTTATATTGGTCGCTGGGCAGGTCCAAAATTCCATCACACTAAATTTGGAATTAAACACCGAGTACGGTTTGAAAAAACAGAAAAATTTATTGTCCGGTTTAGTTGGTGGGCAGTAATTTTTGGTCGTTTAATGAGCACGATACGTAGCTTTGTCCCGTTTGTTATCGGCGTTAGTGGTATGAAGCCACTGCGTTTCAGCTTGTTTGATTTACTGGCTTGTGGCGTTTGGACAACAGGCCTTGGTTTATTAATTGTGGGCTTAGATAAGGTGGTTACATAATTTTATTGTCAAGATTGTGGTTTTTCAGCTGAAGTTTTACGCGCTAGATATGTCTGTAGGCCAAATCCACTTAAAATTAAGCTTGCGATTAAGGTCATAACTATTAGCACGTCACGCCATTGTCGGCCAATTAACGGAAATAAATGATTCCATTTATGTAATATAGAAAAAGAAAGTGCTTCTAATCTATCGATGCCACGATTCTGATCAACCAGCATACTCGTCATTGGATCAACAAATATGCGGGTACTTGCTTGGTCAGCCAAATCTATTTGCCAAACTGGCAAGCGCTTATTTCGAAAGTCATAACCTGGGCCAAAATGCGTCACGAGTTGAATGTCTTTATGGTCACCGCTGCTTGTAAAATTTTTCAGTAGTTGTAGCGCTTGGTCTTTGTCTGTGTGGGGACTGGTAAGCCCTGTGCTACTGTTTATGTAAACCACAGATTTTTCTATTACTTTTCCATCAAAGCGATCATTACGATTAACGATTTCACTTTGTTGGGGAGCAATACTCAACCGATAAAATATTTTATTGCCAGCGGAAACTAGAGAGATAGCATTAAGTTGTTTGTTACTGCCTATAGAACTGGCAAAATTTCTTTGCCAGCTATCTGCACTAGTGGTGTTGATTAACCAATTTTGTAAGTTTGTCGGTGAACTTAAACGCATACCAATTACTGGCTCTACATATTGTGCTTGCAGTAAGTGGTAAAATCCGCTGGCAGGCCAAGCTAACATTGGCAACCATAGGGCGTAAGCTAAGCGGCGATGCCAACGACGGGGTGAGCTTTTTATCCTTCTTCTTGGCAGCTTAATTACCAGCATTAAGCCGCTACTGGCCATTGCAATTAAGGTGAGCATTAATAGCCCAATTAGCAACACACGGCCGTGGCCGGTGAAATCTAAATAGCTCCAAGTGTGTAAAATTTGAAAAAATGACTGCAACCGGCGTTTTGTGTCGTTAGTTATGCTGGCCAATGTGTTAGTTTCAGTATAAATATAAGCAATAACGGTCTCTCCGTTGTGACTAATATCAACACGGTATACAGGCAATAAACGATTTATCGAAGGGTATTCGTGGCTGAATTTATCGATCAATTTTACATGCTTTATTTGGTTAATATCACGATCAGTGTAATAAGCCGCTAGCCAACGCGCTTGCTGTTCATCAAAATTTTCAACTTCTTGCTGGGTGACCAACGAAAAATAGCGACGACTTATTAGTGCGTTTTCTGTTATTTGCTCTGTTAGCTGTAACATAGCGCCAGTACTAGTCGGTACAACTTTTGCAATAGTGGCTGTTGATAAGTTATTACCACTTATAACTTTTTGTATCGACAGTGCATCATTGCTACTAATGCTTAACTTGGGTGGATACATCTTAACGGCTTGCGGGCCAAACCAAGCCATCAATGGATGAGAAATGCCAGAAAGGCTCCAGACAACAATAGTTGTTAGGCCAAACCAAAGTAGGGCGTTATGCCATTTCAGTAAAATTCTTTTCACGGTGTTTTTATCCAGTATTTAAACAGGGTTATTCAAATTGATATGACATACCAATATAGGCAGCGCGACCTTCGCCCGGAGTGAAGAGTGTTTGACTGCTTTCTGTTTGGAAGTTGGCGACTGTTGATACATTTGAAATATATTCTTCGTCAGTGATGTTTTCTACTGATGCGAATAAGCGTAACGCGGTACTAATCTGCCAGCCAGCGGTTAAGCCAACAACATGGTAGCCAGGCGCTCGTTCAGTATTGGCATAGTCTACATAAGCACCGTTAGCTACATGGCGCAGGTTAATGCCGGCATACCAATTATCTGCATGATCTAGCCGCAACTCGGCAACATAAATCAGTTCTGGCACACCCGCTAAAGTGTTATTGTCATAAGTTGAGTCGTTATCAAATCTAAAGTCATTGTAAGTAACGACATTACGTAACATTAGCTGCCAGCCCCCGTCAGTTGCCCCATCTAATAAGCGCACATCTACACCGAGCTCAATGCCTTGGTGGATTGTGTCTCCTTCGGCATTATCAGTATTTGTTAAGGTGGTGCCGGGTGCACGACCTGGTGCGGCAATATCAATAAACTCTTCTCTGATTTCACTGCGATAGATTGCGCCATCCCAGGAGATAATCCCCTTGTGGCCACGAGTGCCTATTTCATAGGTGATTGATTCTTGTGCGTTTAGTTCGGTAAATGGAGCTGATCCGCCAGAGGTGATGTCACTGATGCCTGGTGGTTCGTAACCTTCACTGATATTTACAAAATGTTGCACATTATTATTAGGCGTCCACAATAGTCCTATGCGACCATTAATATTATCAAAATCTAGCTCTCCTGAATCATCTTCAATGGGCGCGCCAGGAAAACTGGCTTGAGTAAAGATGTTTTGATTGTCGCGGCTAGTGTCGACATATTGTGCGCCTAAAATAAGGCTTAATTGCGTATTAAATTCAATCGTACCTTGTCCATATACTACAAGATTTTCGGAGTCTTGATCATCTTCACTGTTGAGTGGGCCGTTAGAGCCGAAGTTGTTATCAAAAACTTTAGCCTCGTTGTTGGCTCTTGCATAGTTAAAACCTGCAATCCAGTTAACTGCGGAGGCGTCTAATTCTAAGTTGCCACTTAGTTGTGCTGATAAACCATACTCTGTTTCGTCTTGGTCGATAATACCAACAAAGCGGGTGATTGCATGATCAAGTTTACGTTGCGTAACCCATGAAGATGCTTCTAATGTGGCATTATCAAAAGCTATTACTGTGCGGTTTGATAGGCGATACACTTCCAAATTGCGGTCCTGATCATACTCTTCGTTTTCAAAACCAGCTGTGGTCGGGTCATTAAGCGCATCGTCTTTACTCAAACTACCAGCCAACTTGAAATCATCTTGCAAGGCGGTTAGGTAAAAGCGCGTTTCAACCTTGTCGCTAAGCGCAATACCCACATTGGCAAAGCTATAGATACTATCCACTTCACTTTGGTCACGATAGCCGTCAGAGTCTAGTTTGGTCACCGCGCCATAGTAATCAATGTTATCTGATTTACCGGCGGTATTAATACTGGCGCGTGTTGTACCAAAACTGCCGCCTTCAACACGCAGTGCAGTACCTTCAGGTTGAGTTACCCCTGTAGGAGTGACCACATTAATCGCACCACCTAATGATGCGGCACCATATTGTAGACCGTTAGCCCCTTTATATACTTCTATATATTGAATTGATAAAGTATCAATTTCTTGAAATTCAGTAATACCGCTAGCGCGAGAAATTGGAACGCCATCTCGCAGAACAGTTAAACCGCGGCGTTCAAAACCAGCATTTAATCCAGAGCCACGAATGGAAATGCGGTTTTCACGTTGAGCCGAAGTGTCGGCAAATACACCGGGCGTAAATATCAAGGTGTCGCCAATACTTTGAGCAAAGTTGTCTAAAAAGTCTTTTGATTCTACAAAACCAATAGCACCCGGTATTTTGGTTAGTTTTTCACGTGCTTGTTGTGAGCTTACTGCACTTAAAGAACCGTATTTTTGACCAACAACAATTACTTCTTCAGTTATTTGTTGACCTAAGCCAGCACCAATTGTCTGGCTACTGATGATAGCGCTAATGGAAAGTAATAAAGATACTTTTAGTAGTATAGATCGCATAGAACCTCATAATATTACTAATGACATATATGTCTTTTTTGATGAGGCCGAATTTTATAGTGGGATGAAACGTTACGGTATGTGGCATAGTGTCACATGGCGATGGGTAATTAGATTTACCAAAGTTGTAGAGCTAGATTGGGTATTTCGTAGCATTTAGTTTATTGGTGCACTTAATGCTGTTTAGCATTGCTGCTTTAATTGTTGCTTTAGACCTACTGCCAATACAATGAATCTGGTCAATAGTAATGTCATTATTGTTAATAAGCCTTTGCAGAGCATCAACTTTAATGTCTAGTCGAATATATCTCTCGTTATTGCGAGTAGTCACTCCTTGATACCGATTATCTTGATTTACTGGTTGTTCTCTATTCACGTCAACACTCCATAAATACTGTTAATGCACAGTTGTTGTCAGTTTATTGATGCTAGTACGGGCTTTGGTTAGACCAGTTAGTCTGTCGGATCTTTCCGCTACTTTATTTAATAGTTGTTCTATCTGTTCACTGCAATCTGAATATTTATGTTGTTCGTGTTTTAGCCTCGCAGTGGTCAGGGAATATACTAGTTGTGCATGTTGTTGTTGATCTACTTTAATAAATAAGTCAGCCAGCTTTACCGCCGCGCTGGAAAAAATATCGCAGGCTTGATGGCGCGCCATCGCTCCGCTGGTCATGATTATTTCGGCAGCTTCGAAGGCGCAGCCAATGTGTGTCAGGGCTTCATGCCATTGCCCTACATCAATTAAGCTTCTGGCAGTATCGACACCATTTTGCCAGCAGCTTATGGCATAGCTTGGGTTAGTCGACAGTTGTTGACGATGGGTAGGGCACAAAAATTGCAGTTTCATTGATAGCTCCAAAAATGAATTAGAGATCTATCTTAATGATAATGATTATCATTTGCAATAAAGATATTGTGTTATATTTCTATAACGCGAAGGAGATATGGCTTTCGGCTTTATAAAATTCGCCACGTTATGGATACAGCGTAATAGGGATAAACCGCGGCAGCGTATGAAAGTTGTAGCCGTCACTGTTAGCTTCTTTTTGTTTTAAGAATACTAAGGTTTCTTCAATACCTCCAGATAGGAAAAATTCAGCTAACGACGGTCCACGCATTGGGCTATCAATTGGCGCGGTTAGACTGTCGTAATGAATGGGAATAATACGTTGCGGTTTAACCTGACCAATAGTCTCTTGCCAAAACTGTTCTCGGTATTGCGTGGTTTGACTGCCGATACCACCAATGCCCAAAAATACAGTATCGGCGCTGAACCCCTGTAAACCATCTTTTACAAAACCTGCGCTACCAACAATTAACCAACTGCCTTTAGGATGACTAACATGCAGCATATAGGCTTTGCCAAGCTTGTAGTCAAAAGCCTTAGCAGGCGTCTGCAATGGCTTACTTATTATGGGATCACCTAGTGCGCGCTCGCGCATTTGTGGGTCTGGAAATTGAAAGTGCTGTGACTCAATAGGTGTCAGTATGAATTTTCCTAATGTTATTGTTTGTCGGTTAGTGACTGCTCTAATTTGGTTTTCATTTAGGCCCCAGCCACGACCAATATTGGCTGTAGATTCTGAACCTAATAACAGTGCACCTGTTCGTTTGGCAACTTCAGGGGCATCCATTGCATGATCAAAATGAGAGTGCATAACAAATACAGCCGCAAGGCTATCAATATCATTGTTAGCAATACCATAATTGATGGCTTCCATGTCTGGCGTTATTTTACCGGCAAAAAGCTGTAAGCCATTAGGTCGAGAAAACCACGCATCTGTTATAAATTGGGTCTGTCCGTCACTGAATAATAAGGTGGCAGTGCCGGTATATCTAACGGTGACAGCGTCGCTAGCGCTTGGCGTCGCCGACAACTCCCAAACATCATCAACCGGCGCGTCAGTATAGCTATTCATCGTATAGGCGAGCAGTAAACTTATTATTACCAATATCAAAATGGAGGCAGTAAATATACGTTTTAGCCAAATCATAGTATCGCCATTTATTATTGTTAGGGTTAATTAAACCATACCATGTTGCTAGTAATTATCTTAGCCTTGCCAATGTTGCTACAATAGCTTGCTATAGCTTTGAATGTGAGAGTATTCCAATGACTAATGGTTTTAATTCACGCTATCCAACTGTGGCAGATTTACGCCGTCACGCGATAACGAAGATTCCTAGGTTTGCATTTGAATATTTGGATGGCGGTTGTAATGAGAACATAAATATTGAAAAAAATAGCCATGACTTACAACAGGTAGAACTTAAACCTCATTACTTGGCAGGCAATAACACCACCCAGCTAGAAACCCAATTGTTCGGTCAGCGTTACAGTGCCCCATTTGGTATCTCTCCTATTGGACTACAAGGGCTAGTATGGCCAAAAGCACCTGAGATTTTAGCTAAGGCGGCCGCTAATAATAATATCCCTTTTATTTTGAGTACGGTAAGTACCGCAAGTATTGAAACGATTAGTGAAATTACCGCAGGCAAATTGTGGTTTCAGTTATATCATCCAGTCGATGAGAGTTTGCGTAATGACATTTTACGTCGCTGTGAAACTGCTGGGGTGAAGGTATTAGTACTGCTATGCGATGTGCCAACATTTGGTTATCGTCCTGCTGATATTCGTAATGGTTTAGCTATGCCGCCGAAAATGTCGTTGGCCAACATTGCACAAATAACTAGTAGACCAGAATGGGCGCTAAAAACCTTGCTCAATGGTACGCCGAGTTTTGAAACACTGAAACCATATATGAGCCACAATATGGATATGCGTCAGTTAGCTGGATTTATGGATAGTACCTTTGACGGACGCTTGGATACCCAGAAAATAACGGCGATTAGAGATAAATGGAAAGATAAAATTGTGTTGAAAGGGGTCGTCTCTGAAAGCGACGTAGCGCAGGCGATACGGCTTGGTATCGATGGCGTGATTGTAAGTAATCATGGCGGTCGCCAATTGGATGCGGGTCAGTCTTCTATTGCCGCACTGCACCCCATCGTCAAGAAATACGCCGACCAAATAACTATTATGATGGATAGCGGTATTCGATCTGGGCCGGATATAGCCCGCAGCTTAGCCAGCGGTGCAGAGTTCACCTTTTTGGGCAGGGCATTTATGTATAGCGTAGCTGCCCTCGGGGCTAAGGGCGGCGAACACGCTGTTGCTTTGTTAACAATGCAACTGCGACAAGTTATGGAGCAGTTAAGGTGTGCTGCCCCCACCGAGCTTAAACACCATCTGATAGATTAAATATTGTGACAACAACAAATCTCAATATTCCTAATGCATTAACCATACTAAGAATTGTGGCAACCCCGATAGCCTTAGGTTTTTATGTTAATCAGCAGTTTGGATGGTGTTTAGCCATTGTACTAGTTGCCGCGCTGACAGATTATTTTGATGGAATATTGGCGCGCCGATTAAATCAATGTACAGACTTTGGCGCCCTGTTAGATCCAGTTGCAGATAAAGTATTTGAAATGACTGTTACCCTTGCCCTAGGTTATTTGGGTGACCTGCCTTGGTATTATGTCATGTTGCTTAATGTCAGAAATCTGGCTCAGCTTATGTCGATTCCGATATTGATGTGGTGGAAGAAAATACGGTTTAAGGTTGTGCCTACATGGCCGGCAAAATGGGGTAGTGCCTTAGGAATGGTGGTCATTATCTGCGTGGTAATAAATCAAACTTTTGTCTGGGTACTATTGACTGATCTGCAAACCTTATTAGTGCTGATTAGCTGCGGTTTTGAGATCTATATATTGGTGACTTATCTGCCTAGGTTTATGCAGATTTATCGTGGTACCCATGATACTTTTAGTTAACACTCTGCGGTTAATATTAGGTTACCTAACAGCCTACTTTTAAACACTTTACTTTAGAGGAACTCATTTTTCAGCTTGTTCTGGGGCTGTAACTCGAGTCCCAGACCAGGCTTGAACTGCCAGTAATGCAATACATATATGCCCTAGCATTTATGCATACTGTATCTTATTTTTAGCCAGTTGATTATGTTGTGAATTGGGTTTTTGTACCCACAACTTTGGCCGTTATTTTGGTTGCCTCCATCACTAGGGGTGTTGGCAGTTATCTAGCAGCAAATGGCAGTCTCAATCTTAATTCTCTGTTAATTTTTTACCTGTTTTTGGTATCGCAGGTTCTGTTGTCTCTTTGCTGCTGTCAAAGTGAATAGCTAAACGCAGCATGGCAGCAAATATTATTAATGAACCCAACAATGCTGAAAAAAAATGGCATGTTAATACTGTTGCGGAGTTAGCTAAAAAAGCTGATGTAGGTATGCTGGAAGTGGGTATCTTCAGCTCTAGTCAGCGAATACATTTGTAACCGGATGGAACAAAAATAAGGCTTTAGTGGCACTGTCCACTAGCTTATTAGAACGTAAGAATCGCAATGAGGTGAAAGGGATACTTGGCCATAAAATTGTCCATGTGGCTAATAGCAATATGGTGACCTAGGCGTTAATACAAGATGTTGTTACTACTTTTTTTATGTTTCTTGCGAGAATATTTGGTCACTTTGTTGATCACATAATATTAAAAAAAATAACGCGGCTATGGTATTGGATAATTGGCAGCAACAATATTTGCTGAATTGGTGTTGGGTATTTTTGCCTCGATGATCGTGGCATTGTTTAGCCGTAAGCCTGAGTGCCGGGCCGACCAGACCGGTGCAGAGCGGGTAAGCAAACAGTCGATGACAAATGCCTTAACCAGACTTAAATCAGAATATGAACAGCCTAGTGAAATGATCGTGAGCCAGTGGCGTTTGCCATTCGTGGCGAGAGTAAACTGAAAATAGCTATTCTGTTGCCGAGTCAGCCACCGGTAGATGACCGCATTGAAGCGCTAAAAACCGGCGTGCACTAGGCTTACTAAAAATTAATATTACCAAATAAAGAGGCTTATGCCTCTTTATTCGCAGCCGGTGATTAAGTTTTTACTACGATAAAGATATTAGTATATTTTTTATACACGCGGTATTCTGTTTCTGCTAGTTACATTTAAAAATAGCAAACAGTGCGTTATCGCACATAGCATCGCTGCAAAGTGATACAAGTAGGAGTCTATATGAATTACTTTATAACTGGTGGTACGGGTTTTATTGGTAACTTTTTAGTACCGAAAATACTTGATCGCGGCGGCGTAGTCTATATGTTGGTGCGTAAGAATTCGATGCATAAAGTAGATGCATTACGTGAATATTGGGGTGCCGGCAAAAACCAAGTGATAGCAGTTGAAGGTGATTTGACCAGTAAGAAGCTTGGTGTTAAGCCCGCCTGGATTAAACAACATGCTGATTCTATCGATCACTTTATGCATCTAGCGGCAATTTATGATTTAACGGCAGATGCAGAGTCACAACGGTTGTCGAATGTCGAAGGTACCAATGAGGCGATTAAGTTATCTAAATCACTGAAGTCTGGTTGTTTCCACCTAGTGAGTTCAATCGCAGCAGCGGGGTTGTATAAAGGTACCTTTACAGAAGATATGTTTGACGAAGCCACGGATATGGATAATCCTTATTTTTGGACCAAACATGAGTCTGAAGGGTTGGTGCGCAAAGAGAAGAAAATGGCCTGGCGTATTTATCGACCAGGTATGGTGGTAGGACATTCTGAAACAGGGCAAATGGATAAAATAGATGGCCCTTACTATTTCTTTGATGTAATTAATAACGTTAGCAAAGTAATGCCAGAAGGATTTCCGCTGTTAATGAGTAAGGCCGGCAACCTGAACATAGTGCCGGTGGATTTTGTAGCCAATGCAATAGATCATTTGGCGCATTTACCTGATCAGAATCAGCAGTGTTTCTTTATTACTGACCCTGATGGCGTGCGTGTTGGCAACTTGATTAAAACTTTATTAAAAGTATCTGGCGGCGGAAAACTTAAAGCCTTGGAAGCATCAGCTTTTGATAGCGCCACTGAAAAAGCAGGCAAGGCTTTAAGTAAAATTGGAGCGGTTAAGTCACTCAGCAATCGATTAATTAAGCGGTTAGGCGTGCCGACAGAAGTGATGGCGTATCTTAATTATCCGACACTTTATGACAATAAACAAACGACGGCAACACTGGCAGAGGCAGGAATTATCTGCCCGCCATTTGAGTCTTATGCCGATATTGTGTGGGCGTATTGGAAAGAATTCATGCGTCCTGAAAGTGTATCAATGCGTGAAGAAATTGATGGTATCTTTAATAAAATAGTTGGACGGCCTACAGTTTCTGCGTTGCGGCGTGAAGTGAAAGGTAAGGTAAGGTTGTTGTGGTTACCGGTGCAACCTCCGGTATTGGTAAAGAGTGCGCCTTGCGCCTTGCGCAAGCTGGAGCCAACGTTGTGTTAGTTGCGCGCACTGTTGAGAAACTTGACGAGACCTTGTCAGAAATCTCCGAGAGTGGCGGCAAAGCATTTGCCTATTCATGTGATGTTTCAGATTTAGATGACTGTGATAAGTTAATAAAGAATCTACTGAGCAATCATGGCAAAGTAGATATTTTAATTAATAATGCAGGCCGGTCTATTCGTCGTTCAGTACGATACAGTTATGATCGATTCCATGATTTTGAACGCACCATGCAGCTTAATTATTTTGGTGCATTGCGTTTAATCACTGGTTTGCTGCCTTCTATGGAAACTCAAAAAAGTGGCCATATTATTAATATTTCATCGATTGGGGTGTTAACTAGTCCACCGAGATTTTCTGCTTATGTTGCCTCTAAAGCTGCTCTTGATGCGTTTAGCCAATGTGCGGCGCCAGAATATGCAGCGCAGAATATTCAATTCACTACTATTTATATGCCGCTGGTGCGCACACCGATGATTGCCCCTACTAGTATGTATAAGGCGTTTCCTACGCTATCACCAGAGCAGGCAAGAGACCTCATCATTAAAGCAATTCTGGGCAAGCCAAAACGTGTTTCTACTGGCTTAGGTATAGCAGGGGCGGTTGCTCAGGCCACTACGCCAGATTTTACTGAGGCAATGTTAGCGCAGGCATATAATTTGTTTCCAGATTCTGCAGCGGCGCGTGGTTTAAGTGATGAAGAAGCGGAAGCAGAGAAAGCTAATATACCAACCACTAAACGACAGATCGCTAGAAGGCTGTTTACTAGCGTAATGCGCGGTGGCCATTGGTAGTTGCGTAGATTTTAGTAATTATCGAAGCATAAAAAACGCGCTTAGTACGCGTTTTTTTATGACTGCTAGATAACCATTGGGACTTAAGCATAGCGATTACTGCGCGCATCAACAGTGAGTAAATATTGAGCTAAATAGTAAGTGATCATGACGACGTAACGGGCGCCTTCAATCGGTGCGTCAAATCGATTAAAGGCGATAATTGAATCTGACAACATAAATGCTAGCGCACCTAAAATCACCAGCGGATGATTTTTTGCTCCCAAGCTAGCAGTAATACCCATAACTGCAATTACGCCAATATAAAAATATACTGCAATCGCTAACTCACCTAAGTTGGGGCTGAGAATAGAGGCGGATATAAACGTTGCTGAAACTATAACAAGTGCAAGTAATACTCTTAATAGGTTGAATTCAATGGCGTGCCAAAAGACCACTAAGTAGCATATATGGGCAATTAAAAAGAAGCGTAAACCGAGAATGAAATCATCCTGTTCCATAAATATATCACCGCCAGCAGAAAATACTAATGCGGCTAAAATACCAATGCGTTTCCAGTCGCCGCTAGCTCGCATTACTAAAATTGCTAGCATGGCGATAGGTACTATTTTAACTACAGTAGTCAATAGCGATGGTGGCTGCGAAAGTAACGCTATAAATAATAGTGCGCTTAACCAAAACCCTGTTTCGATCGCATTGTTAGCACTGAATAGCTTTGCCACGTTAGTTGCTCCTAAATAATTCAAAAATATTTAGCCAAACCATAAATGTTAGCAGTGACATTGGCTATAATTTAAAAAATATAGATGATACTAATATTGTTCAAATAGGCCAGTCAAGAATATGTCGATGGGGACTAACTCAGCGAGATACCAAGTTTTATTGAGAATTTATTTTAGGGCGTTGTTTTTTCATAAACTCATGAAATATGTCTAGCTGATCGGTAGTTAGTACTTTTGCCATTTCAGCTTTTTGTTTGCTATGTGTCGCTTGGCGGAACTGCTTTTTCATTTCGTTACGCTCGCTATGATTTTTTTTCAGTGTTGCTGTAAATTGCTCACGCTGTTCATCACTAAGCTGCATTTGTTTAATAACCGGTTCAAAGTCTATTCGCTGACGGTTTTTACCTTCTTGTAACGGTTCGGCGACTGCAAAGTCTATCGTCGCTACTAGCAGAAATCCCATAAAAATTTTCCTAATTGTTTCAAATTTAGTATTCATTGTTATGCTCCTATTGGCTTATTTGAATAAGCATAATAGAGCGTAACTGTGCATCTAATAGGGATAAAATAAGGAAGTGATCAAGCGGTAGGTTCAAATTTATAGCCGGCGCCATATACCGAATAAATTACATCATCATCAGGTATTAAGCGCTGCAGTTTTTTGCGCAATTTTTTGACATGACTATCTATCGTTCTATCACTAACGACGCGATGATCTTGATATATTTCGTCCATAATTTTATTACGAGAAAATATATATCCAGGTTTTTCAAATAGCATACTGAACAATTCAAATTCTACTATGGTTAATCTAGTGTCTTCGCCACTGACAGTCACTTTTAGTCGATTTTTGTCTACCACAATACCTTTCATTGATTTGCTGGGTGGTTGGAACCTTCGCAATACTGCTTTCACCCGGGCGATAACTTCACGCGGACTATAGGGCTTACAAATATAGTCGTCGGCTCCTAGCTCTAAGCCTAATAGTCGATCAATCTCTTCAATTTTTGCAGTTAGTATCATGATAGGGATAGTGGATGATTGCCTGATTTCTTTACAAATTTCTAAGCCGTCTTTGCCGGGTAACATTAAATCTAGCAGAATCAATGCAGGCTTGTTTTCTTCTACCCAAGCGGCTACCGCTAAACCATTACTGATAATATGCGAGTTAAACTCTGCAGCATGAAGATAGTCCGCAAGGATTGAGGCAAGTTGTGGTTCGTCTTCGACAATTAAAATTGTTTGACTCATCAGGGTACCTAGTCTGTTAATGGCAGTTGTATAATAATACGGAGGCCACCTAAAGGTGATTGAGCCGCAGTAATAGTGCCATCGTGGGCTTGTACTATATTTTTACACAGTGATAAACCTAAACCTGCGCCACCGGCTGCACGATTTCTAGATTTTTCTGCTCTAAATAAACGATCAAATAACTGTGGTATATCGGTGTCACTGACGCTGGGTGACGAGTCGTTTAATTCAATTTTTATGATGGTTTTAGTTGTGCTTAGCTCAATTACTAGCTCACCTGGAGCATCGGTATAACGTAAAGTATTGGTAAACAAATTTGTTAATAACTGTTGTAAACGAGCTGTATCGGCCAATATTGTATCATTTACTAAGTTGGGACTGACTAACTTTATGATGATTTCTTTACTCTGAAATACTGTGTCAAAATCGTTAATAGCCTGGCTAATAATTGGCACAAGCTGAATTTTTTCTTTTCTATAACTCAGTGAGCCTTGGTCTGAGAGCGACAGTTGATATAAGTCATTAACCAAATTACTTAACTGACTAATATTATTATTAAGCTGCTTGAGAGAGTTTGTGTCCCTTGGACGAATCCCGTCAATCATCGCTTCTATCTGGCCTTTGACAACGGCAATAGGAGTGCGTAATTCGTGAGATATATCGCTCACCCATTGTTTTCGAGAGCGTTCATTGGCACGCAGTGTTTTGGCTAACTGATTAAAATTATTACTTAGTTGGCCGAGCTCGTCTCTGCTGCTGCTTTTGGTATCAATATTATAGTTGCCAGCAATAAGTGACTTGGTCGAACTTAGTAATTTAAGAACAGGGCGCACTAGCTGACGAGCTAAGGGAATAGAAATTAATAGCGACAGCAATAACATCGCTGCGCTGATCAAGGCGAAGGTTTTGGTTTGGCTGGCGACAAAGCCAAGATCTAGCTGGTTTTGCAGTAACTTAGAGGGAGCCAGTTGCAAATAACCAACCACCACACCGTTACTGATGATTTCTAGGGCGAGTGATGGCTGATTATTATTTACCGAAGTATTGTCGAGAGGGGAGCGGCCGACAATTCTATTTTGTTTATCATCAAATAATGAAATGCGCTCCAGTATTTGACGGCCTTGTGCCAGCGACTTATCTCTCGGCGGACGACTAAATTGCCGCAGTGGGCGATTTTCGCGCGGCGGCTTTATGCCAGCCTCTTCATTCAATATGAATTCGTGATGCAAGTCGCGCCATAAACGGCGATTTTCTATAATAAATTTCCAGCTACCATGCTTAGTATAAAGTTCGCCTAGTTTATTGGTTAGCGGCGCAAGCTTTGCTAGCTCTTGTGAATTAATATAGCTGAGAAAACCGCGGTCAAAACTCCATTGCATAAATGCAAACATGCCGCTAGTGGCAATCAATGTGGTTAGCAAAAAAGCACTAACGAGTTTTAATTGGATATTGTTCATAGCGTTATTATGAAGCGGCGATTAGTGAAAGCTATGATTTTACAGCGCTTGCATAATGCTTGCACATTTGCCGACATTGGCAGCTCTAGTATTACACCGTTAGTAAGCGACGCCACAGGCTTTCATTGCCTTTGTTTTGCTCACGTAGCAATAATAATTCTGCTAGCATTCCTTCTATATCTTCTGAGATATCTTCACGAATAGATGATAATTGCCGTTTGGTAGGCAAAGTGCCCTTAAAATCGCTTAAGTCTACCGGTTGGCCAAATTGAATATAGCAGCGCTGTGGTTTAGGTATTAATGAACCAAGCGTTCCGGTGGGAATCGGTGGCAACATATCTGGTCTGGTATCTTCGCTTAGTAGCCCCAGTTTAGTTAACCATTTGCCGACAGTGGTATTTGGTAAGTCCTCGCCTTCGATTAGATGATTATAAAATTCATCTGGCCCAACCAGGGCCATCGGCATAATAGTGTAGCCATGCTTTGCTGCCATCTTAATAAAGCCAAAACGCTCCTTCCACTGCAGGGTGTAACGCTGAGCTTGTGTTTTAGTTGCCTCATGAGCACCACCAGGGAAAACTAATAGATCATGGCCTGCATCCATTAGCGCACTACAGACCTTTGGATCGCCTAATACACCACCTTGTCTCAAAATAAATTCTTCGGTTTTAGGTGTCCACATAAAGCGATCACCTAGGCCACGTAAAAAACGCTGCTGCTCAACTAACATTGCTGGTGCTAACACCATGCCGTCTATAGCAAATAAAGAATGGTTACCAATAAACAGACAAGGTTGATCGGGAATATTGTCAGTATTAATTAAGGTTGGGTTAAATAAGCGCTTGATGATTTTGTATATCGGACTATTGGCTGTTAGTAGGGGAGGGGTAACGGCTAATGCTTTTTCGATATGACGATCTAGACCTTCATCATCATAAGGGCGGCTATTTTTATCGGCGGCGCTCATAGTGTTTCCCTGTTCAAAATCATTAAGACTAACTACATAGTGATATTTTACCCTCTAGCAAGTAAAAAGGGCAAAAATAGGGTTTTGACTATTTTATTGGGTCGGTACTGGCGACATTACGCCAATAGTTAGCTGCGTTGCTTGAGCATTAAACCCTGCTCGACGCAGTGCGTTAGCCAAACTGAAAGCGTCATTAAACGCTATTGTATTCTGACTTTGCCATAAGGCTATCCGCATTGAGACCTGCTCTGCTTTACTGTCTCTAAGCCCGCGCAATAAGTTTTGCGACCAACGTTTAGTTAGTATCAAATTAGGGTCTAATACCGATGCTAATTCTAGATAATCTAATGCATTATCAAAGTTACCAGTTACCTCGGCTATTGCTGCTTTCGCTAATTGCAGTGCTGCAGATGTTGGATCGTCAATGGCATTTACAATTATTGTAGCTTCTTTAACCTTGCGTTGATCTAACAAGGCATAGCTAAGCGCTAGGTTTAACTTGGTACTTTGTGGATGGCTGGCTATCGCGCTGCGGCCAATTCTCTCTGCAGCAGCGGGCTGACTTAGTGCTCTTAATAGCTTGGTGACACTTACTAGCTGTTGCTCGGTAGGTTGTGGGTCAGCATCGTTAATCAGTGTTTGAACACTAAGAAAATCGTCAGCCCAGGCATTAAGCATTAATTGAGTATTTTTGTATTCAGGTTGATTTGCCGCGATGGCAGTTCTTTGCAGGCGCCTTAATGCTGTTGCCGGTGATTTTTGTTGCGCATGTTGAATAATAAGATTGGTGTAGAGTTTCAATGCCTCGCTATCACTACTATTGCTAGCTAGATAATCTTCTATATAATTGAGAGCTACTAGGTAATCACGGTCACGAAATGATTTGGCTGCCAATAATTGCAGTTCATTATTGTTAGGTGCCAATCTAGTTGCTTCAACTAATAGCTCATTTGCCATGCTGGGATTATAAGTCAGCAGCTGTTTGCTAAGCCGGGTTGCGAGGTAAGGGCTTTCAGGTAGTAGATCTAAACTGGCGCCATATAGTAATGAGTAACCAGCATTATTAGCAGATGCCGCTTCAACCAACATGGCTATTGTCTGCTCACTGGCAAGCTGTAGCTCTAAGCTGGCAAATAAATCCAGTAATTCAGTATTGCGGCCAGCATTGTGCAGAATTTCCAGTTGATCGATTAGTATTTCAGAATCATTAGGATAGTTTTTTTGCAGTAATTGTAATTTTCGTATTGCTTGGTCGGTTTGGCCATTACGCGCTAGCTTCACTGCTTCTTTGCGCATTGACTCAACTTCATTGCGTACTAAGTCAGCAGGCGATGGTGCGAGGCTAATAATTAGCATACAAATACCGACTATCGCGCTAATAGCTAGTAAGGGATGTATTCTTTTACGTGGCATTATGTGACAAATTTTCGCGTATAATGAAGTTGATTTGTTATTTGAGGCTAATAATAGCATGGTTTTTGCTGTACACAGAGTGATCAATGTCAAATTTCTAATATAATCAAATGGTGCAATTAAAAGTTATTACGCACATTTAAGTTAGTCCTAGCTTGTCGCATTGGTAAACTAACTGCTGGAGTACGCTAATGTCGCTTAGACAACGATGTCGAGAGAGCTTTAATGAAATTTGAATCTGTGAAACTTCCGTTAATCATTCTGTCAGCCAGCGCCCTGGTAGTTTTTTTATTGGTGTTGTTTAAACCTGAACCACCGCGCAAGCCGGTAGAGATAAAACCGTTAATAGTGGATGTGGTGGAAGTTAAGCGTAAAGCATTACCTGTGTCTATTGGTGCGCAGGGTGTCGTGTCTCCAAGAATTCACACGTCAATGATCTCTGAAGTGTCTGGCCGAGTGATTAGTGTGTCTGATAAATTTGTGGTTGGCGGTTTTTTTGAGCGCGGCGAAGTGTTGTTAAAAATTGATGACACTGACTATATCGTCAAATTAAGACAGGTAGAGGCTGCAGTGGCCTTGGCACGCAGTAAGCTTGCCCAAGAAAAAGGTTTCTCTAAGGTTGCATTAATTGAATGGGAGAGGCGTCACAATAGAGATTCTCTAGACTCACCAGCACGTGATCTGGCATTAAGAAAGCCACAAATAGAAGAAGCCAAAGCCCAGTTAGCATCGACCTTAGCGCAACTAGATCAAGCTAAAAGTAATTTGCAAAAAACTCAATTTACCGCTCCTTATCGAGGTTTAGTAAAATCTAAAAGTGTGGATATTAGCCAATATGTTGCTGCCGGTAGTGAAGTGGCGCAAACGTTTGCTATAGATATTGCTGAAATTAGATTGCCAGTAGGAGAAAGTAAATTGCCCTACTTAGATCTGCCTGACGACTTTGCCGCCAACAGCAGTCTGATAAATGCAGCGGTGATATTAACTCATACAGTTGATGAAGAAACATACACTCATCAAGCCTACTTAACGCGAACAGAAGGTGTGCTCGATGCGGGTAGCCGCAGTCTTTATTTAGTAGCACAGGTACCAGATCCCTACGGCTTAGAGAGCAAGCGCGGTAACTCATCTATGTTAAGAGTCGGCACCTTTGTTAATGCCCAGATACAAGGCAAAATAATTCCTAAGTTAGTTGAACTACCGCGTAATATTTTACGCCCGGGAAATAATATTTGGGTGGTGGATTCACAAAACCGATTGCAGCTTCGTAAGATAAGTGTATTGCGTACTGGCGGTGAAAAAATGTTAGTGTCGAGTGGTTTAGATGACGGGGATCTTGTTTCCCTGACCAGTGTTGGCCCGGTGTTGTCGGGAACGCCAGTGCGTATTGGTTCCATTTCTAGTCAACAAGATGCCTCAATGCTGGGGAGTGAAACTAATACTCGGCCAAATCCTATTGTCAAAGATATTAGTACAGCCCCTTTAGGCGGAGTGTAGTAGATGAGTGATGACACTTCGCAAACAGGATTGATTGCTTGGTTTGCACGTAACCATGTGGCGGCTAACTTACTCATGTGGTTTATTATTATACTAGGTTCCTACTCTGCGTTTACCATAAAAAAAGCAATCTCGCCGGAGATTGAATCAAACCTTATTCAAGTCACCCAATTCTATCCAGGCGCCGCACCGGAAGAAGTTGAACAAGGCATAGTTCAAAAAATTGAAGAAGCGATAAAAGACGTTGAGAGTATCAAAAGGATTGAGTCACGGTCTTATGAGTCTAATGCCCAAGTTAATATAGAAATATTTGAAAGCATGGATGTCAACGCCGCTTTAGATGAAGTGAAAATAGCGATTGATAGTATTTCTACTTTTCCTGAAGAGGCTGAAAAGCCAGTAATGTCGATTGCAGAAATGGGCATACATGCGGTGCAGCTGCAGTTACATGGCAATTTGAATGAGTATTCTAGCAAACAGTTGGCCGAGAAAATAAAGCATGAACTGTTAGTAAATACCGAGGCCGCCAAGGTTACTATTTTCGGTCCGCGTGACTACGAAATAACCGTAGAAGTACCTGAGTCACAGTTGAGAAAATACAACTTAACTTTAGGTGAAGTCGCAACTGCAATTAGAAATAATTCTCTTAATTTACCGGCTGGTTCAATCCGTACTGACTCTGGGCAAATTTTATTGAGAACCAAAGCTCAAGCTTATTGGCAGCAAGGTTTTGAAGACATCTTATTGCTATCGTCTAATGATGGTGTTCGAGTAAAGCTGGGCGATATCGCCACCATTAAAGATGCTTTTGTTGAAACCGACGGCTTTGCAACCTTTGATAATTCTCCAAGTGCTGCTTTAGTAGTTTACGCAGTAGGCGATCAAGACGTTATCTCGGTCGGTACGTCGGTAAAAGACTATGTAGAGAAAAGGCGTGCTAGCTTGCCTGAAGGGGTGAAACTAGACTATTGGGCGGACACTACTTACTACTTAGATTCGCGATTGAATATGATGTTGAAAAATCTAGCGATGGGTGCATTACTAGTGTTTTTTATCTTAGCCGTTTTTATGGAGCTAAAAATAGCGTTCTGGGTAATGTTAGGTTTGCCGCTATGTTTTCTAGGTGCTTTTATTTTATTACCTTTTGAACCTGCCGATGTCAGCATCAATATGATTAGTCTATTTGGCTTTATCTTAGTGCTGGGGATAGTGGTAGATGATGCAATTATTATCGGCGAAAGCGTTAACGATTATACTGAAAGACACGGGCATTCACTCGAAAACGTTGTCATTGGCGCTAAGAGGGTTGCTACTCCGGCAACCTTTGGCGTACTGACAACAATAGTCGCCTTTATGCCAACATTGTTTGTCGGCGGGCCCTGGCGAAATATGCCTGCGGCCTGTGGTTATGTTGTTTTATTCTGCCTGATATTTTCGCTGATTGAGTCTAAATGGATATTGCCAAGTCATTTAGCGAATATGAATAAAGGGATGTTTAGGTGGATGAAAAGTAGGCGTCAGATGGCGTTTCAGCAACGCAATAATGCTCGCCTGCAGAGCTTTATTGCTAGAACATATCAACCGTTTTTAAAAAAATGTTTAGCCGTGCGCTACACCACATTGTCGGTATTTGTTGGGGTATTAATTATTGTGTTGGCATTAATTGCGACGGGCTGGGTACGCTATGTTTTATTCTCAGATCAGCCCGGTGATTATATTCAAGTCAAGTTAGAGATGGCTAGAGGAACGCCAGACTATAAAACCCGAGAGGCATTAGAACGCATAGGTACTGCAATCGCCGAAATTGAGGGTCAATACAGCGAGCAGTACGGTGAAGGCTTTATCAAACATATATTTGGTTATGGCGCCGAGGGTCGGATTGGCGCGTTTATGATTGAATTGGAAAAAAACGAGCAACGAGCAATTACCGATGTAGAAATACAGCAGCAATGGCGCGACAAAGTTGGTGATATTGTTGGCGCAAAAACGCTAGCGTTTATTTCAGTTGATGACGACGACAATAGTGATATGTCGTTTAATTTAGTTGGTGACAATCCAGTTGAGTTAAAAGCGGCGGCAGCTGAGTTAACCACGTTTTTAGCAGCCTATGATGGTGTGTTTGATATTCGAAGCGGTGCTAGTGAGATCGTCAGTGAAATCCATCTGGATATTAAACCGGGTGCAGAGGCGCTAGGCCTTACTTTGAGTGAATTAAGTGTGCAAGTGCGTGAGGCTTTCTATGGTGCTGAAGCGCAGCGTATTCAACGTGACAAAGACGAAGTTAAAGTGATGGTTCGCTATCCGTTAAATCAGCGTAAAACTATCGCCGATTTAGAAAGCATGTATATTCGTACCAGCGATGGTAGAGAAGTACCAATCATGTCGGTAGCCACACTTGAGATTAAACCTGGCTATGCCGAAATGATTCGGATTAATAGGGAGCCTGCTATTCCAATTTCTGCTGCCGCAGACAAAGCCGTTGTAGAGCCAGATCGTATTGTCAATGAGGTAGTGGAAGAATTCTTCCCTGAACTTTTTGAACGTTATCCATCAGTTAAATATCGTCTCGACGGTATGAGTATTGAAAGCGTCAATATGCAAAACGACTTATTTACCGGTTTTGCGGTTGCTTTGTTTGGTATTTATGCGCTGTTAGCCATTCCGTTGCGCTCATATATGCAGCCATTAATTATCATGAGCGTCATTCCCTTTGGCGTTATTGGCGCAGTAGCGGGGCATATTATTATGGATATGGCGATAAGTATGATGTCTATTTTCGGTATTATTGCTTTGTCTGGGGTGGTGGTTAATGACAGCTTGATATTGGTGGACTTTATTAATCGCGCGGTTAATGAGGGTAAATCTGTGTTATCAGCTGTTATTGATGCTGGTAGTAGCCGTTTTCGAGCGATATTGATTACCTCCCTGACAACATTTTTTGGCATATTCCCTATGCTGCTAGAAACCTCAGCGCAAGCTCAGTTTGTGTTGCCTATGGCAGTATCTCTAGCCTTTGGCATTGTGTTTGCCACCGTCATCTCACTAATAGTGGTGCCATGTTTATACCTGATGTTGGATGACTTCGGATTGATAGCAAAAAGTGATGATGATGCCAATACTACAGTAGTGGCTGCTTAATTCTGTTTAAGCATTCTTTGGTCCGCGTTGGTGGTAATTTGTTTTAAGTTGCTACTTTCATCAGGATAGATGGCAGTTCCAATACTGGTGTTGATTTCAACCCGCTTGCCATCGACTTCTATAACTCCCCAAGTGTCGGCTACCAACTCCTCAATGTTTTTTTGAGTCTTCTCATGATCATCCGGATCCATTGTTAGCAAGGCAAAGCGAGTGCCGTATAAACGCCCAAGTATTTGATTTTTAGGTAGTATTTTATTTAAGCGATATGCCAGAGTTTTAAGAATTTTATCGCCAAATGGGTAGCCGTATTGATCATTAATATTTTCAAAATCATCTATCCCGATGAATGAATATGCAAATGATTGACTTACGTTGCTATCGATCATCCCACCAGCTAATGTCGATATTTTCTTAGAATTATAGATGCCCGTCAAACTGTCATAGTTAATGGTACGTAAAAGCTTTGCCTGTTGTTTTAGCAGTATTTTTCTCTCTCGGTAATACAAATATGTGTACAAATAGCAGCAGGTACCACTGATCACCATTGAACCTAGATAAATTCCGCGTTCTATAAAATATGCGTGTTGGCTGCTATAACCTTCAATACCCACGTCTAGATCAACGATTTGTTGTTTTAGTATTAGAACAACAAATGCGGTGAGAACGGAAATTGTCGTCCATGACGCGCCTGATTTTAAACCTGCTATAAAGTAAGCCAGTATAGGAATACCTAAGTAATAATAGGTTTGTACGCCATATGCATTTAAGAACGATAAGCTTGCTACTAAAGCTGCAAGAAACAAACCTATCAGTGACAGGTTACTGCAGTAGTTTAAGGTACCATTTTTATTGTATATCCATAAACTTACTGAACTAAAACACAAAACGATAATGAGTAACGGTAAACCAAAAAATATATCAGGTTTAAAGATTACCGTTAGAATAATTAAAATTGGTGAAACAATGATTTGTATAAGAATCAGATAAATGAAAAATTGATGGCGTACAATCTCTCGGCTGTCGAAATTTTTATTGCTGGAGATATATTTATTAACAGTCGTTGAAAACTTCATTTTATAAGCCTCCAGTATCGGTAATAGGTTTGGTGTGATTGGTCATATCGATAATGCTAAGTTGCGTTAGTAAATTACCTGCAGATTTATCATAAACAATATACCCAGCATTTATATCAATCTCAGTGGTGTGGTTATCAAACGAGACTGGTTCACAGACATATGTTAATAACTTGTCAAAAAAAGCTGCGACAATTTTTTGGTTATTAGTCATTTTTATAATGACAAATTCATTGCCAGATATTCTGCCAAGAATATCTTTTTTACTCAGCTCAAAATTCATCCTGGCGCTAATAGTTAGTAGTACATCATTAGCAAAGTTTTGCCCATATTCAATATTTAACTCTTTAAGACCGTTTAGAGTTAGTGCAATAATAGTGACTTTTTGGGCTAGTGGGTTCGATTGCATCTCTAATTTATTAAATTTTGATATAAGCGCTTTGCGGCTATAGATTCCAAGTAGAGGGTCTAGTTGCGATTCTAATGCTAATGCTTTGCGAGTAATTAAAATCTGATTTTTATTATTAGAGATAATTTTTTCATAGCCAGAACAACCATAAATAACTAATATATAACTCAATATATAATAGCCACTAATAACCATAGTGGCTCGATCGTTAGCCGCAATTTTTTCTATCGAATAATTGCCTGCGTCGTGCAGATAAACAATAGCGATTATCGAGACGATGGATATTAGGCCCATGATCAGCAACGCCGGCCGTCCTAGAATAAGTAAGGCTAGCATCGGTAGTAGTAGTAAAAAATAAGTAGGGTAGTTAATTGCGATTACATGAGTGAATGCTGGAATCGCGAAAGCTAAGTAAATTGTAGCAGATAGCATTATTCCGGCTATTCGTAACGACTTTGTTCTTAAATAGATAAAGTTGATCGCAATGATTAGTGTTAGTAGTGCCAGCGGGACCAAACCGTTGAATTGCAGCACACTACTAACATCTAACAGTAGGTAAGCTACAGTGCTAATGATAAGTAGTACGGTAGAAATGTCTAATAGCTTTACAAACAGCCGATGCCGAATAACAAGATAGTCATTATCGCGAGGAATGCTGGTGATAATGTCGGTGCGATCGTCAAAAAAACGTTTTATAAGGTTAATCATTTATTCATTTCCCCTGCTTACACTTTGATACGAGCAGATATAATTCTGTTTATAGCATCTATTAGTTAATAGCAGTATTGATACATAGGGTAATTGCGGCATTGGTCATATCTTTTTTCTAAACTTTATGCATTTCTACCACGGTATTTGCTCCGTTTGAAAACTCCGCAATTTCTACATTTCTACCATCCGGATCGGGTATAAACATCATGGTTACGCCTTCAACTGCAAACGGTTGTGGAGGATTAAGCCCAGCGGCTTTGAGTGCAGAGTAGCTTGCTTGGATGTCATCAACCGAGAACGCCGTCATCGCAGTATCACCACTGCCATCAATTTTTACTGTACCACCTTCAGGATCATGAAGTTCGATAAACTCAATAGCGCCATTGTCTGCTGTTTTACAGCCAACAGCTCGGCCAATGCCGCCAGGTAACTCAATATCAAAAATCACTGTGAGGCCCAATGTGTCACGATAGAACTGTAGGGTTTTTTCTATATCACTGACGCGAGTAGAAACGTGTGAAAAATTATTTACTGTAATAACCGACATAAATCCTCCGATAGTAATTTTACTTGCCAGTAAAGTTTGGTTTACGTTTCTCTAAAAAGGCTGCGATGCCTTCTTTACCGTCGCTAGTCGACGCCATGTTGGCAATACCATCTGATTCTAGTTGCAGTTGAGTTTCATAGCCGTTTTGAAAGCTACTCATTAATAGGTTTTTCACTTGCCCATAAGCGGCGCTTGGTCCATTAGCTAATTGCGTAGCAAGCTCGTTTGCTCGGCTCATTAGCTCTGCAGTAGCGACAACTTCACTGATCAAGCCCCAATCCAGGGCCTCTGCAGCAGTGAGTACACGGTTAGTGATCATTAGCTCCATAGCTTTGCGGATACCGACTAATCGCGGCAGTACATAGGTACTTGAACCATCTGGCGATAAGCCAGCGCCGGTATAAGCGAGAGTGTATTTGGCAGTATCAGCACTGATGGCAAAGTCGCCAGCAATAGCGAGGCTGAAACCTGCGCCAGCAGCGGTGCCGTTAATCGCGGTAATGACTGGTTTATTCATGCGGGCAAAATTTGAAGTGGCACTGTGTAGTGCCGAGGTGATTGTTCTTAGGCCGTCAGAAATTTTGTCGCCATATGCGGCAAAACTTGCTAAGTCGCCACCAGCCGAAAACATTTTGCCATTGCCGGTAATGATTACCGCGCGTATTGAATCGTCACTATAGATTTTGATGGAGACATCATTCAGCTCTTGTGCCAAAGGGATATTAATACTGTTGGCTGCATTTGGGCGATTTAAAGTAATCGTGGCAATACTATTTTTCACTTGGTATTGAATATTTTCGTAATCAGACATAGTGCTCTCGGTTAAATGCTTAGTAAAGTAGAAGAATAGATAATAGTTGGATAGTACCTAATCTAGAGGCAGTCGGTCTAGCGGGTTAAACCTAATAGTTACCTCAGTGGCTATTTACGAAAGTAGGCGGGTGCAAGTATCATAGCTATCTATTTTTTAGTAGGTAGTACATTGGTATGAGTAAACAGCGAGTGTTAACCGGTATCACCACCACAGGTACACCACACTTAGGTAATTATGTTGGCGCTATACGCCCAGCAATTGCGGCTAGTGAGCAAAGCGATAATGAAAGTTTCTTTTTTCTAGCGGATTACCATGCATTAATTAAATCCACTGATCCTAAACTTGTACAGCAATCAACCAAAGAAATTGCAGCCACGTGGCTGGCCTTGGGATTAGATACAGATAAAGCGGTGTTCTATCGCCAGTCTGATGTGCCCGAAATTACTGAGTTGTGCTGGATGCTAACCTGTGTCGCAGGCAAAGGTTTAATGAATCGTGCTCATGCTTATAAAGCGGTAGTAGAGATAAACCAGGAAAAAGGCGATGACCCGGACTTAGGCGTGACAATGGGGCTGTTCAGTTATCCAATTTTGATGACGGCAGACATATTAATGTTTAATGCCCATAAAATTCCGGTAGGCAAAGATCAAATTCAGCATATAGAAATGGCGCGTGATATTGGCCAACGTTTTAATCATATTTATGGCGACCACTTTGTCTTGCCTGAAGCCGTAGTGGGAGACGATGAAGCAGTATTAGTGGGTTTAGACGGTCGTAAAATGAGTAAAAGCTATGGCAATACTATTCCACTGTTCACCACTGAAAAGAAACTGCAAAAGTCTATTAATAAAGTACTGACTAATTTATTGGAGCCAGGCGAAGCTAAAGATACCTCTGACTCTGCAGTGTTTCAGTTGTGGCAGGCTTTTGCCAATGAAGACCAAGTTGCCTATATGCGGGACCAATTTTCCGCTGGTATTGGGTGGGGCCAGGCTAAGAAAGAGCTATTTGCGTTAATCAATGAAGAAATTAAGGCCGCTCGTGAGCGTTATAACGAGCTGATGGAAGATGGTCCCAAAATGGAAGAAATTTTGCTAGCTGGTGCAGTGAAAGCGCGTAATGAAGCTAAGCCACTGATGGCTAAAATTCGCGAGTCTGTTGGTATTGGCAGTCTTGCTCGTTAGTTTTTAATTGATAGTGAGGTGTTAAACAATTAAGGGATAGTAAGTTGAATTTACCTAGTCGATAGGCGTTAATTCTCCCCATCAAAATTACAACTAAAACTTTTATATGGGTGATTTAATGACAAGAGTAGCAGGCAAGGTAGCGATAGTAACTGGGGCAGGTAGTGGCATGGGTAGAGCTGATGCCATTCTGTTAGCAGAGCAAGGCGCTAGAGTTGTTGTCACCGATCTTAATTTAGCTAGCGTTGAAGAAACCGCTGGCATAATTGGCGATGCGGCCTTGGCAATCGCTCATAATGTAAGCAAAGAAGCCGACTGGCAGGCAGTTGTTGCCAAAACTGTTGCACACTTTGGACGCTTAGATATCTTAGTTAATAATGCTGGGGTAATGAAAATGGGTAGCGTGGTTGATACTACCCTTGAAGACTGGCATTTTGTTAATTCTGTTAATAGCGACGGTGTGTTCTTAGGTTGTAAACACGCGATACCCGCAATGGAGAAGTGTGGTAATGGCGGCTCAATTATTAATATGTCATCTGTTGCAGCACTGCATGGGATGAGTTTTGTGGCCGCTTACTCTGCTTCAAAGGGCGCGGTAATGGCCTTAACTAAGTCTATTGCTATGTATTGTCGCGAAAATAATAACGGTATTCGCTGTAACTCAATTCATCCTGATGGCGTAAAAACGCCGATGGTAGTGAAGGTGTTTACTGGCCAAGATAGTGCTACGCGTGAAGAAATCGAGGCTATGCAGATTCCATCCATGCCCATGGCTGAACCTGAAGATATCGCTAATTTAGTGCTCTATTTAGCCAGCGATGAATCGCGGTTTATCAATGGCTCTGAAATGGTAATTGATAACGCTGCAACTATTACTCCGCCCGCCATTGTTTAACTAGAGTTTTTTTATGCCTTTAGATCCTGCTGCGAAATCTTTATTGGATTTGATTAATTCTTTGGATACTATTCCGATGGCTGAAATGACCCCGCAAATGATGCGCGGTGGAATGAAGCTACCGGCCGATGAAGATCCTATTGCAATGGCTCAGGTTGAGAATGTAGTGATTGCCGGCAGTGCTGCGCCTATTGATGGCAGGGTCTATGTGCCCCATAGCAATCGCGAGCAACTGCCGCTGTGCCTATTTTATCATGGCGGTGGATTTGTGGTTGGCGATTTAGTTGACTATGACAGTTGGTGCCGCCGAGTTGCTGATAAAGCTGGCGTGATTATCATTTCAGTCAATTACGCTTTAGCTCCTGAATATAAATTTCCACAAGGCCCAGACGACTGTTATCAATCTCTGCTTTGGAGCGAGGCTAACGCCAGCCGCTATGGCGGCGATAAACATAAAATAGCAGTAATGGGTGATAGTGCTGGTGCCTGTATGGCAGCGGTTGTCTGTCAGCGTGCTTTGGCTGAGCAAGGCCCTGCTATCTGTCATCAAGTATTAATATATCCGGTGACAGATTTTAATTTTGAAACTCCGTCATATAATAAAAACGGTGAAGGCTATTTTTTAACTCGTGAGCGAATGCAGTGGTTTTGGAATCATTATCTGGCGGCTGCTGAACAGGGTGTATTGCCATACGCATCTCCGATTCGAAGTGACAGCTTAAGTGGTTTGCCCAGCGCCACAGTGATTACTGCTGAATATGATCCATTATTAGATGAAGGTAAACATTACGCTGACAAACTAAGTTCGCACGGAGTTAACACTACTTATCGAATGTATAAGGGTATGTTTCATGGTTTTGTCAGTTTTATTAATATGCTGGAGCAGGCCGATCAGTCGATAGATTTTATTGCTAGCCAGTTACAGCAATCATTCAGCGAGACTTAGCAAACACCATGGGTATTTATGCGTTAACAGGCAGTGCTACCGGTATTGGCGCCGCTATTAAACAGCAGCTGATTAAAGATGGGCATGAGCTTATTGGTGTTGATATAAAAGATGCCGATATTATCGCTGACCTCGCCACCGTTGCTGGCAGAGATAAGGCTATTGCGGCAATAAAAGCGGCAGCGCCAACTGGCCTAGATGGTTTTGTGCCCTGTGCTGGTATAGCGCCGGTTGTTACCCCCTCGTCACTTATTGTCAGCGTAAATTTCTTTGGCGCCATAAATTTGATTGAAGGCTTGCAACCATTGCTGGTAAAACGTGCTGGCGCGGTAGTTTTGGTGTCGTCTAACTCAGCTCCTATGGGCTCAGATGAGCAAACCGTTGATGCCATGCTTGCTGATAATGAAAGCTTAGCCTGTCAGCGAGCTGATGAAGTTGCTATAGGTCAGAGTGCTTATGGGGCATCAAAGTTAGCATTAGCGCGGTGGATGCGCAGAAATACCACTCAATATGCCCACGCCGGCGTAAGATTAAATGCCGTTGCCCCAGGGGTTATTCAAACGCCATTAACCAAACAAGTTGAAGCAGACCCTGAGTACGGACAGCTAATTAAGGATTTCGCAGCATCTATTCCGATTGGTCGCTCGGGAACGCCACAGGATATTGCTAACGCAATATGTTTTATGCTTAGTGACAAAGCATCATTTATGGCGGGGTCTGTCATATTTGTAGATGGCGGCCATGATGCCATGCTGCGTTCAGATCAGTTTTAAGCAGTGACTTATTCTTCGTCGTAATACATAAATGGGCCGCTGTTGATATAAGGTTCTATTTTCTTGGCAGCTTTGTCATAAATTACTTGTATATCGATTGGTGCGTTGCCTGCAGCGCGGCGCGACAGCATCGTTACCGGGAATAAAAAGTGTTGTGTCTCACGGTATTGCAGGGCTTTACTGCGACCTAGTTTGTCTTCATAGATAACCCAATGCATCTTCAACTCACTAACCATTACGTCACCTAGTGCCATGCCCATAGCTTGCATGATTTCAGGGTCTTTTTTATTAACCAAGTGGCTGTCTAACAGGCGCTGCATATTTTTAATATCGGTTAAATCAGCGCGTAAGTTCGACCCGATATGAAGCTTTAGCAGATCGTCTACTTTAGTTTTCTGTGCATTCATGGCTTTGATATGAAGAGGCCACAAATCTTCAATTTTGTATTTATCTTCACTTTGCACGACGTTACTGGCAAATAACACGCATAAGATAGCGGCGATAAAATTGGTTTTTAGCGGCACAGTTGTCCTCCTTCGCTCAGTTGGTTTTAATAGTTTACTTGGGCTGCTTTTAAGCGCGCCGCAAGATCCTAAAAGTATCCCTATCATAGCCTTAATAATCAATAGATATAGGCATTTACTAATATATTGACGGGTTGGTGTTTTGCTTGTGCTGAGTACGGTGCGCTAGTAATATATCGGCCTTTTATAGGCGACGGAGTCAGGGCATGATAAAGGGCAGTATGGTGGCCTTGGTTACACCAATGGAAAGCAGCGGAGCAATAGACTGGCAGGCTTTGGCACAACTAGTAGAATGGCATGTTGAGTCGGGTACAGCGGCGATAGTTGCAGTGGGTACTAGCGGCGAGTCGGCTACTTTAGGTGTGCCTGAGCATTGTGCGGTAATAACGGCAGTGGTTAAGACAGTTGCTGGACGCATACCGGTTATTGCTGGCACTGGTGCAAATTCTACCGCGGAGGCAATTATTCTAACCAAAGCGGCTAAAGACGCCGGCGCGGATGCGGCTTTATTAGTTACCCCTTATTATAATAAACCTACTCAAGAAGGTTTGTATCTGCACCATAAAGCCATTGCTGAAGCAGTAGATATAGATCAAATTTTATATAATGTTCCTGGCCGCACCGCCTGCGATATGCAGCCTGAGACAGCGGTGCGCTTGTCCCAAATTAGCAATATTATTGGCATCAAAGAAGCTACCGGTGATTTAAGTCGAATGGCTGTATTGGTTGATAAAACACCAGACGATTTTGCGTTGTACTCTGGCGATGATGCAACGGCGCTAGATTTTATTTTGGCAGGTGGTCATGGTGATATATCCGTGACAGCGAACTTAGCGCCTAAACAAATGGCAGAAATGTGTGCTTTGGCTATAGCCGGCGACCGCGCTGGGGCAGAGGCGATAAATAAGCCTTTGTTGTTATTGCACAACAGATTGTTTTTAGAATCTAACCCAATTCCTGTTAAATGGGCTTTGGCTGAAATGGGGTTGATCGACTATGGTATTCGTCTACCACTAACAGTATTAGACACGCAATATCATTCGTCACTGCGTGAAGCATTGCAGCAAGCGGGCATCTCGCTTAAATAAAAGGATAAACATGGTACATAGTAAGCGTCTATTATTGGCTTTAATAACACCCTTGGTGTTTTCTGGTTGTGGTGTATTTGGTGGTGATTTTTTTAGAGATCGCAGTGGCGATTATCGCAATGCCGAGTCAACACCGGCGCTAACTATTCCACCAAACTTAGATAGCAGTGCAATCAATAGCTACTATCCGATTCCTGGAATTGGACCGAATGCGCCATTGTCTTCTAATTTTGAAGTACCAAGGCCGATGCGTCTTGCTGGCAATAATGAAGAATCTATTAAAATCAAATCTCTTGATTATCAGCGCTGGATTTTAGCCAGTATGGCGCCCGGTCAAGTATGGCCAAGACTGAGAGACTTTTTAATTACTCGCAGTATCGGTTTGGCTAATGAAAACGGCGGCACCGGAATCATTGAATCCAATTGGCTAACCAAGGCTGACGATGACCCATATCGCGAACGCTACAAAATTGCAGTAGTACAAGGCTTGCAGCGTAACAGTTCAGAAATATCTGTATTGCAATATCAAGAAGAGAAAGTAGGAGTCCCGGGTGCTATCAGCTGGGGCGAACGCTCGGTTGATGCCGCCAGAGAGAAAATTGTACTTGATGAGTTTGCACAGTATTTAGCCGAAACCATTGATGCAACTAGCTCGGTATCGCTGAAAGCTCAAGGCATTAATACGGCTAGAAGAATGTATCTAGTAAGTGGTGAAGCGCCCATTTTACGATTTGATTTGGCGCGCGAAAGAGGCTGGGCCTCAGTTAATTTTGCTCTGGGTCAAGCCGGTTTTACGGTTAACGACATGGATTCAAGCCTGGGGGCTTTTTATGTCACCTATGATGGCCCACAAGATGAGATTGAAGAAAAAGCCTCGTTTTGGCGTTTGTTAAACCCATTTGCTTGGGGTGATGATGACGAATGGCCGCCGACTGATTACCGTATTAGAATGACTGATGGTAGTGATGATGGTTGGTTAGAGCTGCGGGTTGAAAAAGACGCTGAGCAAAACCCTAATGAATTCGAAACGATGCTTAATGAAATCAAAGGCGATATGAGTTAATTACATGCGCTTAGCATCTTTAGGTAGTGGCAGCAAAGGTAATGCTACCTTGGTCGAGTCAGACAACACCTGCATATTAATTGATTGCGGTTTCTCGCTGAAGGAAACCACTAAGCGCCTAAGCCGGCTTGGAAGAAGCGTTGATGATCTTGATGCAGTTCTGGTTACCCACGAACATTCTGATCATATTAAAGGTGTTGCTACCTTAGCTAAAAAGCATAAAGTGCCGGTATATATGAGTCATGGCACGGCTAACTCACAAAAAGAACTAGCATTTGAAGTCAAAAGACTAAATTGTCATGGTAGCTTTACTATCGGCAATATTGAAATACAACCTGTGCCTGTTCCACATGATGCTAGAGAGCCCTGTCAGTTTGTATTTTCGCAAAATAATTTTCGACTTGGAGTGCTGACTGATTTGGGTCATATCTCGTCTATAGTTTTCGACCGCTACAAAGATTGTGATTTATTATTAGTTGAGGCTAACCACGATGTTGAGATGTTGTATCAGGGCCCGTATCCAGAGAGTTTAAAGCAGCGAGTCGCCGGTGATTGGGGGCATTTATCAAATCGTCAAACGATGGATTTTTTGCAAGCTATTAATCATGATCGCCTACAGAAAGTCGTGTTAGGTCATATCAGTGAAACCAATAACTCTACTTTTTTGGTTGAAAACTGTTTATCTGATGTGAGTAAATTACAAGCTGATGTAGTGCTAGCTGATCAAAATGATGGCTCCCATTGGTTGTTTTTATAATTAGTGAAGGATGCTTGTTATGTCTGGTTGGTTATTTTCTTTAGGTCTGCTGAGTTTTATTTTTACTTTGATGGCGCTGTATCCGGCGCGTCGTCTTGGTTTTTTTATGCCGTTTTATTTTTTCTCTTCACTACTACAAGGTGAATTAGCTCCTTGGCATTTGTTGCTGCAAATTCCCTTAGCTTTGTGGATGGCAACGAGCGGTGGGCTTGAGGGTGTCTACGGGCAGTTAGGTTTAGTGTTTTATATACTGTCATGGCTTGGCTTGGTGCTGGTGATGATTAGAGCCAAAGGCTCTGAAAAGACATTAGAAGACGCCTTGGTAGAAGGGCTGGGCGAAAATTACTTGGTGACTATTGATAGCGCTCGGCAGCGGTTAGTTAACGCGCCGCTAAAATTAAGCCATTGGCTGATGCCGTTTAAGTTCAGCCGGGAAGGGGTTAAGTGTCAGCGCAATATCGCCTATGGTGATGCGGGCAAGCGTAATCTACTCGACGTTTATTATCCTGACGGTGAGACAGACAACCTCCGTCCTGTGTTAATACAAATACATGGCGGTGCGTGGATTATAGGCCATAAACAACAGCAGGCAATGCCACTCATTCATCATTTGGTGAGCCGAGGCTGGGTCTGTGTTTCGATTAACTATCGCCTTAGTCCCAAGGAAAAATTCCCCGCTCATATTATTGATGTTAAAAAAGCGATCGCTTGGACTAAAAAAAATATTGCTCAATATGGCGGTGATGCAAGCTTTGTTTGTCTAACCGGTGGCAGTGCAGGTGGGCATTTGTCCTCCTTAGCAGCGGTTACAGCTAATGCGGCCGAGTTTCAGCCAGGCTTTGAAAACAGTGATACCACTGTGCAAGCGGCGGTGCCATTTTATGGTGTGTATGACTGGGTCGATAAAGATGGCTGGCGGCTTGGTACTGATATGCAAGACATGCTAATCAAATATGTAATGCCCGAAAATACTCAAAAAGGCGATGCGGTTTGGGAGCAATCCAGTCCTTTGTATCAGGCCGGCAGTCACGATAATATTCCCCCGATGTATCTAATTCACGGTGATAATGACTGCTTGGCATGGGTAGAAGATGCGCGTTTGATGACGGCCAAGTTACAACAGGTATCTGGTCAAGCAGTAGCTTATGCCGAGTTACATGGTGCGCAGCATGCATTCGAAATTTTCCACTCGTTGCGTACCGATATCACCACTAGATCTATTATTAAGTTTTTAGAGTGGACCTATGCTAAACATCTAGCTAATAATAAGTGATAATCTTATTAACACCTTAATAAAAAATTAATAGTGAATTCGACTAAGGCAACTTTGAGCCGCTACCGCAAAGGGTATTTATAATGAAACAGCTTGGCGTCCTCGACTCAGCTTTTATCAATCTTGAGCAGCCTAATACTCCACAACATATTGGTGGCCTTGGTATTTATGACCCATCGACTGCGCCAGGCGGTTTTGTGCGCTTTAAACAAGTTATATCAAGCTTTGAACGCCGCTTAGCGACAATGCCTTTGTTCCGTACACGTTTAGTTGAAGTGCCTGGTGGACTAGATAAGCCTTACTGGGTGCGTGATGAAAACTTCGATGTAGAGTTTCATCTGCGGCATATTGCATTGCCTCACCCTGGCGACTGGCGTCAGCTATGTATTCAAGCCGCCAGGCTGCATGCACGGCCCTTAGATATGACCCGCCCTTTGTGGGAGGTATATATCATTGAAGGGCTGGATAAAATTCCGAATATTCCAAAAGGCAGTTTTGCGGTCTACACCAAAATTCATCATTCGATGGTTGACGGCGCCGGCAGTCAAGGTTTTATGGCAGCATTACATGATTTAGAACCTGTTCCAGCGCAACAATTTCAAGCAATGAATAACGATGAGCAAGGCATATCCGACCGAGAACCCGCTGTCGGAGAATTATTAACCCGAGCCGCTATAAATTCGGCTAAAGATGCTATTAGTCTGACTAAGGGGGCGGTTAATCTTACCGGTGATTTGGTTAAAATGGGTGTTGCTTTAGTGCGAGATGAAATGCCGGCTCCTGAAATGTATGCCCCTAAAACGAGGCTAAATAAACCGGTCGGACCACATCGGGTTTTTGAGTCAGCAACGTTTAAATTACTTGATTTTAAAGCCCTGAAAAATGCCACTGCCACAACCATAAATGATGTCGCTTTGTCAGTAATAGGCGGCGCAATGCGAAAGTATTTAGAGCATTATAATGAATTGCCCGATGAGTCGCTAACCGCTTCGTTTCCACTTAATATGCGTTCTCGCCGCAGTCAGTCCAAAGACAATAATCAGGTTGGTTCAGTATTCGCTTCCTTGCATACCAATATTGCAAGTCCAGCCGAGCGGCTGCAAGCGATTCACATAAGTACTCAAGCGGCCAAGCAGTTTGGTGAAAAAAGTCCGCTAGTTGATACTTTGAAGTTGGCGGGTATTTTCTCACCATTAATAACTAAAGCGGCCGCAAGGCTATGGTCTGAAAGTGAGATATCCAGCACTTTGCCAACCAATATTTCTACGGTTATATCAAATGTGCCGGGACCAAACTTTGATTTATATTGTGCCGGGGCAAGATTGGTTAGCAATCATGGTTTAGGCTTGTTAACGCCGGGTGTCGGCATATTTCAAATGGTATACAGTTCTAGTAATATTTTTACTATCTCAGTATTAGCCGATAGGGATATAATTCCTGACCCTGAATTTTATCGGCAGTGTATCGAAGCGTCTTTCGAAGAACATAAAGTAGTTATCCTTGGTAAAGCCAACAGTAAGGATGCGGTTAAAGGCTTAGTAAAGCCTAAACCTAAACCTAAACCTAAACCTAAACCTAAACCTAAACCTAAAGCAAAAGCAAAGAGTTCTGTGGTAACTAAAAATGTATCGCTTAAGAGAAAAGCTACAGTCAAAAAAATTGTTAGAGAAAATACATCGATTAAGAAGAAAAAGGGGCCACCAATAAAAGTCGTTGATAAAAAGGTTTAGTAAGATACCGTATTAAGTCTGAACAGCTTGCTAGCTATTATCTAAGCTAAATTCATCTGCATCTCTATATGCAGGGAACTTTTCTTGGTAAGTGTTTTGTTTATCAAGGTCAATTATTTGAGTGTATAAGCCTGCTCTATCGCTGCAGTCCTGTACTAACTCCCCCAAATGATCTAATAGCAATGAATCACCGCTATAGCTTATATCTTTGCCATCTATGCCTACCCGGTTAACCCCAATAACGTGACACTGATTTTCAATCGCACGTGCAATCAGTAAATTACGCCAGTGCATTCGCCTGCGTGCGGGCCAATTTGCCACATATAGTAGTAGATCATAATTCTGTTGATTGCGACTCCATACCGGGAAGCGTAAGTCGTAACAAACTTGTAAGTTTATCCGCCAGCCGCGCCAATTAATAATTTTGAGTTTGTCGCCAGCTTGATACCGCTCATGTTCTCCTGCCATGCTGAATAAGTGCTTTTTATCATAATATTCCAAGCTATTGGGGGTAGCAAAAATTAATCGATTATAAATGCTGCCATTCTCTGTAATAGGTATGCTGCCAGTAATTGCGCAGTTATATTTCTTTGCAGTATCCTTTAGCCACTTAACACTAATACCATCCATGGCCTCAGCGATTTTTACGTTATCCATGGTAAAACCACTAGTAAACATTTCAGGCAAAATAATCAAATCTGTTGCTGTCGCTAATTGGCTATCCAATAGCGATGTTATTTGCGCGAGATTTTTATTCGGGTTTTCCCACTGCAAATTGAGTTGGGCTAAGGAGACGGTTAGTTTTGTCATAATAAAAACCCAGTGTTATTAATCAGTGATGAAATCAATGCCCAATGTTACCTGCAGTGCCGCAGTAAATTCCTGTTTAATATTTGGTTCGTCCCAATTACGAAGCAGCCGGTTTATATCAAGTTTTATTGCTGCGGTGGTTTTTGCGTGGTTAGTATGTATTTGCATAGCATCCAAATCAATGATTTGAATATCCTTTTTGGTAACAATAAAATTAGTAGCCTTCATATCTCCATGGCTGATATCTGCCGCTATCAACTGGTCGACTAAAGTTGCCATCAAACTAGGTAGCTGGGTCAGATCTAGCAGGTTTGCGTCGCTAGCTGCTGGTCTAGCCGCCGTTAATAAGTCGAGGCCATTGGCATAGTCAGTGATTAACCACGCTCGTTTTCTGATGAAGCCAAAGCGCTCCTCAACTAAGGCTACCGGTAACGGCGTGCTGATTTCGTTAAAGCGTAAATAATTGCTATTGTGCCAAGCAGCCCAACCGCGAGTAGGGCGTAAGCTGCGGCTAATTGCATGACGCCAACTTTTGATATTGTAGCGCTTTATTACATAAGGTTTGCCATTGTATTCGACTTTAACAACGGTGGCGGTATTGCCGCCTTTTAGCTGGTTGCCACCTGCCATCCATTGGTCGACATTTTTAAGCTTGGTCAACAGTTCATCACTTAAATGGTCTTTGCGAACGATGGTAAGAATTGTGTTATTTTTAGTTACCCAAAACTCAGAGCAATCACGGCTCAGCTTTTTCTTATAATGTGACCAACGGCTCTGCTGCATACGCACAATTGCACCAGTTAGCTCGGCTGACTTTATTATGAAGCCATCATAAATATCGGCATAAAGACTGCATACCTCATTAATTTCGGGGCGTTTTTCTGTAGCAGTTTGAGCCAATAGTAAGCCTAGATTATTTAGTGCTAATTTTTTACTCAACGGGGCATTATTATTTTTAATTGAGGCGCTATCAACTATCCAGATTTTATCGTGATCATATAAAAAATTATCCAGATGAATGTCGTCTTGATATATGCCGCGAGCATGCATTTTTGCCACAATTTGACAGCATCGTAATAGTAATTTTTGTTGCGCAGCTATGGTCATATCTAGCATTGCCGCGGCTACACTTATCGTATCGATATGCTCATAAACTACCAGCCAGCTTTTGCTGCTATATTGGCTATTGGTTGCTCTTAAGTCACTTACTTTGGGTGTTAAGAACCCTTTTTTTTCAAGCCATTTTTGACCGCGAACTTCACGATCGTAGTCCTTTTTACGATAAAATAACTTGCCCACAACAGTTGCGCTACCACGGTGTAGTTTTAGCACCAGTCGTTTTTTTGGTAGGTGACGATAAACATTCTGGCATAGCCATAGCTCTTCTTTATCGTTATCTATGCATAAATAGAATGGTGTGGCAGGAAGTTGGTCTGCAGTGGCTAGCTGATCACTACTGACAATATTTATGGCTGATGGCATAAAGGTGATTATTTGTTATGATTTGTTTGAATTCTAGCAAAACAAATGTACTTTGGCTTGGAACTATTTGTTTATATGTCGATCATTATTTATAAGCTATGGAAATATTGGCAAGTAATGCCATGCAAAATCGAAAATTGGCACTATAATTATTACTAAAGAATATACGCAGGAATTGCCATGAAGAAATTGTTGATATTATTAATGATGTTGGCCCCAATAGTCGTCGGCGCAGATCAAAAAATCTATCGCACAGAAGATGAATCTGGCCTAATACGGTTTAGTGACAGGTTACCTGCTATCGACCCAGATGTGCTTGAAAAGGTCGATATTAAAGCGGTTGTGATAGAGCCTAAGGTAATGAATACGATTCCAAGCTCCAGTTACCAGCAAGCCATAAAAACAAATGAGCTAGAGCAAAAAGAGAAGGCTAAAGCAAAGGTTCAACAAGAAACTATTTTCGATAAAAAAATAGCTAAAGCTGAAAAAGTTTTAGAACTAGCAGAGCAAGCCTTAGAAGAGGGTCGAGTCAGAGGCGGGAACGACATTGTTGCTAATCTCGGCGGAGGTACACGTTCTTCCTCAGATTTTCTGGTGCGGGTAGAAAAACTCACCGCTAAAAGAGATGCAGCTGCAGCGGAGATTGAAGTGCTTAATAGGGACAAGTCTAGACTTTAGCCTCCGGCGCTGGCTCAGCAGTTGCTTGTTTAGCAAGTACCATCCGGATCAATTGTTTATCGGCATCCACAGATTTAATTGTTACTGCAACACTTTGTCCTAATGCATAGCTTGAACTCTCCGCCGTTAGGCTCAGTTCTAAACTATTAAAATGATATTTTTCAGTTAAGGTTTTGGTCTCGAGTTGACCTTCAATGCCAGTGTCATCAAGGCGAATACCAAGTAAGCGGTTAGTAACCTTAATTACTTTTCCATCCAGCTTTTCACCAACAAGTGTCGTCGCGAATTGCGCCTTAAGCCAATTGTCAGTTTCAAAAGATGCTGTTCTGATGATGCTCAGTGTGCTTTGCATTTGATCTATTTTAGCCGCGTCAATCGGTGAAACATCGATACCGGCAATATATTGTTTTAACTGGCGGTGAATCAGTAAATCCTGGTAGCGTCTAATTGGCGATGTAACTGTCAGGTACTGTTCCAGCCCCAAGCCTTTGTGCGCTTGTGGTTGCGGGCTGATATCACCCCGGGCAAACATGCGGCGCAATATTTCCATTAAAGGCAATTCTGTTTTTACCTTACTTAGCTCGCGAGTAAAACGAATAAAGCCAGCCAGTGAATCAAGCTCCTCAGTAGACCACTCTATATTGGTGTGTTTGTTTAGCAAAGTTTGGGCATCAGTTAGCCGCTCGGTGCGCAGTCCTTGATGAACGCTATAAGCACTATTTATTGATTTGCTTGCGAACGCTTTAGCAATAGCTGTATTTGCCGCCAGCATACATTGCTCTACTAAGGTATGTGCCACGGTTTTATGAAATTGATTAATCGATTGAATTTTGCCGTTATCACCTAACTGAAAGAAGTAATCTTTGCGATCTTCATTGATAAGCTGATTGGCCTGTCGATAGCTTAGCATTGCTTCACTAATGGCTTGCAGTTGAGTTAGCGAATCAACAATCTCTCCGCCAAAGTCGGCTGCCTTGTTGTCTCGCAAAAAGTGAGTGACCTGTGAATAGCTAAGTTTGGCATGTGAGGTTATTGTTGCCTCAGATATCTCTAGGCCATCAGTGCTGCCGTCACTGTTGATCGTTAGGCTAAACACTAAAGCCAAGCGTTTTTGCTCCGGCAGTAGTGAGCATAAATCACTGGCCATTAATTCTGGCAACATCGGTATTACTTTATGTGGAAAATAAACCGCGCTACTGCGTTTGGCGGCAACCTTGTCTAATAACGAGCCTTCTTCAATTAACGCAGTCGGGTCTGCTATCGCTACTTTTAATAACCAGCCAGAAGCGGTTTTTTCTCCAAATAGGGCATCGTCCATATCAGTAGTGTTAGCAGAATCAATGGTGACAAAAGGAATCTTACTTAAATCTTTGCGCTCTTTTAACAATAGTTGTTGGCGCGCAGCAATAGCATTTATTTCTTCGCCTACATTAGCCGGCCAATGAGTGGGTAAATTGTATTTGGCAATGGCATAATTAGTTTCAATATTAGCGTCTTTTGCATTGCCAATAATATCTAGTACTTTGCCCTGAGCTTTCCCTTCATTATTAAACGGATGACGCAAAACTCTACAGTGTACTCGGTCTCCACGTTTTGCCTTATTGCGCTCCTTCGGTGGAATAAACACCCAACGAGATAAACCATCACTATCGGCCTCAACAAATAAGCTTTTACCACGCTCTACCACAAAGCCGTAAAACTCTTTTAATTCAGTTTTAAACACCGCTTCAACAGTACCCGCCTCGCGGCCGCCTTTATCTTTATTAATTTCAATATCTACAATATCGCCGGGTAGCACTTTGGCCATTTCATCGGGCGCTAAAAAAACCTGTTTATTGTCTTCACATTTTACAAAGCCAAAGTTGGCCCGCGAAGGGATTACTTGGCCACGTTTAACATTTCTAGCGGTACGAATTTCTTGCTTTAGCTGTTTGAGTGCACCAAGAGTTTCATTGTTCAGCATTTATACAGGCTCTATTACGTAAAAGTCGCATATTCTAGCAGACAAAGGAGGGGTTTAGACTGCGATATAGTTAACTAATGATAAAAATATAAGTAAAGGTTCGGTTTAAGAATGACGGGCGAACTGCTAGCATTAAGCTTGTTCTAATTGTGTCTAACGAGTGACTTGACTTGGATAATAGTGATGAGAATGAGTTGTTTGGTGCAGAGATGGACGATGTTCAGCCTCTGCAAACCCGCAACAAGGCAAAGCTAGCTAAACTCGCCAGCACCGACCCTAGTTTGCAGCGGCGGCGGGTCGCTGCGACTCAGCTTGCGGGCGACGATGAAAATTATCTGTCGTCAGAATTTACGCATCCGTTAAAGGCTGGTGATATCATTGATTTTAAGCGCCCTGGTATGCAACATGGTGTTTTGAAGAAGTTTCGCTTAGGTTATTACACTATTGAGGGGACTTTAGGCTTGCATCAAATGAAGGTGGATCAGGCGCGCAATGAAGTGTTTGAATTTATTCAAGAATGTTCAAACTATGGGCTACGGACGGTATTAATTACCCATGGTAAAGGCACCCGTAGTGTTGACAAGGTTGCGGTGCTAAAAAGCTGTGTTGCCCAGTGGTTGCCGCAGATACCTAATGTTTTAGCGGTGCACAGTGCTCAGCCGCATCATGGTGGTAGCGGCAGTGTCTACATTATGTTGAAAAAAAGCGCTAAAGATAAACTAGCTAACCGAGAAAAAAATGCTAAGGGTAAACGCTAATTAATGGCGCTACTAACTGCATGACGGGGTACGCGCCATTCTTGAACGGCCAAACCTGTAGCAACGGAGATAGTAAAGGTAAGCTTGTTACAGCGCTTTATTAAACCTTGGTAGCTAATGCCGGCATGGTCAAACTGAACTTTGCTGCCGTGCTGATATTGCTGAGTGGTAGTGATCGCAAATTGTTGGTGGTTGTTAAATGTCATTGGTAATTGATAAAGACCAGCATGCTCAGCTAAGGCTTGGTTGACGGTATTGCCATAGCCATGATGATAAATATCATCCAGTAAACGATAGAATAGGGTGTTATGAACTTTGGTATTACGACGCTTTCTTGTCTGATCATATTCAAACTGCAGGATATGGGCAAATTCATGGCAAACAGTGTGACTGAGTAAATTTAGATAACTGATCTTGCCTTCAAAATATTTTCTATCGGCAATTTCTCTACTGGTTAACCAGCCACTGCATAAGTTGGCATCACGTTTATCCATAATCATGCCGAGACCATAGGTAATGGAATAACTGTGCTGATATTTCCTGCAGTAGGTGGCTTTACCGCTACCAACCCGAGTTTGTAAGTTGATATTGGCAAGGCTGAAGTTTGGTAGTTCAGCGCTGTAGTAGTCTTGAAATATATGCAGGGTTAGCTGCCCCATCAATGTGGCAATGGCATGTGCTTGTTCTGATGTCACTAGTTGTTTAGCTCTTGATGTCTTTATTGATTGGGTTAATTATGCCGCATCATCGTCTTCAGCTGGCGGAAACTTCTCTTGCAACAGTCGGGCTAATTTCAAACAGGCGTCATGGCTAGTAAAAATGCCTACCGGCTCGCCATCTTTGACAGCAATTATTGCTTTAATCCGCAGCTTTACCATTCGTAGTAGTACTTTATCCAAGGGGTCATTAATATCGCTAAAACAGGCAGGGGTAGAGCTAATATCGCCAACTCGCAGTTGCTCATAGGGTTGTACTCGGTGTCCTACCAATTTTGCGCGATTTAAGTCTTGGCTAGAAATAATGCTTTCAATAACTCCGTCGATAATCACTGGCAAATGATGAATATCATGTTCTAGCATTAATTGTTCGGCTTGAGTAATACTGACTTTACCATCAATGATTTGTGGAAAAGGCGTCATCACTGTGATCATAGTGGGCATTATCTTAGTCATTCTTTTTCCTATTATGGCGACATAACAGTGAAGGGTTAACTGATAAGAATATCTTTTGCCTTGTTCAACTGCACTGCTAGGTATTCACTGCCACCTTTATCAGGATGACATTTCTGAATTAAACGACGATGCGCTTGGATGATGTCTTCTTCGCTGGCGCCTTCCTCCAAACCTAAAACCTCTAATGCGTGTTCGCGGGTACTCGGCATATCGCTGTCTGTGCTTTGCCTATCAGCTTGTTTTTTGCCCAGTAGTCTTGGTACATATTGTGCTAGCCAAGGCAGTGAGGTTTTTAGACCAGCAAACAAAGTTGCAATAGCTGCGCCTATCCAGTGTAACTTACCCATTGCAACCAACAGCAAAGACAACACTACCAGTAAAACCCCTCCAGCTTGCCATAGTTTTTTCTTGTTGTCGGGGCTAGGTTTTTTAAGTAATTGGTAGCCAATGTAAATAGCTAAAACAACGGCAACGAATAAAATAAGTCTGGGCATGATATCGGTCTTTTTAATCTCGTTTAATAATTGAAATTCATGTTAGCAGTACTGACTCTTGGCGCAATCAGTTTGTTTATCTAAGCGCCATATTAGGGTTAAATATACTCAGGATATGTATGGATAGATCATCAGGCCAAATTTATGACACCAGCAAGACTGAGAAAAATAAAACAAGTATTGTCTCAACGACAGCCAGATTTGACGGTTATAACCGACCATGTCCACAAAGGACGTAATTTGTCGGCTATTGTCAGAACCTGTGATGCCGCAGGGATTCAAGATATTACTGCAGTGGTAGAAGAGAACGAGAGCTATAGAGCCTTTTTACGCGCGGCCATGGGCAGTCATCAATGGGTTGATGTGCATAAGCAAGTGGGCTTGCAGGCTGCCGTTAGTCAACAAAAAAAACAGGGTTTTCAGGTGGTTGCAGCCCATCCCGGTGATGGAGCAAAGGATTTTCGTGAGATCGACTACACCAAGCCAACTGCCATATTACTAGGCGCCGAGTTAGTTGGGGTTAGTGTAGAAGGTTTGCAGTTAGCTGATGAGTTAGTGGTTATTCCTATGATGGGGATGGTGGCATCATTAAATGTCTCAGTGGCGGCTGCAATTATTCTCACCGAGGTGCAGTATCAGCGTCAGCAAGTGGGTTTATATGAAGGACCTAGAATTCCTAATGAACAATATGATGCGCTATTTTTTCGCTGGGGTTATCCACGGTTGGCAAAGTTTTGTCAGCAACGCCATATTCCGTATCCCAAACTAAATAATGACGGAGAAATTATTGATACTGACCAGTGGCGTGCAGCGGTTGATAAATCGGCGGCAAAAACAGCGGCGAGAAGAAAAAGGAACGCGGCGTTAATCTAGCGAATGGCCACAATATTTACAGTATTGCGCATCAGTTTCATGACCATATCGGCCACAACTTTTGCATAAAGCATTTTTTCTTTCACGGGTTATTTCAGCGGCTATACCGGCGGTAATAATGCCGGTGGGCACCGCAACAATCGCATAGCCCATTAACATGGTCAGCGAAGCTAATACCTGGCCAAGAAATGTTTGCGGCGCTATATCGCCATAGCCGACAGTGGTGATGGTAACAATAGCCCAGTAAATACTTTTAGGGATTGAGCTAAAACCATTTTCAGGGCCTTCAATGGCGTACATTAATGAACCAAAAATAGTGGTGAGTATACAAATGATAAACATAAATACCATAATCTTATGGCGCGACATTATCATTGCACGAGTTAGAATATTGGCTTCTTTCACAAAACGAATGAGTTTCAGTACGCGAAATATTCGCAGTACCCGCAACAGCCGTATAACAATTAAAAATCCGCCACTGCCGAAGAAGAAGGTGATAAAGGTGGGTAGTACAGACAGTAAGTCGATCATGCCGTAAAAAGAGCGAAAGTATTTAAGCGGTTGCGGCGAGCAGTAGAGGCGCACAAAGTATTCGATAGTAAAGAGAATGGTGAAGCCCCATTCTGCGTAAAGGATCAAATTGTGGTATTTAAAGTCAATTCTATCGACAGTAGAAAGCATAACCAGTAAAACACTGAGTAAAATGGCATAAATGAGCACGATATCAAAGCATTGTCCGGCAGGAGTTTCAGTGCCAAAAATAACTTTATTTAGCTTATTTCTAAGCGGCGCATGAAAGCCATAATTATTCATAAATACTCACACAATAACGGTTGATCAAATAGTAGTGCTAGATACCTCAGCTAGCACAATGCTCGGGTAAACTGAGCTCGCCTACAATCTCAACTAACACTTTACTGGTAGCGCAATCTAAGTCGGCGTTGCCTGCTAGGTTTACTTTTTGCAAATAGTTCAAGTCAGATAAACGCGACACGTCAGTAATTTTGTTATTCGCAAAGGCAACGGTTTTCAGTGCTGACAGTTCGTTTAACAAGCTGAGATCTGAAATCGAGTTATCATTCATAATCAGTACTTCGAGCTTATAAAAACGTTCTAGTCCAACCAGCGTTTCAACTCCTGCATTGGTGCAAGCAAGTGTTGTTAATTGTTCTATGGCAGTAATTTTTTGGTCTTTAACAGTTTGCTGTAAACAGTCATTTAAGGCGGTATCAGCTACGCGCATATTAGTTAACAACTTAGGTGGCGTGTAAATAACATTGTCATTAATTCTAACGTCGTAGTCGGCGCAGGCAGTTAATAAAACTGCAGTTATAATAGGACTTAGGTTTTTTAAGGTATGATACATACTCATATTCCGCAAAAAAAGGTTTGCGGCAAGTTTAGCATAGCTAAAGGCTGTGTTTTGTAAGGAAAATCACTGAATGGCTTTTGATCCAAACAATAGCATTGAAAATGCCGATATAGCGAAGATTGGTATTGCCCAGCGGGGAAACTTAAAGTTTTTAGAACAAGCGCTGCGCGAGTATTGGAATCTTGGCCAAAACAATGTGTTGTGCTGGAGTATTAATAGTAAGGGCATTAGCGTGTTGATGGTGCCTCATTACTTTTTAGCACAGTTTTCATCCAGTATAGAAAATATTGCTGCTAAAGATCGATTAGATGCTTTAAATGGTCGTTTTGTGCGTAAGTTAATTGCGGGTAAGCGCCAAATGGGTGAAGAAGAGTATGCCGGTACGGCTAGACGCTTTGATATAAAGCCTACTCAAATAGATCTTCCTGTGCCGATCGGCAAAGATGGTCCAGTGCTAGCTGCTATTGAGTCTATGGTGCGTCGTTATAGCATCAGTTATGTGAGTAAAAGGGCGGTGTTATTATTTGATATTGTCGATTTTTCTTTGTTTAGTCCATTTGAGCAAACTAGTCAGATCAGCAGCTTATCTTATTCATTAAATGCGGCATTTAGTAAAATGCTAGCCCACAATATTAATATCGACTTTGCGCGCACTACTACCGGTGATGGTTTTTATATTTGGAATCGTAATGTAGATGCTATGGCTGACACGCATTTATTTCAATTTATGTTGATGGTGATGGCAAATAATGCCGTGGCGCAGTCAAAGGCTATGGGTAGAACAGTGCCAACAATACGCACTGGTTTTCATATTGGTAGTCATTATGAATTTTATCAAGCTCAGGGCGTTAATCCGACTATGTTTAGTTACATTGTAGGCGACGTTACCATCGAGTTGGCGCGTATTCTTGAATCTGCAGCCCCCGGGCAAATTTATATCGGTGACTTTACGACGAATATGCCAACTTCCAGTCGTGAATCTGCTTTTTTGATTGCAGTAGATAGTGCCCGTTTTGTTGAGCGTGCGCGTAAGCACTTAGCTTCATTAAAAGGTGTAGAGCTATCTGGTGGCGGTATTGAATCAATCCATTGTTTTCTTACTGGTGAAACCAGTGTTGCCGGTGGTGAGTCTATTCATCGATTTAAAATTATCGATAAACATGGGCTCAGTCGTAACGCCTATAATCTGCGAGTTAATATTCAAACAACTCATGGACGACCAATTTTATTAGGTTCAAATACCCGTGCCAATACTGCAGATCGTGTCACCGGTGGTATAATGCGTAGTACTCGCGAAAAATAATTTTTTCTTATGTAAAACTTTTCAAAAAAATCTCTCTGGCACAGTTAATAATTTTAATAATGGAGAAATTAATGATTCGTTTCGGGCTTGCTATTACCTTGGTTATATCTACCACCGCTTGCATGCTTACTGTTCCATCCCCCAGCGATCAAAAACTAAGTAATACTGCGAACGGTGCAGTTACTGATGTCATAACTGGAGCCGCTACATCGAACCAAGACGATCGCGGAAAAGGGATATTAACGGGTGTAGTGGCAGGTGGTGCTATCGACCCCAGTATGGTTGTTTATATGGGCAAGCAAGAGGCAGCGCAGCGTCAACAGCTTGAGGAAACTGGCATACGAGTTATGCGTGAAGGCGATAATATCCGTCTAATCATCTCAGGAAATATCACTTTTGATGTAAATCGTTTTGGCATTCGTAGTCAGTCGCAAGATTATCCAGTAGCAACTAATGAGCCAGCTTTTAGGCGTGAGAAAAAATCGCTGGGTAGAGTTTGGTTTGCTGCTTATAGGTCGGTAATTTCTTGATGAGTGATAGCAATGTTGTTGTTTTTTATTTAGCAGACAGTTTTGCTGACGCTGCAAAAGCGCTAGCGCAAACCACTGGTTTATCAGTTAAGAAAGGCATCGACTTAAAATTTGAGTCGGTACCTTTTTGTCTATGTATTGATGAGGCTGGCGTTTCACTCAGACAGTCAGGGAAAAAAGCGCCTGGGCCTGTCCGAGTAGATTTCTTGGCCGGGAAGGCAAAGCATCGGATGAATTATGGCGGTGGTAAAGGTCAGCTGCTATCAAAGGCTGTAGGCGCTAATAAGCGAGCAGGGCTTAAAGTTTTAGATGCTACCGCTGGTTTGGGGCAAGATAGTTTTGTGCTGGCAACATTGGGTTGTGATATGACATTAATCGAGCGCTCGCCAATTGTGGCAGCATTACTTCGCGATGGTATTGAGCGTGGCTTAGATGGCGATGATGAGGTTGCCGGAGTGCTTGGCCGAATGAATTTGGTCTGCGCTGACTCAATAGACTATTTACAGCAATTAGCAGAGCCTGTGGACGTAATTTATTTAGACCCTATGTATCCACATACCGATAAAACTGCCAAAGTAAAAAAGGAAATGGCAGTTTTTCGTGAAATTGTTGGTGATGATTTAGACAACGAAAAGCTACTGACTGCAGCCTTACAAAAAGCAATTTATCGGGTCGTAGTTAAGCGCCCAAGACTAGGGGTTGAACTCAGCAGTGCCAAACCAACATTGCAGTTAATAGGGAAATCATCGCGCTTTGATATTTACACTAACAAAGGACTTAGCTAAAAACGCTTAGCTAAGCTTTAATGTCCTTGCCAATCAATTAGATTCTCACCATCGCTATCGACTTTCCACCAGCGATCATCATTACTGTCTTCCCGCCAGCCACCTTGGCTTGCTCGAACTTCCTTCTCAAAATACTGCCATGCTTGTTTGGCGCAAGCTAAATCGTCTGCCCAGGGCGTTTGATCTGATTGAAACCAAATAGAAGTGAATTTTCCGCTATTTATAGTAAAGGCAGTAATAGATTTGTCACCGGTATCGGCTACAATTTTATTAGTATTACGGTTAACTGGCGTCAGTTCTGTTTGCCAGCCTAGATGTTGCAGCCAATGCTCAGCTTTAGCTGCATTAATATTTTTTACGTAAATTTCTATATCGGATTGCATATATTACTACACGTCGCTAGCCAGTAAGTTAACCAACACTTGCTGATAAATATTGGTCAATACATTTAGATCGTCCACCTTTACGCATTCATCGGTTTTATGAATAGTGGCGTTGACCGGCCCAAGCTCAACCAGTTGAGATCCGGTTGGCGCTATGAATCTGCCGTCAGAGGTACCACCGGCGGTAGATAATTCGGTATCTAATCCGGTGGTCGATTTAATGGCCGCTTTAACTGCATCAATTAAGCTCCCCGCTGATGTCAAAAATGGTTGGCCGCTTAAACGCCAATCAAGTTGATAATCTAATCCGTGCTTAGCTAAAATCTCAGCGGTGCGTTGTTTAATCAAATTGGCGGTTAACTCAGTTGAAAACCTAAAATTAAATGTCGCGCTTAAGTTGCCGGGAATAACATTAGTCGCCCCAGTACCACTATTTATGTTCGAAATTTGAAACGAGGTAGCAGGGAAGAAGTCATTACCGTTATCCCACGTGGTGGCGGCAAGTTCTGCCAATGCCGGTGCTGCACGGTGTATCGGATTGTCGGCCAAATGTGGGTAGGCTACATGACCTTGGATACCATTAACCGTCATCACGCAACCTAATGACCCGCGACGGCCATTTTTAATCACATCGCCAGTTTCATTTGTACTGGAAGGCTCGCCGACCACGCACCAGTCAATATGCTCGCCTTGCTCTTGCAAGTAATCCATTACTTTTACTGTACCGTTAATGGCAATACCTTCTTCATCAGCGGTAATCAAAAATGCAATACGGCCACTGTGATTTGGGTGCTGGGCAACGAAATTTTCACAGGCAACAACCATGGCCGCTAGAGATCCCTTCATGTCGGCTGCACCGCGGCCATAAAGCATGCCGTCACGTATTTCAGGTTTAAACGGATGGCTAGCCCATTGTTCAATTGGACCCGTTGGCACCACATCGGTATGGCCAGCAAAAGCTAATATCGGGCCAGATTCTCCATGTACTGCCCAAAAATTATCAATATTACCGAAGCGTAAATGAGTGACTTTAAAGCCAATGGTTTCTAAGCGCTCACACATTAAGGGTTGGCAGCCCGCATCTTCCGGCGTAACCGATGCGCGGCTGATCAATTCAGTTGCTAAGGTAATAGTGGCAGAGTGATCAGTCATAGTTATCAGCTTAGTTGTGTATGTGTAATGATTGGTTTAATTCAATAACTGACTTATTGGTTAAACATTCAATGGCACCGCTTAGTGAATTACGACGAAATAACAAGTCGGCTTGGCCGGCAAGATCGCGTGCTTTAGCTTGGCCGGCAACCTCACCGTTGTCGCCAATCATATTAACTTTAGTGCCGGCGGTAATATAAAGGCCAGCTTCAACTGTGCAGCGGTCGCCTAGTGGCAAGCCAATACCAGCGTTAGCGCCAATTAAACATTCCTCGCCCACCGAAATAACTGTTGAGTTACCACCAGACAACGTCCCCATAGTTGAGCAGCCGCCGCCTAAGTCAGAACCCTTACCAACAAATACTCCTGCAGATATACGCCCTTCAATCATTCCTGGCCCATCGGTACCGGCATTAAAGTTAACAAAACCTTCGTGCATAATGGTTGTGCCTTCACCTAAATATGCGCCTAGCCTTACGCGGGCAGTGTGGGCAATACGCACGCCAGTTGGCACAACATAGCTGGTCATTTTAGGGAACTTATCAACCGAGATAACTTCAATAAACGAGCCTTCAATACGCGCTTGTAATTGCCTTTGCGGTAGTTCATTAATATCGATAGCGCCTGCGTTAGTCCAAGCCACATTAGGCAATACACCAAACAACCCAGTTAAATCAGTGCCGTGTGGCTTAACTAAACGGTGTGATAATAAATGCAGCTTTAAATAGCCTTCTGGCACACTAGTTGGTGCTGCATCTGTTGCCAAAATAGTGACTACTAATGGACTAGTGCTTGCAGCTAAATTTGCTGCTACTTGTTGTTGGGAGCTATCGCTTAGTACGTTGCTAACTGCCTTCATTTGCGCGCCAGTTACCACCAATGCTTCATTACCACCTTGGTAGCAACAACTAGCAGCAATTGCATCTATGTCAGCTTTAGCAATATTAATTACTGGTGCGGGATAGAACACCTCTAGCCACTCGCCGCTACTGTTTTTGGTTCCTACTCCTAAACCTAATGAAAAAATCGTATCGCTCATGTTGTCTATTAACCTCTAATTAAATATTGCGTGGTATTGGTCGGCTTTAAAGCCAACCAATACAGAATCGTCAATGGTTAGCACCGGACGTTTTATCAGGGTTGGATTTGCCAACAATAAAGCCAGCGCGGTCTGCTCGCTTAAACCTTCCTTTTGCTCGTCGCTTAGCTGCTTCCAGGTGGTAGAGCGTTTATTAACTACCACATCAATCCCAATCAGATCTAACCAGCGTTTAACTTCAGCTTTGTCTACACCATCTTCACGTACATCAATAAAAGTGTAATCACTGCCGTTAACTTCTAGCCATTTACGTGCTTTTTTTACCGTGTCGCAGTTTTTAATACCGTATACCGTTGCGGGCATGGGATTGTCCTGTATGAGTGTTTTAATTGCCCCGTTCTAAAGTGCTAGCATACCATTGGAAGCAGTTTTGGTTAAGCAATAGCGGCAATAGTTACAGCGTATCGATAAGATGGTCTTGAGCGGCTAAATCTCTTGTGATTTGAACTGTGTGCTATACGGTGGCGTTACATTCTTGTTTTGTCATTTATCTATCCGATCGATAGCTGGCCGAGCGCCAAGTATTAGGCAGTTTAATGACAAACCTTCGCTACTGCTTTCAAACCATTGAGTTTGGTAAGATAGATATTCACCTTTGCACCTTGCGTGACAATCAACAGTATGACGATCCTGAAGGTGTTGCTGAAAAACTCGGTATATCATCGGCGTCTTGGCCAATATTTGGTGTTATTTGGCCATCAGCTTTAGTGCTTGCCCATCATCTTTGTGATTACGACACTGGCACTAAACGAATTTTAGAAATAGGCTGCGGTATGGCGTTAAGTAGCTTGCTGCTAAATAAACGACATGCCGATATTACTGCTACTGACTATCATCCCGAGGTAGGCAGGTTTTTAATAAGAAACACTTTATTAAACGAAGACCAACCTATTAACTATAAACAAGCCGACTGGGGCGATAGCGATGATGATCTAGGCTTGTTTGACTTAATAATGGGTAGCGATTTGTTATATGAAGAAGAACATATTGAATTACTAGCTAACTTTATTGAGCGCCATGCTAAACCGACTTGTGAAGTCATTTTGGTTGATCCTGGGCGGGGTAGAAAAAACAAGTTGACTGCCAAAATGGTTGAGTTTGGTTTTAGTTCAAGCCATTCAAAGCCTGCTCATACAGATTATTTAGAGAAAGAGTTTAAAGGGCATATTTTGACGTTTGCACGATAGGCTCGTTGGTTTATTTTCAGATTTCGCCTGTTGGCGAGTTACTTTTCAATAGGTGAAACCAAATCAAACCAAACCCGCAATCCTCTGCCGCATCTGCGGCACAACATCTCTCTCAAACCATTCATTCTTCTTCAGCCAAATATTATTCCTCGGACTGGGATGTGGTAGCGGTAATAACTCCGGCCAATACAATTCCCACTGCCTGACAGTCTCTGTCAAATTCTGTTGTATTGAATCACGCATATGCCAGCGCTGAGCATAGCTGCCAATAACCAATGTAAGTTCAATCTTAGGCATCAGGTCTAAAAACTGTTGTCGCCATTGCGGTGCACATTCTATCCGAGGTGGTAAGTCGCCCGATTTACCTTTGCCAGGATAACAAAAGCCCATGGGTAAAATAGCTATTTTATCAGGATTGTAAAAAGTGGCTTTATTTATGTCCATCCAGTGTCGTAGTCGTTCTCCGCTTTTGTCGTCAAAGGGGATGCCGGACAGATGCACTTTGCTGCCGGGCGCTTGCCCTGCAATTAAAATTCTAGCGGCATGACTAACTTGGAATACAGGGCGTATACCATCTCTTAACTGGTCTCCACACAAGGTGCATTGCTTGGCGCTTGAGGCGATGACATCGAGCGCTAATTTAGTCACGTGTAACCTCTTTTTTAATAGATTGTTAGTGTGCGCTTTAAGCCTTTAGCGTTTTCTTAGGCTTCTTGCGATTAGGATAACAGGTGGTACAAATTTCGCAGCCGATACCGTAACAAGTCCGAGCGCTGCAGTATTCGCGACCGTAGTAAATGATTTGTAAATGCAGTTTATTCCATGCTTCGATAGGGAATACTTTTTTTAAGTCTTTTTCTGTTTTCGTCACATTGCTGCCATTGGTTAAACCCCAGCGTTGGGCTAGCCGATGAATATGAGTATCCACAGCAAAGGCAGGTACCCCAAAGGCTTGTGACATAACCACACTTGCGGTTTTGTGGCCAACTCCAGGCAGCGTTTCTAATGCCGCCATATCCGCTGGCACTTCGCCGTCATAATCTTCAATCAATATTTCAGACAGCCTTTTAATAGCTTTCGATTTTTGCGGTGCTAGCCCGCATGACCTTACTGCTTGATAAATATCTTCAACGTCTACTTGTGACATACCTTGTGGGTTGTCTGCCAGACGAAATAAATCAGGGGTTATCTGATTGACTCGTTCGTCAGTACACTGTGCAGACAGTAATACCGCAACTAATAGTGTGTAAGGGTCATTATGATCTAATGGAATAGGGACTTGTTCATAAATTTCATTAAGGCGTTTAAGTATATAGTCAGCGCGTTGTTGCTTTAACATTAGCGCGCCTGCATAAGGTTACGGATACGAGTTGCAGCATCAATACATTCTTGCTGGCTTGCCACCAGTGCCATACGAATATGGCCGCTACCAGGATTCATGCCATCATTATTACGACCTAGAAAGCTGCCAGGTAAAACGGTGATATTGGTTTGTGCAAAAATATCAGCAGCAAATTGATCATCCGCTATGGGCGTTTGTGGCCAAAGATAGAAGCCTGCTTCTGGCATTTTAACTGATAATACTGCTGCCAGAATTGGCACTACCGCGGCAAATTTTTCACGATATTGACGGCGGTTATCAATTACATGGGTTTCGTCATTCCATGCAGTAATGCTGGCTTGTTGGCTTGCTATTGGCATGGCGCAGCCATGATAGGTGCGATAGCTTAAAAACTGTTTTAGCACATCGCTATCACCCGCGACAAAGCCCGAGCGAAGCCCTGGCAGGTTTGAACGTTTGGATAAGCTATGAAATACCACGCAGTTTTTATAACTGGTATTACCCATATTGCTAGCAGCTTCCAGCAAACCAATTGGCGGTTTGTCTTCATCAAAATACAGTTCTGAATAACATTCGTCAGAGGCGATAATAAAATTGTGCTTAGCACTTAAATTAATCAGTTTTTGCAGAGTCTCTTCATCGGTAACAGTGCCAGTGGGGTTGCCCGGACTGCAGAGATAAAGTAGTTGGCAGTCATCCCAAGTTGACGGAGCGATAGCGTCAAAATCTGGATGGTAATCGTTTTCTGCTAAACAGTTTACAAAGTAAGGCGTCGCGCCTGCTAAAAATGCCGCACCTTCGTAGATCTGATAAAAAGGATTTGGCATTAACACTAGCGGTTTGTTCTGGTTGCGATCGACGACTGCTTGGGCAAATGCAAACAAGGCTTCGCGAGTGCCATTAACTGGTAATACCTGCGTTAATGCATCGACGCTTGCTAGCTTGAAGCGACGTTCTAACCAATTAGCGATGCTTTGCCTTAATTCTGGTAAGCCGGCGGTTGTTGGATAGTTAGCAATTAGATTCATGTTGTCGCGCAACGATTCCAATACACATTGTGGCGGCTGATGTTTAGGCTCACCGATCGATAGCGCAATATGGTTTAAGTCTGCGGGCGGCGTTAAGCCCTGCTTAATTTTTTTTAGGCGTTCGAACGGGTAGGGCTGTAGTAATTGTAAATCTGGGTTCATGGCTATAGGTTCAAGGCTATTCGTCGTCGGAGTCGAGAGTTTTGGTAATATCACTACTTATTGAATCTAGTCTTGCTTGATCTTTAATCAACCCGCCATTTTTATCAGTAACGAAAAATACGTCTTCTACCCGTTCGCCCAAGGTGCTGATTTTGGCATTTTGTAAAATAGCGCCGTGGCGAATAAAAATACGGGCAACTGCTGCTAATAAGCCAGCGCGGTCTGGGCTAATTACTTCGATAATAGTTTGTTGCTTGCCTTCGTCGGTCGTAAAACTAACCGTTGTCGGATATGAAAAGTGCTTCAATGTACGCGGAATATATTGGTATTCATTACCGGTATATTCTTCAGGATTTTCTAAGGCATCAAATAAAGTAGTTTTTATTTCAGCTAAGCGTTTCGGTGCATTGCCTATCGGGGTGTCGTCAGCCTCTAGTACTATATAAGTGTCTAGACAGTACTGACTAGAGTTTTCATACATACGTGCATCTTGAATACTTAAGTTTAGCTGCTCGAATGTTGAAGAGACTAAGGCAAATAAATCATCACGCACTGGCGCATAAATAAATATTTGTGTCGCACCCTCATACTCACGCTCTGATGTACCTTTGATTAGAATTAGCGGTTCTAACGAATTACCATGTTTAGCGATTGCTAAGGTTTGCCAGGCAACATCAGCCGCAGTTTCGCGCAGGAAGTAGTCGTCGCGAGTATGATTCCATAGCTCGATAACTTCGTCGGCATCGAGTCCTTCTTCCTCCAGAATTCGAATGGAAGATTCCTGCGCTTCTTGCACCCATTCCCCTTTATCTATGTCTACGCCTAAACCAATACGCAGGGCGCGTTTGGTTTCTAAATATAATTGGCGCATAAGCGATGCGCGCCAGCTATTCCAGAGTTTTGGATTTGTACCGTTAATATCTGCAACAGTTAGTGCGTATAGATAATCAAGATGAACTTTGTCGCCGACCAATTTGGCGAATGCTAAGATTTCTTCGGGGTCAGATACGTCTTTGCGCTGTGAGGTGCTAGACATAATTAAATGGTTTTGTACCAGCCACACAACCATATTGGTGTCACGAGCAGAGAAGCCATGGTCTTGGCAGAAAATTCGCGCGTCCTCCATACCTTTTTCTGAATGGTCGCCGCCGCGGCCTTTAGCAATATCGTGCATTAAGCCTGCAATATATAGTACTTCTATATTTGGTAGGCGCTTAACGATACTTGCGGCAATTGGAAATTTTTCGGAGTAATTGTCATAGCTAAACAGGCGCATGTTTTTTATGACTTCGATAATGTGCGCATCGACTGTGTAAACATGAAATAAGTCATGTTGCATTTTGCCAACCAGTTTGCCAAATGCGGGCAGGTACTTGCCCAAAATACCGTATCGATTCATGCGACGTAATTGAGTAGCTACTTTATTGCGTGAGCGAAACACGTCCATAAATAATTGTCGATTATGTGGGTCAGCTCTAAAATCATCGTCGATTAAATCAGATGCCTCACGGATTAGTCGCACAGTTGATGCTTTGGGCCCAATTATTTGTTCGTCTTGCGCCATGATTACGAAGGCTTCAAGTATTGCAAATGGTGTTTGGGTGAACACTTTATTGTTAGCAGCTTCTAAGTAGCCATTGTTGTTTCTAAAGCGAACATTAATCTCTTGGATCTTTTCTGGCTCACAGGCGCGCAGCAGATTTTCGTCAAACAACTGCACTAGCAAATCGTTTACGTCAGCTATCGCTTGTACCCAGCGATAATAGGTTTGCATTAATTGTTCAACCGCTAGACTTTGGTCGTTGTCAGTAAAGCCAAATAGTGCGGCTATGTTACGTTGGTGATCAAACAGCAGTCTGTCTTCTGCGCGGCCGGCAACAATATGCAATGCCCAGCGAATGCCCCATAAATATTCTTCGCCGTTGCGCAATAGTTCTTGTTCTTCTTCGGTGAGCAAACCCTGTTCGTATAATGCTCTTTCGTTTTTGGTATTGAAATGGCGTTGCACAATCCAATCGATCATTTGGATATCCCGTAAACCACCTGGGCCATTTTTTACATTAGGTTCTAAGTTGTATTCGGTATTGGCAAATCTATGATGACGACTTATTTGCTCTTCCCATTTGGCACGGTAAAAGTCATTGCTAGGCCAAATATGTTCAGGGCTAGTGGCATCAATCATTTCATCAAAGACGAATTGATTGCCGTGTAATAGTCGAGCTTCCATTAGGTTAGTTGCTATCGATATGTCTTCTTTGGCTTGGCTAACACAATCTTTTACGCTGCGAACACTGTGTCCAATATCTAAACCAACATCCCACAGCATAGTAAGAAATTTTTCCAATGAGCCTTGTACTTTGCCAATGTCTTCATTGGATAACAACACCATTATGTCAATGTCGGAGAAGGGGTGTAGCTCGCCGCGACCATAACCACCAACGGCGACTAAACTGAGCGCGCTTGCTTTATCTAAATTAAGGCTTTGCCATGCCGCACAGAGCAGTCCGTCAATAAAATTGGCACGCGCATGTACTAAGTCAGCCACTGGATGGCCGGCTTTAAATTGCTCATTCATTTGCTCAGTTACATCAATGACCGCCTGCTTACAGATTGGCGCCGGATTGTTGCTGGCAGATATTTGCGTAAAAATTGAAGTGCTATTAATCAGGTCTTCAATTGAAGTAGCGGGGGCGTTCATAAAACTCCAAGAGTTGTTTTAAGCAGTAAAATAAGGCTCATTTTTACGTGCGGTCAGTACTTCAACGCCATTGCTAGTCACTGCTAGGGTGTGTTCCCATTGCGCAGAAAGACGGCGATCAGCAGTGGTTACGGTCCAGCCGTCACGTTTGTTTAGCTTCGTTTTCCAAGTGCCCGCATTGAGCATTGGCTCGACTGTAAACGTCATACCTTCGGTTAGCACTAACCCTTCGCCAACTTTACCGTAATGCATCACCTGCGGATCTTCATGAAATATTTTGCCAATGCCATGACCGCAATATTCACGCACTACGCCATAATGCAGGCCTTCAGCATGGGTTTGGATAATATGTCCAATGTCACCCAAAGTAATGCCGGGTTTGATAATATCTATCGCTTTGTATAGGGATTCTTGGGCGACTTCGCAGATTCGCTGGGCGTGTTTTTCTACCTCGCCGACGTAAAGCATAATGCTGGTGTCGCCGTGGTACTCATCTTTTATTACTGTCACATCAATATTGATGATATCGCCTTTCTTTAGCAATTTTTCATCGGATGGAATGCCATGACACACAACTTGGTTAATAGAAGTGCAGACAGATTTAGGGAAGCCATTGTAGTTAAGTGGCGCGGGGATCGCTTTTTGCACATCGACAATGTAATCGTGGCAAATACGGTCAAGCTCACCAGTACTGATTCCTGGTACAACGTGAGGCGTGATCATTTCTAGTACTTCGGCGGCCAGACGGCCTGAGATGCGCATTTTTTCGATTTCAGCCGGAGTTTTGATCGTAACAGCCATACATTCTGTGCCTAGATGATAAAAACATCATTATAAAGTATCCGGATGATCCTGCCTATGCGAAATCATTATAGGCGGTAGTTAACATAAAGCCCTACAAAATTAGTGGATTAGATTAACTTTATTAATTCCTTAATGACTTGCTGTCTGGGGGTGGTTTTACGCCAAACTAAACCTATTGACCTGCTCGGGGCCGGTTTGGTAAATGGGATATATTCAATCCCAGTTTCCTTCGCTTGAATTGCAATTTTTGGCATAAAGGTAATACCTGTGCCCGCTTTGACCATTTGCCGCAGGGTTTCAAGTCCCGTCGCTTTAAAGTCCTGTTCTTCACCAATGTTATGTAGTTGACATATTTCTAAGGATTGATCGCGCAGACAGTGACCTTCTTCCAATAGTAATAGCCGATGCTGTTTTAGTTTTGTTTGGTCTACAGTTTTATATTTAGTGAGGTCATGGCCACTAGGTACTGCTAGGAAAAACTCATCGTCAAATAATGGTTTGCTAATTAAGTAGTCGTCTTGAATAGGCAGCGCAAGTAGTGCTGCATCTATCTCACCATTGTGAAGCTGATCTATAAGCTGAGAGGTTTTTTCTTCCATGAGGATGAGTCGCAAATTAGGCATGGAGGCTTTTACTTGTGGCACTATCCTTGGGAAAATGTAAGTGGCTAGGGTTGGAAATGCACCTAAGCGAAACTTGCCGGCTAGCGGATCTCGCGTGCTGTCGGCAATCTCGTGAATAGCGTCTACTTCTCTTATAATACGTTTTGCGTAAATAACAATCTGATGGCCTGCTTCGGTTAGCATTACGCGACGATTGGTTCGCTCAAACAGCATGACCCCCAAGGTTTCCTCTAGTTTTTTTATTTGACCACTAAGCGTTGGCTGGCTCACATTGCATTGCTGTGCTGCATGGCCAAAGTGTTTTAGCTCAGCTATTGCTAAAAAATACTTTAAGTCTTTTAGATTCATCGCATGGTCTCAACTAGTTATTTGTTTTTCCTATCAATTGTATAGGAATAAACGATTTTACCAAATACTAGCGAGTCATTATTATCGTCGGTGGTGAGAACAGCTAGTTATTTAATGTATATCCGTTGTTTAACTATCAATTTTTTATTGCGGCGGTTCTACTGTTTTAGTGACAATTCTGATTATAGATCTCGCAATATTATAAATGCAGCCGATATGGCGGCTAAAAATAAGTGGAGTAAGCTATGAAAAAACATAATTTATTGATAAAAACAGCAGTGGCGAGTGTGTTAGTCACCGCCATGGCCCAGTATTCTGTGGCTGACGAAATGTCTAAGCCCAAAGGTGCTATAGGCAGCGGTAATGTGGCTGCTGGGCAGGCTAAGCCTAATCAGTTTTGGTGGCCTGATCAGCTAGATCTTTCGGCATTGCGTGACCATGACCGGCGCTCAAGTCCTATGGGGGATGATTTCAATTATGCAGAGGAATTCAGCAAGCTAGATTTAACCGCAGTCAAGCGAGATATAGATCTGCTGCTAACGACTTCGCAAGATTGGTGGCCAGCGGATTACGGCAATTATGGGCCGTTTTTTATTCGTATGACATGGCATAGCTCGGGCACTTATCGCACCTTAGATGGACGCGGTGGCGGTGATGGCGGCCAGCAACGGTTTGAGCCGCTCAACAGCTGGCCAGATAACGGTAATTTAGACAAAGCACGACGCTTGTTGTGGCCAATAAAACAACAATATGGGCACAGTTTGTCATGGGCAGATTTAATGATTTTGGCGGGTAACGTTGCGCTAGAGAATATGGGTTTTGAAACCTATGGCTTTGCTGGTGGCCGGACTGATGATTGGGAGCCAGATTTGGTTTATTGGGGGCCGGAATTGGAAATGCTGGCTAGTGATAGACACGAAAGAGATGGCAAATTGCAGCGCCCGCTCGGTGCAACTCATATGGGTTTGATCTATGTAAACCCAGAGGGCCCCAGAGGCAAGCCAGATCCTATCGGTTCTGCCAACAACATTCGCGAGTCGTTTAGGCGTATGGCGATGAATGACGAAGAAGTAGTGGCGTTAATAGCAGGCGGCCATACCTTTGGTAAAATGCATGGTGCTCACAAGCCTGCCGACTGTGTCGGGGTAGAGCCAGCCGCTGCAGCGCTTGAGGAACAGGGTCTTGGCTGGAAAAATAAATGTGGTAAAGGCCATTCTGAAGATACTGTTACCAGTGGTTTAGAAGGTGCTTGGACGCAGGCTCCAACCCAATGGACATCGCTGTACTTAACTAACTTACTTAACTTTGAATGGCAGCAAACTCGCAGCCCAGCCGGTGCAATACAGTGGATTCCGACGGATGAGTCAGTACATAACTCGGTTCCCGATGCTCATATTGAAGGTAAGTTTCATGCGCCAGTGATGACGACTGCCGATTTGGCAATGAAGTTTGATCCAGCTTATAGAGCCATTGCCGAGCGTTTTGTGGCAAATCCTGACGAATATCAAAAGGCTTTTGCTAAAGCGTGGTACAAGCTTACTCACCGCGATATGGGGCCTAGTGCGCTTTATTTAGGGGTAGAAGTCCCAAGCGAAGAACTTATTTGGCAAGACCCAGTGCCTGCTGGTAAAAAGCTAAGTAATCGAGCGGTTAAACGCCTTAAGAAAGAGCTATTAGCTTCAGACTTAACTGTGTCGGAGCTGGTGAGTACTGCCTGGGCGTCGGCGTCAACTTTTCGTGCCAGCGACAAGCGTGGCGGTGCCAATGGTGCTCGTATAGCACTTGCTCCGCAAAAGGACTGGGCGGTTAATAACCCGCAGCAACTGACTAAAGTGATTGCTGCGCTGGAACAGGTGCGAGCTGACTTTGGTAAAGACAAGGTCTCGCTTGCTGATTTAATTGTCTTAGGTGGTGGTGCGGCAATTGAGCAAGCCGCTAAAGATGCTGGCGTTAAAATTGAGGTGCCATTTAGGTCTGGGCGCGGCGATGCAGAGCAAGCACAAACAGATGTGAATTCGTTCTCATTACTTGAGCCTAAAGCCGATGCATTTCGTAATTACTTTGATGCCGGTGCGGCGTATCGCTCGCCTGCAGAAATGTTAGTTGATAAGGCTGATTTACTTGGTTTAACGGTGCCACAAGCTACTGCGCTGGTTGGTGGTATGCGAGCGTTAAATACTAATGCTGATGGCTCTCAACACGGTGTGCTAACCGCGAGGCCGGATATATTAAGTAATGACTTTTTTGTCAACTTGTTAGATATGTCTACACAGTGGAATAAGTCCGCAATTGAAGGCTTGTATGAAGGCGTTGATCGTCAAACCGGTAAGGTGAAGTACACTGCAACACCAGTTGATTTGATCTTTGGGTCGAATTCCGAGCTGCGTGCTGTAGCAGAGGCTTATGCCTTTGATGGCTCAAACGAGAAGTTTGTCAATGACTTTGTCCAGGCTTGGGTGAAAGTTATGCAAGCAGATCGATTTGATTTGAAGTAGCTTAACTAAAACAGTGCCGCGATCAGCTTGTCGCGGCCTTTTTTTGCCTGGCTATTGTGAAAATCTATGAATTTAACCGATGGCTAGCGATTATCGCTATTCTGGCTGTTTATATAGTTAACCGCTGGTCATATTTAATGCAGTTTACAGGGCTAAAAACTTTAATCTGAACAGTAAATATGATATAAAACGCGCCGCTGTCTGCATTAGGTAGGCAGTGATTAAAATTCGAACACTTATCGACACATGTTTCGGGGTGCTTGGCCTTATCTATAATAACTAGGGCTAGGTTGAAATATGGGATAGGTGGGAGAGATAACCCATTACAAAATATAGGCAATATTATGGCTACCGTTTCTATGCGTGAGTTGTTGCAGGCTGGTGTTCACTTTGGTCACCAAGCTCGCTACTGGAACCCTAAGATGAGCAATTATCTATTTGGCGTTCGCAATAAAATCCACATTATTAATTTAGAGCAAACTGTTCCAGCACTTAACGATGCGTTAACTATGGTTCAAAAGTTAGCGGCTAACAAAAACAAGATTCTTATAGTTGGTACTAAACGTGCGGCAAGTAAAGTTGTTAAAACCGAAGCTGAACGCGCAGGTATGCCTTATGTGAGCCAGCGTTGGTTGGGTGGCATGTTAACTAACTACAAAACTATTCGTCAGTCTATTAAGCGGTTTCGTGATTTAGAAGCGCAAAGCGCCGACGGTACTTTTGATATTCTAACTAAGAAAGAAGGTCTAATGCGCAAGCGTGAGATGGAAAAGTTAGAGCGCTCTATTGGTGGTATTAAAGATATGGGCGGTTTGCCTGACGCTTTATTCGTGATTGATGTTGATCATGAGCGTATTGCTATTACCGAAGCTAACAAGCTTGGTATTCCTGTTATCGGTATCGTTGATAGTAACAGCAACCCAGATGGCGTTGATTATGTTATTCCTGGTAACGATGATGCAATTCGTGCAATTAAACTTTACGGTAAAGCTTTAGCTGATGCGATACTTGAAGGCAAGAACGAGAATGCGCCTATCACTAAAGATGACTTCGTAGAAGTTGACGCTGAAGCAGTTGACGCTGAAGCAGTTGACGCGCCAGAAGCACCAGCTCCTGCCGCAGAGTAAGACGTTCAGTTAGGTACTAGAAAGGGGGCTTTGCCCCTTTTTTTAAGTCGATTTATTAGTTTAATTAGTTTCATCCTAATGGTTTAGCGCCCAGCGCTTGTCAAGGATGAATGAAATATAGAGGTGAGTTCCATGGTTGCAATTTCTGCATCATTAGTAAAAGAACTTCGTCAGCGTACCGGTTTGGGTATGCTTGATTGTAAAAAAGCACTACGCGAGACTGAGGGCGATATTAATCAAGCCATTGAGAACTTACGTAAGTCTAGCGGTATGAAAGCGGCTAAAAAAGCTGGCCGTGTTGCTGCTGAAGGTGTTGTAGCCGCCCGAGTAAGCGCTGATAACGCTTATGCTCAGTTATTGGAAGTAAACAGTGAAACCGATTTCGCTGCCCGCGATGCCGGCTTCTTGGCGTTTGTTAATAGTGTTGCTGACAAGGCGTTAGCTGACAAACAGGAAGATATACAAGCTTTGCTAGCGAGCGGTGTTGAAGCTGATCGTGAAACATTGGTACAAAAAATTGGTGAGAATATTAGTCCGAGACGTATTGCTTCATTAAGCGGCGATGTGGTTGGCAGTTACGTGCACAGTAACAACCGTATTGCAGTATTGGTTCAGCTTAAAGGTGGTGATGTAGAGCTAGCAAAGGATATCGCTATGCATGTGGCTGCATCTAACCCTCAGTATGCCAACCCTGAAGATGTGCCTGAAGATGTTATCTCTAAAGAAAAAGACATTTACGTAGCGCAAGCTCAAGACAGCGGCAAGCCTGCTGAAATCATTGAAAAGATGGTTGTTGGCCGAGTGCGTAAGTTCTTAGAAGAGATTAGTTTAACTAAGCAATCTTTCGTAAAAGACCCTGATGTAACCGTTGGCGAGCTGGCTAAAAAAGCTGGCGCTGAAGTGGTTGCCTTTGTGCGTTATGAAGTTGGTGAAGGGATTGACAAAGAAGAGGTTGATTTCGCCGCCGAAGTTGCCGCACAATTGAAGTAGGTTTGCAATATTAAGGGCATCCATAGGATGCCCTTTTAGTATCACCACACTATGACACTTAGGGCGGATGGATATGTCGAACAAAGATAAAAAGTATAAGCGGATCATGTTGAAGCTAAGCGGTGAAGCGCTTATGGGTAATGAAGGCTTTGGTATTGACCCTAAGGTACTTGACCAAATGGCTTTAGAGATAGGACAGCTGGTCGGCATAGGGGTACAGGTTGGCTTAGTTGTTGGTGGTGGTAATTTATTTAGAGGTGCGGCATTAAGTGCAGTGGGCTTAGACAGAGTTACCGGCGACCATATGGGTATGCTGGCAACAGTGATGAATGCCCTAGCATTACGTGACGCCTTAGAGCGTTCCAATATAGCTAGCCGGGTGATGTCTGCGATTCCCATGAGTGGTGTGGTTGAACATTATGATCGCCGTGCCGCACTGCGTTATTTAGATCAGGGTGATGTGGTTATTTTCTCTGCGGGAACTGGTAATCCATTTTTCACTACTGATTCCGCTGCCTGTTTGCGTGGTATTGAAATCGACGCTGAAATAGTACTGAAAGCGACTAAAGTTGATGGTGTTTATACGGCTGACCCAGAAAAAGATCCCGACGCGGTTAGGTATGACGAGTTAACCTATGACGAAGCTTTGGATAAAAAATTAGGGGTGATGGACTTAACTGCTATTTGCCTGTGCCGTGACCATGATATGCCACTGCGCGTATTTAAAATGGAAGAAGTCGGTGCATTGCTGACTATTGTTAGTGGCGGCAACGTAGGTACTTTAGTTAGATCATAAAAGTTAATAAGTTATTAGTAGGAGATCGACTGTGATCAATGAGATTAAACAAGATGCTGAAGTGAGCATGCAAAAAGCTGTTGAGGCGTTGGGCAGTGCTTTTGGCCGAATTAGAACCGGTCGTGCCCATCCTAGTATTTTAGATGGCGTGATGGTCGATTACTATGGCAGCATGACAGCATTGAGTCAGGTAGCTAACGTGTCGGTTGATGATGCCAGAACACTCAGTGTTACGCCTTGGGAAAAAAACTTAGTTCCGGATATCGAAAAAGCGATTATGAAGTCTGATTTGGGTTTAAATCCAAGTACGGCTGGTTCGGTTATCCGTCTGCCTATGCCAATGCTGACTGAAGAGACGCGTAAAGTCTTTATCAAGCAAGCTAGGGCTGAGGCTGAGTCGTCTAGAGTATCGATTCGTAACTGTCGGCGCGATGCTATTGGTAATATTAAAGACTTGCTAAAAGACAAAGACATTAGTGAAGACGATGATCGCCGCGGGCAAGAAGATATTCAAAAACTAACCGATAAACATGTAGCCAAAGTCGATCAGCTGTTAGCAGCTAAAGAAGTCGACTTGATGGAAATTTAAGGCGGGTTTTGTCTCCAATGGCTGATAACAGCTTGGCAGTAGTTCCCCACCATGTCGCCATTATTATGGATGGTAATAACCGCTGGGCGAAAGCCAAGGGTTTGCGCGCTGTTGCCTCGGGCCATCAAGCTGGCGTTGAGGCAATTAGGGGTGTGCTGGATGGCTGTTTAGATGCTGGGGTGAAGGTACTAACGTTATTTGCCTTTAGTAGCGAAAATTGGCAACGCCCTAGCAGCGAAGTTAAAGCCTTGATGAATTTATTCTCGCGCTATCTCTCCAAAGAAATTCCAGAATTAAATGTTAAGGGGACCCGCGTTAGATTTATCGGCCGGCGTGATCGCTTTTCAAAAACCTTACAACAACAAATGCAATCGGCAGAAGAACTCACCCACACTAATACTGAAGGTACTTTAGTTATTGCTGCTGACTATGGGGGGCAGTGGGATATCACGCAGGCGGTGACTAAATTGTTGGCTGCTGTGAAACAGGGTGATCTAGCGGAAAGTGATATCAGTGAGGAGCAATTAGCGAACTATCTCTCTCTGGCTGACATCCCTGCGCCTGACTTGCTGATACGTACTGGTGGCGAGCATCGCATAAGTAATTTTTTATTGTGGCAAACTGCTTATTCAGAACTATATTTCACCGATACTTATTGGCCAGATTTCACCAAGCAAGAATTACTGGCCGCACTGGCTGATTATGCTCAACGTGAGCGCCGTTTTGGTCATACCTCTGAACAAATAGGAGCAAAGACTAGTGCTTAAACATAGAATAATAACTGCACTGATTATGGCGATATTATTTGTCGGGGTGTTGTTTTTACCGGCTATACAAATGGTCTTAATATTTAGCTTGGTAGTGGTTGTCGCCGCTTGGGAGTGGGCACAATTAGCAGCTTTTGCAGGATTACAAAAAATTGTTTATGCCGCAGTTGTTGGTTTGTTGTTGGTTGCGATGGGCGCTTTGGTAAGTTTTGAAGCTGAAAATACGCAATGGCTGGCGCAAACGTTAGGTTCTGCGACAACTTTATGGGCTATTTTATTGTGTTGGGTAATTACCTATCCTGCTTCTGCAGCGGTATGGGGCAGCAAATGGGCCCGCTCGTTATTGGGTTTGATTATTCTCAGTGCTGTGTGGCTAGCGATGGCCTTTTTGAGCTTTAGCGAACAAGGTCCGTTATTAATTTTATATATTATTGCGGTGGTGGCTTTTACTGATATAGGCGCCTATTTTAGCGGTCTGACCTTTGGTAAACACAAATTTGCTCCGGCCGTCAGCCCTAAAAAGACATGGGAAGGTTTTTTTGGCGGCGTAGTTGCGGCTGGTTTGATGTCCTATTTGGTAGCTACCTATTATGGTTTATTAAATATGAGTGTTGCTCAAGCCGTTGCTTTGTCGGTAGTGTGCGCCGCGGCCTCGGCATTAGGTGATTTGGCTGTCAGTATGCTTAAACGTCAGGCCGGCGTTAAAGACAGTTCCAACTTACTGCCAGGTCATGGTGGTTTTCTTGACCGGATAGACGGAATATTAGCGGCGATGCCGATGTTTGCATTTGGTTTGTTAATGGTGGCCAAATAAATGAGCGCGATTGAGCAGATTACTGTTTTAGGCGCAACTGGCTCTGTGGGGCTTAACACCTTAGATGTTATTGCTAGGCATCCAGATAAGTATGGGGTGTTTGCGCTTACCGCAAATAGTAAAGTTGACGAGTTAGCTGAGCTATGTGTGGCGTATAAACCTCAATATGCAGTATTGGGATCAGCTAACGCAGCGCAGCAATTAAAAGATAAATTAAACTTATTGCATGTCGATACTGAAGTGTTATGCGGCGACGATGGATTGTGTCATGTGGCATCCCATCCCCACGTTGATTCAGTGATGGCTGCCATTGTTGGGGCTGCCGGATTAAACCCTACTTTAGCTGCTGCCGAAGCGGGCAAAAAGGTATTGCTAGCCAATAAAGAGGCTTTAGTAATGGCTGGCGACTTATTTATGCAGGCAATTGCTGCCAGTGGTGCAACTTTATTGCCGATTGATAGCGAACATAATGCTATCTTCCAGTGTCTACCTCAAACAGCTAACAAAAGTTTGGTCGACAATGGGGTAGAGAGGATATTGTTAACAGCATCAGGTGGGCCGTTTCGACAATTCAGTGCGGAGCAAATGCATGGCGTCAGCCCTGAGCAAGCATGTGCTCATCCTAACTGGAGTATGGGTCAAAAAATCTCAGTTGATTCAGCAACGTTAATGAATAAAGGCCTTGAGCTTATTGAGGCCTGTTGGCTGTTTGATACCGATCAGTCAGACATTGATATAGTGGTTCATCCGCAAAGTATTATTCATTCTATGGTGCGTTATGTGGACGGCTCGGTGATAGCGCAAATGGGTAACCCCGATATGCGCACCCCCATAGCTTATGGGCTGGCGTGGCCAGAGCGAGTAGATGCTGGAGTTAAACCACTAGATTTTATTAAACTTGGCAGCTTAGATTTTGAGGCTCCTGACGAGCAGCGTTTTCCATGTTTAGTGTTGGCCAGGCAAGCTTGGCAGCAAGGTGGTACCGCCAGCGCAGTGTTAAACGCCGCTAATGAGATTGCAGTTGCTGCATTCCTAAATAAAAAAATAGGTTTTACCGACATCGCCAGTATTATAGAGCAGGTGTTAGCCAAGCAAAGTACAGTGAAAGCCACTACTATAGAGGTTGTGCAAACAGCCGATGCTGAAGCACGACTACTTGCTAATCAAATTGTAGCTGAGATACATTAAAATCTAATGATGGAAATTCTAGAAACTGTTCTTATTGCGATTGTCACCTTTAGTATTTTGGTGGCATTTCATGAATACGGTCATTTTTGGGTGGCGCGTAAATGTGGCGTTAAGGTGTTACGTTTTTCTATCGGTTTTGGGCCGGTACTGTTCACTCGAAAAGACAAGTTAGGTACTGAGTTTTCGCTCAGTGCACTGCCGCTTGGCGGCTATGTGAAAATGTTAGACGAGCGCGAAGGTGAGGTTGATGAGGCTGAGCGTCATATGGCGTTTAATAACAAAAAGCCACTGCCCCGTATTGCGATTGTCTCCGCTGGACCAATTGCTAATTTTATATTGGCATTTGTTGCTTACTGGTTGGTATTTGTATCTGGTGTGACTGGCGTAGTGCCAATTATCGGTGAAGTGACGCCAGGTTCTGCGGCTGAACGTGCTGGACTGACGTCTGGGCAAGAAATTCTGTCAATTGAAAATGAGCCTACCCCTACGTGGCGTGCAGTGAGTATGCAGTTGATCTCACGGTTAGGGGAGACTGGTGAGATTAACACCATCGTATCGGCGCCGGAATCTAAGTTTGAATACAACACCAAACTGTTGATTAAAGACTGGCTGGTTGGCGAAGGTGATCCAGATATTTTGGGTAGCTTAGGGATTTCTCCCTATAGGCCAGTATTAGAGCCTATTGTTGAAGATGTGCTGCCGGCTAGCGCCGCTGCTCAAGCTGGTTTTATAGCGGGTGATAAATTATTACAAGCAGATGATATCGCATTAACTTCTTGGTCTGACTGGGTTGAATATGTACAACCACGAGCAGGAGAGAGTATCGCTGTATTGGTTGACCGAGGTGGTGAGCTTGGTATTAGAGATATTACCCCAGCCAGACATATTATTGATGACGGCTCTGCCGTTGGCCGAGTGGGTATGCGAGTCATGGTGCCTGATTTATCAGCGTCTATGATTCGTGAATTTAAATATTCACCTCTAGACGCGGTGGGCGAAGCGGCCGCTGAAACCTGGAAGATGTCGGTATTTACTCTGCAGTCAATTAAAAAGCTAATAGAAGGCCTGATTTCGCCAAAAAACTTGAGTGGACCTATTACCATTGCTAAAGTAGCGACCGCGTCTGCTAAAGCCGGTTTTGAGTCATATTTAAGTATTTTGGCTTTGCTTAGTATTAGCCTTGGTGTATTGAACTTACTACCTATTCCAGTCTTAGATGGCGGGCATATTTTGTTTTATACCATTGAGTGGCTTAAGGGCAGCCCAGTACCACAATGGGCTCAGAATATTGGCTATCAGTTGGGCTTAGTAATGGTAGTCTGCTTGATGTTTTTTGCTTTATACAACGATATTGCTCGTTTATAAATAATAATAATTTTAGTTGGGCTTAACCCTTACGAGACATCTCTGGAAAATAATTTAATGAAGTGTGCGTTAAAGTTAGTTTTATTTTTGCTGTCATTTGCAGTGCTATCAGCCCGTGCCGATAGCTTTACTATTGCTGATATTCGCATAGAAGGTCTGCAGCGCATTTCTTCTGGTAGCGTGTTTGCGGCAATGCCAATAGGTATTGGCCAAACTGTTGACCAAGGTTCGCTGCGCAACGCTGCTCGCTCACTGTTTGCGACTGGTAATTTTGAAGATATTCAAATTGCTCGTGATGGCGATATTTTAGTGATGATACTGACTGAGCGTCCATCGATAAGCGAAATTAATATTGAAGGTAATAAAGCCATTGAAACACAAGCCCTCTTAGAAGGTTTAAAAGGAGCTGGTTTAGCTGAAGGGCAGGTATTAAAACGCGCTACTCTGGAAGGAATGCGGATGGAACTGCAGCGTCAATATGTATCTCAAGGCAGGTATGACGCGGGTATTGAAACAGAAGTTGTTGAGCAGCCAAGAAATCGAGTTGCCGTCAGTATTACCGTTGATGAAGGTAATGTTGCCAAGATTAAGCATATTAATATCGTCGGTAATCAAGTATATGACGATGATATATTGCGCGAATTGATGGAAGTTCAAACCACGGGCTGGTTGAGCTGGATTACCAGTGACGATAAATATTCACGCGAGAAGTTGAAAGGAGACCTAGAGGCGGTTGAGTCCTTCTACCTCAATAGCGGTTATGCGCGCTTCAATCTCGACTCTACGCAGGTATCGATCACGCCGGATAAAAAATCTGTTTATATAACAGTGAATTTGCTTGAAGGCGGCGTATATACTATTACCGACGTTGAACTTTCCGGTGATTTAGTTGTGCCAGAAGAAGAGCTGATGCGGTTTGTAGTAATACAAGAAGGACAGGCTTTTTCTCAGAGCGCATTAACGCAAACAGAAGACTATATTACTAAACGCTTGTCTAACGAGGGTTATAGTTTTGCTAAAGTTTCTGCGCGGCCTGATATTTTTGATGAAGAAAATACGGTAGCGGTAAAATTCTTCATTGACCCCGGTAAGCGTACTTATGTTAATCGAATCACTTTTACTGGCAATGCCAATACTAGTGACGAAGTACTGCGCCGTGAGTTACGTCAAATGGAAGGGGCGCCAGCGTCAAGTCTGAAAATTGATCAAGGTCAAATCCGCTTGCAGCGGCTAGGCTTTTTTGCTGCTGCCAATGTGGAAACAATTCCGGTTGCTGGTGCCGATGATTTAATTGATGTTACTTACACAGTAGAAGAACAGCCATCTGGTAGCATTAGTGCAAGCGTTGGTTTCGCCCAGGAGCAAGGCTTGATACTGGGTGCCAACTTACAGCAAAACAACTTTCTGGGGTCAGGTAAACAAGTGGGTGTCGGTATTAACTCAAGTAGGTTTCAAGACAGTGCCAACTTTAGTTATGTTAATCCATATTACACCGACGACGGCGTAAGCCGAGGTTTTAGTGTGTTTGCCCGTCAAACTGATTTTGACGAGGCTAACGTTGCCTCCTTTAGTACTAATGTCTATGGTGCCAATATGAACTTTGGTTATCCGATTGGGGAAACACAGCGTTTGGGCTTTACAGTTGGTTACCAGCATACTGAGGTTGCAACCGGCACCAATGTTGTGCAAGAAATAGAGGGCAGTCCTCGGCCGTTTGACGGGGTAAATCGTTATATTGAAACCCTAGCGGCTATTAGTGGCGCCGATGAGGATGTATTGGGTAATGATGATCTCCAGTCTTTATTTGCTGATGTCGAACCCGGGTTTATCGATGCAAATGGCGACTTGTTTGATACCTTTACAGTGTCTGGTAGTTGGATACAGTCTACTTTGAACCGTGGCCAGCTAGCGACTCGCGGTACAGCGCAAAGTGTGTCTCTTGAATTGTCGCTTCCCGGCAGTGACTTAGAATATTTCCGCTTAACCTATACTGGACAGATTTTTGTTCCGATTAGTAGATCTTTCACATTACGATTTAGAGGAGAGATTGGCTATGGTGAGGGTTATGGTAATACTACTGAATTGCCCTTTTTCCAAAATTTCTATGCCGGTGGGTTTGGCTCAGTTAGGGGTTTCGAAGCTAATACGCTTGGGCCACGCAGTACACCACCAGAAAACTATGAAGTTAGACAGATTCAAACTGGGGTAGATAGCAATGGTAACCCAGTGTTCGAGCAAGGTAGTGACGGTTTCATCCGTTTCCCCGACAACTTCGCCTATATCTCTGACGGTAATGGTGGGTTGATTGCCAGCACAGGGTTTAATCGAAGAGATCCTTTTGGTGGTAATTTATTAGTTGAAGGTAGCATCGAGCTATTGTTCCCGTTACCATTTATAAAAGATCAACGGGCATTGCGTTCGGCGTTTTTTATTGATGCCGGCAATGTATTTGACACTACTTGTGGTAAGTCTCAAGTTGCATGCTTTAATTTTGACGCTGGGGAGCTTAGGTATTCGGCAGGTATTGGTGTTACTTGGATTACTGGGTTTGGACCGCTAAGTTTCAGTTTGGCTAAGCCGCTTAATGAGGGTGTCTTTGATGAGCCAGAAGTATTTCAGTTCTCATTAGGGCAGTTTTTCTAAAATATGTTTTTTTTAATAACTATAATGTTTAAATGGAGAAAGTAAGTGGTTAAATTAATTAAAGGTCTTTTGTTATTTGCAGTATTAACAGTTAGTGGTCAAGCTTTCGCTCAAGGCAGTGTTGCTATTGTTGATGCACAACGCGCAATTTTAGAGACAGATGTAGCGAAAGATAGATTAGAAGCGCTGCGTAAGGATGCCGACTATGTTGCTAGTAAAAAGCAGCTAGAAGATATTCAAAAAGAAGGCGAAGCCTTAATCAAAAAATTACAAAAAGACGCTGCGGTAATGTCTGCTGAGCAAAAAGCTGAGCAACAGAAAAAACTACAGGAAAAACAAGCTGACTTGCAACATATTGCAGGAAAGCTACAAAAGGCCGAGCAAGATCTGGCGCGTGGTTTGATGGCTGAGCTAGGCGGTAAAGCTAAAGTAGTTATTTCAGATGTAATTAAAGCTGACGGCATTGGTTTGTTGTTAGATGCTCAAACCGCAATTCATGCTGATGCCGGTTATGATATTACGGCTAAAGTGACTCAGCGTCTAAACGAGAATAAGTAATTATCTGAAGGTTTACCTCTATGCCCAAGTTTACGCTGTCAGAGTTAGCGATAACGCTTGGTTGTGAAATTGAGGGCAATGGCGATACGGTTATCACTAGTCTTGGCACGGTAGAAAATGCTCAGGCTGGTCAAATTTGTTTTATTGCGAATAAGCAGTACGTTAAACATCTAGCGACTACTCTTGCCAGCGCTGCAATTGTTTCCCCTCAGCTATTAGATCAATGCCGCGTTCCGGCATTAATTACTAGTGATCCCTATGGTGCCTATGCCAAATTGTCATTATTGTTTGACGATGCGCCTCAAGCGATCAATGGGATCAGCCCGCAGGCAACTGTTAGTGCCAGCGCCCGCGTTGCTGAATCAGCATCGGTGGCTGCTAACGCGGTAATCGAGGCAGGCGCTGTAATTGGCCACGGCGCTGTTATTAGCGCGGGTTGCTATATTGGTGAAAATTCTACCGTCGCTAGCAATAGTAAGTTATATCCCAATGTTAGTGTTTATCACAATGTCAGAATAGGCAGTGACTGTGTGCTCCATAGCGGGGTGGTTATTGGTGCAGACGGTTTTGGTTTTGCTCCTAGCGTAAACGGTTGGCAGCGTATCGCCCAAGTTGGCTCGGTGGTAATTGGTGACCGAGTATCCATAGGTGCAAATACAACTGTCGATCGCGGCGCAATTGAAGATACTGTGATTGGTGACGATGTTATTATTGATAACCAAGTTCAAATAGCTCATAACGTCATTATTGGCGATAAAACCGCCATCGCTGGTGCCAGTGCTATAGCCGGTAGTACAAAAATTGGCAGACGTTGCGTCATTGCTGGTGGTGTTGGTATTGTTGGCCATATTGTAATAGCGGATGAAGTCACAGTAACTGCCAGAACATTAGTGACTAAAAGTATTATTGAAAAAGGCTCATACTCGGCCGGTACGCCAATGATGCCGACCAGAGATTGGCGCAAAGCGGCTAGCGTGTTTAAACGGTTAAGATCGTTGCTAGCCAGAGTTGATGCCTTGGAAAAGAAAGATAAGAGAGAAAAGCCATAAATGAGTATCCATCCTACCGCCATAATAGATCCCGCCGCTTCCATTGCTGATTCTGCAGAGGTTGGTCCCTACAGTATAGTCGGAGCCAATGTGGTGATTGGAGCGAATAGTGTTATTGGTCCTCATGTGGTTCTTAAAGGTCCCACAGTTATCGGTAGTAACAATAAAATATTTCAGTTTTCGACTATTGGTGAAGATACCCCCGACCTAAAATATAAAGGTGAGGCCACGCGTTTAGTGATTGGCGACAATAATGTCATTCGTGAAGGCGTTACTATTCATCGTGGCACTATCCAAGATCGTAGTGAGACTACTATCGGTAACGATAATTTGATTATGGCTTATGTGCATATTGGCCATGACAGTGTTGTTGGTAGCAATATAATCTTAGTTAACAATGCCTCACTTGCTGGCCATGTTGTGGTTGGTGACTGGGCTATTATTAGTGGTTACTCGCTGATTCATCAGTTCTGCTCTATTGGCAGTCATAGCTTTGTTGGTATGGGCAGTGGGGTGAAATTAGATGTGGCGGCATATTGCGTGGTGATGGGCTTTCCTGCAGAGATAAAAGGCCTTAATACCGAAGGCTTAAAACGCCGTGGCTTCAGTAAAGAATCACTGGCAAGTATAAAAAAAGCATACCGCATTGTATTTCGTAGTGGCCTAAAGGTTGATGAAGCTCTAGAGCAGTTGGCGCCATTGATTGAAGAGTGCGAAGAAGTTAGATTATTTGCTGACTCAGTGATTAACTCTAAGCGCGGCTTGGTCCGCTAAAGCGGATGAGTAACGATAAGCAGCTAAAACCCCCCTTAAGAATAGGTATATTGGCAGGCGAAGCTTCTGGTGATCAGCTGGGCGGCGCGCTGATGGCTGAAATATTAGCGCTAAATCCTAATGTAGTATTTGAAGGCATCGGTGGGCCGTTAATGATAGCCCAAGGTCTTCACTCAATGGTTGAAATGGATCGCCTTTCGGTGATGGGCTTAATTGAACCGCTGAAACGGTTGTTCGAATTATTAGCGATTCGCAAACGAGTAAAACAGCATTTTACAGCTAATCCCCCCGACTTGTTTGTTGGCATAGACTCTCCTGACTTTACCTTGAATATAGAATTAGCGTTGCGTCAGCAAGGCATAACAACGGCGCATTATGTCAGTCCATCAGTCTGGGCATGGCGCCAGGGTAGAGTTAAAAAAATACGTCGTGGCGTTGATATGATGTTGACGTTATTCCCGTTTGAAGCAAAATTCTATCATCACAATGATGTGCCAGTAGCATTTGTTGGCCACCCCTTAGCGGCACGCTTTCCGATGGTGTCTGAGCCGGGTGAAGTGCGGCCTATGCTTGCCATTAGTGCTGATGCAAAATTGTTGACTTTGATGCCAGGTTCTCGCAAAGGAGAGGTTGAGTTGATGTTGCCGGTGTTTTTAGCAGTGGCAGAAAAACTGAAGCAAGAAATTCCAGAATTGATTTTTGGTATTCCCGCAGCTAATAAATTACGACATATTCAAATTCAGAACTTGATTGATGAGGCTGCTAGCTCAATGCCAAGTCTGGCCAATAGCTTGCAAGTCACTATGGGTCAATCTCATGAGCTGATGCAGGCTGCAGATGCCGTATTGATGACATCGGGCACTACTACCCTAGAGGCTATGCTGCTTAAACGGCCAATGGTGGTGGCGTACAAAATGGGTGATTGGCCTTATCGGATATTGTCGCGCATTGTTAAAACGCCCTTTATAGCGCTGCCTAATTTATTAGCCAACAAAAAGTTAGTGCCAGAGCTGATTCAGCATGCAGTTAGTGTCGAGGCAATTGTGGATGAATTGCGACCATTACTTGTCGATGCTGATAAAAAATCTGATCTGATTGCAGAATTTGATGCTATTCATCGTCAGTTAGCCGGTGATAATGTTGAATCAGCGGCGCAGATACTATTAAGCTTGATCGATGCTAAGCGAGAAGCCAATGGCAGATGAATTGTTCGCCGATCAAGCCCGCGGTCTGTTGGCAGCTGGGGTAGATGAAGTTGGACGAGGACCTTTGGTTGGCGATGTTGTTGCGGGTGCTGTAATTTTAGATCCGAATAATCCCATTGAAGGTTTAGCCGACTCTAAAAAGCTCAGCGAGAAGCGTCGCGAAGCCTTATATGCCGAGATAGTCGAAAAAGCATTGGCGTGGGGTATCGGCCGAGCGAGCCCTGCGGAGATAGATGAGATCAACATATTGCAGGCCAGCATGTTGGCCATGACCCGGGCTGTGCAAGCGCTCAAGGTACAGCCTGAGTTTGTTTGGGTTGATGGTAATCGCTGTCCTAAATGGTCATATTCTAGTGAGGCGGTGGTCAAAGGTGACTCGAAAATAGCTGAGATTTCAGCTGGGTCAATTATCGCGAAAGTGACAAGAGATAGGGAGATGGTTGCGCTACACTTGCAACATCCAGAATACGGGTTTGACAGTCATAAAGGCTACCCCACGACCAAGCATATGAAGGCATTGGAGGATTATGGCGTATTGGCACAGCACCGGCGTACATTTAATCCAGTGAGGAAACTAATACAGCAAAGCGCCAGTTTTTGAGATCTAAATGACGACACCATTTGTACATTTAAAAGTTCATAGTGAATATTCCATAGTTGATGGCCTAGTTCGGATAAAGCCGCTGATTAAAAAAATTGGCGAGTTGAACATGCCCGCGGTTGCACTAACCGATGTCTGTAATTTTTATGGCTTAGTGAAATTCTATAAGGCGGCACGTAGCGCCGGTATAAAGCCTATTCTCGGCAGTGACTTTATTGTTAACGATGTTGACAATGAGTCCACCACAATAATCACCTTGTTGGCGCAGACTGAAGAAGGCTATCGTAATTTACGCGTACTAATTTCTAGAGCCTACCAAGAAGGCCAAGCCTTTGGCGAAGCGCGAGTTGAACGGCAGTGGATTGCAGAGTGTGCGGGTGGAATTATTGCACTGTCGGGAGCAAAGGCTGGTGATATTGGCCAGGCCTTATTAAACGACAGAGAGAAAGACGCAGAAGTATTTTTGCAGTACTGGTTACAAGTGTTTGGCGATCGTTTTTATATCGAATTACAGCGCACCGGCCGCTCCCAAGATGAAAGTTATCTGCATAAAGCGGTAGTGCTAGCAGAAAAATTTAGTTGCCCAGTAGTCGCTACGAATGATGTCAGATTCATTGATGGCGAAGAGTTTGATGCCCATGAAGCAAGAGTTTGTATCAATGATCAACGCACCCTAGACGATAGCCGGCGGCCGCGTCTATATAGCGAAGAGCAATATCTACGAACAGCAGAGGAGATGACTGAGCTATTTTCTGATATTCCAGAAGCTATTGAAAATACTGTTCAAATAGCCCGACGCTGTAATGTTGAGATAGAAATTGGTACTTATTACTTGCCCGAATTTCCAGTGCCAGAAGGCTTAACCTTAGATGAGTTTTTCACCAAAATTTCGCATGAAGGATTAACGGATCGGCTTAATTTTTTGTATGACACCAGCCGTGAAGACTTTCCCGAGATAGAAAAAAAATACCGTGATCGCTTAGATTTTGAGTTAAATGTAATCATTCAAATGGGTTTTCCCGGTTATTTTTTAATCGTCATGGATTTTATTAAATGGGGTAAAGATAACGGTGTACCAGTGGGGCCAGGTCGTGGCTCTGGTGCTGGTTCATTAGTGGCGTATGCGCTACTAATTACCGATCTTGATCCGTTAGAATATGATTTACTCTTCGAGCGATTTTTGAATCCCGAGCGGGTATCAATGCCTGACTTCGATGTTGATTTCTGTATGGAAGGGCGTGATCGGGTAATTAGCTATGTGGCCGATCAATACGGCAGAGACGCGGTTAGTCAGATTATTACTTTCGGAACTATGGCCGCCAAAGCAGTGGTGCGTGATGTAGCGAGAGTACAAAGTAAACCTTATGGTTTGGCCGATAAATTATCTAAGCTGATTCCGTTTGAAGTTGGTATGACTTTAGATAAAGCGTATGAGCAAGAAGAAATCTTACGGGAGTTTTTAGCGGGTGATTCCGCTGGTCAAGAAATTTGGGATATGGCACTTCAGCTTGAGGGGATAACTCGCGGCGTCGGTAAACATGCCGGGGGCGTTGTTATTGCACCGACTAAGCTGACTGACTTTTCACCATTATATTGTGATGAAACAGGTCAAGGGCTAGTAACTCAGTACGATAAAAAAGATGTTGAAGAAGTTGGCTTAGTTAAATTCGATTTTTTGGGTTTGCGTACTCTAACCATTATCGATTGGGCGATTAAAACTATTAATCGGCAAGCAAATGATGGCAGTGCACTTGATATTATGTCGATCCCGTTAGACGACAGAGCCACCTTTGATTTACTCCAGCGCGCCGATACCACTGCAGTGTTCCAGTTGGAATCACGTGGGATGAAGGACTTGATTAAGCGCCTATTGCCCAACCGCTTTGAAGATATTATCGCATTGGTCGCCCTGTTTAGACCGGGGCCACTGCAGTCGGGTATGGTCGACGATTTTATTAATCGTAAGCACGGCCGCGCGGAGGTGGCATATCCGCACAGTCAATATCAACATGAAGATTTGATTCCGGTACTTGAACCCACCTATGGCATTATTTTGTATCAAGAGCAGGTTATGCAAATTGCTCAGATATTGGGTAACTTCTCGCTCGGTGGTGCTGATTTATTACGTCGAGCGATGGGTAAAAAAGACCTTGATGAAATGGCGCGACAGCGTGCTGCGTTTGTTGACGGTGCCGCCGGAAGAGGTGTTGGCGAAGATCTTGCGAGTAATATTTTTGACTTAATGGAAAAGTTTGCCGGTTATGGCTTCAATAAATCTCACTCGGCGGCTTATGCGCTAGTCTCTTATCAGACCGCGTGGTTAAAGGTACATTATCCTGCGCCGTTTATGGCTGCAGTAATGTCGTCAGATATGCAAAATACCGACAAAGTTGTGACCTTTATCGAAGAATGCCGAGCAATGAAATTAGAACTATTGTTGCCTGATGTAAATTCAAGTGAATTTCAGTTTACCGTTACTGATGATGGCGCGGTGGTTTATGGCTTAGGCGCAATTAAGGGCTTAGGCGAAGGGCCGGTAGAAAGTATTGTAAGCGCAAGAAAAGAAGGACCGTTTACCGATTTATTTGATTTTTGTAATCGCACAGATCCGAGGACAGTTAATAAGCGAGCCTTAGAAGCACTTATATTATCAGGCGCTTTTGACGCTTTAGGTATTGACCGAGCGGTGTTAATGGCGGCACTGCCTGATGCGGTAAAAGCTGCTGAGCAGTCGAGTCAAAATGCGCAGGCTGGGATGATTGATCTGTTCTCTATGGGCGATGATAGTAAGGTTGATTTGGGCGACGTGTATGAAAAGTTTATTAATACGGCTAAATGGTCGGGCAAAGTACGGCTAGAGGGCGAAAAAGACACCTTGGGCTTATATGTCACTGGTCATCCCATAGACGATTATGAACATGAGCTGAAGCATTTGGTGGCTAACCGCATTGTTAATTTGCGCGCCGAAAAGCATCCGCAGCTAGTTGTGGGGCTGATAGTTAATTTACGGGTAATGAAATCGAAAAGTGGTAACAATATGGCGTTTGCTACCCTCGACGATAGAACCAGTCGTATAGAGGTCGGATTCTTCGGTGCCGCTTTTGAACAATGCCGCGAAATGCTGATTAAAGACAAAATCGTCGTTGTGCAGGGCAAGGTAGCTATTGATGACTACAATGGTTCTGGGGCGTTAAAAGTACAAGCCGACAGCGTAATGACCTTAGATCAAGCGCGGCAACGAAAAGCCGGGGCTTTGGTATTAAAGCTGAACAGTGTTGGTTTTCCTCGCCAATTACACTCGTTATTACTCCCTCTTGTTAGTCAGGATATAGAGCAAAGTTGCCCAGTAATTATTGAATATACTGGGGCTACGGCGCGTGGTCGGGTCCAGTTATCAGATCAATGGCGGGTGTTTCCCGGTGAAGAACTGATTGAACAACTGCAAAAACAATTTGGTCTAGACCAAGTAGTTGTTGAGTACGGAAACAGTGGCGCCTAATGAATAAATCTAAGTGCGCGCTTTTTTTTCTACAAATTGTTATAGTGCGGTCAACTATTATTACAGTCAGGCAAAGCACTGAAGGGTATGATTACTTAGCATGAATCCTAATTATCTTGATTTTGAACAACCTATCGCAACGCTCGAAGAGAAAATCGAAGAGCTAAGTTTGGTCGGTACAGATAACGATATAAATATTGCTGAAGAAATAAAAACGCTTAAAGAAAAAAGTAATAAGCTGACTGCCAAAATTTATGCCAATCTTTCTCCTTGGGAAATCGTCAAGGTTGCCAGGCATCCCTTGCGGCCCTACACATCAGATTACATTAGCCGTATTTTCACTGATTTTGAAGAGCTACACGGTGATCGTTTGTATGGTGACGACAGTGCCATTATTGCTGGTCTAGCTCGACTTGAGGGTGAACCTTGTGTGGTTATTGGTCAAGAAAAAGGCCGCGGCGTGCACGAAAAAGTTAAGCGGAATTTTGGTATGCCAAGACCAGAAGGCTATCGTAAAGCAATGCGCTTAATGCAAATGGCAGAGCGATTTAAGCTGCCGGTATTCACTCTGATTGATACTCCTGGGGCATATCCTGGGATCGATTCTGAAGAGCGTGGCATTAGTGAAGCAATTGCTCGAAACCTAGCGGTTATGTCACATTTAAAAACACCGATCATATGTACCGTCATTGGTGAAGGTAGTTCTGGCGGTGCACTGGGCATTGGTGTCGGTGATCATTTAGCGATGTTGCAGTACTCAACTTATTTTGTTATTTCGCCTGAGGGTTGCGCCAATATTATTTGGAAGACATCTGATAAAGCGCCAGAAGCGGCTGCAGCAATGGGGGTTACTTCTAGTGAATTACAAAAACTCGGTATTGTTGACGCGACTATTGAAGAGCCTAGAGGTGGTGCTCATCGGGATATGGATAGGGCTGCGCAAAGTATCAAAGCACATTTAATTGCGCAATTACAACAGGTCAAAGAGTTGTCGCTTGATGAGTTGCTTGATCGTCGTTATCAGCGCCTAATGTCTTACGGTAACGACTAAGGCAATATCTGCTTGTTTCATGTTAAATATTCTTCCTCAATTGCAGCAATATCTTGATGCACAAAGGTGGGTGGTAGCCTATAGCGGCGGGGTTGACTCGCATGTTTTATTGCATCAATTAGTAGCCTTATCGGTCGATTCAAATACCCCCCCTGTTTTAGCTATTCATATCAATCATGGGTTGCAAGTTGATGCGGCGCAGTGGCAGCAGCACTGCCAATCTGTTTGCGACAACTTAAGTGTCGATTGCACTTCAATAGTGGTGAATGTCGATGGTAACGGTGGAGTCGAGCAGAGTGCACGCGACGCCCGCTACCGGGCTTTTGAGCAATACCTGCAGGCAGGCGATGTGTTATTTCAAGGTCATCATTTGGATGATCAAGCCGAAACCGTATTAATGCGCTTACTAAATGGCAGCGGGCCTAAGGGTTTGGGTGGGATTCCAGCGCAGCGCAGCCTTGGCAGCGCGATATTAGTGCGGCCTTTGTTAAACTACAGCAAAGAAGATATCTTAAACTATGCCCAGCAACAGCAGTTGACCTGGGTTGAAGATACGACTAACGATGATAGTCGCTATGATCGCAATTTTTTACGCAATGAAATATTTCCGCTGCTTGCCCAACGCTGGCCCAGCGTTAAGCGCAATTTAAACCGCAGTGGATTATTAAGCGCAGAGCTTAGTGGCGAGGTTGCAGCGCTGGCACAAGCTGATTTAGTGGCTTGTGATTATCGCGCTACTGATTCAAGCCTGTGCATTGATGGTCTGTTAACCTTGTCTTTGAATCGACGTTTTTCGGTATTGAGACAATTGGCGCTTAGCTTGCAGGATCTAGCGCCCTCATTAGCCGTGCTCGAACAAGTGAATAATGCCTTGTCAGCAGATTCTCAAGCCCATCCGCTTATTAAGTATGCCGATGTAGAGTTTCGAATTAGCGGCGCACGCTTGTCGATAATGCCGCACTTAAAAGCCGTAGACTCTAGCTCGGTATATCAATGGGATGGTCTGTCTGTGTTGGAGTTAGACGGCTTGGGTTCGCTGCAAGCATTAGTTGGTCGTGGTCGAGGATTGCTGTGCTTTGATCACGCAGTAGTGAAATACCGCCAGGGTGGCGAGCGTTGCAAGCCTGCGGGTAGAGGGCGCTCGCAGACGGTTAAGAAGCTATTACAAGAATACGGCATAAAACCATGGCTGCGAGATAGGGTGCCCTTGATTTATATCGATGATCAGCTGGCTGCAGTAGGTGATTGTTGGGTTTGTGAAGATTTTCTTAGTCCCGAGGGAGAGCTGGGGCTACAGTTGATTTGGCGTTATTAATCAGTCGTGTTACGGCCGCTTTGCGTTGTACCGCTGCAGCCTTTCTGATATTCTGACGCACCATCTACAGCGGCTTTATTTATTCAAATTTTCCCGCTTCATCCTGACTTGCGGGCAAAAAAAATAACATGACGACTCGATTTATTTTCGTCACTGGTGGCGTTGTATCATCCTTGGGTAAAGGGTTATCGTCTGCTTCACTAGCGGCTATTCTTGAGGCGCGGGGTCTCAACGTAACAATGCTAAAACTTGATCCCTATATCAATGTGGATCCTGGCACTATGAGCCCGTTTCAGCACGGAGAAGTTTACGTTACCGAAGATGGTGCTGAAACCGATTTGGACCTAGGTCACTACGAGCGTTTCTTGCGCCGTAAAATGGGTAAGCGAAATAACTTCACTACCGGTCGGGTCTACGAAACAGTGTTACGCAAAGAGCGCCGCGGCGATTATGAAGGCGGCACCGTTCAGGTTATCCCTCATATTACCGACGAAATTAAGCGCCGCGTTATGGTCGGTGCCGGTGATGCTGATATAGCCATCATTGAAATTGGTGGTACGGTGGGTGATATTGAAGGCCTGCCATTTTTTGAGGCAACCAGGCAATTACGCGTAGAGTTAGGTAACAAGCGTTCGATGTTAATGCATCTAACCCTAGTGCCATATATTGCTACCGCCGGTGAGACTAAGACTAAACCTACTCAACATTCGGTTAAAGAACTGCGTTCAATTGGTTTGCAGCCAGATGTATTACTCTGTCGCAGCGACCACGAAATTGATGAAAGCTCGCTAAGTAAAATTGCCTCTTTCACTAATGTTGAAAAACGGGCGGTCATTCCATTACAAGATGCAGACAGTATTTATCGTATTCCATCGATGTTGCAAGCGCGCGGCTTGGACGACTATGTATTAGAACGGTTTGAATTAGATTGTCCGCCAGCAGATCTGTCGGAATGGGACGCCGTAATTCATGGCGAGCAAAATCCAGAACGCGAAGTGCGTATTGCCATGGTTGGCAAGTACATGGAATTGATTGACGCCTATAAATCACTCAATGAAGCGCTGCATCATGCGGGTATTGGTACCCGTACTAAAGTCAAAATAAGCTATATCGATTCCCAAACCATTGAAACTGAAGGCGTAGGTTGTTTAGCTGATGCTCATGGCATATTAGTGCCTGGTGGTTTTGGTAATCGCGGCGTAGAAGGCAAAATCAAAGCGGTTAAGTATGCCCGCGAAAACAAAATTCCTTACTTGGGCATTTGTTTAGGTATGCAAGTTGCGGTAATTGAATATGCCCGTCACGTGGCAGGTTTAAGTGATGCAAACAGTACTGAGTTTGAACAAAACACATCGCAGCCGGTGGTTGGCTTGATTACCGAGTGGATTGATGAAAGCGGTAATGTTGAGCAGCGCAATGAAGATTCAGACCTTGGCGGCACCATGCGTCTAGGTGCGCAAGTTTGTCACTTGGAAGAAGGTTCTACCACTGCGAGTTTGTATGGTACTAGCCAGATTAATGAGCGCCATCGTCATCGCTATGAAGTGAACAATAATTTCCTTGATCAACTGCGTGATGCGGGGTTACGCGTTGGCGGTTGGTCGGCTGATAAAACGCTAGTGGAAGTTGTCGAAGTACCAGATCATCCTTGGTTTGTGGCCTGTCAGTTTCACCCAGAATTTAACTCGACGCCACGTGATGGGCATCCGTTGTTTACTGGTTTTATTCAGGCAGCAAATTGTCATAAAAGCGAGTGAACTTAGCTATGTCGCAGCCAGTGGTTAGCTTAAAAAAAATAAACATAGGAAATGATCTGCCATTTGTATTGTTTGGTGGAATGAATGTTTTAGAGTCTAGCGATTTAGCGATGGAAATTGCTGAACAATACGTCAATGTTTGCGCTAAATTAAATATTCCCTATGTATTTAAAGCATCTTTCGATAAGGCCAATCGTTCGTCACTGCATTCGTATCGTGGCCCTGGCATGGAAAAAGGTTTGCAAATATTTGCCGACATAAAAGCCAAATTTAATGTGCCGATAATCACCGATGTACATGAACCTTATCAAGCGGCAGCAGTGGCGCAGGTTGCTGATATTATTCAGTTGCCCGCATTTCTTTCGCGGCAAACAGATTTGGTCGAAGCGATGGCCAAAACTGGCGCTATCATTAATATTAAAAAAGCACAGTTTTTAGCGTCCCATGAAATGCAACATATTATTAATAAATGTGAAGAGGCGGGTAACTCTAAAATCATTTTATGTGAACGCGGTTCGTGTTTTGGTTACAACAACTTAGTGGTTGATATGCTGGGCTTTGGTTTAATGAAACAATTACAGCGGCCAGTAATTTTTGATGTAACTCATGCCTTACAGACCCCTGGTGGTAGAAGCGATTCTGCCGGTGGCAGGCGCCAGCAAGTCGTGCAACTAGGTTTGGCAGGAATGAGTCAGGGCATTGCTGGCCTGTTTTTAGAGGCCCACCCTGACCCCGATAATGCAAAATGTGATGGCCCTTGTGCGCTGCCACTGGATAAATTAGAACCATTTTTAACCCAAATGAAAGCCGTTGACGATCTCGTTAAGGGTTTTGACACACTTAATATTACGTAAGCCACTAGGCTGTTTTAGGAGTTTTGAAATGTCGGAAATTGTTGCTGTCACCGCCTTAGAGGTTATGGATTCTCGTGGTAACCCAACAGTAGAAGCTGAGGTTGTTTTAGCTTCAGGTGCTAAAGGCTGGGCCTGTGCGCCATCAGGCGCATCTACCGGTTCGCGCGAGGCATTAGAATTACGCGATGGTGATAAAACACGTTATTTAGGTAAAGGTGTTCTAACCGCGGTTAATAATATTAATACAACTTTGGCTGACACCGTAAAAGGGTTAAATAGCCATGATCAGCGCGCAGTGGATGCGGCAATGATTGCAGTCGATGGGACTGACAATAAAGAGTCTATGGGCGCTAATGCAATTTTGGCAGTGTCCTTAGCAGTGGCAAAAGCGGCAGCTAGCGATAAAGGCGTTGAACTATATGAGCATATAGCCGATGTAAACGGCACGCCGGGTAAATACAGCATGCCAGTACCAATGATGAATATTATCAATGGCGGCGAGCACGCTGACAACAACGTTGATATTCAAGAGTTTATGGTGCAGCCAGTTGGTGCCAAAACATTCACTGAAGCCTTGCGTTGCGGCGCTGAAATATTTCATGCGTTGAAAAAAGAATTACAAAGCCGCGGTTTAAATACTGCGGTTGGTGACGAGGGTGGTTTTGCGCCTAACTTGCCATCAAACGAAGCTGCACTGGGTATTATTAGTGAAGCGGTTACCAAGGCAGGGTACTCCTTAGGTGATGATGTCACCTTGGCGCTAGATTGCGCATCTTCTGAGTTTTATAAAGAGGGTAAATATGTCTTAGCCGGTGAAGGTAAGTCTTTTGATGGTGAAGGGTTTGCAGATTATCTGGCTGAACTGGCGGAAAAATATCCCATCATTTCTATTGAAGACGGTATGGATGAAAGTGACTGGGATAGCTGGGCTATCTTGACCAAGAAAATTGGCCATAAAATACAACTTGTTGGTGATGATTTATTCGTGACCAATACTAAAATTCTAAAGCGCGGTATTGATGAAGGTGTTGGAAATTCTATTCTGATTAAATTTAATCAGATCGGGACCTTAAGTGAAACTTTAGATGCGATAAATATGGCGCAGAAAGCCGGTTTTACTGTGGTTATTTCCCATCGTAGTGGTGAGACAGAAGACACCACGATTGCCGATCTAGCGGTGGCTACTTGTGCTGGTCAGATTAAAACTGGGTCTTTGTGTCGCTCTGATCGGGTTGCTAAATATAATCGGTTACTACGTATTGAAGCACAGTTAAAAGATGCCGCGCCATATCGTGGTAGAGCAGAATTTAACGCGTAATTAGGCGCAGCAATTCAGCCTTGCATAGGGTCTAGCGGTGAAATGGGTTTGGGCTTTGCTAGTATTTATTCTCATCAGTCTACAGGTTCGCTTGTGGGTTGGTGAGGGCAGTCTGGCAGAAGTTGACGCGTTGACTGAAAAAATCGCTTTGCAGGAACTAGAAAATAACAAACTTCGCCGCCGTAACTTAGAGTTACTGCATGTGGTAAGAGAGCTGCGTCAAGGCACTGAAGGCATCGAAGAAAAAGCCCGCTCAGATATGGGAATGATTAAAGACGATGAAACCTTCTTTTTATACATCCCCCCAGAAAAATAAGGTTTGAAGATGAACGAAGGTATCTTACAAACCGCAACTGCTAAAAACTGGGCTGTTATTGTTGCCGCCGGGCGTGGTAGTCGCTTTGGCGATAGAACGTCTAAGCAATACCAAACCCTGCACGGTAAGTTGGTGTTGGAGTATTCGATTTCAGCGTTTAATAATGCCAGTATTTTTGCTGGGATTATTTTAGTTGTAGCTAAAGATGATAATAATATAAATGATCTAATACTGCCGCAGTCTGTCACTCTCGTTATTGGGGGTGAAGAGCGGAGCGATTCGGTACTAAACGGGTTGAGTGCATTAATAGGTATTGCCAACGCGGATGACTGGGTTTGGATCCACGATGGGGCGCGGCCTTGTATTGGTGATAACTTTCTAACGGCGTTAGCCGCTGAGCTGGGCGATCACTCTGTTGGCGGAATACCGGCTATCGCAGTGACTGATACGATTAAAACAGCTGTAAATGGTGAGGTGATGAAAACTGAATCTAGAGCTAATTTATGGCGTGCGCAAACGCCGCAAATTTTTCGTCATCAAATCTTAACTGCTGCGATGACTGCTGCGGCTAAAAATAATAGCGAAGTGACTGATGAGTCTTCAGCAATTGAGCAGTTTGGTCTTAAACCGATGTTATTAACCGGTAGAGACTGCAATATAAAAATTACCCGTCAACAAGATTTAGCGTTGGCCGATTATTATTTGACCAATAGTGGAGACAGCCCAGATGTTTAGAGTTGGTCATGGTATTGATGTGCATCGGTTTGGCGATGGTGATGAAATAACTCTGGGTGGCGTCAAAATCCCTCATAGCCATGGCTTAATTGCTCACTCTGACGGCGACGTGTTACTGCATGCATTGTGCGATGCATTGTTAGGTGCTTGTGCCTTGGGTGATATAGGGAAGCATTTTCCTGATACTGACGAAACGTTTGCTAATGCTGACAGTCGCGAGCTGTTAAAACATTGTTATAAATTAGTGCAGCAACAAGGTTATGAGCTAGTTAATGCCGATATGACGATTGTTGCGCAGACGCCAAAAATGGCGCCGCATATCGATGCTATGTGTACACTTATCGCACAAGACTTAAACGCGGCTATAACAACCATTAATGTAAAAGCGACGACCACGGAAGCCCTCGGTTTCGAAGGCCGTAAAGAAGGCATTAGTTGTCATAGCGTGGTGATGTTAAGGCAAATAAATGGCTGAGCTGGCGCTATCAAACACTCAAGCCGTTGCTAGTGGAACACTTAAGCAGCAGCCAAGCGACTTTGTTGTTACTGAACAACTGGGTTGGGAGCCTATCGGTGAAGGCGAGCATATTTATTTGTGGGTAAGTAAAATCGGTAGAAACACGCGCTTTGTATTGACTGAACTTGCTCGCTATTCAAATATTAGAGAACGCGATATTTCCTACAGTGGCATGAAAGATAAGCAAGCGCTGACCAAACAGTGGTTTAGTTTACATGTGCCGGGCAAACAAAATATAGATTGGCAAAACTTTGCCGTCGACGGCGTAACCATTGAGAAAGTGGTGCGTCATAATCGCAAGCTGCGGCGGGGGGCTCACAAAAGTAATCATTTCTCCATCACGATAAATAATGTCGCCGGTGATAGTGATGCAGTAGACAAAAAATTTGAAGAGATAAAGAAAATCGGTTTTCCTAATTTTTTTGGTCAGCAGCGGTTTGGCTTTAGCGGTAATAATTTAGCCGAATTTAGTCGTTGGGTGGAAAGAGGTAAGGGCAAGCCTCGAAATCATGATTTATATTTATCCGCAGCGCGGTCGCATTTATTTAATAAGGTGTTAGCCGTGCGCCAAGTAAATGATACTTGGAATAGGATTGTTGATGGCGATATGGCAATGCTTGATGGCAGCAGTAGTGTGTTTGCAGTGGCCCAGTGTGACAGTGAGATAAGCCAGCGCTGTGAAGGTTTTGACATACACCCCACGGCCCCGCTTTGGGGTAAAGGAGATTTGCGGTCAACGGGGTCAATTGCAGACCTTGAGCAAGCAATCACCGAGCTGTATCAAAGTTGGTGTGACTTTTTAGTGCTTCAAGGCTTAAAGCAAGAGCGAAGAGCGACCCGCGCGATAGCAAAAAACTTAACGTGGAAATGGCTCGATAACACCACTACTAAAGTTGAGTTTGAGTTAACAAAAGGGTGTTATGCTACTTCTTTATTAGCGGAAGTGTTTGATTTACATAACAATAACAATGAGAGAAAAAGTGAATAAAATTGCTATTGAAGGTATTGGGATGACGTCTAGGCGCACCCGTGACCGCCTTATCGAGCGTCTGATAGACCAAGGTGTTAAGAGTCATGTAGTGCTCGATGTCATGCGCTCAACGCCACGGCATTTATTCTTAGATGAAGCGCTATCGCACCGAGCCTATGAAGATGTAGCACTGCCGATCGGTCATAACCAGACTATATCTCAGCCCTATATTGTTGCCCGTATGACTGAGTTATTACTTAACGGCAGCGAGCGTCTGGGGCGGGTGCTTGAAGTTGGTACTGGCTCTGGCTATCAAACCTCTATTTTATCTCAGCTTAGCGAAAAAGTATTTTCAGTCGAGCGGATAAGGCCGCTACAAGACAAAGCGCGTAAGCGCATGCGGTTGCTAAAATTATATAATGTGCAATTTAAACATGCCGATGGCGGCTTAGGCTGGGCTGCACAAGGGCCGTTCGATTCAATATTGTCTGCTGCTGCCCCGCGAGAAATACCGCAAGAATTAGTTGATCAATTAGCCGACGGTGGGCGTCTGATTACGCCGGTTGGTGACGATAGCCGCCAGGACTTAGTGCTGGTGACACGTACCGGTGATGAATACAAAAGTGAAATTATTGAACCTGCTTTTTTTGTACCATTTTTGAGCGGTACGGTAAGATAACTTATGAGCAGGAATAATATGACGCCCTTAGGTATTTTTCTGCGTGGTATGGCAATGGGCGCTGCCGATGTGGTGCCCGGCGTATCTGGTGGAACTATCGCGCTTATCACTGGCATTTATGACCGCTTAATTAACGCAATAAGCAGCGCTGATGTTGAATTACTCGGGTATCTACGTAATGTTGAACTAGCCAAGGCATGGCAGCATGTCGATGGCACATTTTTGTCAATTTTAATGGCGGGTATTGTTACTAGCATTGCTATGCTTGCCAGTCTTATTGTGAGCGCGCTAGCGACTTATCCGTTATTAATTTGGTCTTTCTTCTTTGGTTTGATTTTCGCCTCGGCTATTTTTCTAATGCGACAAATTAAACCCTGGGGCATTGAAAACTTAATACTGCTACTTATCGGTATCGCTATTGCTGTAGCGGTGGTGTTTATTAAGCCAGTAGAGTCTGACGGCGAATTTTGGTATTTGTTTGCTGCTGGCGCTATCGCCATTTGTGCAACCATCTTACCGGGAATATCGGGCGGTTTTATCTTGGTATTGTTAGGGGCCTACACGCCGGTACTTATTGCTGTTAAAGAGTTTGATATTGTAGCGTTGGCAGG
>CAWVSB010000005.1:0-195802 GCA_963933215.1 uncultured Cellvibrionales bacterium
TGATTCAGCGAGTGATGGGTGTGTCATCAATGGCTTTATATAAGGCTCGCGCTATTACTCAGGTAGGTAATTTTATGGCAGGCTCGGTAAATACTGGCGCCCATTCCGCTAACGGTATAACTGCCACCTTTATGGCTACAGGCCAAGACGTGGCGAATGTTGCAGAATCATCTGCCGCAGTTACCTATGCCGATATAGATGAGGCTGGTAATTATTATTTTTCAATCACGATTCCATCTTTAATTGTTGCGACTTATGGTGGCGGCACAGGCTTACCTACCCAGCAAGAATGTCTAAAACTAATGGGCTGCGACGGCAACGGTAAGGTACGTAAATTAGCCGAAATTATTGGTGCAACCGTGCTGGCAGGCGAATTGTCTCTGATGAGTGCAGTTTTGACCGGGGACTGGGTGACTAGTCATGATGCGTTGGGGCGCAATCGCTAAGTTAAATAAGCAGTTTATTATGCCGAATCTTTCGATTCGGCTTTTTTCTGGCTATTGAAAGACCAACTGTTAATTGCGACGGATTATTTTTGACATATATACTATCGGTATATTCTGTGGCGGTAGCTCTATCGAATAGCCCATAGGTCATCATGAATATCAGTTTTTGTACTATTTACATCGGTAAACGCTAGTATGCTAATAGACTGACTATGCTGTATAAAGAGACAAATCTAGATGGCTTAGGTTGGTCAAAATATAACAATATCTTGAGCCACGTCAGGCTTAAATATCACTTTATAGTTTTTCTAAAAATTCAATAAATTCATCTTCTGCTAGTTCTTTACTCCAATAGTTACCCTGTCCGATATCGCAGCCCATCTCTCTCAATATAACTATTGTTTCTGTAGTTTCAATACCTTCGCCGATCACTTTTATATCTAAGCCCTTAGCGATATTAATAATCGCATGCACAATAGTATTGTCATAATTATCGTCTAGATTTTGAATGAATGACTGGTCAATATTTAAGGCGTCAATATCATATTTTTTTAGGTTTCCTAAATTGGAATAACCTGTTCCGAAGTTGTCAATAACTATAGTGATGCCCATAGTTTTGAGAATATTTAAGGTTAAAATTAAAGTTGGTGAGTTATCAACAAATAACGCTTCAGCAACCTGAATCTCTAGGTGACGCCCATTAAGGTCAGTGAACATCAAATTACGCTCGACCGACTCGATTATTTTCCCAGAACTAAACTGAACTAGGGATGAGCTAACTGAAACGGGGATTTCATGGCCGAGGTTTACCCAGCGATTACAGGCACTGCATGCCTTGTCAATCATCCAGTCGCCGATATCGAAAATAAGTCCTGACTTTTCCGCAAGTAACAAAAACACCTTAGGGTCAATAGACCCACGAGTAGGGTGGATCCAACGTATCACTGCTTCTGCACCGACAATAGCATTGGTTGTTAGTGATATCTTTGGCTGAAAGGCAATGGACAATTCGTCATTACTAATAGCATCTTTTAAATCAATTTGTAGTTGAGCATGCTCTAACAGCTCTTCATCGAATTGTGGATTGTGATAAGAGTAACTATTACGACCACTGGCCTTGGCTTTGCCTAATGCAATATCAGCTTGTAATTTTAATTCCTCATAGGTCTGATCGCTGTCGCGAGCAACGGCTATACCTATAGATGTTGTCGACTTTACATTTATATCGCCAATGACATGAAATTTTTTTAGGCACTGTTGTATGTCGCTAACCAAGTTTCTTATTGCTATATCATCGATATTTTCAAGAATGACTAAAAACTTATCACCACCGATATGGTAAAGGTTTCCTATGTCGCCTATGGCACTGTTAATTCGCTGTGATATTTCTATTAGATACTGGTCACCAAAATTGTGGCCCATTGAGTCGTTAATGCTTTTAAAATTATCTAAATCGAGCAGCATTACGCAGTCATGGTTTACTTTGTCATGAGCAAAGACATATTGTTCCAATTTATCATCAGCGGCTGCTTTATTTGGAAGGTTGGTTAAAATATCATGATTTAATAAATGCTGGGCTTTACTACGATAGCTATCTAGGCGTTCATTTTGCTTAGCTAAGCGTATTGACATACGCTGCATATCAATACCCAACACTCTTATACTAGCGGTAAGAAAAATCACCAGTACACTCCAGCTGATGGCATAGCTAAAGCTATTGCCTGGTTCCGGATGGTTATAGATTTCGGTGTGATTTACATAGCCGATAGCGAGAATGTTTATTATTGCCAATCCAAGAAATATAAAAAACACCTTTGGATTAGCTAAAAAAGCACAGAAGATTAGCAGTGCTGGTATTGCCATTAATGATAGATCGCGCAAGCCATAAAACTGCCAACCGAAGCCAAAAGTAATTATTAAGATAAAACTAAAAATAATTATGGCCGCTAAATCTGTTTTGCCAACTTTTAATAAAAAATAAACAATGAAAAAAGGCACACAGCTACTTAGTAAAATGGCAGCGACTAGATAACTTTGAGAATAAATTGCGATACATGAAAGGGCGACAAAAAGCCCTTCAATACCCCAGAATATTTCCATTAGACGACGATGCCTGTTGGCAATATATTGCTTATAGGCAATGGACTGTTGATTTATATTAGTAAGATCCATTTACTAGTTGCCTACGTTAAAACTTTCATAATTTTTATTTTTTGGGTTTTCCAAAAATTCTAAAAATTCTTTTTCTACTAGAGGTTTAGCCCAAAAGTACCCTTGGCCAATTTCACAATTCATTGCTCTTAATGAGTCGGCGACTACTTTTGTCTCAACGCCTTCGGCGATAACTTTTAAATCTAAGCTTTTCGATATTTGAATAATAGCTTTAACAATGTTTTTATTATGTGGCTCATCAATCATATGCTGAATAAAAGATCGATCAATTTTTAGTGTATTAACATCCATTTTTTTCAGATATCCTAGATTTGAATAGCCAGTTCCAAAGTCATCTATTGATATTTTTATGCCCATTTTTTTAATAGCATCAAGGGTGTCGCGAAGAGCAGCAGTGTCGTCTAATAATAGTGATTCGGTAACTTCTAGTTCTATATTATTAGGTTTTACCCCTGAGTTCGAGATGCTATTCCTTATCTGGTCGACAATACCGTTCTCATTGAATTGAATAATAGACATATTTATCGCGACTGATACATCGGGATAGCCGGCATTTGACCAATTCCCACAGGCAATACATGACTGCTCAATAACCCACTTACCAATATCAATAATTAGCCCAGACTTTTCAGCGATAGGAATGAATATGTCAGGACCTATAAAACCATGAGTAGGGTGTATCCAGCGCAATAATGCTTCAGCCCCTACAACTGTGTTGTTTTCAAGTAATATTTTAGGTTGAAAAACTAAGTAGAACTGATTTTCTTTTAGCGCTGTTCTCATGTCAGAAATCAGGCTTAGTGTATCAAATATTTCCTTATTTACCTCTTTGTCGAATAGATGAAAGGTATCTTTCCCTTGCTCTTTGGCATAATACATTGCCATATCTGCATTCTTCATTATGGTATTAAAGTTATCACCATCCTTGGGGTAGGTGGCGATACCGATAGAAGTTGTTGATGAGACGATCTGACCATCTTTAAAAAATGGATTTTTTATCAGTTCTTGTATTTTATTAGCAGTAAAGTCGATGCCACTATCGTCTTCCATTGAATTAAATATCAGTACGAATTCGTCGCCACCCATACGGCATAGAAAATCATTTTCAGAGACCATACTTTGCAATCGATTGGCTATTTCTGTTAGATATTTATCACCAAAATTTTCTCCAAACGAATCATTAATACTCTTAAAATTATCCAAATCGATATACATCATATAAACAGGCAGGCTGTTTTCTTTGCTAGCACTTACAGCATCATCAAACAGTTTGTTCGACGCCGCGCGGTTATGGAGTCCCGTTAAGGTGTCGTGGTATACCAAATGTTCAATTTCTTGCTGCGAAGCTAAAAGCAAACTATGTTCGGTGAACAAGCTGGTGTTTACACTGCGTAGATCGTGAGCTAGCAGCCAAGCTGCAATCCCCATTACTGTAACCATCACTGAAATAATTATCGCCGCATCCAGCGAGCTTGCGGCAACCACGTTGACATACATTCCCGTTGAATTAACGTAACCGATAGCTAAAGCATTGATGATTGTAATTAATCCAAGAATTTTATACAGCTGTTTACCACCCAGGACAACGCTAAACATTAATATGGACGGTAAAGCTATTGCTGCTTCTTCCCTCAGGCCATCGTAGACCCATAACACACCAAGGCAAAATAGTAGCGCGCAAGAACAGAGGATATTTGCAGCGACTTCAATTTTTCCTTTTTTAATAAGGGGGAATAAAGTTAATAGGCCAATGAAAATTGTCGTGATTGCCGCTGCAAATAAATATTTTCCTATCGCAATACGGCTAATTGCCATGAGAATAAGTGTTAATTCAATTAACACATAAACCTGCAGCAAGCGTTTTGCTCTAAGTACTTCTACCTTGGAAAGGTTCTGTTCGTAATCCAAGCCATTTAGAAAGCTATGTATAAATTTTCCCTGCAAAAATCAGCTCCAAATTTAATATAGATTATTTTACTTTTAGTGTTCTTCTTTTATTCAGCCTGAACTCTCTCGATATGAGTTTAATAAAGCTTGAAAACACCGATTTTGATAGTAACAAAGGCTTGTTGTTAGCGATATTAATAATTTGCTGGTAAAACCAGCCAACTTGCCCTTGATTATTAATTGCTCTAATTAATTTTACTGGGCTGCGTGGTCCTAACCATCCTTTGCCGAGTACCAAACCGCGCTCACCTTGGGGCGCCGTTGCTGCGGTACCATCAAAAAATTTGATAGGAAATTCCGGGTCAACACAAAAAGGACGACCAATACCTACTACATCTAATGCTTTTGAGGATAGTGCATCTTCCATAGTGGCCAAATGTCTAAAACCTCCACTAATCATTAATGGTGTTTTGGTTGCCGCTCGAATTGATTTCGCATATTTGAGAAAAAATGCCTCTCGATTAACGGTTGTATCTCGCTTTTCATCATTATCCATCCATTCTAGCGACTCGTAAGTGCCGCCAGATACTTCTAATAGATCAATACCTTCATCGCACAGCCATGTGGCTACTTGTTGGCAGTCTTCAAGTTCAAAGCCACCTTGTTGAAAGTCGGCAGAATTAAGTTTGACGCTAATTGGGAATTCACTGCCGACGGCTTGACGCACCGCCCGAACCGTTTCAAGTAAAAAACGGGCACGATTTTCAAGCGAGCCACCCCATCGGTCTCGGCGAAGATTGGTTAGCGGTGATAAAAATTGGCTACTTAAATATCCATGGGCGCTATGAACTTGCACGCCCGTAAAACCCGCCCGTTTAACCAGTTCTGCGCTGGTGGCAAATCGGGTAATAACATCATTAATATCCTCTTCTGTCATCTCTTTTGGTTGACCAAAGTTCCCCCCGAGATTGAGTTGTACCGCCGATGGAGCCAGCGGTTTACCATTTACCATGCGGCTACATTGTCGTCCTGGATGATTGAGCTGAACCCAAAACTGATTGCCAGCAGTAGTCCCTGCTGCTGCAAGTTCGGTAAATAAGGACAATTTTTTATCGTCTTCCAATACCATATTGCCACCGCGTTCTAAGTAGCGCCGGTCTACCATTATATTGCCGCTAAACAACAAGCCAGCGCCACCTACTGACCATGTTTTGTAAAGGGTATTTAGTTCCGGAGTGGGATTATCATCGGCATCAGCCAAGCCTTCGGTCATGGCTGCTTTACATATTCTGTTGGGTAAAACTGCGCCGCAAGGTAGAGTAAAAGGCTGAGATACTTGCATAAATTAATCCGAATTAAGACATTTCTTGGTGAATGCCAACCTTATCGAAGGTATAGTTAATGTCAATGTTTTAGCGGCTTTGGGTCGTTCAAACAGCCCTATATTAATTTACTCTAATGTTTTTTGAATGCTGATACTTAATAACACGCCACAATTTACTCATTGGTACTGTAACGAATTTACGGCCAGACAGATTAGCGTCGTTATTTGTCGTTTAGATCAGCTGGATATGCATCTATCTGGCAATAAAATTTATAAGTTATTTGCCAATATCACCATAGCCAAGAATCAGGGATTTAACACAATACTTAGTTTTGGCGGTATGTGGTCTAACCATTTGTATGCATTGGCACAAGCTGGTAAGCGCTATGGGCTCAATACTATTGGCATAGTGAGAGGGCATCAGGGACAGACCACACCAATGCTGGCAGATGCTATCGCCTGTGGTATGGCGATACATTTTGTCGCTCCCAGCGAATATAAGCTCAAAGACAGTGCAGAGTTTATGTCTAATCTAAGGGCAAAACATGGAGAGTTTTATGCTATCCCAGAAGGCGGCGCTAATCAGCTTGGCGTAAGCGGTTGTCAGTTAATTGGTCAGCAGATTGAGCAGTCAGTACATAGTGACGCTGAGTTTGTTGCGCTGGCAGTTGGCACCGGTACAACTACAGCAGGTCTTTGCTGTAGCTTATCGATAAATAAAACGGTTATCGGTGTGGTCGTGCTTAAAGCTATGGCAGATTTAAACAGCGATATCGCCGAATTTATAAGCCAGCAGAACACTGAAAGCGTTGCTAAGCTTGAGTTAGAGCATAATTATCATTTTGGTGGATACGCGAAAATAACCACCGAGTTGGCTGAATTTGTAACCGACTTCAACCGTAACAATAGCTTTGCAATTGAGCCGATATATACTGGCAAAGCGTTTTACGCGATATGGGATAAAATTCGTCGTGGAAAAATACCGTCCGGTAGTAAAGTTGTGCTGCTGCACACCGGTGGCATGCAGGGTGCTAGAGGAACTGTCGCCAAAGTCGAGAGGTTATTGACAGCTAATACTCTCTAGCTAAAAAATGACGTAGTCTCATCGCTCACGGCTCGCTATAATGTCCGGCTTAGCCCTTAATCATAAGATTACTTTATGAGTATATTTAAAAGCGTTGGAGTTGTTGGCCGTTTGGGCAATGATCGAGTGATTGAGTCAGTCGAAGTTCTATTGGCGACAATTTCCAAACGTCAGCTCAATATATTGCTGCATGAAGAGATCGCATCTCAATTGCCAGCGCATAACTTCGATGTTGGTGGCAGCGACGATATTGGCAAGCGCTGCGATCTGGTTATTGTTGTCGGCGGTGACGGTAGTTTACTCAGTGCGGCTCGTGATTTAGCCCATCATGATGTTGCTATATTAGGCATTAATCGAGGTAAATTAGGTTTTTTAACTGACATCAAGCCGGACCAAGTTGAAAGTAAAGTTAATGAAGTCTTAGACGGTCAATATTCAGTAGAGCAAAGGTTTTTGTTAGATATTAGCGTTAGTCGAGATGGTGAAATCATCGGTAAATCTCACGCCTTAAACGATGTGGTGGTTAATTCTGGTCGCAGTGCCCGGATGATCGATTTTGATTTATATATGAATGATGATTTTGTCTACAGTCAAGACTCCGATGGTTTAATCGTGTCGACACCGACTGGTTCAACGGCTTACGCTCTGTCGGGTGGTGGGCCAATTATGCATCCTGATTTAGACGCGATTGTATTAGTGCCAATGTTTCCACATACCCTTAGTGCTCGGCCCATTGTTGTTGGTGGTAATACAGAAATAAAAATTATTATTGGCGATTGTCATCCTTATATAAGTTGTGATGGCCAAGTGCATTTAAATGCAGCCCCGAAAGACGTTGTTACCATTACTAAAAAACCGCATAAGCTTAAATTAGTCCATCCTTTAGATCATAGTTTTTATGCTGCTTGCAGAACAAAGCTAGGCTGGAGTGGGCGGTTAACAGAATCCACAGCCTAATGGAATTGACAGTTTACATTGCATTGCCATTATCGGCAGATTTGGCGGCGTTTAGCCAGCACTTACGCCAACAACAAATTATTCATAGAATTGTTGAGCATAATGATGAACTTCAGTTATGGGCACAAAATGCAGCGACACTAACCCAGATTAGTCAATTGTATAAAGAGTTTGTCGATGCCGGTGAAGTAGTACAAGCTGTTCAGAGTGACGGAAACCCTGCTAATTATCTTGCTGCGGGACTAGGTTATTTATTGTTATTTCCAGTTACTATCGGCTCGATCTTATTGAGTATCATAGTGGCTTTATTTTCTTGGTATATTTCTGATAGTCTATTGCATTTATTTTTGTTTCAAGACGTGACTTTCGTTAACGGCCGCATAGTTTTTTTAGAAGCAAGTCTGCCTTGGGTGGGTGGTCAATACTGGCGTTTTATTACGCCTGCTTTTTTGCACTTTGGTTGGCTACATTTGGTATTTAATAGTTTATGGATGTGGGAATTTGGTCGCAGTATTGAACAACATCAAGGTCATCTGCGCATATTGTTATTGTTATTGGTTGTTGGCATAGTTTCTAATGTCGCCCAGTTTTTATGGGCAGGGTCTGCCTTGTTTGGTGGTTTGTCTGGAGTGATATATGGTTTTGCCGGTTATTGTTGGCTGTGGTCAAAGCTGGTGCCTGCGCAGCGTTTTAGTATGCCCGATAGCTTATTTTATGCATTAGTCGCAATCATGCTGATTATGATGACAGGTGTTTTTGGTACGCTGGGCTTGGGTGAAATTGCCAATACAGCGCATTTTATTGGCTTAGTGTCTGGCTTAGTCTGTGCGCTGTTTTTTGCGTTGCTCAGGCCCAGACAATCTCAGGAGTAGATATGGAGTTAGATGAATTAATTAGCAAAATGACACCAGCAGTGCATGAGAATTTGCGTCGCGCGGTCGAGCTAGGTAAGTGGAATGACGGCACGCCGCTAACTCAGCAGCAAAAAGAACATAGTTTGGAAGCTGTTATTGCTTACGAAAAAAAGCATCTGTCTGAGCAAGACAAAGTAGGTTATATCGACCGTGGTAAAAAAACCAAAACTGATATCTGTGATGATCCGCAACCACTCAAATTGCCAGAATAATAATACTTATTTACTCTAGGAGAAAAATTTGCAGCTTGTAGCCAGCGGCCAACTAAAAAAAATGGTGGTTCAACACAGCGACCCAGTCGCTTATAAGCTACCTATCGGTAACGCTATGGTAGATATGAATGCCTTAGTGGGTAAGAGTATCCGTTTAATTACCGACGGCGCTATAAGTTGTAGTCATTGCGGACGAAGAACAAACAAGAGCTTTGCACAAGGTTATTGTTATCCATGTTTTACTACTTTGGCGCAATGTGACAGCTGTATAATGAGCCCGGAGAAATGTCACTACTACCAGGGAACTTGTCGCGAGCCTAGCTGGGGCGAACAGTTTTGTTTTCAAGATCATTTTGTTTATTTGGCAAATTCTTCAGGTGTCAAAGTAGGGATAACCAGAGGCACCCAGATTCCTACTAGATGGATCGATCAGGGTGCGATTCAAGCGTTGCCAATTGTGCGGGTTCAAAGTCGGCTCCAGTCTGGTTTGTTAGAGGTAGTGCTTAAAAATCATGTGGCCGATAAAACTAACTGGCGCACCATGTTAAAAGGCGAAGTTGACGATATTGATCTTATTGCTCGCTGGGCTGAGTTAAGGGAGGAGATTACACCTGAGCTTAATGCGCTAATTGAACAACATGGCATCAATGCTTTTCAGGTGCTAGACAATCCAAGGCAGGAACGCTTTAACTACCCAGTCGATGAGTATCCAGTCAAAGTTACTAGCTTGAATTTTGATAAAACACCCACCATTGAAGGGGTACTAAAAGGGATTAAGGGTCAATACCTCATCTTAGATAGCGGCGTGTTAAATATTCGTAAATTTGGCTCTTACCATGCTGTGTTGTTTGCCTAAAAAATAGTTTGCCTAAATAATAATTTGCTTAAAATATATTCGGAGATTAGTAATGAAAGATGCCCAACCAGGCACAGTGTACTTAAAAGATTATCGTCCTTCAGATTATCTTATCGATACTACCGATCTACATTTCTTACTTGAGGACGAATACACTATTGTTACCAGTAAACTGACCATGCGCCGCAACCCTGTAGTCGCTGATCTTGATATGCCGTTGCAGTTAGACGGTCAGGAACTTGAGTTGATGTCTGTAGCGGTTGACGGTAAGGACTTAAATATTGATGAATACAGTGTTGATGATGAACAGCTGGTTATTCATACCGTGCCACAGCAGTTTGTGCTGAGTATCGTCACTCGTATATATCCATCGAAAAATACTGCGCTAGAAGGCTTATATCGCAGTCGAACTATGTATTGTACTCAATGTGAGGCACAAGGGTTTAGGCGTATTACCTATTACTTAGATCGCCCTGATGTGATGTCACGTTTTACTACAACCATAGATGCCAGTGTTGACAAGTTCCCTGTGTTGTTGTCTAACGGTAACAACATTGCCAATGGTGAATCTGGCGAAGGGCGACATTGGGTACGCTGGGAGGATCCGTTTCCTAAGCCATGTTATTTGTTTGCCTTAGTCGCTGGTGATTTGGCACGAGTTGACGACAGTTTTAAAACTATGTCTGGGCGTAATATTGGCTTACAAATTTTTGTCGAAAGCAAAGATTTAGATAAGTGCAATCATGCAATGAATTCATTAAAGAGAGCCATGAAATGGGATGAAGAAGTATATGGACGTGAATATGATTTAGATATTTTTATGATTGTTGCCGTTGATGACTTTAATATGGGCGCCATGGAAAATAAGGGCCTTAATATATTTAATACCTCTTGTGTGTTGGCTAAAGCTGAGACGACAACCGATGCTGGTTTTCAACGAGTGGAAGGGATTGTAGCTCACGAGTATTTTCATAACTGGTCGGGTAATCGAGTTACTTGTCGCGATTGGTTTCAGCTTAGCTTAAAAGAAGGCTTTACAGTTTTTAGAGACTCAGAATACTCTGCCGATATTGGCTCAAGAACGGTTAAGCGGGTGGAAGATGTCACCTTATTGCGAACGGCGCAATTCGCCGAGGATGCTGGGCCAATGGCGCATCCAATTCAACCGGCATCTTATATGGAGATATCTAATTTCTACACCTTAACTGTTTACGAAAAGGGTGGGGAAGTGGTTCGAATGATTCGTCAGTTACTGGGTGAACAAGGCTTTAGAGCCGGCAGTGACTTATATTTTGATCGTCATGATGGTCAAGCTGTTACCTGTGATGACTTTGTACAGGCAATGGCCGACGCTAGCGGTAAAGACTTTAGTCAGTTTAAATATTGGTATTCTCAGTCAGGGACCCCTCAAGTTGAGGTGACAGCTAGCTATGATGCTAGCGCTAAGACTTATACCTTACATATGGTTCAGACTTGTCCTCCAACGCCTGGGCAGACAGAAAAGAAACCCTATCTAATCCCAATCAAAGTTTCACTATTAGGCGCTGCCGGCGCTCTGCCATTAGCTTTACGCAATACTCAGCCTGATCTTGAAACCAGTGATAATACCGAAATAGTTTTGCAGTTAACTCAGCCGCAGCAAGATTTCGTTTTTGAAAATATTGGTGAACGAGCAGTGCCATCATTACTACGTGGCTTCAGTGCGCCAGTAAAATTGAATTTCCCCTATTGTCGTGATGACTTAACCTTTTTAATACAGAACGATAATGACGGTTTCAGCCGCTGGGAAGCGTGTAATAAACTAGCAGTAAAAATAATGCTAGAGCAGGTAGAGAATTTTAAAGTTGGCAATAATCTACAAACTGATCAACGTTTGTTAACAACCTATAAAAACATACTTATTGATGTGTCTCTAGATCCGGCAATGGTAGCTTTAATGTTGACCCTGCCGAGTGAGGCATATTTAAGTGAGCTAAGCGAAGTAATTTACCCTTTACATATTCATCACGTTAGGCACAGTATAAAAACATTTATTGCCGAGCAGTTACAAACAGAGCTGGTAGAAACTTATCACCGTAATAAAGTGGTTGGTGATTATGATCCTAATAGTGAGCAGATTGCAAAACGTAGCCTTCGCAATGTTTGTTTAAGCTACTTGTCGTTACTAGAAGATCCCGCTATTGCCCAGCTTTGTACTGAGCAACTAAATAACAGCGATAACATGACTGACGAAATGGCTGCCTTAGTAGCTATTGTTCATTCACCTGCAGTCGTTTATGAAAACTTACGTGATAGTGTTTTGGCTGATTTTTATCAGCGCTGGCAGAAAGAGTCTTTGGTTATTAATCAGTGGCTGCAAGTACAAGCGACTGCCCCAGCCAGCGATGCGTTGGTTAATATACATAAGCTAATTGATAGTGATTTTTTTGAATGGAGTAATCCAAATAAAATTAGGGCTGTGGTGGGAGCATTTTGTGGCGCTAACGCGGTTAATTTCCACCAGTTAGGTGGTCATGGTCACCAGTTGTTACGTGATGTGGTTATTCGGTTAAATAAGAAAAATCCACAAATCGCTGCCCGTATCTTAGCGCCGCTTACACGGTGGCGCCAGTTTGAGCCAGAGGTGTCCACGTCAATGAATTCATGTTTACAGGAAATATTCTCGCAGCAGTCGCTGTCGAAAGATGTGTTTGAGGTGGTTGCTAAAAGCTTAGCTGACTAAAATTGTTAGCTGTAGCTTGTTAGTATTGTTTTAGCTTTTGTATAAAGGTGCTAAGTAGTCACTACTTGCGCCTTTATTTTTACTACGCCGCAATTTTGCTGTCTGACTCGCTACCGCTTTATACAGTGAATTATCGACAGTTTTACCGCCATACAACATAGCTTCTAATTGGGCTAATAAGACTGCAAGATCTTTATCAGCATATTGACCGATAGCCCTTATATGAGTAATTTCCGACTCATCCCAATGCAACGCAGCCCATTGCAAGCCTTTGCTTATCACTAAGTTGGCGTCTTGTTGGTTGCAAGCCGACTGCAGTTTCTTAAATGCGTCGGCCTCGGTTGGCGCTTCAACCACTGTTTTTTGTACTACTACAGATTGCGTGCTCCCTTTTTTAAATATGGCATAAATCAATGTGATAACCCATAAGGCCACAGCAATTAATGTAGCAATTTGCCAAGGTAATACCTCTTTGCTGCCATAAGACGTTAACATTTTCGACTTACCTGAGCTGTCGGCGTTATCTATAAGTTCTGCTGTTATCACTGGTATTTGTGGTTCTAGTGCAACAATCTCCCCTGGTGCCACAGTAAAACTTATTGGCGGTAAACTCGCTTTCTTTAGTTTATTTGTTTTAGTGTCAAACCAATATGCAGAAACCTCGGGCAGTGTATAGTTGCCGGGTTTGGTGGGGACAATCGCTATACTTTCTTGACGCTGGCCTATAATACCGTTCTCGCTATCCTTGTCGTTTATTTGTGGTTGATCGCTATACAACTTTAAGCCATCTTGATTAGTCATAAATAGCGGCGGCAGTTGCGCTGCGTAAGCACCTTCGGCAATGATTAATATATTGCGAGTAATCGAGTCGCCAACTTTAATTTCGTTAAGGTCACTGCTCCATTGTTGATGCAGTTTTAAGTTTTTTGCAGCAATAGCGTCATTGTCTTTAGCTATTTGAGGTAGCTCTTTTATTATGATGTTAATGCTTGGTGTTCGACGAATTATTCGGCGATCTTGCCCGCGAGCAGAGCCAAACAGCGATACACTGCGGCCATCGGTCACTACCGCATTAAGCAGGACAGGTGGTATTTCCAACTTCCCAGTTATAGTCGGGTAAATAGCATATTTACGCTCTACAACATTGTAGGCGACGCCATTAACAATACTTTGGTAGTTAGTCTCGGCTATTTTTTTGGTTTGAGCATTTTCTGGTTCTGGGTCACTCAAGCTAGAGCCGCTGCCAATATTGACCGTATGGTAAAGCTTTACAGTGAATATAATCTGTGCGCCCACATAGGCTTCTGTTAAATCAGTGCTAGCATCTAAAAATAATTCTTGTCGTTTCTCACCAAGAGGCGCTTCACTAGCTTTAGTTACAGTCATCACCATAGCGTTGGTTACTTCATTACCAATTGCTATTGGCGGAATCATTAGCTTACCTCCACGCTTTGGTATTAGCGTAATAAACCATTGTGTTGACGATGAGTAGCTACCATTGATGATGGAGCGCTGGCTGTTTTGTCTGGTGTCATAAATTGAGAAGTCACGGTGCAAAGGGCTAAGCTCTGGTGACAAATCGCTGTCGATATCGTCTACTGTAATGGTTAAGGTAAATGACTCTTCTACATTAATATTATTACGGTCAACTGTGGCAACCGACTCGGCCATCAATGACTGACTAAATAGCAGCGCAGTAATTAGCAAGAATAGTCGGGTAAACACAGCTGTATCTATTATTTTAGTCAATTCTATTACCATCGTTGTTCATCACTGTTGCCAGTGCCGCCGTTTTGTTCGTATTGATATTGAAATTTACGTTTTAATAGCTCACCAGGATTATCTTGCAATAGTCGCAGTTGCTGTTCAATTGCATTCTTTTCTTCATCGGTTAAGCCTGCTTCAGCGCTGTTATCACTAGCTACTTCTGGATTTTCTTCTGGTGACTGCTGTGGCTCAGTTGGCTTTTCAGACTGCTCGGCTTCTTGTTCCTCAGGTTCACTTTGGTTATCTTGCTCCGTCTCATTGCTATTATCTTGCTCAGAGTCTGATTTTTCTTGGTCAGGATCACTCTCGCTGTCATCCTCATTAGGTTGAGAATCTTGGTTTTGCTGATCACTATCATCTTCACTCGGTTGTTGGTTCTGATCTTGTTGGTCTGATTCTTTATTAGATTGTTCCTGCTCATCGTTTTGTTGGTCGTTGTTATCTTGTTGTTTTTTTTCAGCTGGCGGCGGTAATGATTCTAATAATTCCTTATTAAACGTCGCATCTTCAAAATTAGGATTAAGCTTTAACGCTTGGTCATAGATCTTAATGGCTTCAGGTATCTTTCCTGCACGGGCAAGGGCGGTGCCTTTGTTGTACAAGCTGGTGGCTGTGTTTTCATCAAACCCTTTAGCTGCTTGATCAAAGTCACCAGCACGATGTTTAGAAATCGCCTTCCATTGCGGGTGTTCAAATAACTCAGCGGCAGTTATGGCATCGCCTTGTGCCAATATTTTAGCCGCTTGTTGGTCTTTAGTCGTCCACAAGTTTTGCCAAACGTCAGCATGGCTCTGCTCTATGGGTAAGACAAAGATTAATAGTCCTAATAGCCAGCCTTTGCGAAAACCTATGGCTACAAATGGCAGCAATAACAATGCTAACCATGGCGCCTCGTCTTGCCATGCATCAAATTCCTGAGATAAAACTTCGCTAGTATCATCAAGTTCTAAGCTGGGTTGATATTTGACTAGATCAATAATGTCGCTATCACTTACTACGCTGCGACGGTAAATACCATTGGTGTTATTGGCTAATCTTTTTAGTGTGGTTTCATTTAGTTTGGGAATGACCATGGCATTATTGGCGTCTTTTAGAAAGCCGCCACTGGACAGCGGTATAGGCGCACCGTCTTTACTGCCAATACCTAAAATTGCTAGATTAAAATTACTGTCTACTAATAAATTTTTTATTTCGTCAAAGTCACTTTCTGGTAACTCATCTGTTATCCATAATAATTTGGCTTTATTGACGCCAGCGCCAGCGCGTAATTCATTCGCTAATTTAATAGCGGCGATCGGATTGTTGCCAATAACAGGCATTGTTGTTGGTGCAAGATTAGGCGCTAGCAAGGCTATGGTTTCAGTGTCAGATGTCAGTGGACTGACAATAAATGCAGCACCAGAATAAGCGATTAAAGCAGTTAAACCTTCTTTGCGGATGGCTAACAGGTCCAGTACTTCGCGTCTAGCCTGGACTACTCGTGAAGGTGCAGTATCACCGGCGAGCATAGATGGTGACAAGTCTAGTAACACAATTATTGCATCTTCTTTTTGATAAACCGGCACGGGTATTTTCTTAAATGCAGGCCCAGCAACGGCAATAATGGCAATAAGCCATAAGACTGCTAAACAGGCGATAGGGTAGCGAGTTTTTTTAGTTTCAACCCCATCAATTAAAAACGGTAATAAATCAGCCGAGATTATTTTAGACCAGCTGCCACCTTTGCCGGTATTGCGCCATAGCATTACAAATAACAGTAGCGCAGGAATTATTGTCCATAAATACTCTGGCCGCATCCAATGCAGTGCTGCTCCCTGGCTATTAAATAATTGGTTGAATAGATCGGCCATTAGCGTCGACCTCGAATATTATTTGTACCATTGGCGAGCGCGATTAAAAAGCTTAGACCAAGGGCAATACTCAGTGGTAAATATGCCAAGGATTTTTGGGGGCGAACGGTTTTGGCTTCGTGTTTAACCGGTTCTAACTCGTCCAATAGATCATAGATAGTTTCTAGATCTTGGGTATTTGCGGCCCGAAAATAGCGACCCCCGGTTGCTATTGCTATTTTTTTTAATGCGCTTTCATCCATATCGCGGGAGGGGTTGACACGCCTGCTACCAAAAAATCCCGGCACCATCATCTCTTCTGCGCCAATACCAATACTATAAACTTTTAGTTTCACTTTCTTTGCTAACTTGGTGGCTTGTTCCGGGGTTAGACTACCCGCGGTATTACTACCATCGGTTAATAAAATTAATACACGGCTATTTGATTGGCTAGATTTTAATCGTTTAACAGCCATACCTATACCGTCACCTATGGCGGTTTTTTCACCAGCAAAACCAATTTGGGCTTCATTTAATAAAGTAGTCAGTGTTTGTTTGTCAAAGGTCAGCGGTACGTGAAGATAAGCATTGGTTCCAAATAGTATTAACCCCATCCGATCGCCACTGCGGCGTTCAACAAATTTGCTGATAACTGACTTAACAGCTTGCAGGCGATTGACTGCTTTGTTGTCCAATACCATGTCTTTTTGTTTCATTGAGCCGGAGATATCAACAGCTAGCATTAAATCTCTACCTGATGTGGGTTGAGGTACTGGTTCGCCTCGCCACATAGGTCTGGCTGCAGCGCTAACCAATAGGCCCCAGATAATAATCAATAACAGAGCTTTGATAATACTGGCTGCTGTTGTACTGCCGTTGGTACTGATACCTGCCGCAAGCCATTGGTCTAACTGGGGCACTCGCAATGCTGCCTCAGTACCAGACTGATTAGGTAGCAACCAATAAAATAGCAGAGGCAGTGGTAACAATATAAATACTAAAGGCCAATCAAAGCTAAGCATTGCTGACCTCAGCTTTTTCTTTGGTGGTAATCCAATCTTTAGCAAATTTTTGCAGAGCTGGCACGTCGCCGCTGCCTTTGCGCTGGTATAGACTGTCGCCGAAATAATTACACAAGTCTTTTTGATCTTGGCTGGCGAATTGATAAATATATTGCTGCCATCTACTACCGGTATAGGCGGCTACATGTTTATCACCTCTAAGACTAATAGCAGCACGTTTAAGTAGCTCAGATAACGATTGTAAATAGTGTTGGAAATCACCCAGTTGTTTATAGTCGGCAAGCAGCTTATCTAATTCATGTTGGATTATTACCTGCCGTTTTTTATTAGCTAGGTGGCGTTTTATCCCCCAGCCGATAAGCCCTAATAGTAGTATTATTAGGGCGAGTAATATCCACCACCCCATTGCCAGCGGCCACATTGATATGGAGTCCGGTAAATGTACATCTCTAAGCTGCGCCAGCGGATCTTGATTCATGAGCGGATTTTTTTCGGGCTGGCAGCAAGGTAGCGGTGGAGTACATCGTGTGGATCATCTTCAGTGCTAACTTGTAATAGGTTGATGTTTAGCTCATACAGTGATTTTTCTAAGGCTTGTTGGCGCTCAATAAACTTACCTTCATAGACGCTACGATTATGAGTGTTACCTGCATTGACCCGGGCAGATCGCCCCAGATTAACAACCTTATAATTACCGGACTTAGGCAGGCTTTTTTCTAAGGGGTCTGTTATGCATAAGGCTTGTACGTCACAGTGGCGCGATAGTAGTGATAGTTGTTTTGCTGTGTCGTCGTCAAAGTCGATAAAGTCGCTGATTAAATAAACCGCACTGCCGGGTTTCGCAATACGTCGCAGACTTGCTATTAGCAAATTCAGGCTGATAATATTTTTTGGCTGCACTTTCGCATTTAGCTGTTGGTTGCATTGATGAATAGCATTTAGCAAGCGCAACACTGCCAAGTTGTTTTGCTTTGGTCTAAATTCTTTATGCTCAACAGAGTTCGCCACTAAACCGCCAACGCGATCACCATTAGCCTGATAAGACCAGGCCAACAGACTTGCAAGGTTAGCAGCTTGTACTGCTTTAAAGCGGATTGTACTGCCAAAAAACATATTGTAGCGCTGGTCACAAAATATCATCACTGGCCGTTCACGCTCTTCGGTATACAGTTTGGTGTGGGTGGTGCCGGTACGAGCTGTGACTCGCCAATCAATTGCTCTAACATCATCGCCAGCTTGGTACTGGCGCACTTCTGCAAAGTCTATGCCTCTGCCTCTAATACTGGTGCGATAGCTACCGGCCATTACGCTCGACTGGGCTTGGCGAGGAGTATGACTAAGTTTTAGGCGCCGAAAACGTAAATCCAGCAAATCTTTTAGCTGAATATAGGCGCCTTGCGGAGAGCTGTCGGTAGCGGTCATGGTCAGGATTACGCTACTGGTACGCTAGCCAACAAGCGGTCAATCACTTGTTTGCTATCTACTCCGTTGGCTTCGGCCTCAAAGCTTAAGATAATTCGGTGGCTCAATACATCGTGGGCAATAGCGCGCACATCGTCAGGACTTACAAAATCTTTGCCTTGTAACCATGCATGGGCGCGGGCGCAGCGTTCTAATGCAATAGTGCCGCGTGGACTCGCGCCAAATTCAACTAGTGAGCCTAGTGTTTCGTCGTATTGGCTAGCGTTTCTAGTTGCCACAACTAACTGCACAATATAATCCTCAACCGGCTCTGCAAGGTGCAGCTTTAAAATATCTTTGCGCGCTTTAAACACACTTTCTTGGCTAATATTGCAAGTAGCTTCGGCCTCACTACCAGCTAAATCTTCATCACGTGACAAATGTAAAATTAATTTTTCATCGGCGGGACTAGGATAGTTAACAGTGACATGCATTAAAAAGCGGTCTAACTGAGCCTCGGGGAGAGGGTAAGTACCTTCTTGCTCTATTGGGTTTTGTGTTGCCATTACTAAAAACAGCTCTGGCAATTGATAGGTATTGCGACCTACAGATACTTGACGTTCTGCCATCGCTTCTAATAGTGCCGACTGTACTTTAGCTGGTGCGCGATTAATTTCATCTGCCAATACGATATTGTTAAAAATTGGCCCTTGTTGGAACACAAAGTTACCGTCTTCTGGCCGATATATGTCGGTGCCAGTAACATCTCCGGGTAATAAGTCCGGGGTAAATTGAACTCGATGAAAGCTGCCTTCAATCGCTTGGGCCAGGCTTTTTACCGCGCGGGTTTTCGCTAAACCGGGGGCCCCTTCAACCAGTAAGTGGCCGTTAGCTAAAAGGGCAATGAGCAATCTGTCTACCAAATGATGTTGACCAATAATTTGAGAATTTAGCCAGCTGCGCAGTGCATTAATGTCATTGCTTTGTGTCATCGTATTGTTATCGTCTCGTTTTGGTTATAAACATTTGAGTAACCGCGTATACTACGCTTGTTTGATAGCAACTTTGTGGTTATCTCCGTAATTTCAACTCTAGCAGACATTTAAATCGCTAATTAGTTTATGCCACGCAGTGGATTGGTTAGAATTTATGCTTTATCTGCACAATTCATAATTTCAAGGTGGTTTATGTACTCCTTACTGCGCTCGCTATTGTTTTGTCTGCCACCCGAAACCTCGCATAATGTATCGTTAGATTCTTTGGCGCTGTTAGCCAAATTAGGAATTTATCCCTTTGCTGACAAGCCTCCAGCGCTGCCAACGACATTAATGGGCTTAGCACTACCCAATCCTGTTGGTATTGCCGCTGGGCTTGATAAAAACGGTGACTATATAGACGCCTTAGCTGGGCTCGGTTTTGGTTATATAGAAATAGGCACTGTCACGCCGAAAGCGCAACCGGGCAACCCCAAGCCACGGATGTTTCGCTTGGCTAGTAAGCAAGCCATTATTAATCGTATGGGATTTAACAATCATGGTATTGATTATCTACTGGCTCAAGTTGATAAAGCTAAGTTTGATGGAGTTTTAGGGATCAATATTGGTAAAAATAAAGACACTAGTGCAGAGGACGCAGTAAACGACTATTTAATATGCCTTCGAAAATCGTATAGTCGAGCGTCTTATATAACGGTAAATTTATCTTCGCCCAACACCCCAGGGCTCAGAGACCTGCAGTTTGGCAAGCCACTAAAAGATTTGTTAAGCACTTTAAAGGCGGAACAAACAAAGCTTTCTGCAGTCCATAATAAATATGTACCATTGGCCATTAAGATAGCGCCAGACATGGCAATTGATGATGTTGAGAATGTGGCGCAGTGTTTGCTAGATACAGGTATGGATGGCGTTATTGCCACCAACACAACCATAGACAAAACTAGTGTAGCTGGTTTGCAACATGGCGACGAAGCGGGGGGCTTAAGTGGGCTACCGGTATTTGAGTCGTCTAATAAAGTGATTGCAGCACTAGCGCAATATTTGGCTGGTAGAATCCCTATTATTGGTGTTGGCGGTATTATGTCAGGCAAAGATGCGGTGGCCAAAAACAAAGCCGGTGCTGCTGCAGTGCAAATATATACAGGCTTTATCTATCAAGGGCCAACGTTAGTTGGTGATGTGGGTAGAGCGTTAAAGCGTAATCAACAACAACACAATTAATCAGTTATCAATAGGAGAAATAATGACTCAGCTTATCAATGTTAAAAAACCATTGGTTATTATTCACGGCGACGAAATGGCTCAAATTGCTTTTGAGAGAATCCTCGAACAATTTGTTAACAAGCGTCTAAGCATCAATTTGGTAGAAATGGACCTAACCGCAGAAAACCGTTTACTCAGTAATGGGCAGGTAATTGTAGACGCCATTAATGCACTAAAAGAATACGGCGTTGGTATTAAAAATGCTGGAATGACCGTAAACCGTGAGCAGTTGGATGAGTTATTGGCAAAGCATCCAGCTATTATTGAAAAAGAACTAAATAAATTAGCGACTAAATCTCCTAATGGCGCTATTCGTAAAGGCATTGGCGGTAATATTACTCGCGAAGATATTCAGTTTACCAATCTTAAAATCAATACTCCTGAATGGATTGGCCGCGATATTGTTGTAGATACGATGTCGACCGGCGGTATTAAAGATAGCTATAACAAATTGTCTGACGCCACTGGCGTAATCAAAATTATGTTTGTTGGCGCTAGTGGTGACCCGATTGAATTACATCGACGTTTTATCAATAAAGGTGACCCATGGCTATTGTCGACTAATCATATCTATTTAGTTAAAGACTGGGCACATAAATTCTTTCAGCGCGCTATCGATGAAAAACGTGATGTTTATCTGGGTCTAAAAGACACTGTTATTGCTGGTTATGACGGTGTAATGCGTACCGCAATAGAAAATATTTATAAGCAAGACTTCCAAACTAAGTTCAAACAACTAGGGCTTGCTTATCACTATGAGTTAATCGATGCACAAGCTGCCCGTATTGTGGCAAATCCGCCAGAGCGTGCCTTGTGGGGTGTGCCTGACAATAACACTGGTCGTAAGCTTTATAAATTAGTCGAGAAGCTAAAAAAGTACGGTATTCCTAGTCGTAAACATCATGTGTCATTATCTCGCATGAGTGCTGGCGGTGGAGACCAATACGGTAGTTTTAATATGCCATTTGAAGAAGATGGGATTGTAAAAGTAACTTTAGATGGCGAAGAAAAATACGCGCGTAAAGTTAGTAAAAATGACCCCATGTTATTTATGTCAAACGACAAGGTGGCAATTAAAGACTGGGTGACACAGGTATTTCGTGATGCCTCAAAGAATGATAAAGAAGTGTATTTTGGTCTTAAGCGTGAGTATATGGAATATGATGAAGTATTTAGTAATGTCATAGTTGAAGTGCGTCGTGAGTTGGCCAAAGAAGATACGCCACCGCCATCATTTATGATTATGCGACCTTCGAGTCAGCTAAAAAAGATGATTGTCGATCCACCGCGAAAAGCTATTTATCCAGCTCAAAACTTAGACGGTGATATTTTCTCTGACATATCTGCTGCACTTGGCGGCAGCCTAGCCACCGCAAGTTCTATTATTGAAAGTAAAGATGGCACCATGCTGTATGAGGCTCCACATGGTACCGCTCACGATTTGTATTTGAAATATATTGAGACCGACGGCAAGGAGGCCCACTTTAATTCATCGGCGCTTATTTATGCTTTGGCCAACGCACTAGAGACTTTAGCCAAGCGCGAAGATAACGAAGCATTAATAAGCTACGCTTGTGCTTTAAAGGCTGCACTAATTGAAACCGTCGCCCAAGGTATTATCACTGGCGACCTTAAAGGCAAAACTACGTCGCCAGAAACTGAAAGATTAGTAGATATGTATGGATTTTTAGATGCAGTTGAAAAGAATTTAACTGCTGGTATAGCAGTGTAAGTGAAAACTATTGGACTGATTGGTGGCATGAGTTGGGAGTCAACTAGTACCTACTACAGCACTATTAATCAAGGTGTAAAGCAAGCCTTAGGGGGTTTGCATTCAGCTAAGATCGCTATGGTAAGTGTAGACTTTGCTGAAATAGAAGTATTACAGCGCCAAGGCAAATGGCGGGAAACTGGTGAACTGCTGGCCACCGCTGCTCAGCAAGTGGAATCAGCTGGTGCTGACTTTATAGTGCTATGCACTAACACTATGCACAAAGTGGTAGGCCAAATTGAGGCCGCTATATCCATCCCTGTACTGCATATTGCCGATGCAACCGCGAGTAAACTAAAAGCTGAAGGTATTAGCAAAGTCGGTTTGCTCGGAACTAAGTTCACTATGGAACAAGAATTTTACAAAGGTCGTTTGCAACAGGTGCATGACATTGATGTGATTGTGCCTACTGAAGATGACCAGCTTGTCGTGCATAATGTTATCTACCAGGAGTTAGTGCTCGGAGTCGTTAACAGTGAGTCGCGTCAGCGATATATTGAGATTATTACCAAGCTAAGCGAGCAGGGTGTGCAGGGAGTTATTTTGGGTTGTACTGAAATAGCTTTGTTGGTGGGGCAAAGTGATACTTCTGTGTTGCTGTTTGATACTACTGGAATACATTCGCAGGCTGCGGTTGAAATCGCTTTAGCTGACTGATTGACTCGTTCCACATTTCGCCCGATGGCGAGTTACTTTTCTTGCCTGCCAAGCAAAGTAATCAAAGCAGATAGCCCAACTTTGCCAGTCTACGGAAACCTAGGTAATACTCAAGCGGCTTGATTCCGGAAGTTAAAATTAAAAACAGAAATTATCTGGCGCTTTTCTTAATGAACTTTTTCCAAACGCCATAGGGTTGCCATATTTTCATCAGATCTGCTTGTGCTTTTTCTGCATCATAATTAAGAATTTCAAGTCTGTATTTATAAACAAAGGCAGAGACCCTCATGTTTGCAGCGCAATGAAGCCATGTCTTCTCGGCTTTTAAATCATTTATTGTTGTTACGAATTTTTCAAAATCTTGATTAGTTGGGTTGTCGAAATCTACCGGGATATGAATATATTTAAGATCTAGCTGCTTAACTGATAATGCCTCGTCGGCTAATGAGTTTTCTGTATTATGCGGTGCAAGATTAACAACTGTGCTAAAGCCTGCATCGCGGATTAGTAGAAATTGCTCTTCAGAAGGTTGCCCTGAGGTAGTTAGTGTTTGATCAATGAGCTGATAATTATAAATACCTTCAAGAGTATTCTTACTTAGTTTCAATGGGGTATATTTACTTATCATTGTGCCGAAAAATCCGACAATAGTTTTTAGCGTATTTGAAGTCATAAATATCCTTTAACTTTGCTATATGTTTATTAAAACGAATCGTCTTCACTAAAGACATTAACGTCAATTTCACCACTAAAATTTTCAGACACTAAAAAAATTATGGGCTTACAGCACACTTGGCAATCTTCAGTATATTGCTGATCTACTTCAGCTGAATCAATGAGAACCTCAATCGTCTCGCCACAATAAGGGCATTCTATAGATTTTTCAGTTAATTGGTTCAATTTCATCGAGTCCTTTTTTTGTCGAAATAAATAATATTAAAGTGAAATATGTTGTATAACTTTAGCTTCATTTTGTCGTTTTAAATTTTGACTAAATCATGAGTCAAGATTGTGCGAGTAGTCAGTTAAAAAAATGGCTCTGACATTCTCTCGACACTGATGTCCATACGTGTCAGATCGACCGGGTTACCGAATTGAGTATATATTGCCACGTCAGCAGCATCTCGACCGTATGCAATTGCTATCCGCCCGCCTTGTGGGCTGTTTTGGGTCGGATCAAATGTATACCAGCGTCCACCTATGTAAGCCTCAAACCAAGCGTGAAGGTCCATCGGTTGCAGCCCCTCAAGATAACCAACGACCATTCGAGCTGGAATCGATAGCGATCGACAGCAGGCTATCCCTAAATGGGCCATATCCCTACATACAGCTTGTGATCTTTCATTAACCTCAGAGGCACTTATAATCTGCTGGCCACTACCGGGCGCATATTGAAGGGTTTGGCGAATATAATCGATGATTGCAGTGCACTGGTCATAGCCTGATGCTAGCCCCCCAACAAGTGATTGGGCAAGCTGCGTGAAACGATCGGATTCGCAAAATCGACTTGGTAGTAAAAACGGCAAGGTCTCTTCAGGTAAATTCTGTACTTCAATAAAAGGTGCGCCGGGTGCTATATCAAAGGCCTCTGCACATTCTACATTGACCGAAGTATAGACGGAAAATGATCCGGCTGGCGCCACCAACCGTTGACACAAATTGCCGAAGGGGTCGGTAAACTCGACGGCGATTACGCTAGGTGACAATTCATATTGTTCGCGGGCTATCCACTGCTGTCTTCCACTGCGCGGGCGAAGCATAAGTAAAAATGGAGTAGCGACGGGGATGTTGAACTCAAGAACACAAGAAGCATGTAACAACATGAAAGATCCTGATTAATGTAAGTTAGAGAAATTTTTCAAAATCTGCCCTAAAGTCACGCTTACAAACTGTTTGTTATATAACAGTCTGTTTGCTGACTGATTAAGTAAGTTCGAACTAGTGTAATATCAGGTGTTGCTTTATAAATCAATTTCTACTTAGTCCAATACTGTCATTTACCAATGATTGCTTTTAATTGAGGTTAGAATTAATTTCAAAAAGGTTCAGATATCCAGAAAAGCGGCTGGTGTGTACTACTCACTATCATACAATATTCGGTATATTCAGCATATGGCGCGCCTTTATGGTGCGTTTCCAGCCTTTGCAGAGGGCTAGTTCATTTTCACGTCACCCCTGATCTAAGTAAATATGCTAACCCAGAACTATTGCCTAAATTCATAGTCGAATTGGAGTAATGCTAAAATTTAACTATAGCGCTAGGCACATTTCCAATAAATGCTTCCCACATGACTGCCAAAATCCCACTGCTCCTGCGATTAATACAAGTCACGACAGTCGTTATAATTGTAATAACCTTATTTGGTTTAGAGCGGCTCAAAACTAATGCTGATTACCGCGTCTATTTCGATAAATCTGCGCCACTATTACTCGATCATAATTTGGTCAGAGAGAAATACTCCGACCTAGACTCGTTGATTGTTGTGCTCACTGCTGAGCATGGCAGTTTATTAGAGCCTGCCTACATCGATTTTTATCAAGCGGTTTCAGCACGACTTATTGAAGTAACTAATAGCGCAGGATTAAACTCTTTTTATCAAATCATTGATGATGATTTTGGTGTGCCATCTGCGACATCTAGCGATAAGTTACTAGCGCTGATTACTGAAAATTATCGTTATCGTGATTTAATTACTGCAACGGGGAAACGTGGATTATTGGTCATTAACGCTGACTTACCTGGCATTGATAAGGCTGGCGAAGTTAAGCATTTTGTTAGCACTGCTAAGGCGATTTTAGAGCAAGAGCTGGCCACTAGTAATATTGCATTATCACTTAATTATTCCGGCTTACTAGCACTGAATGATGCCTATATCACTGTGGTTAGCCAAGATTTGAAGCGTTTTATTCCATTGCTATTGCTAATTTATAGCGCCTGTCTTTTTTATTTTTTACGCAGTGCGCGGCTAGTAGGTATATTATTGGCTAACGGCTTATTATCAGTGCTGTTAGCATTCGGTGTGGCCGGCTATATGGGATGGGAGCTAGCGGCGATTAATGCATTTACGCCAGTCATAATTATCAGCCTAAATATTGCTATATCGATGCATATAGTGATGCGTTATCTCAGTCTGTTGGCGCGAGGTGAAAAGAACACTGAGTCAGTAAATAATAGTATTTCGTATAACTTTAAGGCGTTAACCTATAGTGCTGCCACCACTATATTTGGCTTTTTATTATTGTTAGTTAGTCCGTCACCACCGGTGGCAGTTGTTGGCCTTATTGTGGCTTTGGGAGTGTTATTCTCATATTTTCAGTGCTTAACTATTCTGCGGTTTTGTTTGAAGCGTAGTGTTATTAGCCAGGACCACGCACAGCGCGTAGGTGAGCGAGTATCGCTGCAGCTATTGGTCAATTTGGTATTAACATATTCTTCGAAAATATTATTCGCGGCAGTGGCCTTTTCAGTCGCCGGCATTGTTGCGGTTTCTCAGTTAACAATTGATGACAATGTTTACCAATACTTTCCTGCGAATCATTCATTGCGTCAAGCTACGACTTTAATTGATCAGCATTTTTATGGCAGCATGCAATTAGTCTATTCAATCGATAGCGGCACTAACTTTGGGGTTTTTGAACAACAGTATGTTAATCGACTAAATGATTTTACTGCTTGGCTGGAGACCCAGTCTGGGGTTGCTAAAATAACTAGTAGTGCGGCAATTTTGTCAGCTAATAAAAGTCGATTTGCAAAGGTGCAACAATTTTTCCAAGGTTCTAAATCTTCAGACTATGACTATCAACATCTTATTAGTGAAAACTATCGCTCAAGCAAATTAGTAATATCACTGCAAGGCTTAACTGCTAGTAAATTAATAGCTTTTGAAAATAATACCTCCACTTGGCTCAAGGCTCATCTATCTGCATATGAATTCCATGGTGGAGTTGGCAATGATATTTTATTTGCGAAATTAGGTGAGCAGAATGCAAGAAGCTTGTTCCTTTCTTTAGCTCTAGCATTGGTACTGATTGCATTAATTATTGGGATTTTATTGCGCTCTGTTAAGGCCATGGTTATTGCTGTTGTTTGCAATAGTTTGCCAGTTATTGTGGTCTTTGCCATCTGGTCTTTAGTGGGGGGTTATATTAGTTTGGGCGGCGCTATGGTAATGGGTATGGTTCTGGGGATCATTGTCGATGACACGTTGCATCTGTTGTTTAAGTATCGCGCTGGGACAAGCTTCAGCAACAGCATTGAACTAATTTACCAAAACGTGTGTCCAGCTATAGTCGTTAGCAGTATCACGTTAAGTCTCGCATTTGTAGTGGGACTTTTTTCTGAATTTAGGCCTATTTATGAACTTAGTTTATTGTCGTTTTTTATCATTGTTGTTGCCATGCTCACTGATTTATTGGTTTTACCCGCATTGATGAAATCAATAAAGTATGGAGTAACAGCTGATGAATGATGTGCCCAGCGTTGATCGAGCGAATGATTTACGATGTTTTACTGTAGCTATTAAAGCAAATGCTACGCAGCCCCATTGGCTATCAGTTTGGCGGCGTGAGTTTGCAAATACTAAAGTGGCGTTAACTTATCGCCAAGAAGAGGCAATGGCGCGGTTGCTGCCACTACTGCTGTGCGGTGAACAATCGGCTATTATAGTATTTGGCGGAGAAATCGAGCGTTTACAGGGTGCTAGCTGGCACGAAAATATTGCATTATTAAGTTCGATCGAGACCGACGAAAATGGACATGAGCAAGCGTTACAAGAATTGTCGGCTATGTTAATGGTGCCAACTGATTTACATAATATTAAACGTCGGGCGCAGTTGTTTTATCTATCTATTGGCAAAGCAGCTGGACTAGACAATCACTTTGCCAATATATCTCAACTGGATGCCTGCGTAGCACTAGTAATGCATGCGGTAGTTAATTCTAACTTGGGTCGTGGTCATTGCATTGCGCAACTATTTGATCGAATTAAAATCGATGAAGCACGCCATGTGGCTATTTCACGACAACATTTTTTAAAATTGGGCGGAGATAAAGACATTTTTACGCAAAGCAGAAACACTGTTAGTCGGGACTTAGTAAGCCTGCTAAATAACGAAGCCGGCAGTTTTGAAAACCTAGGTATTGATCCAGATCAGTTGTTTTCGTCACTCACTAAAGGTAACTATACGTGAGCGTACATTTTGCCAATGGCAAGGCGAAATTATTAAGCAGTGGATCACAACTGCCAGGGTCGGCAGTGACTAATGCAGAGCTGTTTGCTCATATAGAACAACATTGCGGTAAAAAATTAGCCAAAAAAGCAGCAAGAATTAGTCGTAACTTTGGGATTAATCAACGCCATTTATGTCGAAGTAATTTAACTGGTTTTACCCCGCCGGACCATTCAGCGCCGCAGTTATGTGTGGATGCCATACAAAATGCGTTGCTAGAAGCTGGCCGCAACCTAGTGATTGACTATTTGATTGGGCATACCACCACGCCTGAAACCTTAGTGCCGCCAAATATAGCCTGGGTAGCCGATAAACTTAATCATACCGCTCCTTATATGGAATTGCGTCAAGCATGCACCGGCTTTGCCAATGCACTACAAATTGCATTACCCATGTTGGCCCAAGGAGGGGGCCTAAATACAGTGGGCATTGTTGGTAGCGAAGTTGGATCTACTTATTTTAATTTAAGCCCTGAGTTTGTCGACTTAGAGCAGTTAATTAATTGCTTACAAATGGGTGACGGCTCAGGTGCAGTATTGCTGGGGCAGGATGATGGCAGTAATAGCGATATTATTTCCGATGCTTACATAGGGCACATTGGTAATGGCATGCAACCTGGATTTTATTTGAGTGGTGGTGGCAGTGGCAATGTGTACTGTAAAAAATCTATCCCCGAATTTCGTCATAACGCCGTAGATGTAAAAAATAATGGTGCTAGTTTATTTTTAAAAGGAATTGAGGCGATCACTCAACGAGGTTATTCCCTAGATGATTTCGCCTATATTTTGCCCCATCAGGTAAACGGCTATTTAGACGAGCTATTTGAACAACATTTAGGAGTAGCTAAAGAGAAAGTTATCGTCGATGCGGGCAGCTTAGGTAATTTAGGCTCGGCGGCTATCTGGGTGAGTTTTGACCGCTTGCGTAAATCTGGTCGATTAAAAAAGGGCGATAAGGTATTAGTGCTAGGTGCTGAGGCCACTAAATATTTGTATGGCGGTTTTGTCTTTCATGTTTAGGTTAAATTAATTTAGTCATGCTATTAATTAGTTCACTGCTACTAGGCTACTGCCAGCAGCTAATTATTCCAATCTTAAAGATTACTCATTAGTTATTATTAATCCACCGTAACCCAAACCACGCCTAAAACTCTAGCCTTACAACGCCCAGCCAGTAATACTTAATTACTAAATCAGTGTTAATAATTAATTATAAAAATAGCTATTGCAGCTTAAATTTAAATATTTGAGGGTTAACTATGTCGCAGCAACAAGATCTAGTGTTGAATCAAACTTTCACCTCTGGTTACAACTATACTCGTTCGACTGGACCAATAGTGGGGCGGTTTTTAACAGAGCTGCGCCAGCGTAAGGTGGTTGGTATTAAGGGTAGTGATGGCAGAGTGATAGTGCCACCAGTTGAGTATGACCCGATAACTGCTGAAGAGCTGACTGAGTTTGTGTCAGTTAAAGATACCGGCGTTGTACAGACGTGGAGCTGGGTGAAACACCCTAGGCCTAAGCATTTACTACAGCGGCCATTTGCCTGGGCATTGATATTAATGGATGGCGCCGACACCCCGATGATGCATATGATTGATGCTGGCAGCGAGGATAGTATGGCTACCGGTATGAGAGTTAAAGTGCGCTGGGCCGATGAACCACGAGGCTTTATCGATGATATGGTTTATTTTGTGCCAGTAGAATCTAAAGATGAAGCTAAGCCTTTACCCGCTGGAGAAACGTTAGCAGATATTACCGATATCGAATGTCCAACTTATTTAGATTACAATTTTACTGCTGGTAGCTCTACTGCGCGTTTTTTGGGAGCTATTAAACAAGGCAGAATAGTTGGACAAAAATGCCCTAAGTGCAGCAATGTTTACGTGCCTCCGCGTGGTTCGTGTGCTGCCTGTGGCGTTGCCACTACCGAAGACGCTGAGTGTGCTGATAAGGCAACGGTAGAGTCTTTTACTATTGTTTATATTCCTATTCCCGGCCATTCGATAAAGCCGCCTTATATTATTGCTAATTTAGTTGCCGATGGTGCAAATATTTCGTTTATCCATTTAATGAGTGAATGTGTGAATGAAGAAATACATATTGGTCAGCGCGTTGAAGCCGTATGGAAACCCCAAGCAGAATGGGATTACGCTATGGATAATATTTTGTATTGGCGGCCAATAGATGAACCCGACGTGCCGGTTGATTTGATCGGTAAGATTAACCCTTCAGCAAAGGAAACTAGCTAATGCGTGACATAGCGATTATTTCTTATGCACAAAGTGACTGCGTCGCTGATGCTGGTGCGACTAATGAAGTTGAATTAATTATGCCTCTGGTGCAAAAAGTGTTGGCTGATTCAGGCCTTAATAGTGTTCAAAATGTTGATTTTACTTGCTCTGGTAGTTGTGACTATCAACAAGGTGCAGCGTTTGCTTTTGTACTAGGTGTCGATGCACTGGGCGCAGTGCCGCCGATTAAAGAGTCACATGTGGAAATGGATGCGGCCTGGGCTTTATATGAAGGCTGGCTGAAGATCCAAATGGGTCAAGCTGAAACCGCCTTGATTTACGGTTTTGGTAAATCATCACCAGGTGATTTACCTATTGTGTTATCCAAACAGCTAGACCCTTATTATAGCGCGCCGCTGGCTGCAGACTCGGTTTCTATGGCAGCGATGCAAGCGCGGTTGATGTTGGAAGCGGGTGATATAACTGAGGCTGATATGGCCAAAGTAGTGGCTCATTCCCGTGCTAAGGCGAAAAGCAATCCTCATGCACAATTAAAAGGCGACTTTAGTGTTGAAGAGTTATTAGCTGAGCCAACCTACTTGTCACCGCTGCGTAAACATGACTGCTGTCCAGTGTCTGACGGTGCTTCTGCCATTGTGATGTGTACCGTGGAGAAAGCCAAAGAGCTAGGTAAGCCATATGCAATTATTAAAGGTATTGATCACCGTATTGAGTCAGGTCATATCGGTTTGCGTAATTTACGCGAATCGCTATCAACAAAAATTGCTGCTGAAAAAGCCGGTGTTGCTAACGCTAAAGTAGAGGTGGCAGAAATATATACGCCATTTAGTCATCAAGAATATTTGGTTAAACAAGCTATAGGCTTAGATGATGACTGTGACATTAACCCGTCGGGCGGAGTGTTAGCCGGTAACTTAATGATGGCGTCGGGCCTGTCCCGTATTGGTGAGGTGGCAATGCGTATTTGCAATGGTGAATATAAACGCGGTGTGGCGCATATAACAAGCGGTGCATGTCTTCAGCAGAATATGGTCGTCGTTCTAGAGGGGGCAGAGTAATGGCTGAATTAGCAGCAGTTGTTGGCATTGGCCAAACCAAATACCAAACTAAGCGTGGTGATGTATCCATCGCAGGCTTAGTAAGAGAAGCCGCCGTCAATGCATTAAAAGATGCCGCCTTAACATGGGATGATATTGATGCAGTAGTTATCGGCAAGGCGCCAGATATGTTTGAAGGCGTGGTTATGCCTGAATTGTATTTGACTGACGCATTAGGCTGTAACGGCAAACCGATGTTACGTGTACATACCGCTGGCTCTGTGGGTGGATCGACTGCCATTGTGGCAGCGTCGTATGTGCAGTCGGGTGTGTTTAAGCGCATATTGACTGTTACTTTCGAAAAACAATCAGAATCAAATGCGATGTGGGCACTGTCTAATCCTATGCCATTTTCGCCGCATTTAAATGCGGGTGCTGGTGGCTATTTTGCGCCGATTATTCGTGAGTATATGCGACGTAGTAAAGCGCCTTTAGATGTTGGTATTAAAGTGGCAGTTAAAGACCGCATTCATGCTTTAAAGAACCCTTTGGCGCATTTACATATTGAAGATATTTCAGAGCAGATGGTGAGCGAGTCAATGATGCTGTGGGATCCATTGCGGTTTTTAGAAGCTTGTCCTTCGTCAGATGGTGCTTGCGCGATGGTGATTGCGCATGAGGACTTGGTGGCGGACTCGCCCAAAGCGCCAGCGTGGATACGCGGCAGTGCCATGCGATCTGAACCGACGATGTATGCCGGCAGAGATGAAGTTAACCCACAGGCCGGAATAGACTGCGCCGCTGATTTGTATAAACAGGTTGGTATCACCAACCCGCGTAAGGAAATAGATTGCGCTGAGATTTATGTGCCATTTAGTTGGTATGAACCAATGTGGTTAGAAAATTTAGGTTTTGCCGAGCTGGGCGAGGGTTGGAAGCTAACTATGGATGGTGTTACATCTTTGCACGCTGGTGGCGATACGCCATGGAATTGCTCTGGTGGCGTATTGTCTTCTAATCCGATTGGCGCATCCGGGATGATTCGATTTGCTGAAGCCGCACGGCAGGTCAGAGGCGATGCCGGTGATCATCAAGTTGATGGCGCCAAGATGGCGATGGGGCATGCCTACGGCGGCGGCGCGCAGTTTTTTGCCATGTGGATGGTAAGTAGCGATAAACCTTAATCCTTATAAAATTTTGTCTTAAATAATAATAGTAAATGGACGGTAGCGATGACTTTACACTTTAATTTGGCCGATTTATTTGAACAGGTAGCTGATAATTTTGGCGATCGCGATGCCTTGGTATGCGGCGAACACCGCGCTAGCTATGCTGAATTAGAGCAGCGGGCTAATAAACTAGCACATTATTTGACTAGCCGTGGGGTCGGTTGTGGTGATCACGTTGGTCTGTATTCATACAACTGCAACGAGTATTTAGAGGGCATGTTGGCCTGTTTTAAAATTCGGGCAGTGCCGGTTAATGTAAATTATCGCTATGTAAAAGACGAGCTGCTGTATATTTTTGATAATGCCAATATGGTTGCGTGTATTCATAATCAAGAATTTGCCCCGCGGATTGCAGAAATCAAAGACAGTGCACCTAGGGTGGCAACTTATATAGCCATCGCTGATGATTCTAGCGCAGATATTAGCAGCATTGATGCGCATTTTTATGAGGAGGTTATTGCGGCGGAAAGCGATCAGCGTGATTTTGCCGAGCGTAGTGATGACGATGTATTTTTGTTGTACACCGGCGGCACAACCGGTATGCCCAAAGGTGTTATCTGGCCACATAAATCGTTATTTTTTGCTGCACTTGGAGGTGGCGGTTGGTTTTCACCGCTAGGGGCATGTGCGGTGCCAACAGATATTGTTAGCAGAGTGCCAGAAAACCCTATTGCTGGTATTGCTTTGGCTCCGTTAATGCACGGTGCTTGCTGGTGGTATGCCTGTATCCAGTTATTAGCCGGCGGCAAGTTGGTATTGAGTGACAAGCGCTCACTAGATGCTGAATACATTTGGGATTTGGTCGAACGTGAAAAAATTAACTCGGTTTCTATTGTTGGTGATGCGATGGCAATACCGTTATTAGATGCCTTGCGCGAAAAATCTGAGCACTGGGATTTGAGCTCAGTATTTAGTATTGGCTCAGGTGGTGCGGTCTTTTCTGAAAGCAAACAAGAAGAATTTAAAACCTTTTTCCCCAATGCCTTTATCTCTAACTCATTTGGCTCTTCAGAGTCTGGTAATTTAGGTATGGACGGCGGCTCCAGAAAATCGGAGCGTGGTTTAGGTAACGTTGCTAAATCTGACTTTATGGGCGTGATAGTTGAAAGCGAAACTCCGCTGCGTCATGCTGAGCCTGGCGAAAAAGGAATATTTTCTCGCTCTGGTTATATTCCGGTAGGCTACTATGGTGACCCAGAAAAAACGGCTAAAACTTTTGTTGAGCTTGATGGCCAGTTATGGCTATTAACCGGTGATGAGGCGAAGCTTGAGGAAGACGATACTATTACTGTATTTGGTCGTGGCTCAAATTGTATTAATTCTGGTGGTGAAAAAATATTTCCTGAAGAAGTAGAAGAAGCGTTAAAAGCCCATCCTGGTATTTTTGATGCCCTGGTTGTTGGCACTGATGACTCTCGCTACGGCTCAAAAGTAACCGCGGTTATATCGATAAGAGAAGGTTATCAACCTTCATTAGAGAGTGTGCAAGCAGATGCCCGTAGTCGTATAGCTGGCTACAAACTACCCCGTGAATTACATGTGGTTGAGGAAGTTCCGCGTGGCCCAAATGGTAAGCCTGACTACAAAGCTGCCATGGCAATTGCTGTTGCCGGTACCCATGCGGTTGGCTAGCTACTAACTCAGTCAGCAATTCTGATCTTTTAAGTCATGGAGTGATGGTCTAAATTAGTTAAAAATTAGGCTAATTCAGGTGTGATACTCGATGACGGCTGTTAGCTATGGGAATAGTTTTTTTTTTTAGCGTTAGCCGCGTTTATTTGATCCTCAAGAGAGCAAAATTATGGCGATATTATTGGATATAAGCACCGACAATTGCATTGTCGAGCAAGACGGTGGCATATTAATTGTTACCTTGAATCGGCCAGAGAAAAAAAACGCCTTTACCCCAGGTATGCTAGTTGGATTATATAAAGCTTGGCGCCTGCTGGATGAAGACGACGGTTTAATGTGCGCGATATTAACCGCTAACGGTGATACTTTTTGTGCCGGTATGGATTTAAAGGCGGGGCCAGAAGGCGGTGAGGGCGCAGAAGAAATTCAGCAAATGATGATCGAAGTCCCTAATTTGCATTGGCAGGCTTTATTGCGTGATAACCGACCTAATAAACCTATTATTTTAGCAGTAGAAGGCTACGCCTTAGCCGGGGGTACAGAGATACTGGCGGGAACTGATATCCGCGTTGGCGCTGAGGACTCTATTTATGGCGTTACCGAAGTTGCTAGAGGTCTGTATCCAATGGCTGGCTCTAGTGTCCGACTGCCGCGGCAAATTCCTTATTGTTTAGCTGCCGAAATACTATTACTTGGCAGGCATATTAGCGCTCAAGAAGCGCTGGATTGGGGTATGATTAATCGCGTTGTTCCCAAGGGTGATGCACTAAAAGTAGCCAGAGAATTGGCTGCTAAAATTTGTGAGACTGGTCCCTTGGCATTAATAGCGATCACTAAGTCGTTGCGAGAAATACAAGGTGATATTAGCGAGGCCGATGCGATGTTGAAGTCAGACGAGTTAGCATTTCCGGTATTCGCATCCAGTGATGCAAGAGAGGGAATGAAAGCGTTTAAAGAAAAACGTCCGGCCCGGTTTACTGGCCAATAAATACTAAATAATAGCTATAAAACAGAGGTTTTTGATGGGTCCACTAAAGGGAATACGAGTAATTGAAATGGCGGGTATAGGACCTGGTCCGTTTGCCGGCATGTTACTAGCCGATTTAGGCGCAGAAGTTATCCGCATTGATCGTTCTAAGGCCGGTATGACTACTAATGGTGGCCCTGTTGATGTAATGAACCGGGGTAAAAAATCTATTTCAGTTGATTTGAAAAATCCAGCAGGAGTAGAGGTGGTTTTAAAGTTAATAGAAACTGCTGATGCGTTAATCGAGGGATATCGACCTGGGGTGATGGAAAAATTAGGCTTAGGCCCAGATGTTTGCATCGCTCGAAATAAGCGTTTGGTATTTGGGCGGATGACAGGTTGGGGCCAGACTGGTCCATTAGCGCATACCGCTGGTCATGATATTAATTATATCGCTATCACCGGCGCATTAGACTCAATAGGTACTAAAGAGAGTGGGCCAGTTGTGCCACTTAATTTGCTGGGTGATTTTGGTGGTGGCTCTATGTATCTGATCATGGGTTTATTGGCAGGTATTATCGAAGCAAAAAACTCTGGTAAAGGTCAGGCTATAGATGTGGCAATTACCGACGGTGTGATTTCATTAATGTCATTTATGCATGGTTTTAAAGCCATGGGTATGTGGGAGTCTGGTCGTAATATTAATATGCTAGATGGCACTGCGCATTACTATGATACTTATCAGTGTAGTGATGGCGAGTGGATATCTATTGGCTCTATAGAGCCCCAGTTTTATGCGTTGTTAGAAGAGAAACTGGGAGTGGATCTGCAATCCTCTGACTTTATGGTGCAGTATGATAAAACCCGTTGGCCTGAGCTAAAAGAGCAGGTTAAACAAGTTATTTTAGCCAAGCCAAGTGACTATTGGTGTGAACTTATGGAAGGCACCGATGTGTGTTTTGCGCCTGTTTTATCGCTGCAAGATTCGCCCGAATATCCGCATAATAAACAGCGTCAATCTTATGTTGAGATAGAGGGCGTGACTCAGTCGGCACCAGCGCCACGCTTTAGTCGCACCGTTAGTGAGATAGGTAATGTTGCAGTTGTTAATGGTGCTAATACCGATGAGATACTTGCGTCTCTGGGCTTAGACGAAGCAGCCATTGCAAAGTTAAATGAAACCGGTGCGGTTAAATGCGCTGAATAACTTTACGCAATATTCTGGCAGTTTTTCTATCGGTTAGTAACTGTCAATATTTTAAATACAGGTTAATACCATGACTGAGTCGCATCTTAAAAATTCTATGACGGTTGAAGAGGCATTGCTATCAAGGCGTTCTATTCGCGACTTTAAAAGTGAACCGGTTGATAAAAAAGTTCTAGAGGCAGTATTTGATCTAGCACAATGGGCGCCGTCAAATTGCAATTCGCAGCCGTGGGAAGTTTGTGTAGCATCCGGTGAGAGTTGTGAGCGCCTGCGAACCAACATTACCGAAGCAGCTTTTAAAGGTGAAATAGGTGATATGGATATACCTTACGACGGAGTTTACGAAGGAGTTTATAAAGATCGGCAATATGGCAGCGCTAATGCAGTTTATTCTGCCTTGGGAATAGAGCGGTCGGATAAAGCACGCCGCGGTGAGTTTTTTATGCGTAACTTCTGCTTTTTCGATGCGCCTCATGTGGCGTTTTTCTTTATTAACAAAAAATTCGGTATCAGAGAGGGTGCTGACCTAGGCATGTACGCTCAAAGCGTAATGCTGGCTATGCAAGCCAATGGTATTGCTTCTTGTCCACAAACATCACTAGGTTTTTTTGCTGGTATTGTAAGAGAAGAATTTACTGTTAGTGACGATTTGAATTTAATGTTTGGGCTGTCATTTGGTTATGCTGCCGATGATTCACCAATTAATGCAATAAAAATTGACCGAGCACCATTATCTGAAACTACTACCTTTTTAGATTGAGTAAATTATGGCTGACTTACTGTTACAAAACTTAAACGATGGCGTATTAACCCTGACTTTTAATCGTCCCGATAAAAAAAATGCGCTTAATATAAAAATGTGGATCGACTTACGTGAGGCGTTTTTACAGGCTCAACAGAATAACCTGGTGAACGTGGTGATATTGGCAGGTAATGGCGCAGACTTTTGTGCCGGTGTAGATCTTAATGATTTCGGTGGCGCTGATAGCGAACATCCGTTTGAGTCTGCTGCGCGGGTGATTTGTGATTTTGATAAGCCATTGATTGGGGCGGCGCAAGGTATTGCTATCGGTGGTGGCGCCACTATTTTATTCCATTGTGATGTTGTATATGTGGCCGAGTCACTGCGTTTGCGGCTACCATTTGCTAATTTGGGCTTAGTGCCAGAGTTTGCTTCCAGCTATATGTTGCAGGCCAATATCGGTGCAAGGCGCGCCGCTGAGCTGTTTTATACTGCTGAATGGATAGATGCTGATAAAGCGGTGGATGTTGGCATAGCGACGGCCAAATATAGTGATGCTGACTTACTAGAAAAAGCCACGGCTAAGGCAGCAGAAATTGCCAAGTGGCCAGTTAACGCATTACGAGAAACTAAGCGTTGTTTAAAAGCCGCTCATAAATGTGGCATAGACCGAGCACTTGAAGCGGAACATGAAGGGATGAAGAAACAAGCAGGTTCGCCTGAGAACATAGAAGCTGTAATGGCTTTCATTGAAAAGCGCCCAGCTGATTTTAAGAAATTGCTAAAGTAACTAGTAAAGTTTAAGTAGTTTTTCGCTGTTTAGCTTAATTCCTTTTCTGTTACCATAGTTTATTGTTTTTCTTGAATAGACTGGATTTGCGTTCATGAGCGCCAAAGACCATAAAAATAACATCTCTACTAGTGCTTTAGCTAAAGAGCTAGGCATTCCTTCGCGTGAGTTGTTTCTGCTGCTAAAAGATCTCGGTTGGATGAAGCGCCATGGCGATGCCTGGGTGCTAACTGCTAAAGGTGAGTTTGAAGGCGGCAGTTATGCCAATAGTGAAAAATACGGCCGCTATGTGGTTTGGTCACGCGATGTTTTAGAACATAGATCGATTAAGAACCTGCCAGCTGATTTAGTTATTAGTGCTAGCAGTTTAGGTAAGGTGTTTTCAGTTTCTGGTCGTTATATGAATCATGTATTAGCCGAGCTTGGTTGGTTGACACCGGGTATTAAAGGTTGGCGTATTACGCCGGCGGGCGAGGCTCTTAACGGCGAGCAAGTCGAGGACGAAGAAACAAGTATCCCTTATGTTAAGTGGCCGCTAAAAGTTATTGAAGAGCATGCGCTTTGCTGTGCATTAGAAAACTCTTATGGTCAATTAGGTAAAGCTGCTGCTAATGATAAAGGTTATGTTCAAGGAGTTGATGGTCATTATTTTTCTACCCTTGAAGAAGTGGCGATCTGTAACTGGTTATATTTTGCCGGTATCACCCATAGTTGTGGCCGTAAGCTGCCGCTAGAGCAAGAGTTTTATTCGGACTTTTATCTGCCCGAAGGAAACGTATATATTGAATACTGGGGCGATAAAGGTGGCAGTGGGGTGTTGAGCAATATGCTGAAACGTAAAAGTATTTACGAAGAAAATACTTGGAAACTCATTGAAGTCACCAAAGATGATATTGCTAATCTAGATCATGTGCTGCCTAGAGAGTTGCTAAAGCATGGTGTTACTGTTTACTAACGTAAATCAGTTTATCAATAGTTTTGGCTAATTTGAAATCGCGCTCGGTAATACCGCCCACTTCATGAGTAGTCAAAATAATCAGTAAATGGTTGTAACTATTAAACCAGTCAGGATGATGATTTTGCTGTTCGGCTAATTTTCCCACTTGGCCCATAAAGTCAAATGCACTGACAAAATCACTAAAGTTAAATTCTTTCTCAATGCCAGCATCTACTAGCTTCCAACCATCTAGCAGACTTAGCATTTCCGTGGCTTGTTGTTGGTCGATAATGATTGGCATTCTATCCATCCTCTTTTCGTTGAAGTAATACGCCGCTTTCAAGATGCTGGGTATAGGGAAACTGATCAAAAAATGCAGTTTTTACAATAGTATGACTTTGGCACAATGTTGCCAAGTTGTCTGCTAGAGTCTGCGGGTTACAGGATATATATAAGATATTATCAAAGCGTTGAGCTAGTTTTAATGTCTTATCGTCTAAGCCCGCACGTGGTGGGTCTACCAATATAGTGGATAAATTAAAGCTATCAATGTCAATATCTTTAAGGCGACGAAACTGTCTTTCTTTATTCCAAGCACTGGTAAACTCTTCGCTCGACATGCGTAGCATCGTGATATTTTCGACTGCATTAGCATGGCAATTATGATGTGCTGCCGCCACTGAAGACTTTGAAATCTCGGTAGCAAGAACGCGGTCAAACTTAGCTGCTAGCGGAATAGTAAAGTTACCGTTGCCGCAATATAGCTCAAGTAAGTCACCACTAATATTATCGCAGCAACTTAAAGCCCAATTGATCATCTCAACATTAATTGCTGCATTAGGTTGAGTGAAAGCGTTTTCAAATTGACGATATTTATATTCACGCTGGTCAATAATTAGATTTTCAGTGACGAAATCACCGCCAATAACAAACTTTTGTTTTCGTGCGCGGCCAATAATCTTAACCTGTAGCGCATCGCTAAGTTTAGTGGCTTCAATACTCCAGTTTTCGTCTAGCCTTTTGTGATACAACAAACTCACTAGCATATCGCCATTAGTGGTGCTTAAGAACTCTACTTGGAATAGTTTGCGTCGCAGCTCTTCATTCACTTGTAGTTGGTCACGCAGCAAGGGCATTAGCGCAGTGATAGTTTTGCTAGCAATAGGGAAGTCGTGGATTTCGATGGGCTCTTTTGGATTGTCTTTCTTAAACATTACATAATTAAGCCGATTTTCGTCATGCCACATACGAAATTCAGCGCGCATACGATAATGGCTCGTTGGCGAGGTAAAAACTTGTGGCTCAGTAAAGTCCAACTGATCAAACAGCGGCAAGTAATGGGCCAGTTTGTCAGTTAGCAATTGGTCATAGTTAGCAGGATTAAAAGTAGATAATGGCATTAGGTTCTTACGTTTACCGAGGAGGATGCGTATTATATTGCAAAACATTGGAGAAGGTAGCGCCAAAAGAGCGCAGATATATTAAAAGGATAGTTAATGAAGATTTTAGTAACAGGCGGTGCCGGTTATATTGGCAGTCACACCTGTGTTGAGCTACTTAATTTAGGACATGATGTTGTCATTTTCGATAATTTGTCTAATAGCTCATTAGTGGCGTTAGACCGCATTAACGAGCTAAGCCCCAAAGCGGCTCAGTTTATTAAAGGCGATGTTCTTGATAAGGCGGCTTTGGGCGATTTATTCAGCCAGTATGATATCGATGCAGTGATTCATTTTGCTGGCTTAAAAGCGGTTGGCGAGTCGGTAGAGCAACCGCTGCGGTATTATCAAAACAATGTGGTGGGCACCTTGCAGCTGTGCGAAGCGATGATTCAAGCAAATGTATTCAGTATAATTTTCAGCTCTTCAGCTACCGTATATGGCGACCCTGCAAGCTGTCCAATTACTGAAAGTTTCCCGTTATCAGCGACTAACCCATACGGCTGGTCAAAGCTGATGGTTGAACAAGTGCTAACTGACATTCAAAAGTCAGATCCGCGCTGGAATATGACCATACTACGTTATTTCAACCCAGTAGGTGCCCATCGCAGTGGTCGCATCGGTGAGGATCCGTCAGATATCCCTAATAACCTAATGCCATTTGTTACCCAAGTAGCAGTAGGTAAGCGTGAACGTCTGTCTGTCTTCGGTGGCGATTACCCAACTGCGGACGGCACCGGTGTGCGTGATTATATTCACGTCGTTGATTTAGCCAAAGGGCATATAGCAGCCTTAGATAAGCTACAAGGCTCTGGACGCTGCGCGGTTTACAACTTAGGTACCGGGCATGGTTATTCGGTGTTGGATTTGGTTAAAGCCCTAGAGTGTGCTTGTGGTAAGACGATTCCCTATGAGATTGTTGCGCGCCGGGCTGGTGATGTAGCGCAGTGTTACTCAGATGCGTCGTTGGCGCTTGCTGAGTTGGCTTGGAAGGCTGAGGCTACTATTGAGGATATGGCTGAGGATTCCTGGCGGTGGCAGCAAATGAATCCCGATGGGTATCGTTAGGTCAGATTTAATTTAATAGTGAATTCAGGTTTCGCCAACAGAAGAAACCTGTCTAAAGAATATTATTTATTTCGGCTAGCCCACCACCCCTTAGCGATATTAACAGCATCATCCTGACTATTAGCCATCCCATGGGCCAATAAAACAACGCCTGTAGTATTAACAACAATACTTTCACCGAGTGAATCATGAATATTGTTTGACCATATCGAGGCTACGTATTCAGCGCTAGGCAGAACATCAGCCGGCTTAGCACTAAGCGAGCGTTGCCAAATTTTATTAACCGCAACGCCATCTTCAATCATAGACAATTTGCTGTCGGCCTCTAGTCTGATTTCTGCTTCACCATTCTGCCCTTTAAACGAGGCACTATTTTTTTGCCCCAATAACACCGATGCCTGCTGATGTGCAGGTGCATAGTTAGGGTGAAAAATACCTTGCAGCGAAGTGGGAGCAATAAACGGATTAAACAGTCGCGCCATACTATGTACACTGGAACGCAATGCGAGTAGCTTTTTCAGCTCCAGTAGCGAGGTTAATCGCTGGCTAAAGCAATGGGTTGGCATAAAAGCAAAATTATCTTGGTTTAGGCTTTGTTCAATCTCCTTCCAACTTTGGCATGGGGTGATATTTAACGCAGTCAAAGCATGTTCTGTATATAAACGATCGTCAGATGTGCCTAAGGCACCATGCATAAATACGCGCAAACCATTTTGAGCTAGTAACAGCGCGCTCAAAAGATACCAAGGGTGTTGAGTTTTTTTGCCAGCATAGCTGGGCCAGTCAATATCTACGATGATTTTCGGAGCATTGATATGTTCACGAGCCGCTCGGGTGAAGCCTGCCAGTTCTTCAGGAGTTTCTTCTTTTACTCGCAACAAGGCTAAGAACGCACCTAGCTGCACATCCTCCACTTGCTCAGCTAGAATCATTTGCATAGCTAGATATGCCTGCTGTTGATCTAATGCCCGGCTGCCTGTTTTACCTTTGCCAAGTATTTTTATAAAGCTAGAAAATTCTATCGGGTTTGTCATTAGGTTTCTTAAATGGTTATAAACAATTTTCGGGTTTGGGTAGACCTGCAATTTTGGCAGCAATTTTTGCGGGGCTGCCTGGGAACAGGTTAAGTAAATAAATACTGTTTAGATCGGGCTTATCTAACTGCAGTTTCAAGTATTTAACTAATGGGCGCATTGCTGGTGACAGTTGATATTCGTTATAAAAATCGCGCAGTGCAGTTATTACATCCCAGTGCTCGGTTGTTAACTCAATCTTTTCGTTACTAGCAAGTAGGGCAGCGACGTTTTCATTCCACGTATTTAGGTCGGCAACAAAGCCTTCTTTATCAAGTGCTATCTTGAGCTCATTCACAGCGCTAAAACCAGCTTTGAGTTAATTTGGAACTTGCCACTAACTTAACAAATTGCTCATAGCTAACTAGGTTCAAGTTAACTGCTATTTTGTCGCTAATACCTCTAGCGTCTGCATCGGGTTTTAATACAGCGCAGCGGTTACCTAGTGCTTTTAGTTGTTCCGCGTCAAGCAGCGAATTGTAAACGCCGTCTTCGATAAGTAATACATAGTCGTCGCTGCCAATAACCGCAAGGCATTGTGCCAGAGCAGATGAGTTGGTTGAAGCTTTGTTTATAGTATGAAGAATCATCTAAAAGCTCAGCACTAAGTCTTGGGCGTTCATTATGGCATTAACCTTTTTAGCGCTAATTATACTAATCCCTTCAATAAGCTCGTCTGCATTGATGCACCGTTTAGCAAGCTCTTCCGCAGTGACATACAGTTCATCTATTTCGTATAAAGATGCAGCTTTCCAGCTGCTATTGATTGCTTTGCCGGTAGTTAAGTTGGTTTGTTCTGCGGCCAGTAATTGCCATATACCTTCGCCACTGAAATATACGGTTACCGATTGCTCGAAGGCGGCGATTGCGAATGCAGCATCTAATGCCTCTCTGGCTAGGTTACCTTTAGCCGGTGGTTGGCTGCATACGACAAGGATTTTTTTTGTTTGGATAGCCGCCATGTCATGCGCCAAACGTTATTGTTCGGTCGCTTGCTAGGCTTGCTTCCACTAGTTCACCTAAACCTGCTATTTCATAGGTAGTGTTTAGATTAACGCTTTGTAGCTCATGTCGCTGAGCCTCAGAATCATCATGAATGCCTCGTCGACTGGCCGATGAAATACAGCTGACCAGTTTTATCTTTTCCTGAGAGGCAAATTCAGCCCAAAGCTGCCCCGGGAATTTTTCGTCTTGGGCTGGCATTGAAAGTGCGGTGCTATTAAACACCCCATCATGATAGAAGAAGGCCTGATAGATTTCGTGGCCTGATTTTACGGCTGCTTTAGAAAAAGCTAGGGCGCTGATAGCGCTCTGGCTAGAGTAGGGGCTTCCATGAATGATGACAGATATTTTCATTATATAAAAAAGCCCCTCAGCAAAACTGAGAGGCTTCCATAGTATCGCCTTGGTTTAGTCGTTACTCATTACACCTAAAAGATGCAGTAAGTGCACAAACAAGTTATAAATATTTAAATATAAAGAAACTGTTGCACGAATGTAGTTAGTCTCACCACCATGAATAATACGGCTGGTATCAAACAAAATTAAACCAGACATGATTAAGATAATGGCTGACGAAACCGCAAGCGACAACGCAGGGATTTGAAAAAAGATATTAGCGATGCTCGCTATTACCGCAACAAGAAGACCTACGAATAAAAATCCACCCATAAATGAGAAGTCTTTACGTGTTACTAAAGCGTAGCCAGATAAGCCAAAAAAGATAATTGCAGTTCCGCCAAGTGCTTTTAATACTAGGGCAGGACCATGAGCCATTGCCATGTAGTAGGTTAGCATTGGGCCGAGTGATAGACCCATTAGGCCAGTAAAAGCAAATATCGCGATTATTCCTTTACTGCTGTCGGCTGTTTTATTAACAACAAACAACAAGCCAAAAGCACCAAACATACACACTATGCCGGCCATATGACTTAAGTTAATGGCCATTCCAATGCTAGCCGTAATAGCGCTAAATAGCAGGGTCAGACCAAGAAGCATATATGTGTTCTTGAGTACTTTGTTTACTTCAACGCCAGTTTGGCTCGAACTAAATGTGGCATCGATTGATGGTTTGTTTTGCATTGTCGTCTCCTAAAAGATTATTACGTATACCGTTGTTAATGATAGGGCCGAACCCAGTAAAATCAAGGGAATAATGAATATTTACAACCCCTTTAAATGTATGGTCATAGGACAGTTTTTATACATAAAAGTTTAGTTTTAAGCTGCCATTAATATTTGATCGGTAAACTATAATAACATGTTCATACCTATGGTCTCTTAATCGGTTGGCTTTTTGTCGGTTTCGGGATTATATTTATTTGATTAAATCCCTGCTGAACTTATTACAGGGCCTAATTGGGCAATTATATGTTTAATGTAACGGTGGTTAATTCAAAAGGTGGGGCGGGTAAGACAACGCTATCTACTAATATCGCCAGTTATTATGCGAAGGCCAATTATAAAACCGCCTTGATTGATTACGATAGTCAAGGTTCTAGTACTTTTTGGCTTAAGCGTAGGCCAGAAACTGCTCCGCCAATTCAATCTATAGCAGCCTATAAGCCTGACACTAATGTAACTCGCAGCTGGTTTTTACGCCCAGAGGTGAATACACAGCGGGTAGTTGTTGATAGCCCATCAGGTTTAGATGTGGCGACTTTTAGAAATAATTTTGCTCAAGCCGATGCGATTATTATTCCGGTGTTGCCATCGGCCATTGATATCCACGCTGTGTCACATTTTATTGCGGACTTATTACTGATTGCTAAAGTTAATAAAAGTGATGGCCGGATGGTAGTTGTTGCTAATAGGGCACGTAAAAATACCCTAGTATATCAGCAGCTAGAAAAGTTTTTAAACTCATTAGGTATTACATTTATTACTACCTTGCGTGATACGCAAAATTACGTTAGAGCCAGTGAGTTAGGGTTAGGTATCTTCGAAATAGAAGGCGCTACAATAGATAGAGACCTTGAGACTTGGCAGCCATTGCTCACTTGGTTAAACCACCGAGCTCACCTGGCTAACCAGGGCGCTCATACCCGTTTAGGCTAATGCCTAAGTGGCTGGATCATTAAGTCCGCTGTTCAGCGGTTTTTTTGTTTAGAGTTGTGACGATAGCCGCAGTATAGTTTTTTTAAAAATATTTGTCAGTTAATAAGGGGGATCCTCCAAGTAATACTTTTTAACTGACAAGCTGAATTTAAGCACTGCAGTCTGCGAGTAGAAGATCAAAAAAAAGGGCCTTTCTTTTGAAAGGCCCTAATTATGGTGGTGGGGCAGGGATTCGAACCCTGGATAGGCTACAAACCTATGCTGGTTTTCAAGACCAGTGCATTCAGCCGCTCTGCCACCCCACCTAAACTTTAATGCATTTATAAAGCTGCATTCCACTTGAACTGCATATAGGCAATGGAGAAACCTATGCCAGCTTCAAGATTGTCGCATCAAACCGCTATGCAAGCCTTACGGCGAAGGCGCGATTATACCCACCTTAGTTCAGGACTCAATAGTTGAATAAGGAACTTGCTGCTTTTTTTTCAATGTGTTCCCATTATGGGCTGTTTTAAAATAAAAATACTGAGGTTTTTAATGTCGCAAGACTCTGTACATGGCAAATGGCGAAATCGATGGACATTTATTCTAGCTGCTTCTGGTTCAGCTATCGGATTAGGTAATATTTGGAAATTTCCATACATAGCCGGAGAAAACGGTGGTGGTGCATTTGTCTTAGTGTATCTACTGTGTATTTCGCTTATTGCACTGCCGGTATTAATAGCTGAAGTGTCGATTGGTAAGGCGACGCGCTTAAGTCCGATTAATTCTATTAAGTTACTGTCTGAGCGAGCTAAGGCTAGCAATTATTGGGTGCTGTGTGGTTGGGGCGCCGTTATTGCTGGATTTTTAATCTTATCTTTTTATATGGTAGTGGCCGGGTGGAGTCTCCATTATGTTTTATTGTCTGTGCAAGGTGCCTTTAACGGGCTCGATGGTGCTTCATCTGGTGCCCTTTTCGGCGATTTTTTAGCCAGCCCCAGTTTAGTGTTGGGCTATTCGACGGTGTTTTTAGTGGCGACTATGTTGTGTCTAGGCAAAGGCATAGAAAAAGGCATTGCGGCGACAATTAATGTTGCCATGCCTGCGTTGGTCGGTCTGCTTATATTGCTGGTTATTTATGGTGCAGCAGAAGGTGACTTTAACAGCGCGTTTGAATTTTTGTTTATACCAGATTTTAGTAAACTGACATTTAATTCCATGTTGGTAGCCTTAGGACACTCATTTTTCACCTTGGGCTTGGGTGCTGGAGCGATGATGATTTATGGCGCATATATGCCAGATGACGTATCAATTACTAAAGCCGGCGTGCAAATCGCATTAACTGACACGCTGATAGCCTTAACCGCCGGTATGGCAATATTCCCTATTGTATTTGCCAATGGTCTAGAGCCTGGTCAAGGTCCTGATTTAATTTTTATTGCTTTGCCAGTGGCTTTCGGTGGTATGCCATTTGGCTCTGTTTTTGCCTGTTTGTTTTTCTTAATGCTCAGCTGTGCAGCTTTTACGTCAGCCATATCGATGGTTGAAAGTACCATGGCTTATATTGTTGAGCGCAAAGGCTACACGCGGATGAAGGCAGCTAGAATTGTTGGAGTAATGGTTTGGTTAGTTGGCCTAGGCTCTGCGTTATCGTTTAATGTTATGTCTGATGTAACCCTGTTTGAGAAAAACTATTTTGACCTAATCGACTATCTGACCACTAATATTTTACTGCCTTTAGTGAGTTTAGGAACAATTTGGTTTGCTAGCTGGGTTATGGCTGACAAAGATGTTTTAAGCATTTTCCCCGATGGTCGGCCGCCATTATTAGTCGTAGTAGGGCGTTGGGTTGCACCGCTTGGAATTGTAGTCATCTTTGCTAGTATTTTTGGTTTCTTATAAGTCTAGTAAAAATAATAAAAGGCGCCCGTAGGCGCCTTTTTTACGGGCAAGTATTAATGCCTGCCTTAGAGATAGATACTATGAATCTCTTGGGTCATTTTTAGCTCTAATAATAGTCGCGCTAATCGGCTCTATTTTAACTGCTGGCGGCAAGTCTGGCTTACTCGCAGCAATCGAGATTATTTCAAATGCGCGGTCTACTGGTGGATTGTCGCGAGGATCATTAGCCGATCTACCAACAGGTTTTACCAAGGTTGTTTTGCTGCTAGCCGGAGCTGCAACCGCAACTGGGGCTGTTAGTGGCTTAGCTGCAGGAGCAGGTTCTGTAATTGCAGCCACTTTAGGTTTAGCTTCGGTAACTACTTCTTCAACTTTGGTTGCTTCAGTAACAGTTTCCTCAGCAGTAGTGTCTGCAACTGCTGCAGTAGCCTGTGCTGGCTCATTACTGTCGCTAGCTTCAACAATAGTTTGTGCCTGAGTGCTCGTTTGCTCGGTTAAGTCCGCGGCTTGTTGCTCCGTAGGTGATGCATCTGCGCCTACTACAACTAATGGCGCTGCTGCTGACTGTGTTTCAGCTACAGGTGCTATAACAGCAGGAACGTCAACAGCTGGTGCTTCAACAGCTGGTAATTCAATAACTGGTGCTTCAACCACTGGTGCTTCAATCACTGGTACTTCAACCACTGGTGCTTCAATCACTGGTGCTTCAATCACTGGTACTTCAACCACTGGTGCTTCCATCACTGGTACTTCAACCACAGGTGCTTCAACCACAGGTGCTTCAACCACAGGTGCTTCAACCACTGTTGCTTCAACCACTGGTGCCGGAGCTGATTCGACTATTGCTAGGGGTTTTTGCTCTTCGACAGCTGTCTTCTGCGCTTTCTCAACTTGTTTAGCTGCTGCTTCTTTAGCTTTAGCATCGTCGCTACGAGCCCCACCACGCTTACGCTCTTGCGGCGCGCGTGATTTGCTGCCTTTAGGTCTGCGAGCTGGCTTATTAGCATCAACTGTACGTGCTGGCTTATTGGTATCAGCTGTAATTTGGTTATTGTCTGTTACCTTATTACGATCGGTATTGTCTTTGTCTACTTTACGCTCAATATTCGAATCATTAGGAGTATCGCCTTTGGTGCGATCCCTGTTTTGATTGTTGCGATTACGATTATTACGGTTCTGTGGATTACGATTATTACGATTCTGCCCACCACGGTTATTGCTGCGCTGATTATTACGGTTAGCAGCTGGTTTTTCAGTTTTCTTAGGTTCTGGCGCAACTTCTTCAGTTTTGCCGAACAAAGCAGTAATAGCACGTTTGAATAAACCTGGCTTCGCTGCAGCAGCTGGTGCTGGTTTGGTCTTAACTGGAGTTGCAGTAGCAGGTGGGCGCGCAGCAGGAATTGCTTTTATCGCCGCTTGTTGCGCTGGTGCTTCTGCCGTTACCTTATTTACCGGCTCGCTTACTACTGTAGTTGATTCGACTTCAATCTCGTAGCTAGCAAGATTTGCATTAACTTCATCACTATCATCGCGTAAGCGTTGAATGTCGTAATGCGGTGTTTGCATATCTACGTTCGGAATGATCAACACTCTTGTGGAGTTGTTGCGCTCGATAGTATGAATAGCATCGCGCTTTTCGTTGAGTAAGTAGGTAGCTAAATCTATTGGCACAACAACGCGTATTTCAGCGCTGCGCTCTTTTGTGGCTTCGTCTTGAATTAGGCGTAGTAGTGATAATGCCAATGACTCAGTATCACGAATAGTGCCTTGACCGCTACAGCGCGGGCAAACCATAGAGCTGGTTTCACCCAAAGACGGGCGCAGACGTTGACGCGAAAGTTCTAATAAGCCAAAGCGTGAAATACGACCAACTTGAATTCTAGCGCGGTCAATTTCCAAGCTATCACGCATACGGTTTTCAACTGCTTTTTGATTGCGAGTTGCAGACATATCGATGTAATCAATAACAATTAGGCCGCCGATGTCTCGCAGGCGCAATTGGCGCGCGATTTCTTCAGCCGCTTCTAAGTTTGTTTGCAACGCTGTTTCTTCGATGTCACCGCCGCGGGTAGCTTTGGCTGAGTTAATGTCGATAGAAATTAGTGCTTCTGTTGGATCTATAACTATTGAACCACCTGAAGGCAGGCGCACTTCACGCTGAAAGGCAGATTCAATCTGGGTTTCGATTTGATAGCGGTTAAATAGCGGCACATCATCTTCATAGAGTTTAATGCGGCTAGAGTAATGCGGCATTATTTGCTCTACGAATGATTGAGCTTCTTCGAAAGCTTCTTTAGAGTCGATTAATACTTCGCCGATATCATCGCGCAAGTAATCACGAATAGTACGAATAATGACATTACTTTCTTGCAGGATTAAGAAAGATGCTTTGCGTTTGTCAGAGGCGCCTTCAATGGCATCCCATAGGGTTAATAAATAACGTAAATCGTGTTGCAAGTCTTCAGCGCTGCGGCCAACGCCGGCGGTACGCACGATAATACCCATGCCTTTAGGAATTTCTAAAGTACCTAGCGCTTCTTTTAAATGACTGCGTTCTTCGCCTTCGATGCGACGAGAAATACCGCCAGCACGAGGGTTGTTTGGCATCAGTACTAAATAGCGGCCAGCTAGCGATATAAAAGTGGTTAGAGCTGCACCTTTATTGCCACGTTCTTCTTTGTCTACTTGAATAATAACTTCAGTGCCTTCAGCGACTAGATCTCTGATTTTTTGGCGACTGTTAGGGTCACTATTTTTCTTAGTGAAGTACTCTCGCGATATTTCTTTAAGTGGAAGGAAGCCGTGGCGTTCAGAGCCAAAGTCGACAAAAGCTGCTTCTAGGCTTGGTTCAACCCGAGTAATTTTGCCTTTATAAATGTTGGCTTTCTTTTGGATCCGGGTGCGGTTTTCGATATCCAAGTCGTATAGACGCTGGCCATCTACCATTGCTACGCGCAACTCTTCTGGTTGGCTTGCATTGATTAACATTCTTTTCATTATTACGTTCACTCATTGTGCGAACGCTTTGTCTTACGGCACTGCCGTCAGCAAGAGAACTATCGATGTTACTGTTTGCCTATCTAACTTCGGTTAGTTCTTGTTTCCTGCTTATTCATCTTGTGGATGAAATAGCTGTATCAGTACTGTTCTGGTTTGTGCACAGGGTTAGATATTTTTTACTAACCAAATTCGATGCAGTTAAATCAAAACTAAGCTAAAAACCTTTTGGCGATTATGGTTTAAATATCGCGATTATCCGTTTGCGTGTTTATCACATTTTCTTTGTAACATTGCTAAACGAATAGGTATCAAACTGTTTGCAACTGACGACGTACCATGAGAATCTGCGTCGCGTTTACATTAATGGTTCTGATCACTGATCAGTTCCATACCTAAATTTCTGTTTCTGGTTTATTAACTACTTTTGATGGTTAATTTATAGCCAGTGTTATTTGGATTAGTTAGCCGTTTTTTGTTCGGTCAGATCCAAAAGCCATAGCAATATAGCAGGAACATGTAGATAACTCAATCACTTACATAACATCTGGGCTTTATGAGCGAGCAGCAAAAAATACAAATCAGTCAAGGTGTTCAGCGCGTAGTCGTGGATGAAGAGCACGCTGGTCAAAGGTTAGACAATTTCTTGTTGGCTAAACTGAAAGGTTTGCCCAGATCCAGAGTGTATCGCCTGTGTCGTAAAGGGGAGGTGAGGGTTAATAAAGGCCGAGTTAAGCCTGATTACCGCCTGTGCGAAGGTGATGAAGTTAGAATTCCGCCGGTTTCACTGCCAGTACCCAACGCAATACCAAAGGTTGGCAATCAGCTTAGCGAATTATTGCTAGCTAGTATTTTATATGAAGACGATTCGTTATTAGTGATCAATAAGCCCTCTGGCATTGCTGTACATGGTGGCAGTGGTATTAATCTTGGTTTAATAGAAGCTTTACGGCAAATAAGGCCGGATGACAGGCATTTGGAGCTGGTGCACCGGTTAGACAGAGATACATCTGGTTGCCTGATGATTGCCCGTAAACGCAGTGCATTGCGAATGTTACATGCAGCATTGCGTGAAAAGCATGTAAAAAAGCGCTATTTAGCACTAGTTGAAGGTAATTGGCCCAAAGGTAAGACTGAAGTAAGAGCGCCGCTGTTGAAAAATAACTTGCAAAGCGGTGAGCGTATGGTGCGGGTGGATAGTGAAGGCAAGTCATCGCATACCAAATTCCGGGTGTTGAGCAAGGGTGGTGGCACGACCCTGCTCGAGGCTTCACCTATAACAGGTCGAACTCATCAGATTAGAGTTCACGCTCAATTTGCTGGTCACCCGCTGATTGGCGATGTGAAATATGGGCGTGATGACGTCAATAAAACTTTCAAGAAAAAAGGCTGTAAACGTCTATTTCTGCATGCCTATGAGTTGGAGTTACCGTTGCTCAGTGGAGACAAAATCACTGTTAAGGCCGAGTTACCTAATGATTTAAGTGAATTCTTAAGTACTATTCATAAGTGATTGATTATTAATGCTATATATATTTGATTTTGACGGTACCTTGGTTGATTCAGTAGATGGTATTGTCGCTGCTATGCAGGCGGCAATTAGTGATATTTCACTACCAGAGCGGTCACATGCGCAGGTGAGTAATATAATTGGTTTGGGCTTAACTGAGGCCTTGCAGACTTTATTTCCCGGCATTGATGGCGTCAAGGCCGAGCAGGCAGCAGAGCGCTACTCATACCATTTTATTAATGATCACAGTGGGTTGGTGTTGTTTAAGGGGGTTGAGTCGGTATTGCAAAGCTTAAAGGAGTCTGGACATAGCTTGGCGATTGCAACCGGTAAAAGTCGTCGTGGTTTAAACCGAGTACTTGAGTCGTCTACACTGCAGCAATACTTTCTTTATAGTCGCTGCGCTGACGAGACTAAATCGAAACCACATCCGTTGATGCTAATTGAGCTGTTAACCGAAACTGGAATAGAAGCTAGTGATGCAGTAATGATTGGCGATACTACTTACGATATAAAAATGGCAGTAAACGCAGGTATTAAATCGATAGGCGTGTCCTACGGGGTGCATAGCTCTGAGCAGCTCATTGACGCTGGAGCCGAGCGGGTGATAGATCGTTTTGACGAGTTACTCGGTTTGCAATTTCCCGTTTAGCAATAATGCTACGAAGTGAGTAGCGGGTTAATACCTTCACTTCTGAGCATTTTTAGTAGTTGAATTAGCGGCAGCCCTATAAGTGCATTAGGGTCTCTACCGTAGTGGCTTTGTAGTAAACCCACTGCTAACCCTTCAGACTTAATCGAGCCAGCGCAATCGTATGGCTGCTCCAATAGTAAATAGTTGCTTATTTCTTGATCAGTTAGTGCTCTGAAGTTTAGTTGATAACGCTCCGTATGCACCTGACTGGTGGCTGTTGCGCCATTAAATAGACATAACCCAGTGTAATAAGTCACGGTATTGGCGCTGCATTGTTGTAGTTGAGCAAAAGCGTTGTCAAAGTTACCGGGTTTAGATAATAGTGTTTTATTGACGCAAGCAACTTGGTCAGAGCCGATAATTAGCGCTGCTGGATGCTTACCAGCAATAGTAGTGGCTTTTTCAGTCGCTAAGCGCTCAACTAAGGCGCTGGGGGATTCGCCGATTAGCGGCGTTTCATCGATGTTAGGTGCGTCTGTAATAAAGCTAAAGTTGAGTTTGCTCAGTAGTACTTTTCGATAAGGAGAGCTGCTAGCTAAAACGATGGGCTGCATTATAAGGTTCCAAGTTGTCTAAATATGGTTAAAATTAGCAAAAATGCTTATGAAATCAAGAATTTCTTTGACAGCCTAACAAGTCCCCACTATGATGCGCGCCTATGTCAACTGGGGGCCTGTCAGGCCAAGCAGAAATCCGTAAATTAGCGGCTTTAGAAACTATTTATCAAGGTGACTTGAAGGTAGCAGAGCTAGTTAGATTTACGCAAGCGTTAGCTGATGATATCGGCTCGGTTAGTTATATCCTCAAAATGGGCTATAACGATGAAAGACTCCCAGTAATTAATGGCCAAGTATCTGGTTTGGTTAAGTTGGAATGCCAGCGGTGTTTACAACCTACAGATTGGGAATTTGAATCAAGTTTTACTGTTGTGATTGTTTGGGATGAAGAGCGTGTCAAACATGTCATTAGTGGAACCGAAGTAATTGTTGCACCAGATGGAATGGTGGAGTTGTTGACAATATTGGAAGATGAATTACTTATTTGTCTGCCTATTGTTGCATATCACCCTGAAGATAAGTGTGCGATGAAACCTGGTTATGTCTCTGCACCTGATGATGTAGAGATTATTGAACCAACAAGCGAGGACAGCCCCTTTAAGGTGCTGCAAAACCTCAAGAATTTAAAGTCTTGATAATAGGAGCTACTCGTCATGGCTGTACAAAAGAGTAAGAAAACTCGTTCTAGGCGCGGTATGCGTCGTTCACACGATGCTTTAGGTAGTCCAACGTTGTCTACTGATGAGACTAGCGGTGAATTACACCGTCGCCATCACGTGACAAAAGATGGTTTCTACCGTGGTAAGAAAGTGATTAATACAGGCGACGACGAGTAAGTTTGACATCTCGCGTTCGCATTGCGGTTGACGCAATGGGGGGCGATTTCGGTCCCTCGGTAACAGTCCCCGCGTGTATTACTGCAATCTCCAAGCATCCCAGCTTGGAGATTTGTCTTTTTGGCCGTAAAAAAGACGTTCTCACCTATATTCCCAACAATTCTCTACCTGATCGCTTATCTATTTGTCATTGTGATGAAATCATTACTATGAGTGATAAACCGAGCTCTGTGCTGCGCAATAAAAAAGCGTCATCAATGCGCCTGGCTATCGATGCTCATGTCAGTGGTAACTTCGATGCTGTAGTCAGCGGTGGCAATACCGGTGCGCTAATGGCCTTAGGTCGAATGATCATGCGCACATTACCTGCCATAGATAGGCCAGCCATCTGTTCATCTGTGCCAACTGAAAAAGGTTTTAGTTATGTGCTGGATATGGGCGCAAATGTTGATTGTCGTGCAGAACATTTGGCTCAATTTGGTTTAATGGGCTCGGTGTTGGCTAGCGTTATTGAAAATAAGAAAAACCCATCTGTAAGGCTACTCAATATTGGTGAAGAAGCGCTAAAAGGTACTGAGTCGGTAAAGTTGGCCGCGACCATGTTGGCACAGCAAAATCTAAACTATCAGGGTTATATTGAAGCCAGTGAGATATTCTTAGGGGATACCGATGTAATTGTTTGTGATGGCTTTGTCGGCAATGTGGCATTAAAAGCCAGCGAAGGGGTCGCAAGATTTATTGCCCAGCTTGGCCGTGAGGAATTTAGCGGCAGCCTTTGGGCTAAGTTAATTGCGATAGCATCTAAGCCTATTATCGACAGAGTGCTTCAACGCATCGACCCAGAGAATTATAACGGTGCGTTCTTTTTAGGTTTGCAGGGAGTACTGGTAAAAAGTCATGGTAATGCCAGTCAACATGGGTTTACCAATGCTATTGATAAGACAGTAATAGCGGTGCGCCAAAATATGATCGATTTATTGGAAGTACAGTTAGAGCTAACTGTTCAAAATTAACAACAATAAATAGGTATGATGTTATGTCGATTAATAAGTTAGCGTTTGTATTCCCTGGACAGGGTTCGCAAAAAGTAGGCATGTTGAATGAGGTGGCCAATGAATATAGCATTATCCAACAAACCTTTGCGGAAGCTTCCGATGTATTAGGCTATGACTTATGGGCTTTGGTACAGCAGGGGCCACAAGAAGATCTTAACCTTACTGAAAAAACGCAACCGTTATTGCTAACGGCAAGTGTGGCTTTGTGGCGCTTATGGCAACAACAAGGCTTGCCTCAGCCTGAATATTTAGCCGGTCATAGTCTTGGCGAGTTTACCGCATTAGTGTGCGCGCAAAGCTTGCAGTTCTGTGATGCTATTAAGTTAGTGCAGCAGCGCGGTCAGTTTATGCAGTCAGCAGTGCCAGTAGGTGTAGGTGCCATGGCTGCAATTATTGGTTTAGAAGATGACAAAATCAATCAAGCCTGCAGCGACGCAGCGCAAGGCGAATGCGTTGCTGCAGTTAATTACAATTCACCAGGTCAAGTGGTCATTGCGGGTAAAGCGGAAGCGGTAGAGCGGGCTATTGAAGCATGTAAAGCGGCGGGTGCTAAGCGCGCTATGCCGCTGCCAGTTAGCGCACCTTTTCATACCGATTTAATGCAACCTGCCGGTGAAAAACTTCGTGAGGCGATAGCGGGGCTAACAATAGCCGCTCCAAAGATACCGGTGATTCATAACGTTTATGCGCTAACTGAAAGTGATCCGGCTAAAATAGCGGACTTATTAGTTCAACAGATATCGAGCCCTGTGCAGTGGGTCTCATGTGTGAAAAAAATGGCAGAAAGCGGAGTTACCTATGCGGTTGAATGTGGCCCAGGTAACGTGTTGAGCGGCTTAATGCGACGTATTAATAAGAGTATTGGCGCTGGCAGTATTGATTCATTAGCCGGTTTTGAGAAAGTTACAGCGGCTATTGCTGAGTTATAAGTTTAGGAGAAGATAATGAGTTTAACTGACAAGGTTGTATTGGTAACCGGTGCTACTCGTGGTATTGGCGCAGCTATCGCGACGGCTTTAGGAGCTAGCGGTGCGACTATAATTGGCACTGCCACTAGCGAAACAGGTGCTGATACTATCAGTACATATTTAGCGCAGGCAGGAATCAAAGGTTGTGGCAAAGTACTTAACGTAACCTCCGGCGATGATGTTATAGCTTTAGTTAAACAAATTAGTAGTGAATACGGACCTGTGCAAATTCTGGTTAACAATGCCGGTATCACGCGTGACAATTTAATGATGCGAATGAAAGATGAAGAGTGGGATGCGGTTATTGATACTAACTTAAATGCCATTTTTAAGGTCACTAAAGCCTGTTTACGGGGCATGATGAAAACTCGCTGGGGACGTATTATTAATATCAGTTCAGTGGTCGGCTCTATGGGTAATCCAGGGCAGGCAAACTATTCGGCCACTAAAGCGGCAGTAGAAGGTTTTGCTCGATCTTTGGCGGCAGAAATTGGTAGTAGAGGGATTACTGTAAATTCGGTTGCGCCAGGTTTTATTGATACTGACATGACTAAAGATCTGCCAGCGGAAAACAAGGCTGCAATGTTGTCACAAATACCCTGCGGTCGTTTAGGTCAGCCTGATGAAGTTGCTGCAGTAGTGGCATTTTTAGCAAGCGAGTCAGCGGCTTACGTTACTGGAGAAACTATTCAGGTCAATGGCGGCATGTATATGGCTTAACTATACAGTTGGTCAAATTTTAGTCTGTTTTTAAAGCTTTTTTATTTATTAAATAGGGGTTAAAATGCGCGCAGTTGCTTTTAGAGCGTTTGTTTAAATACATCTCGCTTGATTCACAGTGACATTTAGTCACAATAAAACTGGTAGCACTGCTGCCAACAAACTGATTAGGAGTTTATATAAACCATGAGTAGCATTGTAGATCGCGTCAAAAAGATTGTTGCCGAACAGCTGGGCGTTAAAGAAGAAGAAATTCAAGATACCGCTTCTTTTGTTGAAGATCTCGGCGCAGATTCACTGGATACAGTTGAATTAGTTATGGCGTTAGAAGAAGAATTTGAAACTGAAATTCCTGACGAAGATGCTGAAGCAATCACTACTGTTCAGCTAGCTGTGGATTACATCAACAAAAACTTAAGTTAATAAGTAGTAGTTAGTTTTTTAGATTTTTAAAGCCGTGTCTATTTTTAGTAGTCGCGGCTTTTTAGATTTTGCAGCGATAGAATGACTATAATTTGGTAATTACAGTATTTGGAGGTGCATCTTGTCGAAAAGAAGAGTGGTTATTACCGGTATGGGAGCGGTTACCCCGCTAGGTAATTCTGTAGATTCAACTTGGCAGGGATTACTAGCAGGACAAAGCGGTATTGCTCCAATTGAGCGGTTTGATGTTGCTGACTTCAAAACTCAGTTTGGCGGAGGTATTAAAGATTTAGATATCAATCTTTATATGGCTGCCAAAGACTCTAGAAAATATGATGATTTTATTCTTTATGGCATCGCCGCAGCCGAACAAGCAATTACTGAATCTGGCTTAAAAATTACCGATTTGAATGCGCCTCGTGTAGGCACAATTATTGGTGCCGGTATTGGTGGTTTAAATTCTATAGAAAAAGCTCACAGCACTTTACTGAAAAGCGGCCCTAAACGGGTGTCGCCGTTTTTTGTCCCCGGCACTATAATTAACATGATTTCCGGGTATCTATCGATTAAACATAATTTACGGGGCCCCAATTTGGCTATTGTTACGGCCTGTACAACTGGTACCCATGCAATTGGTTTAGCTGCACGTGAGATCGCTTTTGGCTATGCTGATGCAATGATTGCGGGTGGCGCTGAAATGTCTACCACTCCTGTAGGGTTAGCCTCATTTGGGGCAGCCAGAGCTTTATCCACCAATAACCAAAACCCAACTAAGGCAAGCCGGCCATGGGATACGGACCGCGATGGCTTTGTGTTAAGCGATGGCGCTGGTGTTGTGGTGCTGGAAGAATATGAACTAGCTAAAAAACGCGGTGCTAATATTGTGGCTGAAGTTTGTGGGTTTGGTATGAGTTCTGATGCTTACCATGTTACCTCGCCACCGCCCGATGGTGCTGGTGCAGTATTGTCGATGCAAAATGCATTGGCGGATGCTAATTTATCGGCTGATCAAATTGGCTATATTAATGCTCACGGAACATCGACTTTAGCCGGTGATCTGGCTGAGAATCATGCGGTTAAAAAGGTCTTTAGTACTAGTTTAGATAATTTAGCTGTTAGCTCTACTAAGTCTATGACTGGACATTTACTAGGTGCTGCCGGTGCTGTAGAGGCAATATTTACCGCTTTGGCCATAAAAAATAATGTTGCACCACCGACGATTAATTTAGATAAGCCGGCTGCAGGTTGTGATTTAAATTATGTGCCGCATACCGCTCAAGAAAAAATAATTAATTACGCATTGTCTAATTCTTTTGGTTTTGGCGGCACTAATGGCACGCTTATTTTTGGAAAAGTTTAAGCTCAATGAAAGTTGTTAATAATCAAGCGCTAATTACTCTAGTCAATGGCAAGCCGCAAACGGTTGTTTCGGTATTTGATCGGGGTCTGAATTATGGTGATGGGGTTTTCGAGACAATACTTTGCCGCAATGCTAGCCCTACCTTATGGGCGCTACACCTCGACCGTTTATGTCTTGGTTTAGCAAAATTAAAAATAGCGCTGGAGGCTTCGGTTATAGAGCATTACAAAGACAAACTACTGGCGAAAGTGATGGCCGATGGACTGGAGTCCCAAGGTTTACTGAAAATTATAGTGACTCGTGGCGTCGGTGCTAGAGGTTATGCTCCAGCTGGTTCTTCACCTATGGTAATTATGAATTGGTTTGCTAAATCATTGGCTTCAGTTGACCGTGCTGTGCATGGAGTGAGCGCTGATATTTGTGCCATCAAGCTTGGTCGTAATAAACAATTAGCAGGTATTAAACATCTTAATCGCTTGGAGCAAGTGATGGCAGCGCAAGAACTGCAGGCTAGCGATGCGGATGAAGGCTTGTTACTAGATACTGAAAATAATGTTGTAGAAGCAATTTCAAAAAATATATTTCTAGTAAAACGTGGTGTTTTATATACTCCGCTATTAACCCATGCGGGTGTTAAAGGTGTGATGCGAGAGCATATAATTAATATCATTGCGCCAGCATTGGGTCTTGCAGTGAGTGAGCAAGATATAGCGGCTAGCTCGTTAACTGAATTTGATGAAGCATTCTTGTGTAATAGCGTACAAGGACTGTGGCCACTTAAATCAATTGGAGACAAAAGACTTGTTATTGGAAACACCAGTAAGTTAATTCAACGTGAAGTAGAAAAATGCCTAAGCTAAAAATATTACTGGCGTTAATTATAGTTTTTTTATTGTGTGCCACTGGTGCCAAGGTTATTTTCGAGCGTTATTTGCAGAGTAGTCTCACTTTGGACTCTAATGCTTATATATTAAATATTGAGAGAGGCGCTAGTTTAATTAATATTGTTAATCGCTTGGCCGCCGATGGGGTTGTTAAGTCACCTGATATTTTAATTATTTATGCACGAATAACTGACAAAACTAACATCAAATCCGGCTTTTATGAGTTAATTTCGCCGTCATCACATCAGCAACTATTAGAGAAATTGGTTGCTGGTGATGTAAAACAATATAGCGTTACCTTGATTGAAGGGTGGACGGTTAAACAGGCTATGGACAGACTTAATAGCACTGAAAATTTAGTTAAAACACTTAACGGTAAAGTGCCCGCTTCAATAGAGTTTGAAGGCGGCAGCCCCGAAGGCTGGTTGTTTCCAGATACCTACAGTTTTGATAAGACTGTAAGCGATCAGCAGTTGGTAGAACGAGCTTATAGACGAATGCAAGCTGTATTAGCCGAAGAGTGGTCTTTACGCGGCGCTGATCTACCTTATAAGAATTCATATGAAGCACTTATTATGGCGTCAATTATAGAGCGTGAAACGTCGGTAGATAGCGAACGTGAACAAATAGCAGGGGTTTTTGTCCAACGCTTACTAATGCGCATGCGATTACAGACAGACCCAACGGTTATCTATGCTATGGGTGATAGTTATCAGGGTAATATTCGCCGCCGCGATTTAAAAATAGATTCTCCTTATAATACCTACAGAGTGCATGGCTTGCCGCCAACACCGATTGCTATCGCTGGGCGAAGATCTATTCATGCCGCGTTGCACCCACTAAACAATGGTATGTTATATTTTGTTGGCAAAGGCGATGGTTATCATTATTTCTCATCAAGCTTAGCTGAACATAATAAGGCGGTTCAAAAGTATCAGCGTAGCAAGCGTAAAATCAACTATCGATCGACCCCAGTTAACCAAGAAGAATCAAATTAATGCTAGTAGATAGTAAAAATTTCGGCTTATTCCTTACTGTCGAAGGTGGCGAAGGGGCTGGAAAAACGACCAATATCAAAACTATCTGTGATTTTTTGTCAGCCAATAATATTGACTACATTGTTACTCGAGAGCCGGGTGGTACTGATTTAGCTGAGCAGATTAGAGAGCTATTGTTGGCTCCACGTGAAGAGTCGGTAGCAGTTAAAACAGAGCTATTGTTAATGTTTGCGGCTAGAGCTCAGCATTTAGAGAATAAAATACTGCCCGCGCTTACTGCTGGTCAGTGGGTTGTTTGCGATCGTTTTACTGACGCTACCTTTGCCTATCAAGGCGGTGGTAGAGAAATGGGTATGGAATTGATTAGTCAATTAGAAACTATTGTACAAGAGGATTTGCAGCCTGATTGTACTTTCTTGTTAGATTTACCAATTGAAATTGGTATGCAGCGAGCTAGTTTGCGTGGTGATTTGGATCGTTTTGAGCAAGAGAAATTGTCATTCTTTAAGCGGGTTAGAGCAACCTACTTGATGCGTGCGGAGCAAGACGTTAACAGGTTTAAGATTATTGATGCTAGCAAAGATATATCTGTGGTAGCTCGCCAGCTGCAATCAGAGCTACAGTTACTGCTTGACGCAAGGCTTAGTGCTAATGAGTGAGTCGACTGGTCTGGTTTATCCATTGCCTTGGCAAATGAAGGCCTGGCAGAAGCTAGTCGACTTACATGCAGCTGGTAAGCTACCTCATGCCTTATTGTTAAGTGGTACTGACGGTAGCGGTATTAATCGTCTTGCTTTAGCTTTTGCCCAATATGTTTTATGTGTGCAACCAAGCGTAAGTGGTGCTTGTGGTAATTGTTCATCATGTGGCTTAACCATTGCCAATACGCATCCGGACTTTAAATTGTTAGCGCCAGAAAAGACTGGCGGTCAAATTAAAGTCGATTCGGTAAGAAGTGTCGTGAAATTTGGTCACAACACCGCGCAACAGGGCGGTTATAGAGTTGTTGTCGTCGTACCAGCGGAGTCGATGAATACCTTTTCAGCCAATTCTTTATTGAAGTCGCTAGAAGAGCCTGGCGACAAAACATTATTTGTGTTGATTAGCCATATGCCAACAGCGCTGTTAGCGACTTTAAAATCTCGCTGTCAATGGATTAAATTACCCGAGCCAACGCGGCCGCAAGGTAAGCAATGGTTATCATCGGTAATGTCTGCAGATGTGGATGTTGATGAACTTTTGGATTTAACCAATGATCAACCTATTAAAGCGTTAAATTTCTATTCAGGCGGTGAACTTGAGCAGATTCAAAAAATAAAAAGTGGACTTGATCAGTTAGCAACTGGACATAATTCTGCACTTATTTTGGCTAATGCTTGGGCTAGATGGCCACTGTTGTTAGTAATAGATGGTATTTATTATTGGTCGGTAAACTGGATGAAGTCCAGCGTTGTCAATCAAACTGGCAATGCACGTGCCCGCCAAGCTATGCAAAAATTAGTTGAACAGATATTACAGCGTAGGCGCAATATTCTCGCTGGAAATAACCCCAATGTGCAGTTACTACTAGAAGCTTTAATGCTAGATTTAGGTAAAGTACTAACTATTGCAAGGTGCTAGCAGAGTACACTTTATAAGGCTAATATTTGTCTAACTAAAACAGGGATATTATTATGACTACAGGTATTAGAACAGGTGCTGCGCCAGGTGGAATACTTACATTGGCAATTAAAGATAAGGCCGAGCTGTACCAGGCTTATATGCCTTATCTAAAAAATGGCGGTTTGTTTGCGCCAACTGAAAAGCCTTATCAAATTGGTGATGATGTGTTCATGTTAGTTGACTTACCTGATGAATCAGAAAAGATGCCAGTAGCAGGATCTGTGGTATGGGTTACTCCGCCCGGTGCGCAGGGTAATAAAATACCTGGTGTTGGCATTCACTTTAATGGTGAGGACGATACTATTGTGCGAAAAATTGAGACCATGCTGGTCGGTGTTTTAGAGTCTGGTAAGCCCACTCACTCAATGTAATTTGGAATCATTCAATGCTTACTGATAGTCACTGTCATCTAGACAGAGTATTACTGGATGACCTTGATAATAGTTTAAGTGACGTTATCAAGGCTGCCAAAAATGATGGTGTTTCGCAATTTCTTTGTGTGGCTATAGATTGTAACAACACACCGACTGTGATCGATATAGCGCAGCAACACGACAGTGTTTATGCCTCTGCTGGTGTTCACCCTATGCATGCTCATGAATCTATCGCGACTGTTGAATGGTTAAGAGAATGGGGAGCAAAGCCAAAAGTAGTTGCGCTTGGTGAAACTGGGTTAGATTATTTCTACAGTCAAGAGCACCAAAAACTCCAGCAAGATAGTTTCGCATTACATTTGTCAGTAGCTGCTGAATTAAAAAAGCCGGTTATTGTTCACACCCGCGACGCGCGCAAAGACACGATTGATATTATTGCTCGCTACGCAAATCAAGAGTCTAGTGGCGTGATGCATTGCTTTACTGAAAGTTGGGAGATGGCGAAGCAGGCGCTGGATCTTAATTTTTATATATCTATCTCTGGCATTGTTACCTTTAAAAATGCTCAAGAGTTAAGAGATGTTGTCAAAAAAATTCCTCTAGATAGATTGTTAATTGAAACAGATTCTCCGTATCTTGCACCGATACCCCATCGAGGAAAATCGAATCGACCGCAGTGGGTAACAGAAGTCTGCCGCGCTTGCGCCGAGATAAAAGGGCTTAGTTACGAAGAGCTAGCGATAGCTACTAGCAATAACTTTAATCATTTGTTTTTGTCCCAAGGTAAGTCAGAGTGACAGCTGTTCAGCCATTTTTATCCGGCGTTATTGAAGGTTTTTATGGGCGCTGCTGGGACTGGCAAGCTAGGGCAGCATACGCTACATTTTTAGCTGATTGTAGTATGGATAGCTATATTTACGCGCCTAAATCTGACCCTTATTTACGTAAGCGATGGCGTGAAAATTGGCCTGAGTCAGAGTTTCAACAATTAACAAAACTATCGGCGGTGTATCGCTCCACTGGGATTAACTTTGGTCTGGGTTTGTCACCCTTTGAGTTGTATCGAAACTTTGATCAGCCAGCTAAGGCACAATTACAGGCGAAGTTAAAACAGATTGAGTCGTTAAAACCTGCAGTGCTGTGCATTTTATTTGATGATATGCGCGGTGATTTGCCTAACTTGGCTAAGCATCAGCTAGAAATTTGTGAGTTTGTGGCCAGTAATATTTATGTCAAGCGATTAATTATGTGTCCAACTTATTACAGTTTCGATCCTGTGTTGGAGCAAGTCTTTGGTGCCATGCCAATTAACTATTGGCATGAATTAGGTGAAGGTTTGTCTTCTGTCTGGGATATTTTTTGGACTGGCGACAAAGTGGTTTCAAAAAAATACCCGTTAGATTCCTTAACTACTATTACTGAAAGACTTGGGCGAAAACCGCTGCTGTGGGATAATTACCCAGTTAATGATGGTGAGAAAATTTCAAGTTTTCTTCATCTTAGTAGTGTTGTTAGAAATGCCGAGCTTAAACAAGTTACCCAGGGTTTATTATGCAATCCTATGAATCAGCCAGAGCTTTCTAAAGCAGCAATATACTCTACTGCTATGCAACTGGCACAAACTACGGTTACGCAAGCAGATTTTTTCGTTGGCTTATTTGGTGAAGAGCTAGCGGCAATGCTAATTCAAGATTTGACTTTGTTCGAAGGCATTGGCTTACTTGAGCTGCCTGATTTCGACAAACAGCAGCTAAAAGATAAGTATAACGGCTTGCAGCACCCAGCGGCTAAAGAGGTTTATGATTGGCTTGATGGAAGCTATAAGTTTGATCCGGCCTGTCTCACTGATTAATCAATATTGGATAACCATCACTTGGTAGAAAAATTATATACAGCACAGGTAGAGGTTTGGTTACAGCAGCAAACGGATGCTATCTCTTTTGTCAAAGTGATAAATTCTGCTGGTTGGGATGAGAAACATTCTGACATTGAGTTTTACGTTGTTTTTTTAAATTCTGAAAATCTAGGATCTGCTTGCCAGCGAGTACTTATTTGTACCGATGTTGATGGTCAGACTTTCAATTTAGCGGCTAAAGAAACTCAACAAAAACTAGCTAGTGGTTTTAGTACCTTAGATCAATATATGCAGCTGGTTAACTGTTTAATAGGGGCTGACTTCGACTTAGCTCAACCAATCCCGCTTAACTCTTTAGCAATCAAAAAACCTTGGGGGCAAGAAATTTGGTTTACCGGCGTTGAAGAGCGTGGCGTTTGTAAGCTGACAAGTAGTAATAACGTTAATGTGCTGCTGCCCTTATTAACCGAGTTATTACCGAATACCTTATTGGCGCAATCCCATGGTGAGTTAATTTTACTAAAAATATTAGACCCGTTGCCGAGGCCTGTGGTCGGCGATCTATATTTTGAGTTACATGAAAAAAAACGCGAGGTATATGTGGTCACTCATGTCGATACTGATGCCTGGCCAGATGGAGTAGGAGGCATTCGGTACGGGTTTGATCAAACAGTGGTAGCAAGCTTTAGCAGTCAAGATGAATTAAGACAGTCGTATTTATCTGCCGTTGAAGCCTACGAGGAAGTTAGACGTAAGCTAGACCAATTATTAGATGCTAAGCGTGAACAGCATAATTTTGCTGCGGACGATCATATAGCTGGCGATATTGTTGATTCCTGGCTGCAGTCAATTGATCTGTCTTTAATAAGGGCAGAAAAAGAACGGCGGGTTGAGATGGAACGATTTAGCGCGATAAGGCCGTTGCGCGTTGGCGATGTGGTGAAAGTACCGCTGTATACGCCGCATTCTTTGCAGCATGGGGTTCGCACAGTAGAGTTTCAAACACCTGTCTATGAGCGAATGATATTGTCCTTTGCACAAAAGGTATTAACTCAAAACCATTGGGATACTAAGCGAGCCGTTGAGTTAATGGATGTATCAGAGCCTAAAGAGGAACCTTTTGTGCAGCTGGGATGTGCTGATGGTGTTGTTATTGAGCGGATAGTTGATTTTGATGACTTTGAAGTACAGCGCGTCTCATTGGTTGCTGGTTGCCATTTTAGCCTTCCAATGGATGGCCGTTATTGGCTAGCCATGGGAGTAGACGGAGAGTTATCGGTGGATAGTGTTACGTTACTAGGGGAGTCGGCATTGCTACTTCCAAAAACGCTTATTTCGGTATGTTTTAGCAATAATGAGCACACAAATGTGACCCTATTATTGGCAACTCCCAAACTTACTGAAGATTCGTGTTGAATGCATTGAAATGTTGTGGCAGAATCTCGCCGTCTTAAAAGCATGAATAACAGTAAAACAGGTATTTTTTAATAAAAATCAAATACTTAGGCAAGTTTTCAGGCATTGATAGTTTTTGTCAGTGCTTTATAAGTTATGCGGATGTGGTGAAATTGGTATACACGCTAGATTTAGGTTCTAGTGCCGCGAGGCGTGAGAGTTCGAGTCTCTCCATCCGCACCATTCATTTATTCTCACAATAGTGAGCTTAAGCTAGGCAGTTATTATGATGCCTCTTAATGATATTTAGAATATGAGGTTTTGACATGCAGGTTACTATTGAAACGACTAAAGGCCTAGAGCGTCGTTTAACTGTAGGTGTTCCAGCAGAGCAGGTTGATAAAGAAGTTGATCAACGTCTGCAGAAAGCATCGCAACAAGTTCGTATTCCTGGCTTCAGGGCCGGCAAAGTGCCAATGAAAATTGTTCGCCAGCGCTATGGCGCAGGCGTTCGTCAAGAAGTTGTTGGCGAAGTAATGAGTCGCTCATTCTATGAAGCCGTCGTACAAGAGAAATTGCAGCCTGCAGGACAGCCAACTATTGAGCCTAAGCAAGATGTGACGGGTAAAGACCTAGAATATATAGCGACGTTTGAAGTGTTGCCTGAAGTAGTCGTGAACGACTTGGCTGGCATCACTGTAGAGCGTCCGAGTGCTGACGTGACTGAAGCTGATATTGATAAAATGATTGAGCTTTTTCGTGAGCAACAAGGCAGTTGGGAAGTAGTAGATCGCGGTGCAGCTGACAAAGATCAAGTTAAGATTGATTATGCGGGAACTAAAGACGGTGAAGAATTTGCCGGCGGCAGCGCTCAAGGTAGCGAGTTAGTGCTTGGTTCAGGTCAAATGATTGCTGGTTTCGAAAGTGGCCTTGAAGGCGCGATAGCGGGTGACGAAAAGGTACTTGCCTTAACCTTCCCAGACGATTATCACAGCGACGAATTAAAAGGCGCGGCAGTAGAGTTTAAGGTTACTGTACACGAAGTGGCTGCAAGGAAAGTTGCTGAGTTAACGCCAGAGTTTTTCTCTACCTATGGCGTTAAAGATGGCGGTGTTGACGAATTTCGCGTTGAAGTGCGTAAAAACATGGAACGTGAGTTGAAAAATATTGTGCGTCGCGTTGTTAAGCAAAGCGTAATGGACCAGTTGCAAGAAGCTAACGAAGTTCAAGTTCCTGCTGCATTGGCTGCTAATGAGATCAAAGCGCTTAAAGGGCAGATGTTTCAGCAGTTTGGCGGCATGCAGGGAAATTTTGATGAGTCTATTTTACCGGACGATATGTTCACAGAGCAGGCTGAGAAGCGTGTTGCTTTAGGTTTAATCATTCGTAGCGTTATTGAGTCAGCTGAAATAACTGCTGACAAAGAACTTATTCAGCAAGAGATTGCTGAGATAGCCTCTACATACGAGCAACCCCAAGAAGTGGTTGAGTATTACAACTCTAATCAAGAATTAACTCAGTCTATTGAAAGTAGTGTCCTTGAAAACCAAGTAGTTGACCACATATTAGCACTAGCAAGTGTCACTGAGGTTAGCAAAAGCTATGATGAAGTTATCGCAATGGGCTCTAAAGCCCAGTAATGACCTGGGCCGTGTGCCCGTAATCTTCCTTTGTTTTCCAAAAATTTCACAATCAAGTGATGGCTGATAAGCTATCACTTGATTTACGTTGCGTGCTCGAATATGTTTGGATTATTAGATAACTAGGAAATTAATATGTCGATAGTTAGACCCTTTGGTAATAACCCTCTAGATTTAAATAATGTTGGCTTAGTGCCGATGGTAGTAGAACAGACTTCCCGTGGGGAGCGCTCTTACGATATATACTCACGTCTGTTAAAAGAGCGAGTAATATTTTTGGTGGGCCAAGTCGAAGACTATATGGCTAACCTTATAGTGGCTCAAATGCTGTTTCTAGAGGCTGAAAACCCTGACAAAGATATTCATTTATATATTAACTCTCCAGGCGGGTCGGTAACCGCTGGGTTGTCTATTTATGACACAATGCAATTTATCAAACCTGATATTAGTACTACTGTTATCGGTCAGGCTGCTAGTATGGGTGCGTTTTTGTTAACTGCCGGTGCCCACGGCAAGCGTTACGCACTGCCTAACGCCAGAACTATGATTCACCAGCCTAGCGGCGGTGCTCAAGGTCAAGCTACTGATATTGATATTCAGGCTAAAGAGATTCTAATTATTAGAGAAAGGCTAAATATCTTAATGGCCAAGCACACCGGTCAAGATGTTGAAACTATTCGACGAGACACCGAGCGTGATAACTTTATGGATGCACAGACCTCGGCAAGTTATGGCTTGGTAGATGAAGTAATAGAACACAGACCTGTTTAAATTAGCACTTTCGGGCTTGCAAAATAGCGCGAAATTGAGCATCTTAGGTACAGTTAAAGAATTGAGGTTAGAAAAACGATGGTTGATGAAACCCGCGGCGGAGATGACAAAGGCAAGCTTTTGTACTGCTCTTTTTGTGGCAAAAGCCAAAATGAGGTGCGCAAGCTAATTGCAGGGCCATCGGTATTTGTTTGCGACGAATGTGTAGATTTATGTAACGACATTATTCGCGAAGAAGTTCAAGAGAGCTCGAGTAGTGATGGTGAGTCGCCACTTCCTACGCCGCAAGAAATAAGTAATATCCTCGATGATTACGTTATTGGTCAGACTCGTGCAAAGAAAGTATTGGCTGTGGCAGTCTACAACCATTACAAGCGGTTGCGCTATGGTGACTCTGCTGCGGGTAAAAAAGAAGATGGGATAGAGCTCAGTAAAAGTAATATTTTACTGGTTGGTCCAACTGGAAGCGGTAAGACTCTATTAGCCGAAACCCTAGCTCGCTTGCTAGACGTGCCATTCACTATTGCCGATGCTACAACATTAACCGAAGCTGGGTATGTTGGTGAGGATGTCGAAAATATAATTCAAAAATTGCTACAAAAATGCGATTACGATGTAGATAAAGCTCAGATGGGCATTGTTTATATTGATGAGATAGACAAAATTTCACGTAAATCTGATAACCCATCAATTACTCGTGATGTGTCTGGAGAGGGTGTACAGCAAGCATTGCTTAAGTTGATAGAAGGAACAGTTGCTTCTGTTCCGCCTCAAGGTGGACGTAAGCACCCACAGCAAGAGTTTTTGCAGGTAGATACCTCTAACATCCTATTTATTTGTGGTGGTGCATTCTCGGGCCTAGAGAAAATTATTCGTGATCGCTCAGAAAAAGGTGGCATCGGCTTTGGTGCTGAAGTCACTTCTAAGGAAGAGGGGCGAAACATTGGTGAGTTGCTGCATGATCTAGAGGCAGAAGATTTAGTGCGCTTTGGGTTGATACCTGAGTTTGTAGGGCGTCTGCCAATGATTGCGACGCTAGAAGAATTAGATGAAAAAGCATTGATGCAAATTCTAACAGAACCTAAAAACTCGCTGACTAAGCAATACTCTAAGTTGTTTGAGATGGAAGGAGTTGATGTAGACTTTCGCGAAGACGGTTTACGCGCTGTCGCCCTTAAAGCAATGGAGCGGAAAACTGGTGCACGTGGGTTACGCTCGATTCTTGAAGCGGTATTGCTTGATTCAATGTTCCGTATTCCTTCAGAAGATAACGTCAGTAAAGTGGTTATTGATGAGTCGGTTATCAATGGCGACTCTGAACCTTTAATCGTTTATCAGGCGAAAGAGCCGTTAGAAAAAATAGCTGCTGAAGAATAAGTCCCGCACTATATGGCTAGAGTCACTTTTCGTGGCTTTAGCCCCTTGAAATCTCCCCAATAAACCTCATCTCTGTTATTGTTACTTTTAATGATAGTCGGGCTAAAGCCCGTTGCAATGGAGCTTATTTGTGTCAGCCGAGCAAGATTCAACAATTCAACCGAAAACCCGCTTTCCACTTCTACCGTTAAGAGATGTGGTTGTTTATCCGCATATGGTTATTCCATTATTTGTCGGCCGAGAACGTTCTATTAACGCGCTTGAAGAAGCGATGAAGGATGATAAACAAGTACTGCTAGTTGCACAGAAGCATGCAGGGGACGATAACCCTGAGTTAACTGATATCTATGAAATCGGCGCTATTGCGACTATTTTACAGCTGCTGAAGTTGCCAGACGGTACGGTAAAGGTATTGGTTGAGGGTAGCGAGCGCGTTACGGTTACTCAAGTCGATGATTTGGATACACATTTACAGGGTAATGTGGAAAAACTGGTTAGTGAACAATTGTCTAGCAAAGAGGAAGAGCTGCTGGCTAAGTCATTGTTGGATCAGTTTGAAGAATATGTCGGCCAAAGTAAAAAAGTTCCGCCTGAAGTAATGACATCACTGAATGGAATAGATGACGCGGGTCGTCTTGCCGATACAATTGCAGCGCACATGTCGTTAAGTATTGAAAAGAAACAAGCTATTTTAGAGCTGGCAGATGTTGGCGAGCGAGTTGAGCATATGCTTGGTTTGCTTAATGCTGAGGCTGATGTTTTTAACGTTGAAAAAAGAATTCGTGGTCGCGTTAAAAAACAAATGGAAAAAAGTCAGCGCGAGTACTATTTGAATGAGCAGATGAAAGCGATTCAAAAAGAGTTAGGTGATATGGACGATGCACCTAATGAATTTGAAGCGTTACAGAAAAAAATTGACGAAGCAGGAATGTCGACGGAAGCGCTAGAGAAAACTAATTCCGAATTAAATAAGTTGAAAATGATGTCGCCAATGTCAGCTGAGGCTTCAGTTGTTCGTGGATATGTTGATTGGATGCTAAGTGTGCCTTGGAAAAAGCGCAGTAAAATCAAGCTAGACTTAGCGAATGCATCTAAAGTTTTAGACACTGACCATTTTGGTTTAGAAGAAGTAAAAGAACGTATATTGGAATACTTAGCTGTTCAAAAACGAGTTAAGAAGTTAAATGGGCCAGTGCTATGTTTAGTAGGGCCACCTGGAGTAGGTAAAACGTCGTTGGGAGAGTCTATTGCCAAAGCCACTAATAGGAAGTATGTGCGCATGGCTTTGGGTGGTGTTCGTGACGAGGCCGAAATACGTGGCCACAGACGAACCTATATTGGCTCTATGCCAGGTAAAATTATCCAAAAGATGTCTAAAGCGGAAGTTAAAAACCCACTATTTTTGTTAGATGAAATTGACAAAATGGGTATGGATCATCGTGGTGATCCAGCATCAGCAATGTTGGAAGTGCTAGATCCAGAGCAAAATAATTCATTTAACGATCATTATCTAGAAGTTGATTATGACTTGTCTGATGTGATGTTTATATGTACAGCAAACACTATGAATATCCCTGCACCGTTGCTGGATAGAATGGAAGTTATTCGTATTCCTGGATATACCGAAGCAGAGAAAGTCAGCATTGCTAAGCAATATTTAGTGACCAAGCAGCTTAAGAAAAATGGTCTAAAAGTCGGTGAGTTGAGTTTCGAAGACTCTGCTTTCGTCGATATGGTTCGTCATTACACTAGGGAAGCTGGAGTCAGAAGTCTAGAGCGTGAAATAGCAAAAGTCTGTCGTAAAGCGGTAAAGGAATTGACCTTAAATGAAAGACAATCTCCAATAACTGTTGGCAGTGATCAGCTTGAGCATTTCTTAGGTGTTAAAAAGTTCAGCTACGGACAGGCAGAAGAAGATAACCAAGTAGGGCAGGTAACAGGCTTAGCTTGGACTTCGGTCGGCGGTGAAATTTTAACTATTGAGGCTGCGGCTATAGTCGGTAAAGGGCGTCATGTTAAAACAGGCTCGCTGGGAGATGTCATGCAAGAATCTATACAAGCTGCAACCACTGTTGTTAGAAGCCGCTCGCAAATTCTTGGTATCCCTGCCATAGCGCATGAAAAGTACGACTTGCACATACATGTTCCTGAAGGAGCTACACCTAAAGATGGGCCTAGCGCAGGTGTTGGTATGTGTACCGCTATTGTGTCGGTGTTGACAAACACACCGGTGAGATCTGACGTGGCTATGACTGGCGAGATTACCCTGCGTGGTCAAGTATTAGCTATTGGTGGCTTAAAAGAGAAGTTGCTTGCAGCGCATCGTGGCGGTATTAAAACGGTTATTATTCCTGAAGAAAACGAGCGAGATCTAAAAGAAATTCCTGACAACATCAAAGCGGACTTACAAATTAAACCGGTTAAGTGGATTGATGAAGTGTTAGAAATAGCACTAGAGTCGATGCCAAAGCCGTTGTCAGATGAAGAGTTTCTGGCAGGAACGGGTGCTAAAAACCCTAGCACTAAACATGATGATGGTAAAGAAGAAGATGAGGGGCGTGTTAATACTCACTAGACAATAGCTTTATTACCTTGACCAGTAGTATAGCAGTTGGTATAAATATAACTCGAAATATAAGGCACGCCTCTCGTAACTTATAAAAAAAAACAAATTAATGGATAAAGGTGAATACTGTGAATAAATCTGAACTTATCGATGCAATTGCCGCTTCAGCTGACCTTTCTAAAGCAGACGCTGGTCGTGCCTTGGATAGCGTTATTGATTCAGTTACTGGCGCATTAAAAAATGGCGATCAAGTGTCGCTAGTTGGTTTTGGTACATTTTCTGTAAAGCAGCGCGCAGCGCGCACAGGTCGTAACCCTCGTACTGGTGAAGCGATACAAATTAAAGCTTCAAATGTACCTGGATTTAAAGCCGGGAAAGCATTAAAAGACGCTTGTAACTAATAGAACTTTAATTGCTTTAACAGTAAAGTATAACAATGAAAGGCGCATCCATAGAGATGCGCCTTTTTTAATATTTGAATAAGAGGTTTTTCATGCTCGAGTACATCAGAGACAACGTAAAAGGAACTTTTGGTTACGTTCTGTTGGTGGTCATTTGTATTCCATTTGTAGCGTTTGGTATTGATGCACTTTTTACCACTGAAGGTTCTCAAACTGTTGCAACTGTTAATGGAGAAGACATTGAACCTAATGAGTTAGCGCAGGAGGTCTATCTGTATAAGCGCAGGTTAGCTTCGCAAATGGGTGATAGCTTTGATCCTGCTGCATTTGAAAATAAAACTTTGGAAGGTCCAGTTTTAGAGCAGTTGGTTAGCCGAAAATTACTTAGCCAGGCGGCAAATGATGCTGCGATAGTTGTTGGCAAAGACCAAATTGATAGAGAAATAGTCAATCAACAACAATTTCAACTCGACGGCGTTTTCTCTGCCGACATTTATCAAAACACTCTGCGTGGCGCCGGTTTAACGCCTAAGATATATCGCACTGGTATGGCTGAACAAGCACAGCTACAACAATTTATGAGTGGCTATCTGGGGTCATCAATCGTGGCGAGCATAGAGGTAGATGTGGCGCTTAGTTTAGTAAACCAAACCCGCGATATTAGTTATTTAGTGCTGCCATTGGATATCGCAAATATAGCCGTAGCAGAAACAGAGATAGAAACATATTACCGAGATAATGTCGCTAAATTTCAGACTGAAGAGTTGGTGTCAGTTGATTATCTAGAGCTTAGTCTTGCAGATATCGAGGTAGCGGTTAGCGAAGATGAATTAATGACTGCTTACAATAGCAAAGTTAGTGAAAGTCTAACTGAGGCGCGGCGTAAAGTTGCTCACATTTTACTAGAGCAGAGCGATGACGCAATTATCGCTACCATTACTGAGCGTCTAGCGGCCGGTGAGGATTTTGCTCTATTGGCAAAAGAATTTTCTGAAGATATAGCGACAGCCAATCAAGGTGGTGACTTAGGTTATGCGCTTCCCGGTGCGTTTCCACCAGAGTTTGATGAGGCCCTAGTTAGCTTGTTGGTGGATGAAGTTTCCATGCCCGTGCAGACTGATGCTGGCACCCATTTTATCAAGCTATTAGAAATAGAAACGGTTGAATCGTCCAGTTTTGAGCAACAGAGAAGTTCGATCCTTGCCGATTTACAACGGGCTAAAGCAGAACCTCTTTTTGCCGAAAAAATTGAACAACTTGCTGACCAAGTGTTTACAGCAATCGATTTGGCGGAACCAGGGCAAGCATTGGGTTTAACTGTTAGCAACTCAGGCTTGTTTCCCCGCGAAGGCAGCACCACTGGATTATTTACTAACTCTAAAATAGCTGATGAGGCTTACAGTGATTTAGTGCTGAATCAGAAAAATAATAGTGATGTGATCGAAATTGGTTCTGATCGAGTGGTTGTAGTGCGTTTAAGTGAGCATCAGTTGCCCAAAGCTAAGCCATTAACTCAAGTGACGAAAGGTATTACTCAAACCTTAGCCAAACAAAAAGCGTCAGATCAAGTCAGAGACGCAGTCGATGAGCTGTTAGCGCAAGGTATTAGCAGAGATTCGTTAGTCGACAAGGCCAGGGGGTTAGGCACAGAAATTATTGAGTTGGCGGGTATTACTCGTACAGCAGTAAGTGGTGCTGATGGTGATGTTGTCGCCGCGGCTTTCAATGCGCAGCCAATAGCCGGCGAAGCGGTGGGTAGTGTTACCCTTCGAGATGGCTCTGTTGCGGTTTATGCGGTTAATAATATTGCCAATGCTGCTGCGCCTGAAGTGGCTGATCCACAAATTGCTGCAGTCGCCAGAATGTTGTCGAATACGCATAGCCAGCAGGATATTATGGCGCTAGAAGCTCAGCTAAAAGCTGAAGCCGATATTCAAATTAATTGATTTTTGAAAAATATATAATTACGGAGCAAGTAGTGCATAAAATTAGAACTTATAACCAAATATCAATAAAGGGGTTGGAACGCCTACCTCGCGACGGTTATGAAGTTGCCAGTGAGATTACTAACCCTGACGCGATTATGCTGCGCAGTCATAAGTTAGTCGTTGACGATATTGCGGTCAGCGTTCGTGCTATCGGGCGGGCCGGTGCGGGGGTAAATAATATTCCACTAGAGGCTTGCACCAAGCGTGGCATACCAGTATTTAATGCTCCTGGCGCCAATGCTAATGCGGTAAAAGAACTGGTTTTATGTGCTATGTTATTAGGTTCTAGAGGGATTTTAGAAGGCCTAGATTATGCCAGAGCGTTGGATGCTGGCAGTGATGCTGGCGCTATGAATAAATTATTAGAAAAAGAGAAGAAGCGCTTTAAAGGTAATGAATTAGCAGGCAGGACTCTTGGTGTTGTTGGCCTTGGTGCCATTGGTTCGCTGGTGGCGAAGACTGCATTGATGATGGGGATGAAAGTACTGGGTTATGATCCTGCGCTCTCGGTTGATGCTGCATGGCGCCTGCCTAGCGAGGTAAAGAAGATGGATCATTTGGCTGCTTTATTCGCCAAATCTGATTTTATATCATTACATTTACCGGTATTAGATAGCACTCGTGGTTTAATTAATGCCAGTGCATTGCGCGATTTTAAAAAAGACGCCGTATTACTTAATTTTTCAAGAGCTGAAATCGTTGACACACCTTCAGTGGTTGATGCGTTGGCGGTTGGCACTATTCGTCAATACTTCTGTGATTTTCCGCATCCACTAACTGTGAGCGTTAAAGGTGTTGTCGCTATGCCGCACATTGGCGCAAGTACTGATGAGGCGGAAGATAATTGTGCCATTATGATTGCTGAACAGTTAAAAGATTTTTTGCAAAATGGAAATATAACTAACTCAGTAAATTTCCCAGCGTTAAGTCTTGAACGCAGTGGTTCAGCCCGTTTAGCCATTACCAATTTTAACGTACCTAAAATGTTAGGTAGTATTACTAATATTTTGGCAGATGCTGACTTAAATGTTGTTGATATGACAAATAAAAGTCGCGACGATATAGCCTATAACCTTATCGATTTAGACCGTGTGCCAAGTCGCGATGCTATTGCAGCATTGACTGAAATTGAAGGTGTTATTAACGTAAGAGTTATTTAACCATCCTGTATAGCGGAGAAAATATGATCGATTCTGTTAGCCGAATGCTTGCACAAGTAGGCAGTAATGCAGTGAGTCCGCCGATCGATTTATGGAATCCGCCCCTTTCAGGGACTATCGAGATTCGCATCGATATAAATGGCGACTGGTTTCACAACTCGTCAAAGATTACTCGAGACAAATTAATCTTTCTATTTTCCTCAATATTACGCTTTGAACCTGAGCATGGTTATGTACTGGTAACACCAGTAGAGAAGTGGCTCATTCAAGTTGATGACGCACCTTTCCTAGTGGTTGCAATGTCTATTCGAGATAACAACGGTATTGAAGAAATTTGGTTTGCATCTAATATCGGCGAAGAAATTTGCGTAAGTAAAGCTAATCCGTTGGTGAATGAAGGCGATGCTGATAATCCGCGCCCTTATGTCTATTTAGATAGAGGGTTGAAGGCACGTATAACGCAAAGCGTTTATTATCAGTTGGCCGAACTGGTCAACAGTGACGATTCAGGATTTTATGTTTCGAGTTGCGGTCAGCGCTTTTTATTAGCATAGCGTAATCATCTTTATAGCTGCTTTGATTTAGCATACGTTTATTCTATTTTGGTAGTTTAACTATGCACTACAGTCGGTTATCAGATGTGGGTAATACAGCAGGCCCAAAGCTAGTGTTAACCAAAGGTATGCCTGGTCCCTGGGGAGAGCTGGTTAAAGCCATTTTGCAAGTCAAAAATGTGACCTACACCGCTGTGGCCCAATACCCAGGGAAATCAGATGAACAGCTAAAGGCTTTATCTGGGCAGACTAGTGCACCAGTATTGATTGATAAGGGCGCTTGTATTGCTGACCTGAAAGAAATTATTTTAGCGATTGAAAAAAACTATCCATCACCGCTGTTACTGCCATCTGACGAGCTAGCGTTAGCGTCTGTCTGGGAGTTTATTGATTTTATTGCTGGGCCAGATGGCTTTGCCTGGAATCGTCGTTTAATGATGTTTATACCCTTGATGAAGGTTGACCCGCCGCTAGAGTTGATAAATAGTTTAGCCGCTAAATATGGGTATTCTGAAGCTGTTGCAGAAGATGCACCGCGCCGAGTATTGATAATATTGGCGCGAATGGCGGCGCAATTAAACGCTCAAGCTAAGAGCAATCAAAGATATATGTTTGGCAATAGCCTAACTGCGCTAGACATCACTTGGGCCGTATTTTGCTCGATGCTGCTTCCATTACCTGAAACGGTGAATGCGATGCCGCAGGGTATGCGAGAATCATACACATTGAGTGACGATTTAATCTCATATATAGACCCAATACTGATCGAGCATCGCGATTACATTTATAAAAAACACTTAATATTACCATTGGATTATTAGTCGAAAAGAGAGTGCTATGAGCTACAGTTTGAAGGAATTATCTGATCGCCAAGAAATCGTTGATTTAGTTATCGACTATGCGCAAGCCATTGATCAGCAAAAGTTTGACGCCTTGGATGATTTATTTACTGCTGATGCGGTTATTGATTACACGGCAATGGGCGGGCCAAAAGGTAGTTTTGCTGAAGTAAAAAAATTTCTACAAGAAACTTTGCCTGCGTTTAAAGAGTATTTCCATTTAAATTCTAATATACGTATTCACTTAGATGGTGATACAGCGCATGCAAGAATTATGTGTTTTAACCCTATGGCTATTCCTCAGCCTGATGCTAAGCCCCATGTGATGTATTTAGGTTTGTTTTATTTAGATCGGTACGTTCGCACCGAACAGGGTTGGCGCATAACTGAGCGTGTTGAAGAAAAGGCGTGGACTGATAACGTGCCAGATTATGTTGGTATGTAATTAGTAAGCTTGCTCCACTGCGCTACCATAAACATTGATAAACTCTTTAGGCATGCGGGCAATTTTTCCACTGCTGAGGCGAACACAGGTGGTGATCCAATGGCCTCGGAAAAGAGTTTTACCGCCGCGTTGCAGTTGAAATCTCCGTTCTAGTTGTAGCTTGCCGTCGCAGGCTGTTAGCCACGTCGCCATTTCCAGTCTATCGTCACTGAAGCATGGTAGTAGATAATCATAACTCGCTTTACTAATTGCCATTGCTCGATCGCAGGCTTGATAGTCTGTCAGTGACAATCCTAGGAGGTGACAGTGGCCCCAAGCTGCTAACTCTGCCCATTGTATATAAACAGAGTTGTTGGCATGGCCGAGTCCGTCCATGTCTGATGATTGAACGGTGATAACTTGTATAAAAGGTCTAGGATAGTCCCAGTGCATGCTTGTCTCGCCGGTAAACATTAAAAGTTTAGAATAAGTGGTGGTGATTATTGATGCAAACTTCAGGTTGAGAATATACAGTGTAAACCTTATTTCTCACTGAGTTGAAATTATAGATGAGCCCACGATTAAGTTTATTTGTATTAAGTGCATTCTTAATTTTATTGCTACCGCTGCCAGTTTATTTAAATGGCATTGGATTATTGCCAGCGGGGGAAATTATTATTCAGGTATTTATGCAAGCTGACTTGTCAGATAGTTTAGTGTTATTTACTCAGGGTTTAATGGCTAGCACAGCTTGTATTGTTATCGCTCGCTTGTATATTGCATTGAGTAAAACCTGGCCGCTAAAAATTAGAGGTTCAGTAGTGGGTATAATTTCACTATTAATGGTAGTAGCATTTTCATCGATATCGGTTTACAAGCCTTTTGGTAGTAGCTCTCTAGAGTCTCTAGAATTGCGAGAATTATATCACTGGTAGTATTTTAAATTAATAATAAAGGAACACTATGAAGCTCTATACCTACGATCTAGCACCAAACCCACAGCGCCTTAAGATGTTTATGCAGCAAAAAGGGATTGAAGTTGAATCTCAGCAAATAGATATGATGACTGCGCAGCAGTTAACGGCTGAATACAAATCTATCAATCCGTTAGGGACACTGCCGGCATTGCAATTAGCTGATGGTGAATTACTAACTGAAGTTATTGGTATCTGTTGTTATTTAGAGGCGCTATATCCTGATAAACCGATGCTTGGCACAACTGCATTAGAAAAAGCACAAGTGATTAGCTGGGATCATCGGGTCTTTTGTGAAGGCCTTAGTTCAATTGCAGATGCGCTAAGAAACCGAAGTAAGGCGTTCGCTAGTAGAGCAATGCCGGGGCCTATGGATATTGAACAAATTGAAGCATTAGTCCCCAGAGGATTACAGCGAGTTAATGGTTTTTTTGCAGTGCTTAATGAGCATTTAGCAGGCCGTCAATTTATGGTTGGCGACAGCCTTACTCTGGCAGATATTGATGTCCTGATATACGTAGATTTTGCAAAATGGATAAAGCAAGGGGTGCCAGAGGATTGTAAAGAGCTACAAGCTTACTACGAGAGAATATCTGCTTTATTAAATTAACATCCTAAACTAGCTAAATTTCTTTGATTTCGAAGTGTTCATATTAGGTATTTTTATAACCTTTTGACTGATAATAGCCCTATCTTATATCTGGTTTTAAGTTTTGATCGACCGTATCATGGGGCTTTCAGGCAATTAATTGGATATGTAGTGTTTTTTCATAATCTGTAGTGGTTAAATTTTAGTCAAAACCGCTATTGATCTATTGTTATTGATACTCTTTAATTGCGCGTTGATTTTATAACTAACTTTTAAGACCTTTATTTAGTGAGGGGAAAATATGTTAATTGCTATACCTAAGGAGCTTCACCCCGGTGAAAACCGTGCACCGCTGGTGCCTGATTCTGTTAAAAAGCTGGTAACGGCTGGCGCAGATATCCGCATCGAGTCTGGAATGGGAGCTGGATCTGGTTTTGCAGACGAAGAGTACACCGCCGTTGGAGCAACTATTGCCACTGATCGCGCAGCCTTGTTAGGTGAAGCAGATGTTGTGTTGCGCTTGCATAAGCCTTCTATTGAAGAAGTAGCTCAGTTGAAGCCGGGCAGCGTTCACGTCAGCTATTTAGATCCTTTTAATGAAAGAGAGTTAGTTGAAGCATTTCAAAAGCAGAAAGTAAGCGCCATTTCTATGGAAATGATACCGCGTATTACCCGCTCACAAAAAATGGATGCTCTTAGTTCTCAAGCAAATTTAGCTGGTTACGTTATGGTGGCGATGGGAGTAAATGCACTTAATCGTATACTGCCGATGATGATGACTCCTGCCGGTACCTTGAAACCTGCCAAAGTATTTATAATCGGTGCTGGTGTGGCAGGGCTACAAGCTATTGCAACGGCTAAGCGGCTAGGTGCAAAGGTGACCGCTTTTGATACTCGTGCAGTAGTTGCTGAGCAAGTCCAATCGCTGGGAGCAAAGTTTTTAAATATTGATTTAGGTGAAACAGGCCAAGATAAAGACGGCTATGCTTTGGCATTAACGCCAGAGCAATTAAAAATGCAGTTAGACGGGCAAAAAGCAGAAATTGCTGATTCAGATATTGTTATTACCACCGCACAATTATTTGGTCGTAAGCCTCCAGTTATTATTACCGCTGACATGGTTGCTGCAATGAAACCAGGTAGTGTCATCGTTGATATGGCGGCTGAAAATGGCGGCAATGTTGAGGGCACAGTACCTTTTGAAAATGTTGTCACAGCTAATGGTGTTAACATTATTGGTATCGGGAATTGGCCTAATGCGGTAGCTCGTGATGCTAGCCAAATGTATTCAAGTAACTTGTTTAACTTGGTTGACGAGTTCTGGAACGCAGAAACTAAAACTTTCGATTTAGATTTTGAAAACGAAATCGCTATTGGTTGTGTAATTACCAACGACGGCGAAGTTGTTAACGAAACTATCAAAAATCATTACGCATAGGAATTGATGATGGAAATTGTATTTCTTACATTTATTTTGGTTCTAACTATATTTCTCGGATTTGAGTTAATTAATAAGGTGCCCGCAACTTTGCATACACCTTTAATGTCAGGTTCAAACGCAATTTCGGGGATTACTTTGGTTGGTGCTCTGGCTACTGCCGGTGCCACTAGTAACCCTGAGTTGGCGACTTGGTTAGCATCTGGGGCGGTTGTACTAGCAACCATTAATGTTGTTGGTGGCTATATGGTTACTGACCGAATGCTAGCAATGTTTAAGAAGAAAGAAGGTGGTAAATAACAATGGATAATGCAATTTTAATAAATTTTGCCTATGTTGTTTCTGCAGTATTATTTATTTATGGTCTTAAACAGCTAGGTTCTCCAGCGACGGCGCGGCGCGGTAACTTAATATCTTCACTAGCGATGTTAGTGGCTGTTGTATTTTCTCTGCTAGACCAAGGTATTGTTGATTTTAAAATGATCGCCATTAGCATGGTCATCGGTTCAATCATTGGTGCAACGATTGCACGTATGGTTGAAATGACATCAATGCCTGAAATGGTTGCTTTGTTTAACGGCTTCGGTGGTTTGGCCAGCTTACTTGTTGGTTGGGCGGTTATTAGTCCTGATCAATCAACCTTTGTATCAGTAACTGTATACCTCTCTATATTGATTGGTGGTCTTACTTTCACAGGGAGCTTGTTGGCATGGGGTAAGTTGAGTGAGCGTATTACTGGTAAGCCAGTCACGTTTTCTGGTCAGCAAATCTTTAATAGCCTGTTAGTTTTGGCAATTATTGGTGCGGGCGTAATGTTTGTGCAAAACCCAGCTGATAGCCAGTGGTTGTATATTGCTATCGGCTTAGCATTGTTATTTGGTATTATGGCTGTGTTACCTATTGGTGGCGCTGATATGCCAGTGGTTATTTCACTACTTAACAGTTACTCAGGTCTAGCGGCTTGTGCGGCTGGTTTCGCAGTAGGCAATAACATTCTTATTGTTGCAGGCTCATTAGTTGGGGCTAGCGGTATTATCCTTACTCAGATTATGTGTAAAGCGATGAACCGCTCATTGTCTAACGTATTGTTCTCAGGTTTCGGTGCGGTCAAATCTAGCGACATGGTTATTGAGGGTGAAGTTAAGCCTTTGACTCCGGAAGATGCCTACTACGTCCTAGAAGCTGCCTCAACTGTAGCTATTATTCCTGGTTATGGCATGGCAGTTGCACAGGCGCAGCACGTTGTTAAAGAATTGCAAGAACTGATGGAAGAAAATGGTACTGAGGTTGTATATGGTATTCACCCTGTAGCAGGTCGTATGCCTGGCCATATGAACGTACTGTTGGCTGAAGCTGATGTATCGTATGACTTGTTATTAGAAATGGATGCGATTAATCCGCGCATGGAAATGATTGATGTTGCTATTGTTATCGGTGCAAATGATGTTGTGAATCCGGCGGCACGTGAGATGGAAGATAGTCCGATATATGGTATGCCCGTTATCAATGTGGATATGGCAAAGACTGTTTTTGTACTTAAGCGTTCCATGGCCTCTGGCTTTGCCGGTATTGATAATCCATTGTTCTTTAAAGACAATACTCGGATGATTTTTGGTGATGCCAAGGCGACTTTAAGTGCAATAATTAAAGCGTTTGGTAGCTAGTACTCATTTAGTTTTGACCTACACGAAAAAATGCCAGTAGCGAGCCGGCATTTTTTTCGATGGCTATACAGTTTTACTCAGGCTTTATAAAACCAAAACGATCCTGTACAAGTTTTAATTTCTCGTCACCGATGGAGCTCATCTCGTAGGTACGCTCGTAGCCAGTTTTTGAGATAAACCAGTGGCCATCAATTTTTCTATATTCATCGTGGTAAAACGCAGCGCCTTCTAGGCGAAAGCTGTTGTCGGGTGTGATAACAAAATCTTGTAAGTACCAAATACCAGTGGCACTGTCACCATTAATTTCAATTTCGGGATGATGCAACTGATGCAAGGTTACAATGTTAGCCATGCCTTCTTTCAAAAATACCATTATTGCATCGCGGCTATCGAAGGCGTATTTACCACTGTCATAAGAAGCGCTGGCATCTACTGTCAACGTGCTTTCTAGTAGCTCATAATCCTTAGTATCAACCGCTCGCATATATTTATATTTTAGTTGTTTTAGTGCTTCTAATTGCTGTAGATCGATCACGATTTTTTAGCTCCTAAGATATTAATACTGACCATTATTTTCTCATAATCACACAAACAAGAATGAGACTGCCACCTGAATCGGTTACCATGTGTTAATTAGAAAAATTAATAGAATGGAATTAACAATGCGAATAATTACTGCCAATACCAATGGTATAAGAGCCGCAGCCAGAAAGGGTTTTTTTGACTGGTTGCCGAAGCAAGATGCCGACGTCGTTTGCATCCAAGAAACTAAAGCACAGATTGATCAGTTGAGCGATCCCATTTTTCATCCAACCGCCTATAGTTACTATTTTGATGCAGAAAAAAAAGGCTATAGCGGTACCGCACTATACTGTAAACACGAGCCTGATAATGTGGCTTATGGCATGGGTTGGGATGGTTGCGATAAAGAAGGCCGCTACCTTCGTGCTGATTATAAAAATACTAGTGTGGTTTCAATTTATATGCCGTCAGGTACTAGCGGCGAACCTCGACTGCAATTTAAATATGAAATGATGGCCGTCATGTTCGAACACTTTAGAGAGTTAAAAGCTAGCGGTAGAGAAATTGTATTGTGCGCAGATTGGAATATTTGTCACAAAGAAATTGATTTAAAAAACTGGAAAGGCAATAAAAAAAATTCAGGGTTTTTACCAGAAGAACGGGCTTGGATAGAGCGATTGCTAACCGAAGAAAAGTGGACCGATTCGTTCAGAGTCGTTAACCCCAATGAGGACCAGTTTACTTGGTGGTCTAATCGAGGGCAGGCAAGGGCGAATAACGTAGGCTGGCGACTTGATTATCATTTGGTGACGCAAGGGTTAGCCGATAAGGTGATATGTGATCAAATCTACAAAAATGAAAGTTTCTCTGATCATGCGCCGCTAATTATTGATTATAATTGGGACATCTAGATAACATAATAACTAAGAATCATAGCTAAGACTTCTTATTTCTATTAACAAGAAGGTTTTAAATAAAATATGCGATATTAAAAGCTTTTGGTTTTAATGAGCTTCATTGTTCCCATATCCACACACGCTCAAGATCCATTTGTAGAAATGCTTAATGCCTATGCGGTGTGCACCATAGAGTTTACTAAGGCTCAGCAAGATCAAACCTTTATGGCCGAACAAGCGCGCGCTGGCTGTAAACAGCAGGTCGACATGATCGAAATGGTACTTACCGCAGAGATGGCGCAGCCTATTTTGGCTGAAGTAGAAGTTGTCGTAGTCGAAAGGCTCGTTCAGTAAATATTATCCCCGCTTCATATATTGCACCTATTGCTGACCTGCAGTACGCTACGCCCGTTTTCAGCGTTCAGCTGTGTCTTATTAATTAGGAGCTATTAATGTCGTTTTTTATTGCTAGCGCGCAAGCGCAAACTCAAGCCCAAGCCTCACAACCTAATGAGTGGTTTTCACTCGGTTTTATGGCGGTTTTGTTCGCTATATTTTATTTCATCGCAATACGTCCGCAACGTAAACGCCAAAAAGAGCATACAGCCTTGGTTGCAAGCTTGAGCAAAGGTGATGAAGTTGTCACTAGTGCCGGTATGCTTGGTAAAGTCGTTGCTCTAGATGACAATTATGTGGTGTTAAAAGTCGCTGATAACACTCAACTTAAGTTTCAGCGCCTAGCTATTAGCGCAGTACTGCCCAAAGGAACGATCAAAGAGGTCGGCTAGTGGAGTTTCCCGCTAAGTTAGATCTAGCTCAGACGCCAACGCCGCTGCAACCGCTAGACAGGTTGTCAGCTCTTGTCGGCGGGCCTCGCATATGGATTAAGCGTGATGATCTAACTGGAGCTATAGAAGGCGGTAATAAAATACGTAAACTTGAATACATCTTAGCCATAGCTATCAGCGAAGGCTATGACACGGTGATCACTTGCGGCGGTATTCAGTCAAATCATTGCAGAGCAACAGCAGCGCTTACCGCTAGGTTGGGTTTATCTTGTCATTTGATTTTACGTGGCGACCAGCCACAGCAAGCAGATAGTAATAATCTGCTTGATCAAATATTAGGCGCGAGTATTGATTACTATCCAGCCAAACAGTATTTTTCTGAGTTAACCCAGCTTTTTGACTCTACAGTTGAAGATTATAAGCTTGCTGGTAAACGCGCTTATTGCATCCCGACTGGCGCCAGCGACGGTGTTGGATTATGGGGTTATATTGAGGCAAGCCGTGAGTTAAAAGCTGATTTTTCCCACCATGGCATTACTCCAGAGCATATTATTTGCGCCACTGGTTCAGGTGGCACTCAAGCCGGCTTAACGCTCGGGGCTAAGCTGTTTGACCTCAATGCTAAGATTTGGGGAGTTAATGTTTGTGATGACGAGCAATATTTTTACAACAAAGTTATCGAAGATATTGCCGACTGGAAGCAGCGCTATAACAGTGATCTCAGTATCGATAGCATCACCCCAAGAACTCTAGACGGCTATGTCGGTGCTGGCTATGGCTTGGCCGGTAACGAGGTTATCGATCTGATCAATAAGCTGGCTAGGCTGGAAGGTATTGTGCTTGACCCGGTATATACTGGGAAGGCTTTTTACGGCATGCTTGAAGAACTTAAGCAAGGCAGGTTTACAGGCAGTAAAGATATAGTTTTTATTCATACTGGTGGCGCTTTAGGGCTGTTTCCCTACAAAGACCGCTTGCAGGCAAGTGCGTCTTCATCACTCAACTGATTTCAAATTTAGAGCTTGGTTATGGCAGTTAACTTTGAAAATAAATTGGTTATCGCAATCTCTTCCAGAGCGCTTTTTAATTTGGATGAAAGCCATCACGTCTATGAAAATCAGGGGCTAGAGGCTTATCGCCAATATCAAATAGAGCATGAAAACGACGTTTTGCAGCCAGGCGAAGGGTTTGATTTTGTTACCAAATTATTGAATATCAATCAGCAGCTCGGAAACGAAAAGGTAGAGGTTATTCTGTTGTCGCGTAATAGCGCAGATACTGGTCTTAGAGTATTTAACTCAATTTCTCATTATCAGCTTAATATAACGCGGGCTGCGTTTTGCGGTGGTACTAGTCCATATCGCTATGTCAGTGCGTTTGGTAGTCATCTGTTTCTATCTACCCATAACGAAGATGTCCGCCATGCACTAGATAATGGTGTAGCGGCAGCCATATTGCTGCCGTCGACAAAACCTAAAGATTCCAGCAACGAGCTGAGAATTGCCTTCGACGGTGATGCAGTATTATTTTCTGATGATTCAGAAAGAGTATTTCAATCAGAAGGCTTAGCCGCGTTCACTAAAGCTGAGAGGGCCGCGGCAGATCAGCCATTAGATGGCGGGCCGTTCAAATCCTTTCTTGCAGCATTGGTGCAAATTCAAAACGAGTTTAGTGAAAGCGATTGCCCAATCAGGACAGCATTGGTTACCGCTAGGTCTGCTCCAGCACACGAGCGGGTGATAAAGACCTTGCGCAGTTGGGGTATTCGAATTGATGAGTCACTATTTTTGGGTGGCCTTGATAAAGGGCAGTTTCTGCGCTCATTTGGTGCTGATGTGTTTTTTGACGATCAAAAAGGCCATTGTGAGTCAGCCAGCCTGCATGTGGCTACCGGTCACGTTCCTCATGGAATATCGAATTCAGAGTAGTAATTTACCTAATCCTCTACTCAAACTTGGCTATTTGATCAGCTAGGGGTATGCTTTTAGATAAAATAGTAATAACTGGCATGCATTTAGCGTTAATTAAATCATTAGCTTAAAACTAATTATTTTGTTTGCGCAGGCGGAGGCAGGATGAAATTACAGCAGTTGCGGTATATTTGGGAAGTTGCCCATCATGAGTTGAATGTGTCGGCCACGGCGCAAAGCCTGTTCACCTCTCAGCCGGGTATTAGTAAGCAAATTAGGATGTTGGAAGATGAGCTTGGGGTGGAAGTATTCGCCCGCAGCGGTAAGCATCTAACTCATGTAACACCTGCGGGTGAGGCGATTCTAAAAACTGCCGGCGAAATATTGCGTAAAGCTGAAAGTATTAAACAAATAGCCCAAGAATTTACCGACGATAAATGTGGCAGTTTGTCTTTAGCAACTACCCATACTCAAGCCCGCTATGCCTTACCTGAAGTAATTAAAACGTTTATTGCTCAATATCCTGATGTGTCCTTGCATATGCATCAAGGTACGCCAGTACAAATTGCTGAAAAAGCTGCTGACGGCACAGTCGATTTTGCCATCGCAACCGAAGCGATGGAGCATTATTCTGATCTAGTGATGATGCCCTGCTATAGCTGGGATCGATGTATTATTGTGCCTAAGGGCCATGCCTTAACTAAGTTAGATAAAATTTCACTGGCTGATGTTGCTGAACATCCCATAGTGACTTATGTGTTTGGTTTTACCGGTAGATCAAAACTAGATGAAGCGTTTATCGCTGAAGAGCTAGAGCCCAAGGTGGTTTTTACTGCTTCAGATGCAGATGTGATCAAAACTTATGTTCGACTAGGGCTGGGTATCGGGATTGTTGCCCATATGGCTCATGACAAAGAGTTAGATGCTGATTTGGTAGCTATTGACGCAAGCCACTTATTTGAGTCTAGCGTAACCAAAATAGGGTTTCGTCGGGGCACTTTTTTACGTGGCTTTATGTTTGATTTTATCGAAATGTTTGCGCCGCATTTGACCCGTGAATTAGTGGAGGAGGCCTATCAATGCCATTCACACTACGAGCTAGAAGAATTATTTTCTGCGATAGATTTGCCGCACTATTGAATTAAAAACCTATATTCTGCGTTGCCTCTAAGCGCTTAGGGCGGTAGAGTGCCGCCTTTCATTTTTATCGACTGGGGTGTTCTGTAGTGGAAATTGCATGTTTAGATCTTGAAGGTGTTTTGGTTCCTGAAATTTGGATTGATTTTGCCGAGCGCACCGGAATCGATGAGCTTAAAGCGACCACCAGAGATATTCCTGACTATGATGTGTTAATGCAGCAGCGCTTGCGGCTGTTAAAAGAGCATAACTTAGGCTTGCCAGATATTCAGGCGGTAATTAGTGATATGAAACCTATTGATGGCGCTAGAGAATTTATCGACTGGCTGCGTGAACGTTTTCAGGTAATTATTCTATCTGATACCTTTTACCAATTTTCGCAGCCATTAATGCGTCAATTAGGTTTTCCAACCTTGTTTTGCCATCAACTTGAGGTAAACGATGCCGGTGCAGTGACCGGTTACACCTTGCGGCAGAAAGATCCTAAGCGTCAGTCTGTAATCGCTTTACATAGTTTGTATTATCGAGTCATTGCTGCTGGCGATTCATTTAACGACACCACCATGCTAAGCGAAGCCGATGCCGGAATTTTATTTAAATCACCAGCTAATGTGATCGCTGAGTTTCCGCAATATCCTGCAGTACATGAGTATGAAGATTTAAAGCGTGAATTTATCAAAGCGAGTAACCGCGATTTGTCGCTGTAGCTCAACGCAGTGTATTTAAAGTGTCGAGTATTAGCTGAATTTTATTAAGAGATTCAGCGTATTCCTCTTTTGGTTCAGAGTCGGCAACGATGCCACCGCCGCCCCAGCAATACACTGAGTCACCATCAGCTAATACTGACCTAATGGTGATATTACTATCTAATCGGCCATGATCACTGGCGTAAAATATATTGCCGCAATAAGCATTACGTCCGGTTTGCTCTAATTCGTTAATAATTTCCATTGCTCTTATTTTGGGGGCGCCGGTGATCGAGCCGCCAGGGAAGGCATTTTTTAACGCATCTATTGCCGTAATATTTGGTTTTAGATGACCGGTAATTTTACTCACTAAGTGATGAACATTTTTATAGCTCTCTAAGCCAAATAATTGTTCAACCCTAATTGAGCCATCCTCGCACGACCGCCCCAAGTCATTGCGCAGTAAATCTACAATCATTAAATTCTCTGCTTTGTCCTTGGCGCTGTTGCATAATTCTTCGGCATATAACTGGTCTTGTTCTTCGTTGCTGCTGCGCGGCCGAGTTCCTTTTATCGGTCGAGTTTCAATCTTACTGTGTTCGGTTTGTAAAAAACGTTCCGGTGAAAAGCTTAGCAACTCACCATCACCGGTATTGATATAAGCAGAAAATGGCGAGGGCAAGGCGGTTCTAAGTGCTTTATATGCCAGCCAGCTATCGCCTTGGTATTGACTGCTAAAACATTGAGCTAGATTAACTTGATAACAGTCACCTGCTAGAATGTAGTCTTTTATTTGGTTAACCGCGTCTTGGTAACTTTGGTAATGAAAGTTACTAGCTAGCTCGCTAGTGAGCACAAAGCTAGCGGCCTTCGGATAGGTTGAGCTAAGCAAGGTCTGTTTCATTGCTTGAGCTTGCTCAAAACCTTGCTCAGAGCTAGCGACTAACCATGCTTTGTGTAGTACCCGATCTTGAATTAAGGCCCAGTCATAGCGGCCGATATAGGCAAGTGGCAAAGAGCAGCTACTTTGGCTTGGGGGCGCAAGTTTTTCCATGATTTGGTTTAAGTCATAGCCCAAATAGCCAATAACTCCGCCAATAAACGGAAGGGAAGAATTATATAAGTCGTCAGAATCTTCGAGCATGTCTGAAATGGCAGAAAATATGTCTGTTTCGGCAATTATTTTGCCATCCAGTTTAGGTTCTAATGCTCCTTTGTTTTCACTAACGGTCAAAGCAGAGGCGGGGGAACAGCTTATAATGTCGTAGCGGGCCAGTTCATGTTGATCTGTGCCGCTGTCGAGTAAAACTGCGCCCGGCTGGGCTGCGATAGTTGAAAATCTATCAATAATGTTACCAAAGGGTATTTCTTCAATTTTGCGGCTTGGCATAGACCAAATAGTCTCTTAGTACAATGTTTTGTAAATTGGGTTAGTAGCTATAATAACACCATTAATTTTAGTTTATTAACTGTTCGTAAGCGATTGATTTGTTAGGGGTTTACATTGACATTTTACCTTTGAGGTTATATTGTTAAACGCCTTTTTTAAGCTGCAACCGGCGTCAGTTCTAGCGCTAAAGCAGTGAGTTGTATAAGTACTTTGGTAGTTGGTATGCACTGGCTAAATGATGAGATAGAGAACTAATATATGACCAAAAAAAACCAAATAATTCCAAGCTTAAACAATCCGTTTAATCAGGATGTCGATGTTGAATTTAAAGTTCCAGGGCAAGTGGCATCAACGCCGGGAATTTATGAAGAGGCCTTGCGTAAAGGTCATGATTTAATAAAGCGTCCGCATACTGCTGCTGGGATTAAAAATATTCAGCGCCAGCATCTAAAGAACCGGATGACGGTATGGGAACGGATTAAGGTTCTTACCGATAAAGAGCCGACAATTTTATTTCAAAACTGGGGGCCTAACTTAGATGGTGCAGGATTAGTCACTGCAATTATTGATATTGACGGGCAAGATATCGCGCTATATGGCCACGACTTCACCGTTAGAGCCGGTTCGATGGATGCCACTAACGGTAAAAAACTAGCACAATTGTTTGAGTTAGCCGGCCAGCGTAAAATCCCTCTAATTGGTTTAAATGATTCTGCCGGCGCCTATGTGCCTGCCGGTGTTGGTGGGCTTGATGGTTATGCTGAAGCCTTTACCGCGCTGCGTAAAATATCCGGTGTAGTGCCGTCCATTATGTGTATGTTTGGATTTAACGCCGGTGGTGGTTCATATTTGCCACGCCAAGGTAGCTTCGTTATTCAGCCTAAAAATACATTTTTTGGTTTAACCGGCGCCGGTGTTGTTAAGTCGGTGTTGGGTGAAGACGTAACTCCTGATGAGTTAGGGGGCCCCGCTGTTCACTCGCAATCTGGCGTAACTGATTTTGTGGTAGAAGACGAAGTCGCCGCATTAGAAAAAGTAAAAGAAATCCTTCGCTATATTCCGAGTAATAACGAGAAAATAGGGGCTTACCAAGAGACGTCTGACCCAGAAGATAGAAAAACCTGGGACATCGACATTCTGCTTAAAAAGACGTTTAACTCGCCAACCGGTTTTAATACCCCATTTGATATCAGTATTATGATTCAGCAAATGTGCGACCATGGCGACTTCATGGAAGTGCAAGCTGGGCGCGCCCGCAATACTATTACTGCCTTCGCTCGCATGGGCGGTAACGTCGTTGGTTTTGTAGCCAATAATTCCGCCGTCGCCTCTGGACAGATTGACATTGCGGCAGCTTATAAAAATGCTCGGTTTATTCGCTTTTGTAACTTGTACAACATACCCGTTGTCTTTATGGAAGATACCACTGGTTTCTTACCGGGCAGCGAGCAAGAAGCTGGCGGTATTGTGCAAGCCGGTAGAGCAATGCTTGACGCAATTATTGATTTACGTACTCCACGATTTTTGGTGTTGGTTCGCAATGCTTTTGGTGGCGCTTATGCGTCATACAACAATTATCCAACCGGTGCTGATTTAGTTATTGCCTTGCCCACCACTAGGGCTGCAGTAATGGGGCCTGCAGGCGTAGAGTTTGTATACAAAGACGAATTAAGAAATATTCGCGGTGGTGTGAAAGCAAAAACTGCTAAGGCGGTTGAAGATTACCAAGCCAGCGGCTTAGATCAAACTGCTGCAGTTGCGGCTGCTAACCAAGCGGTTGCCGATTGGGTTAAGAATGAAGAAGCCTTGTTAGCGCAGCGTTATGAACGTGAACTGATGAATCCTAATGAAGCGCTAAGTCTTGGCTCTATTTCACAAATTGTAATGCCTAGCGACTTGCGCAAGGTTATTACAAAAAATATGTCATTCCATTTACGCCACTATCAACCAGGTCCGTTGCAAAATGTGCAGCGAGAATTTCATTAATCGCAGTTGGTTATAGATAGTTGCTTATAAATATTTACGAGGATTTTGAGAGTGAGTAATAATTGGTATTTGAATAATCCGATGATCCATGCAGATCGTCGTTTGGCAAACAGCAGTAGCCCTTGGGTACAGCAATTTACCTGTGTGGAACTGCGTCCCTTAATTATCTGTCGTGGCCCAATACGCAAAGAAGCGATGGATGTATTTGATGAAATGGGTATCGATGATTACGGTATTTTATTATCTGAAAAAGATTCGATTACTTACACAAATGCATTGGCGCCAGAGCTACGTAAGCTGACTGACCCTGATCGGGTACACCGCGTACCAGATTATAGCGGGGCTGACAAAGAAGAGCGTATACAGCGGATCAATCAGATTATAGCGATCGCTAATGACAATGGTTATAACGCCATTTTTGCCGGCTATGGCTTTATGTCAGAAGACGAGGAAATGGTCCGTTCGATGGAACAAGCGGGGCTGAATTTTATCGGGCCGTGTTCAGGTACTCAGCGTGCAGCTGGCATGAAAGACGAGGCTAAGCGCACCGCGCTAGAAGTGGACGTGTCAGTAACGCCAGGGATAGACAATGTTAGTACCCAGGCATTGTTACGTAAATATTCTGATCAAGCAGCGCTTATTGCCTTAGTTAAAGCAGAGGGATTAGCGGTAGACGTTGCACTATTAAATGATGATGCGATCAGTTTGCCAGCAAAGGCTGGCATTGTGCTTGATGCCTCAATCTCCAATGGTATCGACATAATCTCAATCGAAGAGATGGGTGCAGAGCTTGAGCGTCAAGTTATTGTGATGTATGAAAAGTATCCAGAAAACCGAATTCGGTTAAAAGCTATCTCTGGTGGCGGTGGTAAAGGCCAACGTATTTTGGCTGCACCAACCAGTTATAAAGGTTCGTTAGCACAGCGAATTAAGATGGCTGCCGCTGAAGCCCCCGCATTAGGTCGTGAAATACTGGCTGAAGTTAAGTGTAATGGTGTGGGCGATAATAAAAACATATTAGCTGAACTTAATATAGAAACCACCCGTCATCAAGAAATACAAGTAGTTGGTAATGGCGACTGGTGTATCACTATGGGTGGCCGTGATTGTTCATTACAAATGCATGAGCAAAAATTATTAGAAGCCTCTGTAACGGTTGAAGAGTTAGCCATCGCCATAGCTCAAGCTAAAGAAAACGGTGAAAAAGAAGCCCTGGTATCATTACAGCGTGATTTAAAAATATTAGAGAGTATGGAAGAAGAGGGTGCCCGTTTCGGTGAGGCCGTAGGTCTTGACTCGTTGGGGACTTTTGAATGTATTGTTGATGGCAATAATCACTTCTTCATGGAAATGAATACCCGCATTCAAGTTGAGCATCGGGTTACTGAGCTTTGCTACTCCTTGAAGTTTACCAATCCAGCTGATGACGGTGATTTTTTTATTGTTGATTCGCTAGTGGAAACTATGGCGTTACTTGCCCATCACGGTAAAGGACTGCCTAAACCAACTCGTATTGCGCGTAAGGAAACCTCGGTAGAGGCGCGCTTAAATGCTACTAATCAAGCGTTACAACCACATGCCGGTGGCGTAATTAAAAAATGGTCTGATGCGATAGCCGGTGAAACTCGAGATGATCAAGGCATCAGTCTACATAATCCTGATACAGATGTGTTTATGAGCTACCACCTTGCCGGGGCTTATGATTCCAATATTGCACTGTTGCTAACCACCGGCGCGGACCGCCTCGCAACTTACGAAGCAATGTCTGAGACCTTACGTCAAACCAAAATTGATGGGCCTAATTTAGCCACTAATTTAGAGTTTCACTATGGCTTAGTTAACTGGTTTATTGGTCAAGGTATTAACGCTAGACCGACAACTGGTTTTATTGTGCCGTACTTAACTTTGGTTGGGTTACTGAAACAGGCGGCTAATAATATTGATCTGCAATATTCCTACAAGCAATTATCAGCAGCTGAGCTTTGCAACTATAGCGGCGATGCGTTGGTTAGTGCGAACAATGCAGTGGCGCTGAAAACCACTTTATTACTGCGCCCTTTAGAGACCTTACTTGCTGAACCGCATATTTTAAGTGGCTGGCTAAGTACTAATAAAGATAACTTCGAAGTCAGCGGTGGTGGCGTTACCTGGTTAGAAAATCCAGTCAAAGTGCTAGCTGATACATATCATTATCTTAATATGGATTATGACGAAACTGATCCTGCCCTGTTCCAAATTTGGAGTCATGACCAAGATTTATTATCAGATGCTTTGGGCTTCTATGCAGAAATTGAAGCGCGCTTGGATTGCTGTGATTGGACTGAGTTAGGTATAATGTTGGGCTCGCAGAAAATGCCAAAAGGCTTTGATGACAATACCTGGCAGCTAGTTCAAGCGGCACATCTTGGCTTCCAATTAGGGATGTCGGTGTTGTCATTGTTGCCATACCTAGCCGACGCAGTTGAGTATTTCTTATTGGCAATGAAGCCAGACTTGAGTATTGACATTCCTACCAAGTTGCAAGACAAGGATTTACAAGCGGCAATGGCTAAAGTACTAGTGCCGCCGCCTGTGGCTAAGTCCGATGAAATTGTCGCCTCCAGCGGCGGTATGTTCTACTCAAGAGAAGCGCCTGCAATGGACGCATTTGTGGTAGAAGGCACTCATTTTAATGAAGGCGATGCGCTGTATATTGTTGAAGTCATGAAAATGTTTAACAAGGTACATGCACCATTTGCCGGTACGATTACTAAAGTGTTGGTGGATACAGATGGTTTAATCATCAAAAAAGGTGACCCTCTATTCAAGGTTGAGCCAGATGAAGAAATTGTTGTTGAAGACCCTGCGGAGATTGCCAAGCGCAAGCGGGCTGCAACTGATAAGTTTTTAACAGCCAATACATAGTGACCTACCCGTTAATAATTAACCGTCAATAGATAACAATAGGAAATACTATGATTACAGGTTTGGACCATATCGCTATCGCAGTGCCCGACATTGATCGGGCCATCTCGCGCTTTATGGATGATTTTGGTATTCAATACAATGGCCGCGAGGATGTTGCGAATGCTAAAACCTCCACCGCTTTCTTCCCTATTAGTGGTACTCAAATCGAGTTAGTTCACCCTCTTAATGGCGAGGGGCCAATCGCCAAGTTTTTGAAAAATAAAGGCGGTGGCCTTCATCATCTTTGCTTTAGTACTGACGATATAGTCGCAGATGTTAAGCATCTTACCGAAAAGGGCTACCAGTTCTTAGGTGAAAACCCGACGTTGGGTGCGCATGATTGTATGGTTATATTTATTCATCCGAAAAGTACCGACGGCGTATTGATCGAATTAAGTCAGCCACCGGCTGGCCATTAAAAGAATTATTGGAGAATCAACATGGCTGATAGTTACAAGCCTGGGCAACATACCAGAGAAGAATGGACTGCTTTAGCTGAAAAACAGTTAAGTAAGTCTAATAAGACATTAGCTGATTTGGTCTGGCACACCCCAGAAGGAATCGCGATCAAGCCGCTTTACACTAAAGAAGATGTCGAGGGCTTAGAATTTGCGGACACTATGCCGGGCTTGGAGCCATTTATTCGCGGCCCTCAGCCAACTATGTATGCAGGTCGTCCATGGACTATTCGTCAATATGCAGGGTTTTCTACGGCCGAAAAATCAAATGCTTTTTACCGTAAGGCCTTAGCGGCTGGCGGACAAGGTGTGTCAGTGGCCTTCGACTTAGCGACTCATCGCGGCTATGACTCTGACCACCCACGGGTTACCGGGGATGTTGGTAAGGCGGGAGTAGCCATTGATTCTGTTGAAGATATGAAAATTTTATTCGATGAAATACCGCTTGATAAAGTGTCTGTTTCGATGACGATGAATGGCGCGGTACTGCCTGTACTTGCTGGCTATGTGGTGGCGGCTGAGGAACAAGGCGTTAGTCAAGATCAATTATCAGGCACTATTCAAAATGATATATTAAAAGAATTTATGGTCCGAAATACTTATATTTTCCCACCAGCTCCATCAATGAAAATCATTGGCGATATTATCGCTTACGCTTCAACTAACATGCCTAAGTACAATACTATTTCAATATCGGGCTACCATATTCAAGAAGCGGGTGCCGATGCAGCGCTTGAACTTGCGTATACATTGGCCGATGGTAAAGAGTATATTCGTACTGCAATAGCAGCCGGTTTGGATATTGATAAATTTGCTGGGCGCTTATCGTTTTTTTGGGGCGTTGGCATGAATTTCTATATGGAAATTGCCAAAATGCGCGCCGCTAGAATGCTATGGGCAAAAATTGTTACTGAGTTTAATCCTAAGGATGAGCGCTCAAAAATGTTGCGTACTCATAGTCAGACCTCTGGCTGGTCGTTGACTGAGCAAGATCCCTATAACAACGTAGTACGCACTACTATTGAGGCTATGGCGGCGGTATTTGGTGGCACTCAATCTTTGCATACTAATGCGCTAGACGAAGCAATTGCCCTACCGACAGAGTTTTCATCGCGCATTGCGCGTAATACCCAGCTTATTATTCAAGAGGAAGCCGGTATTACTAACGTGGTTGACCCATGGGGCGGCTCGTACATGATGGAGTCATTGACTCAGGATATGGCCGATAAAGCTTGGGAGCTGATAGAAGAGATTGAGGAAAATGGCGGTATGGCTAAGGCCATTGAAACTGGGTTGCCAAAGCTTAAAATTGAAGAATCGGCGGCTAAGAAACAAGCTCGTATTGATCGCGGTGAAGATGTCATCGTAGGGGTTAACAAGTACAAGCTAGATAGTGAAGATGATGTTGATATTTTAGAGATTGATAATCATGCTGTACGTGATAACCAGATTGCTCGGCTTAAAGAAATCAGAGCCAAGCGAGACAATGCTGTGGTCGAAGCGGCATTAGTTGCAATAACCGAATGCGCTAAAGGCGGCGCCGGCAATTTGCTCGATCTTGCCATTAAAGCCACTAGAGCTCGTGCCACAGTGGGGGAGATATCTGACGCTATGGAAATAGTATTTGGTCGTTTTAAAGCTCAGGCACAAACGGTTGCTGGTGTTTATGGCGCGGCTTACAAAGATGATGCTGAATGGGAAGATTTGTCTGGAGTGATTAGTGAGTTCTCAGATAAAAATGGTCGTCGTCCACGGGTACTAATTTGTAAAATGGGTCAAGATGGTCATGACCGTGGAGCCAAAATCATTGCCACTGCGTTTGCCGATTTGGGTTTTGATGTAGATCTATCGCCGATGTTTTCTACTCCTGAGGAGGTTGCTCGTCAAGCAGTGGAGAATGATGTGCATGCAGTTGGTGTCTCTTCTTTAGCGGCTGGCCATAAGACATTGGTTCCCGAGCTGATAGCTGCCCTTAAAGAACAGGGTGCAGACGAAATTATTGTCTTTGCTGGCGGTGTTATCCCACGTCAAGACTATGATTATTTGTATGATGCTGGCGTCAAAGGCATTTTTGGTCCAGGCACTCCAGTTCCTGATGCTGCCAAAGGCGTAATAGACGCAATCAACAAAGCCAGAGGTTAGTCAGTGACTGTCGATTTAGACTTATTAAGACAAGGTAACCGCCGCGCGCTAGCAAAGGCAATAACGGTTGTCGAGTCCACTTTAGAGTCTGATCGTGTTAAGTCTCAACAAATCCTAGAGTCTATATTACCTCAGACAGGTAACAGTATCAGAGTTGGGATCAGTGGTGTACCGGGCGTTGGTAAATCTACCTTTATTGACGCTCTTGGTCTGTATTTAATTTCACTTGGTAAAAAAGTTGCTGTGCTAGCGGTAGACCCTAGTTCTCCTATGGCGGGGGGTAGTATTTTAGGTGATAAAACGAGGATGGAAGAGCTGTCACGGGCTGAAAATGCTTATATACGTCCATCGCCATCGTCTGGTGCGTTAGGTGGTGTGGCGCAAAAAACCCGTGAAAGCATGCTGTTATGCGAAGCTGCTGGTTACGACATTATTCTAGTAGAAACTGTAGGTGTTGGTCAGTCAGAATTTGAAGTTGCCGCCATGGTAGATTTTTTCTTGGTATTAATGGTGCCAAATGCTGGTGATGAACTGCAGGGTATTAAAAAAGGGATTATGGAATTGGTCGATGGACTGGTTATCAATAAAGCCGATGGCGAATCTATTAATCTAGCCAAAATCAGTATGAGCCATTACAAAAGTGCCTTTCATTTATTAAAAAATAGCGGCTTTTGGTCACCCCGAGTGCTTAGTTGCTCTGCGCTAGAAGAGACTAACTTAGATACGGTGTGGGCAATGATTGCAGAATATACTGCTACAGCGACAGGCAATGGATTTTTTGTTAGTAATCGAGAAAAACAAAATATCGACTGGATGAATAAACTTATTCATGAACTTTTAGAGCAGAGTTTATATGAAAATAAGTTGGTTGCTGAAATAATGCCCAGCTTAAAAGAGTCAGTGACTAAAGGGGCAATGACACCGTACAATGCGGCTAAGAAAGTAATAAGTTTGATTTAGCACCTTACTGTTAGAATCGTTAGTTGATGAAGTTTGCTGTTGGAATAGTGTTTCTGAGTCTTTCACTAACTTTGCCTAAGCTTGGACTTGGCCCAAGTGTTGTTTGTGATCTATATAAAAACTATGACTGTTTACTGCAGAACGTTACCAATGTGGTTGATAGTTGGACAAATGCATGGGTAGAACATGAGGTTGAACGTTATCTGGCTGCTTATGCCGCTAATATTTCATTTCGATAATATAAATTATAGGCAGTGGAAAATACAATCGAACAGCTAGCGTTAGTATCCAAAAGATATAAAAATTGATATAACATTCTTGAATGTTAAACCACTGGGCGAGAATATTATTGGTGTACAATTTATTCAGCGATATGCGTCAATAGGTTACAGCGACAATGTTATTAAATAGCTAGTAATCAATGCTGAATTCAAAATTGTGAAACAGATAATAGTATCTAATATGTCGACAGCTGTGGCAGCTGAAATGATAATTTGGGTAAACAATAATTAAAACCATATGTGGAATATGTCGGTGAAAAAAAGATTACTTTCAATTGTATTTTTAGTTTGCTTAACGCAACGCGTATTTTCTGTAGAGCCTGGTTTACCTTCGATAATCGTGCTGTCTGATCATATTGCAAATGTAGTGGTTGTTGATTTAAGTAAAGGTTTATTTAGTTTGCTGGAGCACAAGGACGGCGAGTTGTTTTTGGTAAAAACTGTGGATACTAGCATTGGTAAACAAGGCTACGACAAGTTTTATGAGGGCGATAAAAAAACCCCGATCGGTATTTACAAAATTATTGGCTACAAACCAGATAAAACAATTGCAGCAAAATATGGCATCGGCGCTTTTCCGCTAGATTATCCTAATACCTGGGATAAAAAGCGTTCACGTACTGGCTCCGGCATTTGGATTCATGGTATGTATAAAAGTATGATCTCTAGACCTCCCCGCGATAGCGATGGTTGTGTGGTATTAAACAATGATGACTTATTCAGTATTTTTGACCAACTGCTTGATAAAAATACACCGGTTATTTTGGCCGAAAGTGCACCTTTAGATTATCTTGTTAAAACGGATAGTAACGAAGACTTTATTGGTGTTTTTAATAGCTGGATATCGACTTGGGAATCACGTGATGTGGAGAAATATCTAGGCTTTTATTCGGCTGACTTTGACAATGACGGTAAAAACTTTAACCAGTGGGCTATGCATAAGCGGCGCGTAAACAGACAAAAAACTTTTATCGATATCGATGCAGAAAAGCTGTCGGTATTTGATTACCCCAGTGAAGAAAATCTGAGATTAGTTGAGTTTTATCAAGATTATAAAAGTAATAACTATAATGGTGCCGCATGGAAGCGTCAGTTCTGGAGCCAACAGGATGGAGCTTGGCAAATTGTTTATGAGGATACTTACTGGTGACTTCTTTCATAAAAATTACTGCTGCTATAAGCTTGTTATTATTGCTTAATGCTTGCATATCAGCGCCGCCATACTCATCAGTTCCTGCACAGCCTGCGCATCAGCAGCAGGTCAAAATCAAAACTCAGCCAGACATGCTGAGAAAACAAGATGTTAAGCAGGTAGCCGCTGTGGAAATGTCAGCAACGCAGGCAGGTAGTTTAACGGCTGAATCTGTCAGGCAGAACAAAGCTGCGGGTAAAGATTCATTTGCTGTTGCAAACTTATGTAGAGAGATAGGCAGTACTCTAGGCAGTGTGTCAGTGGCTGATTGCTTAGCGCAAAACTTTAGCGAAGTAGGTGTTATCAGTGCTGAGGGTCGCCCCATTGTTTATCAACGCTATTTGCCCTTGGCTGGTAAGGAACCCAAGGGAAAAATTTTATTAGTGGGCGGTATCCATGGGGATGAATATTCGTCGGTAAGTATTGTCTTCAAATGGTTACAAACTCTTGATGAGTACCATTCTGGTCTGTTTGACTGGTATATTATTCCGCTGTTAAATCCTGACGGGTTATTGCAGGAAAAAGCGCAACGACAAAATGCTAACGGTGTCGATTTAAATCGTAATTTCCCGACCCCTAATTGGGATGTTGAAGCACCTAAATATTGGGAGAAGACCAGCAAAAACCTTCGCCGTTACCCGGGGCCAAGTGCTGGTAGCGAAGTAGAGTCGCAACTATTAATGAATGTTATCGATAAATTTAAGCCTGATGTCATTATATCGGTGCATGCGCCTCATAGTTTAGTCGATTATGACGGACCCCCAAAAGCGCCGAACCAGCTAGGTGGTTTACAATTGCGGCGTTTGGGGGTCTATCCTGGCTCATTGGGCAATTATGCCGGGGTTCATAAGGGTGTTCAGGTAATTACTATAGAACTGGCTTCAGCCGGTATCATGCCGGATGAACAAGAAGTGGCTACTATGTGGACTGATTTAATCCGTTATTTGATTAGCAATGGGAAATTTCAGCAACGGAAGGCGGCTGCAGCAATCAATGGTGACCCAGCGGAAGGCTTGAATTAAATGGCTTGTGAGTTATCAATAGAGGAATTGATCACTGGGTTAAATAATTTTGTAATTAATACACTCGACCTTGCCGTGTCCATGGATATTGCGATTGAGAGCTATGATCGTGAAACCTTGGTGCTAAGCGCGCCCTTAGAGAAAAACATTAATGATAAAAATACTGCCTTTGGGGGCAGTTTATATGTGCTCAATGTAATGACATGCTGGGGCATGGTGTACATGAAATGCCGCGAAGGCGGTATTGAAATACCGAATATAGTAGTCAGCCACGCAGAAATAGATTATCTGGCGCCAGTACCCGATAAAAAAATTATTGCCAGTTGCACTATTAGTGATGACTTCGATGGTTTTATTGAATACTACTATGGAAACGGTCGTTCTCGAGTAAGGCTGCAATCTAGTGTAGTGACCGCTGGTAAAACCGCCGTGTTGTTCAAGGGCAAATACGCCGTCATAGAGTAATCACTAGTTCTTCCTAGCAATTCCAGCTTTCGACATTATCTTCGCTGTAATCTCTTCAATGGAGAAGAGCGTGGTGTCTACATGCGGGATACCACTGCGTAGCAATAGCCGCTCAGCATCACGCACTTCGTTCTCGCACTGTATAAGTGATGCATATTTGCTGTCAGCGCGTCGCTCCTGTCGGATGGCGCATAGCCGCTCAGGGTTAATAGTCAGCCCGAATAATTTTTCACGGTTTGCTTTTAAGGCGCGCGGCAACTGACCAGTTTCCATGTCCTCTTCTGTAAGTGGATAGTTAGCGGCAAAGATACCGTATTGGAGAGCCATATAGAGGCAGGTTGGCGTTTTACCACTTCGCGATACACCGATCAGAATTATGTCTGCGCGCTCATAATGGTTAAGTTTTGCACCATCATCACTGTCTAAAGCGTAGTGGACCGCCTGAATTCTATTCTGATAAGTAGAGTTTGTTGGGATCGCATGAGATTTCCCTACCGAGCGACTAGAGCGAGAATGTAGTTCTTTTTCTAGAGGTTGTAAAAATGCACCGAACACGTCGATGGTATATCCGCTACTTTCCTCTATCAGCTGTCGAATATCTTTATTCACCACAGTATCAAATACGATTGGCGGCATGCCATCGCGCTTAGCTGCAGCATCAATGCGGGATATAAGGTGTTGGGCTTTGTCTATACTGTCGACATATGACTCAGTAAATTTCTCAAATTGAATATCTTCAAACTGGCTAAGTAAACTATTACCCAAATTTTCGGCAGTGATTCCAGTGGAGTCGGATACAAAGAATGCGGTGCGTTTCATTTAAGGTTCAGCCTTTTGTAGTTTTATTTCAAAAATAGCGTTACAAATCAGTGGCTTTAAGGTTCTTTTCGCATAGGCAACTGTGGTTTAACACTATAGTATTGCAATCCATTATAGCGGGTGTTTACCGTAAACGTGACTTACATTAGGAGATTAAAGTGGCTGATTTAGTTATCTGGTTCGACCAACTTGGAATGAACGACGTAGACCGAGTTGGTGGTAAAAACGCCTCGCTGGGTGAAATGATCAGCGGCTTAGCCAATCAAGGTGTATCGGTTCCCAACGGCTTTGCCACCACCGCTGATGCTTTCAGAGATTTTATTAGCAGCAATAATTTGGATAAGCGCATTAATGATGCCTTAAATGCATTAGATGTTGAAGACGTCAATGCCTTGGCAAAAACGGGCGCTGAGATTAGAAGTTGGGTAAATAACGCAGCCTTTAGCCCTGAACTTGAAGCCGCGGTAGCTAGCGCATTTGAAATATTGCAAAACGGAAATGCAGGGCTAGCAGTAGCGGTACGCTCTTCTGCTACGGCAGAAGACCTGCCTGACGCGTCATTTGCTGGCCAACAAGAAACTTTTTTAAATATTCGCGGCATAGATAATGTTCATGCAGCGATCAAAGAAGTATTTGCCTCTTTGTACAATGATCGGGCAATTTCATATCGTGTCCATCAAGGTTTTGAGCATGCTGATGTCGCTTTATCTGCTGGTATTCAGCGCATGGTGCGCAGTGAAACTGGTGCTGCTGGGGTTATGTTCACGCTAGATACTGAATCAGGGTTTGACGGTGTAGTTTTTATTACGTCATCTTATGGTTTAGGTGAAACGGTAGTACAGGGGTCAGTCAATCCGGATGAGTTTTATGTCCACAAGACAACATTGGCAGCAGGAAACCCTGCTGTGCTGCGTCGTAATCTTGGCTCTAAAGCTGTCAAAATGATTTACGATGGTGATGGCAGTACCGCTCGCTCGGTAATAACTGTTGATGTAGATGAAGCCGAGCGCAATACATTTTCTTTAACTGATGCTGATATTGAATCATTAGCTAAGCAAGCTATGATTATAGAGCAACACTATGGGCGCCCAATGGATATTGAGTGGGCCAAAGATGGCGATGATGACAGTTTGTATATTGTGCAAGCCAGACCTGAAACCGTCAAAAGCCGTGTTAATACCAACCAAATGGAGCGCTACTTACTTAAAGGCAAGAGTAAAGTACTGATTGAAGGACGTAGTATTGGTCACCGTATTGGTAATGGGCCAGTAAATATTATTAACGACATCAGCCAAATGGACCAAGTGAAAGAGGGTGATGTACTAGTAACTGATATGACCGACCCAGATTGGGAGCCGGTAATGAAGCGTGCTTCGGCAATTGTTACTAACCGTGGTGGTCGGACTTGTCATGCCGCAATTATTGCACGAGAGCTAGGTATTCCTGCAGTGGTTGGTTGCAGTGATGCGACTAAAGTATTGCAACAAAACTCTACGGTCACTGTATCGTGCGCCGAGGGTGATACCGGCTTTATTTATGACGGCTTACTCGACTTTGATATTAATACCAGTAATGTAGCAAGAATGCCCGATCTGCCGTTCAAAATAATGATGAATGTTGGTAATCCCGATCGAGCTTTTGATTTCCAATCTTATCCTAACGATGGGATTGGTTTAGCGCGGCTAGAATTTATTATTAACCGCATGATTGGTGTGCATCCTAAAGCGCTATTAGATTTAGATAATATTCCACGAGACGTGCAAGCCAGTGTGAAGCGCCGCATGGCCGGTTACGCTTCGCCTAAAGAATTTTACGTGCAAAAATTAGTTGAAGGTGTCTCTACTATTGCAGCTGCTTTCTCGCCGAAGAAAGTTATTGTGCGCTTGTCTGATTTTAAATCTAATGAATATGCCCATTTAATTGGCGGCTCATTATATGAACCAGCCGAAGAGAATCCAATGCTGGGGTTTCGTGGTGCATCGCGTTATATCTCGCAGTCGTTTCGTGAGTGTTTTCAGATGGAATGCGATGCAATGAAAATTGTGCGCAATGAAATGGGTTTCACTAATGTTGAACTCATGGTGCCCTTTGTGCGAACGGTTGATGAAGCAAGTCAAGTTATTGATCTATTAGCTGACAACGGTTTAGTTCGTGGCGAAAATGGCTTGCGTATTATTATGATGTGCGAACTGCCGGCCAATGCTTTGCTAGCAGAACAGTTTTTAGAATATTTTGATGGCTTCTCTATAGGCTCAAACGATTTAACTCAACTGACATTAGGTTTAGACAGAGATTCTGGTTTGATCGCTCACTTATTTGATGAGCGTAACGAGGCTATTAAGATGTTGTTGTCGATGGCCATTCAAGCCTGTAAGAAAGCGGATAAATATATTGGTATCTGTGGTCAAGGTCCGTCAGATCACCCCGACTTTGCCCGCTGGTTAATGGAGCAGGGTATTGATACCGTCTCGCTGAATCCAGATTCGGTAATGGAAACATGGCTGTATTTAGCAGACGAGAATAATCTCTGATCTAACCTCGGAGTGCTGTCGACTAAGGTCGATGTCCAGAAGGGCATCGACCTTTTTGTTTTATGCTAGGCTTAAATAAAAATAACATTATATTTACAGGAGCTACTTTGTGACTAGTCATTTTGAAAACAATCTAGATCGGGTTGATGCCAATAGCCAAGCGTTATCGCCAGTTAACTTTTTACAACATACAGCGACAATTTATCCAGAAAATATTGCAGTTATTCATGGCCCAGTAACAACAACTTATCAGCAACTGTTTCAACGCTGTAAACGCCTTGCTAGCGCGTTGGAAAAACGCGGACTAGCAGGTGGTTCCACTGTGTCTATTGTTGCTCCTAATATTCCGGCACACCTAGAGGCACACTTTGCGGTGCCGATGACCGGAGCAGTGCTTAATAGTATTAATATTCGCCTCGATGCAAAAACTATCGCTTATATTTTTGACCATGGAGAAAGCGATATGGTGTTGGTAGACGCTGAGTTTGCAGAAGTTGTAAAGCAAGCTGTCAAGCTGTCAGAAGCCAAACCGACTATAGTAGATATTGACGATTTATTAGGGCCACAGAGCTCGCTGGTGGGCGAGTTGTGCTATGAAGATCTGATATTAGAAGGCGATGAGAATTTTTGTCCGGTGCCAATTACCGACGAATGGCAGTCGCTAGCGCTTAACTATACATCTGGCACTACCGGTAAACCGAAAGGTGTGGTTTATCATCATCGCGGTGCTTATTTAAATGCGATAGGTAACTCTCTTGCTTGGGGAATGACACCTAAACCGGTTTATTTATGGACCCTGCCGATGTTTCATTGCAATGGTTGGTGTTTTCCTTGGACGATAACGCTACTTGCGGGTACTCATGTTTGTCTGCGTGATGTCGCTGTAAGTGACATTATCGATAGTATTGAACAACATAAAGTGACCCATATGTGCGGCGCTCCTATCGTGTTGTCGATGATTGCATCGGCGCCAGCACAAGCATTAAACCGAATACCCAAAGGTTTAAAAGTAATGACAGCTGGATCAGCGCCACCAGCAACGGTAATAGCCACCATCGAAGGACTTGGCGCAGAAGTTACTCATACTTATGGACTAACTGAAGTTTACGGTCCTTGTGTCTATTGTGCCTGGCATGAAGAGTGGAATGGTTTGCCGTTAGCGGATCGAGCAGCGCTCAAGGCGCGTCAAGGGGTGCCGTATCCAGTAGTTGGTGCCTTAGACGTGCTAGACCCAATCACTATGCAGCCAGTAGCAAGCGATGGTGAAACCATCGGTGAGATTATGTTCAGTGGTAACGTTGTTATGAAAGGTTATCTTAAAAATCCTGATGCTACAGCAGAATCGTTCGCTGGCGGCTGGTTTCATTCTGGTGATTTAGCGGTTAAACACCCAGATGGCTATATTGAAATAAAAGATAGAAGTAAGGATATTATTATTTCTGGTGGTGAAAACATTTCATCAATAGAGGTAGAAAGTGCTTTGTATAAACATCCGGCGGTAATGGCTGCTGCCGTGGTTGCTAAACCTGACGATAAGTGGGGAGAGACGCCATGCGCTTTTATAGAGCTAAAGTTAGATGTTAAGCATGCACCTAGCGAGGCTGACATTATTACATTCTGTCGTGACCTTTTACCCAGCTTTAAAATACCCAGGCACATTGTGTTTACAAATCTGCCTAAAACATCTACTGGGAAAATTCAAAAATTCTTATTAAGGCAGCGTGCTAAAAAGATATAGTTGCCCATAAGCTGATCAACAGATTGTCATATCCATGCTAATAGGTGATCATAGATCTTGATTTTAAAATAACTAATGAGGTTTTTATGAAAAAAGTTTTTATCGCTATATTTATGTCTGCAATGGTTGCTCCAACCTATGCGATTGATTTTGGTAAACTGTCTGAATCAGTAGATCAGGACAAGGCAATGGAGTCGGTTGATAAAGAAAAATTAGTTGAAGCTGTACAAGAAGATGAAATCGATTATGTGAAAGCCGCAGACTCTGTAGATAAGACAAAATTTTCTGAATCTATTGATTATAAAAAAGCCGCCGGTGCTTTAGTACAATAGCTTTATCTGCCCGATACTTACTTAAGGGTTTAGCTAGCGCTGCTTAGTATTTTTTGGGCAATATTTTCCATAGCGTGTTCTGGTTTATGGTCTTGGTATGTTTTTGCAAAGTTAGTTGTTGCCTTACTTATTTTGTCGTCGCTTAAACAGTAGTTTATAGCAGTCGCTAGCGTATTTGGGTCAGCCTGTTGATTTAGTACTACCCCTAAGTGTTGCCGGGCAAGACCTTTGCAGGTCATCTGTTGTTCGATATGGGTGGGGAATGTTAGTAGCGGTATACCTTGCAACAATGCAGCTGCAACAGTGTTACTGCCTCCTTGGCAGACAATCAAATCACATTTATCGGATATGTCACTAATATTGAATGGGCTAGATGAGAATTTGAGGTGCTTACTGTTGATAGTGAAATTTAGTGGAATTGCATCAGTCTTTGCATAACATAAAGTGTCGATGCTCAGTTGATGTAGTACCGATAACAACTGCGGTAGCACCGGATCTGACGAATACAAATAGACGAATACCTTTTTAGTTGAATAGTTTGGCCAGACCGCTTCTATCCCTTCAATTTGATCATAGGGCATGCCATAGAAGTGTGTATTATCGCGTTGGGCGTATTGGTCTAATTCTTTAAAGGTACAAATATAGGTAGAGCCTCCATAAAATAGCTCTACCGCCCGTGCTACACTTGGCAGGCCATATTGAGCTAACAAACGGTTAATACAGTCATTCAACCTTACTTCATTTAGGCTTATGCGTTCTAAATCAGGGTTTTCTATTTGTTGTAAAGTTTGTAGTGGCACAGTTAGAGGCGGTAAAGTAAATCCGTTGCCGATCGCATAACTAGGCGTATCAGCTATGTAGGCCGCTAAGCGGGCGCTGGGAGCATGATCGCAGACAACAACGTCAGGTTGATAATCGGTAAATATTTCCTGCCATTGATCTATGCCAGATTTTAAATAGGCAGTATCTTCGTAAGCCCTTATTAACAACATGTCGGCACAGTCATAGGCTGCACCAATGTTCGGCCCTCGAATGCCCAAAACAGGAGCCTGATAAATAGGGTGGTGCCCAGTGTGATGAAAGTGTTTTGCGGTGTTTACATCACGCAGAGCATAAGCTACTTGGTGGCCGTTGGCGGTGAAATAATTAGTAAGAGCGGCCAACTTGGACATATGCCCCATGCCACCTCCAAGCTCCCAAGCTAATAATAGCTTCATCGCGGTGGCTTAAAGAAAGCTATGCTTTTAGTTTTGGGAACAATACTGGTGTGTTATCACGGTATTTAATATAGTCCTGGTTATCACTCCAACGTGCGTCAGCGCGCTGTTCCAATAGAGGAATCCCGCTCACTTTAGTCAACAGTAAATAGACGAAGATGGGGGATATAAGCGTGACGTATTGCAGGCCGCTAAGGGTAGACAGAGAGGCTACGGCAATACCTAGCCATAGAACCACTTCACCAAAGTAATTTGGATGGCGCGAATATGCCCACAAACCAGTGGTAATAAATGGTGTTGCCTTGTCAGGGTTAGCTCTGAATTTTCGTTTCTGAGCGTCGGAAATAACTTCAATAGCAAAACCTAATACCCAGATCGCTATACCGATAACACCAACAATGCCTAGCTCAATTTTGCCACTATTGCCCAGTGCGGTAAGTGCGCACACAGCGGTTAAAAATACCCATAGGCCCTGTAATGTCCAGGTGAGTAAAAAGCGGGAAAAAGATGGTTTAATCTTATCGAAGCGGCCATCGCCGCCATCTTGGAATACCCTTATGAACAAAAAGCTACCTAAGCGCAGCGCCCAAATACCAATGAGACTAGCAATAATAATAGAGCGTAAATCAAGTTGGTCGACGGTTAAAATACCGATAATAACTGCTGTTAAATAGGTGACACTACCAGTCAGATCATAGAACTTTTCGGTTTGAAAAATAAACGATGGAATAAATGCTAGCCATTGAATTAGAAAGATAATAATAGCCATTGCTATTAGGTTAGGTAAACCGCCTATAAGCGCACCAGGTTTACTAACTAAATAGCCAATTAGCAGTGAAAACAGAAAGATAACGATCGTAATAATTAAATTTTTAATCATAGAATATATTCATCTAGTTGTTGAAACAGTTAATAATATGTCGTCTTTAAAATATGGCGCAATAATTATATCTAGCGCGACTAGGATACCGACCAATTGAGCGTCTTACAATTGACATTTAAGTTATAAAATTTATTTATTGATGACAAGCTTAAGATAGTTTTTGGCTTGATATGGTCAATGTTAAAACCAGCAAAGTATAATAATATGATAACTATCATTTATAACAACATTTATGGCGGCGATTGAATAATGAGTATTTATTAGCATGACTAAGCAAGTGATTATTATTGGCAGTGGCTTCGGCGGCATGTGTGCGGCAATTAACTTGTTGAGAGATGGAATTAATGACTTTTTGATTCTAGAGCGGCGCGCGTTCATGGGTGGCACATGGTGCCAAAACACCTATCCGGGAGCGGCTGTTGATGTGCCCTCACCATTATATTCGATTTTTTCTGAGCCTTATGATTGGTCACAGATGTTCGCCGAGAGAAATGAGCTGGAGGCTTACACCAACCATATTATTGAAAAGCATAAGCTGGCTGATCAAACGGTATTAAACGCCTGTGTAGAGCAGTTACTTTGGCACGATGATACGCAGCAGTGGGAAATTAAAATTGTCGGTGCTAAGTCTTACTTCTGCCAATTCGTGATCAACGCAACCGGGCCGTTAAGTACACCGGTGATGCCAGCATTTGACGGCCGAGAATCCTTTCAGGGCAAAGCGTTTCATACCAACAATTGGGACCACAGCGTTGATTTAAAAGGTAAAAAAGTGGCAGTTATCGGTAGCGGTGCTAGTGGCGCTCAAGTAATACCAGCAATCGCACCAGAGGTTGAACAATTACACGTGTTTCAACGCACTCCGCATTGGATTATGCCTAGGCCAGATCGGGTATTCTCTATCTTTCAACGGTCTATGCTGCGCAAACCATGGGCTTATAATCTATTGCGTCGATGGATTTATTGGACATTTGAGCTGCGTGTTATCGCCTTTAAATATTCAAAAAAAGCATTAGATTTTGTAGGTAAAAATCAAGCGATAAGACATATTGAGAGTCAAATAAGTGATCCTAAATTAAGATCCAAGGTCACGCCTGACTACACTTTTGGTTGTAAACGGGTAATTATGTCTAGCACATTATATCCAGCATTGGGCAGACGCAATGTAACACTGCAAGATCAAGGTATAACCAGTATCACACCAACCGGTATCGTTACTGGTGATGGTCAAGCAATCGACCTTGATGTGATTGTGTATTCAACAGGCTTTGATTTTATCGATGGATTAATTTCTTATCCCGTTATTGGTAGGGCTGGTAAAAAACTACATGATTTTTGGGAGGCCTATCCACGAGCATATCTAGGTACATCTGTGCCAGGTTTCCCCAATCTATTTATGATTACTGGACCCAATACAGGTATTGGGCACACCTCGGCCCTATTTGTGATTGAAGCGCAATTACTTTACATAATGAAGTGTATTCACGCTGTTAAAGTAGAGCCGGCTAGGAGTATTGACGTCAGTAGCGATGCTGAGGCTGAATACACTGCTATGATTCACCGCGAAATGCAGCAAACTGTATGGCAAACGGGTGGTTGTAAAAGTTGGTATAAAAGTGATTCAGGTTATGTGGTGGCAATGTTCCCCGGTTTTACTTTTAATTTTAGACGGCTGACAAATAAATTTCGTCACAAGCATCATGTGTTTTCACGGTAGGTAAATTTTATGAAAGTTTTTGATAATAAAGTTGTTGTAATAACAGGCGCCGCTTCTGGCATGGGTCGCGAGTATGCGTTGGCATTTGCTAAGCTCAATAGTAAGTTAGCCTTATGTGATGTGGATGGGGCCGGCTTGAACGAAACTGTAGCATTGGTAAAACAAGTCAGTGATACCCAAATACATACCAAACTATTTAGCATTGCTGACGAAGCAGTAGTTTATGAATTTGCCGAAGAGGTCTCTAGAGCCTTGGGCGATGCAAGTATAGTTATCAATAACGCTGGTATTGAAGGTGTTGGTGGGCCTGGTTGGATGACCCCATCCGAGGGATTTAAGCGGGTAATGGCTGTAAACTTATATGGCGTGGTTTACTGCTCTCAAGCTTTTTTGCCTCAACTGGCTAAAAATAAAGAGTCTGCGCTAGTAAATGTTTCTAGTGTATTTGGTATGATTGGTGCTCCAGGTAGTGCTGATTATTGTGCCAGTAAGTTTGCTGTGCGTGGTTATACTGAGACTTTAATGGCCGAACTTAATGATAGCCATGTTCAAATTCACTTAGTTCACCCCGGTGGTATTAAAACTAATATAGCTCGCAAAGAAGATACTCGGTTAGGGGCTGCGCCGTTTTTAACCACGCCACCGGCAGAAATTGTTGCTTATGTTATAAAAGGTATTCGAAATAATAAACCCAGAATTGTCTATGGTAATTTTTCGACAATTATTCGTTTGCTGGTTCACTTACTGCCGCTGAAATGGCGCTATAAGCTACTCGCTAGAACTATGCCTACCACAGATGAATTTGGTCCTAGCTTGGGTGGAAACCAATAATTATGTTCATATTTTCTTTTATTGTCTTGGGTCTTGTCATCACCTTGATCGTTATTTTTATTTCTTCGCAGCTCTTCAGAATAGGTCTACTTAACTTTTTAGCTCGAGCAGAAGCTCGGTTCTATGGTTTGAAGGTAAAAAAACAATGTCTTGATGAGTTAGATATATACTATTTGGACAGCGGCAATAGCGGTACTGATAAACCTGTCATTGTTATGGTGCACGGTTTTACCGCAACCAAAGAGTTATGGGCAAGATTTGCCAAACATTTGGTTACCAACTATCGAGTAATCGCGCCCGATTTGGCAGGTCATGGGCAGACTGAATATAATCCAAACTTTGATTACAGTATCCCCGCTCAAAGTGAACGGCTAAAAAAATTACTCGATAAATTAAATATTGAACAAGCCCATATTACTGGTAATTCTATGGGTGGTTTTATCGCCGCTAACTTTGCAAAAAAATATCCGGCAAAAGTACTTAGTATTGGCTTGCAAGACCCAGCTGGTGTCACTACACCGCAACAAAGCGAAATGGAAATTATGCTAGCTCGTGGGCGCAATCCATTTGAAGTACATAGTAAGGAAGAATTTAATCAGTTTTATAAGATGACAACCGTCAAACAGAATATTTTGCCACCATTTCTACTGCGGGTAATGGGTGAGATTTATATTCAGCGGCGGCAAGAATTCATGAATATTTTTTCCGCCTTTTACAATAAAGATTTACTAGATAATAGCTTGGCGGAGATAACCGTGCCTACCCAATTGCAGTGGGGCGATAAAGACCAACTAATTAATGTCAGTGGGGTTGATGCATGGCGCGCAGGAATTCCCACTATTGATGCAAAAATATGGCCAACAGTAGGGCATATGCCCTATGTTGAAATCCCAGCAGAATCTGCCAACTACTATAAGAGTTTTTTGCTGGGTATCGCAAACAAGTAAGTTATATACATCTACTTATATTCATTGCTCGATAAATACAGAGAGATACTATGCGTTTTGAATCTGTCGAGAGTGCTGGCGAAGTTATCATTAAACAAACCAATGGCGTTATTGTATTAGGTATGCCGCTTGGGATGGGTAAGCCAAATCCGTTGGTTAATTTTTTATATGCCAAGGCAAAGGCGAATAGTGGGCTGTCTTTGACGATAGTTACTGCCTTGTCGCTGGCAAAACCGGCAGCTAGAGGTCAGTTACAGCAACGATTCCTAGCGCCGTTTATTGACCGAGTTTATGCCGACTACGAAGAGTTAACCTATTTGCAGGATACTAGAGCTGGCAAGCTACCTGCCAATGTCACCGTGCATGAGTTTTTTGTACAACCAGCTAGCGAGCTAAATAACCCGTACACCCAACAAAATTACATTAATAGCAATTACACCCATGCGGCTCGTGACATGAATGCCCGCGGAATTAATGTTGTAGCGCAAACTATCTCCAAGCGAACTTATAATGGTAGTGAGTAATTAAGTCTTAGTTGTAATCCCGAGGTCACTTTAGATCTAATGCCGCGCCTGGATAAGCGCAGACAAGCTGGGGAAACGATATTAGTGGTAGGGCAAGTCCATCAAGATTTACCGTTTATGGAAAACAGCGCCATCGCGTCAGATGACTTGTTTGATATTGTTATTGATGACCCCAGCTACAACACACAGTTAATAAGTACGCCCAATATGCCCGTCGGCATGACTGGGCACTTCATTGGCTTAGCTGCGAGTGCCTTAATTAAAGACGGTGGCACATTGCAAATTGGTATTGGAGCATTGGGTGACGCCTTAGCGAATGCTGTTTTACAGCGTCACGCTAATAACGATAACTATCAAAATCTACTTAAAGCGGCAGAGCTTACTTCAGCGCAGTTTCCGCTATTAGCGCAAGAGGGCGGCGATGGGCCGTTTACTCAAGGTTTATACGGCTGCAGTGAAATGTTCACCTATGGTTTATTTGCGATGTTTAAAGGTGGTATTCTTAAGCGTCAAGTAATTGATCACAAAGGACGTAGTATTGCGATGCATGGTGGGTTCTTTTTAGGGCCAAATGCTTTCTATAAAGGTCTGCGTGAACTGTCCGTAGAAGAACGCTCACAGATCGATATGACTAATATTAGCTTCGTTAACTCACTTTATGGCGATGAAACATTAAAACGTAGCCACCGAGTCGACGCAAGATTTATCAATACAGCTTTTTCTGTCACCTTAATGGGCGCTGGTGTTGCTGATCAGTTAGAAGATGGTCGTGTACTTAGCGGGGTAGGTGGCCAGTATAACTTTGTCGCCCAAACGCATGAACTTGAAGGCGCTAGATCAATCTTGTTAGTACGTGCTACACGGGTTAAAAATGATCAACTTAGTTCTAATATTCTATGGAACTATGGCCATACAACTATCCCAAGGCATCTGCGTGATGTTGTCGTAACTGAATATGGTATTGCTGATCTGCTTGGTAAAACAGATAGTGAAATTATTGCTGCTATGTTGAATATTAGCGATTCACGCTTTCAAGGTGAGCTAATGGGAAAAGCCAAGGCGATGGGTAAATTGCCATTAAGCTATGAAATACCTAGCCAATTTACCAATAATACTGCAGAGCGCTTAGGTAGTATTTGTCAGCAATATGCTGATATTGAATATTTTAAGATGTTCCCACTAGGTAGTGACTTTACCTATGTCGAAGAAATGATATTAACAGCCTTAGAATGGCTTAAAAAGAATATGAAGTTATCCGGTGCCTTAGAAATCGCTAAAGCTAGCTATATTGATGATGAAACAGAGAGACACTTTCAGCCACATTTGGATCGGATGGGCTACCACAAAGCTGAAACGATTAAAGATAAGCTTTACCGCAAGTTGCTGTTAGTCGGATTGATTAAAACAGTTAATAACTAATACTACTAAACGTAAAAAGCAGTAGACGGCGAACCGTCTACTGCTTTGCTTGCTATTCGCTGTAGTTTAAACAGGAACTACTTTATTTGCACAAGGACCTTTTTGGCCTTGGCCAACTTCAAACTCAACGGCTTGACCGTCATTCAAAGTTGCAAATCCACCGCCTGCTTGGATTTCTGAATGGTGAACAAATAAATCTTTGCCGCCATCTTCAGGTGTAATAAAACCGAAGCCTTTATCGGCATTGAACCATTTAACTGTACCTTTACTCATCTTCTTTACTCATATTGTTGGTGAAATATAAAAAATATATCCGAATTCACCGGTTCGGATATAACGTGAAAAATTGCTAACAGCGCATATTGTATCAACTACCATGCGCCCTAATTGAGCACATTGTAAACATTCTACGGTTATTTGCACCCTTTTGTTGTTCTTACTACCAATAATCAATGAATTATAGTGACTAGCAAGACTGTAAGCCGCAAAAATCCTAAAATAACAGGCTGCTGTGGGCTACAGTTCCGTAATTTGACTCAAATATAAAGTAAATTCCATTAAAATGCACACTGCTGATTGCGCTAAAACCCGTCTATTGACCGCTCTTTTTACCCACCAGCATTGCGCCAAAAACCGTCAACGCTATTAGTATGATTTAACCGACAAAGCCTAGTATTTCATTCATTGCGCCGAAGGGTGTTCATTGCAAATAATGAACCTTGTAGATCAGGTCGATGAGCTCGCTGTCTCGGCCACGCGGGCTTAGTTTTAATGTGCTCCAGTCTAAGCTGATTTCTTCATCGATATATTGGTAGCAATATTACCTTTTATTCCAACAATATTGCCATATCGATCTTGGTTAACTGAAATAGCATCTTTAATCAGCGCTGTTAGCTGAATTGATGTTGGTGGTGCTTTCAGTTGCAATGAAGAAGGAGTTAGATGTTTAGTTTCAGCGCCGTTTGTTACCAATAAATGGGTGCCCAGTATTGTTTTTACTAGCCGAATGTCTTGCCATTGCTGTACAGGCTCGATAGCCCAGCTTTTATCTATTGGGTAGGTCTTTGTAAACAGAGGCTAGTAGGCCTTGGTATAACTGGGTTTGATAAAAAATACTAGTCCAGTTAGTGCCTAGCTCAATAATGGCAATAATAAAATGAGGCCGAGGATTCGATAAAAGCATTTAATCTGAATTGTTATCGCCCAGATATAGGCAGTTTAAAGTGACTAATTCTTTTATGCCTAGGCTGACTTGGCTATCGCTTAAGTCTGGTTCGCTTAGCCATCGATTCAGACAAAGTTGTTCAACAAAGGCTAACCAGGCGGCGCCGGTTTGGCTGATTGTTTCACCGTTAACAAACAGGCGTGTAGTATCACCCTCGAAGCTGAAGGCAAGGCGGGTGATTGGGTTTATGTCTAACGTTGAGCCTGTTTGAAGCAGCGCTATAACTTGCTCCGCTTGCTCATCATCTAAATAGCTTTGGCGATCATCCTTTAGCTCGGTGACATAGCGACCAAACCACTCTGCTAGCAAATCATCGTTAGTAATTAGTTGGTTAATAATGGTTTTTATTTCTGTTAATGACTGCGCAGTTATCTCGCCGGGGTTATCCTGACTGGCATGACCGATGTCGCTATAGCGCATACTTTCGTCTAGATGACTAATAACCTCATCGCTATAATTAACTAACAGTTCTGCATGAGAGGGCCCACGAAACCCTACCGAGTAAGTCATGCAAGGGGTAATTGCTGTGCCCCAATGAGCTAAGCCAGGCGGCACATATAACAGGTCGCCGGGGTTTAGCGTCCAGTCTTCAGTGCCTTGAAAATACTTAAGTATTTTTACTTCATTATTGGCGAGTAATTCAGTATTGCTGTCGCAGTGTTGGCCGAGCCGCCAGCGGCGTTGACCATCGCCTTGGATAAGAAACACATCGTATTGGTCATAATGCGGTCCAACGCTACCATTGGGTGCGGCAAAGCTAGTCATTACATCGTCCATACGCCAATCGGGAATGAATCTAAAAGGTTGCTTTAGTTGCTCCACTTCTGGCACCCATTGGTCAGTTGCCTGTACCAGTAGTGTCCAATCTTGTTCGCCTAATTTAGTGAAACTGTCATCTTGAAAAGGGCCGGTAATAACATTCCATTGGTTAGTTGCACGTGAGCCGGTAATAACACGTGATTCGATATTTTGCTCGCATGCTAAACCTGCCAGTTCATCGGGTAATAGTGGATTTTCCCAATTAGGAAAGGCGTTGCGAACGAGTAAAGGCTTTTGTTGCCAATACTCGTTTAAAAATTGCTGGGCACTAATACCGCCCAGAACTTCTAATGGTGTGTTATCTGGCTGTATTGAATTAGTCACTTAGTTTAGATATCTTTAGCTTGCTGCTCAGCGTTACCAATGTAGTTGGCTGGCGTTAATCCCCGCATCAACTGTTTAGCTTCTTCAGGCACGTCCAAAGCTTCCACAAAGTCGCTCATAACCTGCGCCGTTACCTGTTGGCCTCGAGTTAGTTCTTTGAGCTTTTCGTATGGATTAGCGACATTGTAGCGGCGCATAATCGTTTGAATTGGTTCAGCCATTACCTCCCATGCATTGTTTAGGTCTTCATCAATACGGTCGCTGCGCAGTTCTAGTTTGCCAAGACCTTTTAAGGTCGCTTCATAGGCGATAACACTATAACCAAAGCCTACGCCCATATTACGTAAAACTGTGGAGTCGGTTAGGTCACGTTGCCAGCGTGACACAGGCAGCTTGGCCGCTAGATGATTCATTACCGCATTGGCTATACCAAGATTGCCCTCGGAGTTTTCAAAGTCGATTGGGTTGACTTTATGCGGCATGGTAGAAGAGCCAATTTCGCCAGCCACCAAACTCTGTTTAAAATAACCCATAGAAATGTAACCCCAAATATCTCGATTTAAATCGATCAATATAGTGTTAAATCTGGCAATGGCGTCGAATAGTTCGGCAATATAATCATGCGGTTCTATTTGGGTGGTGTAAGGATTCCAAACCAAGCCTAAGCTGGTAACAAACTTTTCTGCATTGGCTTGCCAGTCAACAGTAGGGTAAGCCGACAGATGTGCATTGTAATTGCCCACAGCGCCATTGATTTTACCCATTAATGGCACTGCAGAGATCTGGTCTAACTGACGCTCTAAGCGATGAACGACGTTGGCGAACTCTTTACCTAAAGTCGTAGGGCTGGCAGTTTGGCCATGAGTGCGCGACAACATGGGCTGGTCAGCAAAGTCATGAGCTTGCTCGCGCAGTTTAGCGACTAAGCGTTTAGCCGTTGGCAGCAAAACCTGTTCCCGGCCTTGCTGCAACATTAAGGCATGCGCCAAGTTGTTTATATCTTCAGAAGTGCAAGCAAAATGGACAAATTCATTAATAGCTTGCAACTCTTGATTATCGACAAACTGTTCTTTAATAAAGTATTCAACCGCTTTGACATCATGGTTAGTTGTCGCTTCAATTTCTTTAATACGCAAAGCGTCTGTTTCACAAAAGTTATCGCTAATACTATTTAAGCGGGCAACAGATTCTGACGAAAAAGGTCCTACTTCAGTAATTTCAGGCTTTTCAGCAAGCGCGAGTAACCATTTAACTTCAACATGTACACGGGCCTTAATAAGACCGTACTCACTAAATACTTGTCGTAAGCTAGCTGTTTTGCTGGCGTAGCGGCCATCGATAGGTGATACGGCTGAAAGCGCTGATAAATCCATTGCGGTGAGGTCTCGACTGAGTTGTTAAAAAGAGCCTCAATTATACATCACCAACTAGCTATAGGGCAGGCGTTAGGCTAGGTTTTTAGCCTTAATTTTCTAGTAATTGCTCGATGGTTTGTTTGATGTTTGTGCGTTGAAATAACAACCGCCAGCGTTTGCCACCGACTTGCTTCCATAAGGTCGCTGCGCGAATGCCGGTAAGTAGTAAGGCGCGTATTTGATCGGCATGCTCTGTTTTCTGTAATATTTCAGCATCGCCAATCACATTGATGCGAAACCCTAAAGTGCCGATAGTGTCTTGATAAATACTGGCAAGGTTGGCATTTAAGTTGTAGTTGTTCTCAGGCATCAACTCACTGCCGCGCTGGGCGTGTTTTAGGCGGCTAGTTAGTACGTCCAAAATACCGGGGTGTTTGGCAAGCCGAGCTTGAAGATTGAGCATGTTCATCATGTAACGCAGCATGGTTTGAGTGTGTCTATCTGGAGAGGCACTAAAAACGTCCCTCAATGCGTCTAGGCCTGTCTCAAGCTCTTTGGCAGAGCCATAAATACTTTCGGTGCTGGCGGCGTCAAAGGTGAACAAGCTGTTGATTAAAGTCGCTGTATCTTCTTTGTTGGCAAAGCCCTTGGTTGCAATGTTATGCACTAGCGCTGCGCTTTGTGCGATAGCCGCTAGCGCGATGGTCTGATCGGTAACACTATGAGCCAAGGCGCTGCTCCATGGCTGGTATGCCAATAGCTGAGGTGTGGGTTGATTCTATAATACCACCGCCAATGCATACGTCGTTTTGATAAAAAACCACCGATTGGCCCGGTGTTACTGCCCTTTGCTTGGTGGTAAAGCCCACTTCAAAGCCCATGTCTGTTTTCAGTAATACACATTGCTGGTCGGCTTGGCGATAACGAGTTTTTGCCATTAAAGCCACTGGTGTTGCTGGCGCGCTGCCAGCAACCCAATAGGCCTGCGAGAACTCAAGCTTATTGGTGAATAGCGATTGATGATTATTACCCTGAGCAACAACCAGCACATTTCGATCTAGGTCTTTCGCCGCCACATACCATGCCGCCTGTGCGGCTCCATTAACACCGCCAATACCAAGGCCTTGACGCTGCCCTAAGGTATGGTACATCAGACCCTGATGACTGCCAACTTCAGTTCCATCAATGGTTTCGATCATGCCAGGCTGAGCGGGTAGATATTGACTTAAAAAGTCTTTAAAACGGCGTTCACCTATAAAGCAAATACCGGTGCTGTCTTTTTTGTTATGCGTAATTAAGTCGTACAATGCGGCGAGTTCGCGCACCGCGGGCTTTTCCATTTCACCGATAGGGAATAGTGTTTTTGCCAGCTCCTGATGGCCAACAGCATGTAAAAAGTAACTTTGATCCTTGTTAGTGTCTAGGCCGCGCTGCAACACCGCTTTACCATCAACAATTTTGGTACGAGCGTAATGGCCGGTGGCAATATAGTCAGCGCCCAGTGTTAAGGCGTAATCTAAAAAGGCTTTAAATTTAATTTCACGATTACATAAAATATCGGGGTTTGGGGTGCGGCCAGCTTTGTATTCGGCCAAAAAATGTTCAAAGACGTTATCCCAATACTCGGCGGCAAAATTAGCTTGGTGTAGTCTTATGCCTAGCTTATCGGCCACTGCCTGCGCATCAGCTAGATCGACAATAGCAGTGCAGTATTCGCTGCCGTCATCTTCGTCCCAGTTCTTCATGAATAGGCCTTCGACCTGATAGCCTTGTTGCTGCAGTAATAAGGCAGTGACCGATGAATCAACGCCACCGGACATTCCTACTATTACTTTTGTGGTTAATTGTTCTGTCATTACGGTGCTCTAAAAATTAGCTCAAGCGGGTAGCGTGCGCCTTTAATGTACTGGTCAACAGCGGCGATGACTAATGGCGAGCGCATTCTATCACTGGCAGCGCGCATTTCATCTAATGTTAACCAAACGGCTTGAATAATGCCTTTATCTAGCGCTTGATCTTCATTGTGACGCACTGCGCTGGCGAAAAAAGTGGTGCGGCTATAAGTAACGCCATTACTCGGGGCGGTATACAATGACAGGCCAACAACGCCTCTCAGGGCTATGTCCCAGCCGGTCTCTTCCAAAGTTTCGCGAATAGCCGCTTGCTCTAACGATTCGTTTGCATCTAAGTGGCCAGCGGGTTGGTTGTATACCGCCTTACCATCCGCAAGTTCCTCTACTAATAAAAACTTACCATCATTTTCAATCACAGTTGCAACTGTTACATGTGGTATAAAATCCTTATATTTCAATTAATTACCTATACTTATTAATGTAAATTATAGATTTTGATAATTCTGGTTATCTAGGTTTTCCAGGCCTGTTACGCCTTTGCCTCAGAGCTTTATATGGGCTCTTTGGACTTTCTTCAAGCTTAGGCGATGTCACTGCTAGCTCTTTGTATTCACCGAGCGGGATATCATCGACGTTCCAAGCACCAATACTATGACGCACTAGGCGCAGTGTTGGGAAGCCAACAGCAGCGGTCATTCGTCTAACCTGACGATTACGACCCTCTGTTATGATTAACTCAAGCCATGATGTGGGTAAACTTTTACGGTATCTAACGGGCGGTTCTCTAGCCCATAGTTTGGGCTCAGTCATGATCTTTGCCTGCGCCGGTTTGGTGATGCCGTCTTTTAATTGAATGCCAGTTATCAGCTTATTAATGGCGGCTGCGGTAATTTCCCCATCAACTTGCACCCAGTATGTTTTCGGTTTATTAAATTTTGGATTACTGATTTGTGCTTGCAAGACGCCGTCGTCGGTTAGCAATACCAAACCTTCTGAATCTCGGTCTAGCCTACCCGCGGGATAAACTGCTTTAATCGGTATAAAGTCAGCAAGCGTGCGGCGATTAGCGCCATCGGTAAATTGCGTCAGCACATCAAAGGGTTTGTTAAAAAGGATGAGACGACTCATAGCAAACGGTTAACTCTGGTTATTTTGATTTCGACGATACCGATACAGTAAAAATTGTTATATTGTGATGAGTCAACGTTAAGTATAAGGATTCGACATGAGCTATCAGCATATTAAGTTACCTGAGACCGGTTCAAAGATCACCGTTAATTCTGATTTTTCTCTCAATGTGCCGGCGCAACCGATTATTCCCTTTATTGAAGGCGACGGGATTGGTATCGATATAACACCGGTAATGTTAAAGGTTGTCGATGCTGCAGTTGAAAAAGCCTATGGCGGGGCCAAGAAAATAAGCTGGATGGAAATATACACCGGTGAAAAAGCCGCTGATTTATACGATGGAGACTGGTTTCCAGCTGAGACTTTAGACGCGATTAAAGAATATGCAGTTGCCATCAAAGGGCCATTAACAACCCCTGTTGGTGGCGGGTTTCGCTCATTAAATGTGGCGTTACGCCAAGAACTCGACTTATACGTGTGTCTGCGACCAGTGCGTTGGTTTGAAGGAGTGCCGTCGCCAGTGCGAGAGCCACATAAAACCAATATGGTCATCTTCAGAGAGAACGCCGAAGACATTTACGCTGGTATTGAATGGAAAGCCGGCAGTGAGGATGCCAAGCGTGTTATTGCATTTTTACAAGACGAAATGGGCGTAACCAAGATTCGCTTTGATCAAAATTGCGGTATCGGTGTTAAGCCTGTATCAGAAGAAGGCACCAAGCGCTTAGTACGTAATGCAATACAATACGCTATTGATCAAGATTTGCCGTCAATCACACTGGTGCATAAAGGCAATATCATGAAGTTTACCGAAGGTGCCTTCAAAGACTGGGGTTATGAGCTAGCTATGCAAGAATTTGACGGCCAGCTAATCGACGGCGGCCCTTGGATTAGCATTAAAAATCCAATAACCGGGAAAGAGATTGTTATTAAAGATGTGATAGCCGATGCGATGTTGCAGCAAATACTGCTGCGCCCAGACGAATACAGCGTTATCGCCACTCTTAATCTTAACGGTGATTATTTATCTGACGCCTTGGCTGCTCAAGTGGGTGGCATAGGCATCGCGCCAGGTGCCAACCTTAGTGACAATGTGGCTTTGTTTGAGGCAACACATGGCACCGCTCCAAAATATGCGGGCCAAGACAAAGTCAATCCTGGTTCGCTCATATTATCAGCCGAGATGATGTTGCGGCATATAGGTTGGAACGAAGCGGCAGATTTAATCATTATAGGGATGAACGGCGCTATCGCGGCTAAAACAGTCACCTATGATTTTGAACGCTTAATGGATGGGGCAAAACTGATGAAATGTTCAGAATTCGGCGATGCAATGATTGCTAAGATGAACTAGCAGACCCTTAACGCCGTATATAGTTAGGTAACGATGGCTTTTTTGCTGCGGCCAACCTTGCAATAATGGCAAATGAGCCCAAATTAACAAGTCAGCGTATCGAAAAAGACTACTTACTGGCAATTATTTGCCGGTGCATTAGTCTAACAGTATGCACAAAGCCAAATAGTTGTATTAAAGATTAGGGAATATGTCAGAACAAGATCAAAATAATTTGCCAAACCACGATATTGGCTTGGCGGTTGAAGAAGCAAAGCCTAAGTTAAAACGTCCGTCTATGTATCGGGTGGTATTGCTCAATGACGACTACACTCCAATGGAGTTTGTGGTACATGTGTTGCAATCCTTTTTCACTTTGGAGTTGGAGCAGGCGACGCGAGTGATGCTAAAAGTACATACCGACGGTAAAGGCGTATGCGGTGTATATACCCGCGACGTGGCCGAGACTAAGGCCGAACAGGTGAATATGTATGCACGTGAAAACGAACATCCACTGTTGTGTGATATCGAAATAGCAGAAGATGACGCTAGTTAATCAATTGGTAGAGGCAAACTATGTTAAGTAAAGAATTAGAAGGCACGCTAAATGACGCTTTTACCTATGCTCGTAATAGAAACCATGAGTTTCTTACCCTAGAGCATTTGTTGTTGGCTCTATTGGGAGAGCAGGCGGCTCAAGCAGCATTGCAGGCGTGTAAGGGCAATGTAGAAATTTTGCGCGAAGACCTTGAGGAATATGTCGATGCGACAACGCCGTTAATTCCTGAAGGCCAAGAAAATAAAGAGACTCAGCCAACTTTAGGCTTTCAGCGGGTCTTACAGCGCGCCGTATTTCACGTTCAGTCTTCCGGCAAGCAAGAAGTTAATGGCGCCAATGTTTTGGTTGCTATCTTTAGCGAGCAAGAAAGTCAGGCAGTATTTCTATTGCACCAGCAAAATATTGGCCGCTTAGATATTATTAATTATATTACTCACGGCATTTCTAAAGTCGAGGGTGAGGGAGACCCAGAAAATGCCGCCGGTAAAGAAGGTGACAGCGCTGAAGAAGATGCTGGGCCCTTAGAGAGTTACGCTGAAAATCTAAATAAACAAGCTATTGCAGGCAAAATTGACCCGTTGATTGGTCGCAGTGAAGAGTTGACTCGCGTAGCCCAAATTCTCACCCGCAGACGTAAAAACAATCCCTTACTGGTTGGTGAAGCTGGCGTAGGTAAAACTGCTATAGCTGAAGGCTTGGCTAAACGCATTGTCGACGGCGAAGTGCCTGACGTGTTGCAAGACTCGGTTATCTATTCATTAGATATGGGTGCATTGCTGGCTGGGACTAAATACCGCGGTGATTTTGAAAAACGTTTTAAAGGCTTACTTGCCGAGCTGAAAAAACAACCTGGCTCAATATTATTTATTGACGAAATTCACACTATCATCGGCGCCGGCGCTGCCTCCGGTGGGGTGATGGATGCATCCAACTTACTTAAACCCTTATTATCGTCGGGTGAAATTCGTTGTTTCGGTTCAACCACTTTCCAAGAGTATCGCGGTATTTTTGAAAAAGACCGTGCGCTGTCGCGCCGCTTTCAAAAAGTGGATGTGCCAGAGCCTTCAGTTGAAGATACCTATTCAATACTTAAAGGCCTGAAGTCGCGTTATGAAGCGCATCATGATATCCGTTATACCGACAAAGGGCTTCGCAGCGCAGCAGAGTTAGCTGGGCGTTATATTAATGATCGCTTTTTACCAGATAAAGCGATTGACGTTATTGACGAGGCGGGCGCTTTTCAAAATTTGCAGCCTGCTAGTAAACGTAAGAAAAGCATTAACGTTGTTGATATTGAAAATATCGTAGCGCGCATGGCGAAGATTCCAGCGAAAAATGTTTCAAGTACCGATAAAGAGAGTTTAGCTAAGTTAGAGCAGAACTTGAAAATGGTTATCTTCGGTCAAGATGAGGGTGTTGAAACGCTTACTACGGCTATTAAATTATCCCGTTCTGGCTTAGGTTCGCCAGATAAGCCAGTAGGTTCATTCTTGTTTTCTGGGCCAACCGGTGTTGGTAAGACAGAAGTTTGCCGCCAGCTAGCCCGTATTATGGGTGTAGAGTTAGTGCGCTTTGATATGTCTGAGTATATGGAACGTCATACTGTATCTCGCTTAATTGGCGCACCTCCAGGCTATGTCGGTTTTGACCAAGGTGGCTTGTTGACCGAGGCGGTAAATAAAACTCCATACTGCGTATTGTTGCTAGATGAAATTGAAAAAGCGCACCCTGAAGTATTTAACTTGTTATTGCAGGTGATGGATCACGGTACGTTAACCGACAATAATGGACGTAAAGCGGATTTTCGCAATGTGATATTGGTAATGACTACCAATGCTGGCGCAGAAAGTATGTCCCGTGCGTCGATAGGTTTTGCCCAGCAAGATCATAGTAAAGATGGCGCGGAAGAACTTAAGAAAGTGTTCACTCCAGAGTTTCGCAATCGCTTGGATGGGGTTATTCAATTCTCTAGTTTACAGCGTGACGTTGTCTTAACGGTTGTTGATAAGTTTTTGGTTGAGCTGCAGTCTCAGTTAGATGATAAACGTGTATTGCTAGACGTATCTGACGAGGCACGGGAGTGGTTGATGGAAAAAGGTTACGATCCATTGATGGGCGCAAGACCATTAGCCAGAGTCATTCAAGACCATATTAAGAAACCACTTGCCGAAATGGTATTATTTGGTGAACTGGCCGATGGCGGTGGTGAAGTGCAAGTTTCGGTTAAAGATGGTGAGTTGGTACTTGAGGTGAAAGATCATAAGCAACTGCCAGAACCTGTTGCCAATTAACCAGTAATAAAAAAAAGGCGCTAATTTAGCGCCTTTTTTATTAGTCATTAAAAATTTGACGACGCTCATTAATTACCTACTGCAATGGCGTATTCTTCCAGTGCTATTAATGACTCTTGAGTTAAGCTGTTTAGTGTTGAAATTAAAATGTTCATCTCACTGGTATTGGTATCCTTAGCGGCCAGTTCAAGATTTTTTAACTGTTGACCTAGCTTAGAAAGCCCAAGGCTACGGGCGCTGCTCAAAATTGCGTGGGCGGCTTTAGATACTTCGTCGAAGTTTAATTCGTTATATTCGGTGGTAATTTTGACAATGCTTGTGCTACATTCTGTTTCAAACAGCGCGGCTATGTCTTGGTAAGCGGCAATGCCAATATCAGCAATAAGTCTTTCTGCCACGGCCTCATCCATTAGTAAATCAAGGGCAGAGCCTAAAGCAGACTCGCCGGATATAGAGGCTGTTTGAGGGCTACTAGCAAGCCACTGACCAAGAGTAAGGTTAAGAGTGTTGCTATCAATTGGCTTACTCATTACCGAGTTCATACCACAGGCTAAGTATTCGCCTACTTTATCTTGCCCCGAGTGGGCAGTAAGAGCGATGATCGGTAATACGTCTCGACTATAGGTTTCACGCAGCTTTCTTGTAGCCTTAATACCACCCATAACCGGCATCGAGATATCCATGAACACAAGATCATAAAGTGTATTTTCAATCCATTTGATAGCGTCTTTGCCGTTATCGGCTATATCGACGTCCAAACCACGTTTTTCCAATATTTTCATCATTAGCAACTGATTAACCTTATTGTCTTCTGCTAATAATACTTTGCCAATAAATTGCGGATTACTGGTCTGCTCATAATCGTGTTTACGTAAGGTATTTGAGGCACTTTTCTCAACCGGAATCGTAATATCAAAGCGCGTCCCAATATCCACAATCGTTGCGAAAGATATTTCGCCGCCGATAATCTCCACCATTTGATAACATATATTTAAGCCTAGGCCAGTACCGCTGACAATGTCTGTCTGATCTTCTTCTAGGGTCCAAAAAGGCTTGAAAATATATGGTTTTATACTCTCTGGAATGCCCGGCCCAGTGTCCTCAACGTTTAATAATAATTGAGTATTATCATCAGACATTCTACCGGTTAAAGTTATCGACCCATCCGCGGTGAATTTTATTGCGTTACTTAATAGGTTGATCAGTACTTGTCTAATTTTTGACTCATCACCAATCAATGCGCAGGTTAATTCTTCATCCAGATTCTTAACTAACTCTATTTGTTGTTGCGATGCTTTTGCCTCGATCATCATCAAAGCCGCATCTATTGTTTCCTCAATGTAAAATTCGACAGGATCGTTGGTGAAACCACCAGATTGCAGCTTTGAGTAGTCCAACACGCTATTGATTACATTTTTCAGATTATCTGCGGAATGGGTAGCCACATCATGCATATGCAAAGAGTCGCCTGCTAATTGACGTTTGTCAATAAGCTCTAAAGCCATTGCCAAACCATTAAGGGGCGTGCGCATTTCATGGCTCATAATGGCAAAAAAATCAGCCTGCGCTCGATATGCAGTTATAGATGTTTGATGGGCTTGTTGGAGCTCTGCCGCTAATTGCTCCAGATCTACTAAGTTTTGGCGCTCTGTTGACAGTAGAATAAGAAGGTCTAACTGTGGGTCAATAGCACTAAAATCGTCCAGCTTCATTCCAATTTGAGGATTATTTTTACTCATCCAGGCCAGCCAAGGGGAGCCAACAAAGCGACATTTTCTGCCTTCTATATCGTCGACAAGTTGCCCACGAACAGCGAAACTGCCATCCTTAGCTTCAAACAAAGCCATCTTGCCACCAGTCAACAGAAGGTCCTCAAATGACGATATACCGCTAGGCCGCTGAATCTTAAATACAGTCATCAAAGGTTGCCCTTCGATATTGGGCATAAAACGTTTTAAGGTATCGCTTGGGGAGTGAATTATTAAGTCGCTTTCAACCATAAAGTGTATTGAAAAGGCTGAATTAATTAGATGGTCTGTATCGTTTACAATAGGCATATTATGATTTTTATATTAATCTATAGACTAAACTATACGCAATGTGATTACGCTAGTTTCCCCTGCAGCGACAGTTTTTGCCACAACACTTTCGAAATCGACCTGTACCTGGAATCTCTCGGCTAAACCTTTGATCATGCCGATAAGAAAAGGGGTCAATCCTTCACGCTGGCTCTCGTACACTAATTCCATCCGGTTGTTATCGCTAGTGGTCATGAAATGCGGTGGAACATAGTCAATAAAAGTTGAGGTTATTCGATCGTGAAGACTATTAACGTTATCTAAGAATTCAAACAAATTATCCCCGGTACTTTTATATAACATTTCGTAAGTATTGGGGGCTGTTACAGTCGCCCAATAGTGGCCAAATAACTCTAGACATTTCTCAGCAGGTGTTTCAAGTACCTCTGATGTGGCGCCGACAAGAGCGTAAGTTATACTGTCATCATAAGACTGCATGGTGATAAAAGAGTCGTCAGGTACGCCAGATTTTTCCAATATGAGCCCCCATGCATCTTGTCCATGACTATCTACGATCATAGTTTTAAGTGCCTTATTGATTAAACCGTACATATCTTAATTTCCTGATATTTAAGCTAGTAGATTCCACGATTGGATTTTTCGGTAAAGAGTTGATGGAGCTACTTCGAGTTTGCCGGCCGCCTTATTAATACTGCCATTACAGAGTTTAATAGCTCGCTCGATAATTGCTTTTTCTTCTAACCACAGTGGACTTATTTCCTTATTGCCCTGAGCAGTTATAGGCTGACTGATATGATTGCTGGTTCGTCCATCATTGCTTGATTGCTCAATCTGTATTGGCGGTATTGATTCATTCGACATATCTCGCATTGGCAACATATACGACTGTACAGTTTCACCGTCATGCAGAACGACTACATTCTGAATAGCATTCTCTAATTCACGAACATTGCCGCGCCAAGGGTAGTTGAGCAGTAGCTGCTTTGCGTCGCTACTAAAGTTTTCTAATCGTTTACCATCACGGCTAGCGAATTTGGCCAGAAATGCTTGGGCCAGCATAAGAATATCGTTTTCTCTTTGGCGCAGAGGAGGCATATGCACCGGGACTACATGTAAGCGGTAGAAAAGGTCTTCACGAAAGCGACCTTCGCGTACTTCTTGCATTGGATCTCTATTGGTTGCGCAGACAAAGCGAATATTAACAATTTCCATTTTATTACTACCTACTTTTTGATAGCTGCCTGTCTGGATAAAGCGTAGTAATTTCTTCTGTAGTTCAAAGTCCATTTCACAAATTTCATCTAGAAATAAAGTACCTCCATCAGCTATTGCCGCTGCCCCCTCTCTATCTGATGTGGCGCCGGTAAAGGCGCCTTTAACATGACCAAACAATTCACTTTCCATTAACTCTCTAGGAATAGCAGCACAATTTAGGGCATGAAAATTTGCGGTCGTACGGTTGCTTTTTTGATGAATTGCTTCCGCCGCTAGTTCTTTACCGGTGCCACTTTCACCAATGATAAAAGCGGTGGCACTGCTGGCGGCAAGACTGTCAATTGTTTTGTAGACGGCCTGCATCGGTAGTGACTTGCCAATAAAGCGACAATACTGATCAATGTCAAACGATGAATAGGTAGCGATTTTGCGATTAAGATCTTGATGCTTGGTTGCATTGTCTAAGGTCACTAATAACCGAGTGCCGTCAAACGGCTTGATTAAAAAATCAAAGGCACCATCTTCTATTGCTTGCACCGCCATTTGAGAAGAGCCGTGAGCGGTCATTACAATGATTTCTATATCGTTAGTCTGTAATTGAACCTCTTTTAATAGGGTGAGTCCGCTGCCATCAGGCAGCTCCACATCCAGCAAGATAATATCGGGGGTTTCTCGCTCTATCTCGGCATAGGCTGAATCCAAATCTGTAACCATTCTGACCTGATAGTTACTTTCGTTTAAGTAGGCATTATAAATAGCAGCCATTGAAAGACTATCTTCTATCATTAATATTCTTTTTTTCCGCATGCTTACTACCCAAGGTTGCTACTGTACATCTCGTTACTGTCAGCAAGATAAATTGTATATCAGAAATAAATGCTTAAAAATCAAAAAGTTAAAACTCATAAGTTGAATATGATAATACCTACTGCATTATGCCTGTATTGTTGCAATTTGCATTATATAAGGCAATGTTGAGTTGAGCAGTGAATATTGACAAGGCGATCGTGCTATAGCTTAAGATAAACCTTTGCTCTTAGGCTCGGCTAGTATTTAGGAATATATTTAGGCTAAAAGATCGGAAAAATATCAGTAGGTTCAAAATAGTAGTGTTGCCAATACTCTCGCTTTAAATTCTTTCCAATACGGTTTTCAAAACTCGTTGATGATTTTGCTTCGACCTTGAATACAGTTAATAAATTCGGTTACAACATAGTTACTCGTTATCTCAATCATACCTATGAGAGCGGGGTAAAATATTGTCTCATAATGAGAAACTGATAGTAAATAACTGTTGCAAAATGCAACGAATAGAGACGGGTATTTGTTGGGATATACATAAAATCTATATAAAACAATAGTTTATAAAGTTGGTTCGAAAGTTGCAATGATCCTGACAATAGATACTGTTAGGAGATTAATTATGACTAAACTGGCACCAACAGAAAGCATCGCAAGTATTTCATCGGAAATAAATCGCCCAGGTAGAGTAGTTTATTTATTTTTTAAGCGACTGGTCGATATTATTGGAAGTCTGATAGCCATCGCTTTATTGTTGCCTGTATTCATGCTGGCGGCGATAGGTATCAATATGGAGTCCAAAGGGCCGGTATTTTATCGACAGCAACGGGTTGGATTACAGGGCAAGAACTTTAGTATGTGGAAATTTCGCTCTATGCAACATAAGCTGTCGCCAGCCGACGAAGCTAGGCTTCTAGAGGCTAGAAGAAGGGCAGGCGTGCGCTTTAAAATGGAAGATGATCCCCGTATTACTAAAGTAGGTAAGTTTATTCGTAAGTACTCAATAGATGAATTACCGCAATTATTTAATGTTTTAATTGGCGAAATGAGCCTTGTTGGTCCGCGTCCAGCATTACCCTCAGAAGTTGCTGAATATACCCAAAGACAAATGGTGCGCTTGCAATCAATCCCAGGAATAACGTGTATCTGGCAAGTGTCAGGCAGGTCTAATATACCTTTTGTACAACAGGTAGAAATGGATATCGAGTACATCTGCAATGCTAATATTCGTTTAGACCTAACACTGCTGCTCATGACTGTGCCAGCGGTTGTATTTGGCAAGGGTGCCTGCTAATTAAACATATCCCTGATAATAGAATAGGCACACACTTTTAGGGTTCTGAATATTAAACCTGGCGTGCAGAGTCATTAAACATATTCATGGCGTGAGTTAGCATTTATTTATTGTTAGTAAAAACACGCTCAATTGTTTACATATATAGCAGAGGCTTGCAGTTCGCCTGACTTGTCAAGTCAGCATGTCGACAACAATGTTCAGTTATGGGCCAACTGCTGCTTCCACAAAATAAAAAAACTGAGGGCAACACCTTGGGATTTATTGTTGAATCAGGTTGCTTAAAGTCCGCTGTTCATTTGCAGTCACACAGAGGTTGTAGCCCTGATTGACTACATAGTGAGATGTTTACTTTAGCTGACTGAAAAACTGCCATATAAGTTCGCTGGCTTCCATCGATGCAGGATTTGGCCCGCGTATTCGCTGAAATTTAACTTTGCTACTGGGGATCACATGGCCAGAATTATAAAAGGTAAATAAGGCTACTTGTTGTGATTGGTGAGCACTTGACCACCAGGTTTTTACGACCTTATTGTCGGTCTGCTTAGTGAGAATAGTGTCGCTGTATTGCTCTAAATCAGTAAGACTTCGCCAGTAGCCCACGTTTTCGCCTGACGAGATTACCTGCCCGCGGCTGGTATCACCATACACGTCAACCAGCCCACCATTGTAAGGGTTTAGAGGATCCTCAGTACCATTAAGTATAGCCATTGAAACCGGTTTACCGGATGCTATACAGTCAAAGTTTTCAGCCAGCGGTGGGTTGGCAGCAATGGCCGCAAAACCAGCAAAGCTTGATGGCATTTCATGGGCTAAGCGATAGACGAATTGGCCGCCATTAGATAATCCTAATGCAAAAACCTGATTGAGATTGATTTGGTAATTTTTTTCAAAATACTCAATCATAGCGTTAATGAATGCTGGATCATTAATGTTGCGGGTGTTGGCAGAATACTTTGCTGACGTTCGACAGTCATTCCAGCTGCCCTCAAACCCAGTGGGATATACTGCAATAAAATTATTGTCGTTTGCTAAGTAGTCAAATTGATAAGCCGTTTGCTCTCTTATTATTTTAACACTGGAGTGAGAACCATGAAATATGAATACAATTTTGGGCTTAACTGTTAGATTTTCTGGCAGATGGTAGTTGAAACTGCGCTTTAGCGTATTGACAGTTAAGTTATTAGTTTTATATGTGCCTATGGTTGGCGGGGACTGCCAGCTATATAACTTAAAAAAGTCTATATATAGAGCACTAACAATGATTAAAAATAGAACTCCTATAACTAATATTTTTTTTAACATTATTTTATGATCTATATTTGATGCTTGAGATTACTTTTGATAAGACAGCGTTAAACTAACTTATAGTCGCGCTACGTCAACCGAAACCCTCAGTACGGGATCTTCACCGCCACCAAAAATCACGCCTTTTAATGGCGTCACATCAAAGTAGTCGCGCCCCCATGCAGTAGCAATATGTTGCTCATTTGCTAAGCAATTATTGGTAGGGTCAAATTCTACCCAACCCTCTAGTGGCGAGTAGACGGCAATCCAAGCATGACTTGCATCACTACCAACAAGTTTTATTACCCCCGGCGCCGGCAGGTTTTCGATGTAGCCTGAGACATAACGCGCGGGATAACCGAGTGAGCGCAGGCAGGCGATTTGTAAATGGGCAAAGTCTTGGCACACACCTTTTTTATTACTGAGTACTTCTGCCAGCGGAGTGGCAACAGTTGTAGAATGGGGACAATATTCAAACTCGCTAAAAATTTTCCGAGTTAGCGCCATTACGGCGGTTAAAAAAGGGCTACTATCGTCGAACAATGGTGCTGCATAAGCAGCCAGATCGCTGCTGTTTTTAACGAATGGTGAATCCATTATATATTCTTGAGCCAGAATAGTTTTCGCATCTACTGCATTGTTTAGCTGTTGTTTTACATCAAAACAGCTAATACCAAAATCCATCTCAATATTAATATGTTGGCTTTTAGTATCAACTTCACTACTAGCAGTGATAATGAGTTTTTGATGAGGGCGCTGAATTTCAAAGTGATATGAAGTGTTGCCGAAATAGTCGGTGCGCTCGGCAGTATGTGCAGGCATAGGCTTGACCTCAATACTGTGGTTTAGGCAGATTTGGCGCGAGGTATTACGTGGTATCAATTGCGCATGGTTGTAGCAGTGACTTACCGTAGACGCATACTTATATTCGGTTATATGTTTAATTCGGTAGATCATGCTTGCTCTCCAATACTGCTAACCAGCTGGCGAGAGCTTTCTCGATGATTAAAGTATTTGTCGCTGATCAGAGTACTAATGCTCCATAATAATTCAGTCACTCGTGATAAATTTTTAGCTAGTAATACGCGCTGGCCATTTTCTCGCGAGCTTAGTTCAGTTAATAGCGACAGTTTAATTAATGTTTCGCATTCTAAACTGGCGCGTTCTTCAGGTAGTAATTCATGTTTGTTGTCATGGGGCTTGGGTAGCTGCTGAATATGCTGATTAAGACTTTCAAGTTGAAACAATAACGAGCGCGGGTTATCAGTGTCTAACATTATTAGGTCGAGACTAGATTGAACGCCCATGCGTGCACGATAGCGACGACGGTAGCTAATCAATGCTTCGGTAGATTGCAGTACAGTTTGCAATAGAATGTTTTGATCAGTCTCAGGCACTTCTTGCACCATCAAACGATTAATGATGGCGGTGGTTTGCAGGCCGCGCTCTAGACGTCGTCCTATCTCCATAAAACGCCAGCCAATATCGCGAATCATACTTTCTTGGGCAAGCCCGGCTAATGCCATTAATGCCGTGACTAATGGGTCCAGCGCTTCCTCTGGTGCGGCGGCTAAATCTCCGACAAGGGTACTATCTAGTTCCACTAGGCCATCGCGAACATCGTTAATTACGCGTAAAGTGTCGGTAGAAAGTAGTTCCTTTGATTGGTCCGCGCAATTAAGCATAGCGGTTAAATTAGCAGCGACTGAGCCATTGCGACTGGCGTCTTTAACAATAATCAGCAGCTCTTGTTCTGGGGCTGATATTAACTCTGCTGACGCATTAATAAAGCCTGGCTGAGTCCCAGTTACTTCAGTAATGGCGTTTAGTATGAGCGGCATACAGACATCAGAAATTGGTTCTTCACCGTTTAGCATTACAAATACAGTACGCAGTAATCGCAGAGATGCTTCTGCTCGTTCCGCATAGCGGCCCATCCAAAATAGGTTTTCAACCACGCGACTTGGCAAGCTTATTAAGTCGATATTGCGCGCAGTGTTTTGCTCATCAGTTTTGATGTTGGTTTTTGTTAACTCAGGCTCTGATGCTAATACCCATGTATCTTTACTATACGAGCCCGACTGATTAGAAATTAAAAAACTGTCCTGCTGTTCGCCCACTCGTGTTAAACCACCGGGCATTACGGTATAAGACGAATTGTCATCAGCTATAGCAAAGCTGCGCAAAATAGCAGGGCGAGGCGCAAGCCCTTGCGGAGTATGAGTGGGTAATTGACTGGGCGCCATAATAGGTTGCGCCACATATTGGTCGGGGGAGGATTGAATTTTTTCCAGTAAATCTTTTTTCTGTTGATTAGTTAGTGAACCACCGTAAACACTTTTTACATTAGTACTTCTGTCGATAGGTTTGATCACTAATTCATCTACATGAGCACGTACAAAAGTCATATCTTCTTTATCGCCACACCAATAATTGGGCACCGTAGGTATGCGCAGGTCACGGCCTAATATTGTTTTAGCAATTTTTGGCAAATATTTTAAAAACACATGATTTTCTAATATGCCAGAACCTAACGGATTGGCGATCACTACGTTGCCTGCACGGGCCGCCTCTAATAGATTGGCGATGCCTAATTGTGAATCGCCGCGCAGTTCGACTGGGTCGCAATACCAGTCATCAACGCGACGTAAAATGACATCCACGCGACTTAGTCCATCTAAGGATTTCATCCAGACAAAACCATCGCGGACTATTAAATCGCCATTTTGAACTAAGTGAAAACCCATGTAGTTGGCAAGATAGGCGTGTTCGAAATAAGTTTCATTGTTTGATCCGGGCGTCAGAATTACAATGCGAGGGTCATCTTGATTGGGTGAAATAGAATTAAGCTTAGCGCGCAGTCGTTGGAAAAAACTGGCTAAGCGATGTACATGGCTGTCGCGGAAGAGGCTGGGCATTACCCGTGACATAACTGTACGATTTTCTAGACTATAACCCATGCCTGATGGAGACTGGGTTCTATCAGTCAGTATTGTCGGGGCACCATTGGCATCTAGCATCAGATCGATGCCAAGCATGATTAAATCTTGGTTGCCAGGAACCTTAATACCTTGGCAGGCACGTAAAAAACCGCGATGAGAGAATAGCGCTTTGGGAGGAATCACTCCGGTTCTGATTAGCTCTCGTGGACCATAAATATCACGTAATAAATAGTTAAGTACTTCAGCTCGTTCAGCAATGCCTGCTTCAATATTGCGCCAGCTTTCGCTGCTAATGACTGATGGCACCAGGTCGAGATTCCAAGTGCTACTGGCTATGCTGTTGTTGCCATAAACATTATAGCTGGCACCATCATCTCGTAAAATCCGCAAGGCTTTTTCATTGCGAGTACTAAAAGAGCTAGCCCCCATAGTTTCAAGGCTATTGAGTAGATAGCTCCAATGGGGCTTAACCTCACCATTGGCCTGAAAAACGCTATCTTCAATGCCTTGGGTCTGCTTGTACACAAGTGGCGGTGCAAAGGACTGACTCATTGTTTGCAATGCGGTATTACCTATTTAATATTTGGCTACTGGCCGCCTACGCTTTATTTGATACTAGGCGCTGGAGCGGCAAAATGATCGCTGAAAGCGACTATGTATTATGTCATGCTTAGCTCTGCTTTCAACCAATCCAATGGCCCTTTCTGCGTAAATCTAAGGTATGTGGATATTCATCTGGCGATTCTTCAGGTGGTGGCTCCATCGGTTTTGGGTCATGGTTGGGGAAAAACTCGCGCAAGGCTTCCAGTTCTGGCACTTCAGTATATGGACCTTGAGTATGGCTTAGATTTTCGAAGCGGTTACCACGTCGCGATTCAGCTTCAAACGCGTTAACTGGGAAGCTAGTATAGCTCAGTCCACCTGGGTGCGAGATATGATAGCTACAGCCGCCAATCGAGCGGCCGTTCCAAGTATCAATAAGATCAAACACCAGCGGTGTGTGAACGCCAATAGTTGGATGTAATGCCGACGGCGGCGACCATGCACGATAGCGCACACCAGCTACATATTCTCCTTGGCGACCGGTATTGCTAATGGGGACACGCCGACCATTACACGCTAATACATAGCGGCCATCGGTTAGACCAGTAACTTTTACTTGTAGACGTTCAACTGACGAGTCGACATAGCGGGCATTGCCGGTGCTACCGACTTCTTCACCTAATACATGCCAAGGCTCTACTGCCCAACGCAACTCAATCTCAATATCATCTAACTTAACGCGGCCATAATGAGGAAATCTAAATTCTTCAAATGGTAGCAGCCAATCCGCTTTAAATGGATAGCCTCTGGCCTCTAAATCTGCCACTACTTCCTTCATGTCTTGCCATAAATAGTGGGGCAACATGTATTTGTCATGCAGCGCTGTACCCCAACGAACTAAGGGCTTGTTATAGCTTTCACTCCAAAAACGGGCAACCAATGTTCTTATTAATAATGCTTGAACCAAAGCCATTCGACTGTGAGGTGGCATTTCAAAACCGCGAAATTCAAGAATACCCAGCCGGCCTGTAGCACTGTTAGGCGCGTATAACTTATCGATACAAAATTCGGCTCGGTGGGTGTTGCCGGTAATATCAATTAATAAATTGCGCATCAGGCGGTCAACTAACCATGGCTTGTCGGCCATTCCTGCAGGCATTTGTTGAAATGCAATTTCCATTTCATACAGCATTTCTTCACGGCCTTCATCAGCTCGTGGCGCTTGACTAGTAGGGCCAATAAATGCCCCAGAGAATACATAAGACAAACTGGGGTGATGCTGCCAAAAACTAACAAAGCTTCTTAGTAATTCGGGTTTGCGCAGCATTGGACTGTCGGCAGGTTTAGCGCCACCAAGGGTTATATGGTTGCCACCACCGGTACCGGTATGGCGCCCGTCCAGCATAAACTTTTCAGTACCTAGACGGCATTCTCTGGCAAGCTCATACAAGTTAGTGGTATTGGAAACTTGGTCACGCCAGTTGCTAGTAGGTTGTACATTCACTTCTATAACGCCGGGATCAGGTGTTACTAATAGTTTTTGAAGACGGCTATCACTAGGTGGTTCGTAACCTTCAATAACCACTGGCATGCTAAGGTTATCTGCGACTTCTTCAATCACTTTGAGTAACTCAACATAGCTTTCGAGATTATGTAACGGTGGTAAAAATAAATGAATTTTACCAGCGCGTGCCTCTATACAAACCGCAGTTCGCACAATTTGCTTGGTTTTTTTCTGGTTATCTTTGCTAGCTAGGCTTTGCTTACTTATAGTCGTTTGCTTAACTGGGCTATAGATTATTTCGTGGCGGGCTTGTAGTGGCACAACGCTATCTAATGGGTCTTTACCTTGTTTAACTTCTGGTTGTGCTTCTAGCGGTAGCTCTTCTAATGGAAGGCGTAAGCCCAGTGGTGAGTCGCCGGGGATCAATATCAAGCGCTCACTGCGCAGTGGCCAGTTACTGGTAATCCAACTATCACTTATCGCATCAAATTCAAGTGGCAGCACAAAGCCAGCGGCTTTATCAAAGCCCTGCTGCAACACTCTGATTAGTCGTTTGCGTTCCAACGAGTCTTTGGCTGCAGCGATTTTAGTTTGTATATTTAATGGCACTCTTCGTTCTTCCATTAAATAGTGCAGGGCATCTTCAAACGCAGGGTTTATGTACTTGCTGTCGATGTCTAGCGTTGCAGCTAATGTATTAGCGAAGCTCTCGGCGCTATCAATATCGTGCTTATAGTCTTTATCAATATGGGCAAGCAGCGCAGGATTTTGCCATAGTGGCTCACCGTCTTTACGCCAGAATACCCCGAGTGCCCAGCGCGGTAGTGGTTCGCCTGGATACCATTTGCCCTGACCATGATGCAGCAGCCCTTGGGGCGCAAAGTGATCGCGTAGTTTGAGTAATAAGCTTTTAGCTAAGCTAAGCTTGTCATCACCTAAGGCTTCGGTATTCCATTGAGCTGACTCCATATCATTAACAGATACAAAGGTAGGTTCACCGCCCATAGTTAAGCGCACATCGTTAGCAACCAGCTCTTTATCGACCGCATCACCCAATGCTAACGCTTCAGCCCATTGGGTATCGGTGTAGGGTTTGGTAACGCGTGGGTCTTCATGAACACGATCAACAACGTTGCTATAGTCAAAACTGACTTCGCATTCGCCAGTAAAGCCTTCAATCGGGGCCGCCGACGCAGGGTCTGGTGTACATGCCAAAGGAATATGACCTTCACTGGCAAATAACCCTGAGGTTGGATCGAGACCAACCCAGCCAGCACCAGGTAAGAAAACTTCGCACCATGCATGTAAGTCAGTAAAATCTTGTTCGGCGCCAGAGGGACCGTCTAGTGATTTTTCATCTGGCGTTAACTGGACTAAATAGCCAGAGGCGAATCGTGCTGCTAAGCCCAAATGCCTTAACGCTTGTACCAGCAACCAAGACGAGTCACGACATGAACCATTGGCCTTTTTTAAAGTATCTTCGGGCGACTGAACACCCGGTTCCATGCGCACGTTATATTCTATTTTTTGTTGGATGGTACTGTTAATGTCAACCAAAAAATCAATGGTGCGGCGCTTCTCTTTTGAAATCGAATTAACTAGTTGGGTAAACCGTTTGCCGTTGGTATTTTTTTTCAAATACGGCAGCAACTCTTTTTTAAGCTGGGCAGGGTATTTGAATGGATAGTCTTCGGCATAGTCTTCGAGGAAAAAATCGAAAGGGTTGATCACTGTCATATCAGCGATTACTTCTACATTAATTTCTAACTCTTTAGCTGGCTCTTCAAACACAATACGCGCTAAGTAATTACCGAAGGCGTCCTGTTGCCAATTAATAAAGTGTTTTTCTGGCTTTATTTTAAGACTATAACTTTGAATTGGAGTTCGACAATGTGCTGCCGGCCGCAGCCGTACAACATGTGGCGACAGTTCAGTTGTGGGTTTAAAGGTATATTTAGTGTTATGCCTAATGGCAACGCGAATGGTCATTGTTATTCCTATATCAGGGCTAGGGCAGTCTTACTCAACAGTCGGAAACCAAGTTTGGGAAATTAGGAGGTGCAGCTCATTAAGTGAGACTTGAATGTCATTTAAGTGTTCACGTAACGGGTCACCTAAAAGCTCATCCGTTATATCGATGCACGCGTTTTTCTGCAGTTTTTTAATCGCAGCGATAACTTTTTTCGACTTGGGTAAGTTACTTGCAGAGCCATGCATACTGGACAGGCAAAAGTCGATAGAGCGGGGTAGCTGCTCATTATTAATCAGGTAATCGACTACTAGCTTGCTGTAAACAGATGCGCGAATAGTACGTTGATACGATTGGCCAGAATTAAGTGAGCGCAGAGAATTCCCCCATATTATTTGCTCGCTATTGATGGCATTTTCATCCCCTTCTAAATCGATTACCGCCGCCATTGCCGCATCTAAATTTCTGGTGGTCATATCTGCACGCTCAAGACTGCGACCAATTGAGAGAAAATCCCAAGCCGCATCCTGAGGCATATTACCGTATAGCAAACCTTGTATTTGGTGGCAGCCTTTTATAATACTTTCTAAAAATTCGTGTCTACTGCTGCGATTAACACCATCTTTTAAATGGTGAGTTACCATCATATGTAGTTCGTTAACTTGCTCCCATGTTTCTTCCAGCACAACATCGCGGGTAGTACGTATATTTTCTCTAATCGCTGTTAGTGAGCTAACAATAGAGCCTGGATTGTTGTCATCGGCAATTAAAAACTTAACAACGTTGCGCTCATCTCTTACCGAATAGCGGTCACTAAAGTCGCTTTCTAAACTATTAATGACGATCAAGTTATACCAGGTAATTTTTACCACACGAGGCAAGTCAAATAACAACTTGTCGTAAATACTTATCATACGGGCGGTACTTTCAATCCGCTCTATATAGCGCGCAGTCCAATAAACTCGCTCGGCAACTTTAGATAACATTATTTCCCCTCCGAGCTGTTGTCGACAATCCAAGTGTCTTTACTGCCGCCGCCTTGAGAAGAGTTAACAACTAGCGACCCTTTTTTCATGGCGACTCTAGTTAAGCCACCAGGAGTCACATAACTGGTTTTTGCCTGTAACACAAAAGGGCGTAAGTCGAGATGACGCGGCTCTATTTGTTCTTTGCCTATAAGCGTTGGGGCAGTTGATAAAGCCAGTGTTGGTTGGGCAATATAGTTACGTGGGTTAGCGGTAATTAGGTCGGCGAAAGTCTCGCGCTCTTTCTTAGTTGAGTGCGGCCCTATTAACATGCCATAGCCACCAGATTCGTTAGCAGGTTTAACGACTAATTTGTCTAAGTTGGCCAGTACATAACTGCGTTGCTTTTCTTCATAACAGAGATATGTTTCTACATTGGCAAGTAGTGGCTCCTGATCGAGATAATACTTAATCACTTGCGGCATAAAGGCATAGACAACTTTATCGTCGGCAACTCCAGCGCCAGGCGCATTGGCAATGGCAACATTGCCAGCCCGCCAAGCCCGCATTAAGCCAGCCACCCCTAATTTAGATTTTTTATTAAAGACTTCAGGATCTAAGAAATTGTCGTCGATACGTCGATAAATAACATCGACTCTTTCTAGGCCACTAATGGTTTTCATAAAAACGCAGTCATCGTGCACCACAAGGTCGCTACCTTCGACTAACTCTGCACCCATTCTTTGCGCTAAAAATGCATGTTCAAAATAAGCCGAGTTGTAAATGCCAGGGGTCAACACGACTATCACTGGGTGACTGGTGGTGCGTGGCGATAAGTCGCCAAGAGTTTCAAACAGTTTTGCCGGATATTCGCCGACCGGGGCGATATCAACGTTTTCAAATACCTCTGGAAACACGCGTTTCATGATGGCGCGATTCTCTAACATATACGATACACCTGACGGAACTCGTAAGTTGTCTTCTAAGACGTAGAACTCACCCTTACCGTCACGCACTAAATCAGAGCCACAGATATTAGCCCACACCCCAAAAGGGGGCGTTATTCCTTCACATTGAGGGAGATAGTTGGGTGACTCTTTAATAATAAATTCTGGCACAACACCATCTTTGATTATTTTTTGATCATGATATATATCGTCAATAAATAGGTTTAGTGCTTGTAATCGTTGGCTTAAGCCTATGGCGGTTTTATCCCATTGGGTTTTACTAATCGTGCGAGGAATGATGTCAAATGGCCAAGCGCGGTCAATATTGCCGTCATCGGTATAAACAGTAAAAGACACACCCATCTCTTTTATGGTAGCTTCCGCTGCGGTTTTACGCGCATCTATGTCTTCATTGGATAGGGTTTTTAAATAGGAAAGTAGTTTTCTCGCTGGCTGTCGTGGGTTGCCAGATTCTGTTATTAGCTCGTCGTAAAAATCTTTTGAATTATAACTTTTCCACGAGATCGCCATAGACCAATTTACCAATATATGTCGCAGTAGCAGACGTTGGAACACCTGTAGCAACTGCGAGGTAGGTTAATATTAGTATTGGTTATGCACTTAACATGCCAACCCTCAAATATTGTTCTCTACTTAATTTAACGTTTATCCGAATCGTAGACTTGAACAATGTTGAGGGCAGTACAAAGTTTTTTAAGAAAACCAATTATAGAGGTACACCAACGATAAGGCATCGTCAGGTATCAAGTAGGTGATGCAGTTGAAAATCATAAGACGCGAAGGAATCGCGCCCCATTCGCTGCTATCGAGCGCGGTAGGTAATTCTACCTTTGGTTAAATCATAAGGTGTTAGTTCAACCTTAACTTTGTCGCCAGTTAAAATACGAATGTAATTTTTACGCATTTTTCCAGATATATGGGCTGTTACCACATGATCGTTTTCTAGCTTCACTCGAAATGTTGTGTTCGGCAGAGTATCAATAACCTCTCCATCCATTTCAATTTGTTCTTCTTTTGCCATTCAAACATTACCTACTGGGTTCAATTTACTGGTGCAAAGGTTTTGACCAGCCAAAACAAGGCGCGAATTCTGCACTAAAACTGGCCTATAAGCAAAGATTTAAGGTGTGTAAGGCTGCCATTGTCCTTGCTTTAGTACTTCTATAGGCCTGAACTTTGTTTTATAGGCCATTTTTGGGCTTTGTTTGATCCAATAACCTAAGTAGAGGTGGGGCCAGCCTTGCTGTTGGGCATGCTGTATTTGGCTGAGAACACAAAAAGTCCCTAGGCTGCGACTGGCCAGCGCTGGGTCGTAAAAGGTATATATGGCGGACATAGCGTCTTGCATTATATCAGTGACGGCAACGGCGATGAGCTTACCATTCAGTCTAAAGGTCATATAAGTGCTGCTATCCCAATGACAGTTTAAAAAGCTGTCGTATTGTTCGCGATTAGCAGGATACATATCGCCATCGCTATGTTGCTCAGTGATATAACTTTGGTAGAGCTGGTAGTACTCGTCGTCTGCAATAGTGTTGGTAAAACTAATCGCAACATCTTTATTTTTTGCTAGCACCCGTTTTTGGCTTTTCGACGCCATAAAAGTAGTGCTGGGAATGCGCGTGGCCACACAGGCTTGGCAACTTTCACACTGTGGCTTGTATACATGTTCGCCGCTGCGTCTAAAGCCTAGTTCAGATAGGCGAGAATATAACTCTTTAGTGATATTCACATTAGGGTCAATGAACAGCGTCGTTGCATCTCTGTCGCTCAGATAGCTACAGGGATGAGGCTTAGTGGCAAAAACTTTTATTTGTTGCTGTGTACTCAAATCGACCTCAATTAAAACTAATAGTGCTGGTCTGATTATGACTGGCTCTTTTAGACAACACAATTATCGCAACACAACAGTAACTTTGGATTGTTAGTGTTTAACAGTTAAATGGGGTTGTTTATAGACGATAAAATTAATTAAGCTTGCCGGTCATATTTCCACTTTTCAAGTTGTTATACCAATAAATCTTTTACCAGCATTGAGCTTTGGTCATTCCAGGGATGACTTGCGGGAGCCTGAGCTACCAATGGTTTTAAGCTTTTAATAAAGTCCTTTCTAGTCATTAATACTGCTCCCATAGTGAATAAATGATCGCTATCAACTTGGCAGTCAATAAGTTTGTAGCCGCAGCCAGCCAAATGTCTACTGATGGCAAGCATGGCCATTTTAGATGTGTTGGTTTGCAAACTAAACATAGACTCACCAAAAAATACTTTACCTAGTGCGACTCCGTATAAACCACCGACTAATTCTTGTTGGTCCCATATCTCTATCGAGTGGGCGAAGCCATCATGGTAAAGCTGTAGGTAAGCATTACGCATTTCTTCGGTTATCCATGTGCCTTGGTCATGCTTACGTACTGCGCCGCACAGGTAAATAACATCGGCGAACGCTTGGTCAAATGTGTAATTGAGAGTTGATTTGCGGATGGATTTTTTAAGACTTTTGGAACAATGTAGCTGGCTGGGAATAATAACGGCGCGTGGATTAGGAGACCACCAAAGAATAGGTTGGTCGTCGTCATACCAGGGAAAGATGCCATTAGCGTAGGCGGTGATTAAACGTTTGCTCGATAAGTCTCCGCCAGCAGCGAGCAGCCCATTAGGATCCTCTAGCGCATTATCTACGCTAGGGAAGTTCTCACAATCAGCGGTTAACCAAGAAATATTCAACAGGCAGTAACCAATATTTGAATAATAGTTTTAAGCTTGTTCTAGATTATCTAAGTATTTTTCGGCGTCTAATGCCGCCATACAGCCTGATGCAGCCGATGTAACCGCTTGACGATAAATATGGTCGCCTACATCACCCGCGGCAAAAACACCGGGGATACTGGTGGCGGTTGCATTGCCGTTGGTGCCACTGTTAACAGTTAGGTAGCCGTCTTTCATATCTAATTGGCCAGCAAATATGTCAGTATTTGGTTTATGGCCAATGGCGATAAACACACCTTGTAGATCAATATCTTGGGTGGCACCGTCTGCAGTGCTTTTAATACGCATACCAGTGACGCCACTGTCATCGCCAAGCACTTCGTCCAATGTATTGTTCCACGCTAGGGTTACGTTACCGGTTTTAGCTTTCTCAAATAGCTTATCTTGCAATATTTTTTCTGCCCGCAAGCCTTCTCTGCGGTGGACTAATACAACTTCAGACGCAATATTTGATAAATATAAAGCTTCTTCAACGGCAGTGTTACCACCACCGATAACAGCAACTTTTTGATTGCGATAGAAAAACCCGTCGCAAGTTGCACAGGCGCTTACGCCTTTGCCGGCAAACGCTTCTTCGGAAGGTAAACCCAAATACTGAGCCGAAGCGCCAGTAGCAATAATTAGCGCGTCACAGGTATAGGTTGCTTGATCACCGATAAGGGTAAGTGGACCGGCTTCATTGAGTTTGGCGGTATGAATATGGTCGAATATAATTTTAGTATCAAAGCGTTCAGCGTGTTTTTGCATTCTCACCATTAGCTCTGGGCCTTGCACACCATCGTTATCGCCAGGCCAGTTATCTACATCAGTGGTGGTGGTTAATTGGCCACCTTGCTCCATGCCGGTAATAAGTACAGGGTTCAAATTGGCACGGGCAGCATAAACGGCGGCGGTATAGCCAGCGGGGCCAGAACCTAAAATAAGTAGTGGATGGTGTTGAATGTCGCTCATTACTGCAGTTTCCTTAATGTTTGTTGATGGTGTTTATCAGCTATTTATGGGGTTTATTGATAGAAAAACAAGCATGTTAGTTACGCTATAGCAAATACCCTAGACCTGTGATTTGAACAAATATAGTGCTGAAATGCCAGCGAATGTTAAGTCACTATTTAGGATTGACCAATGATTGATCAAATTAGCGTAGATAGGCCCCAAGGGGCTGATAAACATAGAATAGAGAGGGTTAATTCGTTAAGCTTAGTTAACTTTTTATATGGGCGAAGCGCTAGTTGTGGATAAGAATAAAACGAAGGTTGCTGTAGACGAAGATGTAGTTAGTCATCGGTTGCGAGAAGGCGCGTTTATTGGCCTAGCGGCGGTTTGCATATACTTGTTTATCGCTTTAGTCAGTTATGATCCAGCCGATCCCGGTTGGTCCCATACCGGCACCAATGACATCGCTAAAAATACTGTCGGCTTAACCGGTGCCTGGTTGTCTGATGTGCTGTATTCACTCTGTGGGTTTATGGCCTTTCTATTCCCAATTATGATTGCTTATCGTGCTTGGCTTATTTTCCACGAACGGCTGCAAGCCAAAAACTTTGACTGGTTTGGCGTAGGAATGCGCTTTTTGGGTTTTATTTTAGTGATGATTGGCACTACTGGCCTAGCTGAGCTTAATTCTGTTGCCGCCAATGATTTACCAGCAGGTCCCGGCGGCATTTTGGGTAATATTGTCGGCACTAGTGCCCATGATGCTTTTAATGTCATTGGTGGGCGGCTTATTCTAATTGCCATCTTGCTTTACGGCTTAACCATTTTCATTGATTTTTCTTGGCTGTCGGTGATGGATCAAACCGGCCGCATTACGCTGCAGTTTATTGCAACTGCGAAGCTTAAATGGAAGACGCGAAGCGAAAAGCGAGTTGCAGAAAAAACAATTGAAGTAAAGAAAAAGGACCGTCAAATAGCGATCAGGGAAAGCGTTGAAAAAGAGAAAAAACGCGTGCCAGTGAAAATCGCCCAACCGCCTAAAAAAGCTGAACAAGGTAAGCGTATTCTGCAAGAGAAACAAACCTCATTATTCGGCAGTGACGTTAGCCAAAGCCAGCTGCCAAAACTGGATTTACTGTCGCAACCAACAGCCGATCATAAAAAAGGTTATTCAAAAGAAGCCCTGGAAGGTATGTCTCGTCTATTAGAGCTTAAGCTGAACGATTTTAACATTGAAGCAGAGGTTGTTGCGGTTTACCCCGGGCCGGTAATTACTCGATTCGAAATTCAGCCGGCACCCGGTATTAAGGTCAGTAAAATTACTGGTGTTGCCAAGGATATCGCCCGTTCGCTGGCGGTTATCAGTGTCAGAGTGGTAGAAGTTATTCCGGGTAAGCCATACGTTGGTATTGAAATACCTAATGAAGATCGCGAGATGGTAATGCTGTCGCAAGTATTGTCTTCTAAAGTATTTGAAGATGCTAAGTCACCATTAACCTTAGTGCTCGGTCACGATATTGCCGGTTTACCTGTGGTGGCAGACCTATCAAAAATGCCACATTTATTGGTTGCTGGTACCACTGGCTCGGGTAAGTCAGTCGGTGTTAACGCCATGATCCTTAGTATGTTGTACAAATCAGGGCCGGATGAGCTGCGCTTGATTATGGTAGATCCAAAAATGTTGGAGCTGGCTATATATGACGGTATTCCGCACTTATTAACGCCGGTAATTACCGACATGAAAGACGCAGCCAATGGTTTGCGTTGGTGTGTAGGTGAAATGGAGCGGCGCTATAAACTAATGGCTGCCATGGGCGTGAGGAATCTAGCTGGTTTTAATCGTAAAGTGCAAGACGCGATTGATGCAGGTGAGCCAATTAAAGACCCAATATGGGTGCTGCCACAAGACGAAAGTTTATATGAAAATGGCGTGCCAGAGGCTCCCGACTTAGAAACTTTGCCGTTTATTGTTGTCGTAATAGATGAGTTCGCCGACATGATGATGATTGTCGGTAAGAAAGTTGAAGAGCTAATTGCCCGTATTGCGCAAAAAGCTAGAGCTGCCGGCATTCATTTGATTTTAGCAACGCAGCGGCCGTCAGTTGATGTCATTACTGGTTTGATTAAGGCAAATGTACCTACTCGAATCGCGTTTCAGGTTTCATCTAAAATTGATTCACGAACTATTTTGGATCAAGGCGGCGCCGAGCAGTTATTAGGTCAGGGTGATATGTTGTATTTACCGCCTGGTACTGGTCTGCCAGTGCGTGTTCATGGCGCCTTTGTAGAAGATGACGAAGTGCATCGCGTGGTAGCCGCGTGGAAAGAACAAGGCGAGCCACGTTATATTCAAGACTTAATAGACGATGGTGCCGCTGGAGTGTTACCAGGCATTGCCTCCGAGCAAAGAGCAAACGGTGGTGACGACGAAAGTGACGCTTTATATGATGAAGCGGTAGCATTTGTCACTGAAACCCGTAAAGCCTCTATTTCTTCGGTGCAACGTAAACTTCGGGTTGGTTACAACCGCGCTGCACGAATGATTGAAACCATGGAAGCGGCTGGAGTGGTATCTGAAATGGGCACCAACGGCCAACGTGAAGTGTTAGCGCCACCGGCGCCAAGAGCATAATTATGTCTACAAAGATTTGTCTATTGCTACTAACTGTCTTGACAGTGACTCAAGTTCCAAAAACGTTGGCCAGCGCTAGCAGCGAATTAGCAGAGCTGTTGCTGGCGATGAAGCAATTTTCTGCTGATTTCTCCCAACAAATTAACACTCAAGACGGCGAGCTTATCCAGTCTGCTGCTGGCATAGTGCATGCGCAACGGCCGTCAAAACTACGCTGGGAAATCATCGAGCCAGACGAACAGTTAGTAGTGGTTGATGGCGAGAAAATGTGGCGCTACGAAGCTGACTTAGAGCAAGTGACGGTAGAGAACTATATCGCTAGTCAACAAGACGCACCGTCAATACTACTTAGTGGTGATGTAGACGCGCTGAATAATAAATTTAATGTCAGCCAGTATGATGGTGGATTTATTTTATCACCGAAAGACAGCTCGTCTCTATTTGTGCAAATTTATGTCAGGTTTGCCGACGGCCTAATCGCTCAATTACAAATTACCGATGGCTTTGAGCAGATTACTGAAATTCTGTTTTTCAATGTGGACATCACCACTGAGCAAAGTTCAGACTTATACAGCTTTACGCCACCAGAAGGCGTAGATATTCTTCGCAATGATTAATTCTCTATTCGACGATGAACGTGGTTATCAGCCTTTAGCCGCAAAAGTTCGGCCGAAAACATTAGCGGCATATATCGGCCAAGATCATATTCTGGCAGCGGGAATGCCACTGCGTGAAGCTATTGAACGAGATCAATTGCATTCGATGATTCTGTGGGGGCCACCCGGCACTGGCAAAACAACCCTAGCTAAATTATTAGCAAATCTAGTTGATGCCCACTTTGAGACTTTATCGGCAGTGTTAAGTGGCGTCAAAGATATCCGTCAGTCGGTTGAAATAGCAAAACAACAGCGTGCCCAAAATGGTCGTAAAACAATATTGTTTGTTGATGAAGTGCACCGCTTTAATAAATCTCAACAAGATGCTTTTTTGCCTCATATAGAAGATGGCACTATTTTGTTTGTTGGTGCTACCACTGAAAACCCATCATTCGAGCTAAACAACGCGTTGCTGTCGCGCTGTAGAGTTTATGTGTTAAAAAGTCTGTCTGAAACGGCGTTAATCGAAATCTTACGACAAGCTGCTGCAACGCTAATTAATGTTGAGTTAGACGAAAAATTGTTGCAGCGTATCGCGATCAGTGCAGATGGTGATGCTCGGCGTGGATTAAATCTGCTTGAAATTGGCATTGACCTAGGTCGCAGCAGCGATGGTAGCGTTGACATTAGCGAAGCCACTATTGACCAAGTATTACAGGGCGATGTGCGCCGATTTGATAAAGGCGGCGATATTTTCTATGAGCAAATTTCTGCTTTGCATAAAGCAGTGCGAGGCAGTTCACCTGATGGCGCATTGTATTGGTTAGCCAGAATGCTAGACGGCGGCTGTGATCCTTTGTACATTGCGCGTCGAGTAGTGAGAATGGCTAGTGAAGATATAGGTAATGCTGATCCTAGAGCTCTTGCCATTGCATTGAATGCATGGGATGTACAGGCGCGTCTTGGTAGCCCAGAAGGTGAGTTAGCCTTGGCTCAGGCATTGGCTTATTTAGCCAGCGCGCCAAAAAGTAACGCTGTTTACAACGCGTTTAATAGTATTATGGCGGCAGTCAAGGAGCAGCCAGCCTATAACGTACCAATGCATTTGCGTAACGCCCCAACTAATTTGATGAAAGATTTAGATTATGGCGGCGAATACCGCTACTCACACGATGAGCCGGAAGGTTATAGTGCAGGTGAGTCCTATTTACCTGAGGAATTGGCTGATCAGATATTTTATCAGCCGGTACCGCGAGGCTTGGAAATAAAGATTGGTGAGAAATTAAAGTACTTAAAAGAGTTGGATAAACAAAGTGCCAGTAAAAGATACCGTGACTAAACTAATCTTTAACGAAGGTAAGTAATGATGACTGCGACACTGCCTACATTGTTGGCCATAGCGCTGGGTGGAGCCCTCGGTGCATTGGCTAGATTTGCAGCCTCTAGTTATTTTAATCAAACCGTTCAAGTCCATCACACCGTGCATATAGGTACTATGTTGGTAAACATTATTGGCTCTTTTGTAATGGGTCTTGTCTATGTATACATAGTCGAGCAGGAGCTGTTTAACCCTCATTGGAAAAGCATTTTGATGGTGGGGTTTTTAGGGGCATTCACCACTTTTTCCAGTTATTCGCTTGAAGCTATTAACTTTTATGAACAAGGTTATCCAATGTTGGCCTTGATTTATGTCGTCACTACCGTCGTTGCGTGCTTGTGCGCAGCTGGCGGCGCAATTTATATCGCAAGAACTTTACTGTAACGGAATCAATAGAAAATGTTAGATATTAAAAGAATACGTACAGACCTTGACGTTGTAGCTGAGCTTCTGGCAGTCAAAGGTTTTGATTTTGATAAAAATTATTTTCAAGACCTGGATGCACGTCGTAAACATGCTGACATCCAGTATCAAGACTTGTTGGCTCAGCGTAAGCAAGCGTCAAAGAAAGTAGGCGAGCTGATACGTGAAGGTCTATCGCCAGACGAGGCTAAAAAGTCTGTTGCTCAAATAATTGACAGTATTTCTACTCAAATAGATTCAATGACCGAAGAGCAGCGTCGTGTTCAGCAAGAATTAGAAGATTTTTTAATGGGCGTGCCTAATATTCCGGTAGCTGCAGTGCCTGCTGGTAAAACTGAAGATGATAATATTGAAATCGCCCTATGGGGTAAGCCCAGAAAGTTAAAATTCGAAGCTAAAGATCATGTAGATATTGGTGGCGAGCTTGCACTGCTTGATTTTGATGTTGCTGCAAAAATTACTGGTGCGCGCTTTGCGGTTATGAAAGGCAGTTTAGCGCGGCTACACCGAGCGCTAATTCAATACATGCTAGATATGCACACGCAGCATCATGGTTATGAAGAAGTAAATGTCCCTTATATTGTTAATGCTGAATCGCTAAAAGGCACTGGCCAGTTACCTAAATTTGAAGAAGACTTGTTTAAGCTAAAAGGTGATCAAGGTTATTACCTTATTCCTACTGCAGAAGTACCGATAACTAATCTAATGCGAGATGAAATAGCCGCTGAGCTGCCAATTCGGTATGTCGCGCATACGCCGTGCTTTAGAAGCGAAGCGGGCAGTTATGGCCGCGACACTCGCGGAATGATTCGTCAGCATCAGTTTGAAAAAGTAGAATTAGTACAATTTGTAAAACCCGAAGATTCCGAGCAGGCTTTGATTGATTTGACTGGCCATGCTGAAGCCATACTGCAAGGCTTAGATCTGCCGTATAGAAAGGTGATGTTGTGCGGTGGTGATTTGGGTTTCTCTGCGCAACAAACATTCGACTTAGAAGTTTGGTTGCCTGGCCAAGATAAATACCGTGAGATCAGTTCATGTAGTAGCTTCGGAGATTATCAAGCTCGCCGGATGAAGGCTCGTTGGCGTAATCCTGCAACCAATAAAACCGAATATCTACATACACTGAATGGTTCTGGTTTGGCTGTTGGTAGGACCTTGGTAGCGGTGCTAGAAAACTATCAAAATGCAGATGGCAGTGTGTCTATCCCCAGTGTGTTGCAGCCTTATATGAACGAAGTAAAAACACTATAACTTACGCTAGAGAGTCTTATAAATGGATTACTTGCCATTAAATATTAATGTCCAAGGCAGACCTATGCTGGTTGTTGGCGGTGGCGATTTAGCATTGCGCAAGGCAAGGATATTAAGCCGCAGTGGAGCTGTGTTAACGATAGTTGCTCCTGCGGTAATTGAAGAACTTCGATCTTTGGCCGAAGCAACTGTCGGCCGAGTATTCGAACGCTCATATCAAGTGCAAGACCTACAAGGTGTCTGCTTGGTAGTTGCGGCTACTGATGACATGGCACTTAATGAGGCTGTTTCAGCCGATGCTAAAGCTGCCAATCTATGGGTTAATATTGTCGACCAGCCCCATTTGTGTAATGTAATATTTCCAGCGGTTATTGATCGAAGCCCGATAGTCATATCGCTTAGTAGCGGTGGCAGCTCACCGATGATGTTGCGTAAACTTAAAGCTCAATTAGAAACTCAATTACCTAGCGGCTTAGGCCGACTAGCTGAGTTTTTAGGAACTAATAAAACTAAAGTCAAACAGGCTATTACTCAGTCATCAAACCGGTTACGGTTTTGGGAACAAGCGATTGATGGCTCTGTTGCCGAAGATATATACGCTGGTAACGAAACCTTAGCACAGCAGCGCTTTGATAAATTGTTAACTAATAGCATGGGCGCGCAACAAGGCGAAGTTTATCTAGTTGGCGCTGGACCTGGTGATGCTGACTTACTCACCTTTAAAGCCTTGCGCTTAATGCAAAAAGCCGATGTGGTGTTGTACGACAGATTGGTTAGCGACGAAATATTACGCTTATGCCGCGTCGACGCCGACATGATATATGTGGGCAAAGCACGCTCTGATCATGCTGTACCCCAAGCCGATATGAATCAGATGTTGGTTGATCTGGCTCTGGAAGGTAAGCGGGTAGTTAGATTGAAGGGCGGCGATCCGTTTATTTTTGGTAGAGGCGGTGAAGAAATAGCCCTATTAGCGAAAAACAACATTTCATTTCAAGTGGTGCCAGGTATTACTGCGGCATCTGGTTGTGCGGCTTACGCTGGCATACCGCTTACCCATCGTGATTATGCCCAATCGGTAAGGTTTTTAACTGGTCATTTAAAAGCAGATACACCAAACCTTAATTGGGTTGAAATGGTTCATCGCGACGAAACTTTAGTTTTTTACATGGGTCTAGTAGGTCTGCCGCTTATCTGCGAGGGGTTATTAGCGGCCGGAAGATCGCCCGATACGCCGATAGCCATGGTACATAATGGCACTAGGCCAGACCAAATAGTTGTCACTGGTACTTTAAGTAACATGGTAGCCGAAGTGGCGAAGGCAAAGATAAAACCGCCAACCCTTATTATTGTGGGTGAAGTAGTGAAACTGCGCGAGCAATTAAGTTGGTTTAAACAAGAGGATTAACAGTGTCAGATTTTGATTATGATTTAGTTGTTATTGGAGCAGGTTCTGGTGGCGTTAGAGCAGCACGAATGTCTGCAGGGATGGGCGCTAAGGTCGCTATAGTCGAAGACAGATACTGGGGCGGTACCTGCGTTAATGTTGGTTGCGTACCCAAAAAACTATACTACTATGCCTCGCACTTTTCTGAGTATCAAAAAGATGCCACTAGCTTTGGCTGGGAAGCAAGTGCGCCAAAATTTGACTGGGATGTGTTAAAGGAAAATCGTCGCAATGAAATACTGCGGTTAAATGGTATTTATCGACATATACTCGGTGATGTTAATGTCGAGCAGATCGGTGCGCGCGCTACTGTCGTTGACGCCAATACAGTTGGCCTGTCAACCGGCAAGCAGATAACCGCAGAGCGAATATTGATTGCAACTGGTGGCTGGCCGTTTATTCCTGACTTCCCTGGCAGAGAGTTGGTGGTTAGCTCCAACGAAATTTTTGATATATCACCATTACCTAAGCGCATGATTATTGTTGGAGCCGGTTATATAGCAGTTGAATTCGCGGGGATTTTTAACGGTCTCGGCGTTGAAACCCATTTGGTTTACCGAGGGCCCAAGCTACTGAGAACCTTTGACGCAGAAGTTGGCGAACATGTTTCCAAAGAGCTCGCGCTGCATGGTATTAACATTCATCTTAATACTAATGTCACTCAAGTCGAGAAAGCCGGTGATGAGTTGACAGTTCATTTTGATAATGGCGATACGCTGGCAGTAGGGCACGTACTTTACGCCACTGGGCGTAAGCCCAATGTTGAGGGTTTAGGTTTAGAGGAATTGGGGGTTACCAAAACTGCCAAAGGGTTTGTCGAAGTTGACGAGTTTTATCAAACTAAATGCCCCAGTATTTATGCCGTTGGCGATATTATTGAAGGGCCTGAATTAACCCCTGTTGCCTTAGCCGAAGGCATGGTTTTGGCTAATCATCTCTATGGTAAAGGAGCGGTGCCGCTTGATTATGACTATATTGCTACTGCTGTATTCTGTCAGCCAAATATAGGCACTTGTGGCTTAACCGAAGCGCAAGCTCGCGATCAGTACGGCGATGTGAAGATCTTTAAATCTACCTTTAGGCATTTAAAACATACCTTGGGTGACAACCAAACCAAAACCTTTATGAAAATGATTGTCGATAAAGCGTCAGATAAGGTGGTTGGCATTCACATGGTGGGCGACGAGGCAGGTGAAATTATTCAAGGCTTGGCAGTTGCGATGAAGGCAGGAGTGACCAAAGCGCAAATGGATTCTACCATTGGTGTTCATCCAACCGCCGCTGAAGAGTTTGTCACTATGCGCACTGAAGCATCGTAACTCAGTAGTCTGGAAAGGAGGATAGACGTGACATTAATGGACGCGTTTATCCTTCTTCGTGGTGCATCCTTAGGGATGCTATTAGTGATTATGTTAACCGCTGTAAAACACCACAATACTTATGCCGCTAAGCTGCTGATCGCATTAGTGGTAAGTATTTGTGGCTATATATTAGCTCCACTTGTAAGAGATAATGCGCAGCAATTAAATGTAAGCGTGATGCTTGCTGCCTCTACCCCATTAATTTTTTTATTATTTTGCCAAGCCATTTTCAATGATCATAAAAAGCCTGCTAAGTTAAGCTTGGCTGTGGGTATAAGCTATTACATTTCAGGTTATCTAGCTTACCTAGGCTACCGCGCTGACATTGATTTACCGTTAGATATTATTGATAGCCTACACTTTTTTTCGCAGCTACTTATCTTGGTTTCTTTACTATATGTTTTTATCACTATTATCCGTCAGTGGCGCAACGACCTAGTGGCATCACGGCGTCAGCTGCGATTAATACTTACCACCTTAGTGGGTGGTTATATTAGTCTGGTTGTCATTATGGAAATGGTGATGCCAGAGTTTTCGCTCTGGCTAGAAGCTATCCACTCAGCTGGAATAGTACTGGTAACGCTCGGCCTTACCATGGGCTTACTGGCTGTAGGTACCGATAACTTAGCTATTGATAGTAAGCCTGCGGAGATAAGCGCAGTTAAACCAAGTGAAACGACACTGGAGAAACAAAAACTAGCAGCCTTATTGTACGCCATGGAAACGGAGTGTAGTTATCGTAATATTGAGTTAACTATTAGTAGTTTGGCTGCACAGATTTATGTACCAGAGCACTACTTACGCAGTTTGATTAATCGTCATTTTGGCTATCGTAATTTCAACGACTTTCTCAATCAGTATCGGATAGCTGAAACCGCTCAGAGATTAACTAACGAAAAATTCGCTAAGCTGCCAATTATGACGATAGCAAAGGATGCAGGTTATCGCTCAATGACAACATTTAACAAAGCTTTTAAGTCAATTACCGGCAAAACTCCTCGCGATTATCGATTTAATAATAGTGAATAACGAATAGCTCAGGTCGATTTCAAAAACGGTCAACATTTTTGGCTAGCAGTAAGTAATTTCTTCTAATTAACCTTTTACTAACCGCTCAAAAAAAACAAGAGGGTGGTTAAATGTTAAATGATTTTGCACAATTGTGGTTGGTGGTCTTCAACTTCGATAACTTAAGGTACTTATTTGGTAGCAGTATCGTATATGCTGTTTGTCATATTCAAGCGTTTTTCCGAGTCTAGACGCATTCAAACTAAGCGAGCAAGTTGGGCTGATGTTCGTCGTGAAATCACCAGCTTATTAATAACTACCGTTGTTTATGACTTAGTGGCCTTGGCTACAGTGTATTACTCTCGCAATGGCGGGTTGAAATTCTACAGCGATGCAACTGACGATGGCATGCTTTGGGTACTTATAAGTATGCTAGTTATCTTGATTCTGCATGATGCCTATTCCTATTGGGTGCACAGAGCAATAGATTGGCGCCTAATCTTCCGCTACGTTCACCGCACTCATCATTTGTTGCGCACGCCAACACCACGGGCAGCTTATGCATTTGCGCCAGGTTAGGCGTTTATGATGGCTCTATTCATACCTCTAATGGGTCTCATCATTCCATTGTATGAGTCTATAATTATTATCTTTTTAACGGTTATGGTTGTTTGCAACGCCATGGCCCGTTCAGGTATTGAATTTCATCCCCGTAGTTGGATTGACACATAACATCGGTCACCCATCACGACTTACACCATCACGGCTTACACCATCACGACTTACACCATCAGCGCGGCAGAGGTAATTATGGTGTGTATTTCACTTGATGGGGCAGATGGATAGGCACCGAGTTTGAAAATTATCATCAGCAATTTATAAAGGTAGTTGAGCCGCAACAGTATGGCGCTGGCAACGTAATATGGCTAAAAACTAATAATTTAGCGCTGGGTTAGCTAGGGTATTTGTCAACGAGTCTTTAAAACTTTGTGAAAATAGTTATTATTACTGCAGTGCTAGTGTTTTTAGCAAGTTGAGCTAACTTGCCAGTTACAAGCTCTATGAGGATAATTACTGGGGCGTATTTAGCAAATTAAGAGCCGAATACTGGTTAACAATTACGCGCCGAAAATACTAGAAGGAGAGTTGATAATAGCAAAGTAGTGCTGATTTCCCTTCCTGATAAAGACTCTTTACTGTATGCGCCCATTGTCTGCCTAGCTGGAGAGAGTAAAAGACCATCATGTGGCTGGCAATGCTACAATTCTTTAATCTAATAAGTTTGATATTATAAGCTCAGATCAAGCTTATATACCATGCTAACAATCACCCCAATAATTTGAGACTTTATGAAATATTTCAAACCTTTGCTGCCATTTCTAATAGGTTGTGCTGTTTTACTCGCTAGCAATAACTTTTTTGAATTCACTCTAATAAATGGCGTGTTGCAATTAGTACTATTTACCTTGGTTGTGAATATCCCCGCCAAGTTAACTGGCAGAATGTCTTATGTCGACATTGGCTGGCCGTTAGGCTTAACCCTAATCGGTATTTTGGTATTGGTTTATGGACCGGGCGCCGATTCTAAAAAGCTGTTAGCTGGGGCATTGTTTTTGTTTATGGGTTTGCGCATGGGCCTGATGGCCTTACTATATTTAACTAAGGGGGCGTTTAAACGAGAGCTGCCCCGTTATCAATACCAAAAGCTGCGTTGGGAAAAAGAAGGCAAAGACAATGTTACTTTAGCTATGCAGGTTGAGATTTTAGTACAAGCTTTTGCCAATATGAGCTTTTTGGCAATGCCTGCACTATTAATAGCGTGGAATCCAAATTCTTCTTTCCATTGGCTGGAGATGGTTGGGCTTGTTCTTTGGGTGTTAAGTTATGGCATGGAAAGCCTAGCCGATAAGCAGAAAAATAGCTTTATTGCCACTCATATCAAAGCAGGTAATAAACGTGCTTTATGTAATACTGGCTTATGGCGTTACAGTAGACATCCTAATTACTTTTTCGAATGGATGGTTTGGAACTCATTAATTATTATCGCGCTGCCGTCATTAATGGCGCTATGGAGTACAGAGTCTGTAGTTATGATGATCGCTTTGGTGGGCGTATTATTAATGGCCTCTAGAATGATGTACACAACGCTGGTTCACTATACTGGCGCTAAACCTGCCGAATATTATTCAGTGCAAAAACGGCCTGAATACAAAGAATATCAGCGCACTACCAGTATGTTTTTCCCAAAAAGGCCATCGCTTTAGCAGAACATAGTAAACTACCCAGCGATAATTTTTTAGTAGCCCAATATCCTTCGCACAATTGTTAGATTCTACATTAGGGTGGTATGAGTAATCGTGGTAAATAGTGATAGTTATGCCAGTAGTTCAGCACACAGCTCTTTAAAAGCGTATTTATTTTTAAGCTTCACTGCCATCTGTTTCGGAGCTAACACGACTTTAGCAAAACTTGCTGTGGGCCAAGTGTCGCCGATGATGGTGGTGACATTGCGTTGGCTTTTAGTGGTGGTGTTACTATTGGTGTTCAATCGTAAAAACTTGGTTCGTGATTGGCCTGCATTAAAACCGCGTTTGGGTTTTCTGTTTGCTCTAGGCGCTTTAGGTTTTGCTGCTTTTAATGCCTTATTTTATGTCGCGGCTCATGACACTACGGCAATTAACATGGGTATTATTTCCGGTATGTTACCGGTGTTTATTTTAGTAGGTGCATTAATAATTTATCGGACGCCGGTGAGTAAGCTGCAATGGACTGGGGTTGTTATAACCTTAACCGGTGTTGCTGTTGTAGCGTCTGGCGGAGAGCTTGGCCGTTTACTTGAGCTGCGTCTTAATAGGGGTGATATCTTTGTTATTCTTGCAAGCCTACTCTATGCAGGCTACACAGTAGCGCTGCAGAAGCGGCCAGCTTGTTCAGTGTTTAGCTTGTTTACCATTCTTGGTGTATCAGCGCTTCTAGTTTCATTGCCAATGGTGGCGGTGGAAGTGTGGATTGGTGAATTTCAGGCGCCAACATTGCGTGGCTGGATTGTGGTGATATTGGTGGCATTATTTCCGTCGCTTTTAGCCCAAACTGCTTTTATGCGCGGCGTGGAGATTATTGGCCCGGGGCGAGCGGGAATTTTTATTAACCTCGCGCCAATAATTGGCACGATATTCGCTGTATTGTACCTAGGTGAAAAATTTCACGCTTATCATGGTATTGCTCTGGTACTAGTGCTTGGCGGCATTGGCCTGGCTGAGCGTGGATCGAAAACAGGTGCTGGGCAGAAATCTATTAACACGTGAACCATTTGAAGTAGAGTGGGTGCTATGTCTCATCAAAAGGCTAGCCAATTTATGCAGTTGTCGTATTTTGGGTATGAATCAAAAAATTATAAAGATGCGCTAAATTTTGCCAAGTATCCGAGGGCGGTATAGTAGTCTTGTTTAGTTATTAGCTACAAAAGACGAGCATAAATATGAAAAAACTTAAAAATGAAAAAGAGTTGGTTAAAAAAGCTATCGCTGAAGGCGTTAAATATGGCGAGAAAAGAGGCGTTGTAGAGTTCGAGGCTACGGATTCCGCTGCAGAAAAAATAGAATATATCTATCGATTATTAGTGCATGACAAAGTGATTCAACCGGTGCCAGAAGATCAAGTGTCAGCGATTACGATGAAGCATAAGCTTGCTATCTGGGCGTCTAAGATGAAATGAGTAACCCGGCTATTAGTTAGAGCTAGCTATCACGCTTTACCAGAGAGTCTTCAATATAATACAAACTATTAATTTTTTTAAATGCCTGTTATAGCACAGACAATAGCTACCAATATTAGCTGGCTACGTTTTCGAGAAATAATCTTTGGTTAATTTTTAACGGTTAATAGCATCTAGTCTCATTCTTACCTTCGCGTGATCAGCCCGGCTTAACCGCAACCGAGTATAAAAAAAACAAGAAATAAACCCTAAGACAACAATGACTAAACAAGCAGTTGCGCCCAGTGTTTGCAAAGTTCTCTCACTTACACCTCCCGGCACTGAATCGCTATTAATACCTGAAAAGTCAATTACGATACCCGCTATCAATCCGCCTGCGCCAGTAGTTGCTTTCTGAACGAAAGCATCGGCAGCAAATACCGCCGCCTCCTGACGCTTGCCAGTTTTCAATTCTTGTTCGTCGACAATATCTGCAAGTAAAGAAGCTCCCAATATTTGCTTACCAACAATCATAAAAATAGCCATTCCGCTATTTATTAAATAAAGTGCGTAAACCAACGAATCACCATTTTCCGGCAACAGACCCAATAGTCGGCCACCTAAAAACCACAAACCATTTGTCGCCAATGCAAAGCTAAGTACAACTAGTAATTGAGGTTTGTCAAAGCGTTTGCCCAACTGACCAAGTACTATAAACGCTACTGCTACTGCAATTACTGAGGGAAAAATTATGCCCGCCATTTGCTGCGCGGTAACTTCCCAAAAAAAAGTACCTAGATATATAGCAAGTGTAAAATACACCCCAGCGGCTAGACCGACAGCAAGATTGGCACCCATAATGATACGAAAATTCCGATTGTTAAGTAGCAGCTTCAAATCAATTAGTGGATCACGCCAAGAAAATTTCGCCGTTGACCTAGCTTGAGGCAGACGAGGTATGGCGCTGCCTGTGTCAATAACACAAACTAGCACGGCAGCTGCTGCCACTAGCGCAGAAAGTAGACCGTAGTGCTGATAATTCCCAGCAACGAGGCGGCCATCTGCGCCGTTGGTGGGTCCAAAAAACACTATAAAACCAATCGTCGGTAATGCCATAGCGGCCAGCCAGCCAACAGTGACTCTAGCTTTAGCGATAACAGTACGCTGGTCATAGTCAGTAGACAGCTCTGCTCCCATAGCGGTATAGGGCACAAAATAAACAGTTATAAAAGTGCGCAATAAAATGGATACCCCTAATAACCAGGCAAACGTCGCCAGTTGGCCTAGTTGCTCGGGCGGCGAAAATAATACCAAAAACATCAATGCAGTCGGTATTCCTCCTGCTATTAATAATGGGTGTCTGCGCCCCCAGCGAGACCTAAGTCGGTCGCACCAACTTCCTACCACCGGGTCTGAAATCGCATCCCATAGCAAGGCGATAAACATTGCTAAACCTGCTAAAGTTCCACTGAGTCCGTGTACTTGGGTATAGAAAAAAATAACAAAATTTACAAACGCGGCGTCTTTTACCGCGAACGGTATACTGCCAACAGAATATGACCATTTCTCGGTGGCTGTAAGTTTTTGCATTAGATTTCATCCCTGAATAACTTTGTGGACACAGTCTGATTCAAAAATAATTCTACTTGATAGATAGTCTGAATATTGCTGACGCTTAGCAGTATTTGGACCTGTATAAATAGTATTAGCTGGCCTCGGCTTTAACGCTCCATGTCAGCCGTCTGTAATAATGATTAACATTACTAACTAACAGGTCAGCAAGGGCAGGTAGTTAACGGTCAGCTGGTAATATACTGGTTTAATTAAATAGGTCTGCGTCTAATTCTCGATGTTTATCGTTCGGCTGCGGGAAATCTTTTATATGATGCAATCCGTTAACTTTTTGGTGAATTGCTGCCACCTCATCGCCAGTTGTATAAAACTGCTTATACCAGTCACGCACTTTATTAAACGGACCATCTTTAGGGAGTTGAATAATACGGATAGCAGCACGTTTACTCTGCCAAATGCTAAAGTCAGCCCCAAAAGCGACCAACGCTCCTGCTTGTACTTCAGCAGCTATAGCTTCATCTTCGGCTGTTGCTTGATCTTTACCGCTGTAATACAGCACGCCATGCCATACTTTAGAGATGCCATCGTCTACTGGAGTATTAGCGATAATTTCATAGACCGTAGTAGGACCGAACTCTTGCAACGACAGTAAAACTCCAGGCCCAGTATACCAAGTGGCAGTAGTCAGCATGCAGTCGTAAGCTTGGTGCCAGCCGCCTTGACGCTGAATGATAATATGATCTTTAAATTCATTTTCAAAATATTCACATGGCGCGCCATGGGTTGGCCCCAAATGTTGGCAGTCGGCCATATTGTCGAGTATTTCTTGTGGATGAATGGCTATTTCACCAAGATGATCTAGCTTCCAGTTTACCCATGCTGGGTCATCCCATTGGGTTAAAGAGGGGCACTCGTAGTCTGGTTCACCACCTTCGGGGTCAAACCACATCATCACGCAACCCATAACTTCTTTAACCTTATATGAGGTTAATTTGGCACTGCGAGGAATAGGGCCGTCATGATAGGGAATGTCATCGCATTGGCCATCGGCATTAAAACGCCAACCGTGGTAGGGGCAACGAATCGAGTCACCTTCAATTTGCTCACCGTTCTGGACAATGATAGCTGATTCACCGGCGGTAAGATGGGTACCCATATGTGGACAGTAGGCATCAAGCATAATAGCTTTGCCACTTTCACCACGGTAAATTGAAAAATCTTGGCCAAAAAAGCGCACTGCTAATGGTTTTTCATCAAGCTCACGACTTTCCGCAACGATAAACCAACCTCGAGGAAAAGTAGCAGGTCCCAGTGAATAATCGGCAGCTTTAGCCATTGATAGCTCCTTGTGTCTTTAGTCGTGCAAAAAATTCTAAAGTAAAGGATAAACGCAGGGTTAGGCTAATACTATGCGCATTAGCAATTATGGAAAAAGCTTAATTTAGTGCTGATAATGTGGCAGTTAGTTATCTCCACTAACTGCCCGTCTTTTCCAAACCTTCAAAAGTGGCCACGCTAGTGGGGTTTTGTAGCTTTACACTGTCTAAGAGTATCTGAGCCGCTTCAACTACAAACACATCGTCGTCGCCTTCCTCATCCTCATCCTTATTTGCACCGATGTCAGCACTTGCTTCCTGCTCATCTGGAGTTTCCGGCTCGTCAAGTGACGTTAATAACTCTAAGCCTTTAACCTCGCGCCGTTTGTTTTCAATACCTAGAAGCGTAGCCTTTGCTTGCTCTCTTTCTATTTTTCGCTGAACTTCATTTAAGGTTAGTTTTTTCTTGTCCCGATTTTTGCTAATAAAAGCATATTCTTCTTTAATAAATACGAAGTCTGGGTCGTCGCTAATACGTTTTTCATGCAGTTTAATTAGTTTAGCTTTAATGGGTGAAAAATCGTGATACGTAGGGTAGCCGGCCGCATCAATTAAGTCCCAAGGTAGGGCACCGGTTAATGATCCTTCGCCAACTTCTTCAGGATCGTACTGGGCTGGATACAAGATGTCTGCTTCAACACCACGATTTTGCGTCGACATCCCAGATATTCGATAAAACTTAGATTCGGTTAGTTTTAACTGACCCGCATCTAAACCAATAAGAGTCTGCACTGTACCTTTACCGAACGAGGTGGTACCAACTATTAGGCCGCGTTGGTAATCTTGAATAGCGCCGGCAACAATTTCTGAAGCTGATGCGCTTAAGCGGTTAATTAACACAACTAGTGGGCCATCGTAGTAAGCGGTACGTCTAAACTTTCCTTGGCGCTGCACACGGTTATTGGCATGGCGTATTTGTACCGTAGGGCCAGCTTCGATAAATAAGCCAATTAGTGAGTTCGCTTCCTGCAGTGAGCCGCCACCATTATTACGCAAGTCGAGCACAATACCTTCGACATTCTCTGCTTGAAGCTCCTTTAATATTTTAGTCACATCGCGCGTGGTACTGCGATAATTAGGATCACGTCTGCTCATTGCTTCAAAGTCTATGTAAAAGTCTGGCACTTCAATAACGCCAACTTTATGAGCTTCGCCATCGAAATAGACTTCTTGAATTTTTTTCTTTACCAGCATATCTTCAAGCTCAACTTTGCCGCGCTTGATACTGATATATTTGCTACCCGTGCTAGTTTTAGCCGGCAACACTTCTAAACGTACCCAAGTGTCTTTATCGCCACGAATTAACTCAACCACTTCATCTAGGCGCCAGCCAACCACATTAATGACATCACCTTCTATGCCCTGACCAACACCAACGATGCGGTCAGACGCCTTTAGCCCACCTTGTTTAAACGCAGGGCCCTCGGACACCAAATTAACAATTTTTGTGTATTCATAATCCTGACTCAACACCGCACCAATGCCCTCTAATGAGCGGCTCATATTAATGCGGAAGTTATCCATCTGCTGTGGAGAGAAGTAGCTGGTATGCGGATCATATAGTTTGGTATAGGTATCTATATAGTAAGCATAAACGTCGTCAGCGTTTATTTGCTGAGTACGCTTTAGCTGATATTCATAGCGACGCAGAAGGGCAGCTTGTATATCGTCTTCCTCATCATTAAGGCGCATGCTCAGCACATCATTTTTTACCCGCTTACGCCAGCGTTCATCTAACTCTGCCGCAGTGCCAGCCCACGGTAACTCTTTGGATTCTAGTGATATGTATTCGTTTATAGTGAAGTCAAAGTTGTTAATTAACGAGGGTAGCTTTTCTATAATCCAATCTAGGCGGCTAATATTGCGCTCATGCAATTTATTATAAATGGTGTAGCCAGCCTCCACCGAGCCTGCTTTTAATTGGTCATCTAAAGAAGCCTTATATCTTTCAAACTCTTTAATATCGCTGGCGATAAAGTAAAGTTTGCCGGGATCAACATATTTTAGGTAACGCTCTAGTAGCAGCGCAGATAAATCATCATCCAATGGCGGGGCGGCATAGTGCTGTGTGGACAGTTTATTAACAATATCTTTGGTAACTGATTGGAGGTCTTCACTGGGAGAAAAGTATTCAATCTGAGTGGCGTAAACAGTAGCTGTAAACATTGTAAAAAAAAGTAGCGCCGCAAAGCTCAATTTTGTGTTCGGTTTCGTCATTACTATTCCTATTAATATTGCTAGCTATATCTATTAGTCGTTAACTTTTACATAAGTTCCGTTGGCTTGGCCAGTATGGTGTTGTTTTTAGTAAAATAGAAGCGGATGAGTCAGTTCACCTGCGATTAACGGGTTTAACTGCATACTTTCGTCTTCGGGGAATAGCACATTCACCGTTATATTTGGCTCTGAAATATAAGCGTTAGGCCCCATTGCCCCAACATTACTATTTACGCTGAAAAAGCGAGTTAATACACCGCCAATGTTCATCTGCACTCTAAAGCTAGCCATTGGTTCTAGTTGAGCTGCTCTATGTTCCCAATCATCAGGTACGTTGGCCAGCTTTGCTAGACGATCTAAAATGTCTAAGTCTTGTTTATTATTGGTAAATAAGGCCTGCTGCTTTAGCGACATTAAGATTACCGATAAGGTGTTTTCCCAGTCACTAATAACAGTGCCTGCGCCTTCACGGCTGAATAAAAAGTCGTAATGATTAGTGACCTTATTAAGAGCATCGGTTGCGATTGAGGTACTAAACAAACCGACCCAGCCTTTATTAACCATAAGAATATTACTTGAAGCATCCATAATCGTTGCAGGAAAGGGGTCTAGCGCTTTAAGTTTGCGAGTCATGGCATTGCGTAGCCATTTGTATTCTGGCGCGTTAAAGTCGCCAGTACCAAGTTTGGCCATATAGCCGGCTGATATTAATAGATGATTGGTGTCACGTTGCCCAAGTTGTAATACCTTGGCTATTTCTAATACCAAGCTCTCGCTGGGTCTGCTGCTGCCATTCTCTATACGACTTAGATGTCGAGATGAGCTTTCAATACTGTAAGCCAGCTCTTCTTGGCTGATGTTGTGCACGCCGCGCCAGTATTTTAGGAAGCGAGTAAAAGGGATGTCACTTGTGGTTTCAGGCATTCTTCAGATTTAGCAACTATGTAAGGGGTTTCCAACAGGACATGACATGTCATGGTGGTCAAACATTAGAAATGCACAATAGCATCATATTCGTCACTATGTTTGCCTTGAGGATAGAAAATGCCAGCACCTATTTTAGACCAACGAGATTTAGAATTCATGTTGTATGAGTTATTTGACTCAGAGCAGCTATGCGAGCGTGAGCGTTATAGCGATCACAGCCGTGAAACCTTTGATGCCGCTATTGCCACTGGGAAGACTTTAGCCGAGAAGTACTTTCTACCCATGCAAAAGAAAGTAGACCGCAACGAGCCAACGTTTGATGGCAAAAAGATAACGATGATTCCTGAAATCAAAATTGCTGTCGACGCAGTGATTGAGTCAGGTATGGCTTCTAGCTCGGCAGATTTTGAGCTCGGTGGAATGCAATTGCCGCCGCTTGTTGCAAGCGTAGCATCGGGTTATTTGTCAGCCGCTGGCAGCACCTCTATGGGTTACATCGGCCTAACTAATGCCAATGCTAACCTTATTGATGCTTGCGGCAGTGACGAACAAAAGAAGAAATGGGTTGAGCCCATGCGGTCAGGCCGTTTCGCTGGCACCATGGCGTTGACAGAACCTGGCGCTGGCTCTGGTTTAGCAGATTTAACCAGCAATGCAGAACTCAATGCCGATGGTACTTATTCGGTTAAAGGCAATAAAATCTATATTTCAGGCGGTGACCACAACCTGAGTGAGAATATTATCCATTTGGTATTAGCGCGTATTAAGGGCGCGCCTAAGGGTGTTAAAGGGATATCGTTATTTATCGTACCGAAAATTCTGGTCAACGAAGACGGCAGTTTAGGTGAGCCCAATGATGTTGCACTAGCTGGTTTATTTCACAAAATGGGCGGTAAAGCACAAACATCTTGTGCGATGAACTTTGGCGAAAACGGTGGCGCTGAGGGTTATCTGGTTGGTGAGGCGCATAAAGGTCTTACCTATATGTTCCATATGATGAATGAAGCCCGTATTTTGGTAGGCACTGGCGCCGCCTTAACCGCATTAACTGGTTATCAGTATTCGCTAGATTACGCCAAGAATCGCCCTCAAGGTCGTCTTCCATCGAATAAAGACCCCAGTGCTCCCATGGTAAATATTATTGAGCATGCTGATGTGCGTCGTATGTTACTAGCCCAGAAAGCTTATGCTGAAGGTGCTTATGCCCTTTGTTTACTTGGCACTCAGTTGGCTGATGATGCCGCGACAGGCCTAGTCGAGCAAGAACGTAAAGACGCCTATACATTGCTAGATTTTTTAACGCCCATTATTAAGACTTGGCCTTCTGAATATGGTCCTAAAGCTAATTATTTGGCTATTCAGGTACTGGGTGGTGCAGGCTATACCAACGAATATCCGGTGGAAATGTTTTACCGTGATAACCGTCTGAACCCGATTCACGAGGGAACTACTGGTATTCAGTCGTTAGATTTATTAGCGCGTAAGTTACCTCAGAATGGTTTGGCCGGTTATAACGCTTGCTTGACTGCTATGCAGGCGTCTATTGATATCGCCAGTCAAGACGATGCTCTGGCAGGCTTTGCAACAGAATTAAGCGCTGCTATTGTGACCTTAAAGACTGTTACTGAAGCATTGCTTGGCGGCATGATGGAAAAGAACATCGACTTAGTACTGGCAAATTCAGTTGCTTATTTGGATTTATTTGGCAATGTAGTCGTGGCGTGGGTTTGGCTGAAGCAGGGCATAGCCGCTAGTAAAGGTCTGCGCGCTAACCCTCATCAGTCAGACGAGCATTTTTATCGCGGCAAAATACAAGCGCTGCAATATTTCTATCGTTTTGAGCTGCCACAGATCGACGCATGGGCTAAACTGCTCACCGATTTTGATGATACTACTTATGAAATGAAAGCCGAGTGGTTCTAATCTACTTTAACTAAATTATATAAATTCTTGATATATAAGGAAATAAATATGCCAAAAGTGATAAATAAAAGTGAAATTGCTGACTATTGCGGCTATGTCGCTGAGCCGACAGAATGGTTTACAGTTGAACAAGATCAAGTTAATCAGTTTGCTGACTGCACTCACGACCACCAGTTTATCCATATTGATCCAGTAAAAGCAGCCGAGACGCCATTTGGTGGAACCATTGCCCACGGATTTTTAACCCTTTCAATGTTGTCCCATTTCTCTGAGCAATTCACTGTCGTTATTGATGGCGTATACATGGGCGTTAACTATGGTTTTGACAAGGTGCGTTTTATCTCTCCAGTCAGAGTAGGCAAGCGCATTAGAGCCCAAGCAACCGTTACCGATATTATTGAGAAAAAGCCCGGCCAGTTTCAAATGAAAACATTGGTAACCGTTGAAATTGAAGGCGAAGACAAACCTGCTCTTATTGCTGAGTGGATTGGCATGCAGATGGTTGCTTAAATATTGATCAAGGCGCCGTTACCAGCGAGGTAATGGCAGCCCCACATAAAACACTTTAAAAAGTGCGCAGTTAAATTTAGTAAAAACCGGTGTTAACCGAGGAAGCAAAAATGACAGTAAGTTTTGAAGGTAAAGTAGCAATCGTAACAGGTGCTGGTAACGGTTTAGGCCGCAGTCATGCAATCGAATTAGGCAAACGTGGCGCTAAAGTTGTCATTAATGACTTAGGTGGTTCTCGCGATGGCAGCGGCGCATCATCTGACGCAGCCCAAGAAGTGGTTGCGATCATTGAAGCCGCTGGCGGTGAAGCATTTGCCCATGGTGCGAATGTTGCAAAATTTGACGAAGTTACAGATATGGTTAAGCAAACCATGGATAAGTGGGGCCGTGTTGATATTTTGATCAATAATGCTGGTATCTTGCGTGATAAGTCATTTGCTAAAATGCCTATCGAAGACTTTCAACTCGTTGTAGATGTTCACCTAATGGGCTCGGTTAACTGTACTAAAGCTGTTTGGGACATTATGCGTGAGCAAGGCTATGGCCGCATCATGATGACTACGTCTTCAAGTGGTATGTACGGTAACTTCGGTCAAGCTAACTATGGCGCGGCTAAAATGGCGGTACTTGGTTTTATGAATACCTTGGTGCTTGAAGGTGGCAAATACGATATTCGTGTTAATGCTTTAGCGCCTACCGCCGCTACTCGTATGACTGAAGATTTAATGCCTCCTGAAATTTTGGCGATGTTAGTGCCAGAAGCAGTAACCGCTGGCGCACTTTCACTTGTTCATGACGATGCGCCTAACCGCACTATTTTATGTGCCGGTGCGGGTGGTTATGCGACCACTCGTTTATTTGAAACTGCAGGAACATTTATTCCTGCGGCAGAGCAAAGCCCAGAAGCAGTTGTAGAAAACTGGGATGCTATCTGTGATTTAACTGGCCAGAACGAGCCGAAATCAGGCGCGGAGCAGGGTGGTAAGTTTTTAACCATGGCGATGGAACATCAAGCCGCTAATCAATAACTATTAGGTCAAATTATAAATGCGCCTGCGGGCGCTAACAAAAAAATACTAGGAGAATATTATGTCTGATGCAGTAATCGTTTCGGCGGCACGTACGCCAATTGGTAAAGCATACCGCGGTGCATTCAACAATACTGAAGCACCAACTCTTGCCGCCCACGCTATCAAAGCCGCTATCGCGCGCGCTGGTATTGAAGCGGGTGAAGTTGATGATTTGTTAATGGGTGCGGCGCTACAGCAAGGCTCTCAGTCAATGAACCTAGGTCGTATGGCTGCTTTTGCCGCTGACTTGCCAGTGACAGTTTCTGGCATGACTATGGACCGTCAGTGTTCTTCTGGCCTTATGTCTATTGCTCACGGCGCTAAGCAAATCGTTATGGATAAGTCTCCTATCGTTATTGCTGCAGGATGTGAATCAATAAGCTTGTGTCAAAACGAGCACATGAACATGCACAAATTGGTTGATCCTAATGCGATCGCCAACCAGCCAAATGCATACATTGCTATGCTTGATACTGCTGAAATTGTTGCTAACCGCTATAACATCAGCCGTGAAGCGCAAGACGCCTATGCTCTGTTGTCGCAGCAACGTACTGCTGCGGCCCAAGAAGCTGGTTTATTTGCTGACGAAGTTATCTCTGTAACAACTACTAAACTTGTTACTAACCGTGAAACCGGTGAAGTAAGCGAAGAAGAAGTTACTATCTCGCAAGACGAGGGCAACCGTCCGTCAACTAACATTGAAGGCTTGCAAGGTCTTAAAGCGGTTCGTGAGGGTGGATCGATTACTGGCGGTAACGCATCACAGCTTTCTGATGGTGCAGCTGCCGTTGTAATGATGGACAGTAAGTTAGCAGAGCAACGTAACATAGAGCCAATGGGTATTTACCGTGGTATGGCGGTTGCTGGCTGTGAGCCTGATGAAATGGGCATTGGTCCAATTTACGCTATTCCTAAGTTGTTAGAACGCAATGGCTTAAAAATGGACGATATTGGTTTGTGGGAGCTTAATGAAGCGTTCGCCGTACAGGTTATTTACTGTGCTGAGAAACTTGGCATCCCACATGATCGCTTAAATGTAAATGGTGGTGCTATTTCTATTGGTCACCCTTACGGCATGAGTGGTAACCGTATGGTTATGCATGCATTGATGGAAGGTAAGCGTCGCGGTGTTAAATACGTGGTTATTACCATGTGTGTAGGCGGTGGCATGGGTGCAGCAGGCTTGTTTGAAGTTTGCTAAGCGGCTAAGCTTATTGCAGTAATATTAATACCAACACCACCCTTCGGGGTGGTGTTTTGGTTATGGTCGATAAAAATAATGTGAGGTATTTATGAAAGACTTATTTTCGTTAGATGGCAAAGTAGCCGTAATAACTGGTGGTTCACGTGGCATTGGCGCAATGGTTGCTAAAGGTTTTGTTGAGGCAGGGGTTAGAACATACATCACTGCGCGTAAGGAAGCTGAGCTCAATGCGACAGCCGCCGAGCTATCAAAATCAGGCGAGTGTATTGCTATTACCTCAGACCTTTCTACCCTAGAAGGCTTGACTGCATTCGCCGCTGAGATTAAATCACGCGAAGATAAAGTAGATATTTTATTTAACAACGCTGGCGCTACTTGGGGCGCACCCATTGACGATTTCCCAGAAGCGGGTTGGGATAAAGTAATGGACTTAAATGTTAAGTCGATATTTTTTCTAACTCAGCAATTGCTGCCCGCGCTTAGAGCGGCAGGCACTAAAGAAGATCCGTCACGGGTAATCAACATCTCGTCAATTAATGCGTTGGCAAACCCGAAGATGACTAACTATTCGTATTCAGCTAGTAAAGCAGCGGTGATACAAATGACCCGTCATTTGGCCGCAGATTTAGCCCATGACCATATCAACGTTAATGGCATTGCCCCGGGCTTCTTTCCCAGCAAGATGACTGCCCACATGCTAGATGAAGCCGAAGCGTTAGTGGCTGAAGGTATTCCGTTAGGACGTATTGGCAGGCCAGAAGATGCTGCCGGCACAGCAATCTACTTATCGGCCAAAGCTTCGTCTTGGGTAACTGGCCAAACTATCGTGTTAGACGGCGGCTTAATAGCAAGCGCTGGGTAAGACTGTAAGCAAGCAGCTAAATTTAAATTGATAAAAGTAGGAGCAACTCATGTCAGTAGTCAGCTATGAAGTAATAGATAAAGTCGGTGTAATTAAAGTTAACTACCCACCGGTTAATGCTTTATCACAGCCAGTACGAGAGGGTATTTTAAGTGCCGTAACCAATGCCAAAAGCGATGGTACTGAGGCTTTAGTGCTCATCTGTGAAGGGCGTACCTTTATAGCCGGTGCTGACATTACGGAGTTTGGCGGCGAGATGGGTGGCCCATCGCTACATGATGTTGTTCATGCCATGGATCAGGCAGGTAAACCAGTGGTTGCTGCGATACATGGGACAGCCTTAGGTGGTGGCTTAGAAACATCACTGGGGGCACATTATCGTATTGCGTTAAGTAGCGCCAAATTAGGCCTACCTGAAGTCAGTCTTGGTTTATTGCCAGGCGGTGCTGGTACTCAGCGAGTGCCACGCTTAGTTGGTCCTGTTGCTGCCTTAGATATGATGGTAACCGGTAAGCCGATTACCGCCGCCAAAGCGCTTGAAATTGGCTTGGTTGATAAAGTGGTCGTTGATGATCTGCAAGGCAATGCTGTTCGTTATGCCAAAGAGCTTGCGGCAAATAATGCAGAGCTACGTATTGCTGGTGAGATGACGGTTGATCCAGCTAGTGTCCCCGAAGGTTTGTTCGAAGGTTATGAGCAAGTATTGGCGGTTAAAGCCAAGGGCCAGATTGCGCCCCAAAATATTGTTAAATGTATTAAAGCAGCGGTTGAGCTACCGATTGAACAAGGCTTAAAAATTGAGTGGGAATTGTTTTTAGAATGTATGGCCTCGCCGCAATCTGCAGCCCTGCGGCATATATTTTTCGCTGAGCGCATGGCAGCAAAAATTACTGGTATTGATAAACAGACACCGCTGCGCGAGATTAAACAAGTTGGTATTATCGGCGGCGGCACCATGGGTGGTGGCATTGCAATGAACTTTGCTAATGTTGGTATTCCCGTCACCATGCTTGAAATTAGCGACGAAGCACTTGAGCGCGGCTTAGGTATTGTTAAAAAGAACTACGACATTAGTGCCAGCAAAGGCCGTATGACTGCCGACAAAGCAGAGCAATTAACAGCCATGATCAGCGGCACCACAAACTATGACGATTTAGCTGATGTTGACCTAGTTATTGAAGCGGTGTTTGAAAACTTAGATATCAAAAAACAAGTATTTAAGAAGCTAGACAGCGTTTGTAAGCCCGGTGCTATTTTGGCCTCTAATACTTCTTTTCAAGACTTAAACGCTATCGCCGCTGCAACTAAACGTCCAGCAGATGTAGTCGGTTTGCACTTCTTTAGCCCAGCTAATGTAATGAAGCTACTTGAAGTGGTGCGCGGCGCCGAGACTTCAGACGATGTATTGGCTACGGCAATGAAACTAGCTAAAACGATAAGAAAGACACCGGCGCTTTCCGGCGTTTGTCACGGTTTTATCGGTAACCGCATGGTTGATTTTTACGGTCGCGAAGCAGCACTTTGCCACATTGAAGGCGCCAAGGTTGAGCAGATCGATGCCGCTATGGAAAGCTTTGGTATGGCCATGGGTCCATTAGCCATGGCCGATTTAGCCGGCTTAGATATTGGCTACAAAGTACGTGAAGTCATGACTGCTGAACAGAAAGGTAACCCAGCGACTTATTGCATTGCTGACGCCTTAGTTAAACAAGGTCGTCTAGGGCAGAAATCAGGCTCGGGCTATTATACTTATGATCCAAAAACGCGTGCACGCAGCACTGATGAAGCGGTAGAAAAACTGGCCGCCGACAAAGCTGCTGAAAATGACATTGCTCGCGGCGCGATCAGCGACGAAGAAATTCAAAACCGTTGCATTTATGGCTTAATAAACGAAGGGGCAAACATCTTAAGTGAGGGCATTGCACAGCGCCCAAGCGATATCGATGTTGTGTATGTATTTGGTTACGGCTTTCCAGCTTACAAGGGCGGACCAATGTTTTATGCCGACGCCGTTGGTGTTAAAAATGTATACAACACCATTTGCGAATTCGGTAAAAAATATGGTGATGAGTACTGGCAGCCAGCGCCGTTGTTAAAAGAGCTAGCTGAAAAAGACTCAAGCTTTGCTCAATGGGCAATGGAAAATGGAAAATAGGTTTTTATTATGAGTTACAACACAATTTTATATTCTGTTGAGGAAGAAATTTTAACCTTAACCTTAAATCGTCCAGCTCAGCTCAATTCATTCACCATTGAAATGGCTAATGAACTTATTGCTGCATTTAATCGCGCTAGTGATGACGATGACGTGTCGGCAATTGTGGTCACTGGCAGCGGCAGAGCTTTTTGCGCGGGTATGGATTTAACCGCCGTCGGCAATGTGTTTGGTTTGGATGAAAGTGTCAATCCAACGCTTGCTGATATCGAACAAAATCTTGAGAATGAAAAATATTTAAGCAGTGTACGCGACACTGGTGGGCGAGTAACGCTAGCAATATTTGACTGTAAAAAGCCAGTTATCGCTGCCATTAATGGCGCTGCAGTAGGCATTGGTGCCACCATGACCTGCGCTATGGATATACGCCTTGCATCTGAATTTGCTCGCATTGGTTTTGTGTTTAACAAAATAGGTATTACTCCCGAGGCTTGCTCTACCTGGTTTTTACCACGTATCGTTGGCATGTCTAACGCGCTAGAGTGGTCTTACACGGGTGAAATATTAAAACCAGAACAAGCCCAACAAGGCGGCTTTGTTAAGGCGGTATATCCTGCTGACCAACTATTAGCAGAAGCGTATAAAATCGCACGCAGCATTGCCGAGAAGAGTCAGGTTTCTATCGCCTTAACCAGACAGATGATGTATCGAAACTCAGCCAAAGATCACCCTATAGAAGCCCATAAGGTTGACTCTTTAGCCATTTATTACGCCAGTAAAGACTCAGGTAAAGAGGGTGTGGCGGCATTTTTAGAAAAACGGCAAGCTAATTTTACCGATAAAGCCTCTACTGATATGCCGAGCTTTTATCCTTGGTGGGATTAGCCGATTGTAACGTTGAGGCTTGCGACGATAGAGACATTATTAGTACTGAATATTATGTGGCTCTCAATGGGGTTTCATGTGTTCGTTAATCGTAACCCAATATTTGCCAAGCTATTGGTGGCTAAAAATCAAACAGAGACGGCAGTATTTACCGTGTTTGCAAAGTCTGGAGTTTTTTAGGTGGGTTTAATCTTGCGTCTGCGGTATTAGCGTATTGCTGTTATTAAATTTAGCTATATTTCCTAGACACGCAGTGATCGATGTTACTGATTGAGTAGCCCATACAGCTTAGTTGGTATCAAGTGTCCGCGTTTTTCTTGCTAATAACTTGCTAGTAGAAAAGGCAGTGGTGTTTTGCAGGTTAAACAAGTGGTGTTATTTATTTTCGATACTGGCGTTGTAATAATGATATTGAATTCTTAATAAATGCTACTTATCTGTCATAAAACGCATATCACTTATTAGAATAATGCTTTGTATCTGATTATTTTAACTTTTGTTTGCGATAACCTATTTGTTTAAATGTTCTAAAACCTACCATTATCCAAACAAAAAATAACTTTGGCGGATACTTATCGTTATATTCTGTCTGATGTGAGTCTTGATTAGTCGATCAGTTATTAATGCTATTAATCGTTTACCTGTCTCCAATGTGACATCGAATCTGTAACAACTGCTTTATCATTATAGAAATACTAACCATCTGAGTTTCTATGTTTACCATCGATCCAAATCAAAGTTACGTTATGCCGCCTCATTTTAGGCCTCGCTATATTGGTGAAAAACCCTGTGTGGTATCACGATGTTACTGTCATGGCGGTCTCGTATGTCACTGATCGAGATTTACTTTCCGCCTATATTCCAGCGCAATATCAGTTGCCAGAAGAGGCTATTATCACCGTATTCTATGCCTGTAATAAAAATATCGATTGGCTGGCAGGGCGCGGTTACAACATGGTAGGCGTTAACGCTAGCGTCATTTATGAAGGCGAGGCGGAAACACTAACGGGCAATTATTCATTAGTCATATGGGAGAATCTAACCGACCCCATTTTAGTTGGACGTGAAGTACAAGGCATCCCAAAAATCTATGCCGATATTCCCGATCATAGTGTTCATGGCGGTGTATGGCTCTGTAATGCGAGTCATTTTGGTAATGGCATAGTCGACATTGCAGTGAAAAATCTGATGCCCGTTCCACTAGCAGATGCACAGGCAGAGCAGCAAGCCAGCAAGAGTAAATCCCAGCCTTTCAGCTGGCGTTATTTACCGGCTAGCGGTGGCTTTGGTCAGCCTGCTGTTAATGAACAAGTCACTTATCCATCTGAAGATCATCTTAGCGAAGTCTATCTTGGTGAAGGTGAGGTTAACTGGCAGCACCTTAGCTGGGAGCAAAATCCAACGCAGTATCATATTGTTAATGCCCTACAAGCGTTACCAATTTTGCGTGTATTGCCGGCCATAGTTACTAAAGGCAGTACTAATTTATCAATTCCAGAAAACTGGACACGTCCCCTAGGCTGAGAAACGCATTATTGTGAAAGTAGCTGAAATAGATACCGTTTGTTTTATCGGCGCAGGCACCATGGGTTGCTTTAATGCGTTAATGGCTGGCGCCGCCGGCTACCATGCGGTTATTTTTGACATTTCAAATCAAGCATTGAGTAACGTCCCTACATTGTTACAAGAAATGATAGATGGCTTGCTAGAAGCAGGGTTTTTTACGCAACAACAAATTGAGCTAGCACAAAGCGCTATTAGCGTTCAGGCGAACTTATCAATGGCCTTAGCCAATGCCCAATTAGTGAGTGAATCGGTGTCAGAGCGCTTAAATATAAAGCGTGAAGTCCATCGAGAGCTAGACCAGTTGTGTGCTCAGCACGTCATCATTACTTCTAATACCTCGAAATTGCTGGTGTCAGATATAGAAACGTCGGTGGCTAATAAGCACCGGTTTGCTGCAATGCATACGCATTTGGGGTCGCGGTTAATCGATATAGTCCCTGGCATTAACACCAGTTTGCAAACAATGTCGCAATTAAAACGCTATGTGCTGAGCATTAATGGCTACCCTTTAGTGTTAAAAAAAGAGTATCCAGGGTATGTTTTCAACGCCATGATCGGCCCTGTATTGGCCACGGCCAAAGCGCTAGTTATAGAGAGAGTCGCTAGTAAAGAGGATATTGATAGGGCATGGATGTTGCACCAAAAATTGCCCATTGGTCCATTTGGGTTAATGGATTTATTCGGTCTCAATATTATTTTTGATAGTTGGCAAGATCCTAAGCCTGAAAATGCGGCGCTGCAAGATAAGATACTTAATTTTATTTCACCATACATAAAGCAAAACAAGCTCGGCATAAAATCAGGTGAAGGTTTTTATCAGTATCCGAATCCAGCCTTCAAGCAACCCAGTTTTTTAACGGCTAATGAGCATACCGAATTTTTACAGCAAACACTGATCGGTGTTCTGGTTGTTAATGCCATCATCGTTGCCGCTAATGATGTGGCCAGTATTGAAGATATTGATAGAGCGTGGATGATTTCAATGACAGTGTGCCAAGGGCCGTTCGGGATACTTGATAGCATGGGAATAGATAGTTTTTTAGCACTATTTGATGATCTTATCAAACTTGGATTTTTCTCTCAGTTGGAGCAGCAAAGCCAAGTGCAACTGTATTTGCAGAAATATATTAGAGCACAAACACTCGGTGAAAAATCAGGTTCAGGTTTCTATCAATATCCAGATCCACATTATCTGCATGCTGATTTTCTAGTAGATTGCAGTTAAATATTTGCGTTAGTCACAGAGAATTTTATGATGGCTGAAAAACTTAGTTTGGAATCTCTATTTGGCTTACAAGATAAAGTAGCCCTTGTGACTGGTGGTTCTGGAGGTATTGGACGAATGATCGCGCAAGGCCTACTGGTTGCTGGGGCAACCGTATATATTACCGCGCGCAAAAAAAAGCCTGCGAGCAAGCAGCCCATGAGTTAAGTGAGTTCGGTTCTTGTATCGCGCTAGTCGGTGACATAACCGACGAGCAGGACAGGCAACGCCTATCGCAACAGATTACCAGCCAAGCAGGTAAGCTTAATATTTTGATCAATAATGCGGGTTCTAGTTGGGGTGAGTCATATGAAAGCTATCCAGAGCAGGCTTTTGCTAAGCTTATGGAGATTAATGTCGGCGCTGTATTTACCTTAACGAGGGATTTAACTCCGTTGTTGCAAGCGTCTGCTAATGGTCACGATCCTGCAAGAGTAATCAATATCGGCTCTATGGATGGATTACACGCAGCAACCGTACACGCTACAGGCACTTATGCTTATGCGGCCAGTAAAGCAGCGGTGCATCAGTTAACGAAAAATCTGGCAGTAGAACCTGGCCCAAGAAACATAACCGTTAACGCCGTCGCTCCAGGTTTTTTTATGAGTAAAATGACTAGCTACCTGTTTGATAATTACAGTGCGAAAATGAAAAGTAATAGTCTGCTAAATCGGGTCGGAAAAATGGAAGAAATGGCCGGAATCGCTATTTATCTGTGTTCTCAAGCGGGAGCGTATACACATGGCGCCGTAATTCCTGTTGACGGTGGCACATCGATCAATCATCAGCATGCAAGCGTCTGAGTATCGTGATATGCCAATAATGTTAGCGGTTAGGGCTGTCTTCTCGTCCGAGGCAGATCCACTTAACGACCAACCACTCCTCGCGCAATAACTTCACGCATTATCTCAGAGGTGCCGGCATATATGGTTTGTACACGGGCATCACGATATAAACGCGAAATAGGGTATTCGTCGGTATAGCCATAGCCGCCATGCAGCTGTAAGCATTCATCAATTACTTTAAGTGACATCTCCGTTGATGCCAGTTTGATAATAGCAGCATGCTCAGCGGTCATTTCACCACGCTCAAATAAACCAATATATTTTTCCAATAAAGCACGTGACAGCTCTATTTCTGTTTTACAGCTAGCTAATTTAAACCGAGTGTTTTGGAATTGACTGACGGTCTGCCCAAACGCTTTACGCTCGGTGACATAATCTGCCGCCATTTTCAGTGCACAGTCAGCTAATCCGACCGCATGGGTTGCACAGCCAATACGTTCGCGTGGAAGTTCAGTCATTAAGTAAACAAAGCCTTTGCCTTCTTCGCCCAGTAAAGCATCGGCAGGTAAGCGAATATCTTGGAAAAATAGTTCTGCAGTATCACTACAATGTTGCCCCATTTTTTCGATTTTCTTACCCCGTGAAAAGCCGGATAGGGTGGTATCAACCATAAATAATGATATGCCCTTAGAGCCAGCATTCGGGTCTGTTTTCGCGCAAACAATCACCATGTCTGCATGAATGCCATTGGTTATAAAGGTTTTTGAGCCATTGAGTACCCACTCATCGCCATCTTTCACTGCGTTTGAGCGCATTGCAGCCAAATCACTACCAGCACCGGGCTCTGTCATGGCAATCGCGGTAACGACTTCCCCTGTGGTCATTTTTGGCAACCATTGGGCTTTTTGCTCATCAGTGGCAATGTTATTGATATAGGGCGCACAAATGTTGCTGTGGATACCATAACCACTGGCTAAGGAAATATAGCCCCGTTTGCTCATTTCATCCTGAATCATCACGCAAACATCAAAGCTGGCGCCGGCTGTGCCGTATTGCTCAGGCATATCAGTCAATAATAAGCCTGCATTACCCATGGTACGCCAAAACTCTTTCGGCATTAGGTGTGCCTTCTCCCAATTATCATAGACAGGGTCGACTTCCTGTTCTAAAAAACGTACCACCATGTCGCGAAATAAATCTAAATCTTCATTGGTGTTGGTTGTCATGGGGGTTTCCTTTGGCGGCTAATAACAGAATGCGAATTTTCCAAGGTTTAGGCAGGTATTGCAATGACTTTTCCGGTTGAATTAACAGTCAACAAATTGCTGCCTGTTGTTTGCAACTATGTTGTAATAACTAAAATTTTAACCACTAATAGGTTGATATGGCCGAGTTTGAAAAACAATTTGATATAGCCACTGTGATTGCCGCTGGACCATGGTTTCAAGGCATATCATCGCTGGGACTAAGTTCGCTGGTCGATGCAGCGAAAGTGCGATCCTATAAAGCTGATGACTATATTTATACGCTAGGAGACCAATCAATAGAAGTTTATGTGGTTTTGGCTGGGCGTGTCCGTCTCACCCTTACTAGTAGTCTCGGGCAGGAGTTCGCGCTGACCGATATGGAAGATAATTATTGGTTTGGTGAGGCTGCTATTATAGACGACACAGCGAGACTATTTGAGGCGCAAGCGCAGTGCGATACTATTGTGCTAGCTATGCCAAGAAAAGCGGTGATTAAGGTGTGCGAGTCAAACCCTGTGGTATATAAAAACTTATTTAAGCAGGCAATAGAGCGCTCTCGAGGTGTATATACATTGCTTGCGGGGCTGGCGTTTTACCCGTTACGCGCAAGACTTGCTGGCAGAATGTTAGTGTTAATTGAAGAGCATGGCATTGAAACCGACAACGGTGTTTTGATAGATATTAAACTCAGCCAAAATGACTTTGCGCGCCTAAGCCTAGGCTCTAGACAACGAATCAACAAAATATTTCGTGAGTGGAATGAGATGCAAATTGTGGTGCAACAGTCAGACCAATATTGCGTTCGCGATATTGATGCTCTAACTAACGAGACAACGCTTCAGGACATTGAGTGACTTGACCAGTCACTCAGGTGACACATCTCTCAGGTTTTATCTAGTATCATCGATTTAATTCTAATAATAATCAGAGAACTTTATGCGAGCGATTGCCAAAATCGGATATGGTGTTGGACAGCTGTCCGAGGGTGTTAAGCAAGCCGCGTTTAATACGTTTTTATTCTTTTACTACAATCAAGTTTTGGGTTTGTCTGGCAGTTTAGCCGGCGCTGCTGCGCTGCTAGCCTTAGTGGTTGATGCATTTACTGACCCAATGATTGGGCAAATATCTGACCATTGGAAATCAAAATGGGGGCGGCGTCATCCGTTTATGCTGCTGGGCGCAATTCCCTTTGGCTTAGCCATCGTTGCTTTATTTAGTCCGCCGGAAGGCCTGGCGGGCTTAGCATTGTTCAGCTGGATGCTTGGATGGGCAATAATTGTTCGCCTAGCGCTTACTTTCTTTTACGTACCACATTTATCCTTAGGGGCTGAACTGGTTAGCGACTACCACGAGCGCACCTCTTTAATTGGCTATCGAGTTTTTTTCTCCTTTGTAGGTATATTGTTAACTTCTGTCATCGGCTTTGCGGTTTTTTTCGCGCCCTCAGAAGCCTATAGCAATGGCTTGTTAAACCCAGAAAGCTATCCAGCATTTGCCGTTTTTTGTGCGGTACTGGGTACTAGTGCGATGCTTATATCTACAGCGAGCACCGTGAGTGCCGTTCCTAATTTGCATCAACCCCCAGTTGCTAAGAAAAACAACCATGCGGCACTGGCCTTTATTGAGATGTTTAAAACATTAAAGCAGCGTTCTTTTAGAGTGTTGTTTTCGGTCATTGTGTTGGTTGCCGCCTTACAGGGATCAATACAGGCGCTATTAGTTTACATGGCAACATTTGTCTTCGGGTTTTCGCCAGAGCATTTAGCTGGTTTGTTTGGTGGCCTTATTATTGGCATTTTATTCTCGTCTGTCACAGCGCAGTATTTGTCAAAGCGCTTTGATAAAAGACGTTCACTAACTGTTTGTATGATATTGGGTTGCGGCTTTGCTTTTACCCCGGCATTTTTATATTTGGCCGGCGTACTGCCTATGCTTGATATCGATATTCGATTTTTTCTAGTACTGATTGCGAACGGCGTTTCTCAGATATTTTTTATCGCCTATACGATTTTATTGGATTCAATGCTGTCAGATACAATTGATGAACATGAGTTGACTACGTCAAAAAGAGAAGAGGGTTTGTTTTTTGCTGCCCGCTCTTTTGCTGGCAAAGCTAGCTTTGGCTTGGGAACATTCTTTGCAGGCATTGGCTTAGATGTGATTAAGTTTCCGCAAGCTGCAACGCTAGAAAACATACCCCCAGAGGCAGTGACCAGTTTGGCTGTATTTGGTGGGCCCGTGCTATTTGTATTGTTTTTGTTGACCATATTAGTGTCACGGCGCTTCCCTTTAGATGAAGCTCAACATCAACAAATCCTGTTGCAGATAGCCGAGCGCAAGCAAGCTATGGCTTAAGCGTTTATGGTAATGCGCTGACTAGCAATAAAAATATCAAAGCGTGAATATTGTTTACCTACAGCGCAGCTGAAATTAATACTGTGCTAAGCCTTCAATAAGTAAAAGATTGTTAACCTATAGGTGTCGCGCGGGTGACAGCCGCTCACAGCCAAACACTGTAATATATTTTTAATCAACTAAAGGTAAATACTAATAAAATTAATTGGGGTCTAATATAATGAATCAAGTTACTAAGAATTTTCTACCGAGTATTTTGTCTGTTGCAGTCGCGTCTACCTTGGCTACAAGTGCTACATTCGCTCAAAGCTTAATGCTCGAAGAGGTTGTTGTAACAGCACAGAAACGTGAAGAAAATCTGCAAGATACCGCCCTAGCAATTACTGCTTTTACCAGTGACAAACTTGACCAGTTAAATATTTCGACAGCCTCTGACTATGAAGCGCTAGTACCGTCGTTGTCATTTAGAAATGAACCCTCTCGTCTTTCTATCCGTGGGGTAGGGCGTGCCTCTAACAGCTTAGGGCTTGATCCTGGGGTGGCGGTTTATCGTGACGGTATTTATAACGCTGAAACTGGTATTTTAGGTAGAGCTACTTCGCTAACAACTGAGCGAGTTGAGATTCTAAGGGGTCCTCAAGGTACATTATTTGGTCGCAACGCTACCGGTGGTGCGGTAAGTATAACGAGTAAGCGTCCCACTGATGAATTTGAACATCATGTTCGCGCCAAAGTAGGTAGCTACAATCAAATTGATTATGGCGCCTCATCGTCTGGTCCAATTACTGAAGATTTGCGCTATTTTGTAGCAGGTGAGCAAACTAGCCGCGATGGTTATATAGAAAATATTGGCGGCGGGGAGCTGTGGGAAGATAATGATTGGGCGGCTCAAGCTCAATTAAGTTGGGACGTAACTAAGTCGTTGAATGTATGGGTTCAGTACTTTACTGAAGGCCGGGACACTAATGATGCATCAGGCTATGGTTTGTCAGGGCACCTACTAACGCCTTATGACACTATCACAAGGTCAGCTGACGGTCTGGTTGAGAGTTCAGCATTTAATTGGAACAAGACTAATCCTACGGCAAATGATCCATTTAAAGTTGATTACGACTCTATAGGAACATTTAAGACTGAAGCCACAGATAATATTACCGCTCACATAACTTACGACTTTGACAATCTGACCATTAAATATATTGGCGCCTCTCACAAGCTAGAAAGCGGTGGCTCTAATGGTGATCGCGATTATACCTCGAACCCAGACAGGCGTATTACAGTTGGAGGAAATCAAAACTCCACTAAAGATCAACATGAAATACAATTTATTTCTACCAGCGACAGCGCAGTGCAGTGGGTTGCTGGGCTTTTTTACTATACTGAAGAAACGCAGCAGCCTTATAGAATTCAAAATGTTGGCAATGACGTCATCTTAGAAATATTGCCAAAAGGCGTATTTGGCTATGACCCGGCGATAGTTACTGCTAATCCAGACTACATTCTCTATAGCCAATTAGGTGAGTTAGATACTACTTCTAAAGCCGCCTATCTTGACGGTAATTACCAAATTAACGACAACTTTAAGTTAACTGTCGGTGTGCGCTACTCTGAGGATGAAAAAGTTGGCTACGAAAATCAGTTTACTTTTGCTGACGGCTCCCTCTACGGCATTAATTGCTGTGCAATTGATGTCTCAGAAGATATTAATGAGCGAACCCATAAAGCTGATTGGAGTGACACATCTGGCCGCATAGTTTTAGACTATACCCCCGATGATGATCAGTTAATTTATGCTAGTATTTCAACCGGTTATAAATCAGGTGGCTTCCGTTTAGGAGAAGTGCAAGAAGATCCAATTTTTGATCCAGAAGATATCACTTCTTACGAAATCGGTTATAAAGCTACCTTCAATGACACGATTTTGATCAACGCAGCGGTGTATCACTACGATTACAAAGATATGCAAGTAGTGGCCGGGTTTCTTAACAATCAAGGGCTTAGCTTAGAAAAAGTAATCAACGCAGATGAAGCAGAAATAAATGGTTTAGAGATTGAAACTACTTGGATTGCCACCGAAAATCTTCGTTTAATGGCCGCCTATAGCTATATAGACGGTGAATATACCGATTTCTGCTGTGTTGAAGACACTGTCGCTAACCCTGGGGTACAGCAAGATTTAACCGGTGTTGACTTAGTGCAAGCTCCTAAGAACAAGATCTCTTTAAATGCTAACTACACCTGGTTTACTAGCGCCATGGGTGATTTCAGTATTTCGGGTAACTATTCATTTGTGGACGAAAGACAATACTCCATATTTGATACTCCCGAGACAATAGCTGATTCATATTATCGCGCAGATATGCTTTTAACATGGTATAGCCCAGACAGTGATATTCGCGTGCTGTTGGCTGGCAAGAACATCACCGATGAGCAAACTTTTACGTCGCTAACTCTCGGTCAAAACGATGTGATAACAGGCATGCCAAATGAGCCGCGCGTATACAGCCTTGAAGTACAGTACGACTTTTAAGATCTGAGCGTTTATCTGCAATCCCTAAGCAGAACCTTTGCAGACATACTCCGGTATGTCTGTTTTTTTATGCCTATCAGTTTGTTTCTGAATAACAAAAAAATGAGTAAATAATGTCAAATTCAGAGTTTGCTAGACAAAAGTTGGCGGAGTTGAATACTGAGAACTGCCAGAGCCTAATTAATAAGTTTGATGACGCTTGCAACCAATATGCAGACAAAATTGCTTTTAGCTGTATCGGTCAAGAGCTAACCTTTGCCGAGATTGATAGCCACAGCCGTAATTTTGCCGCGTATTTGTTAACTGAGGCGGGCCTAGAGAAAGGCGACCGGGTTGCTATTCAGCTGCCAAATCTTATTCAATATCCAATAGTTGCTTGGGGCATTTTACGAGCTAATCTGACTATTGTTAACACCAACCCCATGTATACCGAGCGTGAGTTGATTCATCAATTTAATGACTCGGGTGCCAAGGCCTTAGTGGTACTGGCTGACTTGTTGCCATTGGTAGAAAAAGTGTTGCCACAAATAGGTATTAGCCAAGTTGTGGTTACCAATGTGTTTGACATGATCGAGGCGCAGCCGCTGCCTAAATCAGATTTAGATTGTCTGACCTCCTTACCTGACGCTTTAGCTAAAGGCGCAAGCGTTGAATTGCCGCCTTCAACGACAACGATGGATAGCATTGCTGTTTTACAATATACCGGCGGCACCACAGGCGTTGCTAAAGGGGCGGTGTTAAGCCAAGGCAATTTGTTTGCTAGTGCCGCGCAGTCGGCTAAAGCATCAGAAGAGATGCTAACGCCGCAAGAAATTGCGCAGGGCGTTGAAGAAATTGTTATTGCTCCTATGCCGATGTATCACGTCTACGGCTTTACTCTGAGCGTAATAACTGTCTTTTTAACTGGCGGTTTGTCGGTACTCATTCCCGACCCAAGGAATATTGATAGTTTAATAGAGGCAATGAAAGCCTATCGGTTTACCGGTATGGCTGGGGTAAATACACTGTTCGTCGGGATGATGGCTCATCCTGATTTTGACCAAGTTGACTACAGTAACGTGAAAGGCGTTATTGCTGGCGGCGCGGCGCTGGTTAAAGAAATAGGAGAAGAATGGAAGGAGCGCACAGGATCTGACATCTTTGAGGGCTACGGTCTCTCTGAAACAGCAGCGACCTTAACAGTTAATAAACCCAATAAACGCAAGCTGGGTACTGTTGGTACGCCAATGGCGAGTATGGAAGTTCAGCTTCGCAGTGCAGCTGGCATTGAAGTTGATGTTGACGAAGAAGGCGAAATTTGTGTGCGTGGCCCGCAAGTAATGGAGGGCTACTGGCAACGTGCAGCGGCGACCGCTGAAGTATTGGATAAAGAAGGTTGGTTTAAAACCGGTGATATAGCCATCTTGCAACATGATGGATTCATTAAAATCGTAGACCGATTAACTGACATGATATTAGTGTCTGGGTTTAATGTTTATCCCAATGAGATTGAAGACGTTGTCTACAGTCATAAAGACATATTTGAATGTGCTGTAGTTGGGGTAAAAGATGCGAAAAGTGGTGAAGCTGTTAAGCTATACCTCGCCTCTACCAATCCCGATCTGTCGGTTGATGACATAAAGGCATATTGTCGTGAACGTTTGACAGGTTATAAAATTCCAAAATTTATTGAATTTAAGCCTGAATTACCAAAATCAAACGTTGGTAAAATTTTGCGCCGCGAACTGCGGGATGAAGCCAACGCATAATAAAAGGTTAAAAATATGCAGCAACTCACCGGATTAGATGCCTCTTTTTTATATTTAGAAACGCCGAATGTGCCAATGCATATCTCTGGCTTGGCTATCTATGACCCATCTACTGCGCCTGGCGGCAAGGTTGGTTTTAAGCAGATTATTAATAATGTAATGGCGCGCTCATCTCGCGTGCCATCGATGACCAATGTGTTGCAAGAAGTGCCATTGAGCTTGGATCATCCGTATTGGCGCGCCGATGGCAACTTTGATCCTGAATATCATATTCGCCATATGGCACTGCCAGCACCTGGCGATTGGCGTCAGCTTTGTATTCTTGTGTCACGCCTGCATGCTCGCCAGCTAGATCGCTCGCGTCCATTATGGGAAATGAATATTATTGAAGGTTTGGATAAAATTGATGGTTTCCCCAAAGGTTGTTTTGCAGTGTTCACCAAAGTTCATCATGCTGCTATCGACGGCGCTTCTGGTGTTGAGTTAAGTCATGCATTACATGATTTGTCAGCAGATGCCGGCGTTCCAACGGCGTCTAATCATATAGTAGTGGACGCTAAACCAAGTAAGTTGAATCTGGTGATTCAGTCACAGATTAATTCAATTAAGACGCCATTTAGGTTTATCAGTGTCGCCCGCAACACTATCCCAAGCTTTGCCAAAGCTTTTGCCGGTATCCGCTCAGGCAAGTTAACTCGGGTGGGTAACCTTCCGCGTACTCGTTTCAACGACACAGTGTCTCCGCACCGAGTATTTGATGCGGCTAAGTTTGATTTTGAAGATATTCGGCTGATTAAAAATTCAGTTGAAGGTGCCACTGTTAACGACGTTGCGTTAACCATTGTTGGCGGTGCGCTGAATAAATACTTAACCGCCAAAGGTGAGCTGCCTGAGGATTCGATGGCGGCGATGGCACCGATTAATATCCGTACTAAAGACAAGCTTGGCGCTGGTGGCAATCAAGTGTCGCAGATGACAGTTAAATTATGTACCGAAATTGATAAACCTTTGGAGCGCTTAAAAGCGGTGCACGAAGGCACCCTGGACGCAAAAGAGCTTACCAATGCGGTCGGTGCCAAAGCGATGACCGATTATACTCAGTTTATTCCCGCGACACTGACTGCATCGGCGGCAAGGTTGTCCAGTAGCTTTGGATTGATGAACCAGATGGCCCCAGCTTATAACTGCGTAGTAACAAACGTGCCCGGGCCGCAAATACCGCTGTATTTTACCGGTGCAAAAATGTTGACAACATTAGGTTCAGGCCCTGTTATCGACGGCACGGGTTTGTTCCATGTTATTGGTAGCTACTGTGGTGAATTTTCGATTACCGCGACCTGTTGCCGCACGATGATGCCTGACCCTAGTTTTTACGTGCAGTGCCTGCATGAATCACTTAATGATTTAAAAGCAGCGGCGCTGGCATTGCAAGCGCCGACGCCAGCTACCAAAGCTGTGACCAAAAAGAAGGTAACAGCTAAACCGAAGTCTTCAGTGAAGGCTAAATCAACAGCCAAACCGAAGACTGCGGTTAACGCTAAGGCTAAATCAAAAGCCAAACCCAAGACTGGGGTTAATGCTAAGCCAACAGCCAAAGGTAATAGATAATGTCTTTGCGGACTATGTCTGAAAAATCCTATAGCTCATTTTTGACCCTAAATGAACTACCGCGGTTAGTGGCAGAGAAAAGAGCGTTACGATGGGTTCAGCCGTTACTGAAAAAGATCCCTAACGGTGACGGCCATGGAGTTATGGTTATTCCTGGCTTTCTTGGCGAAGACAAGTTCAATCAGCCTTTATGCGATTTTTTAACGACCAAGGGTTATGTTGCAACGGGCTGGCGTCAAGGTAGAAATCTCGGTCCGAAAGAGGAAGTGATTGCTCAGTTGAAGCGCGAGATAGAGTTTCTATATAAGCAGACAGGGCGTCCTATTAGTATTATTGGTCACAGTTTAGGTGGTATTTATGCACGTGAGACTGCTCGCAGCGCACCTGAGATTGTTAGGCAGGTAATTACTCTAGGCAGTCCAATATCTCAAACTGCGGAAGTCAAAACAGTTTCTTCGGGCCTTTTTAAACGTTTAAACCCGTCGCTAAAACAAGCTGTTGAACAAAAACTGCGAGAACAAGCCCCCCCGGTGCCAACCACGTCGGTTTATACCAAAACCGACAGCGTCGTTAAATGGCATAACACTATGCAGCGGGACGGCCATGCCCAGACCCAAAACATCGAAGTACATGGTAGTCACTGTGGTTTAACTATCAATGGCTCTGTTTGGTATTTAATTGCCGACCGATTGGCTCAAACACAGGAGCAGTGGCAGCCATTTAAGCGCACTAATCTAATTCATAACTGGGTTTTCCCAAATAGGTGATCGTAATGTCTGAATCTCTGCTCAACGCCAACGGCATTAATATTGCTTACGATGAATTCGGCGAATCATCGGCGCCAGTGATTTTGCTCATTATGGGCCTTGGCACCCAAATGATAGCGTGGACAGAAGAGTTCTGCCTCGGCCTAGTTGCTAAAGGCTACCGGGTAGTGCGGTTTGATAATCGTGATGTTGGCTTATCGCAAAAGTTTGATACTCAGCAGCCGCCAAACATATTAAAAGGGCTTCTCGCCCAAAAACTCGGAATAAAAATCAAAACTCCTTACACCCTTTATGATATGGCTGACGATGCAATTGGCGTTATGGATGCATTGGATATCAAGCGGGCGCACATAGTAGGGGCTTCTATGGGCGGGATGATTAGTCAAATATTAGCCGCTGAACATCCTGAGCGCGTAATGTCGTTGACATCGATTATGTCTACATCAGGCCACAAGTCTTTACCCAGTGCGTCTTGGGATGTAACTAAGCATATGATTACTCGCAAACCAGTTAGCTCCGAGGCCGATTATTTAGATCAGATGGTGAGCTTTTGGCAGGTGATTGGCAGCCCCAAATACATGCCTGAAGAACAAGCATTGCGCGAAAGAATGGCGCTAAGTTTTAATCGTTGTTATTACCCTGTTGGCTACCAACGCCAACTGGCCGCAATAGCTGCTGGCGGTGATAGAGTTGAGTTGCTTAAGCGCATAACTGTGCCAACCTGTGTTATCCATGGTCGCAGTGATGTACTGGTGCCAGTTGAAGGCGGAATTGATACCGCGCGCCACATTAAGCATTCAACCTTAGAAGTAATTGACGGAATGGGCCATGACTTACCGCGCCAGTTGTATGGGAAATTTATTGATTTGATCAATAATAACGCTAACAAAGCAGCCTAGCGGTCAGTGCCATCTAGCGCTGTTACTGCTAGAGTTAGTGCTCATATTTCCTTTTGGTCTTATAGTCTATGAGTGTGAGCGATCCGAGCTGGACCGTATACCCCGCGCCAATTAGTGCTGTGCTGCAAACGGCCGAGCACTTTGGTGCCGATACCGATGAATTAATACGTCAGGCTAAGCTGAATATGCAGGATTTGCAGAATTCAGACTCCCGCATTCCTGTTGCTAAGCTTTACCATCTATATGATTTAGCCGTCACTGCTACCAACAACCCAGATTTTGCATTATCGGTCGGTCGGATCGTATATTTACGGGGGCTAAATTTGCAGCTTTATATGACGTCTATCTGTAAAACCTTCCGTGATTATCTAAAATTGATGCCTAGTATATTGTTGTTGCGGGGCGATATTGGAGAGGCCATCATCAAACAAGAGGGTGAGTTACTGGCACTAATATGGCAACCTCTGCAAGTTGAAACTGCAAAAAATCGACACATGACTGACGAAGCATTAGCCGCTTCAGTGATGATTATTAATTCCCTATGTGTATCACCAATTCCTATAGCTCAGGCCTGCTTTACTTATAAAAAACCTATCAATATCAGTGCTTTAATTGATTTATTTGGAAACAACCTTAAGTTTGAGCAAGACTCAAGTTGCTTATATTTTGACCGGTCTTCATTAAGCTATCCCTTGGTTAAGCCAGACTATGGCAATTACACTGGCACTGCCAGTTCCTTTCAGCGTATTTTCGATCACACTGATTCTTCTGATATTTTCTTGAGCAGCTTGAAAAAGACTATCGCTGAATCAATGCCTAGCGGATCAACTGGTATCGACATTATCGCTGGGGGCCTGAATGTATCTCGTCGCACCTTGCAGCGCCGCCTAAGCGATAGACAGACCAATTTTCAGCAGGTGTTGCAAGAGGTGCGCGCGGCTATGGCGGTTAGATTTTTAGCCGACAAGCGCTTAGCCATTACCGAAATTGCATTTCTCTTGGGTTATGCCGACCAAGCATCGTTCTCTTCGGCATTTAAAAGCTGGTACGGTAAATCACCATCAGACTATCGTCATTAGCCATTGTTGGCAGAACTATGCACGCAAATACGATTTTTGCCGCCATGTTTAGCGCGGTACATAGCATTGTCGGCTTGGGTAACAATTTCATCGGCACAATGGCTTTTACCATCAAAGTGAGTAACACCTATACTAATACTGAGAGAGGCATTCTTGCCGTCAATTGAATACGGCTCTCTTACCATTGCTAAAATCTGCTCAGCTTTATCGAGGGCGGCTTGAACATCGATATCGGTTGATTCAACAATTAGTGCAAATTCATCGCCACCAATACGAGCTGCAAAATCATTATCGTCAATACAGAGTCTAATCCTATCAACGACCATTTTTAAAACACGGTTACCAAACTGATGGCCATACCTGTCGTTGACCTTTTTAAAATCGTCTAAATCAAGATATAACAAGCTGGCTACAGCGGTGTTGGCAACGGCGCTTTCTGCCGCCTCAATTAAATACTCACCGAAATGAGCGATATTAGCCAAACCGGTTAATGCATCGTGTTTAGCTAAATGAATTAGCTCTTGTCTTGCTTTCAGCAGCTCGTTGATATCGTTATACCAGCTTAAAATTATGCGCTCATCGTCTAACCATAAAGCTACCATGTTAACTTGACGCCACAGGTAAGCACCGTCAGTGCCCTTCATTCTCATCTCGCAGTTATTCACCGGGCGGCCATCTTTCAGCACTTCCATGGCTGCGCTAAGAGCATCCATATCACAATAATAGTTGATCGCGGGCGTGCCAATGATTTCATCAACTGATATCTCCGCCCAATCAGCCAAAGTAGAGTTTACATAGACGATAACACCATCGTAGTAACGAGTAATGGCCATACCTAAAGGGCTGGCATCTAAAATAGTCTCAAGTTGCGCTCGTGATAGCGATGAGAGAGATCGATTAGCAGCTGATTCGTTTGCTGAATCTGTCATATTATTGTGCTGTTGATATGAATTTATATTACTAAACAGATATTAATTTAATAGTCACAAAAATCAAATTATCATCTATACACATTAGCCTGAGCTGAAAGGATTGACTATTTAGCAACTATTGGCACCAAATCTTATGATCTTGGCACCTATTCGAATGCTGACAATCACTCTGCTGATTAGTATAAAGATTCTACCAAGTTAGCGAGACGGCCATGGCCTTAGATTTTGACAGTGCAAGACTTCATAACTCGTACCTCACCGACGATCATCATCAATGGCGCGACCAACTGCGTAAATTTATTGATGCTGAGATTTCGCCTTATGCCGACCAATGGGATGAAGACGGCCACATTCCCGATGACTTGTGGCCAAAGGCAGGTGCTATGGGTATTTTGGGTTTAGGTTATCCAGAAGATGTTGGTGGTATCAGCGAAGGAATTGATCTATGGCATCTGAATATTCTTAGTGAAGAAATGTCGCGCTGTGGCGTGGGTGGTGTTAGTTCGACTTTATTAGTTCACAGCATTGGCTTGCCGCCAGTGATTAATTTTGCCAATGGCAAGCTGCGCAGCGAAATAGCGCCGCAGGTTATTAGCGGTAAAAAACGTATCTCACTAGCTATTACCGAACCAGGCGCTGGCTCAGATGTGGCGCAAATTTCAACTAGCGCGTTACGCGACGGTGACTTTTATATTGTTAATGGCAGTAAAACCTATATTACCGGTGGTATGAACGCTAACTGGCTGACCACTGCCGTGCGCACCGGCGGCGAAGGTGGCAAAGGAGTTTCTGTATTGGTAATACCGGCGAATTTAGACGGTGTTGATAGAACCCCATTGGATAAAAAAATGGGCTGGTGGGCAGGCGACACGGCCACTATTTATTTTGACAATGTAAAAGTACCCGCGGCCAATTTATTAGGCGAAGAGAATCAAGGTTTTAAGGTAATTATGCGTAACTTTAATAGTGAACGCATGACCATGGCCGCTTCAATGGAAGCCTACTCTCGCGTTTGTTTAGAAGAGGCGGTTAACTGGGCGCAGCAACGTGAAACCTTTGGCAAGCGCTTGGCTGACCATCAAGTTATCCGGCATAAGATTGCCGAAATGAAACAGCGCATTAATGCTACTCAGGCTTACCATCAACTGTGTACCTACCAAGTAATAGCAGGAATAGCTGACGCTGGGGATATCGCTATGCTAAAAGTCCAAGCCAGCCAAACCATGGAGTATTGCGCTCGTGAAGCCATGCAAATATTAGGTGGGGCTGGTTATATGCGCGGTAATCGGGTCGAGAGAATTTATCGAGAAGTACGAGTTAACGCCATTGGTGGCGGCTCAGAAGAAATCATGCGTGACCTAGCGTCGCGCCAATATGGAGTGTAGTGAACAATGACTTCCACAATTAAACTATGGCATTGCCATGACTCACGCTCAATGCGCCCGTTGTGGGCATTAGAAGAAATGGGCATCGACTACGAATTAGTTAAGCTGCCATTTCCACCTCGGATATTTGATAAAGAATACTTTGGCGTAAATGTATTAGGCACAGTGCCATATTTTACCCACGATACAGCTCATATGACTGAATCAACGGGTATCTGTCATTATTTAGTAGAAAAGTTTCAACAGTATGAGTTTGGCCTCAAGCCAGATCATCCGGAATATAGCGACTACCTAAACTGGTTGTATCACAGCGATGCTACCCTAACGTTCCCCCAAACGATTGCCTTCAGATACACCATGCTTGAACCACCTGAGCGGCAATTACCGCAAGCTGTAGAAGACTATTCTAAGTGGTATATCTCGCGCCTGCGTAAGCTGGACGCACACATTAAAGGGCGCGAATTTTTAGTGGCTGACAAATTTACAATTGCTGACATAGCCGTCACCTTTGCACTTTATTTTGGCGAGTTACTTAATTTGAATGAGCGCTATACCCCTCAGGTTTCAGACTATTTGGCGCGCATGAAAGAACGCCCAGCGTTTCAAAAAATACAGCCCATGGGCAAAGAAATGAGTCCATTTAACTAATCACACTTTATTAAAATATAATTTATCCGGAGAACTAAATGATCTTTACAGAGTTACATCAAGAAATAAGAGATATTACCGCTAAGTTTATTGATAACGAAATAAACCCTTATTGTGATCAATGGGAAGCTGACGGTATTTTTCCTGCCCATGAAGTTTTTAAAAAAATGGGTGACTTAGGTTTATTAGGTATTGCCAAGCCAGTTGAATATGGTGGTATGGGTTTAGATTACAGCTATCAAACCGTGTTCGGCGAAGAACTAGGCCGCATTAAATCAGGCGGCGTTTCAATGGCCATTGGCGTGCAAACTGATATGTCGACGCCTGCCTTAGCGAATTTTGGCAGCAAAGAAATATGCGAACAATATTTAACCAAAGCGATTACCGGCGAAGCGGTTTTCTCAATTGCCGTAAGTGAACCGCATGCCGGCTCAGACGTTGCCGCGATTAAAACCAAAGCGGTTAAAGACGGTGATGACTATGTCATTAATGGCACTAAAATGTGGATTACTAACTCCACCCAAGCCGACTATCTTTGTGTGTTGGCCAACACTAGTGAAGGTAAGCCGCACTTAAATAAATCACTAATTATTGTGCCGACTAATACCCCAGGCGTTAGTTTTTCAGAGCGGTTAAATAAACTCGGCATGCGCAGTTCTGATACTGCCCAAGTGTTTTTTGACGATGTGCGAGTTCCTCAAGCCAATATTATTGGTGAAGAAGGCCAAGGCTTTACCTATCAAATGATGCAGTTTCAAGAAGAGCGTATTTATGCCGCCGTTGGCGTATTGAAGTCTATGGATTTTTGTATCAGCGAGACTATTAATTACACGCGTGAGCGCGAGGCGTTTGGTGAGCCGTTAATTAACAACCAAGTAATCAATTTTCGCTTAGCAGAGTTACAAACCGAAGTAGAAGCGCTGCGCGCCTTAGTTTATGCCTGCGTTGAAGAATATATCAATGGCGGCAACGTAGTGATGAAAGCATCGATGGCTAAATTAAAAGCAGGGCGGCTAATACGTGAAGTATCAGACTCTTGCCTGCAATATTGGGGTGGTATGGGCTTTATGTGGGACAACCCAATCAGTCAGGTTTATCGTGACGGTCGCTTGCTATCAATTGGCGGTGGAGCCGATGAAGTAATGCTCGGAATTATCACTAAGATGATGGGTACTAATCCCGGCAAAAAGAAAAAGTAACTATAAATAAATAACAATAGGTTGCTGTATGGCCATTTTAGAATCAGAAATTGATAGCACCGGAGAAACTTTTAACCGCAACGCCCAAGCCATGGGTGATGCGGTGCAAGAGTTTCGCGACATTGAACGCAAAGTCATCGATACCGCCACGGCAAAAGTGCCACGCTACCGCGCTAAGGGATTAATTCCGCCACGCGAACGCTTAGCTATGTTGTTAGACGCGGGTTCACCGTTTATGGAGCTATCAACTCTGTGTGGCTATATGCAAGAAGGTGACATGGATGGTTCTAGCGCTGGTGGCAGTTGCATAACCGGTATTGGTTTTGTGCAAAATACGCGCTGCATAGTGTTAATAGATGATTATTTAACCAAAGGCGGCAGTATTACCATGTTAGGAGCCGCTAAGCGCCGCCGGATGATGCAGCTTGCTTTGGTTAATAAAATGCCAGTAATTACCTTGGCCCAAAGCGGCGGTGGCAACTTAGCCCAACTGGGTGATTTCTTTGGCAGCTCTGGTGCTGGCTTTGCCGATCAATGTCGTTTGTCGGCAGCCGGTATCCCACAAATTACCGTAGTACACGGTAGTGCAACAGCAGGCGGAGCCTATCAACCGGGTTTATCTGATTATGTGATTATGATTCGCAAGCAATCAACGGTGTATTTAGCTGGGCCGCCATTACTAAAAGCCGCCACTGGTGAGATTGCCACCGATGAAGAAATTGGCGGCGCTGAGATGCATGCAGAGGTTGCGGGTACAGCAGACTACTTAGCTGAAAATGATGCTGACGGTATTCGTATTGCCCGCGAAGTAATGGCAAGTTTAGCTTGGAATGCCAAGCTAAACTTGCCTGCTAAACCGGATTATCAACAGCCACTATACGACAGCGAAGATCTACTCGGCATAGTCCCCGACGACGCTAAAATGCCGTATGACGTGCGTGAGATCATTGCCCGTATTGCCGACGGTTCAGACTTTCTAGACTTCAAAGCTGATTTTGATATGGGCACTGTTTGTGGTCATGTCAAAATTAAAGGTCAGGCGTGTGGTGTTATCGGCAACAACGCACCAATTACCCCTCATGGCGCAGCCAAAGCGGGGCAATTTATTCAGCTCTGCGAACAGTCTGGTACACCTATTTTGTTTTTGCATAACACCACTGGTTTTATCGTTGGCACTGAAGCCGAGCAAGGCGGCATTATTAAACATGGTTCAAAGCTGATTCAGGCGGTTACCAATAGCACCGTACCTAAAATATCAGTAGTTGTTGGCGGCTCATTTGGGGCCGGCAATTACGCTATGTGTGGCAGAGGTATGGAACCTCGCTTTATGTTTGCCTGGCCACGTACAGTGGTGTCGGTAATGGGACCAGCGCAAGCCGGTAGTGTGTTACGAACAGTTGCTGAGAGCAAAATGCGCCGTAGTGGCAAGGTAAACGAAGAGCTACTCGATTCTCTGGAACAGCAAACAGCTGAGGTAATGGCGTCTAAATCTCACGCTCTCGCTAATACTGCTCGCCTGTGGGATGACGGCATGATTGATCCACGTGATACCCGTAACGTGGTGGCGTTTGCGCTAAGTGTTTGTATTGAAGGCGATACGCGAGACGTTAATGCCAATACATTCGGCATCGCCAGATTATAAGTAGCCAAGGATAAAAATAATGAATCTACCAAGCTGCAAAGAACTATTACTAGCTGACGACAACGGTGTGTTAACCATCACCTTAAACCGGCCACATAAACGCAATGCCATGAATAGCCAATTAGTAACGGAACTGATGGCTATATTTGACGCTATTGAAAATGACCTATCGATACGCGCCGTGGTGCTACGCGGCAGCGACGGTCATTTTTGTGCTGGCGGTGATATATCCGGTATGAATATCGAAGGTCAAACAGAGTCAGAAAAAATCCAAGCGACTTGGGATTTTAACCGCAGCTTCGGCCATATGATTACCAAAGTAAATCGAGCGCCACAGGTTGTTATCACCTTACTTGAAGGTGCCGTAATGGGTGGCGGCTTTGGTCTGGCCTGTATTTCAGACGTTGCTATAGCCGATGCCAATGCTAAGTTATCCATGCCCGAAACAGGGCTGGGTATTATTCCTGCACAAATAGCGCCCTTTGTTGTTACCCGTATTGGCTTAACCCAAGCAAGACGTTTAGCGCTGCTGGGCGAGCGTATCAACGGCGTTGAGGCGAAAGAGCTTGGGTTAGTCCATTTTGTCACTAACTCGCCAGCACAAATGCAGACTGTTTATGAAGATGTCATAAAGAAAGTTCGCCGCGCTGCGCCTCATGCCAATGCGGTCACTAAAAAGCTAATGTTGGACGTTGGCAAAGTTGCTCATGAATCTTTACTGGACCGAGCCGCTGATGATTTTACCGCCGCACTGCGCAGCGCTGAAGGACAAGAAGGCGTATTGGCTTTCTTAGAAAAACGTCCGCCGTTCTGGGCAGCCTGAGGAGTAAATACTATGACTAAGCTGGATAAAATTTTAATTGCTAACCGCGGCGAAATAGCCGTTAGGGTTATTCGCACCGCTAGAGATCTAGGGTATCGAACAGTCGCTGTTTACAGCGACGCTGATACTAATGCTTTGCATGTACATGAGGCTGATGAAGCCGTACATATTGGCGCTTCAGCGGTAGGCGAATCTTATCTTGTTGCTGACAAAATCATCAATGCTGCAAAGCAAACTGGTAGTGATGCCATTCATCCGGGCTATGGTTTTTTGTCGGAAAATGCTGCTTTTGCTAAACAGTGCGAAGCTAACGACATTATATTTATTGGCCCCGGTAGCGACGCGATAGAGCTAATGGGCAGTAAACGGCTATCTAAAGTCGCCATGATAGAAGCAGGAGTGCCTTGCATACCCGGTTATCAAGGGGCAGATCAAGATGATGCGGTATTAGTCGAGCAAGCCAAAGCAATTGGCTTTCC